>NZ_JAIUZS010000001.1:0-1176377 GCF_020171505.1 Ruegeria profundi | reverse complement strand
GCTGATCGCCCCGATCGCGATGGAGCAGGGCCTCCGCTTCGCCATCCGCGAAGGCGGCCGCACCGTCGGCGCCGGCGTCGTGTCGAAGATCATCGAGTAATTCGCGCTAGCGAATGATCGAACGGAAAGGGCGTCCCTTGGGGCGCCCTTTTTCGTATGCCTCGTCTTGGGAATAGGCACGCGTTTTCCTACAAGAGAAATGCTGTTACTCTGCACACATTAAATGGCGACGGGATCGGAGGAGCGTCAACGTTCCCTAGATTGACGGGGTAATGATGAAGAAATTGTTCCCATCTCTATCCAAAGACGCGACGCTGGGCAGTGTATTCAGCTTGTTTCCGGGCAAGCTTGCCCCATGGTGCGAATATGAAAGCCTCGTCATGCGTGGCAAGAGCGACCTTTCCTTTGCCGAGCGTGAGTTGATCGCGGCCTACGTTTCGGGACTGAACGCATGTTCCTATTGCCACGGTGCCCATACCGTGTTCGCCCGTGCGTATGGCATTGATCCGGAACTGATTGAATTGCTTGTGGAGGATCTCAATTCAGCGCCTGTCGATCAAAGGTTCAAGCCAATCCTCGCCTATGTCGCAAAACTTACACTGTCACCTTCCCGAATGACCGAAGAGGATGCAAACGCAGTATACAGGGCGGGATGGTCTGAAGATGCGCTTTTCGATGCGATACAGGTTTGCGGGGTTTTCAATTTGGTGAACAGACTGGTTGAGGGAACAGGCATCAGCAGAGTTGGCAATGATCCCAATGATGTTGATGAACAAACGCTTGCCAAGTTTCGCAGCGAGACGTTCTACACTGACTTCGGTCGCGCCAACGGGTTGGATGTTTAAAGGTTAAGCGCGCTCTGACAGCTAAGTGGCCATTGCACCAAGTTTCTTTATCCGCGCCAAACGACAGTTGAACGCGAATTCTTAATAGCAAGCTTTGGACAAGGTGCTTGGCGTTTTAGTTTCAGGACAGTCCTGACTCAGCCGCCGCCCGCACGGCACGGATATTTTCGCCATATACTTCGGGGCTATCCACCGAGCCGCCCTTGAACACCGCAGAACCCGCAACCAGCACATCGGCACCCGCGGCTGCCACAAGCGGAGCGGTTTGCGGATCGACACCACCGTCGATTTCGATATGTACCGGACGGTCGCCAATCATCTGGCGCAGTTTGCGCACCTTGCTGGTCAGGTCGATAAACTTCTGACCGCCGAAGCCTGGGTTCACGGTCATGACGCAGACCAGATCGGTCAGATCAAGCAAGTGTTCAACTGCCTCGGCAGGGGTGCCGGGATTCAGCGCCACGCCCGCTTTCATGCCAGCGGCGCGGATGGCCTGAAGCGTTCGGTGTGTGTGCGGCCCGGCCTCGATATGCGCCGTCAGTATGTCCGCGCCGGCGTCCGCGTAAGCCTGAATATAGGGATCGACCGGGGTGATCATCAGGTGCACGTCCATGACCGTTTTCACATGCGGACGGAACGCTTTGACGGCAGGTGGTCCGAAAGTCAGGTTTGGAACGAAATGGCCGTCCATCACGTCGACATGGACCCAATCTGCGCCTTGCGCTTCGATGGCCTGAATCTCTTGCCCGAAATTCGCGAAATCGGCAGACAGGATTGATGGAGCGATCTTGATGGTGCGGTCAAAGCTCATTGCGGCCTCAGGTCAGATGACGGGTTAGGCCTGCGTATACCTGCGCCGTGCTGCAAAGGGTAGCCCCCGTAACGCGGGCTCCGTTACAAAACTTTCACTGCTCTGACACATAGCCGTTGAGCAGTGTCTGTACCCCACCGCCAACACGACTTGGGGGTGGCACGTGCTGCGCATCGAAAAACTGACCAAACGCTTCGGGGACAATGTGGCCGTAGACGCCGCGTCGCTGGATGTAGACAAACCCTGCATGATCGGGATCATCGGTCGATCGGGTGCCGGCAAATCGACGCTGTTGCGGATGATCAACCGTCTGACGGACTCCAGCGATGGGCAGATTCTGTGTGATGGCCGCGATGTCACTCGGCTGAAGGGCCGTGATAAGCGCGCCTGGCAAGCGGACTGCGCGATGATCTTCCAGCAGTTCAACCTTGTGCCACGACTGGATGTGGTTTCGAACGTGTTGCATGGCACGTTGAACCGACACTCGACGCTGGCGACCATGTTCAACCTTTTCCCGATGGAAGAAATCCACCGCGCCATCGATATTCTTGATCGCCTCGGGATCGCTGAACACGCGCCAAAGCGGGCAGAGGCCCTGTCAGGCGGTCAACAGCAACGCGTCGCGATTGCGCGTGCATTGATGCAGGATCCCAGAATCATTCTGGCCGACGAACCCATTGCCTCGTTGGACCCAATGAATGCGCAGGTGGTGATGCAGGCCTTGCGTCGCATCCACGAAGAGGATGGCCGGACAGTCATTGCCAACCTGCACACTTTGGATACAGCGCGACGCTACTGCGACCGGGTGGTTGGTATGCGCGACGGGCGCATTGTCTTTGACGGTATTCCCGAACAGCTGACCACTGGCGTCGCGCGCGAAATCTATGGGGCCGATGCCAGCTTTTCGGAAGCGGCGACATCAACCGAGATTGACACGCTGGACGCCACCCAGAAAGCGCTGATGGAAGCTGAAGCCACCATCTAGGCCCACCCACCCTTTCATCGCCCGGCCCGATGAGAGGCCGGCACATCAACCTGGAGAGAGACAGATGAAGAAACTGATTGCTGCCCTGGTGGCCACAACGGCACTGGCCACACCGGTCCCGGCCGAAGAGATAAGCGAATTCCGCATTGGAATTCTTGGAGGTGAGAACGCTCAGGATCGTTTGAACAACAACGAATGCCTGCGTCAATATACCGAGGAAGAGCTGGGTGTTGAAACCAAGCTGTTTGCTCCGGCCGATTACAACGGTGTGATCCAGGGTCTGCTGGGTGGTACAATCGATATGGCCTGGCTGGGCGCGTCGGGTTACGCGAAAACCTATCTGAGCGACCCCGAAGCTGTTGAGCCGGTTCTGGTCAAAGTGAACCTGGATGGCGGGTACGGCTATTACTCCATCGGTTTCGCCCGTAAGGACAGCGGCATCGCCTCGTTGGAAGATATGAAGGACAAGACCTTTGGCTTTGGCGATCCGAACTCAACCTCAGGCTACCTGATCCCGTCGATTGAAATTCCCCAGGCGACTGGCGCGACCATGGAGTCGGGCGACTACTTCGGTGAGGTAAAGTTCACCGGTGGTCATGAGCAGACTATCGTTGCGGTCAACAACGGCGACGTTGACGGCGGCGTGACATGGGCCGACGGTCTGGGCAATTGGGAAGACGGTTTCAACTCGGGTGCGCTGCGCCGGGCCGTTGATGCGGGTCTGGTCGATATGAACGACCTGGTCATGATCTGGCAGTCGCAGCCGATCCCGGAAGGTCCGGTTGTTCTGCGTACCGCCCTGCCTGCGGACGTGAAAGAGAAGATGACGGCCCTGATGGCCGGTCTGCATGAAAAAGACGCTGACTGCTTTTATGGCGTGGCCGCAGGCGAGGCTAAGGCGTTCGAGCCGATCACGCACGACGCTTATGAAATCATCATTGAAGCCCGCAAGCTGAAGTCCAACTAAGGCAGCGCGTGAATTGAACGGGGTCCGGTGACAAGCCGGACCCCGGTCTGCCTTTCAGGAGAATTTCATGACAGAGCTGACTGCCGGTACTCCGACCGTCGAGGATATCCGCGACGAATACACTGCGATGACGCGGCGCAAGAAGGTCTATGGTGGCATCCTCCTGATCCTTTTTGTTGTCATGATGGCTGCCGGGTTCCGGACAGCCGACAGCCGCAATGCAGGCAGCTTTATTGACGGCTGGCACCGCATTCTCGACTACCCGTCCGAGGTTCTGTCGGAAGCCTGGGAAAAAATCGCCGAGATGCCGGCGAATCTGGTCACGTTCTTTCCTGCACTTGTGGAAACCCTGAACATCGCCGCGGCGGCAACGCTGGCCGGGACGATATTGGGAACGTTTCTGGCTCTGATGTCGACGCGGGGGATGGCCTATTGGCCGTCTTTGATCCCGCTCTTCCGACGGATCTCGGACGTGTTCCGGGCGGTTCCGGAAATCGTCATCGCGTTGGTTTTGATCTTTATCCTTGGCGGTGGCCCGGTGCCTGCGATGATCGCCATCGCGATCCATACTGCTGGCGCGCTGGGCAAGCTGTTTTCCGAAGTGAACGAAAATGCCTCGTTAAAACCGGTGGAAGGGCTGCAATCGGTTGGGGCCAACTGGTCACAGCGAATGTATCTGGGCGTGATCCCGCAGGTCGGGCCGAACTATGTCAGCTATGCCTTGCTTCGCTTCGAAATCAACATCCGCGCGTCGGCGATTCTTGGTTTTGTCGGGGCCGGTGGTCTGGGCTATGAGCTGCGCAATGCCATGTCCTGGGGGCAGGGGCGGTATGACGAAGCGGCTGCCATATTCATCCTGTTGTTCGT
The DNA here is from genome assembly GCF_020171505.1 of Ruegeria profundi. Classification (NCBI taxonomy): domain Bacteria; kingdom Pseudomonadati; phylum Pseudomonadota; class Alphaproteobacteria; order Rhodobacterales; family Roseobacteraceae; genus Ruegeria; species Ruegeria profundi. The sequence goes on along the minus strand of NZ_JAIUZS010000001.1, from coordinate 1,171,902 downwards.
TACAATTGTCGTCGTCGACCAGCTGTCTGGCTATCTGCGGGACCGCCTGACCCACGGGTCCGAAAAAGGAGCCTCGGCATGAGCACATTTGCAACCGACCTGACCACTGCCGAGTTGAAGGCCGAAGCGGATCGATTATTCAGCCGCAAACGGGTGATGAATTTTGGCCTGCCAGCCTTGGTATTGGTTTACCTGATCTATGTTTTCTTTGCCTTCGATGTGGTCGGGCTGGCTGCACGGGCGAATTGGGAAAACGGCAAGACGCTGGTTTCGGACAGCTACAGCTACAAAACTCATATCGAACGCGACAATCGCACGGGCGAAGTGTCTGCCGCCATCGAAGGTGAGCGCAAGGGCACCTACCCAGAAGGTGAAGCGCCCGATTGGGTTACTCTGGGCGAGACGACAGTGATTGACCTCGAAGACGGTCATATCGTGCGCTTCGGTCCGGAAACCGTAACGTATGACATTCCGGGATATGGCACCGTTCGGGCAACGCCCTCTCGTTCGGCTGGCGTACAGGCAGAACTGCCTCCGGGCGAGGTGCCGGAGTGGATCAACGTTTCGAAAAACCGTCTGGCTGTGACCACGGATGCTGGGCGCCTGACCGTGACCCGTAACCGGTCGGAGGTGTTTCGATATTTTACCGGGTGGGAGCTGTTCTGGTTCACGTTGGACAGCCCTTACTATGGCAAATCCTTCGGCGAACTTGCCGGGCTGGCCGCGAAAGGTGAGGCGGGCGCGATCTTCAATGATTTCTGGACCAATAAGATGTGGCGGCATCAGGATGTGGCCTGGGCCATTTTTGAGACGATCCTGATGGCCTTTCTGGGAACCTTCGGGGCGGCGATGGTTGCTTTGCCGCTGGCCTTTCTGGCGACGCGCAACTTCAACCCCTTAAAGTCCGTGCGGTTCGCAACGCGGCGCGTGTTTGACTTTGTCCGCGGCGTGGATGCGTTAATTTGGACTGTGGTTCTGGCGCGCGCCTTTGGCCCGGGTCCATTGACGGGTGCTCTGGCAATTCTGGTTACGGACACCGGTACATTCGGCAAGATTTTCTCGGAAGCGCTGGAGAACGTTGACCAAAAGCAGATAGAAGGCGTCCAATCGACCGGAGCAAACGCGCCTCAGCGCTATCGGTTCGGCGTGATCCCCCAGGTGACGCCGATCCTGCTGAGCCAGTTGCTGTACTTCCTTGAATCCAACACCCGCAGCGCCACCGTGATCGGTGCGATTACAGGCGGCGGGATCGGCCTGTTGCTGACGCAGGCGATCATCACGCAGAAGGACTGGGAAGAGGTCGCCTACTATATCGTCCTGATCATCTTGATGGTGATGTTGATGGACTGGTTCTCGGGCTGGCTGCGCAAAAAGCTGATTAAGGGTGAGACGGGCAAAAAACGAAAACCGGCTGATCCTGGATCCAAGCCGTTTCTGCTGCCCTGACCGACAATTAAGGACAAAGACCATGGCACGCCTGCACCCTGACCGGCCATTCATCCACCCGGATTGCCAGATCACCGGCAGCAGTTTCGGCGCATACGTGGAAATTGGCGCGGGCAGCCGGATTACAAATTCGGTTTGGGGGGATTATTCTTACTGCGACCGGACGTGTGATATTGCCAATGCAGAGATCGGGAAATTTGCCAATATCGCCAGCTACACGCGAATAGGGGCCACGGATCACCCGATGGAAAAGGCGTCCTTGCACCATTTCCTTTATCGTTCAGCGGATTATTGGGATGATGCGCAGGATGACGCGGATTGGTTCGCACATCGCGCCAGTCGCTTGGCAAAAATTGGTCACGACACATGGATCGGTCACGCGGCGATTATCAAACCCGAAGTTACAATTGGCCACGGTGCGGTGATCGCGTCCGGTGCAGTGGTCACCAAGGATGTTCCCCCGTACATGATCGTCGGCGGTGTGACCGCCAGACCAATTCGCCGCCGCTTTCCTGAAGCGGTTGTAATGCGTCTGCTTGCCTTGGCTTGGTGGGATTGGGACAACCTGCGCCTGCGCGCGGCTCTAGCTGATTTTCGCGCGTTAAGCGTCGAAGCATTCCTAGAAAAATATGAATGATCCGGCAGCAAAGTAACGGAAAAGCTCCCGCACCCGCAGGAGCCTCGGCTGCGCCGACCCTCCTTGGCGGCTTTGGGCTCGGCGCCGCGCAAAGCGCGGCGCTATGCCCAACGGGATGAGACCTCCGACAGGAGGTTGAAGACGGGCGGGAGGACGTCGAAGTTTAGTCATCGTTCAAGGTTAAAGTGACCCGGTCTCCGGCAAAGACTGCGCGGCCATACTCCACCGGCACGCCGTTCAGGTCAGCGTTGATCCCCGCAGAGAAGAGGACCGGTGCACCTTCGGTGAGATGCAGATGCAGGGCTTGTGTCGCTGTCGCGGCCCGCGCGGTCAGCCGCGTCGACACGCGTGTGTAATCAGCAACGCCACATCGTTGCAAAGCTTCGGTTACGGAATGGGTGTCTTGTAACGCAGCCAGGATGCTGGGCAAGCGATCAGCCGGGAAAACGCTTTGGAACACCCCGATGGGTTGGCCGTCGGCAAGCGACAGACCGTCATAGACATGAACCTTATCTCCGGCTTCAAGATCCAGCGCTTCTGCTTCAGCATCATCCGCTGCGCGTGTGGTCAATGAGAGTATCTTTTTACCCGGTATCTTGCCGCTTGCTGAAATGCTCTTGTGGTATCGTACGCGCTTGCCGATCGGATAGTCGGTCGGACGCGCGGTTACAAAAACACCTGCACCGCGCCGTGAGTGTACCAGCCCTTGCTCTGCGAGGTCAGACAACGCACGGCGAACGGTGTGCCGATTGACTCCGTGCTGTGCCGCCAGTTGCGCCTCGGTCGGAAGCTGGTCGCCGCTGTTGTATCTTCCCTCAGCAATGTCGGCGGTCAGGCTGAGAGCGATGCTTTTCCAGACGGGCGTTTTGCTCATGTCACCAAACTTTCACAGTATCGCGGATTGCGATTCTGCCCTCCGGGATGTAATATTTGTCTAGTTGTATAGTTAAAGTAGACAACTCAGCCAAGAGGCTTCGATGACAGATCAGACAAATATTGCGGTTGCCAAGCGGCAGGAGTGGATGGGTCTATTGGCCCGCGCCCCGGAAGGGGCGCTGATGGCGCTGTGGGATGAAATTGACACGAGTCCTGGCTATGACTGGCTTCGTCGTCCGGAAGTAGGCGGTGTGATGGTGCGTGGCCGGATCGGTGGGTCGGGTGCCCCGTTCAACCTTGGTGAGATGACAGTTACGCGATGTTCCTTGGTGCTAGGGGATGGAACTGTCGGGCATGGCCATGTGCAGGGTCGGTCGAAACGCAAGGCCGAGGCCGCGGCGTTGATTGACGCCTTGATGCAGACCAAGGCCGCCGGCGCAATCCGGGAGCGGGTGCTTGATCCGCTTGCGCAGCAAATGCAGGCCACCAAAACGGCGCGGGCCGCCAAGGCTGCGGCTACCAAGGTTGAATTCTTCACGCTGGTTCGGGGAGAGGATTGATGGCTGCGCATATCCAATTCTCAGGCGGTTTCCAAAACGCTCCCGTTGATGCGGCCCATGCCTTTAGGGCTGCTATGACAGTCATGGCACGGCCGGGCGAAATCCGTTCGGTTTCCGGCTGCCAGCCCCCGGCACCTTTGTCCGTCGCGGCGGGGACGTTGCTCCTGACGCTCTGCGATCCGGACACCAAGGTGCATTTGGCGGGTGCGACCGACGCAGATGCGGTGCGGCAATGGCTGACCTTCCACACCGGTGCGCCGCTGACCGATGCGACCGAAGCGGATTTTGCCGTTGGAACGTGGCAGGCACTGGGGCCGTTGAACCAATACCGCGTCGGAACGCCCGAATACCCTGACCGTTCAGCGACCCTGATCGTCGAATGCGAAGCGCTGCACAAGACGGGTCCCGGACTTACCGGACCGGGGATCAAGGGCACGGCGCATTTGTCGCTGCCGGATGTTCGGGCGCTTCAGACCAACGCGTCGCTTTATCCGTTGGGGTGTGACTTCTTTTTCACCTGCGGCGACAAGCTCGCAGCGTTGCCGCGCAGCACACAAATCAAGGACAGGGGATAAGCGATGTATGTGGCTGTCAAAGGTGGCGAAAAAGCCATCGAAAATGCGCATGCCTGGCTGGCTGAAGAGCGGCGGGGCGACACAGATGTCGCCGAACTCAGCATCGCGCAAATCCGTGGACAACTGAGCCTTGCGGTAAACCGGGTCATGGCCGAAGGATCGTTGTTTGACCCTGATCTGGCGGCGCTGGCGATCAAACAGGCACGCGGTGATCTGATCGAGGCGATCTTTCTAATCCGTGCCTACCGTACGACCCTGCCGCGGTTCGGGTACTCGAACCCTGTGGATACGGGTGAGATGACCTGCGATCGCCGTATCTCGGCCACCTTCAAGGATGCGCCGGGGGGGCAGGTTCTGGGCCCGACATTCGACTATACGCATCGTCTTCTGGATTTCAAACTGGCAGCTGAGGGTGAAGTTGCCCCAGCACCCGAAGGCCAGCCGCGTACGGGTTCCACTCCGCATATATCCGGGTTCCTCAAGGCTGAAGACATTCTTCAGGACGAACCTGCCAGCGACGCGGCCCCGGGCGATCTGACCCGCGAACCGATGGAGTATCCGGCCACGCGCCCGTTACGCCTGCAATCTCTGACGCGCGGGGATGAAGGGTTCGTGCTGGGCATGGCGTATTCGACCCAGCGTGGCTATGCCCGCAACCATGCCTTTGTAGGCGAGCTGCGGATCGGCAAGGTCGCGGTTGAGATGGAAATCCCCGAACTGGGCTTTGCCATCGAAATCGGTGAGGTCGAACTGACCGAATGCGAGACGGTCAACCAGTTCAAAGGCTCAAAAGTGGAACCACCGCAATTCACGCGTGGTTATGGTCTGGTGTTTGGCCAATCTGAACGCAAGTCGATTGCCATGGCGCTGGTGGACCGTGCCCTGCGCTGGAAAGAGTTGGGCGAGGACAACCTAGGTGCCCCGGCGCAGGACGAAGAGTTTGTCCTGAGCCATGCGGACAACATCCAGGCGACCGGGTTTCTCGAACATATCAAACTGCCGCATTACGTGGATTTCCAGTCTGAACTGGAACTGGTGCGTAAGCTGCGGCGCGAGGCCGAAGACCGTATCTCACCCAAGGAGGCCGCGGAATGAGCGCGTATAACTTTGCCTATCTGGATGAACAGACCAAGCGGATGATCCGTCGGGCCATACTGAAAGGTCTGGCTGTTCCGGGCTATCAGGTGCCTTTTGCCAGCCGGGAAATGCCGATGCCCTATGGCTGGGGTACTGGCGGCGTTCAGGTCTCGGCGGCGACACTGACACCGGGTGACACGTTCAAGGTGATCGACCAGGGCGCGGATGACACCACGAATGCAGTTTCGATCCGCAAGTTCTTTGAAAAGACCGCGGGGGTCGCGACCACCGAGGTAACCGAAAAGGCCACCGTCATTCAAACGCGCCACCGCATCCCCGAGGCCAAGCTGCGCGAGGATCAGATCCTCGTCTACCAAGTGCCGATCCCTGAACCCTTGCGCTTTCTAGAACCGCGCGAGACTGAAACCCGAAAGATGCACAGTCTTGAGGAATATGGTCTGATGCATGTGAAACTTTACGAAGACATCAGCCAGCACGGGGCGATTTCGACCGCCTACGCCTATCCGGTGAAGGTGTCGGGGCGCTATGTGATGGACCCGTCGCCGATCCCGAAATTCGACAACCCCAAACTGGAAATGGATGCTATCCAGCTGTTCGGTGCAGGGCGGGAACAACGGATATACGCGGTGCCGCCCCATACCAGGGTGGTGAGCCTTGATTTCGAAGACTACCCGTTCGAAGCAACCAAGGCCAACCATCCCTGCGATCTGTGTGGTGCCGAGGACAGCTATCTGGACGAGGTGATCATGGATGATGCGGGAAACCGGATGTTCGTTTGCTCTGACACCGATTATTGCCGTTCGCGCCGTCAGGCGGGCCATCAGGGACGCATGGCTACGGAGGGCGTGGCATGACGCCCTTACTGCAGGTCAAAGGGATCGAAAAGCGCTATGGCACCCGCATCGGATGCACGGGTGTTGGTTTCGATCTTTACCCCGGCGAGGTGATGGGGATCGTTGGTGAAAGCGGGTCTGGCAAGTCGACCCTGTTGAATTGCCTGGCTGGCCATCTGGAACCGGATGCAGGGCAGGTGATTTTTGACACCCGCGTTGACGGGCCAGTGGACACGGTCACCATGTCTGAGCCTGAACGCCGGATGCTGGGGCGAACAGATTGGGCCTTTGTGCATCAACATGCACGGGACGGGTTGCGCATGTCGGTCAGTGCAGGCGCCAATATTGGTGAGCGCCTAATGGCCGTGGGTGACCGCCACTATGGTGATATCCGCGACAATGCCATCGACTGGCTGGGACGCGTAGAGATTGACGGGACTCGCGTCGATGATCGCCCGACTGCATTTTCGGGCGGAATGCAGCAGCGCCTGCAGATCGCGCGCAATTTGGTCACGGGACCTCGGCTAGTGTTCATGGACGAACCAACCGGCGGGCTGGATGTATCGGTTCAGGCGCGGCTGCTGGACCTGTTGCGCGGGCTGGTGCGCGAGATGGGGCTGAGCGCGATTATCGTCACTCATGATCTGGCCGTGGTGCGCCTGCTGGCGGATCGTTTGATGGTGATGAAAGACGGCCACGTGGTCGAAAGCGGACTGACCGATCAGGTTCTGGACGATCCGCAGCACGCTTATACGCAGTTGCTGGTCTCAAGCGTGTTGCAGGTGTGAAGATGGCGGCGATGATCGAGCTGAAAGATGTGAGCAAAAGCTTTACCCTGCACAATCAGGGTAGTGCGGTGATCCCTGTGATGGAGGGCGCGTCGCTGACCGTCGCGCCGGGAGAGTGCATTGCCCTGACCGGAGCGTCCGGGGCAGGCAAGTCAACCCTGATGCGGGTGATCTATGGGAACTACCTGGCGGCGTCCGGGCAGGTTTTGGTGGGCGGGCTTGACGTGGCGCAGGCCGAGCCGCGCCAGATTCTGGCCCTGCGGCGCGAAACTCTTGGCTATGTCAGCCAGTTCCTGCGCGTTGTCCCGCGCGTGCCGACGCTTGAGGTGGTGGCTGACCCATTACTGTCACTAGGCTGCGAGCGGCAGGTGGCGCTGGAAAAAGCGGCAGCGCTGTTGGCGCGGCTGAACATCCCTGAGCACCTGTGGGGGCTGAGTCCAACGACCTTTTCGGGGGGCGAGCAGCAACGGGTGAACATAGCCCGCGGTTTCGCGCATGACTATCCCGCGATGCTACTGGATGAACCCACCGCCTCGCTGGATGTACAGAACCGTGAGACAGTGCTGTCATTGATCGAAGAGGCCAAGGCGCGCGGTGCTGCAATTGTCGGGATTTTTCACGATGTCGGCGCGCGAGACCGGGTTTGTGATCGCGAGGTCAACGTCTCTGACTTCACGCCCGGAGTGCTGGGATGAGCCTTGCTCCGGTCATAGCAATTGTTGGCCCATCAGGCGTCGGCAAGGACAGCGTGATCGAAGCGCTAGACGCGCGTGTTCCCGGTTTTCACCGGGTGCGCCGGGTCATCACGCGGCCCGAAGGCAAACAAGGCGAAGACTTTGACCGGGTGTCCGTTGAAAGCTTTCAGCAGATGGTTGCACAGGGTGCATTTGCTTTGCATTGGCCTGCGCATGGCCTGTTCTACGGTGTGCCCAAGACCGTTGAGGAGCTTAGACAGCAAGCGGATGGGGTGTTGGTGAACCTGTCGCGGTCTGTTTTGCTACAGGCGCAAGAGGTGTTCGGCGATCTGGTAGTCATCTCGCTGACTGCAACCCCCGAGGTTCTTGCGCACCGCCTGTCAGCACGCGGACGCGAAAGCACGGCCGAGCAGGCGCGGCGGATGACACGTGCAAAGGCGCGTTTGCCCGAGGGGTTGATGCGGGTCCTGGAGATCGACAATTCCGGGTCGCTGGAGTCTACGATCGATACGATCCTCGACCACCTTCAACCGGAAAGGGCATAGCGATGCAGCAGGTGAAACCGCCCATCCACGGCCTCACCCACCAACGCCAGATCATCGATCTGAAACGGCTGCGGCAGCAATGGGGCAAGCCGCGATTGCAGCGCCGCCTCAGCCGTTGTCAGCGTGGCCTTGTTCAATTTACCACTGAGCGTGATGTGAAAGCGAAACGCATCCATCACGTAAGGATAACCCCATTGCAGCAAGTTGGCGTCCTGCTGGGCGGTCAGGCCACTGGCGCGGCGCCGGTCAAGCTCGGACTGTGCAGGCGGCGCGCGAAAGCTGTCCAGCTCGCGCACGCAAGCGGCGGCCAAAGCGTTCAGCGCGGCCTCATCCCCCAGTGGGCGCAGGGCAAGGAATCGGCCAAGTCGGGCGATCGTCAGCCCGCCTTGGATCACAACGGGCTGCGAAGCTGCAACCCGCGCGCAGGCGTCGTGCAACGCCTCAACCGTCTGACCATCCCGCAGCCGGAACGGGGGTTTGATTGTCGCATGCAGACCGTATTTGCGCGGCACCTCGGTTACGGTTGCAACATCAACGCCGTCGATCACGGGATGCGCAAGGGCGGTGCCGGTCTCGATGTCCCAACCCAGCCAGCTGTTGGCGAATTGCGCCCATTCAGCCGCGTCTGGTGGCGCAAAATAGATCGCGTATCGCGTGAATGTCACATTGGCCTCCTATGCGTGGCCTTCTCAATATCTCAGACCGTGTGAAGTTCAGATGACAGAAGAAATGATCCTTGCCAATGCCACGCTTGTTCTTCCGAATGAGACGGTTACAGGCAGCGTCCGTATTGTAGGCGAGACGATTGCAGACATCGCAACCGGCCCGGCCATTCCCGTCGGTGCCATAGACTGCGAAGGCGACTATGTCAGCCCCGGTCTCGTTGAGCTGCACACCGACAACCTTGAACGCCACATCCAGCCGCGCCCCAAGGTCGACTGGCCCCATGCGGCGGCCATTCTGGCCCATGATGCCGAACTGGCCAGTACCGGGATCACCACCGTGTTTGATGCGATGCGCATCGGTTCGATCCCAAGTGGCAACCGCTACAAGAAATACGCCCGCGATCTGTCCCGTGAGCTATGGCAGCTGCGCGAACAGGACGCGTTGAAGATCAGCCACTTTTTGCATCTCCGGGCCGAGGTGTGCTCGGAAACACTGGTGGATGAGTTGGATGAGTTCAGCGCCGAAGATCGTGTGGGGCTGGTGTCTCTTATGGATCATACGCCGGGGCAGCGGCAGTTCCGGAACATGTCGCAGCTCGAAGCTTATATGAAGGGCAAGCACAGCATGTCCGACGACGACTTTCTGCAGCATGTGGCCCAGCTCAAGGCGCTGCGCGACCGGTATGGTGACCGGCACGAGGTTGAAACCGTTAAAGCAGCAAAACGCTTTGGCGCGATCCTGGCCAGTCACGATGATACCACGCAGGAACAGGTGGCTGTATCCGCTGGTCACGGCATTCGACTGGCCGAGTTTCCGACAACCGTAGAGGCCGCACGGGCCTGCCATGATCACTGTATCAAGGTCATGATGGGTGCGCCCAACGTAATCCGGGGCGGGTCGCATTCCGGAAATGTCGCCGCGCAAGAGTTGGCTGATCTTGGCCTTCTCGACATTCTGTCTTCGGACTATGTGCCCGCCGCCTTGCTGCTGTCAGCGGCGCGTCTAGGTGAGCAGTGGGGCGATATGTCCCGCGGTTTACGGACCGTGACCCAAGCCCCTGCACAGGCCGTTGGTCTGGAGGATCGTGGCGAGCTGCGCATCGGTGCACGGGCTGATGTGATCCGGTTCCGATTGCGGGAAGGTGCACCTGCTCTGAATGGTGTCTGGTCACGCGGACGGCGCGTTGCCTGATCAGGCCCTGTAGAATAGATACCTGTCCGGCGCGATCGTATCCGGGCCGCTGATCTGCTCAAACCCCACCAAAGGCTGCCCAGATATCAACAATCCGCCGGGCCGCATCACCTGCGCGATCAAGGGACTCAGGTGGGCTGCTTCTGCGACATCTTCTTCTTTGATTCCGCGTCCAAAATCATAATGCGCCAGCACGATCTTTGGGCCACCTGTTGCAAGCTTTCTAAGCATTGGCTCAGCCTCGCCCTGCAGGAAATCTTCGGCCGGAGGGGTGCTGGATGGGTGGCATTGCAGTACCCGGTCCATGACCCAGATGCGCCGGTCTGGCATGATTTCCCGCAGATGGTCATAGGTGCGCCCGTTGCCCAGACCCATATCCAGAACGTCGCCATCCATGTCGCTGATCTGCGCGACCGCCCAGTTCAACCCGTCGCGTTGTGCCGTCAACCGGCGCAGCATGGAATCTAGTCGGCTCATTCAGGTCTCCCAGGGTTGGTTTTCAGATGGTGCGACCCAAATGCGGCCGGGGCCGTCCAGAAATCTGCGCAGCAACCCTTCGGTAAAGGTCCAGATGTCTTGATCATGAACCAGATGATGCGTCAACACACCGAACGGTTCGGCATTGTCGGTGCGTCCCTCACGTCGGTCACGCAACAGGTTGACCGTTTGGGCAATCAGCTTGTCCCCTGCCGTCAGCCCGCGCGTTCCGCGCCAGTCGATCGGATCCAGATGGGTGTTGATCTGTTCCAGTCCGGGCATAGGCCAGCGCGTTTTGCGTGGTGTCGCGGCCGAGATGATGCGGAACCCAAGTTCGGGTAGGTGTTCGACCACTTCGGGCGCAATGCGGTTCCAAGGGGGCACGAACATCGGGCACAGCCGGTCACCGAACAGTTTGCGCAAGCGATCCAACCCGGTCTGGGCATCCGCAGTGATGTCTTCGATGGGCCGGTGCAGTCGGAACTCGGATTTTTTCTCACTCTCAGGCGCGTGGTTCTGATGGGCCCAGCCATGCACCACCGGGATCAGCGTCCGATACCGCGCCACGTAATCCACCAGCCGACTATCGGCGTTGCGCGGAATGATCGCCAGATGAACGGGCAGGTCAAGAGACTGGGACAGGCCTGTCAGCATCTCTAGCTGTGGCGTCCCGGAGACGGCGTCGTCGTCGCGCCACCACAGTGGCAGCGAAAGGTTCTGTGTACGCCAGCGGTCTAGTTCGGAGTCCAAAGGGCGCCAGTCAATCGTCATGCTTGCGACCTCAGCTTAACCGCAATTTCGACGGATCTGTCCGCCCCGTCAAAGCCCGTGGCGGAAACGGGACGCGGGCCATGGAGGATCACGGCCTCAACAGCCCGCGCCAAAGCAGAGCCATCAAGTTCGTTGCTGGGTAGAAGTTCGATTGCGGACAAACCGGCAAGACTAGTCCCGCGCAGTGTCTGTTCGACCTCTTTGCCATCGTCAAACGGAATGAATACGGCTGGAGTGCCGGATTGCAGAATGTCCAGCGCGGTATTGTAGCCGCACATGCTGACGGACGCTGCGGCCAGTGGCAGCATCTGGCGGAAATCCGAACGAACAGGTTCCAGCGTCACCGGGGCATCACCCACATCGTTTTGCAAATCGGCAATGCGCTGCCGTGCGTCTTGACCGCCCACCAACATTCGCCAGCGCCTGTTGGGCATCTTGCGGGCGGCCTCGATGGCCACGCGAAAGATCGGCTGGCCCACTGATCCGCCGCCGGCGCTGACCAGCACCTCGCCTTTGCCAACCGCATCCGGGTGCGGCACGGGGGCTTCGGGTGCGACGAAACCGGTATAGAACAGCCGCTTGCGCAAGCGATCGGTAACCGGCCAACTGACATCCAGCGGAACAACATCTTGATCTGCATGGACGAGGATACCATCGTAGTACCGGAGCACGATCTCTTCCGTACGTTGCGCTTTGGACTCTTTCGACGGTGGGGCCAGAATATCCCGGATCGAGCCCAAAATGGTCGGGCGGTGCGGCAGGGTGCGGGCAGCCTCAAGCGCCGCGATGAACTCGGTCGCCAGTGACCGGCGGCCAAAGGGAAACAGCTCAGTTATCAGAACATCCGGCGCGAAACTTTCAACGGCTTTCACCAGTGCAGTTTCACGCGCTTTCAGGTAGGCCGCGTCGGCGATGTCACCGTTTGCGGTCAAAAGCCGAGTAAAGTCGGTTCCGACCGAGCGAAGTGGCGACAACCCAAATAGGCTGATATCGGTACTGTCCAATTGCGGCGCAGGCATTCCACCCGAAACGATAAAGGTCTCGTGCCCCGCGCGTTCAAATGCCTTGCCCAGCGTCAAAGCCCGACTAAGGTGCCCGGTGCCTAGCAGGTGCGTGACAATGATCATCACCTTCATAGGTTGGCCTCGGACCGGATCAGGCGGATGGGTTCTGGCAACGGCGTGAGGGATGGCATGTCAACGATATACAGCCGATTGCGCTTGATTTTGAATGGGGCGGGTCCGTCGAAATCCCAACCCCAGGCACGTGCCAGAATGACCCGCATGATACCGATATGGCAGACCGCAACCGTGTCGCCGGATAGCCCATCCAGCCAGGGCATTAGCCGTGACCAGACCTCGGCCGGGCTTTCACCGTTCGGCGGACGGAATTCCCAGCTCCAATCCTCAATATGGCGGTATCCACTTTTAGGGTCTGCTATCAGATCGACACCGCGCAACCCCTCCCAATCACCCCAGTTCATCTCGGTCAGTGCATCCGAGGTCCGTGGGTCGCGCCCGGCAACAAGGCGTGCGGTCTCGCTGGCCCGTAGCAGCGGACTGGACCACAGGGTCGCGTCCTTCCACGTGTCAGGCAGGCGTGTGCTCGCAAGTTCAGCCCGGGCATCCGCATCCAGCGGAATGTCGCTGCGCCCCTGAATGCGGCCTGCGCGATTCCAGTGCGTGTGGCCATGTCTGAGCAGGGCTAAACGAGTCATCTTTGGGCCTCCACCAATGATCGTGCGGATCGCCAGAACCGCTCGGTCGCCGCAGGCAATAAGTGACGCTCGGCCATCCGAGTGCGGGCCTCGGCCCCCAGTGACCGACGAAACGACAGGTCATCTAGTAACCTACGCAATCGGGTGGCCAGCCCTTTAGCACCGCAGTTGACAGGCGGGTAGTCCGACGGACTCAGCACATCCCGCACGCCTGGCCGATCCTGCGCAACAATAGGCACACCGCTGGCTTGTGCTTCAAGATAGACCATCCCAAAAGCTTCGTTCACGCCGGGCCAAACCAGAACCGATGCCGCACTGTAAAGTTCTTGCAGCGCTTGGCGGTCGCACTGCCCCAGAAACCGTACCCTCGATCCGAACGGTGCCATCAGAGCTTCAACTTCGCCACGGGCCGGACCATCGCCCGCAATATTCAGGCTCCAATCCCCATCCAGAAGGGTCAGGGTTTGGGCAATAAGGTCGTAAGATGCCAGTTTGTCACCCTGACGCATCATCCCAACGCTCAGCATCGGGCCATCACACGTTGACGCAGGCGGCAAGTCCGACAGGGGAAGAAACGGTGGCAACTCGACAAGGTTTTGATCCCCGCTCCTGTCCCGTTCAAGCGCAATCAGGTCATTGGCCGTATGATAGAAAATCACTTGCGCCGCGTCGCAGGAATCATGCGCGGCTTGGGCAAAACTGGCCCAAGGACCATCTAGTCGGCTGGCAGCGCGGGTGCTTTCGATCTGGACGTAAGGGATATTCCGCGCCTTGCAAACGCGCGGGCCCACAAGGTCGGGCGCTTTGTAGTAGTTGTGATACGTCACCCAAAGGGACGTGTCCAAGGGCATCTCAGCGACAAGGCGGTGCACCTCTGCCTGTGCCTTGGCGCTCAACAGTGTCTGAAGCTGCGCATCACCAGATTTGTCGTAGATGCGCAGTCGTGAGGCCAGCTCGACGGTGTCCCCCTGCGCGGCAATCGCCTGCATAAGGTTGCGCGCCATTTCACGATCCCCGGATGGGACCGGGCTGTCGGGTGCCTTCATCGGACAGTAAAAGGCAACCCGAGCCATCAGTTTGTGTCCGCACCCAATGCGCGCAGCCGATTGGAAAGACGGGCGATCCCCGGGTCCATGCGGAAGTCAGAGATCAGGCGGTCATAGGCCGCCACAGCCATCAACGCGGTTTTCTGGGGGTCAGCGGCCAGGCGGACAATAGCCGAGGCCAGCGCGCTCGGGTCGTCATCGGACAGCACCCCGTGGGTTCCGGTTTCAATGAATTCCGGGATGGCCGACACGGGCGTCGAAAGAATTGGCAACAGCTGGGATGCAGCCTCCATCAAAACGTTGGGCAGGCCATCGCGGTCTCCGTCCGCTGCAATCCGGCTCGGTAGCACGAACAGGTCGGCAGCGCGCATTGCTGCGATGACTTCGGGCTGATCGCAGGCACCCTTCCAAGTAATCCGTTGCGCCAGACCAGCGGCCGCGGCCCGGCTTTGGAGCGCGCCGCTCAACGTTCCGCCTCCGATATGCGTCCAGCGCCAGTCGAGTGTTTCAGGCAACAGCGCAAAAGCGTCGATCAGGCGATCAAAGCCCTTTTTCTCGACCAATCGGCCGACGGACAGCATGTGAAACGGCCCGCTCGGGGCGCGCGGCTTACGGTTTGGGGGGTCGGGAAAGCGACAAAGGTCCAGTCCGTGATAGATCAGGTCAACCCGCGACGGATCATCAGCAAGGCCACGCAAATGTTCGGCCCCGATGGACGTGCAGGTCGCGCCAAAGGCCGCACCATGTGTCACTTCTTGCAATTTTTCCCGTTTTTCCCACTCGGGCGAGGTCCAGATGTCCTTTGCATGGGCTGAAAAGCTCCATGGCAGGCCACGCATGATCGCAGCATAACGGGCGACCGAGGATGGAGTGTGCAGGAAATGCGCATACATCACTTTTGTCGCTTCGGGCAATTCGGCGGCCAGAACACAGGCCTGCCCGAACCTGCGGATGCGGTTATGGGTGGGATCGCGCCGCAAGTCCGCACGCCAAATCTGGTAGGCCTCGGCGTAGCCGGGCAGAGTTTTCGCCTTTTCCCGTGCGGCCCAGACGCGCTGCGGCTCATCGTACAGATATTCAGGCAAGTAATGCACCTGACCCTGGAACCGATCGTGCAACGGATGGCGCTTGACGTCAGTTGGGTGACGCAAGGACCAGATATCAAAGCTGTGCCCGGCATCCTGCAGGGCGACAAGTTCCTGGGCTATGAACGTCTCGGACAGGCGCGGCCATCCTTTGACCAGCACCGCCAGTTTCGGCTGTGTTGAGGTCATCCGGTGGCCCGTTTCTGTTCCTCGCCCAACAGCGCGTCTACGCGATCAACGACATAGTCCAACCCGTCCAGTAGCCCGTCCTGAATAGCCTGCGATGGAAGCGGTTGTTCGGGCAGGTTGCGAATTGCCTGTATCATCGCGTCTGGCGTCAAGCCGTCCCGATTTTCGTCCAGCATGCGGACAAGCCCCAGACTTTCGGCGCGCGACGCTCGGATCCATTGCTCTAGCCGGGGAGTCGAGCGTGGCACGATGACGGCGCGTTTATCGAACGAGAGTACCTCGCAAAAGGTGTTGTAGCCGCCCATGCAGACAACACCCGAGGCACCGGCAAAAAGGGTTTCGATCTGGGATTCGAACCCAACGGCGGTTACCCGACCGTTAAGCGCTGCAACGCGGGTCTCAAACTCCTCCCGCAGTTCCCCAGACAGGAAGGGGCCGTAAACCAGTACGGCACGCGGTGACAGGGTAGGGTCTTTTTCATAGGCTGACAAAACAAGGTTCACCATCGCCTTGCCATCGCCGCCGCCACCCGGAGTGATCAGAATATAAGGTTTCTCGGGCGGCTCACCCACAGGGGTGAGGTCTCGTCGTAAGTACCCGGTCCAGTGAATGCGCGACTGCGCTGCTCTGCTCAGAGGCAGGCCTTGGGTTGGGTCATAGATCGAGCGCAGCCCGTATATCCAGATTTCATGGTAGAACCGCTCTGTCGCGGTGACGGCTTCTTTCCTCTCCCATTCAGCGGCCAGCACTTCGGGTTCATCAAGCACATCGCGTAGCCCAAGAACCAGTTTGGTGCGCTGCGACTGCAGAAGAGTTTCCAGCGTCGGCAGAAGCTCACCGCGAAATCCGGTGGGTTCCTTGTCAACGATCAGCATATCGGGATCGAATTGCTCAACAGAAGTCTGGATAAGGCCCGCACGCAGCTCGGTCACTTCTTCTATGCCCATTCCGATCGTCCGCGCCGCGTAAGAGCCATCGGCGCGTTTGGTGACACCCGGCAGTCGTACGTGATCAACCCGGCGCGGAAAGGTGAATCGCCCCGCCACCGGCGATCCTGTCAGGATCAGGGCGGATGCGTCCGGGTTGGCTTGCGTGATAGCCGCTGCAAGGGCGCGCGACCGACGCAGATGGCCCAGCCCGAACGTATCGTGGCTATAGAGCAGAATGCGCGGCGCCCGGCCGGTCGTTTTATCTTGTATTCCCAGGCTCATGCTTTCGCCTATCGTGTTTTTGGGTTCAACTCCGCGCGTTTGCCCCCGTTACCGTATATTTTTTGACGCCGCTTGCCAAAGGGGTTTCCAAGACAGGGCAAATTCGTCAACCATGGCGGAATAGCAACATTCGATACGCGGCTAGGTCAGGGGAAATCACCCCCATCAGCCTGATATCGGACTTGCTGTTCCACGCAATTGCAGGGCCGGTCATATTCAGTTTTTCCTAGGTTGAAAACACTCTTGTTGTTCGCAGTGCAGCAGGAACACGAAATGACACGATCACGAGAAGAAAAAGGCTGAATATTTGAATACGCTCAGGTGCTTCTGTAGTCTTTTAGCAATACGAGAATTGGATAGGCTGCTTAATGAAACTTAATCTCAGCGCTGTTATAGCCATTCTTGTTTGGGCTTTCGCAGCCGCCTTCGTTACCACAGCAGCGGCACAGACATCCTTGATCCCGGGATATGGGTCGGGGTCTGCCACTGAGTCAGATGCGAACACGGATAGCGATCTGGCCGCCGCGATCCGAGCCGCGACCGAATCTGGCGCCAGCGTGATTGTTATAGACAGCACCGGGCAGGTCGTATCTTCGGGTACTCAAGACGAGGCTCTTGAGTCCGACACACTCGACCCGATGGGGGGCGGGTCGCAGCTGATGAAAGCGCAGGAGAGGTTGTCGGATTTTCGCGCATCCATGCATGCGCGCTTGCAGGCTTTGCCTTATTCAATTTTCGAAGTGCAGTATATTTTGCGCCAAACCAGCCCGGATGGCCGGATTCAGACATATCTTGAAGTCCTGTTCTGGAACATTCTGTTCCTGCTGCTGGGGCGCTGGTTGTCTGCCGAAATCTACGGCAAGCGCATCGCACGCCGGTTCGTAGTGGCGCGCACCAAGGAAGACCCGAAAGGCTATCGCGAAAAAATGCCCTTCCTGGTGTTCCGGTTCTTCATGGGCATAGGTGCCACTGTCTTTGCGATGGTGATGGCGCTGATCGTGGGGTACTTGATCTTTGGTGAGGCCGAAGACATCTCGATCCAGTTCACGGTCACGGCGATCTTCACCGCGTTTTTCCTGTCGCGCACCGTGTCCGACCTGTGGCGCATGGTGTTGTCGCCCTATCTCAGCCAGTACCGGCTGCCGCCGTTTTCGGATCGCGACGCGAAGCGCCTGTATATATGGGCGTCGGTGATTGCGACCTATGATATCTCGGTTGTGCTGTTTTCGACCTGGGTTGCTGACTTTGGATTGAACTACAACATCTACGCGATGGTCTATGGCAGCCTGACCATGGTCGGCGCGCTGGGCAACGTTTTGATGATCCTGTTCAACGCGCGGGCGATTTCCAATGCCATTAGGGGGGGTCGGTCACCGGATCGGGTTTCGTGGTTGTTACGCTTTGTCTCATTCGCGTGGGCGCCGGTCGTGATCGTCTATATTGTTTTCAGTTGGTTCAAACTGGCGGTTGATCTGGTTCTGGAGCATGAGCACTCGCTGCCGATCGTCGCCAGCAGCTATGCGATCTTCATGTCCGTGGTCGTTGCATACGGGGCGATGAACTACCTGCTCGAGCGGTATTTTGATCGCAACCGCAAGATGGACGGAATGAACGCGGACGCGGCCGAGGATATCGATGAACCCGTCGAGAAACCAAAGCCAGACAGGCAGCAACAATCGATCCTGACATATGAGGACCTCGCCCGCCGTGTGGCGGGAATACTGGCCTTCGTTGTCGGCCTCTATGCGTTGGTCGTGATCTGGAATCCCGGAATCGACTGGACTGAAGACCTGCCGATTGACCGGGCTTTGGACGTGATGACGATCTTGTTCATCGGCTATATCCTGTTCCACTTCTTCCGCATCTGGATCGACTCGAAAATCGCGGAAGAGATTGATGACGGCAGTGAAGAGGCTGAATTGGGTGATGAGGGCGGTGAGGGCGGGCAAAGCCGTTTGGCGACGCTGCTGCCGTTGTTCCGCGGGGCGATCCTGGCCGTGGTTGTCGTCACCATTGTTCTGATTGTTCTGATGGAGTTGGGCATTAATGTAAGCCCGCTTTTCGCAGGTGCCGGTGTGGTCGGACTGGCAGTGGGGTTCGGTTCGCAAACGCTGGTGCGGGACATTTTTTCGGGGGCGTTCTTCCTGCTGGATGATGCGTTCCGCAAAGGGGAATATATCGACATTGGCGATGTTAAGGGAACGGTTGAAAAGATCTCGGTCCGGTCGTTCCAACTGCGGCATCATCTCGGCGCGCTGAACACAATACCTTTTGGTGAGATCAAGGTGCTGACCAACTATTCCCGCGATTGGGTGATCATGAAGCTGCCGCTGCGGGTGACTTATGACACCGATGTCGAAAAGGTGCGGAAGCTGATCAAGAAACTGGGTCAGGAGTTGCTGAGCGACCCGGTGATCGGTGAGAATTTTATCCAGCCGTTGAAGTCGCAAGGCGTGATCGAGATGCAGGATTCAGCGATGATCATTCGGGTCAAATTCATGACCAAGCCGGGGGATCAGTGGCTGGTGCGCAAGAAAGTCTATCAGGAAATCCGCGAGCTTTTTGCCCGGGAAGGTATCAATTTTGCTCACCGCGAAGTCACCGTTCGGCTCGCTGAAGGCAAAGAGCCGGAGGATCTGACGCCCAAACAACGCGAAGCGGTCACGGGCGCAGTGCAGGCAGCCATTGATGAGGATTACCTAGACGATATCGGACCCGGAGGGGACGACCGCTAGCGGGGCTCTCCCGCCCGTTTGGTGTGCGTCTCTGCCGAGACGCCCCGCAAAGCGTTGGGTCAGGCCGCGCGTACCGCGCGGCGGTTGCGCTAGCCGGAAAGCGATGACCAGACGGGTTGAGATGTGCCTAGGTTTTCGGCGGGCAGGGCCCAACGCATATTGGCGGCCCCAACGGTCAGAGCCGATTTCAGGCGATGGCCAGCCCCCCAACCCGACGCTTCGGGCTTTGTATCATAGTCTGCGGGCGTCGCGTCCGTGATCTCTTCTGAGGTGTCGGATTTCGCCAGGGCGGCCAATAGATCTGCGGTCCGGGCCAGAGACAATTGTGCGAGCATTATGGAGTTGCCAGAGGCGGCCTCAGCCAGCGCAGACAGGACCGCAGCGGCCATAAGGTAGCCTGTCGCGTGGTCCAACGCCTGAACCGGCAGCGGTGTTGGTTTATCTGCCTTGGCCCAGGCGCGGCCAGAATCAGCGATGCCTGCGCTCATCTGCACAAGACTGTCAAAGCCGCGTCTGGACGACCACGGCCCCTGCCAGCCGTAGGCGTTCAGCGTGACTTCAATCCGGTTGGGCGCCAGATCATCCCGCTTGGTCTTTGGCAGACCAAGCGCATCCAAAGCGCCGGGCCGGTAGCCGTGTACGAATACATCCGCCTGTGACAACAAGTGTTCCAGCTTTTTCATGCCGACAGGGGATTTCAGGTCTAAATACGCACAGTGTTTGCCCAATGAGATATCCGGGATCACGCCGGGTTCATCCCATCCGGGGGGATCAACGCGCAGAACTTCGGCCCCGAAACCAGCAAGCGTTCGGGTCGAGACCGGCCCCGCCAGAACGCGGGTGAGGTCCAGAACCCGCAAGCCTGACAGTGGTCGTTGGGCGGTGGCTTCCGGCCGGTCTCGTGCAACGATACGACGGGGGCTGTGCCAGCCAATCAGCGGGTCGCGGGAGACTGCCCGACCCTGCGGATGCTCAAGCCACTCCGCACGGCTGCGCATGGCTGCAGCCACCCCGCCCTCGGCCACGATCGCGGTTTCCAGGTCCGCGACAGACCACTCTTTCAAAGCTTGGGACACAGCATCGCGATTGCCCGGAACACCAAGCACTTTCAGAGCGGCGGCCTTGTGGCGCGGCAGATTGGTATGCAGCCTGATCCAGCCGTCGGACGCCTGATAATCTCCGGCTACAGCATCCCAAAGGCTTGGCATCTCCCACCCGTCTGGCTTGAAAGAAAACCCATACCACAGTGAGGCCAATCGGTGATCGACAGAAACCTCAGGTGCCTTGGGCGCAAGGTTCAACGCGCTGACAAGACGCGCCAATTCCTGTCCTACGGCGGCGAAGCTGGCGGTTGCCAGCTCACTTACAGCAAAAACGCTGGGTCGTGCGCCCTTGCCAATCGACTTGTAGCTGTCTGATGCGGGAAGGGCGGACATCAAGGTCATTGTTGATATGGGTCCAAACTGTCGCGCAGACCGTCGCCGAGGAAATTGAAGGCCAATACGATGACTATGATCGGCAGCATTGGGATTGCCGTCCACGGATATATCTCGATCGAAGCGAGGTTCTGTGCGTCGTTCAACATTACGCCCCAACTGACGGCGGGCGCCCTGAGGCCAAGGCCAAGAAAGCTGAGCGCCGTTTCTCCAAGAATCATTGCTGGAATGGACAGGGTGGCGGACGCGATGAGATGCGACATGAAGTTCGGCAGCAGGTGCTTGCGAATGACGCGCCCCGAGCTTGCGCCCATCATCTCGGCCGCGCGCACATATTCCTCCTCGCGTAGGGACAGGAATTTGGCGCGGACAGAGCGGGCTAGGCCGGGCCAGTCGAGAATGCCGAGGATGATCGAGATAATGAAGAACACTGCGACGGGGCTCCAGTTCGAAGGCACCGCAGCGGACAGGGCCAGCCAAAGTGGCAATTCCGGCAACGAGCGGAGAATCTCGATCACGCGGTTGATGACCCAATCGATCTTGCCACCGAAATATCCCGCCATTGAGCCGAATATGATGCCCAGAAAGAAAGACACCGAGATACCGATCAGACCAACGGTTAATGACAGTTGCGCCCCGTAGAGGATGCGGCTGAAAATGTCGCGACCCAGACGGTCAGAACCCCAGAGGAACAGTGTTGCGCCTTCCGGAGGACAGAAAAGATGGGTGTCCGATCTAATCAGCCCAGCCAGTTTGTATTCGGCCCCCTCACAGAAGAATTTGATCGGACGCGGGTCTTCAAGGTCGGGGACGAACTTCCATTGGAAGGTCTCCAAATCCGCCTCGGCCACGATGGGGAAAACGTGAGGCCCGATGAACTTACCCTCGTAGAACCAATTGACGCTTTGCGGTGGAGCATAGAGGTGCTCACCGTTGCGTTCATTCGGCCCGTAGGGCGCGATGAAGCCGGCAAACGGCAGCATAAGATAGCAAAGCAGCAGGAAGATGCCCGAGATCAGACCCAGTTTATGGGTTCTGAACTTTCGCCAGACGAGTACCCAGTTCGGCGCGTCCAGATCGGCGCGTTCAAGCTGTTGCAGGGCAGCATCCGGGTCGAATGGGGCGTCGTCGACAAAGCGACCATCTGGACGTTGGGTCATGCGTCTCGCCCCTCGTATCGGATGCGCGGGTCGAGCATGACCAGCAGGATGTCAGAGATCATGGTACCGATCAGAGTCAGCAGCGCCACGAACATAAGAATGAACGCAGACAGGAACTGATCTTGCGTTTTCAGCGCCGTCAGCAGGGTCGGGCCGATGGTTTGCAGGCCCAGGACGACCGACACAAGAACCGAGCCGGATACCATCGACGGCAGCAGATTGCCGATATCGGCAACGAACGGATTAAAGGCCACGCGCAGCGGGTATTTCGTCAACATCCGCGAGGGTGACATACCTTTGGCAATTGCGGTTTCTACATAGGGCTTACCCAGTTCGTCCAGCATATTGGCGCGCAGGCGCTGCATCATGGCCGATGCGCCCGATGTACCGATCACAAAGGTTGGGACGATCAGGTGGACCAGGATGGATTTCAGCTTATCCCAGCTCATCGGCTGGCCTTCGAAAGCGGGGTCCATCAGGCCGCCAATGGGAAGGTTGAAATACTGGTGGCCGTAATAGAACAGGATCAGTGCCAGCAAGAAGTTTGGTGTGGCCAGACCAAGATAGCCGACAAAAGCCGAAGTATAGTCAATCCACGTCCGCGACCGCGCCGCAGCGATAACACCTAGGGGCAGTGCAACCGCATAGACAAAAAGGATCGCTGCCAGATTGACCACAACGGTCAGCCAAAGCGTATCGCCAACGATCTCGGCCACGGGGCGATCGAATTCAAAAGACCAGCCATAGTTGCCTTGCAACAGACCATCAAACCCGTGCGGGCCGGGCCAGAACCCCATCCAGATCAGGTATTGTTCCCAAATAGGCCGGTCCAGCGCGTATTCCTTACGCAGGAATTCAGCCTTTTGTACGCCGGCAGATTGACCCGAGGCCTGAAGTTCAGCGATCTGGTTGCTGAGATAGTCGCCGGGCGGCAGGTTGATGATCACGAAGATCAGCACCGACACTACTACCAGCGTCAGCAGCATCGTGAAAAAGCGATAGACTGCATAACGCAGCATAACCATTTAGCTGCTCCTGATCAGTCAGCGAAGAAAAATTCGTCTGGTCGATGAACGCCGAAATGCGCTCCGGGTTCCCACGCCCACATGGCTTGTTCGGGTACGTTGCGCAGACGGTTGGACACCACGATTGGCTGAGGCGCGCCGTTCAATATGCCGATCGCGTAAACCTGATCGGCGTGAATGTTGAGCATTTCGGTCCAGACGGCCTCACGCTCTTCATTCGTTGTGGCAATTTCCCAGTCATGGGCCAATTTCATCAAACGCTCGGCCTCGGGCATGTCGGGCGCTTCGCCGACATCCCCGCCTGTCTGGTGATACTGGCCCCATTTCGGCCAGGCCAGAAAGACCTGATCTGTCGGTGCCAGATAGGCGGGTGAGGTGTGGGTCTGCGGAATTCCATCATCCCAGCCGTACCAAACCGAGGCCATGGTGTTGCCCGCAAAAACGCGATTGCGCAGGATATCCCGATCCAGCGGGCGCATCACCAGATCAACGCCAATCTCGCGCCACGTGTCGGTAACGATTTGCAGGGCGTTCTCAACCTCTTGCCGTTCACCCGCGGTTTCGATGATCAGTTCCATCGGGCGTCCATCGGGAAGCAAGCGGATCCCGCTTTTGTCACGCTCGGCCAAGCCGGCCTCATCAAGCAGGGCGTTGGCCTGTTCGATATCGTATTGCGCCCAAGCTTCGGCATTCTTTTCAGAGTAGAACGGAGAAGCAGGCAGCACCGACATGGCGCCAGGTTGCGCCAGCTTGAAATACAGCGCCTGATTGATCGTGTTGCGGTCAATGGCCAGCGACAGGGCGCGGCGTACACGCACGTCGCGCAAAACCTCGCGCCACGCCTCATCTGCAAAGTTCAGGTTTGGATAAATCGCAATTTGCGAGGCGACGCCGGTTTTCCACAGCAGCGTTTTGTAGTTTCCAACCTTTTCACCTTTTTTCAGGATCGACGCATCGCGGAAGGACAGCCCACGCCCCTGGAGATCAGTTTCGCCTGCGTTTGCTTTCGCCGCAACGAGACCCGGAGCGACGATCTCCATTTCGACCACGTCGATATAGGGCAGTTGCACCCCATTGCTGTCGATACGATGGTAGTACGGGTTGCGGACAAAGTTATGCCGTATTTTCTTGCCCGAGCTTGCGTTCAGCCAAGGTTGAAGCGTGGGCAGTTCGTGGTTGTCGAACTTGTACAGGTTGTCCAGTTTGTTGTGCAGCGCCGCCCAGCTTTTGACGCGCGCATCGTCGACCAGAAAGGCCAGTTCCTCGGCGTCAGCGTATTTTTCGTGGTATTGCCTCAGAAACTCGGCAGGGCGGTAGATGAATGGCGGCCGTGCCTGTGCCAGAGATTGAAGAAATTTCGGATTGGGATCATCCCACTCGAAAACTACGGTAGTGGCGTCGGGAAAGGAAACGGTCGGAGGTTTGCCTTCGACAATAAGAAAATCCGGCGGACCAGAGGGGCTGAGAAGTTCGTTATTGGCAACATCTTCCCACCAGTAGCGAAAGTCTTCCGAGGTGAAGGGCGATCCGTCCGACCACTTGTGTCCTTCGCGCAGATTCAGGGTGAACTTGCGGTTGTCCTCGTTTTCGAAAGATTCCAGCAGATCGGGCACAAGCTCGTACTTCTCGTTAAATCCAACGAGACGGGCATAGCCGTACACGACCATCTGACGGATGTCCTTTGACCGGGTCACCATCGTTCGCAAAGTGCCGCCCGGCGTGCCGAATTCCCGACCCTTCGCAGCCAGATCAACAACCAGCGGTTCTGCGGGCAGTCGTTCCTGGACCGGCGGCAAATGTCCAGCCTTCACTTCAGAGGACCAGAATTGCCCTTCTATCGGGGTGGGGGTGTCTGCCGTGGCGGGCAGCATCCCCGCAACGGCCAGTGCGGCAGCCAGAAAAAGGGGGCGAGTGGTCTTAAACATGGCATCTTACCTTATGGCCGGGCTCCATCTCTACAAGTGAAGGTATCACGGAGTCGGTTAATCGGAAGGCGTCATCCCAACTGTCTGGTGAACCTGCGCCCAACGCAACCAGTTTCAGGTTGATGGGTCGGTTGATGTCAGGTTCCGGTTGGGCTGCAATCAGCGCCTTGGTGTATGGATGGCGGGGGTTGTAGAAAAGCGTCTCGGGCGGGGCTTGCTCAACGACCAGTCCCCGGCGCATCACGGCGACCTCATCAGCGATGCGGGCCACGACGGCGAGGTCGTGAGAAATGAACAGATAGGACAGGTTCAGACTATCCTGCAGGTTTTCCAGAAGCGTCAGGATTTGTTCCTGAACGGATACGTCAAGGGCCGAGGTCGGCTCGTCGCAGACAATAAGCTGCGGGTCCAGCATCATTGCGCGCGCGATGGAAAGACGCTGCCGCTGACCGCCGGAGAACGCATGTGGATAGCGTTTCAGCATGTCTGCGTTCAGACCAACCCGCTTCAGCATATCGGCGGCTTTGTCCCGCTGTTCTGACGCGGTTCCGATATTGTGAATCTCTAACGGCTCGGTCATGGCGTCCTGAATGCGCATGCGCGGGCTGAGAGAGCTGTAGGGGTCTTGGAAAACCATCTGAGCTTTACGTTGAAAGGCGGTGCGCTGGGCGCGCGTCATGTGGTGTACCGTGATCGGATCTTCGGTTGCTGAGGTCCGAAACAGAACCTCTCCTCCGGGATCGGGCAGTTCGGCGCCAAGTGCTATGCGGGCCGCCGTTGTCTTGCCAGATCCGCTTTCACCCACGATGGCAAGCGTCTTGCCGCGGGCAAGTTTCAGGTCGACACCCCGGCAGGCATGGATCAACCTCTCACCCTGCCAGCCTCTGCTGGAGCGCATGGTGTAGGTTTTGGAGACACCTTTCATTTCCAGAATCAGGTCCTCGTCGGACATGGGGATGCCAACCGCGTTCTCATCGGGAATACAGGGTGCCGCGTTGAACAGTTGTTGGGTGTAAGGGTGGGCTGGTGAGGTAAGGATCGGGGCCGCGGCACCCGACTCCATGACGCGCCCCTTGTGCATGACAACCACCTGTTCGGCCATGTTGGCGACGACGCCTAGATCATGGGTCACGAGGATCAGAGCCATACCGGTTTCGCGCTGTAGCTCTTTGATCAGGCCCAGCACCTGCGCCTGCGTTGTCACGTCCAGCGCGGTCGTCGGCTCATCCGCGATCAGCAGTTCCGGCCGCGCGACCATCGCCATCGCGATCATGGCGCGCTGCCGCATACCGCCGGACAATTCGAACGGGTAGGAGTCATAAGCGCGTTGCGGATCGGGGAAGCCCACGCGTTCGAACTGAGTCAGAACCTCTTTGCGGGCTTGCGCTTCGGATGCGCCACGGTGCAACCAAAGAACTTCGCTGACCTGATTGCCGATCTTGTGCAGCGGGGACAGGGACCGCATCGGCTCCTGAAAGATCATTGAGACCCTGTTTCCGCGGATATCCCGCATCTGGCGTTCGCTGATCCTTGTCAGATCGACCGAACCGTTTGAATCGTTCAACGTGATCGTACCGCTGCGAATTTGCGCCGTACGTGGCAAAATCCGAAGGGCCGCGCGGCATGATATGGTCTTGCCCGACCCGGACTCTCCGACCAGCGCCAGCGTTTGACCCGCCGCCACATCGAAGCTCACGCCTTTGACAACGGATTCACCCGCACCAAAACCGATGCTTAAATCACGTACAGACAACAACGCTGTCATGCGGGTATTCCACCCGTTCGGCCGTATGTCGGCATCGGCTTGATCAACTCCCTGTGTTTTTTCCGTCAGTTTCGCGCGGTTGATGCACGCTAGTCAAACCCGTTCTTCACCCGAATTGTCGCGGAATCGTGAAAACGATACCAATTTGACTACACAAATACTTGAAGATTTGCCATCACATGCGTCGTCGACCCCATCTGGCAAGTCGATTGATATCAAGGAGAGATTTCCCGTGCCCAACGACCAAAGCCGCCTGGATCTATTCATTGATCGAATGGTGTCTCAGCGCGCCTGTCTGGATTTTGCCATCGCTGAAACGCGCGGTATGGCTGGCCCGGTGTTTGAATTGGGATTGGGCAATGGGCGTACGTACCACCATATGCTGCAGTATATTAACAAGCGCCCGGTCTATGTGTTTGAACGCGCGGTGGCATCGCATCCAGAATCGACTCCACCCGAGGATCGGGTGATTCTTGGCGATGTGCGCGAGACGTTGCCCGCCGCCTTGGCGCGCTTTGGAGACACTGCAAGCCTGATTCACGCGGATCTTGGTGGCCATAACAGGGAAAAGAATGATGCCTTCGCCAGGTTCATCTCACCCCTTGTTGAGCCCTTATTGGCGACGGGGGGTATGATGGTGTCCAGTGATCGGATGTATTTCGATGGCCTGACCGAATTGCCCCTGCCGCCCGGTGCGGTTCAGGGTCGTTGTTTTGTCTACCGCCGCTGACCTGAAAGAGCGCCCCATGCTGTTCTACGATTGCTCAACCGCCCCTAACCCGCGTCGTGCGCGCATGTTCATCGCGGAAAAAGAGTTGAAGATTGAAACCCGCGAAATCTCGATCGCCAAGGGTGAACAACTCAGCGACGCGTTTAAGGCGGTCAATCCGAATGCAACCCTGCCCGTGCTGGTCACGGATGACGGCACCGTGCTGACGGAAAACCTAGGTATCGCGGCCTATCTTGAGGCGCGCTTTCCCGAACCGCCCTTGATGGGGCGCACCCCGGATGAAAAGGGGATGGTGCTGATGTGGAACAGTATTGTTGAGCAACAGGGCGGCCTGCCAATAGCCGAGACCTTGCGCAACACGCACCCTGCCTTTGCCAACCGGGCGCTTCCCGGACCTGTAAATCACGCGCAAATCCCCGAACTGGCGCAGCGCGGAACAGCGCGGGTTGACCAGTTCTTTGACTTGCTGGAGGCGCGGCTGTCGCAAAGCGCCTTCTTGGCAGGGTCTGAATTCACGCTGGCCGATATCACAGCCTTTGTCTTTGTCGACTTCGCACGCGTGATAAAAAAGCGGATTCCGCAGGAAAACAATGCCTCGCTTGCGTGGTTCGAGAAGGTCAGCGCACGGGCCAGCACCCAACTCTAGACACGCTGCGTTCACGGAAACATTACGCGCGGTCCGGACTGTACATTAATGTCTAGACAGAAGTGAACAGTGTGTCTAGCGTCCTTCCCGAGTCACGCAGGAGAGGGCAGGATGAAATCTCAGTATCGCGTTGTGGTCATTGGGGGCGGCGTTGTTGGCGCCTCGGTTCTGTATCATCTGGCCAAGTTCGGCTGGTCGGATGTTGTGATGCTGGAACGTCGGCGTCTGGCGTCCGGCTCCTCCTGGCACGCCGCCGGAGGTATCCATGCGTTGAACGCCGATCCGAACATGGCGTCTTTGCAAGCCTATACCATTGACCTGCTCAGCGAGATTGAAAAGGAATCCGGCCAGAATATCGGCCTGCATATGACTGGCGGCCTGACCCTTGCGGGTACGCCAGAACGGTGGGAATGGTTGCAGGCCAATTACCGCATCTTCCAATCCATCGGCATTGATGATTGCGAGCTGCTTTCCCCGGAAGAGGCGCAGAAACGCTGCCCGATCATGTCCACCGATGGTGTACTAGGTGCCATGTGGGCGGATCGTGAAGGATACATTGACACAACTGGTACCGTGCAGGCCTATGCCACGGCGGCCAAGAAACGGGGCGCTGAGTATTACGAGGAAACCAAGGTCGAAAGTCTGACGCAGACCGCGGATGGTTGGCAAGTGGTGACCGACAAAGGCACAATCACCTGTGAACACGTCGTCAATGCGGCGGGTCTTTGGGCCAAGCAGGTTGGCCGTATGGCCGGCGTGGAGCTGCCGGTCTCTCCGCTTAAGCACCATTATCTGATCACGGATACGGTGCCCGAGGTGGCCGAGGCAGAGTTTGAGATGCCGATGACCGTTGACCTCGAAGGCTTCACCTATATGCGGCAGGACCAGAAGGGGGTTCTGGTCGGAATCTATGAGGTCGACCACGAACACTGGGCCATGGACGGTGCCCCGTGGAACTATGGTGAGGAGCTGTTTCAGGAACAGCTCGACCGCATCGAGAACGAACTGACGCTTGGCTTTGAACGCTATCCGTCGATTCAGAATGTTGGCATCAAGACATGGGTGAACGGTGCGTTTACCTTCTCGCCTGACGGCAACCCGCTGGTCGGTCCGGTGCCCGGCAAACGCGGATACTGGTCGGCCTGTGCGGTAATGGCCGGGTTCCTGCAGGGCGGCGGTGTTGGCAAGACTCTGGCCGAATGGATGATCCACGGTGAGCCCGAGGCAGACGCATGGCCAATGGATGTGGCGCGCTATGGCGATTTCGCGCAGAACAAACGCTACATTCGCGAAACAACCGGTCAGTTCTATTCCCGCCGTTTCGTGATGACCTACCCGAATGAACAACTGCCCGCCGGACGTCCGCTTAAAATGGCCCCGGCCCATGACGCGATGACCGAGGCAGGCTGCAAATGGGGCGTAAGCTGGGATCTGGAAGTGCCGCTTTATTTCGCGCCGAAAGGGTTTGAGGAAACGCCGACTCTCAAGCGGTCGAACGCGCATGATATTGTGGCCGAGGAATGCAAGGTGATCCGCGAAGGCGTGGGCCTGATGGATATCACAGGCTTTTCGCGGTTCGAGGTTTCAGGCCCGAATGCCGAGGCTTGGTTGGATAAAGTGATGGCCTCAAAACTGCCCGCGCCGGGGCGGGCCAAGCTGGCCCCGATGCTGGGCGAGAACGGGCGTCTTAAGGGTGATCTGACTGTGCTCAACTGGGGCGATGGCACGTGGTGGATCATGGGCAGCTACTACTTGCGCGCCTGGCATATGCGTTGGTTCGACGATCACATGATCAAGGGCGTTAACGTCCGCGATCTGGGTGAGGAATATTGCGGCTTTGCTGTTGTTGGACCGAAGTCGCAGGCCGTGGTTGAGAAACTGGCTGAACAGGACATCTCGGGCCTTAAATTCATGGGGTGCGGAGAGTTCGATATCGGGCTGGTCCGCGCCCGTGTTGCACGCATGTCGGTGACGGGTGAAAAGGGCTATGAGATCAACTGCCGCTATGGCGACCATATCAAACTGCGCCGAATGCTGCTTGAAGCGGGGGCTGATCAAGGCATCCGAGAATGCGGTTTCAACGCGATGCTCTCAACCCGGTTAGAGAAGAGTTTCGGCATCTGGTCGGCGGAATTTACCCAGCTTTACACGCCGGGGATGACCGCAATGGATCGCTGGATCGACTGGGACAAGGATTTTGTTGGTAAAGAGGCTGCCGTGGCCGAGCGCGACGGCAATGGCCCAGCACAGGTGCAGGTGACACTGGAAGTCGACGCGTTAGACGCCGATGCCAGCGGGTACGAGCCGATCTGGTCGGGTGAGGATCGCGTAGGTTTCGTGACTTCGGGCGGCTATGGGCATTACACCGGCAAGTCGCTGGCGATGGCGTTGGTAAACCGCGACAAGGCTGAACCGGGCACAGAGCTGACCGTGCATGTGGTCGGTGTCGAACGCCCCGCGCGCGTCATCGCTGCGTCCCCATACGATCCGCAGGGCAAGGCGATGAGGGGCTGATGGTGATCTCACAAACGTCCGAGCGTGGTCGGCGTCGGCGTGGGCGTAGCGCTGACGCAGCACCTCCGCCCAGCCGCAATGTGAATTACCGTCAATTGAAAAACCCCTTCCCGCAGATGGAGGTTTTTCCGGCAGAGCATGTCGCGGACATGCACGAAACCGCTCTGCGGACGCTTCAGGAACTTGGGGTCAAGGTATTGTTGCCCGAAGCGCGTCGGTTGTTTGCTGCGGGCGGGGCGCGTGTGGATGAGGACAGCGAAATGGTCTTCATCGGGCGCGAGATTGTCGACGCGGCGGTTGCGTCAGCCCCCAAGTCCATCTTGTGCCGTGCGGGTGCGCGCCATCGCGACTTTACGCTGGAACTGGGCAGCCTTGTGTTTCAGCCGGGTGCAGGGGCCCCGAACGCCACCGATCTGGAACGGGGTCGCCGGCCCGCCACCGGACAGGATTATCTGGAATTTCTGAAGCTGACGCATCACTTCGACGTCTTCCAGATGATCTCGCCTCAGGTCGAGCCGCAGGACGTACCGACTCATCTGCGCCACTATTTCACGACACAGGCGCAGATGGAGCTGACCGACAAGTTCCCGTTCTTCTTCTCGCGCGGGACGCCGCAAGTGATGGATTGCTTTGAGATGCTTTCAACGGCGCGGGGATTGGCGGATGACGATTTTCGCGGCAACGCGCATTGTTATACGATCATTAATACCAACAGTCCGCGGACGCTGGACATTCCAATGGCGCAGGGCTTGATCGATTTTGCCCGACATGGTCAGATGTCGATCATCACGCCATTCACTCTGATGGGTGCAATGGCTCCGATTACCGTGGCAGGTGCAATCACCCTGTCCCATGCCGAGGCCTTGGCGGCGCTGACACTTACCCAATTGGCCAATCCTGGCGCGCCTGTTTGCTATGGAACCTTCACCAGCAACGTAGACATGAAATCGGGTGCGCCAGCCTTCGGAACGCCCTCGCATTTTCAGGCCTCGCTGGCGGCGGGGCAATTGGCACGGCATTTGGGCTTGCCCTGGCGATCTGCAGCCGGGTCGGCGTCGAACGTCAACGATGTGCAGGCGGCAAACGAAAATCAGTTTGGCCTGTGGGGTTGCCTGATGGCCGGGGCATCCGTTGTAATCCACTCTGCCGGGTGGCTTGAAGGCGGGCTGACCGTGTCCTTCGAGAAACTGATCTGTGACGCCGAGGTGCTGAACATGGTCGCCGAGCTTTGCGCCGGGGCACAGGCTGGCACGGCCGAGATCGGTTTTGACACTGCGTTGCGAGAGGTCGAGCCCAGCGGGCACTTCTTTGCGTCGAGCCAAACGATGGAACGGTACAATACCGAGTTCTACCAGCCGCATGTCCACGACTATGCCAATTTTGGAACCTGGACCGAGCGCGGATCGGTTGACGCCAATCATCGTGCAACGGCTGTCTGGAAACAGATTCTGGATGAGTTTAAGGCACCGCCGACAGACAGTGACCGAATGGGTGCCTTGCAGGACTTGATCGCACGCCGCACGTCCGAAGGCGGCGCGCCGCCGGAGAGTTGAATGAGCACCAAACCCATCCTGCACCGGGACGACCCCGAAGCCGAGCCGTTGGTCGGCAACATCAAGGTCACGCGTGAAGACTGGCTGAACGTGGCGATGGATGTGCTGATCTCGGACGGTGTGGATCAGATCAAGGTTTTGAACCTGGCCGAGCGGATGGCGGTGTCGCGGTCCTCTTTCTATTGGTATTTCAAATCCCGGCAAGAGCTGCTGGATGCCTTGCTGGCGCGCTGGCAGGCGACCAACACCGCTGCGCTTGTCGCACAGGCCGAATCCCCCGCGGATACGATCACAGGGGCGGTTTGCAATGTTCATCGTTGTGTGGTGAACACTGATCTCTTTGATACGGCGCTGGATTTTGCCGTACGGGACTGGGCGCGTAAATCGGGTAAAGTGCGGCGTGCGCTGGATCAGTCGGACGCACGGCGTCTTCAAGCTTTGCACGCGATGTTCACCCGGTACGGCTATTCCGAGGTCGAGGCCGAGACCCGCGCGCGTGTACTCTACTACATGCAAATCGGTTACGATCTTGCCCAGTTGAACGAGCCGATGGAAACGCGGTTGTCGATGGTGCCGCACTATCTATACGTCTTCACTGGGGTTGAGCCAAAGCCCGATGAAGTCGAGGAATTCAGCGCCTATTCAAAGCGCTATTGGGAAGGAGACACAGAATGAGCCAACCAGACGCAATCATCATCGGCACCGGTGTCATTGGCGCCGCCGTGGCGTTCGAAATGGCCAAGGCCGGGTGGAAGACCCTATCGCTTGACCGCAACAGCCAGGTCGGCCACGGCTCGACCGCTGGATCATGCGCGATCATTCGTATGCATTATTCAACCTTCGACGGCACCGCCTTTGCGTGGGAGGGCTATCACTATTGGCGGGATTGGGCTGAGTATCTTGGGCTGCCCGCAGATGCCAATCTGGCGCAGTTCCGCGAGACGGGTTGCCTGGTTATGAAAACCGACGCCAATGGGATGCTGGAAAAACACAAACAGAACAGTGCCGATCTGGATTGCCCGTTCGAGGACTGGTCGCCCGAGAAGATCACCGAACGTCTACCTTTTTATTCGCTGGACAGTTTCACACCGCCCAAACGTATGGATGATCCGGAATTCGGCCATCCTAACGGGCGCAAGATGCAGGGCGGCGTGTTCTGGCCGCAGGCGGGCTATGTCACGGACCCGGCCCTGTCGGCGCAAAACCTGATGGACGCAGCAAAGCTGCACGGGGCCAAAGTTCGCACCGGCGCCGAAGTGGTTGAAATATTGATCGACGAAGGCCGCGCGGCTGGCGTGAAGCTGGCCTCGGGCGAAGAAATCCGGGCCAAGGTTGTGGTGAACGTGGCCGGGCCGGGATCAGCGATCATAAACAAGATGGCAGGTGTTCTGGATGACATGACCATCGAAACACGCCCGCTTCGGCAAGAGGTTGTGCACGTGCCCGCGCCCGAGGGGTTCGATTTCGAGAATGACGGAACCATCGTCTCGGACAGCGATATCGCCTGTTATTGCCGCCCCGAACATGGCAACCACATCCTTGTCGGTTCAGAAGACCCGGAATGTGACCCGCATCAGTGGTGTGAGGACGACGTCCACTACAATCACGATTTCACCGATCAGTGGACGACGCAGGCGATGCGCTATGCTCAGCGCGTCCCCAGCCTTGGGATCCCTTCCAAAACACGCGGTGTGGTGGACCTATATGACGCCTCGACCGACTGGATTCCGATTTACGATAAATCCAGTTTGCCGGGCTTCTACATGGCCTGCGGTACCAGCGGGAACCAGTACAAGAACGCGCCGATTGCGGGCAAGATGATGGCGGCCCTGATCGACTATTGCGAGGGCGGCGCGGATCACGATGCGCAACCGTTGCAGTTTGAACTGCCCTATATCAAGCGGATGATTGATGTCGGGTTCTATTCCCGCAAACGCCCGATAAACGAAGAAAGCAGTTTTTCGGTTCTGGGCTAGCCGCCCCTGGAAAACGCTCTAAGCTTTCTGGGAACCAAAAAGGGACCCAGAATGACCGAGCCAATGAACCGAGTTCTGATACTGGGAAGCGCGCCAAGTGCGGCCGAGGCGAAATCTTGGGCGCGCGCTCCCTTTACCCATATCGTTGCAATCAACAACGCGTGGCGCATCCGGCCAGATTGGGACGTGCTGATCCACCCAGAGGATTTCCCAACCCAAAATCAGCCGGGCCGCTTGGCACCACATCAGCGCGTTGTGACGGCAAAGGAATATGTTCCGGCACAGAATAGCTTCGGCGGATTTGTCTATGCTGGCGGAACAATGGCATTTACCGCCGGCTACTGGGCTTTGGCAGCGTTGCGCCCCTCGGTCATGGCGTTTTTCGGGTGCGACATGATTTATCCTGAAACCGGAAAAACGCACTTCTACGGGACCGGATCAGCGGACCCGTTACGAGCGGACATATCCTTGCGGTCATTGGAGGCCAAATCAGCGCGTCTGGCCCTTTTTGGCGCAGCTCAGGGCTGCCGGGTTGTCAGGCTGTCAAAGGGTGAAAGCCGCTTGCTGTTTCCATCAGTTGATCGGAATACCCCTGCGGCGTGCGATCTGCCAAAGACTGGCGGGATGGTCGGAATACTTCAGGCGGAACGAGATTTGGGGTATTTTGTGCCGTCCGGGCGGTATTGGGAGGCCGCGGAAACCTTTGACGCTGCCAAGCTGGATGCCTTGGATCAGCAATGGTTGGCAGCGTATTGCCCGGCCGCGTATGAGAATGTTGCTTAGACAATTACGTAGTAAATTTCACCCACGCCCAGACCATGGCAATATAGGTCAGGTTATGCATGAATTGATCCAGCCCCGCGGCACGCCAATACGCGGCCTGCGTTGGGGATAACTGCTTCTTGTCAGAATAGCTGGCCTTGGCAAAGTCGATATTGAAATGCACGATCCATTCCAGCCCTGCAATGATCAGGATAAACGACCACGGCGCGCCGAACAGAAAGAAAACGATGACCGACCCGATAACGTGCACACCAGCATGCTGCGCACGGCCCCAATGAAAGTACTCGCCACGGCCTGACAACATTTTAGGAGTTTGGAGGTAGAAATCCGCAAACATATGCTTGATTTGCAACAAGCAGAGCATCAATAGCACTGCACTCAGGCTGGCAGTCAAATTGTTCCTCCCGATATCTTCCGTTGGAAAGTTTAGGCGCTAAACAGGTGCGGCGCAAATGAACTAGTTCACAAACGGCAAATAAATGACCAAACTGGAAATTATTTGCGTCTTATGTCGCGGTTGCGATAAATTCAGGGTGTTGGATTTGCGGCGCTGTCGTCAAGATCGGATCGGTGATCCAAACCAGGGGCAAGTTATATAGAACGTTCAATTTTCCAGTTTATTTGGAAGTATTCAAAGCGCGATCAGCTAATTCTGTTGGCCGTGACGGCTACACTCTTTCCGCTGCTGTATCTGACACTGGAATTACCAAAGCGGATCATCAACGACGCAATCGGTGCCGCCAGTCCGATCGTGGATTTTCTGGGTTATGAACTGACGCAGACGACGTTTCTTGTGATCCTGTGTTTCGCGTTTCTGGCGGCTGTGCTTGCCCACGGCTTGATGAAGATGCGCATAAACACCATGAAAGGTGTGCTGAGCGAACGGATGCTGCGCCGGCTGCGGTACCAGTTGATCAATCGCGCGCTGAGGTTCCCCCAGCCATATTTCGAACGGGTCAGCCAAGGCGAAATGGTCTCGATGATCACAGCGGAAAGTGAGCCGATGGGCGGGCTGATGGGGGATGCAATCAGCCAGCCGGTTCTGCAAGCCGGGCAGATGATTACGATCCTGTCCTTCCTGTTTCTGCAAAGCGTCTGGTTTGGATTGGCCGCCGTCGCGCTGATACCGCTTCAGGCCTGGCTTATTCCCAAACTGCAGCGCCAGATCAATCTTCTGAACAAGAAACGTATACAGGAAGTCCGCGTCCTGGCGGCACAGATCGGTGAGAACGCCGCGGGGGCTTCGACTCTGCGCTCAAATGGCGGTTGGCGCTATCGCAGGGCCATGATCTCAGAGCAGCTTGGGCGGTTGTTTGGTATTCGCTTCCAGATCTACCAGAAGAAATTCTTCATGAAGTTCATAAACAACTTCATATCGCAACTGACGCCTTTCTTGTTTTATCTGGTTGGCGGCATTCTGGTACTGCAAGGATCTGTTTCGCTGGGTGCCCTGGTGGCGGCGCTGGCAGCGTACAAGGATCTGAGCGCGCCGTGGAAAGAGCTGCTGACCTATTACAACCAGACGCAGGATATGTCTTTGCGGTGGGACGTGGTCATCGAACGCTTTGCCCCGCCGGGAATGCCCGACGAAAAGCTGTTTGAAGGTGAGCCTGAGGCGCGACCACGTCTGAAGGGAGATATCGTTCTGGATGGCGTTTCCGTCCGGGATATGGACGGCAATCAGGTACTTGACGATCTGAACCTTAGCTTTTCGGGCGGAAAAACCGTCGGCATCGCTGCCCCGAGCGAGGAGGACAGGCGTGCCCTGTCCGAACTTTTGACGCGGGAAATTCTGCCCAGTTCGGGCCGGGTTGAGATTGGGGGCGAAAACCTTTCGACCCTGCATCAAGCCGTGGTGGCCGCACGCATTGGCTATGCCTCGTCGCGCCCCGTTATGTTCCAGGGCACTTTGGGGGATAACGTCATGATGCCCATACGGCAAAAGCCCGTGACGCTGGAGAACGATGATCCCGACTTTGCCGAGACTCAACGCGCGGGCAATAGCTCTGATCCGTTCAACGTCGAATGGCTGGACCCCTCCCTGGCGGGTTTGAGCACCCCAAAGGAGCTGCGTGACTGGTGGTTACGCCTGATTGATGGCATGGGGTCGGGGGCTGCTCTTTTACGGCGTGGGTCCGAGCAAATCTTTGATGCCACTCAGCACCCGGAATTGGCGCACAAACTGGTTGAGGTGCGGCCTCTGGTTCAGCAGGCAGTGCGAAAGGCCGGGCTGGAACAACAGGCACTGATATTCGATCGCAGCAATTACAACCCGGCCTTGCCCGTCGCGGAAAACCTGTTGTTCGCAACACCGCGGGTTCCGGTCACGCAAGAACTGTTGGCCAGCCAAACGATTTTTCTTGGACAACTGCGCGAGTTGGGGCTGGATGAAACTTTGGTCGGCCTGACCCGCGACGTGATCGAGATGCTGCGCCAGATCTTTGGCATTGATGGCACCGACCACCCGCTGTTCCGCAAACTCGGACTACAAGCCCATACCTATGAGGCCGCGTTAGAACTGGTCGAGCGGACACGGAACGAAGGTGTATCCGGGCTTGATGACGAGCAGCTGGCCAATCTGCTGGCCGTACCCTTCGTGATTTCAGCCGAACAAATCGGGCCCGCCTTCACGCAAGAGCTTAAAGATCGTATTCTTGAGTTAAGACACAGCCATTCCGAGAAACTGTTGGAGCGGCTGCAAGATGTTTTTGTGCCGCTGGACAAAGACGAATTTGCACCCGGACTGACGGTGATGGAAAACGCGCTGTTCGGCAAGGTCAGCCAGATCGGGGGCGGACGCTCGGATGACGCGCGCAAGCTGATTGTCGATGTTCTGGACAAAAACAGTGCGCGATCGCTCGTGGTCGAATTGATTTATGATATGCCGGTTGCCATCGGTGGTCAGAACTTGCCAGCAGTTCTTGCCGAGCCTCTAGCCTTTACTCGTGCGACCATCAAAAAGCCGGATATCCTGATCCTCGAAAACGCCCTGGCCAGTTTTGACATGGCCACTCAGGTCTCTGTTTACAAAAACCTGCGGGAATTGCTGCCGGATACAACGGTAATTTATCTGAACGATCACTTCGAGAATCCCGATGTATTCGACCTTTATGTCGAAATCCGGCAGGGTCGGGTGGTTTCGGATGAAGGGGATGCGACCGTGGAAGAGGACAGCGCCGCCTCGGCTGACTTGGCGCGAAAGCTGCGCGCATTGGAGCGGACACCGCTGTTTTCAGGTCTCGACCGTAGACAGATTCGCCTTCTGGCTTTTGGTGCGCAATGGTTTGACGCGAAACCGGGTGAGGTTGTGTTCCTGAAAGACGACCAACCCACTGATGGTGCCTATGTGGTGCTCAAGGGTGAGGCCGCGCTGTACCTGCCGCAGATGGAAGGCCCCGATCAGCTGATCACCAAGGTCGGGCCGGGGGCATTGGTCGGAGAGTTGGCACTGATCCGCAAAGAACCCCGGGCCCTGACCATGATTGCCGAATCCGAACTGTCCTGCCTGCGGATCGGTGAGGAAGAATTCCTGGCGGTGGTTGAAAACGACGCCGCGACCGCGTTCAAGCTGATGCAGGTGATCGCGGGATACGTCACGAATTAAACGTCGGCGTGGAATGGAATATGACAGATCCTCTTGGTGTCCTGCGCGTTTACTGTGGCTTTTTCCGTATTGTCTTCGAAACGGGGGTGTTTGTTACCCCTCGGTCGCGGGTGCGCCACCCTGAAAGGCGTTACCGTTGGCATAGTCGCAAGGGTCTTCCTGCATTTGCAGATGCAGGCCGTCGCCCGAGTAAGGGTTTGCGCGCGCCAAATCTTCGTCTACTTCGATCCCAAGACCCGGTGCGGTTGGGGCCGTCACAAAGCCTTGGTCGACGCGCAACGTGCCCTTGATCAGCTGATCGTGGAAAGGGGTTTCAATAGTTTCTAGCAACAACAGGTTTGGGATCGATGCGGCCAGATGGATATTGGCCGCCCACTCAATGGGTCCAGCATAGAGGTGCGGTGCCATCTGAGCGTTGAATATCTCGGCCATGGCTGCGACCTTCTTCATCTCCCAAATGCCACCGGCGCGGCCTAGGGCGGGCTGCAGGATCTCGGCGGCGCCTGCACGCAGGACGGCCCCGAATTCGGTTTTGGTGGTCATGCGTTCCCCGGTCGCGACCGGGATGCGGACGTTGCGGGCGACGCGGGCCATGTCCTCGATCATGTCGGGCGGGGTCGGCTCTTCAAACCAAAGCGGCGAATAGGGCTCCAGCGACTGCCCCAGCCGAATGGCGCCTGCGGTATTGAACTGACCATGGGTGCCGAACAGGAGATCGGCCTTGTCGCCAACAGCCTCGCGGATTGCTTTGCAAAAGGCCACCGACATCGCGATATCGGACATCGCGGGCATATGCCCGCCGCGGATCGTGTATGGGCCGGCAGGATCGAACTTGACCGCTGTGAACCCGCGGCGCACCATCTCTGACGCGCATTCTCCGGCTTGTTCAGGAGAGGTCCAGAAATCGGTCAGGTTATGCTGGGGCAGGGGATAAAGGTAGGTGTAAGCCCGGATTCGTTGGTTCATCAGACCGCCCAGCAGAGCATAGACGGGGCGGTTGCGATCTTTGCCAAGAATGTCCCAGCAGGCGATTTCCAACCCCGAAAATGCGCCCATCACGGTCAGGTCCGGGCGCTGTGTAAAACCGCTGGAATAGGCGCGGCGGAACATCAGTTCGATATTCTCGGGGTTTTCGCCCAGCATATGCCGTTCAAAGACATCCCTGATTACATGGCGCATCGCCTCGGGTCCGACCGAAGAGGCATAGCATTCGCCCCAGCCGGTGATACCGGTATCGGTTGTGACTTTCACCAAGATCCAATACCGCCCGCCCCAACCCGGCGCGGGCGGAGCGGTTACGATGACGTCGAGGTCCTGCAGTTTCATCCCAAGCCCCTTCTGGTCAGTCTCTGTTGAACAGGATCACGTTGCGCTTTGCCGATCCGGTTTTGGTGTCCGCAATCGCCTCATTGATCTGATCCAGCGACCATCGGCCCGAGATCAACTCGTCCAGTTTCAACCGCCCTTGATCATAGAGGTCGATCATCCACGGGATATCCCGCTGAATCACCACATCACCCATTTTCGAGCCAACGATCCCCTGGCCCAACGCCGCCAGAACGACCGGCTCATAGGTGGACATATCACCCGAATGCGGCATGCCGATCATGATCGCCTTGCCGCCCCGCCCCAGATATCGTGGCGCTTGATCATAGGCCGGGATCGCACCAACAGTGATCAGGACCACGTCTGCACCGCGCCCACCCAGCGCCTTGAAGGCGGCTTTCCAGGGGTGCTCAGTGCTGGCCAACACACCATGCGTTGCCCCGAACTCCTTGGCGATTTCCAGCTTTTCCTCGGTCATGTCGACGGCCACGATCCGCCGTGCGCCGGCAAGGCGTGCGCCCTGAATGGCGTTCAACCCCACGCCGCCAGCGCCGATCACAACCACGTCCTGACCCGGACGAAGCTTGGCGGCATTCACCGCAGCACCGACCCCGGTGATGACCCCGCACGATAGAAGGCTAGCTACATCTTTCGGCATGTCCGATGGGATTTTGACGATTTGCCGGTGGCTTACAACGACCTTTTCGGCAAAGGCACCGCAGGCCATCGCCTGATCCAGTGGCCCGTTGTCCGCGGTCCGCAATGGGCCTTTCACGGTGTCATACGGTGTCTCGCATATGGTCGGCTGCCCGCCCGCACAGGACGGGCAAGTCCCGCACGCACGGATCAGGGTGACAACAACGGCATCCCCAACCTTGAAGTCGCCCACAGCGTCACCGGTTGCCGTAATGACTCCGGCAGCCTCATGCCCGTATACGGCGGGCAGATGGCCACCCCAAGCGCCGCTGGCGAAGGTGATGTCGGAATGGCAGATCGCGACCGCGTCCAGAGTTACCTCAACCTCACCCGTTGCAGGGGGCGCGATCAGAATATCCTCAATAACCAGAGGTTCGTTAAATGCCCGACATACGGCGGCTTTTATTTTTTGCATGCTGGTATTTGCTCCCTTTTCGGCACGGTGGCGCGGGAAACCGCGGGCCGCAAGACAGAAACCGTCATCAATGCGTCGTTGTTACGCCACGGCAGGGCGCGCGCGCAAAAACATCGCGAAACCCGCGCACATCAGCAACATGGCAAGTAGGAAAGGCGCGCCGGGCAGGTAGAATGTCGCGTCCGGTCTTATGAATTGCGCAAAAACCGTCGTCATCACCAGCGGGGAGATTACCATCGACAAAGCATGTAGCGAGGTGAGCACGCCCTGCAACTCTCCTTGCTGGGAGTCTGGGGTCGCCCGGGACGTCAGCGCCTGTAGGGCAGGGGTGACGACAGCGCTGATCGCAGTGATGGGGATCAGCATAAGCGCGATGAACCCGTTGGTGAGAAAGGCCAGTAGCACAAAGCTGACGATCTCGAACATCATTCCGTAGATGATTGTGACACGCTCGCCCAGATACCGCGTTGCCGGGCGAATCAGGCCACCTTGTACAGCGGCCATGCCAATTCCGTAAATGCCCAGCGACAGGCCGATCATCTGGGGTGACCAGCCGAATCGTTCAGTCGTGAAATAGGCCCAGATTGCAGGATAGACGTAGATAGAAACCGAATAGAGTAAATAAACCCACAGCATCGGACGGATGCCTGGCAGCGCTGCGATTGCGCGCAAAGAGTTCACGGGATTGGCGCGTCGCAAGCTGAATGCACGGCGTGTTTTGTCGGTCACCGTTTCCGGCATCACTATCAAGCCGAGGAGAAAAGACAGGGCTGACAATACGGCAGCCGCCCAGAATGGAGCGCGGGTGCCATATTCGCTCAACCCTCCTCCGATCACGGGGCCCAGCACGAAACCAACACCGAACGCCGCGCCCAAGAGGCCAAAGTTCGCGGCCTTTTCATGGGGCTTTGAGACGTCTGCCATGAAGGCGGCCGCGGTGGCATGGGTGGCGGCCGTGATTCCGCCGACAATCCGTCCAATCAGTAACAGCCATATGCTGCCGGCCAGCGCCATCACCACATAGTCGAGGGACATGACAAACAGCGAAACCAATAGAATCGTGCGTCGTCCATAAGCATCAGACAGATTGCCCAGAATTGGCCCGAACACAAACTGCATCGCGGCAAAAGCCGTGCTGAGAACACCGCCCCAAATTGCCGCATAGGCCAGTGTGCCGCCCTGAACCTCAACAATCAATTCCGGCATGATCGGCAACACCAAACCGATGCCCATGGCATCAATCATGACCGTGCCGAGAATGAAGAGAAAGGGCAAACGCATGGTGACCGCTCGTGAGTTTCACCGTGACCCTATCACGCCTTGTTCACCTGTGAAGCACTTGCGCCGCTTGGTTATGCCGCAGGCAGACTTTGTTCCAAGTCATTCAGAACCTCCGCCAGATGACGCGGGTGCGAGAAAAACGGGGAATGTGCGCTGTCGATCGCCCTGCGTAATCCTTCGGGTGCGATGTGGCTCATCTGCTCTTCGTATTCCGGTGGGATCGTACGGTCATCCGTCGCGCGGATATAGGCCTTGGGAACGTGTGTAAACTTGTTGGTCAAAGACAAAGGCGTATCTTGCGGCGCGATGGCCTGCGGACACAGGCGCGCAAGGGCATAGGGCACCGTTTCGGGCGGACAGTCATGGTAGAAGATATCGCGCACAGCGCCCGGTTTGACAGTGTACGATTGACCGTCGGTTGACTTTTCAATCGCGTCGGTGATGAGTTGGCGCGGAGATCTCCGGCGCATCTCGATCATGGAAAGGCCGTCTTGCGGGACATAGGCGCACAGATAGATCAGCGCGCGCATGGCTTTGGGGTCGGCCTCAGCAGCGGCGCTGACAGGATAACCACCCCAGGAATGCCCAACGACAATTGTCTCCGGCGCAGATGCCGACAACACCGCGTTGCGGCAACTGTCCAACGTGACATCTGCAATCGGTGTCGGGTCCGAGCCGTGGCTTGGCAAGTCTATGGCGCGAACAGTATGTCCAAGTGCGGTTAACGCCGGGATCAGATCACGCCAGCACCAGGCGCCATGACAAGATCCATGGACCAACAGAAAATCTGCCACAATCGTGCTCCTTCAAATATGTCCGATGTCGGTCAGGAAACTGCGCAGCAGCGCCGCGTATTCCACCGGTTGTTCAACGCAGGGCAAGTGACCGGCCCGGCGCATCAGCTCGAACTTGGAACCCGGGATCAGGTCGACCGTTTCCCGCACGAGGTCGGGCGGAGTCGATCCGTCCTCACTGCCTGCAATTCCCAGTGTGGGAAGGCGCAGGCCGCTGGTGGGCGTGTAGAAATCGGTGCCAGAAACTGCGGCGCAACATCCAAGATAGCCGTCTACTGGCTGCCGTACCATCATGTTGCGCCACAGCAGGTGATCCGGCGAAGCGCGGAATGATCTGGAAAACCACCGCTCCATCGTTGCATCGGCCAGCGCCTCGACCCCACTTTGGCGGACCGCATCCATCCGCTCTTGCCAGATCGAAGGCGTGCCGATCTTGGCGGCGGTGTTCGACAGGACCAAAGCACGTACCTGATCCAGACGTTTTACGGCAAGCCCCTGCGCGATCAAACCACCGATGGAAAGGCCGACAAAGACACAATCCCGAACTTCCAAATGATCCAGCAGGGTTTCGGCATCGCGGACCAGTGCACCCATGGAATAAGGGGCCGGCGGTTGTGACGACAAGCCATGCCCTCGCTTGTCAAAACGGATGATGCGCAAACCTGCGGGAAGATGAGGCAGCACCGCATCCCAAAGGCGCAGATCGGTACCCAGCGAGTTGGCAAAAACGATTGGTGCGCCGCTCGGATCACCATCGACCCGATAGTGCAGACGCACCTCTCCTGTATCCAAGATGTGCATGACTTAATCCCCTATCGTCATACGTTGATGTAGCAAAGAGACTGGACTATTGACCTGCGTCAGGTCAAGAATTTCAGTGCTTTGCCAAAGACTTCGGGGTCTGCATTGCCCCCTGACGCCACGACAATCACTGCGTCACCTTCGATTTCATCCTTTCGAAACAGTGCCGAAGCCAGCGATGCAGCGCCTCCGGGTTCCAGCACGATTTTCAAACGCAGAAACGCCAATGCCATTGCATGCATCGCTTCTTTCTCGGTGATCGTCAGACCCGGCCCGCACAGGCGGTGCATGATCGGAAAGGTGAGCTTTCCGGGCTGCGGCGTCAGGATCGCGTCGCAGATATTGCCCGCAGTCGCGGTGTTGCCTTGTATCTGCCCCGTGGCCAAGGATCGTTTGACATCATCAAAGCCCTCAGGCTCACACGGGCGGGTGCGCAGTCCGGGTGCGTGGCCTTCAAGTGCCAGCGCGATCCCCGAGGTTAGACCGCCACCACCGCAACACACCAGAACATCGGCCTGTTCCACGCCCATGGCAGCCGCTTGCCTGGCGATCTCCAACCCGGTTGTGCCCTGACCGGCAATCACCTGAGGCTCATCATAGGGGCGGATCAGGGTTAGACCACGTTCAGTCGCCAGTGCCTCGCCGATTTCTTCGCGGCTCTCGTTTGATCGATCGTACAAGACAACCTCACCACCCAGCGCACGGGTGTTGTCGATCTTCAGCCGTGGCGCGTCCGAGGGCATGACGATCACCGACGATATCCCGTGCAAAGCCGCCGCATGGGCGACCCCCTGCGCGTGGTTGCCCGAGGAATACGCAATCACGCCGCGCTGCCGTTCCGCATCGCTGAGCGCGGAAATTGCCGACCATGCGCCGCGGAATTTGAAACTGCCGGTATGCTGCAAGCATTCAGGCTTGACCAAGACACGCCGCCCGGCCAGCTCATCCAGAAAAGGCGAGGTTAGCATAGGCGTTTCCCGAATGTGGCCCTGTAACCGCCCGGCGGCGGCTTCGATCATCTGCAATGTCGTCATAGTTTGCCAATTACCTTACGGATAAGGTCCAGAGACTGCGGTTCATCCAGAAACGGCACATGGCCGCGATCCGGTATGTCGGCGGATATAAGACCGGGATGGCGTCTGTGCATTTCATCAAGCGTGTTCTTGCCCAAGACGTCTGAGTTCGCACCACGAATAACTCCGGTCGGGATGTCGCGCAGTGCGTCAAAGAACATCCACATATCGGGCATAGCACCCGCCGCTGCCTGATCCAGAAGCGCAGTCCGTAACGCCGGGTCATAGCGCAGGACCAACCCCGTGTCGGTCTGTTCGTAC
Organism: Ruegeria profundi; assembly: GCF_020171505.1. Classification (NCBI taxonomy): domain Bacteria; kingdom Pseudomonadati; phylum Pseudomonadota; class Alphaproteobacteria; order Rhodobacterales; family Roseobacteraceae; genus Ruegeria; species Ruegeria profundi. The sequence continues at coordinate 1,126,997 of NZ_JAIUZS010000001.1, read as the reverse complement.
TGTATTTCAGCCTGCTGCCGCCAACGTTCCAGCGACACACCGGGGAAATGCGGCGCCATTCCATGCTGTAGCGCCTTCGCGGCCTCATCATAGGTGCTTGAGGCGGGTTGTTTGCCTACATAGTCCATGATCTTGGCGATGCCGACGGGTTCGATCACCGGGCCTACGTCGTTGAGGATCACAGCCGAAAGACGCTCGGGGTGGCTGGCCGCCATCGCCATGGCGATCAGACCCCCGCGCGAGGTGCCAAGAACGACCACGCGCTCAACGCCCAAATGATCCAACAACTCGATTACGTCATGAGATTCGCGAAAGATGTTGTAGTTCATGAAATCCGGATCGTGATCCGATTGGCCACGGCCCCGGTAGTCCAATGTGATCATTCGCAGATCAGTGACATGCGGTGCGAGAAACGAGAAATCCCGGCTGCAACGGGTTAAACCGGCAAGACAGAGCAGCGGGATTCCTGCGCCGGTATCCGAATAAAACAGGCGTCTGTCATCGGAGGTGGTGAAAAAAGCCATTAAAGCCCAGCGAGTTGAGGGATCGTCGTGAGGTCGTACAGTACATGCGCTGGTTTCCAAGGCAAGCGGTCTATTGGCTCATTGGCTCTGTTTACCCATGCCGTGACGAACCCGTACCCGCTGGCGCCTGCCGCATCCCAACCGTTCGAACTGACGAATAAAACGTCATCGCGTTCGCCGCCAAAGCGTTTCTGCACCAGATCGTAGACACTGGAATGCGGTTTGAAGACGCCGACGCTTTCGACCGAAAGTACGTCGTCCAGCACGTCGCCAATACCAGCCGACTGCACCGCGCCGTCCAACATCGGCAATGAACCGTTCGACAGGATCGCGGTTTGCAGGCCGCTGGCTTTCAGATCGGCCAGCATCTGGGGAACTTCTGGGTAGGCCTGCAATTGCCAGTACAGGTCCAGCAGACGCTGCCGCAAGGCCGCGTCTCCGTCCAGCCCCGAGGCCTCAAGCGCCCAATCCAGCCCATCTTGTGTGACGTCCCAGAAATCGGCATGGGCACCCGTGATTGCGCGCAGCCACGTATACTGCAATTGCTTTAGCCGCCAGTGGTTGGCCAGTTCAGGCCATTTCTGCTGCAGTTTCTCGAATCCGGGTTCGGCTGCAGCCTGTCGCGCGGCTGCGGCCACGTCGAACAGCGTACCATAAGCGTCGAATACGCAGGTTGTGATAGGCATCAAATCTTCTCCCTTGGTCAGACGCAGCGTGTCACAAGAGTTCAGGGCGCAAAAGGGGGAAGGGTTTACAATGCCGTGACAGACCCTAAGTTGTGCCGTTCAATTTTCCAAAGGCCGGAGGCCACCCATGACCGAGATCAAGCAAGGCGACACAGTTCGCATCCACTACAAAGGGACACTGCTGGACGGTAACGTCTTCGACAGTTCCGAAGGACGTGATCCGTTGGAGTTCGTGGTCGGGTCAGGCCAGATCATTCCGGGACTGGATACGGCTATGCCTGGCTTGACGGCAGGCGAGAAAAAACGCGTTGAGATCGCTTGTGTCGACGCCTACGGGCCGATCAATCCCGCGATGCGGCAGCAGATCCCACGTGAAGGTATCCCGGATGACATCCCTTTGGACCTCGGTACGCAGTTGCAGATGCAGGCGCCTGATGGGCAAGCCCTGCCTGTGACGGTTGTGGATGTGGACGACGCGACCGTTACCCTTGATGCCAACCATCCTCTGGCAGGGCAGGATCTGATTTTCGATATCGAAGTCGTCTTGATCAACTAGGTGATTTGGGTCGGTGTTTGAAGATCAGCCTGAAATCAGGCTGGTCCAGTTTGCAAGGGCTTCGCGTGTATTGGGCTGTGTGAGAAACACGAAAAGCACCAGCAATGTGGTGAGGGCCAGCAACGCGATACGTCCGCGACGGCCCAAGAACCCCGATTTGCGACGGGACACCTTTGAGGTGTTTGCGATGATTTGGTCTGCTTTGCTCATGCCGCTATCCTTGCCGACGAAAGATGGTTAAATCTTGGCAAGGACAGGGAAAGTTCAGGTCACATATGATCGGGTTGTGGCATACCCAGAACGTGGAAACCTCCGTCGACGCGAATGATTTCACCCGTTGTGCACATCCCGGCGTCAGAGGCCAGGTAGACCGCTGTGCCGCCCACCGCCTCCAACGTTGCATTAGACCGCATGGGCGCATTCTGGTCGCAAAACTTGTAGGTTTTGCGTGCGCCACCGATGGCTGCCCCGGCGAGCGTTTTCATCGGCCCGGGTGAGACTGCGTTCACGCGGATACCGTCGGGGCCCAGATCATTGGCCAGATAGCGTGTTGCCGATTCCAATGCGGCCTTGGCCACGCCCATCACGTTGTAACTCGGAACCACACGGTTCGAGCCTTGATAGGTCAATGTGATCAGGGAGCCGCCATTTTCTTTCATCATCGGATGCGCCCGGCGGGCAACCTCGATGAATGAGTAAACCGAGATATCCATCGAGTTCTTGAAATTCGCACGCGAAGTGTTCAGAAACCGACCCGTCAATTCGGACTTGTCCGAAAAGGCGATGGCATGAACCAAAAAGTCAATGGTTGGCCAGCGCGCAGCCAATTCGCCAAAGGCGCGATCCAGCGAGGCATCATCGGTGACATCCGTATCCACCATGAAGTCGCTGCCGATGCTTGCGGCCAATGGTTCCAGACGTTTGCCGAAAGCCTCACCCTGATAGGTGAATGCAAGCTCTGCGCCCGCTTCGTGCATGGCTTTGGCAATGCCCCACGCAATTGACCGGTCATTCGCCACGCCCATGATCAGGCCACGCTTGCCCTTTAAAAGATCCGACATCATTGTTACCCGCTATACTTTGACAAGACCATGGACCCATTTGTTCCGCCAAAGCCAAAGCTATTGGTCATCACGCTGTCCAAACCTGCGTTTTCAACCACTTGAGTGGCAATTTCACCGGGCTGGATGCCTTCGGCAAGTGTTTCTACGTTAATCGACGGCGCAATAAAGTCATGCTCAAGCATCAAGAGGCAGAAAACCGCTTCAAGCGCGCCGGCTGCGCCCTGTGCGTGGCCCGTCAACGACTTGGTCGATGAAATCGGAGGCACGTTGCCCTCACCAAAGATGCGGCGGACTGCTTCGACCTCACCCACATCGCCGACCGGGGTCGAGGTGCCGTGGGCGTTGATGTAGTTGATCTTGCGGCCTTCCGGCAAGGAGGCCATCGCCAAGCGCATCGCTCGCTCACCACCTTCACCCGAGGGGGCAACCATGTCATGCCCGTCCGACGTGGCCGCAAAGCCGGTCACTTCGGCATAAATCTTTGCGCCGCGAGCCAGCGCGTGTTCCAGATCTTCCAGCACCACGATGCCGCCGCCGCCGGAGATTACGAAACCGTCGCGGTTCGCGTCGAAAGTCCGCGAGGCTTTCTCTGGGGTGTCATTGTATTTCGATGACATCGCGCCCATGGCGTCAAACAGGCAGGAGAGCGTCCAGTCCAGCTCCTCTCCGCCGCCGGCGAATACTATATCCTGCTTGCCCATCATGATCTGCTCGGCTGCGTTGCCGATGCAATGCAGCGAGGTCGAGCAGGCCGAGGTGATCGAGTAATTGAGGCCTTTGATCTTGAAGGCCGTCGCCAGGTTGGCCGAGATCGTCGAGGACATGCATTTCGGAACCGCAAACGGTCCGATCCGCTTGGTGGCACCGGTTTTCATCACGGTCTGATGTGCCGTTAGCAACGCGCTCGTCGACGGGCCACCTGAGCCTGCCACAACACCCGTGCGCGGGCTTTGCACCTGTTCTTCGGTCAAGCCGGAATCCGCGATGGCCTGGGTCATGGCGATATGCGAATAGGCTGCGCCAGGGCCCATGAACCGCAAGGTGCGTTTGTCCACGTGCTCAGCCACGTCAATTTTCAAAGATCCGGCGATCTGGCTGCGAAAGCCATGTTCGACCATCTGCTCGTTGGCCTCAATGCCGGATTTGCCTGATTTGAGCGAGGCGAGGACCTCTTCGACATTGTTCCCGATCGAGGAGACGATCCCCATACCGGTGACGACGACGCGACGCATATGCGTACTCCTGTGTTCCGTTCCCTTTTTCATTGACGAAAGCTGGGGTCAGCTCTCAGACAATGCAACTTTCATGTCCTTGACCTGATAGATGACTTCGCCATCCGCTTCGACCCGGCCGTCAGCCACACCCATGGTCAGGCGTCGGGTTTGAACGGCCTTCGTGAAATCGACAAAATACTTCAGCATCTTGCGATCCGGGCGGACCATGCCGGTCAGCTTGACCTCACCCGCACCCAGCGCATAGCCGCGCCCTTGCCAGCCGCGCCACCCCAGGTTGAAACCGGTAAGTTGCCACAATCCATCCAGGCCCAGACAGCCCGGCATGATCGGGTTGCCGGGGAAATGGCAGTCAAAGAACCAAAGATCCGGAGTGATGTCGAATTCGGCTATCACGTGACCCTTGCCATGCGCACCACCATCGCCAGAAATCTCGGTAATACGATCCATCATCAGCATTGGCGGGGCAGGCAGCTGCGCGTTACCGGGGCCGAATAACTCGCCACGGGCGCATTTCAGCAGATCGTCCTTGTCAAAGCTGCTCGGGAATTGGGCCATTATGCCGCCTCTCCTGCCAGGGGTCTGTTTGTGTTATCTGGCCTCGTCTAGCACCCGTATGCAAGGTCCTGCAAGAGCGGTCGCCCGTACCATGAGATGTTCCGAGGGTTCTTTGCGACTGAATTTCATTTGAAATTGCCCGTCCACAGCACTTATATATAGTCAAGCAAAGAATAGGTATCGGATATATGACACCTCAGAGCCAGAACATAGCCACCACCTGGTTGGTCGACGCAGGGTTGCGTCCGACGCGTCAGCGCGTTGCACTGGCGGAGCTGCTGGTTGGGGACGGGCTTCACCGCCACGTCACGGCAGAAAGCCTTTTTGAAGCGGCTAAAAAAAACGGCGATGCCGTGTCTCTGGCAACTGTCTACAACACGCTGCGTGCGTTTTGCGACGCTGGTGTGTTACAGGAAATCACCGTTGATGGGTCGAAAAGCTACTTCGATACCAACACGCATGATCATCCCCATTTCTTTTGGGAGGATGAGGGCCGTCTCAGCGATGCGCCGTCAGATCAGCTTGTGATTCAACGCCTGCCCGAAGCGCCAGACGGGGTTGAAATCGCCTCGGTCGACGTCGTGATCCGGCTGCGAAAAAAATAACGTAACGTTTCTTTTGTGAGCAGAGCGTAATTTGGAAAACTCTGAATTGCGGCGTTTTAGCATGTGTGCGCGGACAAAAGGTGACTTGGTGATAGCATCGCCGGAACTCCAGTGTTGAGCAAAGCCAGCCGCCGGGTGCGGAGTTGTGCGGCAGTAGTCAGATATCCAGTACCAAGTGTTGCCTTGAAGATATGGCTTGAACGCAGGGCAGTCTCATGCCCAGATCGCGCAGGCCCATGTAACGGAGACAGGCATGACTCACCCTTTGGTCACGCAAGACATGATCGATACCTATCAGCGCGATGGTGTTATCCTGATCAAGGGTCTTTTCTCTGATCATGTTGAAGATCTCCGAGACGGTGTGGCCGAAAACATGGCGAATCCGGGACCGTACGCGTCAGACAACAGAAAACAGGGCGAGACGGGATTGTTCTTCGATGACTATTGCAACTGGTCGCGGATTGATCAGTTCCGAGATGTCATCGAAAACTCTCCGGCCGCCGAAGTCGCGGCGGACTTGATGCAATCGCGAACCGTGCAGGTATTCCACGATCATGTACTGGTGAAAGAGCCCGGCACGTCGATGGCCACACCATGGCATCAGGACGGGCCGTACTATTTTGTCGAAGGTCAGCAAACGATCAGCTTTTGGTCTCCACTTGACCCGGTGCGAGAAGCCACGCTGCGCTGTGTGGCTGGGTCGCATCTGTGGGAGAAAGAGGTCTTGCCCACCCGTTGGGTGTCGGAAGAGGGGTTCTTTCCGGATGAGGGTCAGTACATTCCCGTTCCGGACCCGGATGCCGAGGGGATGACGGTCGTCGAGTACGAAATGGAGCCGGGTGACGCGGTGGCGTTCAATTACCGCACGCTTCATGGCGCGCGCGGGAACCGGTCCGATAGTCGTCGCCGGGCGTTTTCATTGCGCCTGGTCGGGGATGACGCGCGCTATGTCGAACGTCCGGGCCGGACGTCGCCGCCGTTTCCCGGACACGATATGACGCCCGGCCAGCGCCTGCGTGAAGATTGGTTCCCAGTTCTGCTCAGGCGTTGACCTCAGAACCACTGCCCCGGCTCGATGAGACCAAGATCAAGCAGTTGGCTTGACGTCCACTGAAAGGGCACCGAGTTTTGCCAGCAAAAGCTTGGGATATCGAAGGTCGAGCCTGCGTTGCTTTTCAGTGCCTTGGCCGCGCGGAATGAACATATGGCTGCGGTCAGGTTGTGGTGCCAGGGGCAGGAATAGGTGTTGTATTCCGGCTCGTTGAACGTGTGATCGGGGCGGAGTTCCAGACCATTTTGCGATTTGAACAAAGCGATGCGGTCAATTCGCCGGCGCTCATATGGAATGTGATCCTCGAATCGCCAGCGCAGACCGCCCGACATATCCAATTGCCGCTCGACCGGGTGCCCTTCTGCGTCGTGGCGCGTGTGGGCATAATATCCTGTTCTGTCCAACATCGCGCGTTCCGGGGACACGCCATTTGGAGAACTGTTCAGGTCATCGGCATACAGGTCGATTACGTGGCTCAGCATCGCGTCCCGGCGTTCCTCGGCGTGGAAAGTCAGCAATTCGCCAACCGTGCGGGTCTCACAAAACGGAAAGAACAGGTATTCGGCGTTGTAGCAGTAGTACATCCAGATGTTCGGAGCGGCCTGAATGATCCGGTTGATGGTGTCGAAGACGATCGCGCCGGGAACACAGGTCAGGTTGACGCGGTGGATACGGTCCACAAGCGCGGGGTCCAGCGTAAAATCTTGCGGCATGAAGGCAATCACAGACTTGAAGCCAAGATGCAGATGATGCCGGAGGGTGCTGTCGACCTCGATGTTGTCCTCGGCAAAAATGAGCGCAACAGGACCTTCGGCAAGGGCTGATCTACCTGAGTTCAGGAAAACGTCGAATGAGTCGTATTGCATTGCCTGTCCGGTTCCACTTGGCTGGAATCTGCGTTCAAAATCGGGTATCCGCCTTGGCATTGCAAGCGGCGTTCGTCGGGTATAGATGACGCCGATCCCGCGAACGCAAAGGCCATACCCATGTCAGAACCCAAAAAGCTGTACATCAAAACCTATGGTTGCCAGATGAACGTCTACGACAGCGAACGTATGTCCGAGACGCTGGGCGGGCAGGGCTATGTTGAAACCAAAAGCCCGGAAGACGCGGATATGATCCTGCTGAACACCTGCCACATCCGGGAAAAGGCCGCTGAAAAGGTCTATTCCGAGCTTGGCCGGTTCAAAGGGTTGAAGGCGGAAAAGCCCGACCTCAAGATCGGCGTGGCAGGATGTGTTGCGCAGGCCGAAGGCGAAGAGATCATGCGCCGACAGCCTTTGGTCGATTTGGTTGTGGGGCCGCAAAGCTACCATCGGTTACCCGAGATGGAGGCGAAGACGCGCACTGGCGCCAAAGCGCTGGATACGGATTTCCCCGAGGAAGACAAATTCGAAAAGCTCAAGAACCGCCCAAAGGCAAAACGCGGCCCAACAGCGTTCCTGACTGTTCAGGAAGGCTGTGACAAATTCTGTGCCTTCTGTGTTGTGCCCTATACCCGTGGGGCCGAGGTCAGCCGCCCAGCGGATCGCATCATTCGTGAGGCGCAAGATCTGGTTGAACGTGGTGTGCGCGAGATCACTCTGTTGGGTCAGAACGTGAATGCGTATCACGGGGCCGGACCCAAGGGCGATATGACCCTAGCCGGATTGATCTGGGAATTGAATAAAGTTGATGGGTTGGAACGTATCCGCTTTACCACCTCGCACCCCAATGACATGGCAGATGACCTGATCGAAGCGCATGGAACCTGCAACAAGCTGATGCCTTATTTGCACCTGCCGGTGCAGTCGGGATCAGACCGTATTCTAAAGCGCATGAACCGCAGCCATACAGCCGAAAGCTACCTTCGTCTGATCGAGCGTATTCGCGCCGCACGTCCTGATATCGTGATGTCTGGCGATTTCATCGTCGGCTTCCCTGAAGAAACCGAAGAAGATTTTCAGGCGACCTTGGACCTCGTGCAAGAAGTCAAATACGGCTATGCATACTCGTTTAAATACTCCACCCGCCCGGGCACACCTGCAGCCGAGCGGCCCCAGGTGGACCCTGATGCAGCGGACGATCGCCTACAGCGTTTGCAGGCTTTGATCACGCAGCATCAGCGCGAAATTCAGGATGCAATGGTTGGGCGCAAGGTCAGCGTGCTTTTTGAAAAACCCGGCCGTCTAGCAGGGCAAATGGTCGGAAAATCCGAGTATTTACATTCGGTTCACGTATCCGATGCCGATGTTGCTGTGGGCGAGTTAAGGGACGTACGGATCACAAGCTCAGGTGCGAATTCGCTTGCTGGTGAACTGATCTGAAGCTGAAAACAAGTGCTGTTTGAAAGCCATAGTCAGGATTTATTCCAGTCGTTAACCCTTGATTTATGACTGGCAACTATGTTCCCAGAAAGATTAGTTTTTTGGGGCTGTGTCTTTTGGTTCCTAAAGCTGCGTACTGTGCTGACCCGTTTGTTGGGTCGATGGAGGAGACGAGTGGAAACCCTGACGCGTTGCTTTGCACCCAACATGCGATTCTTAGCCCCGATCGTGCTGGTGCTTTCATTTCTTTCCGGTGCGACGTTTGCAGGCAACCTGAATACTGGGCTGACTGATCCACCGGTTGCCAGTCCGAAACGCCTGGATGCTGATGTAAGCGCGTTCTATCTTGGGCTGAGCGCGGGCTACGCGTCCACTGGAACGGACCAGTTTGGTCTTCGCACCCCTGCAGATCTATTTGCGATAGGCGAGCTGGATTTGAAAGGCGGCTATGGTGGTCTCCGCGGGGGATGGCGTGGCAGTGTACCTGTGACCGGCGGGCGCGATTATGTCTATGGATTTGAAATCGGATACGATTTTGGCAAGATAGAAGACGACGCATCGACAGATATTGGCTCTGTTACGGTTTCTGGAGGGTCCGAAGTTTCGGACATCCTCTCGTTGCGCTTTCGCAACGGTTTAACGAACAAAAGCGGAAAGATCCTGTATTTTCTTACTGTCGGTTATGTGCAGGGCGACGTGACAACCACAAGCGGTCTGGAATTGGGGCCGACGATTCAAACTTTTTCAGACAGCGGCACGCGCGATGGCTTCTCGGCGAGCATTGGTGCAGAACACAGGCTGAATGACAATTGGTCCATCACGGGTGAGTTTGAATACGTGCAGTTCGACTCGCGTGAGGTTGAATTCGGCAATGGCTTCTCGACCAAATCAACTCCTAAATACCGCGGTTTACGCTTTGGGTTGAACTATACGTTCTGAGACCGCCAACTGTTGTAGACGGACCTGGTTTCGGCGGTTTTACCATCCGTTTCGGAAAAATTGAAACTGTGGCTTGCGCCCACCAAGAATTGTTGTCTACGCTTGGAGCATTAACGCCAAGACAGGAGAACGGATTGGCCATCGGTGCCCTTACCCCACCGCAAGATGACATGCCCCCGCGCGAGGCGTTTGTTGAATTCCCTGACAACCGGTTGTTGATTGATTTGTGCGGCGAGTATGACCGCAATCTAACCGACATCGAACAAAAGTTGTCCGTCCAGATTGTGCGTCGCGGCAATCAGTTGGCCGTCATGGGCGATGAGGACGCTCAGAAACAGGCGATCGAGGTTTTGCAGGCGCTCTATACCCGTCTGGAAGGCGGTCGCGATGTAGAGGCCGCTGATGTAGACCGTGAGCTTCGGATGGGCGTATCGGAACAAGGAACCGGCAGCCGCGACGGTGATCAGCTTGAGATGTTCAGAGGCGGCACGGTCGAGATAAAGACAAGGAAAAAACTGGTTGAACCACGCACGGATGCGCAAAAGGCGTATGTTCAATCGCTGTTCAGCAACGAACTGGCCTTTGGCATTGGCCCGGCCGGTACTGGCAAGACTTATCTGGCCGTAGCTGTTGGCGTTTCGATGTTTATCGGCGGGCATGTAGATCGGATCATCCTCAGCCGTCCCGCGGTCGAAGCTGGTGAAAAGCTGGGCTATCTGCCGGGTGATATGAAGGACAAGGTCGACCCGTATATGCAGCCGCTTTATGATGCGTTGAACGACTTTCTTCCCGGCAAGCAACTGGCCAAATTGATCGAGGAAAAGCGTATCGAAATCGCGCCGCTGGCATTTATGCGAGGGCGGACATTGGCCAATGCGTTCGTGGTTTTGGATGAGGCGCAGAACGCGACAACCATGCAGATGAAGATGTTCCTGACGCGTCTCGGCGAAGGCAGCCGGATGGTGATAACCGGTGACAGGTCGCAGGTGGATTTGCCGCGTGGGGTCCAGTCTGGGCTTGCGGATGCCGAGCGTCTGCTAAAAACGATCCCCAATATCAGCTTCAATTACTTCACCTCTAAAGACGTGGTGCGGCATCCGCTTGTCGCCGCCATCATCGAAGCGTATGAGGCCGACTCAGGCCGCGAGGCGGGTTAAACGTCCGGGGCTGTATGCTTTGGGCGTCGTAACATGAACCTTGAACTGACCATTGAAGATGCGCGCTGGCAAGGGCTGGAACCCTTGGCCACGCAGTCCATCCAGGCCGTGCTGGAGTATTGCGGCCTGGATATCGATCTGTGCGAAATCAGTCTGCTGGCCTGTGACGATGCACGGATCGCTGAGCTGAACGCGGAGTTCCGGGAAAAGCCTGTGCCGACAAATGTGCTCAGCTGGCCGTCCGAGGATCTGTCGGCAGAGGAACCGGGGCAGGTTCCGACTTCTCCGGCAGCGGATTTCTCAGGGGAAATCGCGCTGGGGGATATCGCGATTGCTTATGAGACATGCGCAAGAGAAGCGGAAGAGGCCGGAAAATCGATGGATGATCACGTCAGGCATCTGATTGTTCACGGCACGTTACACTTATTGGGTTACGATCACATTCGTGACCCCGACGCCACTTTGATGGAAAGGGTTGAGGTCGCTATACTTGGCAAAATGGGTGTCGATGACCCATATAGGATATAGACGGGCCACAACGGCCGATTTTTTGGAACAGGACAATGGGTGATACAGACGGCAGTTCTATGGCGGCGCAGAGCGCGCAACCTACGAACGGCGGTGATGCTGGCAAAGAGAAAGCTGGCATCTTCTCTAGAATAGTGGATGCGTTCTCGCCGCAGAGCGAGGATGAGGTCCAAGTGACGAACGGGCAAGATGTCGACAAGGTGCAGCCGCGCGGCATGATCAATCTGCGGCGGATGCGGGTCGAGGACGTGGCCATCCCCACGGCTGAGATCATCTCTGTCCCCTCGAGCATCACGAAAGACGAGCTGGCGCAGGTGTTCCGTGACAGCGGCCTATCTCGGATACCGGTTTACGAGGGCACGTTGGATACGCCTTTGGGTTTCGTGCATCTCAAGGACTTTGCGCTGACCCACGGGTTCAATGGCGGGTCGACCGAGTTCGATCTGGTGTCAATGCTTCGGACATTGCTGTTTGTTCCGCCCTCGATGCCGATTGGCGTTCTGCTTACCAAGATGCAGACCGAGCGTCGCCACATGGCGCTGGTGATTGATGAATATGGCGGTGTTGACGGGTTGCTGACCATCGAAGACCTTATTGAACAGGTCGTGGGTGAAATCGCTGACGAGCATGACGCGGATGAAGATCAGCTTTGGGTTCAGGAAAAGCCCGGCTGCTATATCGTGCAGGCGCGTGTTCCATTGGAAGAGTTCGAAGCCGAAATCGGACGCTCGCTTACCAGTCACGAAGACGTGGATGAGGAAGAGATCGACACGTTGGGTGGGCTGGTCTTCATGCTGTCGGGTCGCGTGCCCGCGCGCGGCGAGGTTGTTCTGCATCCCGAAGGTCCGGAATTCGAAGTGATTGATGCCGACGCACGCCGGATCAAACGTTTGAGGGTCATGTTGCCGGGCCGCGCCGCATGAACCCAGCCAAGGGTTGGCCGTTTTGGCTGAGACTGGTTCTGGCGTCGCTGCTTGGCGTGGTGGCAGCGTTTGGTCTTGCACCTTTCGGGATATGGGCTGCAACATTGGTTGCGTTGGTGCTGCTGTCACCGTTGTTTCTGTCGACCGAAACGCGCGGTCAGGCGGCGTGGATTGGTTGGTTTTTTGCCACCGGCTACTTCGCCCATGGGCTCAGTTGGATCACCGAACCTTTCTTCGTTGATGCCGAGCGGCACGCCTGGATGGCACCGTTTGCGTTGGTCTTCTTGGCGGGCGGGCTGGCCCTGTTCTGGGCGCTTGCCTTTTGGATCGCACGGCGCCCGGGCGCACGCATGGTGCGTCAGGCGGTATTTCTGGCCTTGGCGGTATCATTGACAGAATGCGTTCGCGGGTATGTGTTGACCGGGTTCCCTTGGGCGGGGCTGGCGCAGGTATGGGTTGGCTCGCCAATGGCGCAGGTTCTGTCGCTGTTTGGGCCGTACGGTTTGGGGGCAGTGACACTGCTTGCGACGCTGCCTTTGGGTGCGGCCTTGACGCAGCGCGGCGGTTTTGTCCTGCCGCTGGGCTTTACAGTCGGCGCTGCTGGTTTTGCACTGGTTTACGCCAGTTCGCGCCCAGAGGTGACAGAGACTGATCATGTCGTGCGGCTTGTTCAACCTAACGCACCCCAGCATCAGAAATGGGACCCGGATTATGCGCCTGTGTTCTTCGCGCGTCAGATCGAGTTCACTGCGGCGGCCCCCCGGCCTGACCTGATCGTCTGGCCTGAGACCTCGATCCCAGCATGGTTGGGCAGCGCTCAACCTTATCTCAACGCAGTTATCGACGCGGCGCAGGGAACACCGGTGTTTTTGGGAATTCAGCGGGGGGATGGGCCGCGTATCTACAACTCGATGATCTATTTGGATGAGACCGGCCAGCAGGCAGGGCTGTATGACAAGCACCACCTTGCCCCCTTCGGAGAATACGTGCCGCTGGGAAACCTCATGGCAGAGTTCGGGATTCACGGTATGGCGACCACCGCTGGGCATGGGTTCAGCTCTGGTCCCGGGGCGGCTCTGATGGATGCTGGTAAACTGGGCAAGGCGTTGCCGCTGATTTGTTACGAGGCTGTTTTTACACAGGATATCTTGTCCGCACCGGGGCGTGCGGACTTTTTGCTGCAAGTCACCAATGATGCCTGGTTCGGCACATGGTCGGGCCCATATCAGCATCTGGCGCAGGCGCAGATGCGGGCGATTGAGCAAGGATTGCCCATGATGCGGTCTGCCAATACAGGCGTGTCGGCGATGATCGACCCGTTGGGGCGCATCACGGACGCGCTGCCTTTGGGGCAAGCAGGGTTCATTGATGCAAAACTGCCTGCACCGCATGACCCAACTGTATACTCGCGGATCGGGGATGTTCCCGTATTTGTCCTGCTGGGGGCTATGTTCGCGCTGCTTTGGCGCAACGTGCGGCGGGATCATTCTTAATTACCGATTGACCCTTTGGTTTACTGCGCGTATCCCCTCGAAAGCCCGTCACAACGGCTTCCTGGCGTGATGGGGGAAAACTTAATGGAGCACTTTCATGTCCAGACAGAACTACACATTCACTTCGGAATCCGTATCCGAAGGGCACCCGGATAAGGTTTGTGACCGAATCTCGGATGCTGTACTTGATGCATTTCTGAAAGAAGAGCCCGAAGCACGCGTGGCGTGCGAAACCTTTGCAACCACTGACCGCGTCGTCATTGGTGGAGAAGTAGGTCTGTCTGATCAGGAAAAGCTGCACGATTATATGGGCCGCATTGATGAGATCGCGCGCGCCTGTATCAAGGATATCGGGTACGAGCAGGACAAGTTCCACCACGAAACCGTCGAGGTGACGAATCTGCTGCACGAACAATCCGCCCATATTGCGCAGGGTGTGGATGCCTCGGACGAAAAAGAAGAAGGCGCTGGCGATCAGGGCATCATGTTCGGATATGCCACCACTGAGACACCTGCGCTGATGCCGGCACCGATCCAGTATTCTCATGCAATCCTGCGTCGTTTGGCCGAGGTGCGCAAGAACGGCACTGAGCCTGCGCTTGGGCCTGACGCGAAATCGCAGCTTTCGGTGGTGTATCGTGACGGGAAACCGGTTAGCGTCAGCTCGATCGTGTTGTCGACTCAGCATCTGGATGAGGCGCTGAGTTCGGATGATATCCGCGCGATTGTTGAGCCCTATATTCGTGAAACCCTGCCCGAAGGCTGGCTGACAAACGAAACCGAGTGGCACGTGAACCCCACCGGCAAGTTTGTCATTGGCGGACCAGACGGCGATGCCGGTCTGACGGGACGCAAGATCATTGTGGATACTTATGGCGGTGCTGCCCCGCACGGCGGCGGCGCGTTTTCGGGGAAAGACCCGACCAAGGTAGACCGTTCCGCAGCTTACGCGGCGCGCTATCTGGCCAAGAACGTGGTGGCTGCGGGCATGGCAGAGCGCTGCACAATCCAGCTGAGCTATGCGATTGGTGTCTCGAAACCTCTGTCGATTTATGCCGATACGCATGGCACCGGTCAGATTGCAGATGCGGTGATCGAAAAGGCGGTCGGTCAGGTTATGGATCTTACCCCGCGCGGCATTCGTGAACACCTGCAGCTGAATAAGCCGATTTACCAGCGCACCGCGGCCTATGGCCATTTTGGCCGAGAGCCGGATGCTGATGGCGGCTTTAGCTGGGAACGTACCGATTTGGCTGATGCGCTGAAAGCAGCCGTCTGAACCATTGCTATCAAAAGGTGCGCCCTTGCGGGCGCGCTCGATTGTTTGAAAACGCAGCAAGTGGCGGCCCGCTAACAGAACGGGCGCGGCCACCTCTTGCCTCGATGTCGCCCGCGCAGTATGGGCACCGCCATGAGCACCCAGACACCCAAACGCCCCCGCAGAAACTTCTATGGCCGCTTCAAAGGCAAGGCTTTGAAGCAAAGCCAGAAGGCATACCTGAACGAAGACCTTGATGCCCTGTCGCCAGGGGCCGTGGATTGGGAGAGCAACCCGGAACGTCATCCACTGGACCTGAAAACGTTATTTGGTGGCAAGGAGATCTGGCTTGAGGTTGGCTTTGGCGGTGGCGAACATCTGGTTCATCAGGCCACGCGCAATCCGCAAATTGGCATTATCGGGGCTGAGCCGTATATCAACGGCGTTGCCATGTTGCTGGGTAAGATTCGCAATGCCGGGGTCAAGAACCTTGCGGTGCATCCAGGTGATGCGCGTGACCTGTTCGATGTACTGCCCGAAGCCAGTATCTCGCGTGCGTTTCTGCTGTATCCCGATCCTTGGCCCAAGACACGTCATCATCGTCGGCGTTTTGTGACTCCTGAACATTTGGAACCGATGGCCCGCGCTCTGAAGCCCGGTGCAATCTTTCGGGTGGCCACCGACATTCCGGATTATGTCCGACAGACTTTGGAAGAAGTTCCGCGCGCCGGGTTTGAATGGCTGGCTGAACGCCCCTCGGACTGGCGCGAACCGTGGGACGACTGGATTTCCACCCGGTATGAACAGAAGGCCCTTCGCGAAGGGCGCACGCCCCATTACCTGACCTTCCGGCGCAAAGACTGATTGCGGCTGGACCAACCGGCCCCAATTCGCTAATCGGCTTGAGCACTGATAGCGCAATTAAGGAGCCTTCATGTCCGGACACGGCACGCCCATCCCGATGACCTCGCATCCCTGCGGTCCGCTGACTGGCACGGCCGAAGTGCCGGGCGACAAGTCGATCTCGCACCGGTCGCTGATCCTTGGCGCGATGGCAGTGGGCGAGACCAGGATTTCCGGCTTGCTGGAAGGTGAAGATGTTCTGGACACCGCCAAGGCCATGCGTGCATTCGGAGCCGAAGTTACCGATCACGGGAATGGTGAATGGACCGTGCACGGCGTCGGTGTCGGTGGCTTTGCCGAGCCCGATCAGGTGATCGATTGCGGCAACTCGGGCACCGGTGTGCGGTTGATCATGGGCGCGATGGCGACCAGCCCGATCACCGCGACCTTTACCGGTGATGCCAGCCTGAACAAGCGGCCGATGGCACGGGTCACTGATCCGCTGTCGCTTTTTGGCGCGCAATCGGTTGGGCGGTCGGGCGGGCGTTTGCCGATGACGATTGTCGGAGCGGCAGAGCCGATCCCGGTGCGCTATGAGGTTCCGGTGCCATCGGCGCAGGTGAAATCAGCGGTCCTTCTGGCGGGCCTAAATGCACCCGGCAAAACCGTTGTGATCGAGAAAGAGGCCACCCGCGACCATTCAGAGCGGATGCTGGCCGGCTTCGGAGCGGAAATCACTGTCGAAGATACGGATGAAGGCCGGGTTATTACTCTGACAGGACGTCCCGAGTTGAAGCCGCAGGTAATTGCCGTACCACGCGACCCCTCCAGCGCGGCGTTTCCAGTCTGCGCTGCGCTGATTACGCCCGGTTCCGACGTGTTGGTTCCGGGAATTGGCCTGAACCCAACCCGTGCAGGGCTGTTCACCACTCTGCGTGAGATGGGCGCGGATCTGACCTATGAGAACGAGCGGGAAGAGGGCGGCGAACCCGTCGCCGATCTGCGCGCGCGCTATTCGCCGAATATGAAGGGCATCAACGTGCCGCCCGACCGCGCGGCCTCGATGATCGACGAATACCCGGTTCTGTCCGTGGTTGCAGCCAATGCCACCGGCACGACGATGATGGGTGGCGTTAAAGAGCTGCGCGTGAAGGAAAGCGACCGGATTGACGCAATGGCAAAAGGCCTGCGTGCCAACGGTGTTACCGTCGATGAAGGCGAAGAATGGTGGTCGGTCGAAGGCTTGGGCATTGGCAAGATTCCCGGCGGCGGCACGTGTGAAAGCTTTTTGGATCACCGCATTGCCATGTCGTTTATGGTGATGGGCATGGGTGCAAAATCACCGGTATCTGTCGATGATGGCAGCCCGATTGCGACGTCCTTCCCAATTTTTGAACCGCTGATGTCCTCGCTGGGCGCCAAGGTCGAACGCACATGAGCTTTACGGTGGCGATTGACGGCCCTGCTGCCGCCGGTAAGGGAACGATCGCGAAAGGTGTCGCGGCGCATTTTGGGTTTGCGCATCTGGACACCGGGTTGCTGTATCGTGCAGTAGGGCGTCGGACATTGGATGGCACGGACGCCATCGCGGCGGCGCAGGCCTTGAAGGCGGACGAGTTGGAACAGGGCGATCTCAGGACGGTCGAGATTGCCCAGGCGGCCTCAAAAGTCGCGGTAATTCCCGAAGTTCGCGCGGCGCTGGTTGATTTTCAACGGGCTTTTGCGCGACGGGCTGGGGGAGCGGTTTTGGATGGGCGCGATATCGGAACGGTCATCTGCCCCGAAGCCGAGATCAAGTTGTTCGTCACGGCAAGCGCCGAGGTCCGGGCAGAACGTCGCTATCTGGAATTGAAGGCCAAAGGGTCTGATGTCACGCAAGAACAGGTTTTGGCAGATGTGCGTGAGCGCGATGCCAGAGATGCTGAGCGTATCACGGCGCCTATGAAGCCTGCGGAGGACGCCGTGCGTCTGGATACCTCGGACCTGAGTATCGAGGCGGCGCTTGAAAGGGCCGTGGCGCTGATCGAAAGCAAACGCCCCGCGACGCAATAGCGCCGCGGGGCAGAGTATTACAGTTCGCCTACTGCAACGCTCTTGATCTTCGACCACTGATCGTCAGCGGTTTTTGCCGTCGCGGGTACGTCTTTCAGGAACGCGGCGCGGGTTTCGGCGTTCAGGAACAGGTACAGTTTACCGTCCGAGACCAGGTACTGATCCGGGTCGCCGTCAAACTTCTTGCCGACCGAAACGCCAAACGAACAGAATCCGCCGTGCTGCGGCAGATAGGCGGCAGGGTTGGCTTCGAACGCTTCCAGGTTTGCAGCGCTGGAGAAGTAGTAAGACGCGCCGTCATGGGTCGCCGTGTGCGTTGCAAAGCCCTCGACCGGGTTGCCGTCCTGCAGCAGCGCAACCAGATCGACACCGTGCGCAGCCAAGGGCGCACCGGCTGCCGAAATACCGTTCGAGACATTGATCTCATCCGCCGCAAAGGCCGGGGCCGCGATCAGGGGCAAGGTGGCAATCAGGCCTGTGAGAACCAGAGATTTCATAGTGATTTCCTTTTCTGTTCAGGTTCGGCTGGTTGAACTGCCAACCGCTGAAACAGAATTAGGGGGCTTGATTTGAACGTGCTATCGCAGAACGGTCGATAAACATTGCAGATCGTTCAAAGCTGGCGCGGTACGGTACGCTTTCCTCACCAAGAGTTACTTGGTCAGATGAAAGCGGGCCTTCTGTGGTTAAGCCCTAGCTGGATGCGGGAAAGCTGTTATAGTTCTGGGATCGCCAAGAGGGAAAGCAGCACTCAAACCTCAAAAGAGGATGCCGCAGAAAATTCCCCAAGCTAACAGGGACCAAAAAACATGAACAATCGTTTGCGCAAGATCACCATCGTTGGTGGTGGTACAGCGGGTTGGATGACCGCGCTGATCCTGGATATGGTGTTTTCCCGCACGTCTGCCCCCAAAGATCGCCCGAGTATCTGCCTGATCGAAAGCCCCAATATCTCAACAGTCGGTGTTGGTGAGGCCACTGTGCCGCGCATGCCGGTCACGCTCCGCCAGGCGGGCATCTCAGAGCGGGATTTTTTCCGCGAGACGAACGCTTCGTTCAAGCTGGGTGTGAAGTTCTGCAATTGGAACAAGGACGCCAAGGGCAATCGCATCGATTACGTGAACCCGTTTGCGCATGGCCAGATGGTCGAGGGGTTAGACGCCGCCGAGTATTTCTTGCGCTTTGGCAACGGAGATCGGGATTTCACGCAATCTATTTCACCGCATGATCACCTGGGCCGTTTGTGCAAGGGCGCGCGGCAATTGGGCCAGCCTGAATTTGAACAACGCTTTGGCTATGCGTATCATCTGGACGCCGTGAAATTCGCAGGCATGCTCACCAAGGTCTGCACCCAGCGCGGCGTTGAACATATTCGGGATGAGGTCCAAACGGTTGAGTTGGATGAAAAGGGCAATGTCAGCCATCTGATGCTGGAACGTGCCGGTCGCCACGACATCGAAATGGTCGTAGACTGCACCGGGTTCCGCGGGTTGATCATCAACCAAGCGCTTGGCGAGCCGTTTATGGATTATTCGGACTACCTGCCAAACGATCGAGCCATGGCGCTGCAGATCGAACATCCCAATCCAAGAAAGATCGAAAGCCTCACGCGATCCACTGCACTTGGCGCAGGTTGGACTTGGCGTGTGCCTCTCTATAACCGTGTGGGTACGGGTTATGTGTATTCGTCGGCTCACCGTACGGATGATCAGGCGGCAGATGAATACCTCGAGTGGCTGGGTGACAGCGGCAAGGGCGCAACGCCGCGCGTGATTCCAATGCGCGTCGGGCGCGTGCGCAACGCCTGGGTCAAGAACTGCGTGGCGATTGGTCTGTCAGGCGGCTTTATCGAGCCGCTGGAAAGCACCGCGATTCATATGATTGATCACGCGGTGCGCTGGTTTGCCGAACACCTGCCCACGCGAGACATCGAGCCATCGCTACGGGCCAGGTACAACCGGCAGATGGACAAGCTGTATAACGAGGTTCTGGAGTTTATCTGCCTGCACTACAAGTTGGGCAATCGCAAGGATGACCAGTATTGGATCGACGCGCGTACTGAAATGAAGGTGCCGGATCGGTTGGCCGAGAACTTGGAGTTGTGGCAGCACCGTCTGCCGATGCAACACGATGTCGAGTTCGCCACGCTATTTGACCATCGCGTCTATCAGACGGTTCTGTTGGGTAAACAGTCTTACGATACCGGTTATGGGACTGGTATCCGAGATCGTGTTCGGCCGCTGAAAAAGCAGATTTGGGAACAGGGTATGAGGCGCGCCAAAGCGGATCTTGCTCAGATCATCAATACAATGCCGGATCACAAAACGCTTTTGCGCGATATCCGTGGCGAGCTGAAGCAACCAGCCTTTGTTATGGCAAATGCCGCAAAACCAACAGTCGCAGTACCAGGTGCGGCACCGGAACCCATAACAATTCAGAACATGCCAAACCTTGCTGAAATTCAGAGCGGCAAGAAAGATCTGCAACTTTTCTAACGTATCTGTGCGTTCAACCCGTAAGGTGTTTCGACAAAAGCTCGGGAGGCAGGGCCTTAAACCTCTGCCTTCTGTGACTCAATTTCGGTGTTCAGACCGGAACCTAGGCCGGAGCAGTGAATGCTGCCCGCTCGCCCAGCAGATAGCGCACGACATCTGCGTAGTCGAAAACCAGCGAGATCGTAATCGTCAGAAGGATAAAGCGGATGATCCGTCTGGGTGGTTCAGGCATGTCGGCGCGGGCTTGCTGGTACCACAGGTAAAATGCAAGAGGCGTCCAGGGAATGATATGCCCCAATCCCATCAACCGAACATATCCAAGCTGATTGAAAATAAAAATTACACCCGCTGCGGCCAACATGCTGCTGATCAAGGTGATGATTGAGGCCACGCGCGATTGGCGCCATATCAGCAAGGAAATCGGTAAAAGAAAGGCGCCGAAGGACAAGATATTCAACCAGATTTGAATCCATTGAGGCTGCTGCGCAACGATCAGGTTGAAGTCTTCCATGGCCCGGTTGCTCCTGTGTTAAAGGGAATACGTTGTGTAGTGCCGCGCTGGGCATTTTAGGACAACTGGTATGACGCGTGATCAAGCCGATGTGAAGCGGGCGGTTTCGCGCGCGACACGCGGCACTATGCAGCTTTCGACTTGCGGGGCAGCGCCCGAGCCGTTATAGAGCACCCGTCTAAACATGGGCGGTTAACGTCCGGATGACGTATCTGAGCAGGGCCGGGTTTCCTCGGCCCTTTGTGTTTGTGTAGTCGGATGCGCCCCGGATCACGCCGGATGACATCAGGAAACAAGACCGGCGGAGACAACCGCTCGGCCAGCAAAAACGTTATGTAAAGGAAAACAACGCCACATGGCTAACGCATCCATGGAGGAATTCGAAGCCCTCCTGAATGAAAGCTTCGAAATGGACACACCCGAGGAAGGGTCTGTTGTCAAAGGCAAGGTTCTGGCGATCGAAGCCGGCCAGGCCATCATCGACGTAGGCTACAAAATGGAAGGCCGCGTTGATCTGAAAGAATTCGCAAATCCCGGCGAAGCCCCTGAAATCGCTGTCGGTGACGAGGTCGAAGTTTACCTGCGCGCCGCAGAAAACGCCCGCGGCGAAGCTGTTATCTCGCGTGAGATGGCCCGCCGTGAAGAGGCATGGGACCGTCTGGAAAAAGCATATGCCGACGACCAGCGCGTCGAAGGTGCAATCTTTGGTCGCGTCAAAGGTGGCTTCACCGTCGATCTGGGTGGCGCAGTTGCGTTCCTGCCCGGCTCGCAGGTTGATGTTCGCCCCGTGCGTGACGCTGGCCCGCTGATGGGTCTGAAGCAGCCGTTCCAGATTCTGAAAATGGACCGCCGCCGTGGCAACATCGTTGTGTCGCGTCGCGCAATCCTGGAAGAATCGCGTGCCGAGCAGCGTGCCGAAGTTATCGGCAACCTGTCCGAAGGTCAGACCGTCGAGGGTGTTGTCAAGAACATCACCGAATACGGTGCATTTGTTGACCTGGGCGGCGTCGACGGCCTGCTGCACGTCACCGACATGGCATGGCGCCGTGTGAACCACCCGTCCGAGATCCTGACGATCGGCGAAACCATCAAGGTTCAGGTCATCAAGATCAACAAAGATACCCACCGCATCAGCCTGGGCATGAAGCAGCTGCAGGAAGATCCGTGGGATCTGGTTGCTGCCAAGTACCCGCTGGGCTCGGTCCATCAGGGTCGCGTCACCAACATCACCGACTACGGCGCGTTCGTCGAGCTGGAAGCCGGTGTCGAAGGTCTGGTGCACGTCTCCGAAATGTCCTGGACCAAGAAAAACGTCCACCCCGGCAAGATCGTTTCGACCAGCCAAGAAGTCGACGTCATGGTTCTGGAAATCGACGGCGCCAAGCGTCGCGTGTCTCTGGGCCTGAAACAGACTCAGCGCAACCCATGGGAAGTGTTTGCAGAAACGCACCCCGAGGGCACCGAGGTCGAAGGCGAAGTCAAGAACATCACCGAATTCGGTCTGTTCATTGGCCTCGAAGGCGACATCGACGGCATGGTTCACCTGTCCG
Organism: Ruegeria profundi; assembly: GCF_020171505.1. Lineage (NCBI taxonomy): Bacteria > Pseudomonadati > Pseudomonadota > Alphaproteobacteria > Rhodobacterales > Roseobacteraceae > Ruegeria > Ruegeria profundi. The sequence goes on along the minus strand of NZ_JAIUZS010000001.1, from coordinate 1,104,666 downwards.
ACCTGTCCTGGGACGAGCGCGGCGAAGATGCGATCCAGAACTACCGCAAAGGCGACGTCGTTCAGGCGGTTGTCTCGGAAGTTGACGTGGAAAAAGAGCGTATCTCGCTGTCGATCAAAGCCCTGGGCGGTGACAAGTTCGCCGAAGCCGTGGGCGGCGTGAAGCGTGGCTCGGTCATCACTGTTGAAGTCACCGCGATCGAAGATGGCGGCATCGAGGTCGAGTACGAAGGCATGAAGTCGTTCATCCGTCGTTCTGACCTGTCGCGTGATCGTGCTGAGCAGCGTCCTGAGCGTTTCTCGGTCGGTGACAAGGTCGACGTTCGCGTCACCAACGTTGACAGCAAGACCCGCCGTCTGGGCCTGTCGATCAAAGCACGCGAAATCGCCGAAGAGAAAGAGGCCGTGGAACAGTACGGTTCTTCAGACTCGGGCGCGTCGCTGGGCGACATCCTTGGTGCAGCGCTGAAATCCGGCGACTAAGCCGAAGCGCCTAACGAAAGATTTTTCGGCCCCTCGTACGCACGAGGGGCCGTTTTTGTTGCGAATCAATATGTTCCAAAACGTAGTGTTATTTTAATAGTCGTTTGCGCTTTTGGTTGAAATTCGGACCTAGAAGCAAAAAATCACACGACTTATTGCAAAAATGAAGTCTTTCGACACCGAGTCGACGTTCCCCCGTACCGGGTTTTTTTCTATACTGGCCAGACAACTAGAGATGACCAAGGTCGCCTGGGAGGGTAACGCTCATGATCCGTTCAGAACTGATTCAGAAAATCGCCGACGAAAACCCGCATCTGTATCAACGCGACGTCGAGCGGATCGTGAATACTGTGTTCGAAGAAGTGACGGATGCCATGGCGCGCGGAGACCGTGTTGAGCTGCGCGGCTTTGGGGCTTTCTCTGTAAAACAACGCGATGCCCGGGTGGGGCGCAACCCCCGGACTGGTGAAACCGTTCAGGTCGAAGAAAAATGCGTACCGTTTTTCAAAACTGGCAAGTTGCTAAGGGACCGATTGAACGGTAAAGCCTAGGGCATGATGCGTTATCTTCGATATGGATTCCTGGGCATCCTGGGAATCGTGCTGGTGTCAATCTCTCTGGGAAACAGCCAGATTGTTGAGCTGAAACTGATGCCTGATGCCCTGTCCGAGTTACTGGGCTTTAACCTGTCAACATCATTGCCGCTGTTCATTGTGGTTCTGGGTGGCGTCGTGGCCGGTCTGGTGATTGGCTTCCTGTGGGAATGGCTGCGCGAGCACAAGCACCGCAAAGATGCCACGGTGAAGAAGGGCGAAGTGCGCAAGCTTGAGCGAGAGGTTAAAAAGCTCAAGAACAAACAGAACGAAGGCAAGGACGACGTTCTGGCATTGCTGGATGAGACCAACTGAAGCCCTCTCATGTCTGATGCGTCTGTTAAAATTTGCGGTCTGACCGCACCTGATCATGTGCGCGCAGCGGCGGAGGCCGGGGCGCGGTATGGTGGCTTTGTTTTCTTCCCCAAGTCGCCGCGACATCTGACTATTGAGGGCGCGGCAAAGCTTGCCCATCTGGTGCCCCCTGGCGTCGCCAAGGTCGCGCTGACCGTGAATGCGACCGATGAGGAGTTGGATCGCATCACTGCTAATGTACCGCTGGATATGCTCCAACTGCACGGGAAAGAAAGCCCGGACCGCGTGGCCGAGTTGCGCGCACGGTATGGCTTACCGGTCATGAAAGCCGTGGGCGTCGCCGACGCCGAGGATCTGGCCGCGATTGATCTGTATTCCGAGGTGGCCGATCAATTGCTGATCGACGCCAAGCCCCCGCGCCAGTCTGAATTGCCCGGTGGCAACGGCCTTGCTTTTGACTGGCGCCTGCTGGCTGGGCGCAAATATTGGCGGCGTCCATGGATGCTGGCAGGTGGATTAACGCCTGACAACGTCGCTGAGGCGATACGCATGACCGGCGCCCGGCAAGTTGATGTGTCATCAGGCGTGGAAAGTGCACCAGGTGTCAAAGACGCGGCTAAGATTCGGGCATTTATTGAAGCAACGCAGTGATCTGAACGCTGGGTCGCGGCGTATCTCCGTTTAGGAGGGCGCACTTATGCTTGCAGCAATTGGCGGCGTTTCATTGAAACGGTGGTACTACGGCCCCGAACTGCTCTGGCATGCGCGTCAGGCGCTGCTGCAGGCGCGCGGTGATCCGCTGTGTCTGCAAGCGGACGTGTTCACACACCGGGGCCTTTATTTCTCACTGAGCGTTTGGCACGACGTCGAGGCCATGCTGACCTTTGCCCATTCCGGTCCTCATCGCCGTGTAATTCAGGTCACGTCGCGGCTGGCGGACGTGAACCAGTTTCATCATTTCCCCTGCATCGCCATTCCTAGCCGAGAGCAAGCGCTAAAGGTCTGGGCGCAACATTTTGAAGCGGCGGAATAATGCGTTTTGCGATGGCAAATCCCGTCGCCACCTCCTATGAACAACGGGTACGACGATGGAGACACCCATGGCCAACGATCTTTTCAATTCCTTCATGTCCGGCCCGGATGAACAAGGCCGGTTCGGTATTTTCGGCGGGCGGTTTGTCAGTGAAACGCTGATGCCCCTGATCCTGTCGTTGGAGGAGGAATATGAGAAGGCCAAGGATGATCCCACATTCTGGGCCGAAATGGACGATCTATGGGCCAACTATGTGGGCCGCCCGTCACCTTTGTATTATGCGGAACGCCTGACCGAGCATCTGGGCGGCGCGAAGATTTATCTCAAGCGGGATGAGCTGAACCACACCGGCGCGCACAAGATCAACAACGTGCTGGGTCAGATCATTCTGGCACGCCGCATGGGCAAGACGCGGATCATTGCCGAAACCGGGGCAGGGCAGCATGGTGTGGCCACCGCAACGGTCTGTGCCAAGTTCGGTCTGAAATGTGTGGTTTACATGGGCGCGCATGATGTGCAGCGTCAGGCCCCAAACGTGTTCCGGATGCGCCTTCTGGGGGCTGAGGTTATCCCGGTGACATCAGGGCGCGGCACGCTGAAAGACGCGATGAACGATGCTCTGCGGGATTGGGTCACCAACGTACGCGACACGTTCTACTGCATCGGCACCGTGGCTGGTCCACACCCGTATCCAGCGATGGTGCGTGACTTTCAGTCAATCATTGGCAAGGAAGCCAAAGAGCAGATGATGAAGGCCGAGGGCCGTCTGCCTGATACGATCATCGCCGCAATCGGTGGCGGTTCAAACGCCATGGGCCTTTTCTATCCGTTCCTTGATGATAAAGACGTAAACATCATCGGTGTTGAGGCTGGCGGCAAAGGCGTGAACGAAAAGATGGAGCATTGCGCCTCGCTGACCGGTGGTCGTCCGGGCGTATTGCACGGCAATCGCACATACCTGTTGCAAGATGACGACGGCCAGATTCTGGAAGGCTATTCGATCTCGGCCGGTTTGGATTACCCCGGAATCGGCCCCGAGCATTCCTGGCTGCATGATATTGGCCGCGCGAAATATGTCTCGATCACAGACAAAGAGGCGCTGGAGGCGTTCCAGCTATGCTGCGCGACCGAAGGAATTATCCCGGCGTTGGAGCCCTCTCATGCACTGGCGCACGTGATGAAGATTGCGCCTGATCTGCCCAAGGATCACTTGATTTGCATGAATATGTGCGGACGCGGCGATAAGGACGTCCAAACTGTCGCCAAGTATCTGAACTTCGATATGTCCGATACAGAAGGCCGCACGGCAGACTGAACGCCGAGAAGCCAGAAAAGATAGAACCGGCCCCGTCACAGGGCCGGTTTTTTCTTTTTACAAAGCGGTTGAAACCTTCGAGGTTGGACGGACCCATCAGTGCATTTAAGCTCAGGGTGTATCTCGTACTTTCATCTTGTCGTTTGGCGTCTGCTTGGTGCAGGTCCCGTGACCGGAGTCAATCCGCGGTCACAGCATGCAGGCTCAGGATATCCAGCGGTGCCACATCCAAGGCCCGTTGATGGGTTGCCTCAAGATGAACCTTGGGGGCGCAGCCTTCGTCATGGGCTTGCATAAAGCGCCCTGCGCACAGACACCAACTGTCACCGGGTTTCAATCCGGGAAAGTTGAACTCGGGCCGTGGCGTGCTGAGGTCGTTGCCGACATATTTGGAAAAGGCCAGAAACTCGGCCGTCATTACAGCGCAAACCGTGTGGCTGCCCTGATCCTCGGGGCAGGTGTTGCACGCGCCATCGCGGAAGAATCCGGTCAGCGGATCACGTGAACACGGGGCGAGCACACCCCCTAATACATTGATACTGTCTTGTTTTTGCATAGAGCTACCTTACAGGCTTTGGGCGATCTTGCGGAACATTTCTATGTTCTCCTCATTGATGCCCGGATCACGGAACTTGCGATCTGCGGCGGTCGTGACGATCAGAACACCGCGCGGCTGATCGAAATAGATATACTGACCGTAAACACCACGGGCCAGAAACTCGCCCTCGTGCGCGCCAATTGGTACCCACCATTGATACCCATATCCCATTTTGCCAGACGGGGTTGGTGCGCTGGGCAGAACAGAGTCGGCGATCCAGTCTGCTGGGACAATTTGTTGTCCGTCACGCACACCATTCTGCAAAATCATCTGGCCAAAACGCGCAAAATCGCGGGTGGTGAAGTTTAACCCGCCAAGAACAAAGGCAACTCCGGCACCGTCCGTCAGGTAATAGCCGTCATACTCCAAACCCAGGGGTTGAATGATCCTCTCAGTCAGCAATTCAGCCACGCTCCGCCTAGTTGCGCCGCGGATCACCATGCTAATGACATGGGTGTCGATCGATACGTACTGCCAGGTCTCGCCCGGTGTGGCGAAGGTGTTCTGAAAAGACGCGGTGAAGTCGTCCAACTCACCCCCCAAAGCCACAACACGACCCATCCGGTTGATATCTGAATTGCGATCAAAATAATCCTCGTCGAAGGTAATACCGCTGGCCATGTTCAGAACATTGCGGATGGATGCGCCCTCATAGGCGGTGCCTTCCAGTTTTGGCGCGTATTTCACGACCGGGTCATCCAGTGAATCGATTGCACTTTCGTCCACAAGGATGCCCAAGAGCGCTGACAGGTAGCTTTTGGCAACTGACCAGGAAATCCGCCGATCTTCGGGCGCTGTGCCCAGATAATACTCCTCGAACCGGATCTGTCCGGCCTGCATCACAAGCAGAGAGGTGACTTTACGCTCTTTTATCCATGCATCGGCGCCTTCTGGCAGATCAAATGCGGGACCATAAGGCAGCTCCCATGTTGGGCCATTGCCACGGGGCAGCGCGACCGTCAGAAAGGTCTCGTTCATATGAGAGAAGTTTTGAACAATTTTCTCTTCGGAAAACAAAGAATTAACAGCCATCAGGCGCTGTATCTCTTCGCGTTTCCAGAAACCCACAACACTTGCGGCCAGCACCAGCATCAGAACGATACGCAAAAGCCGTTTCAACACTGCTGTCATACTTGCCTCCGCCATCGCCGCAGTATTGGAGCGCACGAGAAATAAGTGCACAATTGGGACGTTACGGTCAGGTGAACAGCCTTATTTGAACTTGTCCAGCAGCTTTTGCATAGCTGAGCGGTTGTCGACCTCTGGTGCAGGGGCTGGGTTTTCGGCTGGTTTGTCTGGCTGTGGTGATGATTTGGAAGACCGGGGCGGGGCCGTGCGTAAAGCGACGGCGTTCATGAATTTTCCGCCATCCCCGTCAGCCAGAAATCCAGCACCATCCGATACACCGCGCAGCACGTCGTCCAGCCAATCGGCGTCAGCCTTGGCAAAATCGCTCAGAACATAGGGAGAGACCAGTTCTTTTCGACCGGGATGGCCGATACCCAGACGCACCCGGTCATAGGCCGGGCTGATATGTTCGTGGATTGAGCGTAAGCCGTTGTGGCCCGCATGGCCGCCCCCCGCCTTGACCCGAACCTTGCCAGGGGCGAGGTCCAATTCGTCGTGAAATACCGTCACATCGGTCGAATCCAGTTTGTAGAACCTCATCGCCTCACCAACGGACTGGCCCGAACGATTCATGAAAGTCTGCGGTTTGATCAAAAGCACTTTCTGACCGCCTAGCCGACCTTCCGCGAGTTCAGCCTGAAACTTGCTTTTCCATGGGCCAAAGCCGTGATCCTCGGCAATCCGGTCCACGGCCAAAAAGCCGATATTATGTCGGTTGCGGGCATATTTCGCCCCCGGGTTTCCCAATCCGACAAACAGCTTCATAGTTTTGTCCTTGCTCACAGCGATATGCACAGGGGGGTGATCGCACGGAATGGCCCCCGTTTTCCAGTGCGGTCGACAAAAGAAAACGGGGCCCGATCTGAGCCCCGTTCAAATTTCCGGAATATGACCCCGGATTTATTCTTCGGCTTCTTCCTGGCCGACGACTTCAACCTCGTCGGGCGCCACTTCGGCCTCTTCGCCTTCTTCCTCATCGCTGGTCGCCAGACCGGTCGGTGCCGAGACGTTTGCGATCACGAAATCACGGTCAATGGTCGGCTTGGTGCCTTCGGGTAGGTCCACCGACGAGATTGTCACGACGTCGTTGATTTCCATGCCAGTCAGATCAACAGTGATCTTCTCAGGAATGTCGCCGGCGGTGCACAGCAGTTCGACTTCGGGGCGCACAACGGTCAAAACGCCGCCTTTTTTGATGCCGGGTGCCGCTTCTTCGTTGATGAATTCAACGGGAATGAACAACGCGATCTTGGTCGTCCGGCGCAGGCGCATCAGGTCCAGGTGGGTTGGCAGGTCTTTGACAACGTCACGCTGAACGTCACGGCAGATGACGCGCACGTCTTCGTGGCCATCAACCTTAAGGTTCCACAGGGTCGACTTGAACCGACCAGCTTTCAGGCGCTTGAACAGTTCATTGAACGGAATCTGAATTGGCAGCGGGTCTTTGTCGCCACCAAAAACAATGCCCGGAACCATGCCGTCGCGGCGTGCTTGACGAGCGGCGCCCTTGCCTGTCCCCGTCCGTTCCAGAGCTACGAGATCAGGAATCTCACCAGCCATGATATATCTCCAATGTTAGGGCGGGCATCCTCCAAGGCTGTATGCCCGCGTGAAGCCGCGTCCTTAGCTTGATTCACTGTGATTGGAAAGGTCTTTTTGGCCGTTATGACCTTTTGCGAGGCTCTGCCTCGCGCTCCGGGATATTTTGGGCCAGATGAATGCGGAACCCGTTGCTTCATCTGGCCGCAAATGTCCAAGGGGAGTTGCCCAGAAGACGGTCGGGGCAGAGCGCCTTTTTTTTACGCGGTCAATCCTGCCAGCGGCCGCCGAAGTCATCGGGGATCAGTAGGTTGTGCCGCCCCAGATCGCCAACACTGCGTTCTCCGCACAGCGCCATTGTTGTGTCCAGTTCCTTTTGGATGACATCCAGCGCAGTCGCTACGCCTTTCTGTCCCATTGCGCCTAACCCGTATACAAAGGCGCGGCCGATATACGTGCCTTTGGCACCCAAGGCGATGGCTTTCAGGACGTCCTGACCAGACCGAATTCCACCGTCCATGTGAACCTCAATATCCCCTCCGACCGCATCCATGATTTGCGGCAGCATGCGAATTGAGCTGAGTGCGCCGTCCAACTGACGCCCGCCGTGGTTTGAAACGACTATGGCATCAGCACCTAGTTTTACGGCCTTCTTGGCGTCTTCAGCATCCAGAATACCCTTCAGGATGACCTTGCCGCCCCATTCCTGCATCAGCTTTTCGACCTTTGCCCAATCAAGGCTGGGATCGAACTGTTCAGCTGTCCATGCACCCAGCGACGAAGCGTCCGAGATACCGTCAACATGCCCAACGATGTTGCCGAACTCGCGGCGCTTGGCGTTCAGCATCTCGATCCCCCAGGACCATTTAGTCATCAGGTTTGCGATTGATTTGGGGGTCAGTTTCGGCGGCGCTGACAGGCCGTTCTTCAGATCTTTGTGTCGCTGTCCAAGGATTTGCAGGTCCAGCGTGATCACGAGCGCCGAGCATTTTGCATCTTTGGCGCGCTGGATCAGGCGGCTGACATAGTCCTGATCCTTCATCGTATAAAGCTGGAACCAGAAGGGTTTCGTGGTGTGTTCAGCCACATCTTCGATCGAGTTGATCGACATGGTCGACAGGGTGAACGGCACGCCGAACTCTTCGGCGGCCTTGGCAGCCTTCATCTCGCCATCCGCGTGCTGCATGCCCGTTAACCCCACCGGGGCAAGCGCGACAGGCATGGCCACGTCTTCACCAATCATTTGCGAGGCGGTCGAGCGCCCGGACATATCGACGGCAACACGTTGGCGCAGGCGGATATCCGAAAAATCCGAGCTATTTTCCCGAAAGGTCTGTTCCGTCCAACTGCCGCTTTCGGCGTAGTCGTAAAACATACGCGGTACGCGGCGTTCGTAGATGTGCCGCAGGTCTTCGATGGTTGTGATTACGGACATTAAACAGCGCCTCTGGTGAATGGGTCACGCAGTTTTACTGGCGCAATCCGCTTGGTGCAATCGTCCGCTGGCATGAAAAACCGCAGCACGCTGTTCGCTTGCTGCGGTGTCTCTTGAATAGCTTATTTGCCGGGCGGTCAGGCCGAGTGCGCACCGTCGGCCAGTGACTTTACAAAGTCCAGAACCTCGGCCACGGGTTTACCTGCCGCGATCTGACTGACGATAGCTGAACCAACGACCGCGCCATCAGCAACGCTGGCGATTGCGTTGGATTTTTCCGGCGAGTTGATGCCAAAGCCCACAATGACCGGCAGGTCGGTTGCCGACTTGATCCGCGCCACTTCTGGCCCGACATTCGTGGCCTGCGCCTCGGCCGCGCCGGTGATGCCGGTGATCGAGACGTAGTACACAAAGCCCGACGTGTTCTGCAGAACGCGGGGCAGGCGTTTGTCATCGGTGGTAGGCGTGGCAAGGCGGATAAAGTTCAGGCCCGCGGCCTGGGCTGGCAGGCACAGTTCCTCATCTTCTTCCGGGGGCAGGTCAACCACGATCAGGCCATCGATGCCTGCGGCCTTGGCGTCATCCAGAAACTTTTCAACACCACGGCTGTAGATCGGGTTGTAGTACCCCATCAGAACAATCGGGGTCGTATCGTCAGTCTCGCGGAAGGCGCGAGCCAGATCCAGGGTTCGCTGCAAGGTCATGCCCCCATCCAGGGCCCGCTGACCAGCCGCCTGAATGGTCGGCCCATCGGCCATCGGGTCCGTGAAGGGCAATCCCAGTTCAATGACGTCCACCCCGGCACCGGGAAGTCCCTTCACGACCTCAAGCGATGTGTCGAAATCCGGGTCACCCGCCATGATATAGGCGACAAACGCCTTTTTACCTTCGGCCTTGAGGGCGGCGAACTTTGCGTCGATACGGGTCATCTGCAGTCCTTGCATTCAGGTTTCGACCTGATGTGCAGAAACTTTGCGCGAAAATCAATCCCGGTCCTGCTGCAACACCTCAGTAGGTGAAGTGATATCTTAGCAAAGCTTCGTTGACGCCCGGGTTGTCATGCTGCGTGCTGGCATTCGATTTATGGGTAATTGCGAAAGACAGCTTGTCGCCGTTGATCAGCGTATAGCCGATGCCCAGCAGACTGCGAATCTGGAACTCACCCCCCAGGTCATTCCTGTCTTTGCCTTCGGAATAATAGCCAGGCATAACGCTGCCTTCAACGAACCAACGGTCCGCAAACGTGTAAAACCCGATCAAACCGAACCCAGCATGGACATCGCCGGCTGTATCCACCGTCAGAGCCGTTCCCCATGCAGCGGAAAAGCGTGTAGCCTCATGAAAAGGACGATGCTGGTACTCAAGCGAAAAGACGGCTTCATCGCTGGCCGCGCTGTGAGAAAAATCTGCATACCCCGCACCAAAGACAATGGACTGCGCCTGTGCTGTCTGGGCCACAAGCATAAGCGCAAGCGGCGCGATAGTTTTCTTCATGTCAGGAATTCACTATTTGTTTGATTTCGGCTTGTTACGTGGCGACCCTATGCCGTGGTTTTCAATAAGCCCAAGTTCACAGATGACGAACGTTTACGTGATGTTTCCAATCGGGCTAACCGACCAATCAGCAGTCCGGCTTGCGCATTTCCCCGGACACGCCTAGAAGACGCCGTCGTATCGCTTCAGGAGGGCAGGATGGGCTTTAAAATGGGAATCGTGGGTCTGCCGAATGTCGGCAAGTCGACCCTGTTTAATGCGTTGACCAAAACCGCCGCTGCCCAGGCGGCGAACTTCCCGTTCTGCACCATTGAGCCCAACGTGGGCGACGTGGCGGTTCCTGACGCGCGGCTGGACAAGTTGGCGGCGATTGCGTCGTCCAAGCAGATTATCCCGACGCGCATGACGTTTGTGGACATTGCCGGATTGGTCAAAGGCGCGTCCAAAGGCGAAGGGCTGGGCAATCAGTTCCTTGCCAATATCCGTGAGACCGACGCCATCGCCCATGTCCTGCGCTGTTTCGAAGATGGCGATGTAACCCATGTTGACGGTCGCGTGGATCCGGTCGCGGATGCCGACACGATCGAAACCGAGCTGATGTTGGCCGATCTGGAAAGCATCGAAAAGCGACGCGCTAATCTGGTGCGCAAGCTGAAGGGCAACGATAAGGAAGCGCAGCAGCAAGACCGCCTTCTTGCCGACGCTCAGGCTATGTTGGAAAGTGGCAAACCCGCGCGTTTGGTCGAGGTTTCGGACGAAGACGCCAAGGCGTGGAAGATGCTGCAGCTGTTGACGACCAAGCCAGTGCTTTATGTCTGCAACGTGTCCGAGGAAGAAGCTGCCGAAGGCAACGAATACTCTGCCCGCGTGGCCGAAATGGCCGCGGCGCAGGGCAACGCGCATGTTATCATCAGCGCCAAGATCGAGGAAGAGATCAGCCTGCTGGAAGAGGATGAGGCGCAGATGTTCCTCGAAGAGATGGGTCTGGAAGAACCCGGCCTCGACCGTCTGATCCGCGCCGGCTACGATCTGCTGAAGCTGGAAACCTATTTCACCGTCGGCCCGAAAGAGGCCCGCGCCTGGACCATTCGCACCGGCACCGCCGCACCGCAGGCCGCTGGCGTAATCCATGGCGATTTTGAGAAAGGGTTCATCCGCGCCGAGACCATCGCCTATGACGACTACATCGCCGCCAATGGCGAGCAGGGGGCGAAAGAAGCTGGTAAAATGCGGGCCGAGGGCAAGGGGTACATCGTCAAGGATGGCGATGTCATGCACTTCCTGTTCAATACCTGATCCGGGCGTTTCCGACCAATCTGACCTGTTTTGAGTTGGGCCGCTGTGCCCATCGTCGTCAGGGCTGTTCAGCCTGCCGACAACCAGGCCCGCCTGCGCAGAACTGCGATATCGCACACTGTGGCGTATCCCATCGCGCGTTTGATGTTCGGAAGAAGCGCCGCGCCGTTCATGGCAAAACTCACCTCAATCAAACCAGCGTCTCCATAAGCTGTCTTGATGATTTCACGTGCCTCAGTGTCATCCTCGTGTCGACCAACAACCGCATCTGTCAGATTTGCGACGGCCGTCACATCCTCGGGAAGCTCTGAATAATCGGATCGCAACACTGCATCTATCGTTGCTTCGTCAAGGCCTGCTTGCCCCGCAAGGTTGATTTCCGCTTCTACACAGATACCGCAATCTGCAGCAATCGCGCCGCGCATGCGGGCCGTGTGATATGCCAGTGCGGGAACGTGTTTGTTCGGGTCGAGAAACCCGAAAATGCGGTTGTACCGCATGAGAAGACCCATGTCGGTCTCCGCGATCTTGTGAGTATAATCCAGTTTAACACCGATACGGTTTTCTGCGCGCCGAATAATACGCGCGGCGAGTTTCTTGAGTAACACGTCGTCCTCCCTTTGAACTGTGCTGTCCTCACACGTAGTATCGAGTTTTTCTTCACGAATGACTTAACTTGCCGTGAAGCTCACAATCGGTTTATCCCGCGCGATCACGGGCACTGGAAAGCGCTCCGCGTGTTGCTGGCTAAATGCGACAGTCCGGGTCAATTCATTCGTTTCTATGCAGCACGCCCGCCGTTAAGGTGGGGGCTGATTTGCCTTGTGAGACGCCCTGAAATGATCGAAATCCGTGACCTACAATTGCTCAGCGCCCTCGCGCGGCACCGACATTTTGCCAAAGCGGCCGAAGAATGCGGGATCTCGCAGCCTGCCTTTTCGATGCGTATTCGCAATCTCGAAGACCGGCTTGGCGTTTCGATTGTCCGCCGTGCGAACCGGTTTCAGGGGCTGACCGAAGAAGGCGCGATGATCGTCCAGCGGGCGCGGCGCATCCTCGACGACACCAAAGCGCTGGAACAGCAGGTTCTGGCGGTAAAGGGTGAGATTACCGGCACTTTGATTCTGGGTGTGATCCCAACGGCGATTGCATTCACGGGGCATCTGATCAAGCACCTGCGGGACGCGCATCCTCGTATTGTGACCCGGATCGAAACCCTGTCCTCCACCGTGATACAGTACCGGCTGGACGAAGGCAGCATAGATGCCGGAGTGACCTATGGCGACAGTATCGGCACTGACTTGCGCAGAGTGCAGCCGCTGTACGAAGAGACCTATGTGCTGTTGGTCCCAACACATATGACGGATGAAACCGGCCCAATTCCGTGGGGTCGAGTAGCCGAATTCCCGCTGAGCCTGCTTGAGCCTCAGATGCAAAACCGGCGTATTCTTGACCGAATTTTTGCCGAGCATGGTTTGCATCCGGACGTGGTTGCGGAAACCAGTGGTTTTTCCGCCTCAATGGTCATGGCGTGCGAGGGGCTGGCGGCAACCGTCGTCCCCCACGTTCTGGTACGCGCCTTGGGTGATCTGACGGGGACCAGGGTGTTACCGCTGGTCGATCCGGTGGTCAGCAAACCGATTTGTCTGGCCACCTTGATCCGTGAACCAGAACTGCCAACGGTTGATGCTTTGCGTGATGTGGTGACGTCTTTGGAGCAATAATATTTCCTTATCGTGCGATTGAAATATGCGATTTGACGATATGCTAGTCTGATGACATTCGGACTCTCAATCGGAGGACATCATGGCACCATTAGATACCAAGCCATCCGGCGCCCCCAAGGGCGTCTGGAAGTCAGGTAAAGGCAAGGGACGGCACACACCCAAGGGCCGTCAATTCACGGACGAGGCGCAGGCCGAAATCGCAGCCCTTTTGGGCGACCGACCGCGACGCCGGGACTTACTTATTGAATTTCTGCACTTAATTCAGGATGCGCACGGCCACATAAGCGCCGATCACATCGCTGCGTTGGCAGTGGAAATGCGGGTCGGTCAGGCCGAAATCTATGAAACGGCCACCTTCTATGCCCATTTCGATGTGGTCAAAGAGGATGAGGTCCCTCCGCCCGCGCTGACGATCCGGGTTTGTGATTCTCTGTCCTGCGAAATGGCCGGTGCCCAGCAGTTGCAAAAGGCGCTGGAAGATGGGTTGGATGCATCACAAGTTCGTGTCCTGCGCGCGCCCTGCATGGGGCGTTGTGATACGGCCCCTGTGCTTGAGATCGGTCACAATCACATCGACCATGCGACCCCGGAAAAGGTGCAGGCGGCGATTGCTGCCGATGATACGCATGCCCATCTGCCTGACTACGAAACCTTCGCGACCTATGAGGCCGAAGGTGGTTACGCCAAACTGAAAGAGCTGCGTGAGGGCGGCGATTGGGAAAAGGTGCAGGAAGACGTCCTGTCCTCGGGTCTGCGTGGTCTGGGCGGTGCTGGCTTCCCGTCCGGTAAAAAGTGGGGTTTTGTTCGCATGAACGAAGGTCCGCGTTATCTGGCCGTGAATGGCGACGAGGGCGAGCCGGGCACCTTCAAAGACCGCTACTACCTTGAGCGCACTCCGCATGTATTCCTTGAGGGTATGCTGATTGCCGCCTGGGCGGTCGAGGCGCAGACCTGCTTCATCTACATGCGCGATGAATACCCGGCGGTTCTGGAAATTCTGCGCCGCGAGATTTCGGCGTTGGAAGACGCAGGCATTGTCGAAAAAGGCTACATCGACCTGCGTCGCGGTGCCGGTGCTTATATTTGCGGTGAAGAATCCGCGATGATCGAATCGATTGAGGGCAAGAAGGGCCTGCCGCGTCATCGTCCTCCGTTTGTGGCGCAGGTTGGGGTCTTTAACCGCCCAACTTTGGTCCACAATGTCGAGACACTTTATTGGGTGTCGAAAATCTGCCGCGAGGGGCCGCAGATCCTGAATTCAGTTGAAAAGAATGGCCGCAAAGGCCTGCGCAGCTATTCGGTCTCGGGCCGGGTCGCGCAGCCGGGTGTCTACCTTTTGCCTGCGGGGTCGACCATCCTTGACGTGATTGATGCCGCCGGCGGTATGGCTGAGGGCAACGTGTTCAAGGCCTATCAACCGGGTGGGCCGTCCTCTGGCCTCTTGCCCGCGTCAATCAACGACGTACCACTTGATTTCGACACATTGCAACCGCTGGGCACCTTTATCGGGTCCGCTGCCGTGGTCGTTCTATCTGATCAGGACACAGCCCGCGATGCGGCGCTGAACATGCTGCGCTTCTTCGAAGATGAAAGCTGCGGCCAGTGCACCCCTTGCCGGGCGGGCTGCGAAAAGGCGGTAAAGCTGATGCAGGCCGACAAATGGGATCAAGACCTGCTGGAAGACCTGTGTCAGGTCATGGGCGATGCCTCGATCTGCGGTCTGGGGCAAGCGGCCCCGAACCCGATCCGTCTGGTCATGAAACATTTTGCTGACGAAATCTGAAGGAGACAGCCATGCTTGATGCAAGCCCAACCAAGACCGTCACCTTCAACCTGAATGGACAAGACGTCACCGTGCCCGAAGGCTGGACCATCTGGGAAGCCGCCAAGGGGCAGGGGTTCACCATTCCTCACCTGTGCCACAAGCCGCAGCCGGGGTATCGCCCGGATGGCAACTGCCGCGCCTGCATGGTCGAGGTGGAAGGCGAGCGCACTCTGGTCGCCTCGTGCATCCGTCCTGCGGCAGAGGGAATGGTGGTGAAGACCGACTCAGAGCGTGCTGAGAAATCGCGCGCGATGGTCATGGAGTTGCTGGTCGCCGACCAGCCTGAAGAAGCGCATGACAAGTCCAGCCATTTCTGGGACATGGCTAAGCTGAACGATGTCAGCAACAGCCGTTTCCCCGCGAAAGAGCCTGAAAAAATCCCACTGCTGGATGACAGCCACGTTGCGATGCGCGTCAATCTGGACGCCTGCATCAATTGTAACCTCTGTGTCCGTGCCTGCCGCGAAGTTCAGGTGAATGACGTGATCGGCATGGCCGGTCGCGGGCATACCTCGCAGGTGGTGTTCGACCAGAACGACCTGATGGGTGATTCAACCTGTGTGGCCTGTGGCGAATGCGTTCAGGCCTGCCCGACCGGCGCACTTATGCCCGCAACGGTGCTGGATGATCAGCAAAAGGGCGACAGCAAGGACTACGATAGCGAAACCGAAAGCGTCTGCCCTTTCTGCGGTGTGGGCTGCAAAGTCTCGCTGAAGGTCAAGGACGGCAAGGTCAAGTATGTCGAGGGCATCAACGGCCCTGCAAACGAAGGCCGCTTGTGCGTTAAAGGCCGCTTTGGCTTTGACTATATCCACCACCCGCACCGCCTGACCAAGCCTCTGATCCGGCGTGAGGACGCGCCCGAGAAGGGTTTGAACGTCGATCCAGGCAACCTGTCGACCCATTTCCGCGAAGCGACCTGGGAAGAGGCGATGGATCTGGCCGCCACCAAGCTGATGGCCTTGCGCGACGAAGACCCGCGCAGCGTCGCAGGGTTTGGTTCGGCCAAGTGTACCAACGAAGAGGCCTACCTGTTCCAGAAGTTCATCCGTCAGGGTTTCAAGCACAACAACGTCGACCACTGCACCCGTCTGTGCCATGCGTCGTCCGTTGCGGCGCTGATCGAAAACGTGGGTTCGGGCGCTGTGACTGCGACCTTCAACGAGATCGAAAACGCTGATGTGGCGATCATCATCGGGGCGAACCCGGTCGAAAACCATCCTGTCGCGGCGACCTATTTCAAGCAGTTCGCCAAGCGCGGCGGCAAGTTGATTGTGATGGACCCGCGCGGCGTCGGCATGCGCAAATTCGCAAGCGAGATGCTGCAATTCCGTCCGGGGGCGGATGTTTCGATGCTCAACGCGATCATGAACGTGATCGTCGAAGAAGAACTGTATGACAGCCAGTACATCCACCGCTGGACCGAGGATTGGGCGGCAGAAAAAGAACATCTGCGCCAGTTCACGCCCGAGGCGATGGCCCCGATCTGCGGTATCGAACCCGATCAGATACGCCGCGTGGCGCGTACCTTTGCACAGGCCAAGGCCGGTCTGATCTTCTGGGGTATGGGCGTCAGCCAGCATATCCACGGTACGGATAACTCGCGCTGCCTGATTTCGCTGGCTCTGATGACTGGCAACGTTGGGAAACCCGGTGCGGGCCTGCATCCGCTGCGTGGTCAGAACAACGTGCAGGGCGCATCTGACGCGGGCCTGATCCCGATGTTCCTGCCGGACTATCAGACTGTGACCGATGACAACATCCGGGCCAAGTTCAACAACGTCTGGAACTCAGACGACTTTTCGAATGAAAAAGGCCTGACAGTTACTGAGATCATTGATCAGGCCTATGCGGGTAACATCAAGGGTATGTACATCATGGGTGAAAACCCCGCGATGTCCGACCCGGATGTGAACCACGCACGCGACGCGTTGGCCAAGCTCGATCTGATGATCGTGCAGGATATCTTCCTGACCGAAACGGCAAACTACGCCGATATCATCCTGCCGGCCTCGGCGCTGTATGAAAAGAACGGGACCACCTCGAACACCAACCGTCAGGTGCAGCGTGTGCGGCCTGCCGTGGCACCTCCGGGGGATGCGCGTGAGGACTGGAAAATCACAGTCGAACTGGCGCAGCACATCGGGCTGAACTGGGAATACACAGACGTTTCCGAGGTGTTTGCCGAGATGAAGCTGACCATGGCGTCGCTGGACAACATCACGTGGGAGCGGTTGGAAAACGCCTCGATCACATACCCGTCGCTGAGTGAGACTGATCCAGGTCAGTCCATCGTGTTTGGCGACGGATTCCCACGGGCAGGCGGCAAGGCCAAGTTCACGCCGGCCAGTGTTATCCCACCGGATGAAGCACCGGATGCGGAATACCCGATGATTGCCACCACTGGCCGCCAACTTGAGCATTGGCACACCGGCGCAATGACTCGCCGAAGCACGGTTCTGGACGCGGTCGAGCCTGAAGCGAACTGTTCGATGAACCCGCGCACGCTCAAGCTGATGGGAATTGAACCGGGCGAGATGGTCCGCCTGACCACGCGTCGCGGCTCGATCGAGATCATGGCCCGCGCCGACCGGGCCATTGCCGAGGACATGGTCTTCATCCCCTTCGCCTTCGTTGAGGCGGCTGCGAATGTTCTGACCAATTCGGCCATCGATCCCTATGGGAAGATCCCCGAGTTCAAGTTCGCGGCCATTCGCGTTGAAAAGATCGGGGACGCGATCGCGGCAGAGTAACTCTTTGTTAGTGACAATCTGGAAAAGGCGGGGCTGCAACAGTCCCGCTTTTTTGTCTTTTCAAAGGTCCACGCGTGGCGGCCCTGATCCAAGTAGATTCACGCTTCAACCGGGCTCACGCCACGGGTCGAAAAATTAGTTGATGCCGAGTGACGTCGCTAGTAATCGCGTTCGAAAAACACACCGAGCCCAGTTTCACCGCGCCCGTCCACCGTGCCGCGCACGGTGAAACTGTCAGTGACATCAAGGTTCAGGTTCACTTCGGTGTCGCCTTCCGTGTTGACGGTGAAATCGGTGTAAAGGTTATCGCTCAGGTATGCCCCGGCACCCAGGCGCCCGGTACCACCTTCGCTTGCACCGATATCCACTGTGTCCACGCCCGCAGCCTCGCGCAGCCCCTTGGTTGTGTCTCCGACTGCGCCGCTGAGTTGCGCCAGCGACGCCGCCATCTGGGCAATCACAAACGGTGAGATTTCCGAAAAACGATTGCCGAACAAGAGCATGGCCAGCGCTTCCTCGGCGGGGCGTTCAGGGTCCGAGAAAACATCAACCTTGGGCGAATCCAGTGGCCCGGCGATTTCGATGGTGGCAGTGCCGTCGGATGTGCTGGTGGACGAGGCGAATTCGATATAGGGTTTCAGGTCCCCTTGTAACGTCACAAGCCCCTTGGTTAGCGCCAGCCTGCGCCCCAGAATATCAAAGTTACCACGGATCAGTTCAATTTGCCCGGATGGAATGATCGAGGTCGTCGTGCCGCCGATAAACAGCCTTCCACCCAGTTCCGCGTTCACGCCCCGACCGCGGACAAAAACCGCCTTGGGTGCCAGCAGACTGATGTCCAACGCGATGCGGGATTCGCTCTTGGTTTGACCTTCCTCAACAACCAGCCCCGCCCGTTCGCGGGTGATGAAGACCGGTTGGCTTTCATCTAAGTGTTCGATCTCGGGGATCGGCGCGGCCCCTACGGCACCTGATGCCGCGGCAAGGTTTATGTTCGTTTCTTCAAACGTGATCTGACCGGTAAGTGCACTGTTACCCGCCAGGGTGCCGGTCATGGCGATTTCGCCATTCAGTGTAGTCTCGTACAGCAATTTGTCCGTAAGCACGAGGTTGTTGAGACGTGTAACTATGTTCGCGTTCAGCGGTGGCGTAAGGTCCAAGGGGCCGGACACGGTAAAGTTTCCGCCTGCACGCATTCCTCCGCTCAGCGAGATCGTTGCCCGGCTTTCCGCAAGCTCAACCGATCCGCTGATGCCGGTGACTGTCTGTCCGATACCGGGCAGCGCAAGCGACGTACCAGAGGTGGTGATGGACCCGCTTAGCGCGCCAAGACCGGGTTTCCCCCGTAGCCTTAGATTGTGCCGCGCGGTTCCTTCAATCTTGTTGGGCGAAATAAAGAGATTGGCCACACCCAAATTGATGCCGCCCTGCGCCTCAAGATCGGCCTCGCCCGAGGTCTCATCAAATGTTCCTTTGATCGTGCTGCTAATCTCGGCAGGGCCATTTGCCGACCCGTCGATGGTCCATACGCCACCGTTACGTTTAGCGTTGCCAATTGCCGCAACAGTGCCAGGGAACTCGGGCGCAAAGCGTTCGATCCTGTTCAGTTTGGCATCGAAATCCAGATCGGCCGAGCCATCCGAGTCTACGGTTCCGGTCAATTCCGCATAAGAACTGTCGGGCCCGGTCAACCGTGTGGTGCCTTCCAGCCCTGAAGGCGTTGGGGCAACATTACCGTCCAGTGTCAGTGGCCCGGACACCAAGGTGTTGACGCGGGCCAGATCATCAAGCCGGGCATTGAAGCTTAGCCCTCCGGCCTCGCGGTCCAGCTGGCCCGATGCCGTTGCGGTGAGGGCGGTGCCCGTCAGGCGAAAGGTGCGGATATCCACCCCTTGTTCACCGTTCGCGGCGTCGATGTTTAGGGTGGTGCGGCCTTGGATCAAGGTATCGACCATTTCGATGCCGGTTCGAATGTCGTCTGCGTTCACCTCGCCCTGAATATCGAAAATCCCGTTGGCAATGGCCGCGTTCCCTTGGATATTGGCCGCGATCGAACCGCCCAGATCGCGTTTTGCCAGCCCCGAGAACAGCGACAGATCAGGAGCATTAATGCGGGCATTGCCGTCTATGGCCAGATTGCTGGTCGGATCATCAACCGTTGCGGCAACCTGTGCGGTCAAGGCGGCGCCGTTCACCGTCGCCTCGCGAATTTCGATCCGGTCGCCTGAATACGCGCCATCCCAATTGATCACGGTTTTGCCTGCCAGCAGAGGATCAATCTCTGACATCCCGGTCTTGATGTCCTGACCGGTCACACTGGCCGTGCCGTCAAATTCCAGCGTCTGTACCGCGCCTTTCCCGACTACCTTTGCCTGCAGCGCGCCACCAAGGTCACGTTTTGCCAATCCGGAAAAAACAGACAGGTCAGACGCTGTAACGCTGGCTTGTCCGTCGATGGTCAGGTTGCCATTGGGGGTTGTGATGTCTCCGTTGGCCTGCGCCTGCGCAGCCGCGCTATTCAGCGCAAATTCGCGGATGGTGATGCCGCCACTGCCACGGCTGCCATCCACGGTAATCGTTGTTTCCCCCTTGATGATCGGGTCGATGTCGTCGCGACCTGTCACTAGATTGCGACCTTCAACAGTCAATTTACCATCAAAACTGCCCTCTAACGTTGAGCCGTTGCCGTCGATCCGAGCCGATGCCTGACCGCCAAGGTCAAGCTGCGCCAGGTCTGAAAACCGGGCCAGATCCGTTGCGTTGAGCACGGCGGAGCCATCCACCGTCAAGCCAGTGTCCAGCCCGTCGATCAGCGCATCCAGTGCTAAGGTATAGTCAGTTCCGACCAGTTCGAACCCGGACAGGTTCAAGGTTTGGTCGCTGCCATAGTCGAACTGGCCGTCCAGCGTCAGGCGGTCCCCCAAAGCGGTATTGATGGCTTGATCGTTCAGATCAACCCCATCCACAATGGCTTGAAGATCGCCCTGTATGCTGAAGGCGTCGCCCTGTTCCAGCGTGCCCTGTGCTGTGATCGCGGCATCCCTCAGGCTCGCTTGGGGCGATTGAAACGCATCTGCCGTCAGGCTCAAGTCCCAGAGGTTCCCGTTTGCGCGATCAAACAACGCAGAAATCTGTGCTGCCTCAATCGAGGTATCCCCGCCACTGACTGGCAAGACCACGGTTTCTCCGTCAGGTGGTGTGATCCGGCCCTGCAGGGCCACCATTTCCAACGTGCCGCCCTCGGCCAGTTGCAGTTCGCCCTTCAAATCAAGGGCTTGCGTGGTCAGTTCAATATCAGGAAGGTCCAGCGCGCCTTGTGGCTTGGTCTGACCGTTGACAAACACGCGTGTATTTGGCCCAAAGAACGGGTCAAGATCCTCGGCCATGAACGGGGTCAGGTCACCGCCCAGATCGGCGGTGAACGCTATTCCGTCCGCCGCGCCGGTTTCTGCGGCGCGCAGTTGAACCTGTCCGGTAACTCTCGGCTGTCTGTCACTGCTCAGGGCAATATCGGCTGTGAAATCCGTTAGTGGACCGGCTCCCTTGGCGGTGAACCCAATCGCGGGGCTGTCGGGGATTTTTAGCGCCGTAGAGATAACGCCGCCCTCAGCCTCACTCACATCCAAATCCAGATTGATTTCACGCGACGCGTTCTGGAACCCGGCTGTCAGAGTCACCCTGTCGCCAGCACGGTCCAGCCGGGTTATGTCCAGGTTGGTATCCAGCGTGCCATCGGCCAACGAGAGATTGCCGGTCACCGAAAGTGCAGCGGCAACACCAATCAATGGCTCACCCAGCAACAGCTCATTGATTCGGATTTCCCCGATCTCAACCGAAACCGGTAACTCTGGCAGCTCAAACGGCTGAGTTTCAGCCGCAGGCTCCGGCGTGTCCTTGGTGGTTGTACCGGGTGCGCGCGCGATGTCGATCTCTTGCGCGGTCAGAGCATTGACCGAGAACCGCCCCCGGATCAGGGCGAGCCTGTTCCAGTCCAGTTCGGCCTGTTTGATGGTTAGCCAGACGCCTTCGTCGTCAGAAACGGTGATCTCTTCGATCGTGGCGCGTGCGCTCAGCGCGCCTTGCAGGCCTTTCACGGTTACGTTCTGATCGTCACCTGACAGGGTGTCCTGCAGGAACCGCTCTAGCATGCTGCCGCCGCCGTCGTCCTGCTGCGCAAAAACGGGCGGTGCGGTCAGGATCAGCACCGTTGTTACAACCGGATATGAATACTGCCGTATCAAAATGCCTGTCCGATCCCGATATAAAACTGCAGTCCGCCATCCGTGTCGCCCTGAACCGGCAGGGCCAGGTCAAGACGCAGCGGGCCAAAGCCGCCCAGATCATACCGTACCCCAAGGCCTGCGCCCGAGTGATACTCGGCACCGCTGCCAATGAACGAGGACGTGTCTACGGTACCGAAATCATAGAACCCGACAAGCGATATCGCATCGGTAATCTTGCCGCGGATTTCACCGGAAAGCCCAAGAAAGGATTTGCCGCCTGCGACGCCACCATTGACCGGGATGCCCAGGCTTTCAAACGGTTGCCCGCGCACCGTTCCGGCACCGCCTGAGAAAAACAGGAAATCCGGCGTCACCCCGTCTAAGGCTGGGCCGATTACCGAGCCAAGTTGCACGCGGCCAGCCAGCACGATTCGCCCGCCTGTGCGCAGACTTGTATAGCCGCGTCCGTCGAAAAACAGCCTAAGACCAGTTTCCGTGCCTGAAAGCCCGACAAAGGGCATCGCCTGCGCATCCAGATAGAAACCCCGGGTAGCGCTGACCTTGCTGTCGCGCTGGTCCCATTCTGACCGCAGCGGAAGGATGAAGTACCGGAACTTACGCCCATCGCCAAAGGCATCATCCGCATCTGACCATTGAAACCCGGCCGATGCTTCGGCGTATAACCGATCCGAAAAAGTGCGCCGTGCACCATAGGCCAAGGCGGTGATTGTAACGTTGTAGTTGTCGGTATTCTTCCGCTCCAGCAACGCGCTCCAGAAAGTATTGTCGTCCGGACCGAGCCGGTCAGGTTGATCCAGACGCAGGCCAAAGCGTCCGTCCAGATCTTCGGTCCCGCCGATGTTGCGCAGTGCAGCCTCGAACCGCAATCGTTCCGCGCGGCGGAAAACATTGCGATGTGTCCACGTCGCAGTCACGTCCAGCCCGGCGTTCGAAGCAAGCTCGACCCCGAATGTCAGGCGGCGCTTTGGCAAATCTTCGAACGTGGCAATGAAATCCAGTGTTCCATCCGGGTTGGGTGTCTCTTCTTCTTCGATCGAAACGACGCTGAATGTGCCGGTTCGACGCAGCCGAGTGCCAACCCTCTGGATATTTTCGGGCGAAAAGACTTCTCCCGAAGGAAACCCGGCGATCTTTTCAATCGACCGATGACGCACATCAGTGTCGCCTTTGATGATCATCTTGCCAAAGGTCAGGCGCGGGCCCGGCGCAAGCGCGATCTGGGCATCCAGCCTTCTTTGGGCATGGCGGGCGATAACGCTTTGGCTCTCAAGTTCTGCCTTGGCATGGCCAGCATTGCGCCACCCCTGCACCCCGTCCGAAACTGCCCGTTGGATGGCCCCGGTCGTCGCCGGCTTACCAGTGGCGAAGCCCTCGGGCAGGACTGTTTCCGGTGCGACAGGGGCGATGACGGCGGTGCCGAACGTGAAGGTCGGCCCTGTCTCGACCGTAATGACCGCGCGGTTGATTGCGTTGGGTACGGTCAGCGAACTCATCTCAGCCGCTTCCTGCCCATCCAGTTTTATGCTGACGACGGGGCTGAAATAGCCCTCATCATACAGAATCTGAACAATGGTTCGGTAATCCGACAAGGCCGCGGACAGGATTTCCAAGGGCGTGTCCAACCCCCTGCTGTCCGCCGTTGCGACCGAGGAGGTTTCCTCGATACGCTCAACCAGCGCCTTTGGCGCACCGGGCGCATTGAGTGTTATCTCTAACGCAGCCAGAGAGGATGGAAAGGCGACCATCACGCCGAGCAGACAGTATTTTACAAAGGCCCGTGGCCCGCGTCCCCGCATCGAATGGCTCCAACTGCCCCAAGTCGAAATCAGTTTCACCGTCTTATGAAAAATGACGGCTGGTTGTATTCAACATAGAGCATCAGTTTCAGAGCAGGGAAAGAAATTATCGACACAAACGGCGAATAAGCAGTTTATGTGCCTGTATGGCCCCTGATTCACGATCCGGCATTGCGGAACCAACGGATGATCGCTGCGCGATCTTCAGGTTCCATGTAGGTCACGTTGGCGGGCGGCATGGCATGGCTGACGCCTGCCTGCAGGTATATCTGCCTGGCATTACGGGCGATATCACCTTCGGTTTCCAGCAATACGCCTTTCGGAGCCCAGAGGATGCCATCCCAAACCGGTTCGCGCGCGTGGCACATCGAACAGCGGCCAAGCACGATGTCATGCGCCTCTGCAAACCCGTCTGCGGCAGCAAATTTCTGTTCGTAGGCCGTAAGCGGCTGTGCCTCGGCCTCTTCCAGCGGCTTATACATCGGCGCGGTGGACAGCCACATGATCGCGATGAACAGCAGGGCGGTCACGGCCCAGGTCCAGGTCGGATCGCCTGCGCGGGCGTGACGGGTGTTAAAGTAATGCCGGATGGTGACGCCCATCAGGAACACCAGTGCTGCGATGATCCAGTTGTATTCGGTCGCAAAGGCCAGCGGATAGTGGTTCGACAGCATCAGGAACACAACCGGCAGCGTCAGATAGTTGTTGTGGGTCGACCGCAGCTTGGCAATCTTGCCATACTTCGGATCCGGCGTGCGCCCGTTCTTGAGGTCGTCCACCACGATCCGCTGGTTCGGCATGATGATGAAGAACACATTGGCCGTCATGATCGTGGCGGTGAAAGCACCCAGATGCAGCATCATTGCCCGGCCAGTGAAGATCTGGTTATACCCCCAGCCCATAGCGACGAGCAGTATGAACAACAAAACCATCAGCAGGGTAGGGCGTTCGCCCAGTCCTGACTTGCAAAGGAAGTCATAGATCAGCCAGCCCACTGTCAGCGAGGCAGCCGAGATCAGAATGCCCTGCCACAACGCCAGATCAGCTTTTTCGGCATCGATCAGATACAGTTCGCCACCTACCCAGTAGACAATCATCAGCAGGGCCGCACCGCTAAGCCAGGTCGCATAGCTTTCCCATTTGAACCAGGTCAGGTGGTCCGGCATGCGATCCGGAGCGACAAGGTATTTCTGGATGTGATAGAAACCGCCGCCATGGACCTGCCACTCTTCGCCATCTGCAGGGCCGGGGATGTTGCGGTTCAGGCCAAGGTCCAGCGCGATGAAGTAGAAAGATGATCCGATCCAGGCAATCGCGGTGATCACGTGCAACCAACGCACCGCAAACGCCATCCAATCCCAGAATACGGCGAATTCGAACATGAGAGGTCTCTCCGATAAGGTGCCGCAACACTAGGCAAACCCGATTTTCTTCGGTATTCCCGTATATTGTCAAACTGTATCAAAAAAAACGATAAGATGTCCTATCTGGATAATATCCGTACCTTTGTTCGCGTCTATGATCTGGGCAGCATGTCCGCTGCGGGCCGCGATCTGCGCATATCGCCGGCGGTGACATCTGCACGCATTTCTCAGCTTGAAGATCACCTTGGCGTGCGTCTCTTCCAGCGTACGACGCGCAATCTCAGCCCGACCGAGCAAGGCAGGGCGTTCTACCCCGGGGCCGTCTCGGTTCTTGATGCTGTGGATGAGGCCGAAGCGCAGGTGATCCACCTGACCGAAGCGCCGCGCGGGTCTTTGTTTGTTGCTGCGCCATTGGGTGTCGGTCGTCGATTATTGGCGCCGCATGTGCCTGAGTTTTTGGACAAGTACCCCGAAATCGACGTGCGCCTGCGCCTAACGGACAGGTCGGTGGACCTGACGACCGAAGGGTTGGATTTGGCGTTTTTCATCGGTCAGCCTGAAGACAGCACATTACGTATCCGCAAAATCGCTGATTGCCAGAGGGTGCTCTGCGCCGCCCCGGAATACGTGCAGCGAAAGGGCATGCCGCAGACCGGCGCTGATTTGATTTCGGGCAAGTACGAATGCCTGAACCTTCGTTTTCCGGGCGCGACGGAGTTTCAGTGGCAATTGGAAACACCCGAGGGGCCCAAGCGGTTTGCCGTTTCAGGCAGGTTCGAATGCGATGACGGCGACGTATTGACCGATTGGGCCTTATCCGGGCAGGGCATTGCGATGAAGCCTGTCTTCGAAGTGGCTGAGCACCTGCAAGCGGGGCGTTTGGTGCCGGTTGCAGCGATGACGCCGCCGGTTCCTGTGCAGATGGCCTGCCTTTACACGCATCGCCGGCACCAAGACCCCAAGGCGCGTTTGTTCATGGATTTCATGATCGGTCATATCGCAAAGGTTGTGCGCAATGCGGAGTCGTCAGGTTAACACGTCCTCCCGCCTCTATTTGCGCCCTGCAGGCACTGCACAGCGTTGGGCCCGGCGCCGCGGCTTGGCCGCGGCGCGGCTGCATGAGTTTTAGCGGTACATGAGTTTCGTCTTGCGACCGCGCCGCGCCTGAAAGGTGCGGCGCTTGGCCCAACGGAAGGTGCCCCAAAAGGGGCCCCGACGGGCGGGAGGGATTCGGGTTCTCCTAGCTGCCCCGGTACGTTGAATAGCCGTAGGGCGATAGCAGCAAGGGAACGTGGTAATGCGCCTCTGGATCTGACATGCCGAACCGGATTGGTATCTGATCCAGAAACAGGGGATCCTCCGCACCCTGACCTGTGCCGCGCAAATACTCTCCGGCAGAGAAGATCAATTCGTAGGTGCCAACCTTGAAGCTTTCTTGTGGCAGGATGGGGCTGTTGGTGCGCCCGTCTGAATTGGTTTCGGTCTCAGCGAGCTTACGGCGGGTGTCTCCGGTGATCTCGTACAGCGTTATCTTCAGCCCTTCGGCAGGGCAGCCACGGGCTGTGTCCAGAACATGAGTTGTCAAATAGCCGGCCAAGGGGAGCTCCTTTGATTTGTCTTTTGCTTTGTCGCAGTCTGACGCAAAGTTCAAAATAGTGGAAATGCCGAAAGAACTGGAAGCAGCGTTCGGATTAGTTTGATAATCACGGGCGCATTTATGCGGTAAGGCTGTCGAAACGCTTAAGAACGGAAGTTGTCATGAAGCCGCCCAGATACCCTCGCGACATGATCGGATACGGTGCGAACCCACCCAACGCCAATTGGCCCGGTGGTGCAAAACTGGCCGTGCAGATCGTGCTGAACTACGAAGAAGGTGGTGAAAACAATGTTTTGCATGGTGACGCGGCATCCGAAGCGTTCCTGTCCGAGATCGTCGGCGCCGCGCAATGGCCCGGTCAACGTCACTGGAATATGGAATCGATTTATGAATACGGGTCGCGCTCAGGCTTTTGGCGCCTGTATCGTTTGATGCATGATCTTCCGATCACAGTATACGGCGTGGCGACTGCTTTGGCCCGATCGCCCGATCAGGTTGCGGCGATGAAGGATGCGGGTTGGGAGATCGCCAGCCACGGCCTCAAATGGGTCGAGTATAAGGATATGCCGGAAGAGCAGGAACGTGCAGACATCGCCGAAGCCATTCGACTGCATACCGAGGTTGTTGGAGAGCGTCCACGCGGTTGGTATACCGGGCGCTGTTCAGAGAATACCGTTCGATTGGCAACCGAGGAAGGCGGATTTACCTATGTGGCGGATAGTTATGCCGATGATCTGCCCTATTGGACGCAAGTCGAAGGGCGCGACCAGTTGATTGTTCCCTACACTCTGGACTGCAACGATATGCGGTTTGCCACGCCGCAAGGGTTCAACTCAGGTGATCAGTTCTACGCGTATCTTAAGGACAGTTTCGACGCGCTCTATGCCGAAGGCTTGGCAGGTGCGCCCAAGATGTTGTCTGTCGGCCTGCATTGCCGATTGATCGGACGTCCGGGTCGCGTGATGGCGTTGAGGCGATTTTTGGACTACGCACGCGGGTTCTCGGATGTTTGGTTCGCGACGCGCCTGCAGATCGCCGAGCATTGGGCGGCACAGAACCCGCCAGCCCAGCACCCAAAACCCTCACTGATGACCCGCGACGTCTTTGTAGGCACCTACGGCGGGGTCTTTGAGCACTCCGCCTGGATTGCTGAGCGCGCCTATGAACTTGAGCTTGGTCCGGCCCATGACACTGCCGGGGGGTTACATAACGCGCTGACGCGTATGTTCCGCTCGGCCTCGCAAGAAGAGCGGTTGGGCGTCCTGACAGCTCATCCGGACCTGGCGGGCAAGCTGGCGCAGGCAAAGCGTTTGACGCAGGAAAGCACGTCCGAGCAGGCCTCGGCCGGGTTGGATGCGCTGACGGATCAGGAGCGAGAGACCTTTACCGACCTGAACCAGCAATACACACAGAAGTTCGGGTTTCCGTTCATCATTGCTGTGCGGGATCACGACAAAGCGTCAATCCTGCAAGCGTTTCAACGACGCATTTCGCAGGATCGCGATACAGAGTTCGCAGAGGCCTGCCGCCAGGTAGAGCGCATCGCGGAGTTTCGTCTGCGCGATCTTTTGCCATCATGACCCGGATTGTTGCCGCGCCGCTGACCGCAGCGGCTTTTGCGCCCTTTGGTGATGTCCTTGAGGTTTCAGGAGAGCCGGACAAGATTATCAATCAGGGACAGTGTGGCCGGTATCACGACCTTGCCGGTTTGGATTTTTCCGATGGTCGTGCAGGTATCAGCCTGTTCCGCGCAAATCCAAGGCACCTGCCGTACCGGCTGGACATGGTCGAACGGCATCCTGCGGGCAGTCAGGCCTTTATTCCCATGACGCATCAACCCTTTCTGGTTGTTGTCGCGCCGGATGTCGATGGACGGCCGGGGCGGCCTTTGGCCTTCGTCACGGCACCTGGGCAGGGCGTGAATTACCGGCGCGGCACGTGGCATGGGGTTCTGACACCCTTGCATGACCCTGGCCTATTCGCCGTTGTGGATCGGATCGGCGATGGTGCCAATCTGGAGGAGGTTTGGTTCGACGAGCCATATGAGGTGGTCGCAAGCTAAGCCGAGCTCTCCCGCCAGCTGCGCCCGCGTGCGGGATCAGGGTTGCGCCATAAGACGGGCGACATCAATCATGCGCGCCGAAAAACCCCACTCATTATCGTACCAACCAAAGACGCGGATTTGATTTTCGCCAACCATACGTATCTCGGGACCGGCGATCACAAGAGACTCGGGTCTTGCGCGCAGGTCCGATGACACCAGCGGGTGATCAGTCCAGCCGAGAACGCGGGATTGCGCAACCGCGTTGCGCAGCGCGGCTTCAAAGTCGGGGGCGGACATCCCGCGTTCCAGCGTAGCGACCAGATCTACGGCTGAAACGCTGGCCGTCGGGACGCGTACGGCGGCGCCTGAAATGCGGCCCGCAAGATGCGGCATAACTTCGTCGATCAGGTGCGTGGCGCTGGTGGTGGTGGGCACCATCGACAGGGCTCCGGCGCGCGACCGAGCCAGATCGCCGCGCGGGGCGTCAACCATAGGCTGGCTGTTGGTGTAGCAGTGAATGGTTGTCATATGGGCCGAAGCAATGCCACCTATTCCGTCGATTACCTTGACCAGCGGGGCCAGCCCATTGGTGGTGCAGGACGCGTTTGATACGATCCGTGCATTGCCCAATGTGTCTTCATTCGCCCCCAGAACGATGGTCACTTCGGTCGCGGGCGAGGGGCCGGAAATCAGCACTTTTCCCGCCCCGGCGGTCAGGCCTTGGCTCGCAACGTCAGAGGTGCGCGCCACACCTGTGCAATCCATCAGGACGTCGACCCCGGTCAGATCAACGCAGGACAGGTCCGGGTTGTGCGTCATTGGGATGGCGTGTCCGTCAACCACCAACATGCCATCTGCAGACTCGACCGTGCCGGGGTAGGGGCCGAACGTGCTGTCGTATTTGAACAGATAAGTGCAGGTTTCGAGCGGCGCGATATCATTGATCAACGCCAGCTCAATATCTTTGCCCAACGGCAACGCAAGCAGTTGCCGCAGAATCGTGCGACCTATGCGGCCGAATCCATTGATTGCGAGTTTCATGCGCAAGCTATGGCAGTGGGGTGCGCCGACCTCAATGCCCGCCCGGTGAAAGAATCAGTTGCAGCTAACCTGCGAGAAAAACTGACCCGAGATATTTTGATACATGCTGGCCACGATCGGCTTGCAACCGGTGGCCGCCTGAATGGCGGCAATAGCCTGAATGGTACGCAGACGGGGCGGCGGGCCAAACGGGTTCAGGTTGTTGTTGTCGCGGGTGGCGCGAAACACGACCGGAGTATCCGCGACCTGCGTGATAGCCCAGGTGCGGCTCATGACGGAAACCGATTTGGTCTCTTTCGCGGCAACAGGGGTTGCCTCAAGGGCCGTCAGGCCAACTATAGCTGCCAGTGCCAGCAGGGATCCACGCAGTACCATTGAACAATCTCCAGTGCTAAAAACAGGTGTTATTTCACCAGATTAAAGCGCCTCTGTGAACCCCCGCGCCGCAAAAAGCGGGGTTAGCCGTGGCGTTTTGCCAATGACAGCGGCATATGACGGTTCACATCCTTGTACAAAAGATAGCGGAATCGTCCCGGCCCACCAGCGTAGCAGGCCTGTGGACAGAAGGCGCGCAACCACATGTAATCACCGGCCTCAACCTCGACCCAGTCCTGATTGAGCCGGTAAACCGCCTTACCTTCCAACACGTAAAGCCCGTGTTCCATCACATGCGTTTCGCAAAAGGGGATCACGCCGCCTGGCTCAAAATTGACGATGTTTACGTGCATGTCGTGGCGCAGATCCTGAGGGTCGGCGAACCGGGTGGTGGACCATCGCCCCTGGGTGTCGGGCATTTCGACCGGGGTAACGTCGCGTTCATTGGTGATGATCGGATTAGGTGCTGGCAGGCCGGGCACGGCCTCATAAGCTTTGCGAATCCAGTGGAATCGCGCGATTTCTTCGGTTCGGTTGTGCAAGGTCCAATCACTGCCGGGCGGGATATAAGCATATCCACCAGTATCTAGAACATGTTCGGAGCCGTTCAGAGCGAGTGTTACGGCACCTTCGACGACAAACAGTACGCCCTGGGCTGATGGGTCGGTCTCGGGGCGGTCGCTGCCGCCGCCGGGCTGAGCTTCCATGATGTACTGCGAAAAGGTTTCGGCAAATCCGCTCAGCGGCCGGGACAGGACCCAAAGGCGGGTTTTTTCCCAAAACGGAAGGGCACTGGTGACGATATCGCGCATTGTGCCCTTTGGGATCACCGCATAGGCCTCGGTAAACATGGCGCGGTCAGTCAAAAGCTGGTCCTGGCCAGGGTGGCCGCCCGTGGGCGCGAAATAGGTCGGGTTTGCCATCGGTGTCCTCTGATTCTTGATGTGGGGACTATGGGCCGGTTGCAGTTACGGACCAACCGGCAGAGTCCCACTAGGTTTGTTCGGTATAATTTGAAGGTCACTGCGCGGGGCTTGGCCCGCACCGTTTGCCAGTATAGTCTTGAGCGCAAGATTATTTCAGTCAGGCGAGGCGAGTATGACAGCCCGAATTCTTTCTACCTTGGTTGCGATATGTGTGCTGGCAACGGCCTCAACCGGTCAGGCCAAACCGCTGTCGCGCATAATTGCAGAAATGGGGCTGACGCCTGCGGATTTTAACGTTCTGAATGCCGCGTCGACTGCGATGCTGTCGGGATCGACGCCCCAGGTGGGTGAAGAACGCGTTTGGACCAATGATGAAACCGGTTCGAAAGGCACGATCCGCGTGCGTGATGTGCGGGACAATTGCGTGCATCTACAGCACATCATTCAGCCTGAAGGCGCTGATCAACCGCGTGAGGTCCGAACCCGCCGGTGCCGCGATGCCAGCGGCAACTGGATTCTGACCCCTTGATCCGAAGCTAGTAGCCGCGCGATTTATCGACCTCGTGCAGCAAGGGTTCGCCTGCGGTCAACCGTCGGAAATTTTCCGCAACATCCGCCAAAGCCTCGCCCAGATGCCAGCCCGAGACATGTGGTGTGATCGTAACGCCGGGATGTTTCCACAGCGGGCTTTGGGACGGCAGCGGTTCTGTTGAGGTTACATCCAGCACCGCATGCCCCGGTGTTCCACGTTCCAATGCCGTGATCAGGGCGGTTTCGTCAATCAGGTCTCCGCGCCCGGCGTTCAGCAACTGGCTGCCCGGTTTCATTGCGGCCAGCATTTCCGCATTGAACAGCCCGACAGTTTGCGGGGTCGAAGGCAGAATGGCGCAAACATGATCGCATCGCCCCAAAAGATCAGGCAGAGCGGCCTCACCGTGCAGGCAGGTCACGCCTTCGATCTGTTTGGCAGAGCGGCTCCAACCCATCACCTGAAAACCAACGGCGTTCAGCATCCTGGCGCTGCGCGCCCCGATATGGCCCAAGCCCAGCACGCCAACCACTGTATCCGGTGAGTAGATCGGTGCCTTGGGCACCCATTCGGCACGGCGCTGGGCCGCCTCGTGAAAGGTCATGTGGCGCTGGTGGCGCAGCACATAGGCGACGAACCATTCGGCGATTCCCTGTGCAGGGGCGTCAGGCTTAAGCCGCGCAATGCGCACATGGGCAGGTAGATTCGGGTTGCTGATGATCGTTTCGACCCCCGCGCCCAGCTTTTGAACCAGCTGAAGATTGGGCAGGCGCTGCGGGTGGGTGTCCTGCAAGCCGACAACTGCAAGCATCGTGATATCGGCAGGATTACCAAGGGTATCCGGCGTCCGCACATCCGCGCCGGGATACAGGTGACGAATGTCACGGGCAATGTCGCTGTCATTGATCCAGTCTGTCAGCCCGGTTTCGATCAACAATGCCATGTCGCGCCTCCTCGGCTGCAAATTGAGTGAAATAACGCCCCGTCACCGAACTGGACATTGCTGGCGCAGCTAAGCCATTCTTTGATCGAACGTAAAGCCCGGTTGCCGGGTGGAAGGACCAAACAACACAATTGAGGCACCCCATGAACGGGACAAAAGACCTGAGCCAACAGGCCTATTTTCATCTGCGCGACGATGGCGTTTTTGTAGGCAACGATCCTGCGCGGGGGCCGTGGTCAGCGGATCACTGCCACGCAGGGCCGGTCAGCGGGCTGATCGTACGCGCAGCAGAGGCTGAGGTGGGACCGGAAAAGATGTTAACCCGCCTGACGGTTGATCTGCTACGGCCGCAACCCTTGACCGGGTTGCGGGTTGCCGCGGAAACAACGCGCCACACCAAGACGCTGGCCACCACGCGGGTTACGGTGCACGACCTGAACGACTCGCTCTGCGCCACGGCCACGACAATGCATCTTGCGCGCCGGGATCTTGGATCTGTACCGAATGTAGAAATGCCGTCCCCCCGGCTGGAAGATGCGGTCGCAGGTCCGTTTCCAATCGGCGAAGTACGTCACGGACTGCCGGGATTTGCTAATCATTCCAATGTTCTGTACCCCAAGGGCGGCAATCAGGGGGCAGGGCCAAAAACGGTCTGGATGCAGACCCCTGCCTTGCTGGAGGGTGAAGTGCCGTCACCGATTCAGGCGCTCTGCCCGCTGGCCGATTGCGGGAATGGTATCTCGTGGAACGCACCAACCTCTGAGATGGGGTTCATGAATACGGACCTGACAGTGCAAATCCACCGCGAGCCTGTCTCGGATTGGCTGGCCTCCGAGTCGGTGTGTCATTGGCAGCCGTCCGGCATCGGAATGTCTCAGTCGGTTCTGTACGACACCGAAGGTCCGGTGGGTACGGCCCTGCAAACCATTATTCTGTTTCCACCAACCTGACCCGGTGGCCGGATTCTGCGCGCTCTGTGTGAAACGCATTGCCGCGCGCGGGCCAAGATCCTATCTTGCGTTCATGCGTTGGATTGCACCTTTTATGATTTGCTGCCTGCCGTTTTCGGTCACGGCGCACCCGCATGTTTTTATCGACACCGGGTTAGAGTTCATCGTCGACGAGTCCGGCCAACTGACGCACGTACGTGTGACTTGGGCATATGATGAGTTCTACTCGTTGCTGGTGCTGGAAGACATGAAGCTGGATCAGGATGCCGATGGCGTTCTAACCGAAACGGAAGAACAGATTCTGTCAGGTTTCGACGCGCAGTGGGTCGAAGGATATAACGGTGATCTGGTTGTATTTGCAGACGGCGTGCCTGTGGCCTTGTCGGGCCCGATGGAGGCGGACGCAACGGCTGAGAACGGACGCATCGTGACCTCTCATATTAGGGCGGTAGATGGCGGTGGGGTTCCGGCAGCTGCGCTGACGGCCAAAGCCTATGATGAGACATTTTACACCGCCTACGAGGTGACGCGCCCCGTAAAGGTGTCGGGGCCAGAGTCGTGCAAGATCGACCGGATTGACCCTGACATTGATGCGGAGTTGGCGCAAATGCGGGCCTTTCTGCTGACGCTGGATGCCAACTACGACCTTGAGGAAAACGATATCCCGTTGGTCGGTGAAAGCTTTGCAACCGAGATTATTATTACATGTCCAAGTACCTGATTGTTCCTGTTGCTATAGCCATTGCCGTATTGCTGTGGTTCTGGGGAAGCGGCGGGTTTGACAGCCTTGCGGCCTGGGCCGCAGGTGAGCAACGCGAATTCCAGAACCAGATCGCCCGTGCCCTGCGTGCAGCGCGTGCCGAGCAGCCTGCGGCCATCGCGACCTTACTGATGGTTTGTTTTGCCTATGGTTTTTTCCATGCGATCGGTCCCGGCCATGGCAAAGTGCTGATCGGGGGCTACGGGCTCGGTCGCAACGTCGCTTTTCTGCGCCTGTCTGCCATCAGCGTCCTGTCCAGCCTCGGGCAGGCAGTCACTGCCATCGTGTTGGTCTATGCAGGTGTTCTGATCTTTCAGATGTCACGTGAAAGCCTGGTGGGCGCAACTGAACAGGTCATGGCACCAATCAGTTACGGAGCGATTGCCGCCATTGGTCTGTGGCTAGTGCTGCGTTCCATTCGCAGCTTCGCGCGGCGGAGTCACAGCGCAACAACGCCTCAAGATAATCATCACGATCACGGCACCTGTTCCAGTTGCGGCCATCGACATGGCCCAACGGCCCAAGAGGTGGCGCAGGTCGGAACCCTGCGCGAGTCTGTGTTGCTGATCGCAGGCATCGCGGCACGCCCCTGTACCGGAGCACTGTTTGTGCTGATCCTGACCTGGCAGATGGGCATTGCGATGGCTGGCATCGCCGGGGCTTTTGCAATGGCGCTGGGGACAGCCACGGTGACGACCCTTGTCGGTTGGACTTCGTTTGGGTTGCGCGGGGGATTGATAGCCTCGGCTTCGGCGACCCGGTTTGCCTCGGTGCTGGCGCCCACAATCGAATTGGTGGCAGGTCTGATTATCGCCGTGATCGCCTTTGGCCTGTTGATGCGCGCGGTCTAGTCGAACACCGGGTCCGGATAACCGACCCGCGCCAGATACAGACCTTGCGGTGGGCATACCGGTCCGCACGCGGCGCGATCCGTTGCCTCAAGCGCGTTGCGGACATCCTCGGGTGTCCACGCGCCTGCGCCGACCCTTTCCAACGTTCCAACAAAACTGCGCACCTGATTATGCAGGAATGACCGGGCACGCACGTGGAAATGCACCTCGGGGCCGGAAAATCCCTCAACCAGTTTGACACGCAGTTCATCCAGCGTTTTGACCGGGCTGGCAGCCTGACAGATGGATGAGCGGAAGGTGGTGAAATCATGCCGTCCGATCAGAACATCCGCACCGGCCTGCATGGCGGTGACGTCAAGATCATGGCTGATCTGCCAAACTTGCCCGGCGTCATGTGTCGCAGGTGCGCGCCGCATTAGGATGCGAAACAGGTATTGTCTTTCCAAAGCCGAGAAACGGGCATGCCAGTCATCACCGACCCTTGCGGCCTTGACGATGGCCACAGGCTGGGGCTTGAGGTGATAGTTCAGCGCCTCGGACAGGCGGAACGGGTCCCAATCCTTCACCAGATCGCAATGGGCCACCTGACCCAGCGCATGCACGCCCGCATCCGTGCGACCAGCAGCAGCAATGGTGTGGTCGCCGGGTTGGATACGCGATAGCGCGTGTTCGATCGCCCCCTGAACGGATGGCTGATCCTTTTGGCGCTGCCATCCGGCAAACGGCCCACCGTGGTATTCAACTTTCAGCGCGTATCTAGGCATGGCCCGCTCGTACCCTGACGCGCCAAAGGGGGCAAGGGCGGGAAAGCTCTGGCATGTGACGTGTCCTCTACCTATCTTGGGCGAAACGAAAAAAGCGGGGCGACGGTTTGGTCATCTCATCCCTGGCAGACAGTCTTGTGCGCGGTGTCGAAGCCGTTGGCGATCGCGTATCCGAGACATTGTTCGAGCCGGTTATCCGCCTGGGCGTCACCGGTCTGGCGCGCTCGGGCAAGACGGTTTTTATAACGTCCCTTGTCGCGAATCTGCTGAACAGGGGGCGGATGCCGGGTCTCGTTGCGCAGCAAGAGGGGCGGATAAACACCGTCTACCTGCAACCACAGCCTGACGATACGGTTCCGCGCTTTGACTATGAAAACCACCTGACCGCGCTGACCGGACCGCAGCCGCACTGGCCCGACAGCACGCGCGCCGTGTCCGAACTGCGCCTGTCCTTCAAGGCCCGGCCTTCGGGCTTGCTAGCGGGGCTGCAAGGGCCGCGGACTCTCCATCTGGACATCGTGGATTATCCCGGCGAATGGCTGCTTGATCTGGCCCTTCTGGATAAATCCTATGAGGCTTGGTCATCCGAGACGCTGGACCGCATTTCCGGGCGGCGTGAAGCTGAACAGTTTCTGGCGCAGGCCAAAGCGTCCGACCCGGCGGCGGCCCATGACGAGCCAACGGCGCAGGCATTGTCCAAGGCGTTTGCGGAGTACCTGGCTGGCGCGCGGGAGGCCGGGTTTTATGACTGTACGCCCGGGCGATTCCTTTTGCCCGGTGATCTTGCAGGGTCACCTGTGCTGACCTTTGCGCCACTGCCCGTCGATGGCCATGCGCCCCGGCGCAGCCTGCACCGGGAAATGGCGCGGCGGTACGAGGCGTATA
The DNA here is from genome assembly GCF_020171505.1 of Ruegeria profundi. Taxonomy (NCBI): domain Bacteria; kingdom Pseudomonadati; phylum Pseudomonadota; class Alphaproteobacteria; order Rhodobacterales; family Roseobacteraceae; genus Ruegeria; species Ruegeria profundi. The sequence goes on along the minus strand of NZ_JAIUZS010000001.1, from coordinate 1,068,064 downwards.
AGTCGCAGGTCGTGAAACCCTTCTTCCGGGACCATTTCGCCCGAATTGACCGGCAGGTCGTTCTGGTCGATGCGCTGGGGGCAATCCATCAGGGGCCGCAAGCGGTCGAGGATATGCGCCATGCAATGGCAGATATCCTGTCGGCGTTTCGCCCGGGGCGTAATGCATGGCTCAGCCAGTTACTGCTGGGCAAACGGGTTGAGCGTATCCTGTTCGCCGCCACCAAGGCCGACCACCTGCATCACACGCAACACCCCCGCCTGACCCATATCATGGAGGCCCTGACCCGCGACGCGCGTGACCGCGCCAGCTTTGCCGGTGCGGAAACGGCGGCGTTGTCGCTGGCTGCGTTGCGCGCAACCACCGAGGAAACGCGGACCCATAACGGGATTGAGCTGCCCTGTGTGCGCGGAACCTTGCTGAATGGCAAGCAAGCTGCTTTTTTTCCCGGCAACCTGCCCGAGGATCCGGCCCATCTGCTGGGTCCGGCCCGCAACGGGGCCGAAAGCTGGCTGAACGAGGATTTTGGTTTCATGTCTTTTGCGCCTGCCCATCTGACGCTGCGTCCCGGAGACGGCCCGCCGCATATCCGGCTGGATCGCGCGGCGCAATTTCTGATCGGAGACCGGCTGTGACCCTAACCCTCCGCCCAGCCCGCACCACGGACGCCGGTCGTATCGGAGATATTCTGCACGGCTTTGCCCGCGAACACGAATGGATGCCCGAGCTGTATTCCGGTGCCGAAACCATCGCGTTTGGTGGCTGGATGATCGACCAACACTGGGTCACGGTTGCCGAAACGAATGCAGGTGTCGTGGGGTTCTTGGCGCTGAACGGGACAGAGATCCACTGTCTGTACCTGACGCCGTCTGAATGCGGTCGGGGGATTGGTCGGTGCCTGTTGGATCAGGCAAAAACCAAACGGGAAGAACTGTCCTTGTTTGCCTTTCAAGCCAACCAACGAGCCTGCCGGTTCTATGAGCGTAACGGTTTTATCGAAGTCGACCGCAGTGATGGGGCAGACAATGACGAAAACCTGCCGGACATCAAATATGTCTGGCGCAGGGGTGAGGTGGCGGATGGCTAAAGGTCCGGTACTGATTGATCTGGAAGCAGAGGAACCTGCCGCAGACGTGTCGCTGGCCCCGCCAGTGCCCGATATTGCCCCGCCGCAGGGGCAGGCCATGCAGACAGCCGTTCGGCTGGCGGCGCGGAAGCCGTCAAAGCTTTCGCGCTGGTTCTGGGGGCTGGCAGTGGCTGTTATTGGCGCGGTGGTGTCCGTTGCGGCGTGGGATTTCGTCAATTCACTGTTGCTGCGCGCGCCTGTATTGGGTTGGTTTGTCACCGTCCTGATCGGCGCGTTGGTTGTGGTTGCCCTGATCATCGCGGTGCGAGAGCTGGCGGCGATTGGTCGGCTCTCTCGCGTGGACGGGATGCGCCAGGCCGTGGATTCAGCTCTTGCAGAAGACGATCTGGCTCAGGCCCGAAAGGTCACAACCCGACTGATCGCGTTCTACAAAGGGCGCGAGGAAACCCGATGGGGCCGCGACCGGCTGGCAGAACGGATGGGGGAACAGTTCGACGCCTCGACACTGTTCAGCTTGGCTGAGGATGAGTTGCTGGCCCCCCTCGATGCCGCCGCCAGCCGCGAGGTTGAGGCCGCAGCCCGGCAGGTCGCAACAGTGACTGCGCTGGTGCCCTTGGCGCTTGCGGATGTGGCAACGGCGCTTGCGGCTTCGTTGCGAATGATCCGCCGGGTGGCAGAGATTTACGGTGGCCGAGCCGGGTTTCTGGGCAGTTGGCGGCTGACCCGCGCTGTTTTCGTGCATCTCGTTGCAACCGGAGCTGTGGCCGTCGGAGATGATCTGCTTGAGCCGGTCTTGGGCGGGTCGGTCCTAAGCAAACTGTCCCGCAGGTTTGGTGAGGGTCTGGTGAACGGTGCGTTGACCGCGCGGGTCGGCGTCGCCGCGATGGAGGTCTGTCGCCCGCTGCCGTTTTCCAAACGGCACAAACCCTCGACCCGCGGTATGATCAAACGTGCGCTCAGTGGGTTATTCTCGAAAAGTTGATACAGCGCAAAGTCTTGTGGCCCGCTAAGATGCATAACAAAGCCGGAGCCAGCGATGATCGACCACGGACACAGCCAGCAGGAAATCGCAGAACGGATCAATGCACCGCCGGGGCGCGGGGTTCTAAGAGACGTGGTCTACGGCGGTATTGACGGGTCCGTGACCACTTTTGCCATTGTCGCCGGGGTCGCGGGGGCGGGGTTGTCTCCGTTCATTATCGTGGCCTTGGGTCTGGCCAACGTGCTGGCCGACGGGTTTTCGATGGCTGCCGGGAATTATTCCGGCACCAAAGCCGAGCTGGACAATATCCGCCGTATCCGTGTCACCGAAGAACGTCATATCCGGCTGTATCCAGACGGCGAACGCCGCGAAGTGCGCGAGATATTGGCGCAAAAGGGTTTGACCGGCCGTATTTTGGAAGAAGCCACAGATGCGATCACAGCCAACCATGACAACTGGATCAACCTTATGGTTGAGGGCGAGTATGGGTTGGGCAGCGTTGATCCCCATCCCCTGAAGGCGGCGATCGCGACGTTCCTGGCCTTTCTTGTTGCCGGTTTGGTGCCCTTGTTGCCGTTTTTGTTCTCGGTGGAAAACGCTTTTGTTGTCTCGGCCTGCATGACCATGTGCGTGTTCTTCGCCATCGGCGCGTTCAAAAGCCGCTGGTCCTTGTCGCCTTGGTGGCGTTCTGGCCTTGAAACCTTTGCGATCGGAGGTGTCGCAGCGTTGGTCGCCTTTTTTGTGGGATCTTTGTTCCATCCCTGACCACCAACACTGTTGCAGGCCAAGCACTTAGGGTAGCCTGACGGGGCAACAACCCGGAGAACCCCGTGGAATCCTTGTTAGTTCTGGTCGGACTAGTTGTGCTGGCCATCCCGGTCACCATTCTCGTTCTATTGGTCAGCCAAACGCGCCTGCGCCGCCGGGTAGAGCACTTAGAGGCGCAGATCCTCTCACTTGGTGGCGCGCTGCCAGAGCCAAAGAGCGAACAACCCAGCCAATCCACCGAAGCACCGGACAAGGCATCGAAGCCCGCCCCATGGGCCAAGCCCGAGGCTCCAACGGTTGAGCCTGCTGCTGAAAAGACGCCGCCCGCAGCGGTTGTATTTCGCGAAGATCGCCTTGCGGCGCTCGGCTCCTGGCTTCGGGAAAACTGGTTTTACGCGGTGTCAGCCCTTTCACTGGCGCTGGCGGGGATTTTTCTGGTCCAATACGGCGTGGAGAGCGGCCTGCTGCCGCCATCTGCCCGCGTTGGTGCGGCCTTACTTTTTGGTGTAGCGCTGATCGCTGCCGGTGAGGTCATCAGGCGCAGATATGGTGATGACGAAACTTCGGCCACGGCCTATCTGCCGTCAGTCTTTTCCGGAGCCGGGCTGGTTACCCTGTTCGGAGGCGTTCTGGCTGCAAGGCAGCTCTATGATCTCATCGGTCCAGAAACCGCGTTGGTCGCAATGGTCGCCATTGCCGTGGTGGGTCTGGTGCTGGGGTGGTTTCACGGCCCCTTATTGGCTGCTGTCGGTTTGATCGGAGCGTTCTCTGCCCCTTTCGTAGTGGGCGGCACGTCCGAGAACCCAAGCTGGCTGTATGCCTACTTCTTCCTCGCCGCCACTTTGGGTTTGGGGATCGACACAGTGCGGCGATGGGCATGGATATCGGTATTGACGCTGTTCGGCACCTATTCCGCTTGCTTGTTGCTGGTGCTGTCCGCGCCTTCGACCGAGGCTGCGTATCTGGTTTGCGTATCGGCACTGGCCGTGATCGCAATTGCCATTCCCGTCCGCCAGGTCTGGCCGAACCACAGCGGGGCGATGATCAGTTCAATCATCGGACGCAAGAAGGGGGACTTTTGGCCGGAATTCCCGACGCGATTGGGCTTTGCGGCGGTGGCTGTGAGCGCGGCCATTGTATCCTTGCACTGGCCGGATTCCTTGGGTGAGTTCTGGTTAAGCGTCACACTGCTGTCGGGGCTGACACTTGGGTTGATGGTCTGGGGACAGCGGGCCGAGGCGTTACAGGACGCAACCGCATTGCCCGCGCTTGGCCTCATCTGGTTTGTTTTGATGCACGGATGGGACAGCGGTATTGTCCTTCGCCAGTTTGCCGAGACCTATGCCGAAACGCCTGAGGCAGACTTCCCTTGGGTCGTCACTGTTCTGACTGTGCTGGGGGCCGTGGTTTCGCTGGCTGCGGCTTGGCGATCAATGCGAGCGCGCAGCTACGTCGCGGTCTGGGCCGGGGCTGCGGCTGTTTTTGCGCCCGCCATGGCCATCGCGCTTGAGGTCGGTTGGCATCCTGCAACGGTTATCGGACCTTACCCCTGGGCGCTGCATGCGATTGCGCTGGGCGTGTTGATGGTTGTCTTCGCTGAACGGTTTGCGCGCGTTGACGGCGAAAACCGCATGCGCCCTGCGCTGGCCACGTTGTCGGCCTTGTCATGCCTGACCTTTGCCTGCGTCATTGTACTAAGCTCGGCGGCGTTGACGATTGCTTTGGTCGCTATGGTGGTTGTTGCTGCCGCATTAGACCGGAAGTTTACTCTGCCACCGATGGCCTGGTTCATATGGGCGGGCGTCTTTGCCATAACAGTGCGGTTGGTGCTGAACCCCGGTCTTGATTGGGCCGGTATGGCGCCGATCATCGAAATGGTGCTTGTGTACAGCGTGGCGACTGTTGGTTTTGTGCTCGGATGGATGCTGCTTTGGGCCATGGATCGCCCTGTCGCGAAACTGCTGCTTGAAAGCGCAGCCTGGGCGACCGGGGGCATTCTTTTGTCCCTGTTGTTGGAGCGCTGGCTGCAAAGCTTTGGCGAAGGCAACGCCACCAACAGTCATTGGGGGCTGAGCCTGTTGGCGATCATCTGGTTGCTGTTGGCTTTTGCGCAGGTGCAGAGGTTCGAACTGGGCGGCAAGTTGAACTATGCTCGTTATCTGCTGGCCATTTTCTTTGCCGGGCACGGAGTGTTGCGGCTGGGGCAAGCGTTGTTTGACGCAAACCCGTTGCTCAGCCCGGTTGCGCCACCGGTTCTGGGCCCGCCTGTGCTGAACACGCTGGCAGTAGCCTATCTGATGCCCGCACTGGCCATCGGTTTTTCGGTCTGGCGTATTCACAGAACTCCGCTTTGGGTCAAGCGGGCAAGCTGGGGGGTGGCAGGTGTCTTGGCGAGTGTCTGGCTGGGGTTGATGATCCGCCACCTCTGGCAGGGGGCAGGGGGAATGTTCGAAGGCAACGGCGTCACCCAGCCCGAGCTTTACACCTATACCATGGCTTTGCTGGTGATCGGCGCAGTGCTGTTCTACCAATCGCTTGCGCGCCGCTCGGATGTGATGCGCAAGGCGGGGCTTGCGGTCATCGGACTGGCCGTGGCCAAGGTGTTCCTGATCGATATCGCGGGGCTGGGCGGGCTGATCCGGGTGTTCTCGCTGCTGGCTTTGGGTCTGGCGCTGGCGGGCTTGGCGTGGCTGAACCGATGGGCCAAGCTGCGCCATTCGCCGCATTTGGCGGAACCTCTGGACCATTAGGCGCGGGCGTCTTATAAGCCCGCCATGCTTGACCATATGGCCATCATTATTCGAATTATATCCCCGGCGCTCTGACCCTCTGAGACGCCGGGCAAAGGTGTTTGAGACTTCGCACCGACCGCTTCGATCCTAGTACGACCAGATCATCCAAAGGACGCCCCCAATGTGCGCCGACACGATCCAGACACCTGACTACAAAGACACGCTGAACCTGCCCAAGACCGACTTTCCCATGCGCGCCGGATTGCCCAAGCGCGAACCCGCATGGCTGGAACGGTGGGAGACTATCGGCGTATACGACCGCCTGCGCGAGAAAGAAGGCCGCACGCCCTTTACCCTGCACGACGGCCCGCCCTATGCGAACGGCCACCTGCATATCGGCCACGCGCTGAACAAGACCATCAAGGACATGATCGTGCGCAGCCATCAGATGATGGGCTATGACGCACGCTATGTGCCCGGTTGGGACTGTCACGGTCTGCCCATCGAGTGGAAGATTGAGGAACAGTACCGCAAGAAAGGCAAAAACAAGGATGAGGTGAACATCGTCGATTTCCGTCAGGAATGCCGCAAGTTCGCCGAGGGCTGGATCGACATCCAGCGCGAAGAGTTCAAGCGCCTGGGTATCACCGGAAACTGGGCCGACCCCTACATCACGATGGACTACCATGCCGAGGCCGTGATCGCGGACGAATTCATGAAGTTCCTGATGAACGGCACGCTCTATCAGGGCTCGAAACCTGTGATGTGGTCGCCCATCGAAAAGACCGCGCTGGCCGAGGCCGAGGTCGAGTATCACGACAAGGAAAGCTTCACCATCTGGGTGAAGTTCAAGGTAGTGAACGCGGGCGATTTGGATGATGCGTTTGTCGTGATCTGGACGACAACCCCTTGGACCATGCCGTCAAACAAGGCAGTGGTGTATGGCAACGACATCTCGTATGGCTTGTACGAAGTCACCGGCACGCCGGATGAATGCTGGGCCAATGTAGGTGACAGGTTCCTGCTGGCGGACAAATTGGCGGCGGATGTGTTGGGCCGTGCGCGCCTGAGCGATGATCAGTGGACCCGCGTCCGTGACGTGACCACCGATGAGCTGGCGGGCGTTCAACTGACTCACCCTCTGGCCGGGGCCGAAGGCGGCAATGGCGAATGGGATGATATCCGCGACTTCCGCGCCGCTGACTTCGTGACCGACACCGAAGGGACCGGGTTCGTCCACTGTGCGCCCTCGCACGGGATGGAGGAATTCGAGCTCTACCGCGATCTGGGCATGTTGGAGCAGGTCATCACCTATAACGTGATGGACGATGGCTCGTTCCGCGCCGATCTGCCGTTCTTCGGTGGCAAATTCATCCTGTCCCGCAAGGGTGGCGAGGGTGACGCGAACAAGGCGGTCATCGACAAGCTGGCCGAGGTCGGCGGGCTGCTGGCACGTGGCAAGATCAAGCACAGCTATCCGCATTCGTGGCGCTCGAAAGCGCCGATCATCTATCGCAACACGCCGCAATGGTTCGCCTCGGTCGACCGCAAGCTGGACGACGGTATGGGCGAGATGGGGGACACCATCCGTGAACGTGCGCTGCGGTCCATTGATGAACTGGTGAAATGGACACCCAAAACCGGTCGTAACCGCCTGTATTCCATGATCGAAGCGCGCCCGGACTGGGTTCTGTCTCGCCAGCGCGCTTGGGGTGTGCCGCTGACGTGCTTCACCAAAAAGGGGGCACTGCCCACCGACGCGGACTATTTGCTGCGCAACGCCGATCTGAACGCGCGCATCAAGGCTGCGTTCGAAGAAAACGGTGCGGATATCTGGTACACCGATGGGTTCAAAGAGCAAATGCTGGACGGCATCGCCAACCCGGAAGACTACGATCAGGTGTTCGATGTGTTGGATGTGTGGTTCGACTCTGGCTCGACTCACGCCTTTGTTCTGCGCGACCGCGAGGACGGGACCGAGGATGGTATCGCCGACGTCTATATGGAAGGTACTGACCAGCATCGCGGGTGGTTCCATTCGTCCATGCTGCAGGCTTGTGGCACCAAGGGCCGTGCGCCGTATCGCAACGTCGTGACTCATGGCTTTACGCTGGATGCCAAGGGCAACAAGATGTCCAAATCACTTGGCAACACCATCGTACCCGAAGAAATCGTCAAGCAATACGGCGCCGATATCCTGCGTCTTTGGGTGGCTCAGACCGACTATACCGCTGACCAGCGGATCGGACCCGAGATCCTGAAGGGCACCGCCGACAGCTATCGCCGTCTGCGCAACACCATGCGGTTCATGCTGGGCTCTCTGGCTGATTTCACCGAAGCGGATCGCGTCGCACCCGAAGATATGCCGCGCCTGGAACGCTGGGTGCTTAGCCGTCTGGCCGATCTGGATGCGCAGGTGCGTGACGGCTATGCCGCGTTTGACTTCCAAGGTGTGTTCAGCGCCATCTTCACCTTTGCAACGGTCGATCTGTCGTCCTTCTACTTCGATGTGCGCAAAGATGCATTGTACTGCGACAGTGACACCCTGCGCCGCCGATCCGCGCGTACCGTTCTCGACATCCTGTTTCACCGATTGACGACATGGTTGGCCCCGGTCTTGGTATTCACCATGGAAGAGGTCTGGCTTGAACGTTTTCCTGACAATGAAAGCTCGGTTCATATGGTGGACTTCCCGGATACGCCGGCAGACTGGCGAGATGTCGATCTGGAAGCCAACATGGCCAAGGTCCGCCGCGTCCGTCGTGTTGTCACCGCCGCGCTTGAGATACAGCGTCAGGACAAGGTCATCGGGTCCAGCCTTGAGGCCGCGCCGATCGTCCATGTTGAGGAAGGCGACACGCGCGACTTGCTGGCAACCTTCGACGTGGATGATATGTGCATCACATCGGGCTTGACCGTCACCGGAGACCCGACCCCCGCCGAAGCGTTTCGCGTGCCGGAAATCGAAGGCGTATCAGTAGTCTTTGAAAAGGCGGTGGGCGAAAAATGCCAGCGTTGCTGGAAGATTTTGCCCGATGTGGGGCTCCACTCACATGCCGGTGTCTGCAAGCGCTGCGATGAGGCGTTAAGTTAACTGATAAAACCCCCGGCAAACCGCCGGGGGTTTTTCTTTCATCGCTTGCGTTGCCGGTGGTGATCTGGAACGTTGCGCTCATGCCGATGATCGCCGTTGATACTCAGTTTGGTCGCCTTGGGGTCGAAGAAACCGACGGCGCAATCACGCGCCTTGTATGGGGCGGCCGGAACGAGGGGCCAGAAACACATTTGCTGCAAGAAGCCGCAGCGCAGTTGATGGCCTATGATCAGGGGCGGCTGGACAGGTTCGATCTGCCATATCACGTCGCCGGATCAGCGTTTCAGCAAAAAGTCTGCGACCTGATGTTCGCTATTCCAACGGGTTACACCCGCACCTATGGCGATATCGCCAAGGAGCTTGGTCAGCCGGCGCAACCTGTGGGGCAGGCTTGTGGGGCGAATCCAATCCCGGTGATCATCCCATGCCATCGCGTGCTGGCCGCCAACGGGCTTGGGGGCTTTTCCGGCGACGGCGGGATCGAAACCAAGGTTGCCCTGCTGCGTCATGAACGGGCGGCCGGCCTGTTGATCTGAAAAGATGGATTTCTGTTGCAATCAAGCCGGTTGAGGCTCAACCTGTATCTGATGCAGAATTCAAAGGATCGTATTGAATGACCGCCCAATCAGACCCGGCTGCCCGCAAAAAGGCCATTATCGACCGATTGATGTCATTGGAAGCGCAGGAGCTGGCGACTGCGCAGGCCCACTACGACGCATTTCTCAAGGACTCTCAGTTGGATGACCGGGAAGGGCATGACAAGGACGACATCGCCGCCTCGCGCGAGAATGCGGATCTGGCGGCGGCTTTCGACGCACCTGTTCACGCGCATCACGCCAAGATCGACGTTATCGAAAACACGGACTTCAGCGTAACAGATACCGTGCAGCCCGGCGCAGTCGTCAAGTTCAACAACCGGTGCTTTGTTGTTTGCGTTTCAACCACGCGATTTGATGTGGATGGAAAAACCTATATGGGAATTTCAACCCAAAGCCCGATTTATCTGGCCATGGCCGGCCTGCAAGAGGGCGAGGTTTTCACCCATAACGGCAGCGAGTTCGAGGTTCAGGAGGTTCTGTAGTCCGCGCTTTTGCGCTGTGGAATGATTTGCTGCGCAATTCCTGCGAACACCAGATAAAGGCTGGTAATCACCAAACCCCAATGCGCCCAGCTTTCCGGGTGGAAATCAACCCAAGCCGCCCAACCTGCAAAGAACGTCCATGCGAAGGCAATGGGCAGCGATACGTTGCGCCATCTTTGGGTCCGCACTGGGTGGATGAACTTCAAAGGCAGGAACATCGCCAGCGAAAGCAGTGAGACCAGCAGCAATATGACCCAGAAATTAGGTTCCAGCGCGAAAATCACGATGACGACCATATTCCAGCACCCGGGAAACCCGGAAAAGGATTTATCCTTTGTTTTCATCCGGGTGTCGGCAAAGTACATGGCGCTGGCAAAGGTGATGACTATGATGGCGACCCATCCAGTCCAGCCATCCATCAATCCCGATTTGAACAGCGCAAACGCTGGGATAAACACGTAGGTCAGATAATCGATTATCAGGTCCAGAAGCTCTCCGTCGAATTCCGGCGCGTTTTTCTTGACGTGGTAGTGACGGGCAAGGGGGCCATCGATGCCGTCCACGACGAATGAAACCACCAGCCACAGGTACATCAGGCTCCATTTTTCTTCGACAGCGGCCAGCATGGCCAACATTGCAAAAACGGCGCCTGTCGCCGTGAAGAGATGGACGGAAAGTGCTTTGAATCTGAGTGTCATGGGGGTGTCATGGACGATGCGTGAAGCAGATGCAAAGCAAAAAGCCCCGGATTGCCAGCCTTACAAGAACAGGTGTGAAAATTAGTCACGCAAACTTGGTTGTCTGGCTGTTAACTTGGCGTTGCTGGGCAAAAACGCGCGATTTAGGCGGCGGCTTTTTTCAGGGACAGGCTTGAAAACTCAGGCCTTTGGGTGCGCGCGGTTGTAAACTTCCATCAACCGTGCGGTATCGACTGCGGTATAGGTCTGTGTCGTGGATAGTGAGGCGTGGCCCAATAACTCTTGAATGGCCCGCAAATCACCGCCTGCGGATAAAAGATGCGTGGCAAAACTGTGCCGCAGGGCGTGCGGGGTGGCCGTTGCGGGCAGACCAAGTTGCATCCGCGCTTTTGCCATAACCCCTTGGATAGCACGCGGGTTCAACGGACCACCGCGCACGCCGCGAAACAGCGCTTTGTCAGCGGTTTGCGTGTAAGGACACAGCTTCAGGTACCGGTCCACTGCCGCGCGTGCAGCCGGCAGGACAGGAACGATCCGTTCTTTGTTGCCTTTACCAACAATGCGCAGGGTTTCGGGCAATGGTGCGTCGGTCCCGGTCAGGGAAAGCGCCTCGGAGATGCGCAGCCCGCAGCCGTAAAGAAGCGTGACAACGGCAACATCGCGGGCCGAAATCCAATCGTTTGCCGACTGCACCTCGACCGTTTCGATCATGGCGCGAGCGGCATCTTCGGCCAACGGTCGCGGCAGTTTCCTAGTAAATTTTGGTGCGCGGGTCGACAGGACAGCGGTGGGCTCAAACCCTTCACGCTCGGACAGCCAGCGATAGAAACTTTTCACCGCCGAGAGTTTGCGCGCCAGTGAACGGGCTCCGACCCCTGAGGCCCGCTGATCCGCCATCCACGCGCGCATGTCTGACACGGTGATCCGTGCCAGCGCTGCTAGCCCCTGCCGCTCGCTGTGGTGTAGGGTCATGAACGTCAGAAAATCTGTCACGTCGCCGCTATATGCAGTTTTTGTGTTTTCGGACCGCCCGGCCAACGCGCCTAAGCTGTCCAGCCACAGCTGTAACGCATCACGGCAAGCTGGTGAAATCAGGCTCACGACAGCCAGTGACGCATCGACCGTTCGAACACGCCAGCAAAGAACGACAGAAGATCAGTACCAAGTTGCGGGGTGAAATGGTTGCCATCCTTGGCACCCATTGCGATCATGCCGGGTAGGCGACCCTCACCCAGATCAAGCTTCAGGCAGGCTTCAGACTTGATTTGGTTGGCATTGAGGCCAAAAATCCGCGGGCTGGGCTGTTGCACCTGACGCAGAACGACGTCACGTACAGGACCGCTGCGATCCTTGCTGAGATAAGCGTCGATCACACCGGGTTCGACCACGGTCAGCACGCCACCCAGTTTTTCGATTGCCGGGTCTTCCTGAATAACCGTGGATTCCAGAACCAGCGTAATATGATCAACGCGCAGTATCTCGGCTACGTCGTTGCCAAGCGTCTGCAGGAAGTCCTCGAACTTTACCGGCTCCAGAAGGCGCAGAATGGCGCGCTGTACTTGATTGGTGCCAGCCAGATTCTCATACGCCGCCGCAATAACCGAGCGGTGCGTGTCCTCAAGCCGATCCAGTCGCGCCTCAAGCCGCTGCATGGCGATGCCCCGAAGGTCGATAACGTTGGCACCGCGTGCGTGTTCGTTTGCGGCCACCAGTGCCTGCATCAAATCCTTGTCGTCCAGCACGGCGTCCGGCTCGGCCAGAATCGCGGCGCGGAGGTTGTCCTTGAGTTTTGTGTTGCTGCTCATGTCCCGTCCGGTCTTTTTTTGTTGGCAGGTTTATAACATGAGATGTCGATTTTGCCTTGGGAAAAATACAGGCAAAATCGGATTTTACGCTGGTATGTGTTGCCAAGGCTCCCGCCTGCAAAATCCTGATCAAAAGATCAGGTTTTGCAGTTGGGCCCGGCGCGGCGCCTGACAGCGCCGCGCGGCTGCGCCAAAAATCAGAGGATTTTCTGACCGGTCTTTGCCCAATCAGACAGAAAGCTTTCCAATCCCTTATCCGTCAAGGGATGGTCAGCCAGTTTTTTGATGACACCCGGAGGGGCGGTGATCACGTCCGCACCAATGCGCGCGCTGTCCGTCACATGATTCACAGTGCGGATCGAAGCAGCGAGGATTTCGGTTTCAAACCCGTAATTGTCATAGACCTGACGGATATCTGCGATCAGGTCCATGCCGTCTAGGTTGATATCGTCCAGACGGCCTATGAAGGGCGAGATGAACGTTGCACCCGCCTTGGCCGCCAGAATCGCCTGATTGACCGAAAAGCACAGCGTGACGTTGACCATCTGACCTTCGTCGCTGAGGGTCTTACAGGTTTTCAGACCGGCCCAAGTCAGCGGAACCTTTACGGCTATATTTGGCGCGATCTTGGCCAGCTTGCGGCCTTCGGCGATCATGTCCTCGGCCTCGGTTGCGACCACTTCGGCCGAAACGGGGCCGTCGACGAGATCACAGATCTCTTTGGTCACTTCCAGAATATCGCGGCCTGATTTCAGGATCAGCGAAGGGTTGGTGGTCACGCCGTCCACCATTCCCAGGTCGTTCAGTTCTGCGATGGCGTCGATCTCGGCTGTGTCTACGAAGAATTTCATGAGGGCAGTCCTTTGATGGGTTGGCCTTGGTCGCGGATGGCTTTACCCCAAAGAAGGACATGCTGAAACCCCCTTGCCTAGGATATGCGGTGAGCACTCAGGAGTATTTCGACCAAGGCGAGCTGGTGGCGGTGCTGACAACGCAGCCGCTGGACCGGACGCTGGATTACAAATCGCCCGAGGGCGGGTGTTTTCTGGGTGCGTTTGTCGAGGTGCCATTGGGGCCGCGCAAGGTGCTGGGCGTGGTCTGGGGCCCGGGGCAGGGTGGCTTTGACCTGGCCAAGGCGCGTTCGGTGATCCGGGTGCTTGAGGTCGCGCCGATGCGCGAAGAGATGCGGGTTTTCTTGGGGAAAGTTGCGGATTACACGCTGACGCCAATGCCGGCGATGTTGCGTTTGGCGACACGGGCACCGGGTCTGGGTGACCCACCATCAATGCGAAAAATCTACCGTTTGGGGCAGGCTCAGCCGGATCGGATGACCGACGCGAGAACCCGCGTGCTTGGGGTGTTGCAGGACTACGGCGGGCTGGCGTTCACGCTGAAGGAATTGGCCGAACAGGCGGGGGTGACGTCTTCGGTTGTGAAGGGGCTGGTCAAGCAGGGGGCCGTGCGCGAAGAGGACAGCCCCCGCGATCTGCCCTATCCGCATCTGGACCCGGATTTGCCGGGTAAGGTGTTGACCGAGGATCAGGCAGAGGCAGTTGCCAAACTGCAGGCAGGCCAGCGGACCGGCGATTACGGCACAACACTGCTGAAAGGCGTGACCGGATCAGGCAAGACCGAAGTATACCTTGAGGCCGTGGCCGAAGCGCTGCGCATGGGGCGGCAGGCGCTGGTTCTGTTGCCGGAAATTGCGCTGACCGCGGAATTCCTGACGCGCGTCGAGGCAAGGTTTGGTGCGCGCCCGGCTGAGTGGCATTCAGGCGCAACCATGACCGAGCGCCGCCGGGTCTGGCGAATGGTCGGGCAGGGTGATGCGCAACTGGTGGTAGGCGCGCGGTCGGCCTTGTTCCTTCCGTTTCGCGATCTTGGCCTTGTTGTTGTCGATGAGGAACACGATACCTCGTACAAACAGGAAGACGGGGTGCATTACAGCGCCCGTGATATGGCGGTTCTGCGTTCTGCCATCTGCGGTGCGCGTGTGATCCTCGCCAGTGCAACGCCATCGCTTGAAAGCTGGGCCAATGCCGAAGCCGGAAAGTATGACCGGATTGACCTGACCTCGCGGTTTGGTGCGGCGGTGCTCCCCGAGATGAACGCCATAGACATGCGGGCCGAGCAAATGCAGCCGGGAACGTGGATTTCACCGTCCCTGCGGCAGGCGGTTCTGCAGCGGATCGAAAAGGGTGAGCAGTCGCTGCTGTTTATCAACCGCCGTGGCTATGCGCCCGTGACGCTGTGCCGGGCATGCGGTGAGCAGATCGCCTGCGACCACTGTGACGCCCGGATGGTCGAACATCGTTTTCTCAAACGCCTGATGTGCCATCAATGCGGAGAAACCAAACCGATGCCCGAAGCTTGCCCCTCTTGCGGGGTCGAGGGCAAACTCGCTCCGATCGGGCCCGGGATCGAGCGGTTGGCAGAAGAGGCTGAGGCGACCTTTCCTGATGCGAAAATCGCGATGCTGAGCTCTGATCTGTTTGGGTCTGCGCGCGCATTGAAAGCCAAGATCGAAGACATTGCCCAGGGTGATGCAGATATCATCATCGGTACGCAACTTGTTGCCAAGGGGCACAACTTTCCCAAGCTGACACTGGTCGGTGTTATTGACGCGGATCTCAGCCTTCACGGGGCCGACTTACGCGCGGCTGAGCGGACATTCCAACTGATGCGGCAAGTTGCGGGGCGGGCTGGACGGGCAGACAAACCGGGGCAGGCCTTGTTGCAGACTTTTCAGCCGGAACACCCCGTGATCCGGGCTATCCTGTCGGGTGATGAAGAAGGGTTTTGGAAAACCGAGGCTGCTGGACGACAAGCTGCAGGCGTACCGCCTTACGGACGAATGGCCGGGATCGTACTGTCCGGGCCAGAGGTCGGGTCGGTCTTTGATATCGGCAACGCCTTGGCCCGAAACGATGCGCCCCTGCGCGAGATCGGGGCGCAGGTCTTTGGACCTGCTCCTGCCCCAATTGCGCGTATTCGTGGCCGGCATCGTGTGCGTTTGTTGGTCAAGGCACCCAAGGGAGCACCTATTCAAGACGCGATCACACGCTGGATCAATCCGCTACGCCTGAAAGGTGACATACGACTGACCGTGGACATCGACCCACAGAGTTTTTACTGACCCTGCGCCAATGCAGGGCGTTTGTGCGGCGATACGTTCTCGCCAAACAGAATAAATGGGCGTAGACGGGGTGCATGTTAAAACCCATGCCACTCTCTGAGGCGCAGAGCCTGCCGTTCTGGCGACGTCCTGTGACGTTGTTGTTCATGATGGCATTGACCATGCCCATCGCGTTCAATGGGTGGAGCGCCCTGCTGAACAACTTTGTCATCGAGGTGGCGAATTTTGACGGCGCCGATATCGGCCTGCTGCATACGGTACGTGAGATTCCCGGATTTCTGGCAGTTGGCGTGATCGCCGTGATAATCTTTGTCCGCGAGCAGGTACTGGCGATGATTTCGCTGATGATGCTTGGGGTGGCGACAGCGGTGACCGCGTGGTTTCCCAGCCTTGGTGGATTGCTGTTCGTCACGCTGTTCAGTTCGATTGGGTTTCATTACTACGAGACTGTAAACCAATCGCTGCAATTGCAATGGCTGCCAAAAGACCGTGCCCCGCAGATATTGGGATGGCTGGTGGCCATGGGATCGGCGGCGACGGCTGTGGTTTATGGCTTGATTGTGCTGACTTGGGACCGGTTCGACCTGTCGTACAATGTCGTTTTCATGGCTGCCGGAGGGATGACTGCCCTGCTGGCGTTGTTTTGCCTGTTCGCCTATCCGCAGTTTAATGCGCCGACGCCGCAGACCAAGAAACTCATCCTGCGCAAACGGTATTGGTTGTATTACGCGCTGCAGTTTATGGCCGGAGCCCGGCGCCAGATCTTCGTTGTTTTCGCGGGCTTCATGATGGTCGAGAAATTCGGCTTTCAGGTCCATGAACTGACCAGCCTTTACCTGATCAACCTCATGATCAACATGGCCGCCGCGCCTTTGTTGGGCAAAGCGGTCGCAAGGTTCGGTGAACGCCGGACCCTGATCTTTGAATATACGGGTCTTGCGATCGTCTTCGCGGCCTATGGTGGCATCTACTGGTTCGGCTGGGGCGTAGTGCTGGCAGCGATCCTATATGTGATCGACCACGTTCTGTTCGCGCTGGCATTGGCTTTGAAAACCTATTTCCAGAAAATCGCGGATCCCGCAGATATTGCGCCCACAGCGGCCGTGGCATTTACCATCAATCACATTGCTGCGGTGTTTTTGCCTGCCTTGCTCGGCTTGCTTTGGGTCGTGTCCCCCGGTGCGGTTTTTGGCTTGGCTGCGGCGATGGCCATCGTGTCGTTACTGCTGTCAATGTTGATTCCACGCCACCCCGAGCCGGGCAATGAAACAATTCTGTCAAAATACGCACCGGCCCCGGCGGAATAGCCGGCAGAGCTTGACCTTGACTGGCGCACATCCTAGGCGCTGTCTCAACTGAGACAGGAGGCCGAAATGCCCACATTCACCGCGCTTACGACGCTGAAAGGCAAAAAAGCCGCCGACAGTTTGGGTCAAGCGATGGAACGCCTGAACCCCGAACCCACGGGTGTCGGCGTTTTCGAGGTCGAAGATGGTTCGGGCCTTTGGGAAGTTGGTGGCTATTTCACAGAGGCACCGGATGAAGCGGCGTTGGCTGTTCTGGCCGTTGCGTTCCAAGCAAAACCGTTTGTGGTGTCAGAACTGCCCGAAACCGATTGGGTGGCCCATGTGCGCCGCGAACTGGCCCCGGTCGAGGCGGGGCGGTTCTTTGTGTATGGAAGCCATGATGCCGAAAAACTGCCCGAAGGGCGCATACCGCTGCTGATCGAGGCTGCGATGGCCTTTGGCACAGGGCACCACGGCACGACATTGGGGTGCCTCAAGGCGCTGGATTACTTGCTGGATACGGGGTTCTCGGCGACCAAAGTGGCTGATATCGGATGTGGAACCGCGGTTCTGGCCATGGCGGCGGCACGGGTTTGGGACGGCGATATCATCGCAAGTGACATTGATCAGGTCGCCGTAGATGTTGCCGAGGCCAACCTCAAGGCCAATGACATGGCAGGGCAGGTCCACTGCGTAGAAGCCGCTGGTTTCGACCATCCGGACTTGCAAGCGCGTGCGCCCTACGATTTGATTTTCGCGAATATTCTCAAAGGTCCTCTTGTCGCATTGTCCCCGGAAATCGCGGCGAATCTGCGGATCGGTGGATATGCGATCTTGTCGGGAATCCTCAATGAACAGGCCGATGACGTGATATCGGTTTATCTTCAAAATGGGTTCAATCTTATTAAAAACGATAAGATTGGTGAGTGGACGACGCTGATATTAAGCAAACAAGGCTGAAATTAGACCATTTACAGGAGTTTCTTGGATTCTTGCCTCCTTTTTGTCGCAATCTGCAACTACCGTCTTACTGTGGTTACGGGGGCGGTTTTTTGGAGGCTGCCATGACGGGAAAACAACTGGAATTTGATCGGCGCATTCATCGCCTGAACAAGAAACACGCAAAGCTCAGCCGGGGCTATCGCGCTACGATGCGCAAAGATGGTCTTGTCGTGATGAAACCGCAGCGAGTCCGTTCGGCAGTTCCGGCAAAGCTGCTTTTGATCTGCCTTGCCGGATTGTTCGCGTTCAAGGTTTTTTTGCTGAGCAGCCTGGGCTCATCGGCCTACCAGTATCGCGTTGATAACCTGGCATTGGGAACGCCTGTTGAACAAGCCGGTGCCTGGGTGATGCAAATCGATCCTGTGTCAGCGTTCCTTGCAACGCAGATCAACAGTTTCATAAAATAATCCTCAAAGGCTTTCACAAAAAACGCCGCGCATTGCGGGATGCGCGGCGTTCTTTTGCGCCCGATGTGGGGCGAGAGAGTGGTAAATTCGTCTTAGCGACGACCCTCAGCCACGACGTCAATATCGCCACGGCACAGGCCGATATCGTCCAGCTCACGATCCGTCAGACCGCTCAGCGTGTTGCGGGTCACACGGGCGTCATTCCATTCGACAACGGCGTTAACAACCGATGCAAATGTTGCGCCGATACGGCCAACGAGGCCGAACGAGCCAGTGGTGGCGCGGGTAGTGTCCAGTGCAGCCATATCCTGTTTCCTTCTGTCTTAAGTTTAGGTCTCGACCATCCAATCTGAGCGGCATCTAGTGTCGTCAAAATCGCTTAGCAAGTGCAAAAATTGCATGTGTCCTATGCAGTTTTTGCAATGCCCGATTTTCGCGAAATTCCCTTAATTTGTTGGTCATTTTGCTTCATAAATCGTGTCGATTCCAGGCTTTTCGTTGTCGCAAACAGGCCGTTCTGTCGTTGGTGAGACAGGCGTGTCGTTTTCGGATGACGAGTCAAATCGCTTGGAAAATGTTCATGCTTCGTGCTATCCGGAAACAAAGGTCACAAAAACCCGAGCAGACCGAGGCATAACATGCGAATTCTGGGCATTGATCCGGGGCTTAGAACCCTGGGGTGGGGCGTCATCGAATCGCATGGCAGCCGTCTGAGCCATGTTGCCAACGGCTTGTGCAAATCGGACGGTGACGATCTGGGCGAGCGATTGCTGTCCCTGCACAACCAAATCATTGAGGTCATTGCCGAGCATCGACCGGATCAGGCGGCTATCGAACAGACCTTTGTGAACAAGGATGGCGCGGGTACGCTGAAGCTGGGTCAGGCGCGGGGCGTGGCGTTGCTCACCTTGGCCAAGGCAGGTTTGCCAGTGGGTGAGTATGCCCCCAATCGCGTAAAGAAGACGGTTGTGGGCGTCGGTCACGCCGAAAAAGAGCAGGTTCTTCACATGGTCAAACTGCAATTGCCGGGCTGCCAACCCAAGGGGGCGGATGCTGCGGATGCACTGGCGATTGCCATCTGCCACTCGTATTACGGTGCAACGCCGCAAGCGCGGATCAAAGAGGTGCGGGTATGATCGGGAAATTGACGGGACGGCTGGATTATCGCGCGGCGGATCACGTGCTGATCGATGTGCGCGGTGTCGGCTATATCGTCTATTGCTCGGACCGGACGATGGCGGCCTTGCCGGGTGTGGGGGAGGCTGTATCGATTTACACCGATATGGTCGTGCGGGAGGATTTGATGCAGCTTTATGGCTTCCTGTCGCTGGTCGAAAAGGAATGGCACCGGTTGCTGTGCTCGGTTCAGGGCGTCGGGGCCAAGGTATCGCTGGCCATCCTGTCGGCGCTTGGGCCGGATGGGGTAAGCCGGGCGATTGCTCTGGGCGACTGGGGTGCCGTCAAAGCGGCCAAGGGGGTCGGGCCCAAGACGGCGCAACGGATTGTGCTGGACCTAAAGGACAAAGCCCCGGGTGTAATGGCGATGGGCGGGACTGTGACTGAGGCGATGGAGGGGCCAGAGCTGGATGTTGTCGACCTGACCGAACCAACCGCAGCGCCAAAGCGAGCGGCGAAGGCGGTTTCGGGCGCGGCGGCAGCCTCGGCCGGGGCGCTGTCAGCGCTTGGCAACCTTGGTTACGGACCTTCAGATGCGGCCTCTGCAGTGGCCGAAGCAGCGGCCAGCCAGCCCGATGCGGGTGAGGCTGACCTGATCCGGGCTGCGCTGAAACTGCTTGCCCCTAAAAGCTGAATGAGAGGGTGATAAAATGGTAGATGCCGACCCCACCCTGCGCCCGGACCCGCTGCCCGAGGACAATGACCGCGCCCTGCGCCCGCAGGGTCTGGATGAGTTCATCGGTCAGGCCGAAGCCCGAGCCAACCTGCG
This sequence comes from Ruegeria profundi, assembly GCF_020171505.1. Taxonomy (NCBI): domain Bacteria; kingdom Pseudomonadati; phylum Pseudomonadota; class Alphaproteobacteria; order Rhodobacterales; family Roseobacteraceae; genus Ruegeria; species Ruegeria profundi. The sequence goes on along the minus strand of NZ_JAIUZS010000001.1, from coordinate 1,048,041 downwards.
TATCTTTATCCAGTCGGCTCGTCAGCGGGGTGAGGCGATGGATCACACGCTGTTTCATGGCCCTCCGGGATTGGGAAAAACCACTCTGGCGCAAATCATGGCGCGGGAGTTGGGGGTGAACTTTCGAATGACTTCAGGACCCGTGTTGGCTAAGGCGGGCGATCTGGCTGCGATCCTGACCAATCTGGAATCGCGGGACGTTCTGTTCATTGACGAGATTCACCGTTTGAACCCTGCGGTCGAAGAGGTCTTGTACCCCGCAATGGAGGATTTCGAACTGGACCTCGTGATCGGTGAGGGGCCAGCCGCCCGCACCGTGCGCATCGAGTTGCAGCCGTTCACGCTTGTTGGGGCAACGACGCGGATGGGATTGTTGACGACCCCTTTGCGCGACCGTTTCGGGATACCAACGCGCTTGCAGTTCTACACTGTTGATGAGCTGCACGAGATCGTCACCCGTAACGCCCGCAAACTGGGTGCGCCTGCCGAAGATGATGGCGCGCGCGAGATCGCCCGCCGCTCACGCGGGACACCGCGGATCGCCGGGCGTTTGCTGCGCCGGGTTGTGGACTTTGCGATTGTCGAAGGGGACGGGCGGATCACCCGTGATCTGGCCGATGGTGCGTTGACGCGGCTGGGGGTCGATAATCTGGGTCTGGACGGGGCAGACCGCAGGTATCTGAAACTGATCGCCGAAAACTACGCCGGTGGACCAGTGGGGATCGAAACCTTGTCGGCAGCCCTGTCCGAGAGCCGGGATTCGCTGGAGGAAGTGATTGAGCCATATCTGTTGCAGCAGGGCCTGATACAGCGCACGCCACGCGGTCGGATGCTGGCGCAAAAAGCATGGACGCATCTGGGCATGGTGGCCCCCAAGCGACAGAGCGATCTGTTTGGTTGAACTGCACGCCATTAGACTTTAAGGCTCTGGCGGCTTTGTTTGAAACACTGGGGGCAGGGCGTGACACCCGATCAGATCGAGGCGCTGTTTACACGCGAAAATGGTGATTTTCTGTTTGCCCGTTGGGGGCGACCTATTGTTCCCATTGTTTTTGGCGTTGAGGATGCGACCCTGTCCACCGTCAAAGGCGCGTTCGAGGCAGTGGTGGCATTGGCCGGGCACAAGATGGCCGAGACCGATCCAGAGCTGGGCGCCAATTGCATGGTCTTCTTTTTTCGCGACTGGCAGGAGTTGCTGGAGGTTCCCGACCTCGACCGTTTGATCCCGGATCTGGCACCCTTGGTGGACCGTTTGGTGGCGGCGGACGCCAATCAGTATCGGGTCTTTCGGTTCGAAGAGGATGGCGCGATCCGCGCGGCTTTTGTCTTTCTGAGGATGGATAATGAATTGTCGAAGGTTCCGGCGGAAACCCTAGCGCTGAGCCAGGTGGTACAGACCATTCTATTGTGGTCGGACACGGCCTTTCGGTCGCAATCGCCCTTGGCTGTGGCGGGGCAAACGACGGTTCTGCGGCCAGACATAGCCGAGTTGATCCGGGCGGCTTATGACCCTGTTCTGCCCGGCGCGGCGCGGGAAGCGTCCCATGCGCTGCGGTTGTTTGCGCGGATGAAGCCAGTGCAGTAGGACACAGGCGTCCGGGGTGTCAGAGCGTCGAAACGCCCAGTTCAGTGACCCCTTTCTGATCCAACTCTGCTCGCGCACTAGGCTTAGCCGTTAAATAAGTCAGCAGGTGAAAAAACTCTTTCTCCGAAATAGCGGCATGCAAAATTGTTGTCATACGGGGATTGCACGCGGGGCTATATATATGTGAGGCATGTTGCGTCCCGCGTCAGCAAATTTCAACAGTATTGAAAGATCGGACCGTCCCCTATGACCGACCAAGAACCCGAGCAGAAGAAGCACGTCTATTCCGTGCGGGTCTATTATGAAGACACCGACATGGGCGGCGTGGTTTATCACGCGAACTACCTCAAATATATAGAACGTGCGCGGTCGGACTACGTGCGCCAGCTGGGAAATGATCAGAACGCCATGCGTGATGAGGGGATCGTCTGGGTCGTCCGGCGGATCGAGGCAGACTATCTGGCAACCGCGAGGTTCGAGGACGAACTGACGGTGGAGACCCGCTTTATCTCGCGGTCCGGCGTTCGGCTGATGATGGGACAGCTGATAAAGCGCGGCGAAACCGAGATTTTTCGCGCAACAGTCACCGCTGTATGCATGAATGCACAGGGAAAGCCCGTACGCCTTCCGGCAGAGATTCGCGCATTGCTGTAACAAAATGCGAGGCCGAAGTGGTTCTGTTGGCTTTTCATAACCATCTGGGTTAGCGTTTGGAAAAACAAGGCCAAACGAACGGCCCTCAGGCAAAACAAAGAGCAGGTTCATGGAAGCTGAAACGCTGGCGCTGGCGCAGGAGATCGACTTCTCCATGTGGGGGCTGTATGCCCGCGCGACATTTATCGTCAAACTTGTGATGCTGATGCTGATTGCTGCATCCATCTGGTCGTGGGCGATCATCATTCAAAAACTGATCAACTACCGCGCCGCACGGCGCGAGGCGCAGGTGTTTGACGAAAGCTTCTGGTCAGGTAACCCTCTGGATGAATTGTTCGACCAGATCGGAACTCAACCGGATGGCAGTTCGGAGAAGATATTTGCGGCCGGCATGATCGAATGGCGGCGATCGCATCGGACTGATGGCGGTCTCATCGCCGGGGCCACCGCGCGGATTGACCGCTCGATGGATGTCGCCATCGCGAAAGAGGCCGAGACGCTGCAAAAGGGATTGTCCATCTTAGCCACCGTAGGCTCGACCGCGCCGTTCATCGGCCTGTTCGGCACCGTCTGGGGCATCATGAACGCCTTTATCGAGATTGCCGAGCAACAGAACACCAACCTGGCCGTCGTCGCACCCGGTATTGCCGAGGCGCTTTTGGCGACGGGCTTGGGCCTGCTGGCCGCGATCCCGGCGGTTATATTCTACAACAAGCTTAGTGCGGATAGTGATCGGATTGTCGGCGGTTACGAGGCTTTTGCCGACGAATTCGCCACGATCCTCTCGCGGCAATTGGACAGCTGACATGGGTGCGGCTGTTCAACAGAACGGAGGCGGTAACGGACGCAGGCGGGGGCGCCGCCGTGGTCGCGCGCAACCCATGGCCGAGATCAACGTAACGCCATTCGTTGATGTGATGCTGGTGCTGCTGATCATTTTCATGGTGGCCGCACCTTTGCTGACCGTGGGCGTGCCGGTCGATCTGCCGAAAACGGCAGCCAGCGCGCTGCCCGGGGATAATGAGGAACCTCTGACCGTGACGCTGACCGCAGATGGACGGGTACAGATTCAGACTACGGATGTTTTGCGGCAGGAGTTGATTGGCAAGCTACGCGCCATCGCGGCAGAACGCAGCAGTGACCGCGTGTTCCTGCGGGCGGATGGATCTATCCCCTATGCGCAGGTGATGCAGGTCATGGGCGCGCTGAATGCAGGTGGGTTTTCCAATGTGGGCCTGGTGACAGACACCGGTGGGCCAGCCTTGGACGAAGGTGGAGAGTGAGGCCGCGCGGTGGATACCGGCACCAAGATCTCAGCTATTGCCCATGTCACCTTGATTGGGTGGGCCCTGTTTGGCGGCACCTTTCGGTCCGAGCCCTTGCCGATGGCGGTACAGGAGGTTTCGGTGGTGTCGGCTGAGCAGTTTGCTGCACTGACCGCGCAGAGCACCGCGCCCGAGGTGCCAACCCCATCGGCGTTACAGCCTCCCGAAGCGCCTACGGAAGATGTGACGCCACCCGAAGCGACGGAGGAGGAGCTGACGCCGCCCGAGGTTGTGACACCGCCAGAACCTGACCCCGATCCCGTGCCGGAACCAGTTGAGGCACCCCCTGAACCCGAATTGGTCGAAGAGCCCCCTACACTGGATCAGCCAGAAACCGTGTCTGAGACTTTGCCAGTTCCTCCGGGCCCCGAGGCTCAGCCACGCCCGGCCGATAAAGTCGCACCACAGCCCATCGCTCCGCCGCCGCCAGAGGCTCAGCCCGATGAGGTGGAAACACCCGCCGTATCGCTGGATGACGGCTCCGAAACCCAGCAAGAGCAGCAGGATCAAACCGCCCCGGAAGAGGCCACCGATCAAATCGTGACCGAAGCCGAAGAAACAAAAGAAAACGCACCGCGCACATCCCCACGACCGCGAGTGCGACCGAACCGGCCTGCGCCCCCGGCTGAGCCTGAGGTAGCCGAAGAACAGGACCCGACCCCGCCCGAGCCTGCGCAGAACGACACCGCAATTGATGATGCTCTGGCCGAGGCGCTGGGGCAAAACACTGCACCGTCCGGCCCGCCGTTGACGAGCGGAGAGAAAGACGCCATGCGCCTTGCCGTATCGCAGTGCTGGAATGTGGGCTCTTTGTCTACCGATGCGTTACAGACGGTGGTGGTTGTGGCATTTTCGCTGACCCCGGATGGCAAAGTTGTCGGGGGGAGTCTGCGCATGATCGACAGCTCAGGCGGTACGGCTGCGTCGGCAAATCAGGCTTTTGAGGCCGCACGACGGGCGATTTTGCGCTGTGGGGCCAAAGGATACACCCTGCCTGCTGAAAAATACGAGCAATGGCAGGATATTGAGATTACATTCAATCCCGAGAGGATGCGGATAAAATGATAAGATTTGTGACCAGCCTGTTGCTCGGCCTGACGATATTGACAGCGCCGGTCTACGCCCAAAGCGGGCCATTGCGCCTGGAACTGGATCAGGGGATCATTGAACCGCTGCCCTTTGCGGTGCCGAATTTCGTGCCCGACGGACCGGCGGCGGCGCAATATGCCAATGACATCACTCGGGTTGTCGCAGCTGACCTGACCGGCACCGGGCTGTTCCGCGAAATCTCTGCCGATGCGTTCATCAGCCGTGTCAGCAGTTTTGATTCTCCGGTACAGTTTGCGGATTGGAAGGCTATCAATGCCGAGGCGCTTGTGACCGGGGCGGTAAACGTCTCGGGCAACCGTCTGACCGTGCGGTTCCGGGTTTGGGATGTGTTTTCGGGGCAGGAACTGGGCAATGGGCTTCAATTCGCTGGCACGACTGACGGCTGGCGGCGCATGGCGCACAAGGTCTCTGATCAGGTCTATAGCCGGATCACAGGCGAGGGCAGTTACTTCGACAGCCGCGTGGCGTTTGTGTCAGAAAGCGGGCCAAAGGATCAGCGGCTGAAGCGCTTGGCGATCATGGATTACGATGGCGCGAATGTGCAGTACCTCACGGACAGCTCGGCCATTGTTCTGGCCCCGCGGTTTTCACCCACAGGTGACAGGCTGCTTTACACCAGTTATGAAACCGGCCAGCCGCGCATCTACGTGCTGGATGTTGATCGGGTCAGACGGACCGAGCTGAATACCCAGGACGGCACGATGAGCTTTTCGCCCCGCTTTTCGCCGGATGGGCGTTCGATCGTGTATTCTTTGATCCAGGGCGGCAACACGGACCTTTGGAGAATGGATCTGGCTTCGGGTCAAAGCACGCGACTGACCAACACCCCGGCAATTGAAACGGCCCCCAGCTATTCGCCGGACGGGTCGCAGATTGTGTTCGAAAGCGACCGATCCGGCACGCCGCAGCTTTACATAATGCCCGCCAATGGAGGCGAGGCGACCCGTATCAGTTTTGGGCAAGGCCGCTATGGCACACCGGTCTGGTCGCCGCGCGGCGATTTGATCGCCTTTACCAAGCAGAACAAGGGCCGTTTCCACATCGGTGTCATGCGAACGGATGGCAGCGAAGAAAGGCTGCTGACATCGTCGTTCCTGGATGAAGGTCCGACCTGGTCCCCCAACGGCCGGGTCATCATGTTCACCCGCGAAACCCAAGGGGCCGGTGGCCGGGCAACATTGTATTCGGTGGATATCTCGGGTCGGAACCTGCGCCCGGTGCGTACGCCGGACGGTGGCAGCGATCCCTCGTGGGGGCCATTGCAGAATTGATCAAGGCAGGAGTGTGGAAAAGTTCACAAGAAACCTGCACTGTGATACAGAGACGGCAATAAACCGATAAAACAACGAGGCACTTGGAATGAATGTATTGGGCAAAATCATAGCCTTGGGTGCGCTGACCGCGATGGCAGCCTGTACCAATAACGACCCATCCGGCCTGGGCGGCTTTGGCAATGGCGCGAATGGCGCAAATGGGGCGTTTGCGTCGGGCTCACCCAGCGATCCGCGTTCACCGGCATATTTCCAGCAAACGATTGGCGACCGGGTTCTGTTTTCGGTGGATCAATCGACCCTGACAGCGCAGGCTCAGACGGTCCTTGAGGGTCAGGCCCAGTGGTTGCTGGCCAACCCGGACTATGTCGCGACCATAGAGGGGCATGCGGATGAACAAGGTACGCGCGAATACAACCTTGCTTTGGGCGCGCGCCGGGCGAATGCAGCCCGAGAATACCTGATCTCTCGCGGGGTGGCGGGCAACCGTCTGACCACCGTGAGCTATGGCAAGGAACGCCCGATCGAGATTTGTAGCACCGAGGATTGCTATTCCAAGAACCGCCGCGCGGTGACGGTGCTGACCGGTTCAACCTTGGGGTAAGACGATGAGAATTGCAGGATGGATTCTGGCCGCGGTTGTTGCGACCGCCGGTGTGGCACAAGCACAGGATCAGCAGACTTTGGCGGATATCCGGCAGGAATTGACCGTGCTTCACGTCGAAATACAGCGCCTGAAGCGTGAGTTTTCGACGACCGGTTCGCCGGCCCCGAACCTGTCCGGCAGTTCCGTTCTCGAGCGTGTAGATGCCATCGAGGCCGAGTTGCAGCGCCTGACACGTCAGACCGAACAGTTGAACCAGCGGGTGCAGAATATCGTGACCGACGGTACCAACCGGATCGGCGACCTTGAATTCCGCCTTGTCGAACTTGAGGGCGGCGATCTGAGCACGCTGGGTGAGACCTCGACTTTGGGCGGCGAAGCAGAGATCACCGCCGCTGCACCGGCTTCTCCGCTCGCCCCAGCCGTGACCGAACAAGGAGAGTTGGCGGTTGGTGAGCAGTCCGACTTCGAAGCTGCTGCACTGGCGCTGGCCGAAGGGGATTTTCAGGCTGCGGCCGATCAGTTTGCGCAGTTCGATATCTCGTACCCCGGAAGCCCGCTTGCGCCCGAGGCGCATCTGAAACGCGGTCAGGCGCTTGAAGGGCTGGGCAACACGCGTGAAGCCGCACGGGCGTTCCTCGCCAGTTTTACCGGCGACTCCGAAGGTACCTTTGCACCCGAAGCGCTCTTTGAATTGGGTGCGGCTTTGGGGCGGCTGGGACAGACCGATCAGGCCTGCATTACCCTGTCCGAAGTTGGCGTGCGCTTTCCAGCCTCGGCCACGGTGTCTGCGGCCACGCAGGAAATGGCGTCGCTGGGCTGTTCTTGACCCGTCAGGCCGAAACGCTTCGATCTGAACTGCGCGCTGGGCTGCCCGAACATCTGCCGCAGCGATTGGGCATTGCTGTGTCCGGCGGAGGGGACTCGGTCGCGCTCATGCATCTACTGCATGAGATTGCGCAGTCCGAAAATATCCACCTGTTTGCAGCAACCGTGAACCACGGGCTGCGTCCCGAGGCCCCTGATGAGGCCAAGCAGGTGGCGGATCAGGCCGCGCGTTTGGGTATCGCGCATGAAACGCTCCTGTGGCAGGACTGGGATGGTGCAGGGAACTTGCAGGACCAAGCCCGACAGGCAAGATACCGGTTGTTGACGGATTGGGCGCGGCGCAACGAGATCGAGGCGATTGTACTTGGCCACACGGCGGACGATCAGGCTGAGACTGTGCTGATGCGGTTGGGTCGGGCGGCTGGTGTGACAGGCTTGTCTGGAATGCCCAATGCAAGGGTTCGCAATGGCGTCATATTGCTGCGTCCGATGCTGGGTATCACGCGGCAAACCTTACGGGACTATCTGTCAGAGCTTGGTGTGGGCTGGGTTGAAGATCCGTCGAATCAGGATCAGAGGTTCGACCGGATCAAGGCGCGCAAAGCGCTGCAGGACCTCAAGACATTAGGGATTTCTGCGCAATCTTTGGCCCGGGTGGCTGAAAATCTTGCACAAGCGCGTGAGGCTTTGGCGCGCTATACGCAAGAATCCGCGCGTAGCATCTCTGTAGTAGATGGCGGGGATGTCTGTCTGGACCGGGGTGGTTTCAAACAGGTCCCGGCAGAAATTCAACGGCGGTTGATTGTGGCGATCATCGCATGGATTGCGGGGCAGGGGTACGCGCCGCGTCGGACTGCGGTTGATCAGGCTGTTGCGGCTGTCAGGGATGGTCGGGCAATGACGCTATCTGGCTGCTTATTGATCCCGCATGCCAATAAAACGTGGTTTTGCAGGGAGCTAAACGCAGTGGCGGCGGAAACCGCCGCTCCGAACGAGGTTTGGGATAGCCGTTGGATTCTATCGGGACCACCGTCGCCCGGTGCCGAGGTGCGCGTGCTCGGAAAGGACGGTTTGCCGCAAGTGCCCGACTGGCGAGACTTGGGAAAACCCCGCAAGGCGCTTTTATCCTCACCCGCAGTTTGGAAGGGGGAAAAACTGCTTTCGGCGCCTTTGGCCGCTTATTCAAATGGTTGGACAGCCGAATTTGCGCCACATCGGCCCGAGTTCTACTCTTCAATTTTATCGCATTGAACCTGCTTGAATCCTCTCTATTTTATAAATCAAAGCGGCAGACCTCCATCTGCCGAAATCTTGTGGGAGATCTTCCTTGGGCAACGCTCGTAACATCGCCTTCTGGGTCGTTCTGTTTCTACTGATCCTTGCACTGTTTAATTTTTTCAGCGGTCAGGGCGGAACGCTCCAAAGTAACGAAAGAACATATTCCGATTTTGTCAGCGCTGTCGAAAGCGGCGACGTCAAAAATGTGACGGTTGATGGTGAGCAGATCCGCTACACCACCGAAAGCGGCGCAAGCTATGTAACCATCAAGCCCGGTGATGCCGAAGTCACCAAGCTGTTGCTTGATGAAAACATTCCATTTCAGGCTGTTAAACAGCAACAATCGGGTTTCCAATCATTCCTGATCACACTTCTACCGTTCCTGCTTCTGATCGGTGTCTGGGTCTATTTCATGAACCGGATGCAAGGTGGTGGCAAAGGTGGCGCGATGGGCTTTGGCAAATCCAAGGCCAAGATGCTGACCGAAAAGCACGGCCGAGTGACGTTCGATGACGTTGCGGGCATTGATGAAGCCAAAGAAGAACTGGAAGAGATTGTCGAATTCCTGCGCAACCCGCAGAAATTTTCGCGCTTGGGCGGCAAGATTCCTAAAGGCGCGCTGCTGGTTGGCCCTCCGGGTACAGGTAAGACCTTGCTGGCCCGTGCCATTGCAGGTGAGGCGGGTGTGCCGTTCTTCACCATCTCAGGCTCTGATTTTGTCGAAATGTTCGTGGGCGTGGGCGCGAGCCGCGTGCGCGATATGTTCGAACAGGCCAAGAAGAACGCGCCCTGTATTGTTTTCATCGACGAAATCGACGCCGTGGGCCGCCATCGTGGTGCCGGTTACGGTGGTGGTAACGACGAACGCGAACAGACCCTCAACCAGTTGCTGGTTGAAATGGACGGGTTTGAGGCGAATGAAGGTGTGATCATTCTGGCCGCGACGAACCGTAAGGACGTTCTTGACCCTGCGCTGCTGCGTCCGGGCCGGTTCGACCGCAACGTGACCGTCGGCAACCCCGACATCAAAGGCCGTGAGAAAATTTTGGGCGTTCATGCCCGCAAAACGCCACTTGGGCCTGATGTCGATCTGCGCATCATCGCGCGGGGCACGCCGGGTTTCTCGGGTGCTGATCTGGCGAACCTCGTCAACGAAGCCGCGCTAATGGCCGCGCGCGTGGGTCGCCGCTTTGTCACCATGGAAGACTTTGAGAACGCCAAAGACAAGGTGATGATGGGGGCTGAGCGCCGCTCGATGGTGCTGACTCAGGACCAGAAGGAAAAGACTGCATATCACGAAGCTGGTCACGCCGTGGTTGGCCTGGAACTGCCGCTGTGTGATCCGGTATATAAAGCGACTATTATTCCGCGCGGTGGCGCGTTGGGTATGGTTGTCTCGCTGCCGGAAATGGATCGCCTGAACTATCATCGTGACGAGTGTGAGCAGAAGCTTGCCATGACCATGGCCGGTAAAGCCGCTGAGGTTATCAAATACGGCGAGGATCACGTCTCAAACGGCCCGGCGGGCGACATCATGCAGGCCAGCCAGCTGGCGCGCGCGATGGTCATGCGCTGGGGCATGTCGGACAAGGTGGGCAACATCGACTACGCCGAAGCCCATGAGGGCTATCAGGGCAACACCGCCGGCTTCTCGGTCTCTGCGCATACCAAGGAGTTGATCGAAGAAGAGGTCAAGCGCCTGATCCAACAGGGCTATGAGCGTGCGCACACGATTCTGAGCGACAGAAACGAAGAGTGGGAGCGGCTGGCGCAAGGATTGCTGGAGTATGAGACCCTGACTGGCGATGAGATCAAGCGCGTCATGAACGGTGAGTCCCCGAACGAAAGCGATGACGAAGGCGACAAGCCTGACGCAGGCAGCGCCCCCAGCGTGACCGCTATTCCAAAAACCAAGGTCAAAAAGTCTCCGCCCGAAGGCGGGATGGAGCCGGAACCCTCGGCTTAAACAGACTGGACCCGGGCAATGTCCCGGGTCTTTTTTTTGTCTTTTCATTCTTGGCTTTCTGTCCTCTAGTGCGCTTCAATAAGTGGCTGAGACGGGGAACAAGCATGCCGGTTTTACGCAAGACCGACTATGAGGCAGAGGTTGTCTGGCTGGGCCATGTCCCCGCAGGAACCAGTATTCGGGCCAAAGCGGTTGACTGGCTGGACCTTGGGTTTTCGGGTGACCTTGGGGCGCGGCATGAAGGTGAAAACAGGGCGTCCTGCGTACGTATGGCCAACCTTTACCCAAAGGGAACTGAAATCCGCAACGTCCGGCAATTGTCTGTATTGTCTCTGGAAGAGATTGAGGCGACAGCAAAAGAGATGGGCGTTCAGCGTTTGGACCCGTCTTTTCTGGGGGCCACCCTTGTGCTGCGTGGTATCCCTGACTTCACGCATGTTCCACCATCGTCACGGCTTCAGGTTGCCGGTGGTCTGACCATAGTGGTCGACATGGAAAACCGCCCCTGCGTGCTTCCGGGACGTGAGATTGAAGCAGACTTGCCCGGCCATGGCGCGGCATTCAAGGCGGCTGCCCAGGGGCGGCGTGGTATCACCGCATGGGTCGAACGGCCCGGAGAATTGAGGCTGGGCGATACCATGTCCCTTTTTGTGCCGGATCAGCGGAATTGGGCGCCTTAAGGTCCGCATGTTTCCGATGAGCAGCGCCTGATCCGCTTCAACGCCGTTTCGCGGCATGATTATGTCGGAATCTATAGCCATCTCTCTGGTACACAACGGTATGGGTTTCCCAGCGCCGACGCATCGCGCCGGTTTAGCACGGCATTAAATCAGGGACCCTGCCCAATGAGCTATAAATCCGACATTGAAATCGCCCGCGAGGCAAACAAGAAGCCGATTCAGGAAATTGGCGCGAAAATTGGCATCGAGTCTGCTGATCTGCTGCCTTACGGCCATGACAAGGCAAAGGTCAGTCAGGACTTCATCAACTCGGTTCAGGACCGCGAAGACGGCAAGTTGATCCTTGTCACCGCAATCAACCCGACCCCCGCGGGTGAGGGTAAGACCACCACAACCGTTGGGCTGGGCGACGGTCTCAACCGCATCGGCAAGAACGCGATGATCTGCATCCGCGAAGCCTCGCTTGGCCCGAACTTTGGCATGAAAGGCGGTGCTGCGGGCGGCGGGTACGCGCAGGTTGTTCCGATGGAGGAAATGAACCTGCACTTCACAGGTGACTTTCACGCGATCACGTCGGCGCACTCGCTTTTGTCTGCGATGATCGACAACCACATCTATTGGGGTAACGAATGTGAAATCGATATCCGCCGCGTGGCATGGCGCCGCGTGGTTGACATGAATGACCGTGCCTTGCGTCAAATCACCGCCTCGTTGGGCGGCGTATCGAATGGTTTCCCACGTGAGACAGGCTTTGACATCACTGTCGCGTCTGAGGTCATGGCGATCCTCTGCTTGGCAACCGACCTGCAAGACCTGGAAAAGCGTCTGGGCGATATCATCGTAGCCTATCGCCGCGACAAAACCCCGGTCTACTGCCGCGACATCAAGGCCGAAGGCGCAATGACCGTCCTGCTGAAAGACGCGATGCAGCCTAACCTTGTGCAGACGCTGGAAAACAACCCTGCCTTTGTTCACGGTGGCCCGTTCGCGAATATCGCGCATGGCTGCAACTCGGTCATTGCCACCAAGACGGCGTTGAAAGTGGCCGACTATGTCGTAACCGAAGCTGGTTTCGGTGCCGATCTGGGTGCCGAGAAATTCATGAACATCAAGTGCCGCAAGGCAGGGATTGCTCCGTCGGCTGTCGTTCTGGTTGCCACCGTACGTGCGATGAAGATGAACGGAGGTGTGGCCAAGGCCGATTTGGGTGCAGAAAACGTCGATGCGGTAAAGTCCGGTTGCGCCAACCTTGGCCGTCATATCGAGAACGTGAAATCCTTCGGTGTTCCGGTTGTTGTCGCCATCAACCACTTTGTCACTGACACGGATGCCGAAGTTGAGGCGGTTAAGGCCTATTGTGCCGAACATGGTGTCGAGGCCATCCTGTCGCGCCACTGGGAACTGGGTTCAGAAGGCTCAGCACCGTTGGCCGAGAAAGTGGTTGAGATCGTCGAAGGTGGTTCAGCCAACTTTGCGCCGATCTACCCCGATGAAATGCCGCTGTTCGAAAAGATCGAAACCATCGCCAAGCGGATTTACCGCGCCGACGAGGTTCTGGCCGACAACAAGATTCGCAACCAATTGCGCGAGTGGGAGGCTGCGGGCTACGGCAATCTGCCGGTCTGCATGGCGAAAACCCAGTACTCATTCTCGACTGACCCGACCCTGCGCGGTGCGCCCACTGGCCACTCGGTTCCCGTGCGCGAGGTTCGCCTGTCTGCTGGCGCCGGTTTCATCGTGGTTGTCTGCGGTGAGATCATGACCATGCCCGGCCTGCCCCGCAAACCTGCGGCTGAGACGATTCGCCTCAACGATGAAGGTCAGATCGAGGGCTTGTTCTAAGCGCCCGAATGATACATCTCGTGGTCCGGGGATATCCCCGGGCCGTGAGGAGATTGAAATGCCCACTCTGATACCGCCACAAGACTGCAACTCAATGCGGGAATTGCGGCCTCAGATCGACAAGCTGGACCGCCAATTGATCGAGTTGTTGGTAACGCGCGCAAGCTATATTGATCGCGCGTCCGAGCTGAAACCCGGCGAGGGGCTACCAGCCCGCATTCCGGATCGTGTCGAAGACGTGGTGCAGCGCGTACGCCAGAGTTCCGATGAGCTGGGCATGGACCCTGATCTTGCCGAGAAACTCTGGCGTATCTTGATTGACTGGTCGATTGCCCGCGAAGAACGTGTGCTCGGCCCCGAATGAAAAACCGGGCGCATATGGCGCCCGATCCGTTTTTTGAAAGAAGGGATCAAAGGATGGTAGCGCAGGTAATCGACGGCAAGGCTTTTGCGGCCAAGGTGCGTGCCCAAGTGGCCGATCAGGTGGGCAAACTGAAAGAGGAAAACGGCATCACACCGGGGCTTGCCGTGGTTCTGGTGGGCGAAGACCCGGCCAGCCAAGTCTATGTACGGTCCAAAGGCAAGCAGACTGTTGAGGTCGGCATGAACTCGTACGAACACAAGCTGGATGCCGAGACCACCGAAGAAGACCTGCTGGCGCTGATCGCCAAGCTGAACAATGACCCGGACGTGCACGGTATCTTGGTTCAGCTACCTCTGCCTAAGCACCTGAACGAAGACCTTGTGATCAACTCAATCGACCCGGCCAAGGATGTCGACGGTTTCCACATCTCGAACGTAGGTTTGTTGGGCACCGGTCAGAAGTCGATGGTGCCCTGCACCCCGCTGGGTTGCCTGATGATGCTGCGCGATTATCACGGCTCGCTTTCGGGTATGGACGCGGTTGTGATTGGCCGCTCGAACATCGTCGGCAAGCCGATGGCGCAACTGCTGCTGGGCGATAGCTGCACCGTGACGATCGCGCATTCACGGACCAAGGATTTGCCCGACGTTGTGCGCCGCGCAGATATTGTTATAGCCGCCGTTGGCCGCCCCGAGATGGTGCCCGGCGACTGGATCAAAGAGGGTGCGACGGTCATCGACGTCGGCATCAACAGGATTGAGCGCGACGGCAAGAACAAGCTGGTCGGCGATGTGGATTACGCCAGTGCAGCGGAACGTGCAGGTGCAATTACCCCAGTTCCCGGTGGAGTTGGCCCGATGACGATCGCCTGCCTTCTGGCCAATACGCTGACCGCGTGTTGTCGCGCCAACGGCCTGACCGAACCGGAAGGCCTGACCGCCTAACAATTTTCGTTTTTAAAGCTTGTATGGGTCAAAGGGCTATTCGCCCTTTGACCCATTGGTATTTAAAGATCGCCGGAGCTTATTGAACCGGATCTGAATGTCTGTGTTTTCGATGATAAAGACACAATTCCAGTCTGTTACGAATTGAATCACGCGCCGACGGAGATGCAGGCTGGCTTCAGTCGGCGGCAAATTTTGAGTGAGTTTGACAGTCGTGCCAAGCCGATTTCTGGCCGAGCTTAAAGTGCGCAGAGTGGTTGCGGGTCTCGTGTTTCCCGCTTTGCTGGCATACACGTTCCAACCTTTTCCTAAGCTCTACTTGCCGTTTTCTGAACGGCTGATCTTTTGGTTTGGGGTTGTCGGGTTGGCATTGGCGGTCATCTGGGGATCGAAATACGTGACCAAGACCTATTTCACAGGCGCGTATTTTTCATGGCGTGACGTTGCCTTGGTTGCGTTGATCCTTGGATTGTTTGTGCCGTCGATGTGGTTTTTGTCCTATCTGCTTTTTTCCTATGGCGGACAGCCGGCCCCGGACATGCTTTCGGTGGCACCATACGGTGCGTTGCTTGCAACCGGGTTGGTTCTGATCCGCGGTTATGACCAACCATCTGCAGCACGACCTGAGACCGCCGCCGTTTCGCCGCGACTGGTAAAGCGGTTGCCGGGGTCCTTCGGTGGGCAGATTTTTCGGCTGACGGTTCGGGATCACTTTGTAGATGTGGTAACGACAGAAGGAACATTCACGATCCGGTCCCGTTTCAGTGATGCCATTGCCGAGATGGAGCCCGTGTCGGGGCACTGCACCCATCGATCCCACTGGGTGACGGACACCGCTATTGACCGGGTGGAAAAGAGGGGCGGAAAAACGTTTCTGCGTTTGAAAAACAATGACTTGGTGCCTGTCAGCCGAAAGTATAAACCTCAGCTTGAACAGGATGGTCTTCTGTAGCCGCCCTTATCGTGGCATCGGAATGATCCGAGGCTGCGGACCCGTCAGGATGGCCATCGCCGGATCGTTCATCAGTGTGCTCAAAGCGTGATCTGAGCTGTGTAAACCGCCGGTATAAGTGCCATAGGCTGGCAGGATCAGCCGCGACTGATCTATCAGAAAGGCCGGCCGGGTGATAGAACGCCCCCGTGCTCTCAGCTGCGCCTTGGGGTGATAGTGGCCTGAGACCTCGGCCTGCGCCCCAGGATGCGCGATATGTCGAAAAGTCAGGTGGCCGACTTCATATTCCACAAGATGCGTACCGCCCAGATCAATAGGGCCGGGGTCGTGGTTGCCTTCGATCCAGATCCAACGGCGACCGGCTTGCAAGGCCGTGATGTCCTGCTTTTCAGAAAATTCCAATTCAGTCGAGGCATACAGGTCATCGAAACTGTCGCCAAGGCAAATGACGGTGCCGGGATTGGTTCGGGTGATATCGGCAGCCAGCCGGGTCAGTGTTTCCCTGCTGTCATATGGTGGCAGAGTTGGTCCACCCCGGCGCGCGATACGCTCGGACTTGCCCAAATGCAGATCGGACACGCAGAGCAGGCTTTGATCTGGCCACCATAAGGCACCGGAGCCCAAGGCGCTGAGGTTTTGCCCGACAAAGGAAAACGTCACTTCGTTCATGATCCGTTCTTTGCCTGTTTCGTCGATGGACGCAAGTGGTATCAGCCGAGCTCCAACCCAGCCGCCTGCAAAAGACGTGCGCTTTCTTCGGCCAAAAGGCGTTCCTCGGCCGCGCCTTTGACGGGAACCTTGCCAGCTTCAAGAAACAACGGCGCAGCCAGAGGCGACACGTGTTTGAGGCGCAGTAAGTCAATGCGGTCTCCTATACGTGCCATCATCGATTCAATCCGGCCAAAATCCACCAATCCACGCATGGCCTCTTCCCGGGTGATTTGCATAAGCAAGTGGTTTGGATCGTATTTCTGAAGTGTGTCGTACAGGATATCCGAGGAAAACGTTGCCTGACGCCCGCTTTTACGTTGCCCGCCCGTGTTCCGCTCGATCAAACCGGCGATCGTGGCCGAGGCGCGAAAGGTGCGCTTCATCACGGCATTTCCGGCCAGCCAGTTTTCAAGCCCGTCGCGCAAAGCGTCCATCTGGAACAAGGGGCGAGGGTCGGTCACTGCATCCAACCCCCAGATCAGCGTTGCATAGTCGGTGGCTACGAATCCAAGTGGCGCAAACCCGGTCTCTTCCATTCGCTTGGTCAGCAGCAGGCCCAGCGTTTGCTGCGCGTTCCGTCCGGCGAAGCCATAAACACACAGATGCTCGCGGCCGTCATTGGGGAAACTTTCAATCAAAAGCCGGTCGCGTTGGGGCAGGCGGGACATATCCCGCTGCAGGGAAAGCCATTCGGCAGTATGTTTGGGAAGCTGCGGCCAATTGGGTTGGGCGAACATCCTCAGGATACGGTCGCTCAGCTGCGTGGAGGTGGCAAACTTGGTGCCCATGAAGGTCGCGACTTTGGGCTTCTTGTCGGCGCGTTGTGTGACCTCGACCACCATTTCGCGCAGGCCTTCGTATCGCACGATCTGCCCGCCGATCAGAAAGGTATCTCCGGGGGTGAGCGATGCGGCAAAGGCCTCTTCGACCTCGCCCAGCGGTTTTCCACCGCGATTGCGTTTCAGACGCACTTTCAGCGTATCGGTATCCTGAATGGTGCCAAGATTCATTCGGATACGCTGCGCCGCACGGGGGTCGCGTAGCTGCCACAGCCCGTCCGGGCGCTGCTGCAGCCGTTGCCAGCGGTCATAGGCACGCAGGGCGTAACCTCCGGTCGCGCAGAATTCCAGACAGTCATCAAATTCGGCGCGGCCTAACGCCGCGTACGGTCCAGCCGTAGTCATTTCGCCAAACAGCGTGTCTGCGTTAAACGGCCCCGCCGCGGCAGCGATGAGGATATGTTGGCACAATACGTCGCGGGGGCCAGATCCGCGCGGTTCGCCATCCAGGTCATGTGCCTTGGCCGCTTCGAGCGCGGCAATGCACTCCACCACCTCAAACCGGTTAGCAGGCACGAGCAAGGCCTTGGACGGTGCATTGTAGCGGTGGTTGGCGCGTCCGATCCGTTGAACCAACCGCTTGACGTTCTTGGGCGCGCCGATCTGGATCACCAGATCAACATCGCCCCAATCAATGCCCAGATCGAGACTGCCGGTGCAGACGATCGCGCGCAGATCACCGCGTACCATGGCGGCCTCGACCCTTTCGCGCTGTTGCCGGTCCAGACTGCCGTGGTGGATACCGATGGGCAGGCCGTCGTCATTGGCAAGCCAGAGGTTGTGAAAGAAAATCTCGGCCTGTGCGCGGGTGTTGTGGAAGATCAGCGTGGTCTTGTGTTGCTTGATCTGCTCCAGCACAGCCGGGATCGAATAAGCCGCACCTCCGCCCGACCAAGGCGGCATCTCGGCGGTTTCCAGCATCTGTATGTCCGGGTCAGGACCGGGGTCAGCTTGAACGATCTGACACGGGTCAGGGTGGCGGGCCAGAAACCGCGCGATGGCGTCAGGGTTCTCGACCGTGGCTGATAAGCCGACCCGGCGCAGGCCGGGACACAAGGACTGCAGCCGGGCCAAGGTCAGCATCAACTGATCCCCGCGCTTACTTTCCGCCAAGGCATGAATTTCATCTACAATCACGCGCTGGACACCTGCGAACATTCGGTGTGCGTCTTCATAAGAGGTCAGCAGTGCAAGGCTTTCTGGCGTGGTCAGCAGAATATGCGGCGGGTCCACCCGCTGCCGTTTCTTTTGCGTGGCCGAAGTGTCGCCGGTACGGTCTTCGATCCGAATAGGCAGGCCGATCTCATCCGCTGGCCCGCGCAGGTTGCGGCGAATATCGGCCGCCAGTGCCTTGAGGGGCGAAACATAGATCGTGTGCAGACCTGCGTGTTCGTGCTGAGCCAAATCAGCCAGAGTTGGCAGGAACCCGGCCATAGTCTTGCCGCCCCCGGTGGGCGCAATCAGTAACGTTGCCGGGTCCGAGGCCCGGTCATACATTTCCTGCTGATGAGGGTGGATGGACCAGCCCTTGGTGGCAAACCAATCAGTGATCCGGGCGGGAATCTGCGTCATACGCGCAGATTACCCAACCCTTTACGGAATTGGCACGGGGTTATTTAACGATTGCTTCGTCTTTGACGAACATGTTGGACCACGCGCGGTCGATCAGGTCAGGGCTCATCTGATAGGGAATACCCTCAAACTCGCAGATCGAGATCATCTGGTCGATCAGGAAGATCGGCTGATAGTTCGCATAGATGTTATTGATGGTTGGGTATTTGACCTTCAACAGATGCACCAGAGCGGCCTCGTCCAACGGCATGCCGCGCTTGCGGGCGACCATCGCAAAGATTTTCAGGAAGTTTTCCTGGTTCGGACCGTCGATCTTGATCTTGAAGAAGATCCGGCGCAGGGCCGCTTGGTCAAAGATCTCATTCGGGTGGAAGTTGGTCGAGAAGATGACCAGCGTGTCAAAGGGCACCTCGAACTTTTCACCTGATTGCAGGCCCAGAATATCCTTGTTCTCTTCCAGCGGAACAATCCAGCGGTTGATCAGCGCCTGAGGAGGTTCTTGCTGACGCCCAAGGTCGTCCACGATGAAAATGCCGCCGGTGGACTTGAGCTGTAGCGGCGCCTGATAAGTCCGCGCGGTGGGATTATAGACGAGGTCCAGCATGCTGAG
This sequence comes from Ruegeria profundi, assembly GCF_020171505.1. NCBI lineage: Bacteria > Pseudomonadati > Pseudomonadota > Alphaproteobacteria > Rhodobacterales > Roseobacteraceae > Ruegeria > Ruegeria profundi. The sequence goes on along the minus strand of NZ_JAIUZS010000001.1, from coordinate 1,028,906 downwards.
CGACAATTCACCACCGGTCACTACAGTCGGGCGTTCACACTGAACATAGCGTGAGTCGAACCGTTTGCGGCGGCGCAGGCTGTTGGGGTCGTCGGCTTCCTGCTCAATCGCCGTGTGAACGATGGGGTCATAAACCGTGATCACCTGACCGGCATATTCGATGGCAAAGGGCACGTATACGTTATCGCCCAAGGCGTCCCTGATCCCGTTGGAAATCGACGACTTCCCGTTGCCCGGGGGGCCGTACATCAGAACAGAGCGGCCTGCACTGACTGCCGGACCAAGTTGGTCCAGCAAGCTGTCAGGCAGAACCAGATGGCCCATCGCACCCGTCAGCTGATCGCGCGTGACCTGTATGTTTCGGATCGACTGCCGTTCAACCTGTTCGCGGTAGACATCCAGCGGTACCGGCATAGCGCCGAAATATTCGGACTGGCTCAGCGCGTCCAAGGCGCGGGCCTTACCGGCATCGGTGAGTTGATACCCCATTTCATTGCCGCTGTTGGCGTTCAACGTTCCTGTGGCCTCGATCAATTTTTGCTCGCGGGCCATGTCGATCAATTCTTGCGTGACGGACCCCGGCAAACAGATCGCCGCGGCGATTTCGGACACGGTATCAGCGTTCTTTCGGAAGATCGTTTTCAACATGATGTCGCGCATCATAACGATCGGTAGCTTCATTTCGCCCAGACCCTTGGGGGCAGGGGGGGCCATAACCGCGGTTGTCTGCATATTCATGAGCGTTGCCCGTCTATCTACTATTCACGCAAAAAATCCCACAATGGGCTGCTTGCGAAAAATTTGGCCCCGCTTTGTGTCAGGACCAAGGCAGTGAAAAGGCGGGTTAATGATAGTTTACGAACCGTTGACAGTACCAAGGATCAGGTAAATGGCCAGACTGCCACCCAAGGCAAGACCCATCGGAAAGTGCTTGGTTCTGTTCCAGCTTTCCCAATCCGGTGCCATTTTACGCAATGGTGTGTGCATGGCTAGTCGGTGTGCAGCAAATGCTGCAACTGTGGTCGTCGCCAGAATGAACAGGATCAGGTTCAAGTCCCCAACCCAAACAAAGGGTGAGGCGGCGGCGAGGAACTTGGCATCGCCTGCCCCAATGACGCCAGCCGAATTAAGCAAGATACCAAGCATCAAGACAAAAACGATATGCAGCAAGTGCCAAACATATGGGGGAAGGGCGACGCTAAACGATCCAACGCTTAACGTCGTCCATTCGGTCGACCACGGGGGCAACACGAACAAGCCGATTACGACGAAAACAATCGCCAACGCAACAACGGCGTGGTTCTTGATAAGCATATACCGCATATCCGTGAACGCCACGTACAAGCAAATCGGCAGAACGAACGGCAGGAACAACAGAGATGCAGCCGCAGGAATGCTCATAAATCAGGTGCCCTCAAGCGCGCGGAGCGAGCGGACAGCCTCATCATAGTGCTGTGGATGGGTGGAAATGGCCTCTCGGAACAAGTTTTTGGCTGTCGCCACGTCCCCTTGCTTGACCGCGGAAATACCCATTGTGTTCAACAGCATGGCGCGTTCTACTTGCGTCATTGGAACGACCGGCAAGCTGTAATTTCCTTGCGCGGTCCGTGCCAGCACGAGGTTGTTCTTGGCGGTGAACAAAGACTTGTCCTGCCGAATTGCGTCGGTAAACAGACGCTCGGCTTCGGCGTATTGACCGCGGGTCAGCTTGGAATATCCCCAGTTGTTCATGACACCACCAGGACGCGTGGTCAGGCCGACCGCAGTTTCATAGAAGTGATCTGCACGCTTCCAATCTTCTCTGGAGTCGGCGACCAGGGCTTCAAGCCTGTAACGTTTAAAGGTTTCGTATGTGGGGGGGACGGAATCCAGCACCGTTTTGGCCTGGCTCCAATTGCCCGAACGCACCAGAGCATCGGCATATTCAACCTTGTCGACATTCCCGGCCCCCTTCATCGACGTCACCTTTTTCCAGGCAGACGCGGCTTCGGTCGTACGTTTCGCGCGGGTTAACGAGATTGCCAACCCGCGTTGCAAGTCGATCCGGTCCGGGTTTTTGGAAGCGGCACCTTGGAAATAAGCAACCGCCTCATTCGGATCGGCGGCTGTCAGCAACACCTCGCTCAGGTTGGTCTCGTCAATGACGTTGACCTCCTGATAGGTGCGTTCGACTTTTTCTTCCTCGGTTTCTTTTTCGCAGGCAGACAAAACCAGCCCGCACACCAGCATCGGTGCTATCAAGAATTGTTGGCGCATTTTTGCGTCCCTTACTGCTCTTGCCCATTTTGCGGGAGCCTGCGCAGCTTGAATTGCCCGTCGCCTTGCTGCTCCAGCGTAAATTCTTGTTGTTCTGCGGTATTATTAACAGGATTTTCCATTTTTACGAGTGCCAAGCGTAAATTGTCGCGGATTGCGTCACTTTCGCCATTGTCCAACGCATAGGCGCGTTTAAAGACCTGTGCCGCTTCGGGGTATTCACCCTTTTCCATCAGTAAAACGCCCAGATTGTTCCAGGCAACGGGCCATTCGGAGTCATCTTTGACGGCCCGACGCAGCAGTGTCTCGGCTTGGCCTAGACGCCTGAGGCCCAGATTGGCCGTTCCCATCGACGTCAAAATCTGTGTTGTCATCCCCTGGTCCAGCGCGGCGCGTGTAAATGCATCCAACGCCAGTTCGTACTCACCGGATGCCATTAGCCGATTTCCGACGGTGATCTCATCTACGCTTTCACCTTTCGGGTCGATCCCTGGGGCGTTCAGATCATCGGGCAGCCCCGTTTCTGTGCAAGAGGCCACCATGGCGATCACCATGGCGGCCTTTAAAGGACGGCGTATCCACGACTGAATGCGCCTGAAGCCTGACAGTAATGGGTTATCAATTACCCGCTGCAAAATCAGCGATCCCTTTCGCCGACGGCCCGACCAGAATGACCAGCAAGGGCGGCACCGTTAGGATCATTGTGGCAAGCGTCATCTTGGTTGGCAACTTGTTCGCGGCTTCCTCGGCGCGCATGACGCGTTTGTCGCGCATTTCACCCGCGTATACCCTTAGTGCTTCGGCAATCGAAGTACCGAACGTGGCCGACTGGATCATCACCGTCACAAATGAGCTGACATCCTGCACACCGCAGCGGGTTCCGAAATCGCGCAGAACGGTGTCTTTGTCCTTACCGGCCTTAAGCTCGTAGGCCACAACTTCGAATTCTTGTGCAATGTCAGGGTATGACGCCTTCATTTCGCCCGCAACGCGGACGATAGCCTGATCCAGCGATTGACCGGCCTCGACACAGACCAGCATCAGGTCCAGCGTGTCGGGAAAGCCTGACGTAATTGCTTCTTTACGCTCATCAACGCGCCGCGTGATCCAGTAGCGCGGCAGAAAATACCCCGCAGCGGCAGGTACCAGAACACGGATCGCCATTTGTTGCGCCGTGAATTCCTGACCGCCGGACAGAACAGTCACCAACAAAACGCCTATCAGGATACCGGTGATGCCCAGTGCGAACTGCGCAAAATGGAAAAACCGGACCGCGTCTTTCGAGTGATACCCGGCTTGCCGCAGCTTGAGCTGCATCGCCGACAGTTCATCCTCGTTTTGCGGTTCAAGGAATGTGGCGAATTTTTCAAGCTGCTCGTTGCGGCTGGCGGTGCGCAGCTTGTCTTTCTTGGTTTTCTTGTCCTGCTTTGGCGCTGCGGTCGATCTTTGAAGCTTTTTCAGCGGGTCTTCCGGTTGCTTCATGATCAGTGTGAGGGCGATCAGGATCATGATCAGCCCCAAAACTCCAACCAGGATAAGCGGTCCGAATTCACCAAGATACTGTTTGATCAGGTCGTTGAATGGGCCCAGAATTTCCATCGTAATCCCCTCAGACCTTGATGTTTGTAAGAACGCGCATCACGATCAGGTTCACTGTCAGCATGATGCCAACAAAGAAACAGGCCGGGATGAAATACGGGTGATCGATCACGTCGTCATAGTAGCCCGGGTCCGTCACCAGAATGAACACCAGACAGAATAGCGGGAAGCCGGACAGAAACTTGCCGGACCACTGCGCCTCGGCCGTGATCGCCTTAACCCTGCGGAACAGGCGAAAGCGCGCCCGGATCACTTTGGCCAGACCGGCCAGAATTTCGGCCAGGTTACCGCCCGATTGCTGCTGAATACCAACGGCAACGGCCAAAAAGCGAAGATCCTGCATGTCCAGACGTTCGGCCAAATCCTTCAATGCCTCACCCACGTCACGGCCATAGGCGCATTCATCTGCGATTACGCCAAATTCGGTACCCAGCGGATCCTGGACCTCGTTCGCAACAATCTGAATGGACGACACAAACGGGTTACCCACGCGCAGGGACCGCACCATAAGCTCAACCGCGTCTGGCAGTTGCTCTTCCATCATGCTCATGCGCTTGTTGGCTTTGCGATTAACCCATACGTAGACGCCGCCGACGCCGATAAAGACGGACAGCGCCACCCGTAGAAGCATCTCGGTTGCTGTGCCGATGCTTAGCCCCACAAAGGCAAAGCCTGACAGTAGGACCATGACCAAGATCAATTGCCGGGGGGTGAAAGCGATCGCCGCCTTTTGCGCCTTGTCAGCAAGCAGCGAATAAAGTGGGATGCTCTGCGTCTTCATATGCTGCTGCATTTCTTTGCGCAGCTGTTCCAGGACCTGCTCTCGTCCGACGCCTTTTTCGAGCATATCCAGACGTCGGTTCACGCGGCTGTTCAGGCTTATGGATTTGCCGAACGCCACCAGATAGATACCTTCGACCAACGCGAAAACCGCAGCGAAGATCACGACATAAATGAGCGCCTCAACAGGCAGTTGCATTGTCAGATCTCCTACATAGTCGTTGGTTCATAGACCGAAGCGGGCAGATCAAAGCCCCACAGGCGGAAGCGCTCGGAAAAGTGGCTGCGCACGCCGGTGGCGGTGAAGTGCCCAATGATCTTGTTGTCAGGTGTCAATCCAACGCGTTGAAATTTAAAGATTTCCTGCATTGAGATCACGTCGCCTTCCATGCCCGTAATCTCGGTGATCGAGGTCATGCGGCGCGAACCGTCTTGCAGACGGCTGGCTTGAACAATCAGGTTCACAGCGCTTGAAATCTGACTGCGAACCGCCTTGATCGGCATTTCGATCCCGGCCATTGCGATCATGTTCTCAAGACGTGAAATACCGTCTCGTGCCGAGTTGGCGTGAATGGTGGTCATCGAACCATCGTGGCCAGTGTTCATGGCCTGCAGCATGTCAATCACCTCGGCGCCACGTGTCTCACCCACGATGATACGGTCGGGGCGCATACGCAGGGCGTTTTTCAGACAGTCGCGCGGGCTGACTTCGCCTTTGCCTTCCACGTTGGGCGGACGGCTTTCCATCCGTCCCACATGGGTCTGTTGTAGCTGCAGTTCCGCCGTGTCCTCGATGGTCAGAATACGCTCGGCGTCGTCGATAAAGCTCGACAGGGCGTTCAGCGTGGTCGTTTTTCCCGAACCCGTACCACCGGAAACGATGATGTTCAGTCGGGTGGACACGGCAGCCTGAAGATAGGCGGCCATTTCTTCGGTGAAGGCACCAAAATTTACCAGGTCATCAATGCCCAGCTTGTCCTTCTTGAACTTACGAATCGAGACCAGAGACCCATCCACCGCAATTGGTGGCACCATCGCGTTGAAACGTGAACCGTCGGCCAGACGGGCGTCAACGTAAGGGTTGGATTCATCGACACGGCGACCCACGGCGGACACGATCTTGTCGATGATCCGCATCAGGTGCTTTTCATCCTTGAAAGTGATGTCGCTGATTTCCAGCTTGCCGTTGCGTTCTACAAAGATCTGCTGAGGGCCGTTGACCAGAATATCGTTGACCGTGTCGTCCTGCAGTAAGGTTTCAAGCGGGCCCAGGCCCGTCACCTCGTCGTACAGCTCTTTGTTCAGCTGCGTGCGATCCTCGCGGTTCAGGACGATACTGCGCGATTCCAGAACTTCGCTGGCAATCGCACTGATTTCAGCGCGCAACTCGGCCTCGCCTGCATTTTCAAGGGCTGCAAGGTTCAGGTTTTCCAGCAATTCGCGGTGCAGTTCTATCTTGATTTCGCCAAGACGCTCTTTGCGCTTGCGATCACGATCTGCACCGGCGGGTTCGGCCGGTTTCTTCTGTGTCGGTCTGCGGGCAACGGCGGTGGTCGTGGGCTTTGTCTCAACAGCAGGTGCGGGTGCTGCGGCCGGGGTTTGAACCGGCTGCGCTTCGGGCTGCTTCTTGTAACGTGAAAACACGGCGGCTCTCTCCCTTTAATACTGGTTACGCGGCCTCAGCGTCGCTGCTGCCCAAACTGTGAAGTGACTTCGCAAGTTTTTGGATTTCGCGGCGCAGCGGATTCTTGGCGACCGCGTTGGCCAAAGGCTGTCCGTGGTCGCCACTTTGCAAAACCGGCTTGCCGCCATCGGGCAGTTGCAGGTCGATTGAAATACCCAGGCTTTCGCCCATCCGCTTAACCCGGCCCTTGCCGTTCAGATCGGTGAATTTCGGGGCTCGGTTCAAAGCAAAGCGCAATTTATTGAACGGCAGTTCCTCAGCCTGAAGCGCGCGTTTCAGACGCAGCGCGTTCTGAGCCGAACGCATGTCCAACTCGATCATGGCAAAGTACACATGCGCGGCCTGAAGAACCGTTTCGGACCAAAGAACCAGGGTCGAAGGCATATCAACGATGACATAATCAAAATTCTTGCGTGCAATGTCGATCACACGCTGGATATCTTCGGGCGTAATCAGGTCCAGCGGCACGATGTCCGACGGCGCCGTCAAAACGTGTAGCTTGTCTTCGTATGTCTGGAGCGCTTGCGAGAACACATCGTCATCCATGGACGAAGTGTCTGACAGCATTTCAAAAACCGTTTCTCGTCGCGGCAGGTCCAGATAGGTCGAAATCGTGCCGAATTGCAGATCCAGATCCAACAGACATACGGACGGCGCATCCTTGTCCGAGACCGTGGCCAGTTCCCAAGCCAGATTGACCGCCATTGTGGTTGAACCCACCCCTCCGGCCAGCCCATGTACCACAAACAGAGCACCCTCTTTGGACGCGCCCTGTGCCAGCGGTGCCGCTGCCGGTTGAACGGCGACCGGATCAGGCCGGTTCATTCGGTCAATGGCTTCCTGCAACTCGCCCTCGGGCAGAGGGTAGGGGACAAACTCATCTGCGCCCTTGCGCAGCAACTGGTGTAAAGAGGCGGGCGTGACATCCTCGGCGATCAGAACGATCTTGATACCCTTTTCCTTGGCGCGGGTGATGATTTCGCCCATCAGGGACAGGTTGTCTTCGTCTTCACCATCGATCGCCAAGGCGACAAACTCCAGGGAATCGGCGTCGGGCTGACTAAAAAACGCAAGGGCTTCGGCAAAGCCCAGGTCGCCCCATCGCTCTCCCAGCGCGACCTCCATATCCTCGATCAGAAGGTCGAAATTCTGGACGTCACGGCTTATTGTGCAAGCCAGAATGGCGTTCTTGTCATCTTGTGGCGATGCGCTCGTCATTAACATATTCCTTGTTGCGAGAGCAGACCAAGCCAGTGAACCCGCAGATTCTGTCTGGTTCGCCTTTGCCCCGTTGCGGCCTTTTCAGGCCACAAGTCATCTAATTGTAGAAAATGTGGCTTGGAACTTGGGCAAGAATTGGGCGCAAAAGAACCAATTGTAGGGAATTGGGCGACGATGTCGCCCAATTCTGGATTATTGTTCAGATGTAGTGCCAACTGCGGTCTGGGTACGCAGCTGCGACTCGTAGGTCGCGCTTTCCACATACTCACGGTACACAATCGCGGCATATTTGCCGTCGAGAACCAGCGGGTTGCCATCTACAAAGCCGGACACTTCAGTCACGGTACGGCGGTTGCGCCGGTCGCGGTTCGGCGTGTCAATCAACGGACGGTACTTACCGAAGGACACAACGCCTTCAAGGCGCGACCGCGAGATGCCCTGCTGAGTCAGGAAGGCAACCGCTGCATTGGCCCGTCTCTGGCCCAGAGCCTTGTTATAAGCCGATGTGCCAACAGCGTCGGTGTGCCCGTAAACCCGGAACCGTGCTTCGGGGAACTGCTTGATCCATGCGGCCTGCCGCAACAAGATCCGCTGAGCCGTCGCATCCAGCTGAGCGCTGTCGAAGGCAAAGTTGATTTGCGTTGGAACCTCGGCTGCGAACCGCTGACCCAGAATCTGGGCATAGCTCAGTTCGCCGTTCATGACCTGAACGTTGTTCAGCGTTGCGTTTCCGAAAGCGCCTTGGTCAACTTCGTACCCGGCCTCACGCGTACATGCGGCGACAGCGACCGAAAGACCCAGTGTGATGATCCACTTCTGCATTGGTCCTATCCTCCTATCAATCCAGAACGTAGCCGTAAGAACTGCCAAAGTCCTGTTTGGCCACTTCTGAGGCTGCGCCAGAACCCGGACGCGTTGTACGACCGACCCTGCCATTCACGAACAGATCAAATTCGCTTGGCGGTTTGACCCGATCGGTGGGCAATGCCAGCGCCTCGCCACGCGTCGGCGAAACAAGGTGCGCAGTGATGATGATCACGAGCTCGCTCTGCTGACGCTGATATTCTGCACTGCGGAACAGGGCACCCAGCACCGGAACGTCACCGAGCCACGGCACCTGGCTGTTCAGATCGCTGAAATCATCTTGAATCAGGCCAGCAATCGCAAAGCTTTCACCGTCGCGCAGTTCAATGGTTGTACTGGTTTGACGGGTCACAAAACTGGGCACGGTATCGCCCTGGATGGTGAAGTTCGAGCTGTTGTCGATTGCCGAAACGGCTGCCGCCAGTTCAAGGTTGATCAAGTCGCCGTCCACGACACGCGGAATAAAGTCGATTTCGACACCAAACGTTTTGTACTCAATGGCAATAACGCCGTCGTCCTGCGGAACCGGGATGGGTACTTCACCCCCTGCCAGGAAGGTTGCTTCTTGTCCTGACAATGCCGACAGGTTGGGCTCTGCCAAGCTGCGCGCAAGCCCCTTGGCCTCAAGCGCCTCCAGCAACAATCGCACTTGCGTTGATCCGGATCCAAAGCCGAACAGAACCGCGCCAGTGTTTGTTTGCACAAAAGGAATGTTGTTGTTCAGGGCATTGGTTAACGCGCCTTGGTTGTTCAGCGTGTTAAAGCCGCCGGTCACGTCGCTGCCACCAAAGCCCAGCGATGCGGTCAGGCTTTTGGCTACTGAACGGTTCATCTCGGCAAAGCGCACTTTCAGCATGACCTGCTGAACGCCTCCGACCGACATAAGGTTCGAAACACGCTCGGGCGCGTAACGCTCGGCCAGTTCAAGCGCGCGGGCCAGTTTTGCGCCGCTTGAAATCGTGCCAGACAGCACGATGCCATCATTGGCGGTCCGAACCTCGATCGGCTCACCCGGCAGGATTTGCCGCAACCGCTCTTTAAATTCCGATACATCCGGAGAGACGCGGACCCGGACATTCGCCAGCAGGTTTCCCGCACCGTCAAACAAGGTCAACGTGGTCAGGCCGGGGGCCTTACCCAAAACATAGATTGTCCGATCCGAAAGCGACGAAATATCAGCAATGCCTGCGTTGGCGATGCTGAGTTCCGCAAACGGTGTTTCGCTTTCTACTACGATTGCGCGGTTCATCGGCACGTCCAGCGTTTCAGCCGTGCCATTCTTAACCACGCGTAGAGTTTCAGCCCAGGCCGTGTGACCGACCGGACCAACTATAAGCGCCAACCCAAGCAGGGTTGCGCTGATCCAGGAACTTATTTTCATGTGACCTGCCTCTCCGATCACGCCTCGTTTTTGGGTCTAAAGCCCTATGTGCGACAACACTGCGCGAATTCCGAATTTATTGCAATAATCAAGGGTTTCTGGAATTTTCCTTATGTGGGTATTCCGCAACATGCAAAATGACACAAGCCGCGCATGTGGCGCGGCTTGCATCCGTAAAACGCTGATTTAACGTCAGTTTGTGCAGGGAATCGGAGTTTGTACGATCTCTGCGCCGCGTCGAATATTGGTGAAGCATTTTCTCTCCTCCGCCTCGACCGGAGCAGGGGCAGCCTCTTGGATATTCAGTAGTTTACGTTGGTCCACCTCAACTGCAGCAGACACCGTGTCATCCTGCACGCCAACCAAGGCCAGCGATAGCCGACCGGTATTCTGCGCCTGTGCAAGAGCCGCGATTTGTTCCGGGGTTGCAGCAACTGTCACTGTACGTGCGATCGTTGCGCCAGTGAGATCTGTACCGGCGGTCTGGTCGACTGCGATCAGTTCGATATTGGTCTGAATCAGACGCGTGATTTCGGTGCCGCCGCCGTCGTAGTTGCTGCTGACGGTTCCTGTCCAATAGACATCAACACTGTCGCCAGGGCGCAAAAAGCCGGACACACCGGATGCGACATCGACACTGATGGCGAAAGCGCGCATACCTTTTTCAAGTTGCGAGGTCAGACCCGCCGACTCTCCGGGTTTGGTGACTTTGACCTCCATCAGGGCCTCGTCCTTTTCCATGGTTCTCAGGACGAATCGGTCTCCGTTGGCGTTTTCAGGGAACAATACCGCCATGTCCACGAAGCTACCTTCGGGGATTGCCTCGTCAGGCCAATTCACAACGCGCACGTCTTCTTCTGAAAGGCGTTCGCCGTATTTCATAGTCCGGTTGGAAACAATAACGCCGGTAGTGCCGGCCAAAGCAGCGTTTTCCAGCGCCTCTTGCGCGGCCTGCCGTTCGGCGGCGAGTTGAGCCTGATGCTGTGTGATGTAATCGCGCGCCAAATAGACGGCACCCCCGGCCAAAGCCACCCCGATAATCAGGACAAGTCCAAATACTGCACGCATTTACGTCCCCTCGTATTACTCTCTATTCCAGTCAGTTCATCGCAACACTACGATGAAGCTTAGGTCTTCGTAATCGTAAATTGTGTCGAAAAGGGGGACAATCTTGATTAATTTCGTGATTGTAACGCTGCAACGATCCCCAATCAAGGATCGGTGGTGCCGGAAAAGTCAGTGTTGATGTCGTAAACTACAACCGAGGAAACGGCCGCGCCGTTCTTGGCATCCAAACTCTTCACAGGCTCTGCAATGTAAAGACCAATGAAAAAACCGAATCCAACGATTGCGGCGGTCAGCACAACCCAATCAACCGTGACAGCTCCAGATTCATGTTCCAGAAAAAGTTTAACTCTTTTCAACATAGGAGCACCAAATTTACTCAGCCCAAAAAAAAGGGGGCCAAGCCTGAACAAGCATGACCCCACCATATAGATTCGCTTCAACGACTAGATTAGCCGATGCTTAGTCAGCGAAATTGGTGTCGATGTCTTGGACTGTGGTGCCCGAGATTTCGGTGCCAACATTGGTCGACAGTGTACCCGTGCCGGTACCGATTGCGTTGTAAGCAACTGCGGCCAGACCAACGATAGCTGCGGTCAGAACGACCCAGTCAACTGTTACGGCGCCGTCTTCGTCTTTGCGGAAGTTCTTGATGAACTTGATCATGTTACGTCCCTCCTAAAGGATCAAAAGTCTAATAAACCTCGGCGTCTTTACAGAGCTTTCTCTCTCAGTCCGCTCCCGACCCACTCGGTATGGCATTATGTTTGCCTGTCAGGCATGGCAGGAATTGGGCCAAACACCGTTTTTTTCCTTTCAGGCTTAACTTTTTGGTAGGAATTTTTCTAACCGGCTGAAAATAAACAAATAAAAATTCGAAAGTGTTGGGGTCATCCTCTGTTGCCGATGCAAAATTGCGCCAAATGAGGCGAAATTGCCCCAATTCGGCGTGTTTCTCTGGCTTTACAAAGGGATTCGCGCTTGAAATGGCAAAAAAGAAAAGCACGAGGCAGGCAAATGAAACTCCGGGACGCAATAAGCTGCGCCGGCATTTTGGCGTTTACGATGACAGGACCTCTGCCTGCCGTCGCAAACGAGATTGAGCCCAGAGGCGTTTATAAAAGAGTAAAGGCGCCCAAGCCAGGAACAACGCCTAGGATCACCATCCAGATTTCACCCGAGGAACACGCCGCAGCCCCCTTCGCGCCCAGCACGGGAACAGAGATCGTCATTCCCGAAATTATCGCGCGCACCAAGGTCGTACCCCCATCTGCGCCAGACGCAGGAACAGGGGCCAAACCGGTTGGGTCTTACAAAGCCTTTTGGGACAAAATCTCACCCGCATTGGCCGAGGCAGGCGCTTGGAGGTTGAATGAAGCCATAAATGCCCTGGCTGCTACGAACGTAGCCTCACCGCGGCTACAAACCCTTCAGAACATCGCGCAGCAGCAGGGGGTCGAGATTCTACGCTCGACCGTGGGGACAAACGTCTCACCTGCCTTGGTTCTGGCGGTGATCGCCGTGGAATCGGCAGGGCGGGCGGACGCAGTAAGTCATGCAGGTGCGCAAGGCTTGATGCAGTTGATGCCAGCGACGGCCAAACGTTTTGGCGTGCGCGACAGTTTCCAGCCCGCGCAGAATATCTCGGGCGGGGTAAAATACCTCAACTGGCTGATGGGCGAGTTCGGAAATGACCCGATCCTCGTTCTCGCGGGATACAATGCCGGGGAGGGCGCAGTGCGCAAGCATAGCGGTGTTCCGCCTTATGCCGAAACACGAGACTATGTGCCCAAAGTGCTGGCGGCTTTTCAGATCGCCAAAGCCTTGTGTTCAACCCCGCCCGAGCTGATCTCGGACGGCTGCGTTTTCCAGACCACAAATTAAAAAGACCCGCTAAAAAACAGCGGGCCTTCTTCAATTGGTATGGTCAGTTGACGATTGTGGCTTCGGTCGCCGCGCGCATCTCGTCCTCACTGACGCCATCGGCCAGTTCAACGATCTTGAGGCCACCCTCGACCACGTCCAGTACGCCCAGGTTGGTGATGATGCGATCCACAACACCTTTGCCTGTCAGCGGCAGAGTGCATTCCTTCAGCACCTTCGAGTCGCCGTGCTTGTTCGTGTGATCCATAACGACGATCACGCGGCCGACACCAGCCACAAGGTCCATCGCGCCGCCCATGCCTTTGACCAGCTTTCCGGGGATCATCCAGTTGGCAAGATCACCCTTCTCATCCACTTCCATGGCGCCCAGAATCGCGGCTGCGATCTTGCCGCCGCGAATCATGGCAAATGAGGTCGCGCTGTCGAAATAGGCCGTGCGGGCCAGTTCGGTGATCGTTTGCTTGCCCGCATTGATCAGGTCCGGGTCTTCCTCGCCCTCGAACGGGAAGGGGCCCATGCCCAGCATGCCGTTCTCGGATTGCAGGGTGATGTCCTTGTCACCCACATAGTTCGCCACCAGCGTCGGGATGCCGATGCCGAGGTTCACATACATGCCGTCTTCCAGCTCTTGCGCCGCGCGCGCGGCCATCTGATTGCGGTCCCAAGGCATTATGCGTCCTCCTTCTTGCGGGTGGTGCGCTGTTCGATGCGCTTTTCGTGATCGCCCTGAATGATGCGATGTACGTAGATGCCGGGCAGGTGGATGGCGTCGGGGTCTAGTGAGCCGCGCGGTACGATCTCTTCAACCTCGGCGATGCAGATCTTGCCGCAGGTCGCAGCCGGAACATTGAAGTTGCGCGCCGTCTTGCGGAAGATCAGGTTGCCGGTGTCGTCGGCTTTCCACGCTTTGACGATGGCCAGATCGGCAAAGATACCTTCTTCCATGATGTAGGTTTCGCCGTTGAAATCCTTGTGCTCTTTCCCGTCGGCGATCACCGTACCCACACCGGTCTTGGTATAGAACCCGGGGATGCCCGCACCGCCCGCGCGCATGCGTTCGGCCAAAGTCCCTTGCGGATTGAACTCCAACTCTAGCTCACCGGACAGGTACTGACGCATGAATTCCGCGTTCTCGCCGACATATGAGCTGATCATTTTCTTGACCTGCTTTGTCTGCAGTAGAATGCCGATGCCAAAATCATCGACCCCCGCATTGTTCGACGCAAATGTCAGATCCTGAGCGCCTGATTCCTTGATCGCCTCTAACAGCAGTTCGGGTATACCGCACAGGCCGAACCCGCCTGCGGCAATCAGCATGCCATCCGACAGCACCCCATCAAGTGCTTCGGTGGCATTGGCATAGATTTTCTTCATGGAAACTCCCCCAATGACGTGGTGATGGGCAGGTTGTGCCGCCACGTCTCGGGGAAGTCAACGAATCCAGGCCGGTGGTGGTATTTCTACCTAACGGCCCTTAGGTGGCCGCCTTCTTGGTTGTCTTCTTGGTGGTGGCTTTTTTCTTGGGCGCAGCCTTTTTCTTGGTTCCCTTCTTCGAGGCCCGTTCATTCACCAATTCGATGGCCATTTCCTGCGTTACGTCCTCGGGCTTGATATCCTTGGGGATCGTCGCATTGACCTTTTCCCATTTCACGTAGGGTCCATATCGCCCTTCAAAAACCTGCATAGCGCCGCCATCGGGGTGTTCGCCCAGATCTTTCAATGGCTTGGCAGCCTGTCCACGCCGCCCCGGGTTGGCTCGTTTTTCGGCCAGCAACTCAACGGCGCGGTTCATGCCAATCTCGAACACGTCGTTAGGGTCCTTGAGGTTGGCATAGACCGGCTTGGCCTCATCGGGCAGTTGATGCATCAGATACGGGCCGAACCGTCCAAAGTTCGAAGTGATCATGCCCCCATCGGGATGCTCACCGATCTGGCGGGGCAGGGACAGCAATGTCAGCGCCTTGTCCAGATCCATGTCATCCTTGTTCCATCCACGCGGCAAAGACGCGCGCGGGGGCTTCTTGTTTTCTGGCGTGGGCTCGCCACGCTGCACGTAAGGGCCAAAGCGGCCTGACTTCAGCCAGATCTCATCACCTGCGTCTTCGCCCAGCAGTCGCTCGTCCCCCTCGGCGCCTTCCCCTGCAATGGGACGTGTGTAGGTACATTCCGGATAGTTGCCACAACCCACGAAACCACCGGTTCGTGAGGTTTTCAGGTGCAGCTGACCGACACCGCATTTCGGGCAAATACGCGGGTCAGACCCATCCTCCCGTGGGGGATATAGCTGTGGGGCCAAAACCTCGTCCAGCTTGCTGAGAACTTCTGAGATGCGCAGCTCGGACGTTTCTCCAATCGCGGCCGAGAAGTCGCGCCAGAATTTGCCCAGAAGGTCTTTGTAATCGCGGTCTCCGGCGCTGACATCGTCCAACTGTTCTTCAAGGTTGGCGGTAAATTCATATCCAACATATTGCCGGAAGAAATTGAGCAGGAAGATAGTGACGATCCGTCCTTTTTCTTCGGGAATCAGGCGGTTCTTGTCCTTGCGCACATATTCCCGGTCCTGGATCGTGGTTACGATTGACGCATAGGTCGAGGGGCGTCCGATCCCCAGCTCTTCCATTCGTTTGACCAGGGTCGCCTCGGTATAGCGTGGCGGTGGTTGCGTGTGGTGTTGCAGGGCCAGAACGGCCTCATTATCAGACAGAACAGCAGATTTGTCGTCCGCGGTCGCTTTGGCGAATTGATCCCGCAATGAGGCTTTGGCGAAGGGTGCCGGATCACCTTGCATGATCTGCGGAAGGCGCTTTTCGTCATCATCGACAACGTCGTCGCGACCCTCTTCATAGACACGCATGAAACCGTCGAACAAGACCACCTGACCCGTCGCGCGCAGGCCAACCTGACCGTCATCGCTGCCGATTTCAACCGTGGTCCTCTCAAGCCGCGCGGCGGCCATCTGGCAGGCGATGGTACGCTTCCAGATCAGGTCATACAGTTTACGCTGATCTTCATCTGTAACCTTCAGCGCCTTTGCATCGCGCGACATATCCGTAGGCCGGATACATTCGTGGGCTTCCTGCGCGTTCTTGGCCTTATTCTTATACATGCGCGGGCTGTCGGGCACATATTCCGGACCATAGCGGTCTTTGATTGCATCCCGCGCCGAGGCCACGGCCTCAGGCGCCATGTCGATGCCATCGGTTCGCATATAGGTGATGTAACCAGCCTCGTAGAGGCGTTGCGCCACCTGCATTGCGTGTCGCGCGCCCATGCCGAACTTGCGGCTGGCCTCTTGCTGCAGGGTCGAGGTCATGAACGGCGCGCTGGGGTTGCGGGCGGCGGGCTTGGCCTCGACCGACGTAACGCTGAGCGCTCGGCTGGTTATGGCCTGCACCGCCAGCTCAGCCTGGGTGGCATCCTTCAGGTCGTGCTTGTCCAGCTTTTTGCCAGCATAGGTAACAAGCCGAGCTTCGTAGGTCTGCCCGCGTGGTGTTTCAAACAACGCCCGGACCGACCAGTATTCAACCGGTTTGAACGCCTCAATCTCCATCTCGCGCTCGACAATCAAACGCAGACATACAGATTGCACGCGCCCGGCTGACTTTGCGCCCGGCAGCTTGCGCCACAAGACTGGAGACAGGTTGAACCCCACAAGATAATCCAACGCTCGGCGGGCCAGATAAGCCTCAACCAAGGGCATATCGACCTGACGCGGGTTTTGCATTGCCTCGGTCACTGCGTCTTTTGTGATTGCGTTGAAGGTCACCCGACTAACCGGGGTATCTTTCTTGATCGAGCGCCGTTTCGTCAGTGCTTCCTGCAGGTGCCAACTGATGGCCTCACCCTCACGATCGGGGTCGGTGGCGAGGATCAGCGCGTTGTCTTCCTTTAGTGCGTCCGCGATGGCCTTGACATGCTTGCGGCTGTCATTTCCGACCTCCCACTTCATCGAAAATTCGTGCTCGGGATCGACGGATCCGTCCTTTGGTGGCAGGTCGCGCACATGGCCATACGATGCCAAAACCGTGTAGTCGGGGCCAAGATATTTGTTGATTGTTTTAGCTTTAGCCGGGGATTCTACAACAACTACAGGCATTTAAGGGGAAACCTCGCTTAATTCAATGGGCGCCTCATGTGATGGTGCAAAATGTGTGGGGCAAGTGCGGATTGTCAATGCGTTCCTTTGAACGCGCAGAATTCGAGGGGAATTCAGCGGTGTAGACGTAGCGGTTTGTGCCGTAACTAGCAGCAGGTCCTGTCAGGCTGTGAGGGACAACAAGCCGCCGGGTTGGCGCTGGATTTGCCCGTCCAGTTCAAGATCGACCAGAGCCGGGCCGACATCACCCGCCGTAGCTGCGATATCGCGGATCAGTTGATCTTCGGCAATGGGTGACGGACCCAGTCGGGATAGAATTTCCCTATGTAACGCAGCGCCTGACAAAGCAGGTTTGGACGGCTCTACCGGCTCGGTGGTATCTAACAGGTCTGCTGGCTGCTGCGGCAACGCCTCGACCACGTCGTCAGCGGATCGCACCAGTGTTGCCCCATCGCGTATCAAAAGGTTACACCCTGCTGCGCGGGCGTCGAAGGGGTGCCCGGGCACGGCCAAGACCTCTCGGCCCTGGTCCAAGGCATCGCGGGCGGTGATCAGACTGCCGGACTTAGCCGCTGCTTCGACCACCACAACCGCCTGAGCCAGACCCGAGATGATGCGGTTGCGACGTGGAAAGTGCCGGGCCTGCGGGTTGATCCCCATTGGTTGTTCCGACAGACGCAGCCCCGATTGCGCGATATCTCTCGCCAGATCGGTGTTCTCAGCCGGGTAAATGACATCAACACCGCCAGCCATGACCGCCACTGTGCCTGTACTCAGCGCGGCCAAATGCGCCGATGTGTCAATTCCGCGGGCCAACCCCGAAACTACAACAAACCCCTGTTTCCCAAGATCGGTCGCCAGACCGCGCGCCATTCGGGCACCCAACGAGGAACAGTTTCGCGCCCCAACCATCGCGATAGACGGCTTGCGCAGAATAGACACATCACCGATGGCCCATAGCATAGGGGGGGCGTCGGACAGGTCGCTCAGTTGATTGGGAAAATCAGCGGACCCAAGGCACAACAGCCGCGCATTTGCAGCCCTTGCAGCCTTGAGTTCCGCCTCAATCACGCCGGGCGGGCAAATTTCATACCCTTCAATTCCGGCGGCGCGAGCCATTTCAGGCAGCGCAGCCAGCGCGTTCTGCGCTGAGCCATGTTCTCGCAATAGCCGGCGAAACGTCGCCGGACCTACCTTGCGCGAGCGCAACAGACGAAGCCAGGAAAACCGATCCTCTTCCGTGGTGGGTGGGAGTGTGGGGTGATAGGAAGAAAGCTGCTCTTCGGTCATCCGTTGCTCCGCCTGATTGCAGAACTGGTTTACGACTTAGGAGGTTAACAGCTTGTGAATCCTCTCAAATTATTCGGAAATTTTCTCGAACTTCATCGTTACTTTCACTTAAGCAGCTAAGAAATAAAGAAAAAAAGTGGCGCCCACTCTGGGTGTTTCCCAAGGTGGACGCCATAATCCGCTACAAACTGCTGTAAGGGGTTAACCTAAGTATCGGGCCGATTCTGCTTAAGCCGCCGATCCGCCAACGGTCAGGCCGTCCAGCAATACAGTTGGCTGGCCGACACCCACCGGAACCCATTGACCGTCCTTGCCGCATGTTCCCATGCCCGGATCAAGCGCCATGTCATTGCCCAGCCCGCGGATGCGGTTCAGTGCGGACGGACCGTCTCCAATCAGGGTAGCCCCTTTGACTGGGGCGCCGATTTTGCCGTTTTCGACGCGATACGCCTCGGTGCAGGAAAAAACGAACTTGCCGTTTGTGATGTCCACTTGCCCGCCACCAAAGCCCACGGCCCAGATACCATCTTTTATGTCCGCGACCAGCGATGCCGGATCTGCATTTCCGCCCAGCATGACCGTATTTGTCATACGCGGCATAGGTTTATGCGCATAGCTTTGACGTCGCCCGTTTCCGGTTGGGGCCACCCCCATTAGGCGGGCGTTCTGGCGATCCTGCATATAGCCGGTCAGGATACCATCCTCGATCAAAACAGTCCGCGAACTGGGGGTGCCCTCATCATCCACCGTGATCGAACCGCGACGATCCGCGATGGTGCCGTCATCCACGACGGTCACGCCTTTCGACGCAATCCGTTGACCCATCAGACCCGCGAAGGCTGAACTGCCCTTGCGGTTGAAATCGCCTTCCAGCCCATGGCCGATGGCTTCGTGCAGCAGGATGCCAGGCCAGCCGGGGCCAAGTGCTACCTCCATCACGCCAGCTGGCGCAGGGACAGCGTCTAGGTTGACCAGAGCGATCCTCAGCGCCTCACGCGCTTTGTCTTGCCAGTCAGACGGGTCGATCAGCCCATCAAGGCCGATGCGCCCACCCCCGCCAGCCGAACCGCTTTCCCTGCGACCGTTCTGTTCCACGATGACCGAGATGTTCAGGCGGGTCATCGGTCGCACATCGCGAACCATAACGCCATCCGGGCGCAGAATCTCGACCTCTTGCACGGCGGCTGCGATGGTCGCGCTGACCTGTACCACACGCGGGTCGAGATCGCGGGCAAAGGCGTCGATCTCGCGCAGGGTCTCGATTTTCACCGGGAAGCTGGCGGATTCGATTGGGTCTTCGTCTGTATACAGCCGGGTGTTGGTCGCGCGTGGCGCTTCGGCGAGCGTACCGCCACCGTCCCCCACAGCAAGCCGCGCCGTTTCGGCCGCGCGTTTCAGGGCGGGAATCGATACATCGGTGGAATGGGCATATCCCGCAACCTCACCCTGAACCGCCCGCAGGCCGAACCCTTCGGACGCGTCGTACGATGCGGTTTTCAGCCGCCCGTCATCAAAGACCAGAGACTCGGATTTGCGCCGTTCTACAAACAGCTCTCCGTCCTGGGCCCCGGCGGTGGCGGATTGCAAAACCGCAAGCGCTTCGTCCTTCGGAAGAACGCTTTCAAACGGTCGAAACGGGGTGTCGGGCATCATTTGGGGCCTTTCGGGTTTGATCCAGATCAAAAATAGCGTCTGTTTGACGCAAGCATTTTGCTTTATCTACCCGCCAGAATATGGTTTTTAACGCGGCCAAAGACAACGGGAGAGGTGCGACTGATTCACACCTTCTCGCAAAAGAAGCAAAGATCAAACGATCAGGACAGAACATGAAGAATGCTTTGATGCTTTCGGGGCTGCTGACAGCCCTCTCCGGCCTGCCTTCCATGGCGCAGGAGCTTGAGATTATTGGCAAGCCGGTCGATGGCGGCCTGGGGTTCCAACCCGCCGCCACAAGCCTGGCAGAGGGTATTCAGCGGCTGGACGGCATGATTCTGGTGATCATCACAGCAATCTGTTTGTTGGTTGCCGCTCTGCTGGTTTACTGCATTGTGCGCTATAATCAGAGAGTAAATCCGACACCGGCGCGATTCTCGCACTACACACCGGTTGAAATCGCATGGACGTTGGGCCCGATCCTTGTTCTCGTTTTTATCGGCGCCTTCTCGTTGCCGGTTCTGTTCAAGCAGCAAGAAATTCCCGAAGGCGACGTGGTCATCAAGGTGGTCGGCAACCAATGGTACTGGACCTACGAATATGTTGACCACGATTTTGCATTCGACAGCTACCTGTTGGGGCATCCGGCGACATTGGACGAGTCCGCTCGCCCGGCGGATGCTGACGTCACGCCTTTTGTTCTGGATGACGCGATGCGCGCAAAGCTTTCCGATGCCGGTTACAGTGATGATGAATGGTTGCTGGCCACCGACACAGCTGTCGTTGTCCCGGTCGGCAAGGTCATCGTCATGCAGGTCACGGCTTCGGACGTTATCCACTCGTGGACGATCCCGTCCTTCGGCGTGAAACAGGACGGTGTCCCGGGTCGTCTGGCTGAGTTGTGGTTCGAAGCCGATAAAGAGGGCATCTATTTCGGCCAGTGCTCCGAATTGTGCGGCAAAGACCATGCGTACATGCCGATCACGGTTAAAGTGGTCAGCCAAGACGCATATGAGCAGTGGTTGCAAGGTGCGATCGACGAATACGCAGGACTGCCGCAATCCTACCAGGTTGCTGCGAACTGATACGGGCCAAAGCCCGTTTCAAACATGACGCAGGTTGCACGGAATCCGCGCAGCCTTCGCCCCAAAAGGACCCGAGATGACCGACGCAAGCATCAATGCCAGCACCGTTTCCGCGCAGCCCCGCGCGGACGAGGCAAGCTTTGGCGATTACTTCGCCCTGCTAAAGCCTCGGGTCATGTCACTGGTCGTTTTCACGGCTTTGGTTGGCCTGTTGGCAGCCCCGGTGCCTGTGCATCCTTTCGTTGGGTTTTGCGCGATCCTGTTCATCGCCATTGGTGGCGGCGCCTCCGGAGCACTGAACATGTGGTGGGACGCGGATATCGACAGGATTATGAAGCGCACCAGACGCCGTTCAATCCCGTCGGGCAAGGTTGACGCGGGCGAGGCATTGGCGATTGGCCTGGCGTTGTCGGGCCTTTCGGTGATCATGCTTGGGCTGGCGACAAATTGGCTCGCGGGCGCCTTTCTTGCGTTTACTATCTTTTTCTACGTTGTCGTATACACCATGTGGCTCAAGCGTTTGACGCCGCAAAATATTGTGATCGGCGGAGCGGCAGGCGCTTTTCCTCCTGTGATCGGTTGGGTTGCAGCTACGGGTTCAATGACGCTCGAGCCATGGCTGATGTTCGCGCTGACCTTCATGTGGACTCCGCCACATTTCTGGGCACTGGCCCTGTTCATGCGGTCTGATTACGACGATGCCGGCGTTCCGATGCTGACAGTGACGCATGGTCGCCGCGCGACGCGCTGGCACATTCTGGTTTACACCGGCCTGCTTGCTTTGTTGGCGGTTGGGACGGCGTTCTCGGGCATCGGTGGGCCCATTTATCTGACCGTTGCGATTGTGATGAATGCCCTGTTCTTGCGCGGCGCATGGCAGATCGCGCGCCGGACCGAGGACGACTCGGAAGCCGATAACTTCAAGGCCGAACGCGTATTCTTCAAGTTGTCGCTACTGTATCTGTTCCTGCATTTTGGTGCGATTTTGCTAGAGGCGCTGATGAAACCTTATGGTTTGGGAGGCTGGTCATGAGTTTGCGCAAAAGTCATGAACTCCACCAGCGCCGGTTCAGCCGCAATTTGGGGGTCGGCCTGACGCTGGCGGCCTTCATCGTGATCATTTTTGGCCTAACCATCGTAAAGGTCTCGGGCACAAGCCTGGGTCTTCCAACGCAGGAGGTGCAGAACTAATGGCATTGTCCGGCCCGCAAAAAACAGTGGCGCAGACCGTTGGTGTGGTTCTGTTGATGGGTAGCCTTGCCTGGGCGGCGGTGCCGTTCTACGATTGGTTCTGCCGTGTTACCGGGTTTGGAGGCACCACTGGGGTGGCAGCAGCCGCGCCCGAGGATATCCTGGACCGCAAGGTTACTGTGCGCTTTGATGCCTCGAAAGCCAAAGGCATGGCGTGGGAGTTCAAACCGGTCGAGCGCGAAATGGAAGTCCGCATCGGGGAAACTGGGCTGGCCTTTTATGAGGCGTACAACCCGACCGACCATCCGATCGCGGGGCAGGCGTCATATAACGTCGCGCCGTATTCAGCGGGTGGCTATTTTCAGAAAATCGCCTGCTTCTGCTTTGAAGAGCAGGTGCTGCAACCCGGTGAGCGGGTGCAAATGCCGGTAACATTCTTCGTTGATCCGGAAATGGTCGAAGACTTGGAAGCCAAGTATGTGCATACGATTACTCTGTCGTATACATTCTATGAAATTGACCTGCCCGAGGGCTATGCTGCCCTCGAAACGCAGGCAGAGAAAAACACGAACTAACGCCTGTAGGTGAGGGACGCTGATGGCACACGCAAAAAACCATGATTACCACATTCTGGCCCCGTCGGTCTGGCCCCTGTTGAGCGCGGTCGCAGCCTTCGCGATGCTGTTCGGTGCCGTCCTGTGGATGCACGGAAATACCTCGTTCCTGTTCTGGGGCGGGTTTGTTGCTGTGCTCTACTGCATGTTTGCATGGTGGTCGGATGTGGTGGCAGAAAGCCGCGCTGGGGATCACACACCGGTTGTCCGTATCGGTCTGCGCTACGGGTTCATCCTGTTCGTGATGTCCGAGGTGATGTTCTTCTTTGCCTGGTTCTGGTCCTTCTTCAAGCATCGCATGTACCCGATGTATGACTATGCCGGTACCGAATACATCCAGCCGGATATCCATGCCGTTGACCCGTTCCACCTGCCGCTGATCAACACGCTCGTGCTTCTGCTTTCGGGCTGTGCAATCACCTGGGCGCACCACGCGCTGATACATGACAATGACCGGAAGGCGTTGGTGAATGGTTTGGCTATCGGCATCGTACTGGGCCTGCTGTTTACCTTCTTGCAAGCGTACGAGTATTACGAGTTGCTGGCGCACGAAGGTTGGGTGTTTGGTGGCGATCAGTTCTATTCGAACTTCTTTATGGCAACGGGGTTCCATGGCGCCCACGTCATCATCGGGACGATCTTCCTGACCGTCTGCCTGATACGGGCGCTGCGCGGCGATTTTACTCCTGAAAAACACGTTGGTTTCGAAGCCGCCGCTTGGTACTGGCACTTCGTTGACGTCGTCTGGCTGTTCCTGTTCTTTGCCGTCTACATCTGGGGCCAGGCGCCGCTGATGTAACGCCGGTCAGGCTACCAAATTGTAAAAGCCGCCCAGGGGGCGGCTTTTTCGCTATAAGGGATGCAAGATTGCGCCCCATACAATTGCAAGGTTGCAATTGCGCCTTCGCTGACCTTAACAAGGCGCCGGTTCTAGTGCCCACCTGCAACCAAGCCCGAGCCCTATCATGCGTCGTATCCTTTTCCTATTGATCTTTGGAATTGCCGGTCTGGCAATTTTGCTGTCGCTGGGTGTGTGGCAAGTGCAGCGGTTGGCGTGGAAAGAGGGGCTGCTGAAAGATATCGACGCGCGCATCGCAGGTGATCCGGTGCCTTTGCCCGTTGCCCCGGATGCCGAAAACGACCGCTATTTGCCCGTCGCTGTTTCGGGGCAGATGCTACCGGGCGAGGTGCATGTGCTGGTCTCGGTTAAGCAGGTCGGGCCCGGATATCGCATTATTGCACCTTTCCTGACGGATAATCGCACCATTCTGATCGATCGGGGATTCATTCCGACAACTGCGAAGGCTGCAAACCGCGAACTCGGTGAGATGGATGTGGTTGGTAACCTGCACTGGCCCGACGAGATTGACGGCTACACACCTGAGGCCGATCTTGACGACAATATCTGGTTCGCCCGCGATGTTCCCGCATTGGCCAACGCGTTGGGCGCAGAGCCGGTGCTGCTGATCGCGCGGTCCCGGACCGATCCGGGTATTACCCCGCTGCCTGTTGATACCGCAGGTATACCGAATGACCATCTGCAATATGCAGTGACCTGGTTTGGCCTTGCTCTGGTCTGGGCCGCGATGACCGTTTACTTCCTGTGGCGCAGCCGCGCCCCTTCAAAGAGTGAAGCGCAATGAAATACATCTCGACCCGTGGCCAAGCGCCAGAACTGACATTTGAAGAGGCGATGCTGACCGGGCTTGCCCGCGACGGTGGCCTGTATCTGCCCGCCGAGATCCCGGTGATGAGCAAGGGTGACATCGCCGCTATGGCAGGTCTGCCGTATGAAGAGGTCGCTTTTCGCGTCATGTGGCCCTATGTCAGCGGGTCTTTCGGCGAAGATGAGTTCAAGGCGATCATTGCGCGCGCCTACGAAGGCTTTGGTCACGATGCCCGCGCGCCCTTGAAGCAGTTGAACGAAAACCACTTCTTGCTCGAACTGTTCCATGGCCCCACTCTGGCCTTCAAAGACTTTGCGATGCAACTGATCGGCCAACTGTTTCAGGTGGCCCTCAAGCGGCGCGGCGAGCGCGTCACGATCGTGGGTGCCACCAGCGGCGATACCGGGTCAGCCGCGATTGAGGCATTCCGGGGACTGGACGCGGTGGATGTGTTCATCCTGTTCCCGCATGGCCGTGTCTCTGAAGTGCAGCGCCGTCAGATGACGACGCCAGCGGACAGCAACGTGCACGCGTTGGCCGTGGATGGTGATTTCGACGATTGCCAAGCCGCCGTGAAGGATATGTTCAACGATTTCGACTTCCGCGATGGTGTGAAACTGGCGGGCGTGAACTCGATCAACTTCGCTCGCGTGCTGGCGCAGGTGGTCTATTACTTCTCGTCCGCCGTTGCCCTTGGTGCGCCGCACCGCAAGGTCAGCTTTACCGTGCCGACCGGAAACTTTGGTGACATCTTTGCAGGCTACATTGCCAAGCGTATGGGCCTGCCCATAGACCGTCTTGTCGTGGCCACCAACCAGAATGACATTCTGCATCGCTGCTTGTCGGGGCAGGGGTATTTCAAGGGCAACACCATCCCGTCAATAAGCCCGTCGATGGATATTCAAGTCAGCTCGAACTTTGAGCGCGCGCTTTACTATGCCTATGGCGAGGATGGCCGCGCCGTGGCGCAGTTGATGGATGAACTGGAAACTGGCGGTTTCACTGTCAGCCAGGGCGCGATGGAATCCCTGCGCGAGAATTTCGACTCGGGCCGCGTATCTGAGGATGAAACGCTGGAAACGATCAAGCATACGCTGGCCCATAGCGCCGAGCTTGTGTGCCCGCATACGGCAGTTGGGATCAAGGTAGCCGAAGACCAGCGTGCCGCCGATACACCCATGATCACGCTGGCCACGGCGCATCCCGCCAAGTTCCCCGCCGCGGTCGAGAAGGCGAGCGGTGTGCATCCGCCTCTTCCCTCTCGCATGTCTGATCTGTATGAACGTCCGGAACGGGTGACCCGCATCGCCAATGATCTGGGCACCATTGAGGATCATATCAAAGGGCATATCGCCGAGTGACTGTCAGACAAGACCAACTAAAAAACGGGTTTCGTATCGTCAGTGAACACATGCCGGGGCTGCAATCAGCGGCCATCGGCATATGGGTGACCGCCGGTGGGCGGCATGAGCGGATCGAACAGAACGGCATCGCGCATTTCTTAGAGCACATGGCCTTCAAGGGCACAGCGCGCCGGACGTCGCTGCAGATCGCCGAGGCAATCGAGGATGTCGGCGGGTATATCAATGCCTACACGTCGCGTGAGGTTACGGCCTATTACGCGCGGGTATTGAAGGACGATGTTGCGCTGGCCATGGATGTCATTGGGGACATCGTTCTGAACCCGATCTTTGACCCGCGCGAGATTGAGGTTGAGCGCGGCGTGATCCTGCAGGAGATTGGTCAGGCCTATGATACGCCAGACGATGTGATCTTTGACTGGCTGCAAGAGCAGAGCTATCACGATCAGCCATTGGGCCGCACGATCCTTGGCCCATCTGAACGGGTCAGTGCGTTCTCGCGCGAGGACCTTTCAGCTTTTGTGGCCGAACATTATGGGCCCGAGCAGATGATCCTGTCGGCGGCTGGTGCCGTGGATCACGATGACCTCATGAAACTGGCCGAAGAGATGTTTGGCCATCTGCAGCCGCGTAAGGGCCTGATCCCCGAAGCAGCCCGGTTTACCGGCGGTGAAGCCCGGCAAGAGAAAGAGCTGGAACAAGCCCATTTCGCACTTGCCTTCGAAAGCCCGGGATATCGGGATGACGCGATTTATACCGCGCAGATTTATTCCACGGCCCTGGGTGGCGGGATGTCCTCGCGTCTATTCCAAGAGGTGCGTGAAACGCGCGGGCTGTGCTATACGATCTTTGCACAAACCGGTGCTTATGCCGATACTGGCACGACGACCATCTATGCGGGCACGTCGGCCGAGCAGGTCGAAGAACTGGCCACAATCACCATAGATGAAATGAAGCGCGCAGCCGATGACATGAGCGCTGAAGAGGTTGCACGCGCCCGCGCGCAGATGAAGGCAGGGATGTTGATGGGGCTTGAAAGCCCATCCAACCGGGCCGAACGTCTGGCGCGGCTGGTGCAGATCTGGGGGCGAGTGCCGACACTTGAGGACACCGTTGCCAAGATCGACGCCGTCAGCACCGAAGACGTGCGCAACTTTGCGCAGGCAATGGCCGTTCAGGCTCCGGCAGCGTTGGCCCTGTACGGTCCGGTCTCGGGCGCGCCTACTCTGGAAAAACTGCAGGAGAGGCGCGCGGCGTGATGCTTCTGGGCAGACGCAAGCTGAAAATCGAAACCGCACGCCTAAGCTTGCGTCCGCCGGTCCATTCCGATTTCAATGAGTGGGCGGCGCTTCGACGCGCCTCGAAAGAGTTTCTGACCCCGTGGGAGCCTGTCTGGGCCAAGGACCATCTTAGCCGTAAGTCCTTTACCAACCGTGTTTACTGGGCGCAAAGGTCAGTGGCCAGCGGCACTGCGATACCTTTGTTTTTGTTCCGCCGCGAGGACGACGTGCTGGTAGGAGCCATCACCCTGGATAATATCCGCCGTGGTCCGGCGCAGGCCGGTACACTGGGCTATTGGACCGGCGAGGCCTACGCCCGCAATGGTTATATGCGCGAGGCCATTGGTGCGGTTGTGCATCACGCGTTCACTCGTCTAGACCTGAGCCGGATCGAGGCCGCCTGCCTGCCCGAAAACAAACCGTCTCGGGGCCTGCTGGAACGGTCGAGCTTTAAATACGAAGGCGTTGCGCAGTCTTATTTACAGATCAATGGCCGGTGGCGGACACATGTTCTATACGCATGCCTGCGGTCAGACCGGCGCGGTAAGACGGACGCGGGGTAAGCCGGTTTAGCGGATCTTTCCGCGATGCTGAACTCTTTTGGGCGCAAGGTGCGCTTTCGTCTGCACAATACACATGACTTAGTGATGTTCTGCGCTACACTCCTGTCATGCGTTGGTTTCTAGCGGTACTTTTGGTGATTTCGGGCGGTGCCGCAGCACAGGAGCGGCGGCCAAGCCATTGTATCGCTATCGCCGATGCCGCGCCCGGCGTCGAGTATATCCACAAGGCGGCGTGGACCGATCCAATCCCGGATTTCTCAGTCCGGATCAGCTACATTGCCCATGCCTCGTTTCTGATCCAGACGCAGGGTGGGCTGAACGCGGTCACCGATTTTACCGGCTTTATCGGCAGTGCTGACATGATCCCGGATGTGGTCACGATGAACCATGCCCACAGCACCCATTGGACTGCCAATCCCGATCCGGCCATTCCACATGTGTTGCCGGGCTGGGGCGAATTCGGGCAGGGGGTCGAGCATCACCTTGATTTGGGTGAAATGCTTGTGCGCAATGTCTCAACCGATATCCGGTCGCCCTATGGCGGGGTGGAAGAGCGCGGCAATTCGATCTTTGTGTTCGAGATTGAGGGAATGTGCATTGGTCATTTGGGGCACCTGCACCATGTTCCGACCGATGAACAATTCGCAGCCCTTGGCCGCTTGGACGTTGTAATGGCGGCGGTGGACGGAGGGACAACCATGCCCCTGCCAGACATGATCTCGGTGCTCAAGCGGCTGAAAAGCTCTGTCATCATTCCGATGCACTGGTTCTCGCAGTTTTCGCTCGACCGGTTTCTGGTCGATATCCGAAATGACTTCCCCGTCGAACGCAGCGGAGGCTCAGAGATCATCGTTTCTCTGCGCACGCTTCCAGACCGGCCTACGGTAGTTGTTCTAGAGCCGCGCTATCTGATTGACCTGGAATAGGGCTTGCCGGGGCGATCCGACTTGGGCAAGGAAAGGTCATGACACTGAATCCTGCTGATGAGAGCTTTGCCCAGCTGATCCGAGCCGAGTTGGGCGACGACATTCTACGCCCCGTGACTGAACGTTATCTGGAAGAGCCGCGCCGCCGTTTTTCCGGTCAAGCGGCTGTTTTGGCTTTGCCGCGAACGGTCGACGAAGTGGCCGCGCTGGTCCGGTTGGCGTCACGTGCGCAGGTAGCGGTGGTGCCTTATGGTGGTGGAACTGGCCTTGTTGGCGGGCAGGTGATGTCAGATGGCCCTGCACCTCTGGTGATATCGCTGGAGCGCATGACAGCGATCCGCGCCGTCTACCCGTCTGAGAACATTTTGATCGTCGAAGCCGGTGCTATTCTGGCCGATGTGCAGGCCGCAGCAGAACAGGTCAACCGATTGTTCCCTCTGGCGCTGGCTGCGCAAGGCTCATGCCGGATTGGCGGGAACCTTGCGACCAATGCCGGCGGGGTGAATGTGCTGCGCTACGGCAATGCGCGAGATCTTTGTTTGGGGTTGGAAGCAGTTCTGCCGAGCGGTGAGATTTGGCATGGGCTAAGCCGTTTGCGCAAGGACAACACCGGCTATGATCTGCGTAACCTTTTGATCGGGGCAGAAGGCACGCTTGGGATCATCACGGCGGCCTCTCTCAAGCTGTTTCCACGGCCTGAAAATGTGGGGACAGCGATGATAAAGGTCCGCTCACCCGAAGCGGCAATCGCGCTGCTTGCGTTGGCGCATGAACAACTTGGCGATGCTGTCAGCACGTTTGAATTGATCCACAGGCAGGGTTTGCAATTCCTGACCGAGGCGCTGCCGGATGTACGCCAACCTTTCGCCACGCAGCCCGAGTGGTGCGTATTGATCGAACTGGGGTTGTTTGCGGGGCAGGCGCCCATGGACGCGTTGGAAAAACTCTATGTTGCGGCAGAGAAAGCAGAGCTTGTTGGCGATGCGGTCATTGCGCAGAGTGAGGCTCAACGCGCTGATCTGTGGGCCGTTCGTGAACGCATCCCTGAGGCAAACCGATTGATCGGGTCAGTCTCCAGTCATGATATCTCAGTGCCGATTTCGTTGATACCGAAGTTCATCGAACGTGCGAATGAGATGGTGACCGCGTTGGGTCCGTTCCGGGTCAATTGTTTTGGGCATGTTGGCGATGGCAATCTGCACTACAATGTTTTCCCGCCCAAGGGCCATGATCGGTCAGAATTCGATAGCCAAAGACAAGAGATAAAGCGCAGCGTGCACGATCTGGTCAATGCGTTTGGGGGGTCAGTCAGCGCAGAGCATGGTGTCGGCCGTTTAAAAGCTGCCGACCTTGAGAGATACGGCGATCCGGCAAGAATGTCCGCGATGCGCGCCATCAAAACCGCGCTGGATCCGTTGGGGATAATGAATCCGGGCGCGGTTTTGAGGTCTTAAGCGCGGCCCGGCAAAGCACGAGCCGCACCAAAGATTTTACGACTCTGGCAAGATTACCTTGTCGATCACGTGGATCACGCCGTTCGAGGTCTCGATATCGGCCTGTACGACCGATGCATCGTTGACCATTACACCGTTATCCAGATCAATCGTGACATTGCCACCTTGGACGGTAGCTGCGGTCATGTCATCGGACAGGTCGGTGGACATGACTTTGCCCGGCACGACGTGGTAGGTCAGAACAGCGATCAGCTGATCTTTGTTTTCGGGCATCAACAGCGATTCAACTGTGCCTTCAGGCAGCGCTGCAAAGGCTTCGTCGGTAGGCGCGAAAACGGTGAACGGGCCTTCGCCCTTGAGGGTATCGACCAGCTCAGCAGCTTGAACGGCGGCAACGAGCGTTTCAAAGCTGCCCGCGCCAACTGCGGTGTCAACTATGTCTTTCTTGCCACCTGCGAATGCGGTAGTTGCGATCAGTGCGCCGGCCACGCCGGCAATTGCGAGTTTGCGAAACATGATAACAGGTTCCCTTTTTGGAATGCCAAAAGTGGCATCGAACCTTCTACGTCCCGATGTTGAAATAAGATCACTGAATATTAGGATAATTACATATTGACGAAAGCTACGGCCGCGCTAAGCCTGCGCCGTGTGGAATTTCCATTCACGTTTTTGTGAATATTCGACCGTCAAAGACCTTCGAATTCACACAGGATATGCACGTCCATACCCATTTCTTCGAGCACTTTGCGCCCCCCCAGCTCTGGCAGGTCTATGATGAACGCGCAGGATACGATCTCACCACCCAGTCTTTCGATCAGCTTGATGCCGGCTGCCGCGGTGCCCCCTGTTGCCAACAAATCGTCGACTACAAGGATTTTCTCGCCTGGCTGAATGGCGTCATCGTGGATTTCAACAATGGCCTCGCCATATTCCAGCTTGTAGTCTTGACTGATCGTGGTTCCCGGCAGCTTGCCCTTTTTGCGGATGGGAACGAAGCCGACGCTCAACTGGTGCGCAATGGCCCCGCCCAGAATGAAGCCGCGCGCCTCAAGGCCGACAACTTTGTCGATCTGCTCACCAGCGTAGGGGTGCAGCATCTGGTCAATCGCCATGCGAAATCCGCGCGGGTCGGCGAACAGGGTTGTGACATCCCGGAACATGATCCCTTCGTGCGGGAAATCGACGATGGTACGGATGTAGTCCTTGACCGACTTGCTTCTGGACATGGCCAACCCCTTTGACGTCAAAACACGCGGGCGTGTTTGGCCTATCGGGGTCGGTCATGCAAGCGGAGTTTCGTGCCGCTTTACTTGCGGCGTTGCGGAGAAGCCTTTGGCAATCCGTGATAGCGATACAACGCGGCAGGGAGCCACGAAAGATGCGGTTTACGCCAATTGCGTTGATCTCGCAAAAGAAATGCCTGAGCAGCATGAAGGTTCATTGCCATAATCCTATTTTTGTTGTTAGTTGCTCGATATCTACAATTTCTATGCTGTGTATATACATTGCATCGGCATTTGATTCAAGTGTTCGGCGGGGAAAAGGCACGTGGGAAAGAAAGACGGCAAGGGGTCTACCAAGAAAAACAGTCAGTTGGTCTTGCGTCTGGACAAAGATGAGCGCGACGCGTTTGTTGAACTGTGCAAAGAGCTGGACACGTCGGCCGCGCGGGAAATCCGGCGGTTTATCCGCAGCTTCATGAAGGAAAACGCCGAGGAGTAAGACCTTACGCCGGGCGTCGCAAAACTGCGGTGGCGATACCCATTCCGATCAAGGTCAGCCCTCCGAACCGGGTGAGTGCGGAAATGACGCCGGCGCGCCCGATCATTTTGCGCAGCTTGTCAGCGAGCAAAGCGTAAGCCAGCGCATTCAACCATGCCAGAGCAACAAAAGACGCGATCAGGATGGCGAATTGCGCACCCAGAGGCTCCGCCGGGCGCAGAAATTGCGGTACGAATGCGATGAAGAACGCGATGGATTTGGGGTTCAGCGCAGTCACGGCTGCAGCGTGTCCAAATACACTTTGTGCAGTCACATCCTGCCCTGTCTCTAGTGTCCTTAAACCGCTTGAGGGTGCGCTGCGCAGCAGTTTGATGCCAAGCCAAACCAAATAGGCCGCGCCCACCCATTTCAGCACCGAAAACAGGGTGGCCGATGCCAGAACCAATGCTCCCAATCCCAGCAACGAGGCGGTCATAGCCACAAGATCCCCCAGCGCGACCCCCGTGGCCGACGCCACCGCAACACTGCGCCCCTTGGACAAGGCATAGCTGAGCACCAGCAGAACGGTCGGTCCCGGTATCAACAACAAGGCGGTGGATGCGGCCATAAAGGCCAGCCAGAGGTCAAGAGACATTTGATTTCCTGTATAGCTCAGGCGCTTACCAAGCCCCGGCTGCGCGCGCAGGTCAAGCAATTCTTGCGAACTGAGCTGATCAGATGCGGGAACTCCAGAGCGCGGCTTTGGCTGTTGCCCAGATCTTGCGCGTCTCGGGGCGTTGTTTCACATCCCACGCGATCAGACAGTTCCGGCGCATTACTACGTGGTGCGGCGGAAAAGTCAGTTAGCACGGTTTAGTTGCACACATGGAGAAGTGCAGGGATTTCTGGACCGATAACCGCGTCAAAGAACCCGCCCTGCGACGGCGTCAAGCTTGGCTAGCAACGCAGGATCGCGTTTTTCGGGTGCTGTGAGGATCGCGTATTCAAGTGCCCGGTCGCAACCATGGGGGCAGGGCGCGCGGTCTTGCCCCAAAAGCTTAGGCAGACCTTCGACCAGCGCCCGGCCTTTTTCGGCGTTGCCGGTCAGGGTCGCAATGATCGAGGTTACGTCAACCTCACCATGATCGGGGTGCCAACTGTCATAGTCTGTGACCATGGCGATTGAGGCAAAACAAAGCTCGGCCTCGCGGGCCAGTTTGGCTTCGGGCATATTGGTCATACCGATAACGTCGCACCCCCATTGTTCCCGGTACATTTTGGATTCCGCCAGTGATGAGAATTGCGGCCCTTCCATCGCCAGGTACGTGCCACCGCGATGGATTGTGATCCCCGCGGCCTTGCCCGCTGTTTCACACGCATCGGACAGGCGCGGGCAGGTCGGATGTGCAACGCTGACATGCGCAACGCAACCGGTGCCGAAAAAGCTTTTCTCGCGCGCAAATGTCCGGTCGATAAACTGATCCACTATCACGAAATCACCCGGTGCCATCTGTTCGCGGAACGATCCACAGGCGGACACGGAAATCACATCCGTTGCCCCCAGGCGTTTCAATGCGTCGATATTGGCGCGATAGGGGATTTCGGTCGGCGAATGCACGTGGCCACGGCCATGGCGCGGCAGGAACACCATTTCCACACCGTCCAGCGTACCAGTCAGGATCTGATCCGAAGGATCACCCCAAGGCGTTTCCACTGTGACCCAGTCCGCATTCTCTAACCCGTCGATGTCATAAATGCCTGATCCACCGATGATTGCGATCTTGGTCTGCGTCATGGTTATGCTCCGCTTGAAAAATCTTGTTGGACCTGTCTGCGGGGCGGTAGGGGATTTGGCAAGTGGGTTCAACGGTTTGTGTTGATTGTCCGCCCGGTATGCATTTGACGCATAGCAGGGTCCCGCCAAACGCGGTATCGCAGCCGTGTCTTGGCCGTTAAAAGACCCCTTTCGCGCGCACCCAACAGACCGACAGGACCGATCTATGCCCCGAGCCATGCTGGCCAGTTTTGCCAACCGTATTGCCAAACCCGACTTTCGTTGGGTGCCGGACGAAGGGCTGACCGTGTCGCGGCTGCGGATTGAGCTGCTGTCGGGCCTGACCGTTGCGCTGGCTCTGGTGCCCGAAGCGGTGGCCTTCGCCTTTGTTGCCGGGGTGCACCCGCTTGTTGGTCTCTACGCGGCCTTCATGGTCGGGTTGATCACCGCCCTGATCGGGGGCCGCCCAGGCATGATTTCGGGTGCGACCGGAGCGTTGGCCGTGGTGATGGTGGCGCTGGTGGCAGAGCACGGGGTTGAATACCTGTTCGCGACCGTTGTGCTGATGGGTATTCTTCAGTTGATCGCAGGGGCGATGCATTGGGGGCGCTTTATCCGACTGGTACCGCATCCGGTGATGCTGGGCTTTGTCAATGGGTTGGCCATTGTGATCTTTCTGGCGCAGATGGGCCAGTTCAAAGTCCCCGGAACAATGGAAAACACCGGGCATGGCGTTGGGGGCGGCGAATGGCTGTCCGGAATGCAGCTTTACACCATGCTGGGGCTGGTGGCGCTGACCATGGCTGTCATCTGGATCATGCCGCGCTTCACCCGTATCATTCCCGCCCCTTTGGCCGGGATTCTTGTTGTTGCTGCGCTGGTGATCGGCTTTGGTCTGGATGTGCCGCGTGTGGGCGATCTGGCCTCGATCGAAGGTGGTCTGCCGCCGTTCCACATTCCGATGGTGCCGCTGAACTGGGAAACTTTTGAGATCATTCTGCCCTACGCCGTCATCCTAGCCGCGATTGGCCTGATTGAATCTCTGCTGACCCTCAACCTTGTGGGTGAAATCACCGGAAAGCGTGGCGGGGCTTCGCAGGAATGTATCGCGCAGGGTGTTGCCAATGTTGCCACCGGATTCTTTGGCGGCATGGGCGGGTGCGCGATGATCGGTCAGTCGATGATCAACGTGAAATCCGGTGGCCGCACCCGTATCGCCGGGATTGCGGCGGCGCTGTTCCTGCTGATTTTTATCCTGTTTGCGTCGCCGCTGATTGAGCAGATCCCGCTGGCCGCCTTGGTTGGGGTAATGTTCATGGTCGTGATCGGCACCTTTGCGTGGAACTCGTTCAAAATCATGCGCAAAGTGCCGTTGATGGATGCGTTCGTCATTGTGCTGGTCACCGTGGTGACGGTCATGGAAGACCTTGCAGTTGCTGTGGTCGTGGGCGTGATCGTATCGGCACTTGCTTATGCGTGGAACAATGCCAAGCGCATTCACGCGATTACGCGCAGCTCCCAGACCGAGAAAGGCGCAAAGGTCTACGAAATTCAGGGGCCTTTGTTCTTTGGCTCATCCGACGGGTTTGTTGAGCTTTTCGACGTGCCCAATGACCCTGAAACCGTGATCGTGGACTTTGCAGAAAGCCGGGTCGTGGACCAGTCCGCTTTGCAAGCCATCGAAAATGTCGCTGCCAAATACGAAGAAGCCGGCAAGCGCGTCATGTTGCGCCACCTCAGCCGGGATTGCCATAAACTGCTGAATAAGGCAGGGCATCTGATGGTCGATAGTGACGATGACCCGGACTATGAATTGGCCGTGGACTATTCTGTTCGCACCGGAATCCTGGGCGGGCACTAACCGAAAAAGCGGCCAATTCGGCCGCTTTTTAGTTTGGTGCAAGCCTTTCTAACTCGTCGATATGGCCGGACAGCAGTGCGCTCTCTGCTTGTGCAATCGCCGCTGCGGGCCAATCCCACCAGCGCAGGGCCTCCAACCTTTGTATGGTGTTGGCATCAAAGCGCAGGCGGCGAACCTCTGCAGGATTGCCTGTCACCATAGCGTATGGCGGAATGTCGCCCCGAACAACGGCGCCTGCACCGATTATTGCGCCATTCCCGATCCTTGCGCCCGGCAGGATCAATGCACCATATCCGATCCAAACGTCGTTTCCGACAATCGTGTTGCGCGTATCTGGCTGATATCCTGCCATATTCTCAGGTTCAAACACCGGAAACGGAAAGGATGTCAGCCCGTCCATCGCGTGATTGGCCGATGCCGTGATAAAGCGTACCCCGTGCGCGATTTGGCAGAACTTGCCCAGCACAAGTTTTTCCCGCGAAAACGGGAACAAATATGGTGCCAACCGCGAGGCCCAGTCCTGGGGTGCATCAAAGTCCGAGGCATAGGTGAACGCACCGGCCTGAAACCGCGGATGGTCGATGGCCTGTGACAAAAACACCGTACCCTCATGGTCAGACCCATCGGGAAGCGTGATCGGATATCTGCGGCAAGGGTCTGGCAGAGGCATCAGTCGTCCGGGCGCGCAAGGCTGAACACGTCCGTGACAACCGAGTAATCCCGGTATCCCATCCGAGCCAGCGGATTATAAGTTGTGACGTCAAACTTACCGTCGCGCAGGTGATCGTCATGCAAATGCACGCCTGTGACTTCGCCGAACACGACTCGGTTGGCTTCGCCGGGAAGGGTGACGATCTTGGTCAGCTTGCATTCAAGCGCCGCCGGGGCACCTTGGACGCGGGCACAGGGAATCGTTTCGCATTCGATAGGCGTCAGGCCCGCGTGTTCGAATTCATCGCTATGTTTGGGCAGCGCCGCCGAGGTGGCATTCATCGCATCGCGGTGCGCATGGGCAACCACGTTCACGCAGAATACGCCGGTTGCTTCGATGTTGGCGACGCTGTCTTTTCCGCCATCCTGAT
Organism: Ruegeria profundi; assembly: GCF_020171505.1. Classification (NCBI taxonomy): domain Bacteria; kingdom Pseudomonadati; phylum Pseudomonadota; class Alphaproteobacteria; order Rhodobacterales; family Roseobacteraceae; genus Ruegeria; species Ruegeria profundi. The sequence continues at coordinate 992,574 of NZ_JAIUZS010000001.1, read as the reverse complement.
CCTGCTTGGCCCCTGTCGACGCGAACATCACCTGTGGGGGTGTGTAGGCGACCGCGTTGAAAAACGAGTACGGGGCCAGATTGTTGACCCCGTCCGGGCTGCGCGTCGATATCCAGCCGATCGGGCGTGGGGTGACGATGGCGTTGAACGGGTTGTGCGGCAGGCCGTGGCCGTCTTCGGGGCGGTAGAACATTCACATCTCCAAGCGTTTGCCCAAGGCCTACCGAAGTGTTAGGGCGAAGGCCAGCAAGTAAAAGAGGTCGGGGTGCAGCAGTTGGGGATACGTCCGGAAGAGCCGGACGATTGGTGGGAGGTCGAGGCGCTCTATGACCTGTGTTTCGCGCCCGGGCGCGAAGCGCTGTCGTCGTACCGCCTGCGCGATGATGTGCCACCCGTCGACGGCTTGTCCCTGGTGGCGCGGGATGGGCAGGGCATTCTGGCCGGCGCGATCCGGTTCTGGCCGGTTCATGTCGGGGATCACGATGCGCTGCTGTTGGGGCCGGTTGCCGTACACCCCACTCATCAGGGCGAAGGGCTGGGCGGATACCTGATCCACGAAGGCCTACGGGCTGGGCGCGCGCTGGGTTGGACCCGCGTTCTGCTGGTTGGTGACGCGCCTTATTACAAGCGGTTCGGGTTCTCACGCCTCAGCGGGGTTGAGATGCCACCGCCCACAAATCCGGATCGCGTTTTGGGATTGGAACTGACTCCCGGCGTTTGGGAGGGTGTGCATGGCCCAGTGACCCGTTGGAGCCGCTGAACTATTGAAACCCGAGCCGTGAATCCCGATGTCTCACGGGCAGGAGGATCGCTATGCAGGACGTTGCGCTCGTCGAAGAACTGGATGCCGAGGCTGAACTTGAACGTTTGGCCGGGTACTACCGGTCTGCCGGAGGGCCGGGCGTCAAGCTGCTGAATAGCCTGGGCGGTTCGGCCGAGTCCCTTTTGGATCAATTGCCGGAGCCAATCAGGCAAGGCCTGACCGGTGCCACAGAACACGCGCTGTGGCTGGCGATGCACGCCGCCGAAACATCGCGCCGGGCGGTGCCGGATCAACACCCCTGGGTCAACACCGCGCTGACCACGGCGATGGGGGCTGCTGGCGGACTGGGTGGTATGTCCACCGCTTTGATGGAACTGCCAGCGACCACAGCGATGCTGTTGCGCGCGATACAAGGCGCAGCCGCGCGCGAGGGGTTCGATCCCTCGGAAGAGGGTGTGAAATTCGATTGCGTAGGGGTTTTGTCCGCTGCCGGACCGCTGTCTGACGATGATGGCGCAGATCTTGGGTTCTTTTCGGTTCGTCTGACCCTGACCGGACCCGCCATGCAACGGTTGATTTCAGCTGTTGCGCCACGGTTGTCTGTTGTACTGGGGCAGAAACTCGCGGCGCAATCCGTTCCCGTGTTGGGCGCGATAGCGGGTGGTGGCACCAACTACGTCTATACACGCTATTACCAGCAGATCGCTCGCGTCCATTTTGGGCTGCGCCGATTGGCGATAGATGCCGATATCCCGCATGAGGAATTAGTGCGCAGACTATCGGCACGCATGTAAGCCCCTGACAAACAGTTGGAACGGGGCATGCTTATATGGTATATTGGTTCCGTAACCTCGCTAAATAAGCGAATAATTCGCGGGAAACAGGCAAGAGTACCGTAGAAAGGCAGCAAAGCGTGATCGATGCAAAGCTTGCCCCCCATGTTTCGCGGAAGGCCCGGCAGTTGCCGGTTATCCAGCAATCTGCTGCGCTTTGCTATCGCATCATCCATGAGCGGCCCGAGGTGTTGCTGATCACCACTCGGAAGTCGCGGCGTTGGATTATACCAAAAGGGTGGCTGATCAACGGCCTGACGCCTTCTGAAACTGCGCAGCAGGAAGCCTGGGAAGAGGCAGGGATACGCGGAAAATGCGACGTTCAGGCGGTAGGGCAGTTCCTCTACCAGAAACGTCACCCGAAAAAGGGTGAGGTGATGTGCGTCGTGGACGTTTTTCCATTGTTTACGACATCTGTTGCGGCGCGCTTTCCCGAGTGCAAGCAACGGCAAAGAAAATGGTTTTCGCCCAGGAAAGCCGCCTTGCAGGTCAATTCGTCTGAACTGGCAGGATTGTTACGCGGGGTCGAACGCGTTCATCACTGATGTGCTTCTTCTGGGGCTTGATATTGCATTAACCGTAGGTATCTATCTATCAACCGACAATTGGACGGATCATGATTCAATACGCGTTGAAATGCAGCAATGGCCACACTTTTGACAGTTGGTTTCAATCGGCGGCCGCTTACGACAAACTGGCATCATCGGGCATGGTGACATGCGCCGTGTGCGGTTGTGACAAGGTTGAAAAGGCGATCATGACGCCGCGTGTTCGCCCGGCCCGCAAGGCCGAGGCGCAGATGCCCGCGCAAAAGCCTGAGGCAAACACCATCGATATGGCCGCACCTTCACCGGACGTGGAAAAGGTAATTGCCGAATTGCGCCGTAAGGTCGAAGAGAACTCGGACTACGTCGGCAAGGACTTCGCGAACGAAGCGCGCAAGATTCACTTGGGTGACGCGCCCGAGCGCGCAATCTATGGTGAGGCCAAGCCGGAAGAGGCGAAAGCTCTTATTGAAGATGGGGTGCCCGTGGCACCGCTGCCATTTATTCCCAGTCGCAAAAGCAACTGATCAGCATTTTCAAGGTTAAGGGCACCGGTCTTAAAACGACCGAACACGAGCGCGCACTGGGATCTGAGGGCAATCGATCCGACAGGATACTCGGCTAGCGCGGCGAAGGTTCTTATTTACCCTTTCGGCGTCTGATCATTTGCACCGCATCCGAAATGGCCGCCACCGCGCTTATTGGCGTTTCAAAGCAGCCGTTGGTACTTCGTACACCTCGTCGGGGTCGATGAAGATCACCGTCATGTCCCCGCGTGTTTCATGGCTGAGATTCGAAGGCGAACTGCTGGAGGTCGGCACGCCATCGCTGAAATAGATGCTGCGCACCTCGCCAGCCCCCAATGCTACGGCCAGAGTTGTTGTGCCATCGTCGTGGTGGCGCAATTCAGCGTGGCAACTGGCCAACGGTGCCCCGCCCGAGGCGCAGGGTACAGTTCCCAAAGCATTTTTGCCGTCTGTGGCGGCCAAGGTGGACTCCTGCGCAATCGCAGAAGAGGACGACAGGATAACTGCGGCGATAACAAAGCGGAGCATGGAATACCTCGTGGACAATAACGGCTCAAGGCTGACACCCATGCAACCGGATGTAAAGCGAACGCAGACGGCCTGCCGGGCAGTTTTGAACCCTTGCCCTTGTGGTCCCCCTCGCATAAGACGCACGGGATCTGAATTCCAAGGCGCGGAGAAACCACCCCCATGCCCCTACTCGTTATGAAATTCGGTGGCACATCGGTTGCCAATCTTGACCGCATCCGCCGCGCGGCCAAACGTATCGGTGTTGAGGTGGCCAAAGGGTACGACGTGATCGTCATCGTCTCGGCCATGTCTGGAAAGACGAATGAGTTGGTGGGCTGGGTAAACGAGACGTCACCGCTGTTCGATGCGCGCGAATACGACGCCGTGGTGTCCTCGGGCGAGAATGTGACCGCGGGTCTTATGGCGTTGACCTTGCAGGAAATGGATGTTCCCGCCCGCAGTTGGCAAGGTTGGCAGGTGCCGCTGTTGACCACAAGCGCCCACAGTCAGGCCCGGATCGAGGATATCCCGACCCGGAACCTGAACCAGAAATTCAGTGAGGGTATGAAGGTCGCAGTTGTCGCCGGGTTTCAGGGCATCAGCCCCGAAGGCCGCATTACAACGCTGGGACGGGGCGGGTCGGACACCACGGCCGTGGCATTTGCTGCTGCCTTCGGGGCCGAGCGCTGCGATATCTACACGGATGTGGATGGCGTCTATACCACCGACCCGCGTATTTGCGAAAAAGCGCGCAAGCTGGACAAGATTTCATTCGAAGAGATGCTCGAACTTGCCTCACTGGGGGCGAAGGTGCTGCAAACCCGTTCGGTCGAGCTGGCGATGCGGTACAAGGTGAAACTGCGCGTTCTTTCGAGTTTCGAGGAACAGTCCGATGAGGCCGGTACGCTGGTCGTTGACGAGGAGGATATCATGGAATCCAATATTGTGGCCGGTGTGGCCTATTCCCGCGACGAGGCCAAGATGACCGTCGTATCGGTGGCGGACCGTCCGGGTATCGCTTCGATCATTTTCACGGCGCTGAGTGATGAGGGCGTGAACGTGGACATGATCGTTCAGAACATTTCGGACGAGGGACGCACGGATATGACGTTCTCGTGCCCGACCGATCAGGTTGCCCGTGCTGAAAAAGCGCTGCTGGCGATCAAGGATGCGGGTGGGCTGAACTATGCCGAACTGGTTGCCGATACCGATGTTTGCAAGGTTTCGGTTGTGGGCATCGGTATGCGCTCCCAATCCGGTGTGGCGGCTAAAATGTTCAAGGTACTCTCGGATGAGGGGATCAACATCAAGGTCATTACAACCTCTGAGATAAAAATTTCCGTGCTTGTGGACAGGAAATACATGGAACTTGCTGTTCAGGCGCTGCATGATGCGTTTGAATTGGACAAGGCGGCCTGAGCATTTCAGCCAAGGATCTCGCCTGACGCACTAATTTGGTTGGGCTATGGTGGACGGCACCGAAACAGAATCCCGTAAGCTGCTTGGGCGGTTGCGCGAAGAGATGGCGAGCGAGGCCGCCGGTCAGGAACGTCTTGACCGGATTACAAACCTGATCGCGGACAGCACGCGGCGCGAGGTCTGCTCGATCTATCTGTTCCGGGACGAGGAAACACTGGAACTTTGCGCCACCGAAGGTTTATCTCCAGCGGCGGTGCACAAAACCCGCATGCGTCTGGGCGAAGGTCTCGTGGGCCGGGTCGCGAAATCCGGCAAAGTCGTGAACACCGCGGATGCCCCATCTGCCAAGGGGTTTCGGTTCATGCCGGAAACGGGTGAGGAGAAATATTCATCTTTCCTCGGCGTACCGATTCAGCGGCTTGGGCAGAAACTGGGTGTTTTGGTGGTTCAATCGCGCGAGGCGCGGGAGTTTACCGCTGATGAGGTCTATGCGCTGGAGGTGGTTGCCATGGTTCTGGCCGAAATGGCCGAACTAGGTGCCTTTGTCGGCGAAGGTGCTGCCCTGTCGCCCCTGCACCAGCAATCCGTGTTGCTACGTGGCGGACCGGCGCAAGAGGGATCGGCAGAAGGTCATGTCTGGCTGCACGAGCCGCGCGTCGTCGTCACAAACCCAATTGCCGAAGATCCCCACCGAGAACGCGAACGTCTGTCCGAGGCGGTCGAAGAGCTGCGCGTTGGTGTCGACAAGATGCTTGAAATTTCGCAGGGCGGTGATTCCGAGCAGCTCAAGGTGCTCGAAGCGTACAGGATGTTCGCCAATTCCAAGGGTTGGATGCGACGCATGGAAGAGGATATCGCCCTTGGCCTCAGCGCCGAAGCTGCGGTGGAAAAAGAACAGTCGCAGGCGCGCGCGCGAATGGGGCAGGTTACGGACCCGTACCTGCGCGACCGTCTTGCGGATCTGGATGATCTCAGCAACCGTTTGCTGCGCATCCTGACCGGACAGGGAAAAACCGACAGTGCCAATTTGCCACCTGACCCGATCCTTATTGCGCGAAATATAGGTCCGGGCGATTTGCTGGAATATGGCCGGTCTCTCAAGGGGATCGTGCTAGAGGAAGGCTCGGTCGGAAGCCATGCAACAATCGTGGCGCGGGCGCTGGCGATTCCGCTTGTTGTCCATGTGGGTCGCATTACGACCGAGGCGCTGAATGGCGACCACATTCTTGTCGATGGGGATGAGGGCGTGGTGCATTTGCGCCCCGAAGATTCGGTAGTGGGCGCTTTCCGCGATAAGATTGCGATGCAGGCCAAGGCGCAGGAACGTTACGCGTCGATCCGCGAAACGCCGACGGTGACGCGTGACGGCGAAAGGATCAATCTGCTGATGAATGCCGGGTTGATGGCCGATTTGCCGTCTCTGGGACATTCCGGTGCCGAAGGTGTCGGGCTGTTCCGAACCGAACTGCAATTCCTGATCCGCAGCAAGATGCCCAAACGGTCAGAGCTTGTGGCGCAGTATAAGCGGGTTCTGGACGCGGCAGGTGACAAGCGCGTGGTGTTCCGCACGCTGGATATCGGGTCCGATAAGGTTCTGCCCTACATGAAGCATGTGGCCGAACCGAACCCGGCGCTGGGCTGGCGCGCGATTCGAGTTGGTCTGGATAAGCGCGGTGTTATGCGGATGCAGTTGCAGGCGCTGCTGCGTGCTGCCAACGGACGCCCGCTGTCGATCATGTTCCCGTTCGTGGCGCAGGCCGATGAATTCCGCGAGGCCCGGTGGGAGGTCAACAAAACCATTGAGCGTGAAAAACGGCTGGGTCATGTCCTGCCCGAAACGCTTGAGGTCGGGGCGATGCTTGAGACGCCGTCGCTGGCCTTCGCGCCGCAGAAGTTTTTTGACGAGGTCGATTTCGTTTCGATCGGCGGGAATGACCTGAAACAGTTCTTTTTTGCCGCTGACCGTGAGAATGAGCTGGTGCGCCGCCGCTATGACACGCTGAATGTCAGTTTCCTGACCTTCATTGAGCGGATTGTCGAGCGATGCAGCATTTCGAACACACCGCTGTCCTTCTGCGGTGAGGATGCCGGCCGCCCGGTCGAGGCGTTGTGTCTGGCCGCGATGGGAATCCGAACGCTGTCAATGCGCCCGGCTTCGATTGGGCCAGTCAAAAGCGTTCTGCTGCGTGCAGACCTACAAGCGCTACGCAAGATCATCGCGGACGCGCGGCATCGTGGTGAGCAGTCCGTGCGCCCCTCTGTCATGGAATGGCTGCGGGATCAGGTCTGATTCCGCAAATCCGGGGTTGCTTTCTGCATCTGCATTGCATATTCAAGCCACAAATGTTAGCGATAACATATCCGATGTCACGAGTACCAGGCAATTGTAGTGCTATGGTGACGCAGGCGAGAATTGAAGGAGCCCATCGATGGTCTCACGCGTTATTCCGGTCAACCCGTTCGATCTGGTGCTGTTTGGTGCAACCGGCGATCTGGCGCAGCGCAAGATCCTGCCAGGTCTTTATCATCGTTTCGAAGTGGGGCAGATGCCCGAAGATGCCTGCATCATCGGAACGGCGCGCTCTGATATGGACAGTGATGCATTTCGCGACCAGATCCGCGCCTCGATGAAGGAATTCGCGCCGCAATTCAAAAAGGATGTGCTGGATCGTTTTCTTAAACGGGTCTCGTATGTCTCAGTGGATGTCATGGGGGATAAGGGCTGGTCCGAGCTTGCCAAATCTCTGCGGCCCGATGTCGTGCGGGCATTTTACTTGTCGGTGGGGCCTAATCTTTTCTCGAACATCGCGCAACGGTTGGATGAAAACGGGCTGGCGACGCCTGACAGCCGCATCGTGGTCGAAAAGCCATTTGGTCACGATCTGGCCTCGGCAAAATCTTTGAACGAGGGTCTGCGTGCCTGTTTCAAAGAGCATCAGATCTATCGCATCGACCACTATCTTGGCAAAGAAACGGTGCAGAACCTGATGGCGCTGCGCTTTGCCAACTCTCTTTTCGAGCCGCTGTGGAATTCCAACCACATCGATCATGTTCAAATCACCGTGGCCGAAACCGTTGGGGTTGAGGGGCGTGGAGCGTATTACGATCAGTCCGGGGCCATGCGCGACATGATCCAGAACCATCTTGTTCAGCTTCTGTGCCTTACAGCGATGGAACCGCCTTCCAAATTTGCACCGAACTCCGTTCGCGACGAAAAGGTCAAGGTGATCGAAGCGCTGGAACCGGTTGAACCGAAAGATATCGCGCGGGGTCAATACCGCGCTGAACATGGCGATGATGGCTATGTTGATCACGTCGGAAACCCGTCCAGCCGGACCGAAAGCTTTATTGCCCTCAAGGTACATCTGGGCAACTGGCGTTGGGCCGGGGTTCCGTTTTATTTGCGCACCGGCAAACGGCTGAGAGCACGGGAATCCGAGATAGCCGTGTATTTCCGCGATCCGCCACACACGATTTTCCCAAACGTAGGCCCGCTGCGCGGCAATGTTCTGGTGATCCGCCTGCAACCCGACGAAGGCATCACCCTGCGCACCACCATCAAGGATCCCGGTCCCGGCGGATTCCGTTTGTCCGATGTGGCCTTGGACATGAGCTTTGCCGATGCGTTGGACGCCGACACCCGCGCTCCGGACGCGTATGAGCGATTGGTGATGGACGTCATTCGCGGTGACCAGACCTTGTTCATGCGGGGCGACGAGGCCGAGGCCGCCTGGGCCTGGGTCGATCCCATCATTCAGGGCTGGGAAGAACGTGGCGACCGCCCGGCGCGATATGATCAGGGAAGTTCAGGGCCCGAAGAAGCACTGATGCTATTGCATCGCGATGGACGCCGCTGGCGCCAAATCGGAGGTTAATATGACTCACACCGTCATCACCGACGTAACCCAACGGATCATCGACCGCAGCGCCAATCTGCGTGGTCCGTATCTGGAGCGCATGGAACAGGCCCGGTCGAAGGGCCCCGCGCGCGCTCATCTGTCCTGCAGCGGTCAGGCCCACGCCTATGCAGGTGCAGGGCCGGATCAACAGGCCATGGCAACTGGCACCGCAGGCAATCTGGGCATTGTAACGGCCTATAATGATATGCTCTCGGCCCACCAGCCGTTCGAGCGTTACCCCGAGTTGATCCGCCAGGCGATCCGCGCCGCGGGCGGTACTGCGCAGGTTGCCGGTGGCGTTCCCGCTATGTGTGACGGCGTAACACAGGGCGAGGCTGGGATGGAACTGTCGCTGTTTTCCCGCGACGTGATCGCCTTGGCGACAGGTGTCGCGCTGAGCCACAACACGTTTGACGCCGCCGTATTTCTTGGGGTGTGCGACAAGATCGTACCCGGTTTGGTGATTGGCGCGCAAGCGTTCGGCCATTTACCTGCCGTGTTCCTACCTGCCGGACCCATGACCAGTGGTCTGCCCAACGACGAAAAAGCCAAGGTGCGCCAGAAATTCGCCGCCGGAGAGGTAGGTCGCGAGGCACTTATGGCCGCCGAAATGGCCGCCTATCACGGCCCCGGCACCTGCACCTTTTATGGCACTGCCAACACCAACCAAATGCTGATGGAGTTCATGGGTCTGCACCTGCCGGGTTCAAGCTTCATCAACCCCAATACGCCGTTACGCGACGCCCTGACCGAGGAAGGTGCCCGCCGTGCCCTGTCGCTCAGCGCGCTGGGGAACCATTATACGCCGGTATGCTATATTCTGGACGAACGCGCCTTTGTGAATGGTATTGTCGGTCTGATGGCTACGGGTGGGTCGACGAACCTGCTGATCCACCTGATCGCGATGGCGCGTGCTGGCGGTATCGTGCTGGATTGGCAAGATTTTTCCGATATCTCTGCCGTCGTGCCTTTGGTTGCACGTGTCTATCCCAATGGGTTGGCAGACGTGAATCATTTCCACGCGGCGGGTGGCTTGGGCTACAGCATCGGTACGTTGCTGGAAAACGGGCTTCTGCACCCCGATACGCTGACCGTGGCGGGGCAGGGGCTGCATAACTATACCAAAGAACCTAAGCTAAAAAACGGCGAACTGGTTTGGGAAGATGGCGCAGGTCGCAGCCTGAACGAAAAGATTGTCCGTTCGGCCAAAGACCCGTTCCAGCCCACCGGTGGCCTGTCGCGCCTGACTGGCAATCTGGGCACCGGCGTCATGAAGGTCTCGGCCGTTGCTCCCGAACATCAGGTGGTCGAAGCGCCGGTGCGTGTATTCCACGATCAGGAAGAGGTGAAGGCCGCCTTCAAGGCCAAGGAATTTACCGGAGACGTCATTGTTGTCGTCCGCTTTCAGGGACCCAAGGCGAATGGCATGCCGGAACTTCACTCACTGACACCGATCCTGTCGATCCTTCAGGGCAGGGGGCAAAAGGTTGCGCTGGTGACGGATGGCCGCATGTCCGGAGCATCGGGCAAGGTGCCTGCCGCGATCCATGTCAGCCCCGAAGCGCTGGACGGTGGGGCGATCGCCTATCTGCAGGATGGTGACATGCTGCGCGTTGATGCGGTCAAGGGTGAGTTGGAAATCCTGACCCAAGGCGTTCTGGACCGCGTGCCAGCCAAGGCTGATCTTTCGGCCAACCAACATGGCACTGGCCGCGATCTGTTTGCTACCTTCCGCAATACCGTCGGTTCAGCCGACACCGGTGCCAGCATTTTCGGAGCTTAAAGATGTCCAAAACTCAACGTACCCGCGAAATCTGCGGTCTTGCCCCAATCGTTCCGGTTCTGGTTGTCGATGATGCCGCGCAGGCCCGTCCGTTGGCCGAAGCCTTGGTCGCTGGTGGTCTGCCCGCCCTCGAAGTCACGTTACGGACACCTGCGGCTTTGGATGCTATTCGCGCGATGGCGCAGGTCCCTGGCGGCGTTGTGGGTGCGGGCACGCTGGTCACGCCCGAAGATGTCCGTGCCGCGAAAGAGGCGGGCGCGCAGTTCGGAGTTTCACCCGGTGCAACGGATGCCCTGATTGCGGCCTGCGAAGCTGAGGGGCTGCCTCTTCTACCCGGCGCGGCCACGGCAAGCGAGGCAATGCGCCTGCTGGAAAAGGGCTATGACATGCTGAAATTCTTCCCGGCCGAGGCCTCGGGTGGTTCACCGGCCCTGAAAGCCATCGGCGCACCGCTGCCGCAGATCACTTTCTGCCCCACCGGCGGCGTATCACCGGCAAACGCACGGGACTACCTGTCGCTTTCAAATGTCATCTGTGCTGGCGGCAGCTGGGTCGCACCCAAGCAGATGGTTGTGAACGGAGATTGGGCCGGGATCGAAACACTAGCACGTGAGGCTTCAAAGTTGATGGATTGACGCAGGATTTTGCTGCGATAGGGTGGCCACAATTCAGACAGGTTGACCTCATGACACAGCAAAACTCTCTCGCGCAGGGGCGTGAATATCTGGCGATTCCCGGCCCTTCTGTCATGCCTGACGCGGTTTTGCAGGCGATGCACCGCCCGTCGCCCAATATCTATGACGGCGCGTTGGTCGAGATGATGCCCGATCTGACGCGCGATCTGAAACGCGTGGCGCGTACCGAACATCACGTCGCGATCTACATTGCCAACGGTCACGGCACGTGGGAGGCCGCGCTGTCCAACGTTATCGCGCCGGGTGAAACGGTGCTGGCACCGGCGTCCGGACGGTTCACCCACGGCTGGGCCGAAATGGCCGAAGGGATCGGTGCCAAGGTTTCGCTGCTTGATTTCGGAATGTCCTCAACGTGGGATCTGGATCGCATTGCAGAGGCGTTGCGCGCAGACACGACCCATCAGATCAAGGCGGTGCTGGCGGTGCATGTGGATACGTCCAGCTCAATCCGAAACGATATCCCGGCATTGCGGGCGGTGCTGGACGATTTGAATCATCCGGCATTGCTGATGGCGGACTGTATCGCTTCTCTGGGGTGCGACCGCTTCGAAATGGACGCGTGGGGCGTCGATGTCATGGTCACGGCGTCCCAGAAAGGCCTTATGACCCCGGCAGGTGTTGGCTTTGTCTTCTTCAATGAAAAAGCGCAGGCCAAACGGGCGGAAATGCCCCGTGTTTCGCAATACTGGGACTGGCAGCCGCGCGTCACGCCCGAGATGTTTTACCAGTATTTCAACGGCACAGCCCCGACGCATCACCTATATGGCCTGCGCGCGGCGCTCGATTTGATTCATGCTGAAGGGGTCGAGGCTATTTGGGCCCGCCATGCGCGCCTTGCCAAGGCAATCTGGACCGCATGTGAAATCTGGGCGCAAGGTGACGCGCTGCAACTGAACGTTGCAGATCGTGCGCATCGTAGCCACGCTGTGACTGCATTGCGGCTGACGGATGGGAGAGGAACACCGCTGCGTCGCTTTACCGAAACCCAGTTGGGCCTGACCCTTGGAATAGGATTGGGGATGGAGGATCAGGATGGTTGCTTCCGCCTGGGCCATATGGGCCACGTGAACGCACAAATGGTGATGGCGATGCTTGGTGGTATGGAAACCGCCATGGCCGCGTTGGGCATTCCGCGCGGTACTGGTGCGTTAGAGGCCGCCGCCGCCGTTCTTGCCGACCAGATCCAAGGCTAGACCTGTCAGTCTACGCTTTCGCAGCCTCCAAAGCTTTCGGCAGTGCAGCGGCGAAAGCATCCAGATCCGCTGCTTTGCCACAGCTCACGCGGATGCAACGGTTCTGCGGTGGGGCAAATGGCATGCGTACAAAGACACCCTGGTCGACCAGAGACTCAAGAACAGCCTTGGCAAAAGCACCGTCCCGCCCACAATCAATTGCCACAAAATTGGTAGCTGACGGTAAAGGGACCAGCCCGTTTTCGCGAGCTATATCGGCGATCCGCTCTCGTGCCGCACTGATCTGAGTCTGAACCTGCGATAGCCATGCAGCATCTTGTAGGGCTGCCAAAGCTCCTGCCTGCGCGGCCCGGTTCATGCCGAAATGGTTGCGCACCTTGTTGAAGGCTGCGATCAATCCCGGCGCGCCAATCGCATAACCAACCCGCGCACCGGCCATGCCGTAAACCTTGGAAAACGTACGCATCCGGATCACACGCCGGTCATCCGGTGAAACCGGTGCTGCCGTACCATCAGGCGCGCATTCCACGTAGGCCTCGTCCAGCACTAAAAGGCAGCCCTCGGGTAATGCCTCCATCGCCTTGACGATATCTGCGCCACTATGCCAACTGCCCATCGGGTTGTCGGGATTGGCGAGATAGATCAGCTTCGCGTTCACCTCAGCTGCCTTAGCAAACAGCGCCACGGGGTCCTCGTGATCATTCAGATAAGGCACCTTGTGCAACACGCCGCCAAACCCGACGACATGGTAGTTGAAGGTCGGGTACGCCCCGTCCGAGGTCACAACCGCATCGCCCGGCCCGACGAGCAGCCGAACAAGATACCCCAACAGGCCATCGATCCCTTCGCCGACGACGATATTTTCTGGTGAAACGCCGTGATGATCCGCCAGCGCATGACGCAGATCGTGGTTCTCGGGGTCGCCGTACATCCAGATACCCGTTGCCGCCATCGCCTCGATTGCACCGGGTGAGGGGCCAAAAACGCTCTCATTAGCGCCCAAACGTGCCACGAACGGCGCGCCACGCTGCCGCTCCTGCGTTTCGGGGCCGACAAATGGCACGGTGGCGGGCAGCGACAGGGCAAGTGGGGTGTAGCGTGGATTGGTCATACGCTGAAATAAACGCATGGCCGCAGGACACGCAACCATGTGCTGCCCCGACGTTGTGGTGGAACTTGCCAATGCTTCCGGGCAAAGTTGGCCTAACCGGAGCTTGGAGGGCCGCATGACACGCGTATCCGTCGAATACAAAGATCACATCGCACATGTCACCTTGACGCGCGGCGACAAGATGAACGCGCTGGATGACGCGATGATCAAAGCCCTGCTGTCAGCAGGACAAGAGGTTGAGGCTTCGGACGCGCGTGCCGTCATACTATCCGGTGAAGGCAAAAGTTTTTGCGCTGGGCTTGATATGGCGAGCTTCGCAAAAATGGCTCATATGGACCCGACCGAATGGCTGATGGAACGCAGCCATAATGGCGCCAATGAGATGCAGGAGCTTGCCCTGATCTGGCGTCGCATCCCAGTGCCGGTGATTTGTGCCATTCAAGGCGTGGCCTATGGCGGTGGTCTGCAAATTGCGTTGGGGGCAGATATCCGCATTGCCCATCCCGAGGCCAAGCTGGCGGTGATGGAGATGAAATGGGGCATCATCCCCGACATGGGTGGGATGGTGTTGTTGCCGCAATTGGTGCGCTCTGACGTGCTGCGCCTGTTGACCTACACTGCGCGTCCAATCGGGGCGCAGCAGGCGGCCGAGTGGGGATTGGTCACCAAACTCTCGGACGACCCATTGACCGAGGCGCAGGCGCTGGCCGAAGACATTGCTGGCAAAAGCCCATCAGCAATTCGTGCCGCGAAACGCCTGATCGAGGTGGCCGAAACCAGTTCGCGCGCAGACGTGCTTATGGCGGAATCTGGCGAACAGGTGGAGTTGATCGGCCAACCCGATCAGATGGAGGTTGTGATGGCGCAGATGCAGGGCCGAAAGCCTGAGTTTAAGTAGTCAGCGCAGGAAGTCTCGCCGCGCGCCACGGCGCTTGTATGTGTTGGATTTGGTGAGTGCAGCCTGAACCCCTCCGGCAGCATCAAGCTTTTGGCGATTCTACGCCTTCTGAGGAAGCACAGCAGCCCGTGCGATGATCCGATACCCAGCGGCAATGCCGGGATCGCATTAAGTTTCGTCGGCACGGCTGGGCATAGCACGCTCCTGAACGCGTTGAAAACAATAGAAAACCCCCACCGCGGGGCTGCGCGGTGGGGGTGTTTTGCTGTGGAATGAAAGAAGGTCAGGCGATTTCGGCCAGACGGGCCAGCGCCTCGTTCAGCTTGGCCTCTTCCTCTTCTCGGGCGGCGAGGTTGGCTTTGGCCTCCTCAACCACCTCCTCCGGGGCCGAAGCCACGAATTTGGGGTTGTTCAGACGTCCGCGCAACCCGCCAAGTTCTTTGGCCAGCTTGCCCTTGGCTTTCTCCAGCCGCTCTTTTTCCGCGCCGATATCGATGATATCCGCCAAAGGCAGGCCGAAGGATGCACCGGGCGCGGCGATTGAGATCGTGCCTTTTGGCAGCTCGTCGGCCTTGGTCAGGCTGTCGATCCTCGCGAGACGTTTGATCAGCGCTTCGTTCCGGTCCCATGCGGCTTGGCCGTTGGCGTCGATTTCGGTAACCAGCATCGGCACATAGAGGCCAGCCGGAACCCGCATTTGCGCACGGGCCGAGCGGGTGTTTTCGATTACCGAGATCACCCAGTTCATTTCGCGATCCGCATCGGCGTCGATCAGGTCGGCAGCGGCATAGGTGGGCCAGTCGGCGTGGACAACCATTTTGGCGCGGTTGCCGGTCAGCCCCCAGAGTTCCTCGGTGATGAAGGGCATGATCGGGTGCAGAAGGACCATGCACTGATCCAGAACCCAGCGCATTGTGGCGCGTGTCTCGGCCTGAGCCTCAGTATCGTCGCCTTGCAGCAGGGGCTTGGACAGCTCCACATACCAATCGCAAACCTTGCCCCAGACAAAGGCATACAGCCCGTTGGCCGCATCGTTGAAACGATAGCTCTCCAGCGCCGCGTCAACCTCTTCGCGCACGCGGGCGGTTTCACCGATGATCCAGCGATTCACGGCGGCTTTAGGCTTCAGATCGGCCACGTCTAGTTGAGGAACGGCGTCGGTGAAGACCTCGTTCATCTCGGCAAAGCGGACGGCATTCCACAGTTTGGTGCCGAAATTCCGATAGCCGGTGATGCGCTCGCGCGACAGTTTCAACACGCCGCCAATCGCGGCCATCGAGGCGTTGGTGAACCTCAGCGCGTCGGCACCGAATTCGTCCACGATCTCAAGCGGGTCAATGACGTTGCCCGTGGTCTTGGACATCTTCTTGCCCTTCTCGTCGCGGACGAGCTGGTGCAGGTAGACGGTGTGGAACGGAATCTGATCGACCACGGCCAGTTGCATCATCATCATCCGGGCGACCCAGAAGAACAGGATGTCGAAGCCGGTGATCAGAACGTCCGTGGGGAAGTAGCGGCGCATCTCCTCAGTGTCCTCGGGCCAGCCCAGCGTGCCGATGGGCCACAGGCCGGACGAGAACCACGTGTCGAGAACGTCGGGGTCGCGGGTCAGCTGAGCAAACTTTCCAGTCGCAACAAACTTCTCTCTCTTCTCATTAAAAAGTGGAAAGCCCGCTTTGTCGCCAAACCTATACGCAGGTAGCCTGTCTGATGGCTCGCGCTTTTCGTCCAAACCATCAAAATAGAACCCAATGTCTACATCGGAGCCGTAGTACTTCTGCGCTTGAAGATAGATCGAAGTCTCGGTCGGCCCTACGAATAGTTTACCAGCCGAAATGTTGTTTACTGTTCGACCTGTGTCCTTTGGACATGAAGCTAATTCTTCTTTCTTCGGCCCATACCAAACCGGAATCTGATGCCCCCACCACAGCTGGCGCGAGATGCACCAAGGCTCGATGTTTTCCAGCCAGTGATAATAGGTTTTCTCGCCCGATTCAGGGATGATCTTGACCGTGCCGTCCTTGACCGCATCCAGCGCGGGTCCGACAACCTTTTCGGCGTCGACGAACCACTGGTCGGTGAACATCGGCTCGATAACAACTTTCGAGCGGTCGCCGAAGGGCTGCATAATCGGTTTGCTCTCGACCAGAGGCACCAGTTTCTCCGCGCCTTCGTGATCCGGCTTCAAGGCGGTCGACCCCAGTCGCGGGTCATCCGCGCGGGTCATCACGGCCAGACCGTCCGCAGTGATTTCTTCCACCACCTTCGCGCGCGCCTCGAACCGATCGAGCCCACGCAGGTGATCGGGAACCAAATTGATCGCGTCGATTTCGTTCTCGGTAAATTCACGCCCACGTGCATAGTCCTGCGCCAAACCTGCCGCTTCGGCATAGGGCGCGCCATCCGCCCGCATCGCGCCTTTGGTGTCCATCAGGCGGTACATCGGAATACCGCCACGCTTGGCGACCATGTTGTCGTTGAAGTCATGCGCGCCGGTGATCTTCACCGCGCCCGAGCCGAAATCGGGATCGGGATACTCATCGGTGATGATCGGAATCTGACGGCGATGTTCTTTTGGGCCAACCGGGATTTCGCAGAGTTTACCAACAATTGGCGCGTAACGTTCATCTGACGGGTGAACCGCAACCGCGCCGTCACCCAGCATGGTTTCCGGTCGCGTCGTGGCGATCGAGATATAGTCGCGCTCTTCCTCAAGAATGACATTCCCATCCTCATCCTTCTCGACATAGGTATAGGTCTGACCGCCGGCCAGCGGGTATTTGAAGTGCCACATATGGCCCGAGACTTCGATGTTCTCGACTTCCAGATCCGAGATTGCTGTTTCGAAATGCGGGTCCCAGTTGACCAGTCGCTTGCCGCGATAGATCAAACCCTTTTCGTACATATCGACAAAGACCTTGATCACCGCATCGTGGAAATTGGCCGAGTTCTCATGCCCCGTGCGCGGATCACCCGCAGCACCGGCCATGGTGAAAGCATTGCGGGACCAGTCACAAGAGGCACCCAGACGCTTTAGCTGCTCAATGATCGTGCCGCCGTATTCACCCTTCCACTCCCAGACTTTTTCTAGGAACTTTTCGCGACCCAACTCGGTTCGACCGGGCTGCTGCGTGGCGGCCAGCATCTTTTCGACCTGCATCTGCGTGGCAATGCCCGCGTGGTCCTGACCGGGTTGCCACAGCGTGTCAAAGCCGCGCATCCGGTGCCAGCGGATCAGAATGTCCTGCAACGTGTTGTTGAACGCGTGGCCCACATGCAAGGCACCCGTCACGTTGGGCGGCGGGATCATGACGGTAAAGCTTTCGTCGCGCGATTTGTTCGCGCCTGCCTTGAAGGCTCCGGCCTGTTCCCAGGCCTCGTAGATGCGGGCCTCGGCCTCGGCCGCGTTGAATGTCTTTTCCATCGCCATGGGGTGCGTCCTGCGTCATCAATCTTGGGTCAGCGCCTGCAATAACGAATGCTTAAAGGAAGGGGAAGGGTTTGCGGACCCTCTGGACATTGAACCGGTGGAACCTAATGTCGCCCCTACAGGCCGCCGCAGGAGCAACCCATGGAAAAATTCGGAAAAAGTCAGCCGATGAAACGGACCGAGGATCAGCGGTTTCTGACCGGGCAGGGGCAATATATCGACGACTCGGTGCCCGCTGATGCGCTATATGCTGCCTTCTTTCGCAGTCCGGTCGCGCATGGACGGATCAAGGCGCTGGATCTGGACGCAGCGCGTGAGGCGGACGGTGTGCGGCTGGTCATGGCGCTGGACGATTTGGCAGAGGCCGGGATTGATACTGTTCTCAGCGCGACGAGGTTGTCGAACCGCGATGGCTCGAAGGCGGCAGCACCGGAACGGCATATGCTGGCCAAGGACCGCGTGCGTTTTGTTGGCGAGCCGGTCGCCGTGGTGATCGCAGAAACACAAACACAGGCCCGCGATGCGGCTGAACTGATCTGGATCGAAACCGAAGACCTGCCCGCCAAGCTAGATCTGGCTAGTGGTGGTGAACCGCTGCATGACGAAGCGCCCGACAACCGTGCGTTTGACTGGGGCTTGGGGGATGAGGCGGCCACCGAGGCGGCCTTTCAGAATGCAGCCCATACTGTCCGGCTGGATGTGGCCGACAACCGGGTCATTGTCACGTCTATTGAACCGCGCGGGTGTCAGGCGCATTGGGCTGGCGGACGGCTGCACTTTGCTTACGGCGGGCAGGGTGTCTGGGCCATGCGTGGACAATTGGCGCAGAAGCTGAAGCTGGAACCTGACTCCATCCGTGTCACGACCCCGGATGTTGGCGGCGGGTTTGGCATGAAAGCCATGCCTTACCCCGAGTATTTCTGTGTTGCCGCAGCCGCGATGAAACTTGGCCGGCCCGTTTATTGGATGTCCGACCGGTCCGAGGCGATGCTGTCAGACCATCACGGTCGTGATCTGACCTCTCTGGCGGAACTGGCTTTTGACGCAGATCACAAAGTCACTGCGTATCGCGTGCATAGCAAGGTCAATCTAGGGGCCTATAACAGCCATTTCGGGCAGGCGATCCAAACCAGTCTGTTCAGCAAAGTCTTGATGGGCGTCTACGACGTGCAGACAACTTTCCTGCGGGTCGAGGGCTTTTATACCAACACCACGCAGGTTGACGCGTATCGTGGGGCGGGTCGGCCCGAGGCGATATATGTACTTGAGCGGGCAATGGACCGCGCCGCGCGTGAGCTTGGCGTCGACCCATGGGAGCTGCGCCGCAAGAATTTCATCCGGCCCGAGGCCTTCCCGTACAAAAGCGCAACCGGCGAGACCTATGACGTTGGCGATTTCAATATGGTCCTGTCGCGCGCGGGCGAGCAAACCCGGGGCTTTGCCGACCGCAAGGCCGCTGATGCCGCGCGGGGTCTGACCCGGGGGCAAGGTCTGTGTTACTATATCGAAAGTATTCTGGGTGATCCCTCCGAGAACGCAAAAGTGGAGTTCTGCGAGGATGGAACCGTGAAGCTTTACGTCGGGACGCAGTCGAATGGGCAAGGGCATGAAACGGTTTATGCCCAATTCCTGTCGGATCAGACGGGCATTCCGATGGATCAGATCACTGTCGTTCAGGGGGACAGCGATCAGTTGCCCCAAGGCGGCGGGACAGGGGGCTCGCGCTCGGTCACGGTTCAGAGCACAGCTACGCTGGCCACAGTTGACGTCATGATCGCCGCATTCACGCCTTATCTCGCCGATAAGATGGGGGTGGAGGAGGCTGAGGTGAGCTTTGATCACGAAACATTCCGCGCACCGGGTTCGAACCTGACACCGACATTGACTGAGGCGGCCGAGATGGCGCGCGCCGATGGACGCACCGACCTGATGAAGCATGAGGCGCGCATCACGCTGGACGCGCGCAGCTATCCCAATGGCGCCCATGTTGCAGAGGTGGTTGTTGACCCTCAAACGGGTGAGACTTGGGTTGACCGGTATACCGTGGTTGATGATTTCGGAAACCTTATCAACCCGATGCTGGCCAAAGGTCAGGTACATGGCGGTGTTGCGCAGGGTATCGGTCAGGCGCTGAGCGAGCATGTGGTTCATGATGCTCAGGGGCAACTGCTCACGGCTTCGTTGATGGACTATGCCTTGCCTCGCGCCACCGAGATACCCATGATTAAGTTTACCTCGGCGCCGGTTCCGTCAACGTCCAACCCGATGGGGATGAAGGGATGTGGAGAGGCCGGCACCGTGGGCGCGCTGGCCGCCGTGGCAAACGCGGTTCAGGACGCGCTGTGGGAACACGGGGTGCGGCAGGCAGATATGCCCTTCACACCCCTCAGAGTTTGGGAAATGCTGACGCATGAATCTGTCGCGGCTGAGTAGAAAGGTACTGGGATGGCTCGGACGGCCTCTGCGGTCCGAACACTCGGCCGAGGCGCTGCACCGCGAGCCTATTAGTCATGTCATTATCCTCGACGGCACAATGTCGACACTTGAGCCGGGTTTTGAAACCCATGCCGGCCAGACATTCCGCTTGTGTCAAGAGATGGGCAGCAAGGTCTCGGTTTTCTACGAAGCAGGGGTGCAATGGGAAAGCTGGAAATCCTCGCTTGATGTAATGATGGGGCGCGGTGTCAACCGACAGATCCGTCGAGCTTATGGGTATCTCGCATCGCGCTACAAACCCGGCGATCGGGTGTTCTTTATCGGGTATTCACGCGGTGCTTATGGTGTGCGCAGCCTTGCGGGCGTGATTGACATGATCGGCTTGCTCAAGGCGGAACATGCGACTGAGCGCAACATCAAACAGGCGTATCGCCACTACGAATGCAATCCCGACGGAATGGCAGCGCAGGTTTTCCGCCAGCGGTTCTGCCACCCGGAGGTTGCTATCGAGATGATTGGGGTATGGGATACGGTCAAGGCGCTCGGTCTGCGCCTGCCTCTGCTGTGGCGTTGGGCCGAGGACAAGCATGCGTTCCACAATCACGAGCTTGGCCCCGCCGTCCGGCACGGATACCACGCGATTGCGCTGGACGAAACGCGCGAAGTTTTTGAGCCGGTGCTTTGGAAATGCACGCCTGACTTCAAGGGTCACGTTGAACAGGTCTGGTTCCGGGGAACGCACGGCGATGTCGGCGGGCAATTGAACGGTTTTGAAGAGGCGCGCCAGCTTAGCAACATCTCACTTATCTGGATGTTAGAGAAGGCCGAGCGGCACGGGCTGCCGCTGCCTGAAGATTGGCGTCACAGGTTTCCCGCCTCGACTGCTGGACCGTCAGTTGGAACGTGGCGAGGTTGGGGTAAGATTTTTCTGCTGCGTAAACATCGCACAATAGGCCGCGACCGGTCTGAGCGGTTGCACGACTCGGTTTCGCCAGAGGAACTGCCGGGATGGGTTCCGATGCCGGATGTGCCTTCGCATCCCGCGCAATAGATCACGCCAAAAGGCCTTGGTCCTAGTCCACCGAATGGAAACACTTGTCTTTAAGTGCAATTCGTCCAAGACCTGTGGACCTCGGAAACTATAGGCTTTTGTCCGAATGCGTCGGAATGGCACTAAACATCACAGGAACTACCGATGAAGTGCTGGCCGATGTTAGGCCAGCGCCATGTCGCGATTCACGTGATCGAACCAATGTTTTTGTTTGCGGCTTTGACCTTCGGCGCCGGTATCACCGACGCCGGTCGCGGCGTGAACTCATCGGTTGGAAGGCAACGCCAACATGAGCCTCGCAATAGGGTTTGCCGGGCTCAACAGGCAGTCCACAGAACCAGAAATCCTCGGTTGCGGGGTCGCCTACGGGCCATTTGCATGTCTTTTCCGTCAGTTCCATAAGCGTCAGCTTTTTGGCCTTTTTCTCGATCTCGTTGACCTTGGCAAGCGCTTCGGGGCTGATCTCATTGGCCGAGGGCTGCGGCGGCAGCGGCTGACCAGCCGGGATGATCTGGCGGCGTGCGGGTACGGCGGGCTTCGCCTCAGCCGTTGGGGCAGGGCGGGCCGGTTCGGTTTTTGGCGCGGGTTTGGGCTTCGCCTCAGCCTTTGGTGCAGGAGCCGGTTTTTCCTTGGGTTCCGACTTGGCCGGGGTCGCGCCTGTGGCGCGGTTCGACAGGCCCAGACGGTGAACCTTGCCGATCACGGCGTTGCGGGTCACGCCACCCAGTTCCTTGGCGATCTGGCTGGCCGACTGGCCTTCGCCCCACATCTTTTTCAAAAGTTCTACGCGCTCGTCAGTCCAGGACATCATTTGCCTTTCAAAAGCGGAAAGCGGCCCCAGATTCGGACCGCCTTGGGAATTCGTATCAGCCCCCTATTCTAATCACTGCGCACCGAGTTACAAGCAGTCTTCGAATCAGTTTGAGGATCAAGGATGCAAATTCCCTTTGAGCAGAACGAACGCCGTTTCGGAACGGTCAACTGGATGGGTCTGTTCACCCTGGTCAAGCGCGAGACCCAGCGCTTTTTGGTGGTATGGACGCAAACCCTGTTGGCACCTTTGGTGGCTGCCGGGTTATTTCTGCTGATTTTCAACATCGCCATCGGCCCCAGCCGCGCTGACGTAATGGGCGTGCCGTTTCTGACTTTCCTTGCGCCCGGCATCATGATGATGACCGTGATCCAGAACGCGTTTGCCAACACGTCGTCTTCGATGGTGATCGCCAAGGTGCAGGGAAACATCGTCGACACGCTGATGCCGCCGCTTTCGCCATTGGAAATCCTGCTAGGGTATCTGGCCGGGGGGATCGCGCGTGGTGTTCTGATCGCTTTTGTTATCGCGCTTGCGCTTGCTCTGGTGCTGGGCTTGGTGCCGCAGAACCCATTGATTGCATTAATTTTTGTCATTCTCGGAGGTGCCTTTATGGGCGCGCTGGGTCTTTTTGCCGGGATTTTCGCCAACAAGTTCGATCAAATGGCGGCCATCACCAACTTTATCGTCACGCCGCTCGCCTTCTTGTCTGGAACGTTTTACTCGGTCGAAGCGCTGCCGCCTATTCTGAACCGCCTGAGCCATGTGAACCCGGTTTTCTACCTGATCGATGGATTGCGTCATGGCATGATCGGAGTGTCCGACAGCGCTCCGGGCTTGGGGATTGCAGTATGCAGTGGCGCGACCTTGGCTATTTGCGCCGTAACCTGGCAGATGTTGCGCAAGGGGTACCGGCTGAAGGCATAGGGCGCAAAGTTTTGGTCTGAGAGGTTTTAGGCCGAGAGCCAGAGGAACTCGCGGCTCACGCGGTTCTGACACGCGCTTCGCGCCAGACAAGAATAAAGCCGCCAGCAAGAATGACGGCTGACCCAAGCTGGCTGATTGCGTCCGGGATGACGCCAAACACGGCAAAATCGTAGAGGGCCGCAAAAATCAGCGTGGCATAGCTGATTGGGGCCACAAAAGATGCATCAGCCCGCGCCATCCCGTTGACAAAGCAAGCCTGCGCGCAGGCCATCAATAGGCCGATCCCCACCAAAGCGGCCCATTGTTGGGGTGTTGGCATCTGGAACACGAAGCTGACCGCGATCGAGGCAATGGTCAGCCCCATCGCGTTGTTGATCAGCAGTATCTGTATCGGCCTCTCACGCCCGGACAGCTTTTTGATGAAAATCAACTCCATCCCGATCATCCCGGCTGCGGTCAGAGCCAGCAAGGCCGCGGGTTGGAAGCTGGCAGGCGTTGGTCGCAGCAGGATTAACGCTCCGGTCAGGGCCACGGCAGCGGCCAGCCAGCGCCATGGTCCCACACCCTCTTTGAGCAACGGAATTGCCAAAACCATGGCGAAGACAGGATTCAGAAACGACAGCGCGGTGGCGTCCGCGATTGGTATGAACGCAACCGAAGCAAACATCAGCGTGATCCCCGCCCAGCCAAAGCTGGTCCGTCCGATATGCAGACCCCAATGCGGGCGGCTCAAACGCGGGCGTAGTACGCCGACTGCGCCGAGGATCGCCAGAAACGCGAACAGAAACCGCCCGTGGCTGATTTGCATCGGATGCAAAGCCGGACCCAGAGTGTCTGTCCCCAAGGCTTTGGCCAGCAAAGTTGTGCCCGCGATAAAAGCGCTGGCGGAAACGATCAGCAGAGCTGCGAGGGGGGGATTATGTCGTGCCGGAGTCATGGCTCAGCGGTGCGTCACTGTGCAAGGAATGGCAAGCAGGAAATGCCGCATATCACGTGAAACTTCCTTGACGTGAATTTCAGGGTTTCCACTGAGCGCGTGCCCCGCTATACAACGTCGCATGATCAAACGTGCAAATATCCTGCGCCTCCGGCGCCGACGCCTGACCGCTTAACCGGCCTGTTTGATCACTTGCGCGCTGTAAATCCGCGCAGACCCCACCAAATCTGTTGACGAACATGGGCCTCGTGTATCACTCACAAGGCTTAACTTATCTGAAAAGGATGATCCGATGATCCCGTCCGTTCTGCCGACCTATAACCGCGCGCCATTGACATTCGTAAAGGGTGAAGGCGCTTGGCTGACCGAGGCGGATGGCCGACGTTTTCTGGACTTAGGTGCCGGGATCGCGGTGAACGCGCTGGGCCATGCGCATCCGGCGCTGGTGAATGCGTTGACGGAACAGGCGCACGCGCTGTGGCACGTATCGAACCTGTATAATATCCCGCAGCAGCAAGCGCTGGCTGACAAGCTGGTCGAGCATACCTTTGCCGACACTGTCTTTTTCACCAATTCCGGCACTGAATCCTGCGAATTGGCGGTGAAGATGGCCCGCAAGTGTTTCTATGACAGAGGCCAGCCCGAGCGGGTCGAGGTCATTACCTTCGACGGATCGTTCCATGGGCGGTCTTCGGCAGGTATCGCCGCAGCCGGGTCCGAGAAGATGACCAAGGGTTTTGGCCCGCTTCTGCCCGGTTTCGTGCATGTCGCGTTCGGCGATCTTGATGGCGTCACCAATGCCATCACCGAAAAGACCGCGGCGATCATGATCGAACCGGTTCAGGGCGAAGGCGGCATTCGCCCTGTGCCAGATGCCGAATTGAAGGCTTTGCGCCAGATCTGCGATGACAATGGGCTGCTACTGATCCTTGACGAGGTACAATGCGGCATGGGCCGGACCGGCAAGCTGTTTGCGCATGAATGGGCCGGGATCACTCCGGACATTATGCTGGTCGCCAAGGGCATTGGCGGAGGCTTTCCGCTGGGCGCGGTACTTGCGACCGAAATCGCCGCAAGCGGTATGACCGCTGGGACGCACGGGTCGACCTATGGTGGAAACCCTCTTGGCTGCGCCGTGGGCTGTGCGGTTCTGGATCAGGTCGCAACCCCTGCTTTTCTTGAAGGCGTGAGCCGCAAGGCGGGATTGCTGCGTCAAAAACTGGAAGGTCTGGTTGCTGATCACCCCGAGGTTTTTGAGGAGGTTCGCGGCGTGGGTCTGATGCTGGGATTGAAGTGCAAGGCCTCAAATCTTGACGTGGTTAATGCAGGCTATGACAACGAAGTCATCACCGTTCCTGCGGCGGACAATGTGATCCGGCTGCTGCCGCCGTTGATACTGACCGAGGATGACATCGCACAGGCGATGATCCGCCTTGATAGAGCCGCCAAGCAGATCGAAGCCCAGCTTGCTGACGCCTGATTTTTTGATGTTCCGGGGCCTTGTCCCCGGGCAACCAATAGCCAGAAGTGAAACGAAATGAACCATTTCCTTGATATCCACAAAACGGACGCGGGCGATCTGCGCACGATGATCAACACGGCCGGAGAAATGAAAATGGCCCGCCATGGTCGCCCCAAGGCCGCACCGGATGATGATCAGCCGCTAAAAGGCCGCATGGTTGCGCTGATCTTTGAAAAGCCCTCGACCCGGACGCGCGTGTCCTTCGATGTGGGTGTACGTCAGATGGGTGGGCAGACCATGGTGCTGTCCGGCAAGGATATGCAACTGGGGCACGGTGAAACGATTGCAGATACGGCCCGCGTGATGTCGCGCTATGTCGACATGATCATGATCCGGACCTTTGACGAAACCATCCTGACAGAGATGGCGGAATACTCTGACGTTCCGGTCATCAACGGCCTGACGGATCGTACGCATCCGTGCCAGATCATGGCGGATGTTCTGACATTCGAAGAACATCGCGGGCCGATCAAAGGCAAGAAGGTGGTCTGGACCGGCGACGGGAACAATGTCTGCGCCTCATTCCTGCATGCGGCTGGTCAGTTCGGCTTTGACCTGACCTTCACAGGCCCGGCGCAGTTCGACCCCGAGGAAGAATTCATGGGATTTGCCCGTCAAAAAGGGTCGAAGATCGTGGTTGAGCGTGATCCGTTCAAGGCCGTTGAGGGCGCCGATCTTGTGGTCGCTGACACTTGGGTCTCGATGCACGATTCCCAATCTGCCAAGGAACGCCGCCATAACCTCCTGCGCCCCTATCAGGTCAATTCCGAGCTGATGTCACATGCCAAACCCGACGCATTGTTCATGCACTGCTTGCCTGCGCACCGCGAGGAGGAAGCGACATCCGAGGTCATGGACGGACCGAACTCTGTGATCTTTGACGAGGCAGAAAACCGTTTGCACGCGCAAAAGGCGGTGATGCGCTGGTGTCTGGGTGTCTAACTGCGACGGCGGATATCCCACACGCGCAATCTGATCAGCGTTCGGGCGGCTGCCAACACGGCCAAGGCGCACAAAGCTGTCTTGGTCATGACCTCCATCGTGCCTTCGATCAAGATGGCATGTACAACGCTGCCGATGATGGTGACGGTGGCCAGCCCGGTGTGACTCAACCTCCAGACCCGAAACCGCAGGGCCAGACGTTGTCGGTATATTCCCAGCGTGGCGGCCGCAAATGCCGCCCACATTGCGACAACGCCCCAAGCTGAAAACGGTGTGGGAGAGACGAAAAGCAACGCGTCAACCACGTCTGGTGGGCTGGTGACCCAAAGCCCAGCCACATGGGTCAAAATGGTGATGACCAGCGTGACGCCGACCCATCTGTGCCAGTGACGACTTTCCAAGGGGGTCAACCCGGGCAGGTCTCGCCCTGCCAGCAAGGGCTGCAGGACCAAAAGCCCCATGCTCAGCACTCCGGCGAAACCGGCCAAGATGTAGATCGGATCGCGCCAAGCCAAAAGTGGGCTGTAGGCCGCCGCAACAAGCGGCACCGCCAAGGCGGCGGTCACAACCGCCCAGATCACAAGGGTCCGGATCACGAAGGTCAGGCAGGTGTCAGGACAAAATGCGCCGCCAGGGTCTGGTCCTTGGAACTGGCCATAACCGGGCGCAGGAATACGGTTTCGAAATCTCCGCTGTCATAGGCTAAGTGACCATGTGGCTGCCCAAAGGCGGGTACGATTTGCGGCATCTCAAGCCGGAATTCACCATTTGCATCAGTCAGGGTCGCGCCGTGGCTTTGCGGGTCACGTTCGTGGCCTTCGGTGGTGTGCGCCCATATCTGAATGCGTTGGCCGGGCAGGGGGGCACCGTCACCCGCGCGGCGGACTGTGCCCGTCATCCAGAACCCACCGCCCCCGATCCGGTCAACGATTGGTGCGCCAGGGCGGTAGTTGTTTGCCCCCCCGCGCATGGATGGCGTCGGTGCCAATCCGGCTGCGCGCGCGGGCAGCAGCAGGCCCGTGCTGCCGGTGGCCAATACTGCCCCGCCCAAGGCCATCACCGAGCGGCGGGAAAAATGTGGATGCGTCATAACGGAACCTCCTGAAGGGATTCATGCTTGGGTATAACGATAGCACGGTTCAGATCAGTTCCGAGTTGACGATCACGGTTCTGTGATCATTCTCGTCCTGGCTGAATTTCTTTGACCTATCGCGGGCAGGATGTCCGCAACAGGTGAGCCTATACACACAAACGCCAAACCTCCGCACTCCGATTGTGCGCCGCTGCGTCTGCCATTGCGAACGAAACGCTCTATACTTCGAAACCAGTAAGTCATCTATTTGATCGCAGGAGTGACGTCATGAGTTGGAATCCGACCCACAGCCCCGAATGCCTGTCTGAAAATGCGGCGTTGGATACTTTGATCATTCCCCGCGCCCGTGATCTGGGCGGGTTCGAGGTGCGCCGGGCATTGCCTTCGGTCAAACGTCAGCTTGTCGGACCATTCATTTTCTTCGACCAGATGGGTCCGGCTGAATTTATCACCGATGGCGGGATTGATGTACGCCCGCATCCGCATATCGGACTCGGGACGGTCACTTATCTTTACCAAGGTGAGTTTGAGCACCGCGACAGTCTGGGCACGCATCAGATGATTTACCCCGGCGAGGTTAACTGGATGGTTGCCGGGCGCGGCGTGACCCATTCCGAGCGCACAAGTGCAGAAACCCGCAGCACAAAGCACAGCCTGTTTGGCATCCAGACCTGGATCGCGCTGCCCGAAGCGCATGAGGATATGGCGCCGGACTTCGAGCATCACAAACAGGCTGCGTTGCCGCACATTGAGGACTCCGGTGTCAGCGCCCGGCTGATCTTGGGGTCGGCCTATGGTGAATCCAGCCCGGTAACGATGCTGTCGGAAACCTTTTATCTGGACGTACAGCTTGACCCGGGCGCGTCCTTTCCCCTGCCAGACGACCACGAAGACCGCGGGGTTTATGTCACGCAGGGCTCGGTCGAAATTGCAGGTGATACATTTGACGAGGGAAGGATGATGGTGTTCCGCCCCGGTGATCCCCTTTCGGTAAAAGCCGGACCAGCGGGGGCGCGCCTGATGTTGCTGGGCGGCGCGACCATGAACGAAGATCGCTACATCTGGTGGAATTTCGTGTCATCCTCTAAAGAAAAGATCGAGGCGGCCACGCGCGAATGGAAAACTGCGGATTGGGCGAATGGCGCTTTTCATTTGCCACCGGGCGATGATGAGGAATACATCCCGATTTCGAAAGAGCTGGAGCGGACCAGCCCGAGGTTGGCGCGCTGACCACGCGTCAGGGGGGCTTGCCCCTGACCCCTTAGACAGCGATCCTTTTAGGTGCGGAGGGTTGCCATGAGGATTGTGATCGCGGGGGCGGGCAGCATAGGATGCTATTGCGGTGCTCTGTTGGCGTCTTCAGGGCACAGGGTCACGCTGTTAGGCCGCAGCCGCATTCTGGATCCCATCCGCGACAAGGGGCTGACGGTGACGGATTTCTCTGGCCTGTTGCGAAACGTGGCCGCGCAGGACCTTACCCTGACTGAAGACGCCAGATGCTTTGGACATGCAGATGTGGTTATCGTGACCGTCAAGGCCGGTGCGACGCCAGACATGGCCACATTGATTGCTCAACACACCCCGCTTTCCACGCCGGTCCTGTCCTGGCAAAACGGGATGGACAACGCGCGCTGTCTACGGTCGATATTGCCGGATCATGATGTCCGTGCCGGGATGGTGCCGTTCAATGTTGTACCGGCTGAACCGGCTTGTTTTCACCGTGCCACCTCTGGTGAAATCGTCATCCAAAGCGGCCCCGGAGCGTTAGCTCAAAAGCTGGGCTGCACTGACCTACCAATCGTAGAGAGCGACACGATTGACGCCGTCCAGTGGGGTAAGCTGCTGATAAACCTCAACAACGCGCTGAACGCGCTGTCGGGATTGACCTTGAAGAAGCAACTGCTGGACCGGAATTGGCGTCGGCTTATGGCAGATCAAATGTCCGAAGCTTTGTCCGTTCTCAAGGCAGCTGGCCATCCTGTCGCGTCGACCACGCCGCTGCCAGCGTGGATGACGCCATACATCCTGCGCCTGCCGACGCCTGTCTTTTCCCGCATAGCGGCGCGCATGTTGACTATCGACCCAAGCGCACGCACCTCAATGTCGTATGATTTATTGGCAGGCCGTCCGACCGAAATCGACAGCCTGCAAGGAGAAATCATGCGTCTGGGCCAACAGTTTGGCGTCGCGACACCGATCTGTGCCAAGGTCAGCGCCCTGATCAAGCAGGCACCAGAGGCTGCGCTGTCACCGGACCAAATAGCACCCTAGGGGTGTCAGACAAAAGCCGTAAGAAACACGAAAATTGCCGCCGACATCGCCGCCGCAGCAGGAACCGTGACGACCCAGGCCGCGACGATAGTCATGAAATGCGAGCGACGCACCAGCTTGCGACGTTGATGTTCTTCGCGCGCCAGACGCTGTTCAGGCGGGCGTTGACGGTTTGACTGTTTCCAACGCTGGTCCGAATGCCATTCGCGATAGAACCCAACGCCGAACACGGCACCAACGGCGATGTGGGTTGAACTGACGGGCAGGCCCAGCCAGCTGGCCACGATCACGGTGATTGCTGCCGAAAGGGCCACGCAAAATGCGCGCATCGGGTTCAGCTTGGTGATCTGGCTGCCCACCATTTTTATGAGCTTCGGGCCAAAAAGAAACAGACCAAATGAAATACCAAACGCTCCGATAACCATGACCCATGTAGGGATCGACACTTTCGAAGCGAAGTCGCCAAACTCGGCCGCGTGTACGATTGCGGCCAACGGGCCAACGGCGTTGGCGACATCATTCGCGCCATGTGCGAAACTGAGGAACGTCGCCGAAATGATCAAGGGCAAGCCGAACAGCGTTTTCAATGACTTGGTGCGGTTTTCCAGCCCTTCGGACTTGCGCCGCACCCATGGCACCGTCACTGACCACGCCAACACTCCAAACGCCAGCCCGATCATCAGCGCCACCTCAAGATCGATCTTCACGATACGTTTCAGTCCTTTGACGGACAGATAGGTTGCAAATGCACCTGCCATAACGGCCACAAGGATCGGAACCCACCGCCGGGCCGCGGCAATCTTGTCGTCCTGATACTGGATTTTTGCATTGATCAACGCCAGAAACATCGCTGCAATAACACCGCCCAAGACGGGCGAGATCACCCAGCTGGCGGCAATCGCGCTCATGGTTCCCCAACTTACCGCGCTCAGCCCCGCAGCGGCGATACCTGCACCGACCACGCCGCCCACAACAGAATGGGTGGTCGATACCGGTGCGCCAAACCACGTCGCGATATTGACCCACATGGCCGAGGAAATCAGTGCGGACATCATGGCCCAGATGAACACAGAGCTGTCCTGAACAGAGGCCGGGTCGATAATTCCTTTAGAAATGGTCGAGACCACGTCCCCACCGGCAAGCAAGGCCCCTGCGCTTTCTGCGATTGCGGCGATGACGATCGCGCCGCCCATGGTCAGGGCATTGGCGCCAACGGCTGGCCCCATGTTGTTGGCAACATCGTTGGCGCCGATATTGATCGCCATGTAGGCCCCAAAGACCGCCGCAGCGACGACGATCAAACCGCCATTTGCCTGCCCGAAAAAGACCGCAGCCGACAATCCGGCCAAGGCGATGAAAGCCAGCGCAATACCTGGGGCCAGAATCGGGCGCACGATGTGTGAATTCGCAGTTTCAACCCGCGAAATGCGGTTTAGATCGCTGTCCAGAGCTTGCCAGCGTTTTTTGGAAAGTGTGTCCGACATCAGATTTCTTTAGGTGGCGTGGATCAAGTGGCGCGCGTATCCGGTTTCAAAACACGGGGCAAGCTGACTCACAAAGAGTTGTTGCCAAAGCGTTACAATTGCTGAAGAAGCGCGCTCAGTTCCGGTTCGCGGACCAGTTCAGCCGCCTGTTGCGGGGGAAACCAGCGCCGGTCTCGCTGTCCTGCCTCGGGGTAGTTCTCAGCCAGCCCTTTGACACGTATGCGATACACGTTGGTGTGCACCGGAATGGACGAGCCGTCGTCCATAACCTTGTCATAGCTGAAATGACCGATTGAGGTACGATCCAAGTGATCCGGCTGCACCCCAGCCTCTTCCCAGGCTTCGTGTTGCGCGGTTTCGGCTCCGTCTTTTCCGTTAATTGGCCAGCCCTTGGGAATGACCCAACGCCCCGTGTCGCGGCTGGTGATCAACAGCACCTCGGGCCCGTTCGGCGTGTCGCGCGTGCATATGGCTGCGAACTGCACCCGAGGGGGGCGTCGGAGAACAGGCCGCGCCACCTCTTGCCAGATTTTTTGATACCATGTCGACATTGATGAGTTTGAACTTTTGCCACCGAGTGCACGTGATGGTGAACTTACAGTTGAAAAGGGGTATTTCAACCACCCCTTAAAAACAGACCGTTTTGCAATGAGTTGCGAGACTATCCCCGCCTTTTTGCCCGCAATGTCGGATCGGCCTGTGTCGGGTCTTCGGGCCAGGGGTGTTTGGGGTATTGCGCGCGCATATCCTTTCGGACGTCAGCATAGGTTCCCGCCCAGAACCCGGGCAGGTCGCGGGTGATTTGGATCGGGCGCTGTGCCGGAGACAGCAGGGTGATCTTCAGTGCCTCGCCCCCCACAATCGGATGCTGTGTGACACCGAACAACTCTTGCAGACGCACCGAGATCTCAGGCACCGCGCCGCTATAGTCGATCGCCACTTTGCGCCCCAAGGGCGTTTCAAACGACCCCGGTGCGCGGCGGTCCAACTCTTGCATCTGGGTCCAGTCCAGCCGCGCGCGCAAGGCGGGTAGCAGATCAAAGCGTTTCCAGTCCTCGGCATTGCGCACACCGGACAGCATGGGTAGCAGCCAATCCTCGAGTGTTTCCATCAACCCTTCGGTCGTAAATTCAGGCAGGTCCGCCCCTTCGGCCCGTATCAGTTCTACCCGAGCCGCCAGCCGTGCCGCTGCCCCGTCCAGCCGCAATCCCAGATCGCGAACGCCATCCAGCATGGCCTGCGCGACCATCTCGTCGGGTACGTCTTTCCAGATGCGGTCACTCAGAGTGATCGCGCCCAGCCTTTCCTGTTTGCGCGCCACCACGCGACGGTCGCGTTTCGACCACTCACAACTGTCTACCCAGTTGATCTGATCCGCGAACAAGTCTCGGATTTCGCCTTCCGATATTTGTGCGGCCATGCGCACACGGGCTTCGCGTGGGTTGCCGTCTGTATCCGTGACCACCAGATAGGGCGCGGCGGCGAGGGTATCGCCGCTGTCCAGTACCACACCTTTTCCGCCAGACAGAACGTAACGGGGCGTGTCGCCCTTGCGCCGTTGTCCGATGCGGTCGGGATAGGCCAGTGCGGCCATCGCGGCGGGGCCTAGATCGCTCGCGTCCCCTTTGGTGCGCAAACGCTTGGCTTCGGCCTTTATGCGGTCCGCGACGCCGGTGTTCAGCTGCCAGACGCGGTTGCGTTGAAACGCTTGCGGGTTGCGAAGGGCCTCGAGCCGCAGCAATATATCCGCTGGTGCTGCTTTCAACGGGTCGCGTTCAGCCATGAGCGCGGCTAAAGGCGCAGCATTAGGTCCTGCGTGTTCAAGCATGTGTGCCAGTCGCGGATGCAAAGGCAGCGCCGCAAGAGCGCGCCCGTGGTTGGTGATCCGCCCTTTGGCGTCCAGCGCGCCCAGCATGGCAAGCAGCGCCTTGGCTTCGGCCATTGTGGCTTCGGGTGGGGATGTCAGGAACGCCAGATCGCAGGGTTCCGCACCCCATAGCGCAAGTTCCAAGGCCAGCCCGGTCAGGTCTGCTGCCTCAATTTCGGCGGGCGGGTAGGCGGCAAGCGCGCCTTCCTCTCCTTTGGACCACAAGCGGTAACCCACCCCTTCTGCAACACGACCGGCGCGGCCTGCGCGCTGCGTCGCCTCGGCCCGTGTCACCCGTTCGGTCACAAGGCGCGACATGCCAGATCCCGGATCGAACCGCGCGCGCCGGGCTTGCCCCATGTCGACCACGACCCGGATGTCGGGAATGGTAAGTGAGGTTTCCGCAATCGATGTGGCCAGCACCAGTTTGCGACCGCGTTCCACCGGCGCAATCGCGGCGCGCTGGGCAGCAAAAGGCATCGCTCCGAACAGGGGGTGCACCGTGCACTCCGCTGGCAACAGTCCGGACAAAGCACCTTCGGCCCGGCGGATTTCGCCCTCACCGGGTAGGAACACCAGCATGCTGCCACCCGTGTCGCGCGTTTCCCGCTCGGCGCGAACGACCAGATCGACCAGCGCGTCCAGACGCCGCGCTTGAACGCCTAAGGGCCGGTCTAACCAACGCGTTTCAACCGGGAAACTGCGGCCCTCGGACGTGATCAGCGGCGCGTCCATCAACCGACCGACGGGCTCCGCATCCAGCGTCGCGGACATCGCCAACAGCATCAAATCATCGCGCAGCGCACCTGTGACTTCCAAACACAGGGCCAGCCCCAGATCCGCGTTCAAAGAGCGTTCGTGGAATTCATCGAAGATCACCGCGCCAACACCGGGCAGGTCAGGCTCCGATTGGAGCATCCGGGTCAAAATGCCCTCGGTCACAACCTCGATCCGGGTTGCTTTGGACAGTTTCGCGTCGCCGCGCACGCGATAGCCGACTGTTTCGCCTGCACGTTGACCCAGAGTTTCGGCCATACGCTCGGCGGCGGCGCGCGCGGCCAGCCTGCGCGGCTCCAGCATCACGATCTTGCCATCGCACAAACCCGCTTCAAGCATTGCCAGAGGTACGCGTGTCGTTTTGCCCGCGCCCGGAGGCGCCTGAAGCACAGCGCGGCCCGAAGCCTTTAGGGCGGCAAGTAACTCTGGGATTGCGTCGTCGATCGGCAGGCGTGTCATGCGGGCTTTATCTGCCAACCGTCCGGCAAGGTCCAGTTCCGCAATCGGCGCAGCGCCAAGCTCACGCACGGTTTGCGAACAAGCGCAATGCCAAGATGGGACAATAAGGAATAAGAAGCGAGTCTTGTGGGCGAATGGGGACATCTGGCGCATTTCCCAAACGGTCTGGACAAACACGATATTCCCGCGGCAAGTAGTCATGCCGCAAAAGATCGGGGTTGAAATGGACATAAGCAGCCTGGGTGACAGGATTTTGAAAGGCGAGCGTCGTGCGCTGGCCCGCGCAATCACTCTGGTCGAAAGTGGCCGAGAGGATCACAGGGCGCAGGCGACGGAATTGCTGACCCATTTGGCGAAATCCAATCGGCAATCGCTGCGTATCGGACTGTCGGGCACTCCGGGCGTTGGTAAATCCACCTTTATCGAGAGCTTTGGCATGATGCTAATCGAACAGGGCTTGCGAGTGGCAGTGCTGGCGGTTGATCCCAGTTCGACCCGCTCAGGTGGTTCCATTTTGGGTGACAAAACCCGGATGGAACGCTTGAGCCGTGAGAAAAACGCCTTTATCCGACCGTCCCCCAGCCAATCTCATTTGGGTGGTGTCGCAAGGCGCACGCGTGAGGCGATTGCCTTGTGCGAGGCGGCTGCTTTCGATGTGGTCCTGATTGAAACCGTCGGTGTTGGCCAGTCCGAGACCGTGGTGTCCGAAATGTCTGATTTATTCCTGTTGCTTCTGGCTCCCGCAGGCGGGGATGAGTTGCAGGGCGTCAAGCGCGGTATCATGGAAATGGCGGATATGATCCTGGTCAACAAGGCAGACGGGGATTTGAAAGCCACCGCGACCCGGACCTGCGCCGATTATGCCGGTGCCTTGCGCCTGTTGCGCAAGCGTCCGCAGGACCCAGAGGGTTTTCCCAAGGCCATGACCGTATCGGCGGTCGAGGAACACGGGTTAGAGAAGGCTTGGGCCGAGATGCAGTCCCTGGCCCAATCGCGTCGGGAAAGCGGCCATTGGGATGCCAATCGCGCCGCACAAGCGCAGTACTGGTTCGAGCAGGAAGTCCGTGCCGCTCTGTTGGCAAGGTTAGCGACCCCGCAGGCGCGGACCGAAATGGCCTATCTGGGTGCTCAGGTCCGCACCGGTGAATTAAGTCCTTCGGCGGCGGCCAAAACCATGCTGGCGTCTTTGCTGCCGCGTTAGGCGAAGCGCCACGCTGCACAGTTCCGATAAAAGTTTCGTCATTGACTTAAGATCGCAAGGAACCGTGCTATTTTACCGGTCTGAATGTGCTGGACCGGTTTTGATGCCCAGAATTGACGGGACAAATGGTGACGATGATATCGACGTCACGAATGACAACGGAACGCTGAACGGCGTACCGCAGGGCAGCCCAATCGACAATATTCGGGCGCGCGGCGGTGATGACGACATAGACATCACCAACAGTACTATCGCCGATAATGTCCTCGGAAATGCCGGGAATGATACTATCACCGTTACAAACAGTACGGTCGGCGGGCGAATTGCCAGCGGCTCGGATGCGGATACGGTCGATATCACAGGATCAACCGTCGGCTCCATTCGTCTAGGCGGTGGAAATGACACGCTGAATTTCAGCAGCACAACGGTTGACGGTGATATTCGCGGGGGCGGAGGCACAGACACGCTGAACCTGCCAGCCGGGACAGTTATCGACGACGTCGCCTTCGGCAGGATCAGCGTAGAGGACGGCGTTCGTTATTCAGTATCCAGTGGCACGTTTACTCTGCCCTCGGGCATTGTGGTTAACTATTCGGCCTTTGAAAACGGGGCGGGCGTTCCCTGCCTTGTCCGGGATACCGGTATCCTGACACAGAATGAGGTGCGACCAGTTCAAAGCCTGCGGATTGGCGAAATGATTTTAACTCTGGAGCATGGGGCTCAGCCGATCCGGTGGATCGGACGGCGCCGGTTTGACCGTGCCGCCTTGTTGGACAATCCGCGCCTATGGCCGGTTCGGATTCTGGCGGGGGCATTGGGCAGCGGGTTGCCCCGGCGCGACCTCTTGGTATCGCGTCAGCATCGGATGCTCGTGCGCTCGAAGATCGCAGAGCGGATGTTTGGGACAACCGAGGTTCTGATTCCCGCGATCAAACTGACCGCCCTGCCAGGCATATTCATCGATGATAGTGTGCAAAGCGTCGAATATTTTCACCTGCTCTTTGACTGCCACCAAGTTATCTTTGCCGAAGATGCACCGACCGAAAGCCTGTTTCTTGGTGAGGAAGCCCTGAAAACGCTTGGCTCGGACGCCATACAAGAGATATTCGAGATTTTCCCCGAGCTGCGCGACAAAAGGCTGATACTGAAGCCCGCCCGCCTTATTCCGCGTGCACAGCAGCAGAAGCGTTTGCTTCAGCGGCACCGCAGAAA
This sequence comes from Ruegeria profundi, assembly GCF_020171505.1. Classification (NCBI taxonomy): domain Bacteria; kingdom Pseudomonadati; phylum Pseudomonadota; class Alphaproteobacteria; order Rhodobacterales; family Roseobacteraceae; genus Ruegeria; species Ruegeria profundi. The sequence continues at coordinate 955,978 of NZ_JAIUZS010000001.1, read as the reverse complement.
CAAAAAACCCTTGTTGCCAACCCCACGCCGAACCCTTGGCGATGTCCACGCAAAGATTTCGTGCGATCCATCTTGACCCCCTTGGCGATTCCCACTACACGCATCCAACCAGTTTTCGGGCGCGACTTCGGGTTGCGCCTCTTGTGATTTGGCCGCAGGTGTTTTACCCGGCCTCCAGAAACAAAGGAAGAAACCATGTCGCGCCGTTGCGAACTGACCGGAAAAGGCCCGATGACTGGCAACAATGTCAGCCATGCCAACAATAAAACCAAACGTCGTTTCCTGCCGAACCTGAACGATGTTACCTTGCAGTCGGAAACACTGAACCGTGGCGTCAAGCTGCGCATTTCGGCGGCTGCGCTGCGCTCGGTCGATCACCGCGGTGGTCTGGACGCGTTCCTGGCCAAAGCCAAGGATGAAGACCTGTCAGCAAACGCGCTGAAGGTGAAAAAGGAAATCGCGAAGGCGCAAGCCTCGGCCTAATTCCTTTTCAGACCGCGAAGAATTCGAACCCTGTACCGATTGGTGCAGGGTTTTTCTTTTCTCGTTGTTCCGCAATTGGAACAAAAAAACTCCGCTTGGTGATATTGTTCACATACATTGCGCTGTTTTTGGCTTATGTTTGTTCATATTCATCTGACGGAGTTCAGTCACATGTCATATAAAACTTCTGATTATTTCTCCCTGTTGGCTGCCTTTTTTGGCAAATCGGTTGGGACATGCTTTCGGATGCAACGGCAGGTGAACAGGTTGCATACGAGCCTGACCAAAGGGTCTGTCAAACGTCCACCTGCGGACAGTTGACACGATACCAAGTTCTGCGGGCTTTGGGCGCATCCGATTGTGCTTGAAGCTCGCTTTGTGTCGGGCCTATACCTAGCGCAAGATGAAACCCGTTCTGAACAGACTCTTGCCATTGTTGGTTTCTCTGCTTGTCATCTTGACGGGGCAGGGCGTGGCTGCGTCGCGCGGAATGGATGGCCCCGTGGGGCAGATGGTTCTGTGTACAAGTACAGGCCCGGTGGTGGTCTATATGGACGCCAGCGGTCAACCGACGCGACCTGCACATTTTTGCCCGGACTATGCCTTGGCTCTATTGGGCGCGATCGACGTTCCGGCGCTGGATTTACCGTTGGCGTCGAAGGTCACCCAGCCTGCTCCGCCGCGGAAGGCAGACAACTTGATTGCCTTGCCAGTCCCGAGAAAACCAGCGCGAGCACCCCCGGTTCTCCTTGGAAACCGTTTGTAATCTCAAAACTGAATCCAAATTAGGAGAGACGCGATGTCCCTCAAATCCAACCTGTTGGCCACGATGGCTGCGGTTACCCTTGCAACAACTGCATTTGCGGAAAGTACCATTGCAGTTGACGATGCCTACGCCCGGTCTTCGGGAAAAACGGCTAAGGCCGGCGCGGCTTTTATGATGATCCAAAACAGCGGTGAAACGGATGACCGGCTAATAGGCGCGAAATCGGATGCGGCTGCGCGTGTCGAGTTGCACACGCACAAGATTGATGACGCCGGCGTTGCCAAGATGATCGAAGTTGAAGAAGGCTTTGTCATTCCGGCTGGCGAAACTTTTATGCTGCAACGCGGTGGCGACCACTTGATGTTTATGGGCCTGACCGCACCTTTTGAGCAGGGCGCTAAGGTTCCCGTTACACTGATTTTTGAAAACGCCGGGGAAGTCGAAATAGAGATTCCGGTTGATCTTGATCGTAAAGACAAGGGCGGTCACGGGTCTCATTCCAACTAGGGCAACGCCTGTCTCCGGGCCGCTGCGCGGCCGTCATCCATGCGTCAGGCCGGGACATACCCGGCCTGCTGTCGTTTTCGCCGATCCGTTAGCGATTGACTACCCGCATGGCAACACGGTCATGGGCGCGTTTGAATCGTGCAGTCAGCCAGAACATTATTGCAGAAAACGCCAGTGCGCCGAAAGCGATGGCCCAACCCAGCGCGACCATGCCGCTGCCCGGCCAGAATATGAGAACCAGTCCGATCAGCAGCGCGATAATCCCCGAATTGCGGACCGATGGCGCGTCGGGGTGCTGATCCGACATTTGTCGCCATGCCATCAGCGAACCAACCCCGACAATGAGTGCCCAAGCGCCCAATAGGAAGAAGGTCAGGCGCGCCACGCCCTCAGGCCAGATCAACAGCACCAAACCAATCAGAAGCGCGCCGATACCGACCCCTCCGATCAGACCGCGCCGCCCAAAGCCCAGCAGCGTCAGGCTGCCATCCACGATCAGCACCAAGCCAACAAGGCGCAACAACATGGAAATACTGCCAGTTGGCCAGAACAGTGCTGCAATGCCCAGAAGCCCGGCCAAAATGCCACGCAGCAGGAACGTCCACCACAGCCCGGCAAGTTGATCGCCAAGGGCATCACGGTTGTCCAGGCTGCCCACCTCAAGGATTTCTTCGCGAGGGGAATTGGGATCGGTCATTGTACCCTCCTGACGTATCAGGGCTTCACTATAGGTTAAAATCTCACTTCGTGTCTGCCGTTATCTACGGCTGAGCAGACCCTCTACCCAGCGTGGGACCGTTTCCGTTGCTGGACCGAGTATGACATTGTCAAAGCTGGAAGCGCCAGACGAGGGGTCAAGGTTCAGTTCCACCGTGCGGGCGCCGGAGTGTTGGGCTTCGTGTACGAAGGCAGCGGCTGGGTAGACCTGACCCGAGGTACCAATGGCTGCAAATAGGGTCGCTTCGGCCAGGTGGTCATAGATTTCATCCATGAAATACGGCATCTCGCCAAACCAGACCACATCGGGGCGGGCTGCAGGCGCGGTGCAGGCTACGCAGGGCTCACCTACCATCATCTCGGGTGGAGCAGGCCATCGGTGACCGCAGGACGCACAAAGCGCACCGGCGAGTGTACCATGCATATGGATCACGCCTTGCGCACCGGCGGCTTCGTGCAGGCTGTCGACATTCTGGGTGACGAGTGTGACCTTGCCGTGGAAATCTTTTTGAAGGCGCGCCAGGGCCGCATGCGCCGCATTGGGTCGCGCCTTTGCGGCTTGTATGCGGCGAGCGTTGTAAAACTCATGGACAAGGGCAGGGTTGCGTGCGAACCCTTCGGGCGTGGCGACGTCCTCGATCCGGTGCTGTGACCACAACCCGCCTTCGTCGCGAAAGGTTCCTAATCCGCTTTCGGCGGAAATCCCGGCCCCGGTCAAAATGACGATCTTTTCCATCTTAGCCTCATGCGATAACCCTTGCCCATGACCCACCGTATCCTCTTTGTCTGCTTGGGCAATATCTGCCGTTCCCCCGCTGCCGAGGGCGCGTTCCGCGCACGTGCGCCGCATTGCATCACCGACAGTGCCGGGACCTCGGGATGGCATATTGGTGATCCGCCTTATGGGCCGATGCAGGCTGCAGCGCGTGCACGCGAAATTGACCTCAGCAACCTACGGGCACGGCAATTTGTGGCCGAGGATTTTGACAGTTTTGATCTGATCATAGGAATGGACGCAGATAACATCAGGAATATCGAGAAACTGCGGCCTGCCGGAAACGAAACGCCTGTGCGATTGCTTACAGATTTTGCGCCAGAGTTGGGTACGGATCATGTACCGGACCCCTATTACACGCGGGACTTTGACGGCGCTTTGGACTTGATCGAAGCCGCTGTTGCGGGACTTGACGCGTATCTTCGGCGCTAACCCATTACCCTGAGGCGATCCGCAAGCCACGGCAGTTGTGCCAGCGCCGGATCAACGACCTGGTTGCGCATCAAGCGGCGCATCATGCCGGCAACATCCTGCGGCACCTGATCAGACCAGTCGTTTCGCGTAAACAAGGAAATGGTGCGTGCGAAATCACCGAACGGGGCGGGGTGTGCCTCAAGCGCGTCGTGAAACCGTGTGGCCCGCATGTAGCCAAGCGGCGTGGTGATTGCCCAACCCAGCCCACGCGCCACCATCGCCATCAGGGCCAGATGCGAGCCGATCTCGAAACGTTCTTCGTAGTTGAGCTTGTGCCGAGCCAAGTGGGCCTCAATCTGCCGGCTGATAAGCTGTTCGCGGGCATAGCGCAGAAACGGCAATTCCTGTACCGCATCTGTTGCACCTTTCGGCGTTACCAGAATAAACGGATCCTGCACCAGCGGGTATTCGACCACGTCTTCGAGCACCTCACCGGAATGGGCCGAAACCACCAGATGTAGGCGCTGTGCCTCAAGCTCATCGAATAGGTCGAGGCTGGGCAGGGTGATCAGCTTGAACTTTGACCGGGTCAGGCTGTCGGCCAACAGCGTGGCCAGCCGTGGGGTCAGGTCATTGTCGAAGTCATCAATCAGCCCGATGGACAGCGTGGTGAGATGACCCAGATCCATCAAGGTCAGCTCGCTCTGGGCCATTTGAAGCTCGGCCAGAACTGCCTCGGCCCGGGCAAGAAAGCTGCGTCCGGCCTGGGTCAAACGCATCGGACGCCGACCGTGATCCACCAGGTCGGTGCCCAGAGCGTTTTCCAGATTGCGCAGTTGCTGCGACACCGACGGTTGGCTGAGCCCCGTGATCTCGGCCGCCTGTGCAACCGAGCCTGTCCGCGCCAAGGCCTCGAACACTTCGAGCCCGCGCAGGGTCAGCCCTTTCATAACCATCAGATATCCCTTTCGCTGCGCCTTTTCTGGGGTGCAGCGCGGGTCAGGTCAAGGTTTCAGAATAGGTCAGCTACAGATCGCCTGCGCCATCTGGCCAAAGTTCTGATACCGATCCCACAACGCATCGTCACGCGCCGTCCGCGACATCTTTAACTCTTGCGCCTGATGAGGGTCCTGAAACCATTTCGAGATGGTTTTCTGATCACTGCGCGTCAGCGCCTGATCTGCCACTCGCTGAATGCAATTGCACCGGTCGCGCGTTGCCTCTGCCCGGTCGGATGCAAGGCAAGCGCGTTTAATATTCGCCGCCTCAAGGGATTTTGGCGCCACAGCCAAGATAGACGTGGCACAAAGTGCGATCAGAAGGAACTTTGTCATGCTCATGCCTCGTTGTTTTGCCTACCCGGACGGGTCTTGCGCCCCTCTCGGTTTAGGCGGAAGTATGAATCAAACGGGGTGCCTGTTCAATGGCCAAGATCTCCCGTATCAAAAATACCGCTTCGCGTCTTGTAAGCGCTAATCTTGCCGTTTTTGTGGCTGCCGAGGCAAAGCCTGCAAGGTCGCTGAAGAACAAACTGTCCGGATTCGCAGCGCAGGACGCCGGAGAAGACAAAAGGCTTTCAGACGCCGCGCCATTTGCTTTGATCACAGCGTGCTGGTCCAGCAAAAGGTGATGATAGCACGCGGTTTTTTTGTCGGACAGCCATGCGGCGCCAGCGTCGACAAAACTTATGGCCGGGGCAAACACCTCTGACGAACCGAAATGCAATTCGGCCATGGCGTGTGTGATCAACAACCTATGTTGCTGCGACACTAGTAGCGGTGCAAAATTTGACAGCGTGCCACAGGGGATTTCGACCATTTTGAACCGCCCGGTCGCGATCACATTTTGCATTCCGACCCACCGCACGGGGACATACCCACTGTCTTGCGTCCAGACCTTATCGCCCGGTTTCAATTTTTCTATGCGGATCCGGCCTTGATCAGTGCGAATCCACGTGCCGCGGTCATAGCAGATCGGTGTGACGTAATCGGCTGCTTGGAAACTTGGCCCTTCCTGCGTATCGACCACAGTCAGCTTCACGCCGGCTGGCGGGAAATCGCCGGGGCCGCCGATAAATGCGATGCCTTCGACGGTTGCGTAGGACAGGTTCGAGTTGTTTACGTTGAACGCCACGGCCTGCCATGTGTTGGTACCATCGGTCAGCGTGATGCCATATTCGGCCTCGACCCGGGTGCCATCGTTGAACAGAACGCCGTCGATCGTCTGATCACCGTCCAGACGTTGGTTCCCGTCATTGTCGGCAAATCTATTATCGTTGCCGTTATCTCTGATAAAAACCTCGGTCGCAGACCGCGAGTCGATCGTGATTGTTTCACCAATCAGATGAACCCCGGTCCCCTGATTGAGACCGTCGAGCCCCTGTGGAACCGAGACCGAGAGTTGGCTTTCTCCCAGTATGAAAATGGAATATCTCGCCATAAACTACACTGCTCTTGAATTGGTGTTTTGCTCTCTTGCTAGCAAAATCACCTCTTGACCTCAATTTTAGGTGAACGGCACAGGTGTAACTGTTGCAAATGGCAAACGAACGTGGCGCTTCGCCGCTTGACGGGGCCTCATTCTGCGGACATATCCCACTGCATGACAGACCTTGCTCATATCCGTAATTTCTCCATCGTCGCGCATATCGACCATGGCAAATCCACCCTTGCCGACCGGCTCATCCAAGAGACCGGGACGGTGCAGGATCGTGACATGAAGGAACAGCTGCTCGACAGCATGGATATCGAGCGTGAGCGTGGCATTACCATCAAAGCCAACACGGTCCGTATCGACTATACCGCTGATAACGGCGAGAAGTACGTGCTGAACCTGATCGACACCCCCGGTCACGTGGACTTTGCCTATGAGGTCAGCCGCTCCATGCGCGCGGTTGAAGGCTCCCTGCTGGTTGTGGACTCGACCCAAGGGGTCGAGGCGCAGACGCTGGCGAATGTCTATCAAGCTATCGATGCGGATCATGAGATCGTACCGGTGCTGAACAAGATCGACTTGCCCGCGTCCGATTGTGACCGTGTCGCCGAACAGATCGAGGATGTGATCGGCATCGACGCGACCGACGCCATTCAGGTTTCCGCCAAGACGGGGCAGGGCATCCACGAAACTCTCGAAGCTATCGTGAAACAACTGCCTGCACCGCAGGGCAATCTTGACGCGCCGCTCAAGGCGATGCTGGTCGACTCGTGGTACGACGCCTATCTCGGCGTCATCGTTCTGGTCCGCATCATGGACGGCACGCTGAAAAAGGGTATGCGGGTCAAGTTCATGTCGAACGGCACCCTGCACCATGTCGACCGCGTCGGCGTTTTCCGCCCCGCAATGGAGATGGTCGACAGCCTTGGCCCTGGTGAGATTGGTTTCCTGACGGCCTCCATCAAACAGGTCCGCGACACCCGCGTCGGTGACACCATCACCAATGACCGCAACGGAACCGATAAGGCTCTGCCCGGCTTCAAGCCTGCGCAGCCAGTGGTGTTCTGCGGTCTATTCCCCGTCGATTCAGCCGAATTCGAAGACCTGCGCGACGCGATCGACAAACTGGCGCTGAACGACGCCAGCTTCAGCTTTGAAATGGAAACCTCGGCCGCGCTGGGCTTTGGCTTCCGCTGTGGATTCCTGGGCCTTCTGCACCTTGAGGTCATCCGTGACCGTATCGAGCGCGAATATGATATCGAGCTTATCACCACAGCGCCGTCGGTGATCTACCACGTCTTCATGAAAGACGGTGAGATGATCGAACTACACAACCCCGCCGACATGCCGGACCTCAGCAAGGTCGACCACCTTGAGGAGCCGCGCATCAAGGCAACCATTCTTGTTCCGGATGAATACCTCGGCGACGTGCTGAAACTCTGTCAGGACCGCCGCGGCATCCAGATGGATCTGACCTATGCGGGTCAACGCGCCATGGTCGTCTATGACCTGCCCCTGAACGAGGTCGTCTTCGACTTCTACGACCGCCTCAAATCGGTGACCAAGGGCTATGCCAGCTTCGACTATCAGATGACCGGGTACCGTGAGGACGCGCTGGTCAAGATGTCGATCCTTGTCAACGACGAACCCGTCGACGCGCTATCCACCATGGTCCACCGCGACCGGGCCGAGATGCGGGGCCGGGCGATGTGCGAAAAGCTCAAGGACCTGATCCCGCGCCATATGTTCAAAATCCCGATCCAGGCCGCCATCGGAGGCAAGGTCATCGCCCGCGAAACCCTCTCGGCCCTGCGCAAGGACGTGACCGCCAAATGCTACGGAGGCGACGCCACACGGAAACGTAAACTGCTGGACAAGCAGAAGGCGGGTAAAAAGAAGATGCGTCAGTTTGGAAAGGTTGATATCCCGCAGGAAGCTTTCATCTCTGCGTTGAAAATGGATAGTTGATTGATAAGGTATTCACCATTGATTTGGTGGATACGCTAATGCCCAAAAAGTATACGCTGCTTATCGATGAAAGCGGCGATCAAGGCTTAGATCGAGTAATGACGCACGAGACGCCATTCGGTGCGTCTTCGTATTTGACTATGGGTGCAGCGCTCGTCCCAACTTCATACATGGACGACTATCGTAGACTCATTTTCAATATCCGAAATTTTCTGGACGTTTCAGAGCTTCACTGCGCGAACATGAACCACGCGCAAGTGAGCTATTTTGCACGCGAAATCTCTAAACTGCGAGTTTTGAACTTTGGAGTAGTCTCGAAAAAATCTACTTTGGGCTCCTACAAGACATTGATCGCTGGGGAGGATCAAGCTCAAGACTTCTACAATAAATGCGCTCAGTATCTGTTTGAGCTAGTCGGTCACTACATAGGGTTACAAAATTGGGCGGCTTCTGACGTCGCAATTGTATTCGAGAAAAAACGCGGCCATGATTATGCTCGGTTGTATCGATATCTGAACAAAATTGGTGAAAAGCCAATTGATCCGAGAGCAGCTAAGCTTTTGCACTTATTGCCAAATGTAATAGATGCAAGATCAAAGGAAGACGAACCTCTTTTGGCTATAGCGGATTGCATAGCTTATTCACTTCACAAAGCTTTTTGTTCCGAGAATAACAAACTGAAATTGACGGAACAGCGATACCTACGTGAGCTGAAGCCGAAGTTTAGTCGTTGCGAACGCACAGGTCAGATCGCTAACCATGGTATCAAGTTCATCAAAGGACCTGTTGCCATGGGATTGAAGGGTCCAGATTTAAAGTTCGCGCAGAAATTTTACGAAAAGCCAATGGAGATAGCTAAGGGCTAGCCCTGCATTTTTTTTCAGTTTGCCATGTCCTTTTAAACACTGAGGAATTTCAATCTTCTCAGCAGCAGTCCCGGACCGCGTCATGCTGAAAGCATGTCTCAGGCATGAAACACCTCCGTCAAACCAAAGGTTTGCCTCCCCTAAAACAACCAACCCACCTAACAACCCAATGGGCCATTCATGAAGTTTCCCTTACGTAACTTGCAGTCTCCCCAAGCCACCCCAATCTCGTAGTCACAGGTTTCACGTAGCCTGCGGATCGGGTTGTCCTACAGAACCGGCCCGTCCGACAGGTGAACCGAAGCGTTTCCGGCCCGTCCGGTCTGTAGGGGTACTGGCTGCGGCAGGTCGCGGCGCGTAATAGGTAATCCCGACCGGGTCGGAGCGCTTCTCATCAACGGACACCTTAACTCGGCTGTGTGTTGTCTTGCTGAAACGCCGTCCGATCTTGCCCCGCTTGCTCAACGCGCCATTGATGACGGTCTCTGGCAATGTGATTCGAGGGAAATGGGGCTTGAGGCTCTAAGAATGCCTCCGATTTTACTGCTCTAGCCACTCAATGACCTTCGCACCTGCAGAAAGCACGCGAAAATTGGGAGTTTTCGGCTAAATTGACTTATCCACCAGTAAAGCTGCACTGCAGCAAGATTTCCCGGGTTATCCACAAAGCTCTCCAGCCGGATATCAACATCTTATCCCCGTCAAATTTTCATGCTGCAGTGCTATTTTCTTGTCGGACACTCAGACCAATGCAACAGTCATTCCATCGCAACGGTTCTCAGGAACTTGAGCGGAGCGCAAAGGCCAGGGGGTCGCAGCGGTGAAAGAGAGTTCTAGGACTTTTCCTTTCACAGCAGGGACTTACCGGTGGGTGATTGGCTGGGTCGGAGTTACCTTCGGATCAGGTGGTCATCTTCTCAGACGGCCGGCGCGTGCTGTGAAGCGCCGCTTGGTGCTAAGCAGCGGTTTCGGCCCTTTCCGGGGCTGAGGCAACCGGTTCGGAACGTCCCCCGGACGTACCGATCCACTAAGGCGTCAGGAGTGTCCGCAAGGATACATGCATGGACCGCGTCTGCGCACCTGACGCCTTTTCCTTTACGCGTCTTAGAAGAACAAGCAGGGCACCACTCTATCCCTTGTTATACAAGGGAACGGGGTTCTTGTGATGCCACAAGAACCCCGTCGACGTGTCAGAAATGCAATGCCGCGTCTATGCACCTGTACGACTGTACTTACAGTGTATCGGTGTCGATTTCAACTACATCTTGGGCGCGGGGCCCATAGAGTCACAGATTGTAGGGTGCGGTCTACAGGCTTTGCTGAACGTCCGTGGCCGCATTCTGGATCGCGTCGCCAGCTTTCTCAATATCTTTGCCAGCGCCTTTTGCCGTTTCGCAGGCGGTAAGGGTAAACAAGGCAAGCCCCAACAGAATCGCACGGATCATCGGTGTCTCCATTTGTGTCAGTCGAATGCTGCGTAACAGGTTTCCCAGCGTGGAACCAGACCATACGGCGCAGCCTCTGTTGAACCCGGCAAGTCGCACAAACACCGGGTACGGAACTGTTATTTGGCAGAAAACGAGTAGAATGCGCCGCAAGAGATGACAGGCGCGCTATTCCTCGCCATTGAATAGGTCATAGACGAGTGCAAGCAAGCGGCGCGGGCGGTCATCTGCAAGGCGATAGTAAATTGCCTTGCCCTCCCGTCGCGGTACAACAAGCCCCTCAAGCCGCAAACGTGACAGTTGCTGCGACACGGCGGCCTGTCGGGCTGACAACAGCTCTTCCAATTCGGTTACGGATTTTTCACCCGACACCAGATGGCACAGGATCATCAACCGGCCCTCGTGGCTGATGGCCTTCAGGAAATTTGCCGCGTGGGCGGCGTGGGAGACCATCTTGTCGAAAGCTTCGGGCGTTGCATCCTGCGATACTTGGGTAAGGGCCATTGGTTATTTCCTTGTTTGCCCCAGGAGCGGGGTAGTTTGTGAGTGGTTTCGGAGCTTTTGAATAGAACCCTAGCTATATAGTCTGGCTGTGCATTTCTACATGCACGGATCAAAATGGTGTGATGTGAAGGTGTTAATATGTGATTAACTCTTTTCACCCGGGTCCTCGCCAACGCCTGTTTTGCTGTCGTATCGCCGCGGTAGTGGATGAAGTATCGTGGCCCCCTTGCAGCCCCCCGATGGCGACACTAAGACTCGGGTAACGTTTTTTTGGGTAGTGTCCCAATCCATAGCAAACAGGCAGGTTCATAATGTTCGATCCAGTTGACACCTACATGAATACGCTCGTCCCCATGGTGGTCGAACAGACCAGCCGGGGCGAACGCGCATACGACATTTTCTCGCGCCTTTTGAAAGAGCGGATCATTTTCATCAATGGTCCGATCCACGACGGGATGAGCCATCTGGTGGTCGCTCAGCTTTTGCATCTTGAGGCGGAAAACCCCAGCAAGGAAATCTCGATCTACATCAACTCGCCCGGTGGTGTTGTAACCAGCGGTTTGTCGATCTACGACACAATGCAGTACATCAAGCCGAAATGTTCGACATTGGTTATCGGTCAGGCGGCTTCGATGGGGTCCGTTCTGCTGGCCGGTGGCGAGAAGGGGATGCGGTTTTCTCTGCCTAACAGCCGGATCATGGTTCATCAGCCCAGCGGCGGATATCAGGGTCAGGCCAGCGATATCATGATCCATGCGGCCGAGACGCAGAAACTGAAAGATCGCCTTTACGACATTTATGTACGTCACACGGGGCAGACCAAAAAGGCGGTTGAAAAGGCGCTGGATCGCGACAATTTCATGAGCCCGGAAGAGGCGAAAGATTGGGGTCATATCGACGAGATTGTCGAAAATCGCGCCAAAATGGACGGCGAGGACTCCTGAACTCACACCCGCGCGTCGGTAGCGCGGGTAACATTTTGAGATTGTAGCCGTCTCGGTGCTGGCCTAAGCTGCACCATAAGACAATAAGCGCGGCCGGATGACGGCCGCAGGGAAGAAGCCCGAAAGGTAGAACATGGCGACGAATTCAGGCGGTGACGGCAAGAACACGCTCTACTGTAGCTTCTGCGGCAAGAGCCAGCATGAGGTGCGCAAGCTGATTGCCGGACCGACCGTGTTTATCTGCGATGAATGCGTCGAACTTTGCATGGATATCATCCGCGAGGAAACCAAGGCCAGCGGACTGAAATCCTCGGATGGTGTTCCGACGCCAAAAGACATATGCGAGGTTTTGGACGATTACGTAATCGGTCAGGCCACTGCCAAGCGCGTTCTGTCGGTTGCGGTTCACAACCATTACAAGCGCCTCAATCATGCTCAGAAAGCGGGCAGCGATATCGAGTTGGCAAAATCCAACATCCTGCTGATCGGCCCGACGGGGTGCGGCAAGACCCTGCTGGCACAAACGCTGGCGCGGATTTTGGATGTTCCGTTCACCATGGCGGACGCGACGACGCTGACAGAAGCCGGCTATGTGGGTGAGGATGTTGAGAACATCATTCTCAAACTTTTGCAGGCCAGCGAATACAATGTTGAGCGCGCGCAGCGCGGTATCGTCTATATCGACGAGGTCGACAAGATCACGCGCAAGTCTGAAAACCCTTCGATCACGCGCGATGTGTCAGGTGAGGGTGTGCAACAGGCGCTGCTTAAGCTGATGGAGGGCACCGTGGCCAGCGTACCGCCGCAAGGTGGGCGTAAGCATCCGCAGCAAGAATTTCTGCAAGTGGACACCACGAACATCCTGTTCATCTGTGGAGGAGCGTTTGCTGGGCTTGACAAAATTATCGCGCAGCGTGGCAAAGGCTCGGCAATGGGATTTGGTGCTGATGTGCGTGACAATGACGAACGCGGCGTAGGCGAGATCTTCCAGGATCTGGAGCCTGAAGACCTGTTGAAATTCGGATTGATCCCTGAATTCGTCGGTCGTCTGCCGGTGTTGGCAACGCTTGAAGATTTGGACGAAGATGCGCTTGTCACGATCCTGACTAAGCCCAAAAACGCCTTGGTCAAGCAATACCAGCGGTTGTTTGAGTTGGAAGATGTTGAGCTGGCCTTCACGGATGATGCGTTGAAGTCGATCGCCAAGAAGGCCATCGAACGCAAAACCGGAGCGCGTGGCCTACGCTCGATCCTCGAAGACATCCTGTTGGATACGATGTTCGAACTGCCTGGCATGAAGAATGTGACCGAAGTTGTGGTCAACGAAGAGGCAGTGTCGTCCGACAAGCAGCCGTTGATCATTTACGCGGATGCAGCGGAGTCGGCCTCGGCGGGATAAGTCCTTAACGGTAAATCAGAGATGGCGCGGCAAAGACCGCGCCTTTTTCATGTGAGGTCAACATGACGATCAAACGCATATCTTCGGGCGGAGAGTATGAGGCCAAAGTCGGCTATTGCCGTGCGGTTGTTGCAAACGGGTTCATTTTTGTGGCCGGAACTTGCGCGCAGGGTGACGATATTCCGGAAGACATCGTTGGTCAGTGCCAGTCAGCGCTTGATGCGATTGGTAAAGCGTTGGCCGAGGCTGGCGCAAGTTTCGCTGACGTTGTCAGGGTGAACTATTACCTTCCGGACATGAGCGAGTTTGAACTGTGTTGGCCGCTACTGGTTAAAACATTCGGCGCGAATCCCCCGGCCGCTACTGTGACAGAATGCAACTTAATTACTCCTAAAGACCGTATTGAGATCGAAGTGACTGCTGCGTTGCCATAATAGTGAGTGCGGTCCTAGCGACACTGGACCTTGGCGTGCCTTTGGTCCATATCTGCGGTGATAGAAATGCCGGAGGCAGCCGATGGGTATCTTGAACACATTATTGCGGGCCGTGACCTGGTGGAATGGGGCCACTCTGGGCACGCAAATCTACACTGCGCGTAAAGGCCAAAAAGTCGGCGAGGACAATGAGGGCAACGTCTTTTATCGCAACGCCGACGACAGCAAACGCTGGGTGATTTTCAACGGCGAGGCCGAGGCCAGCCGGATCGATCCTGATTGGCATGGCTGGTTGCACCGGACGTGGGATGAGCCGCCGACCGATAAGCCGCTAAAGCACAAGACCTGGGAAAAGCCGCATCAGGAAAACCTGACAGGCACTGCGATGGCCTATACGCCTGCCGGATCTCTGCGCCGCAAAGACCCGGTCGAACGCACAGACTATGAGGCCTGGAGCCCGGAATAAACGAGGCGAGCAATGTCGACTTACAATTTAACCGAAGTATTGGTCGGTGGGGCCGTATTGGCCTCTGCCGTTGCGTTTGGCGTGTATGCCAGCCAGTCCACCGGACTGTCGCAGAGCGCCACGGGCTACCAGTTGGAGGCTTCGTTTCGCTCACTCGAAGGGGTGAGCGTTGGTACGGATGTACGGCTTGCCGGTGTCAAGATCGGTACGGTGACAGGGGTAGACCTGAACCCTGACACTTACCGCGCGGACACGACGTTCACGATCCGGGATGGCATACTGGTGCCTGACGATAGCGCCATTGTAATCTCGTCCGAAGGGTTGCTCGGTGGCAATTTTGTCGAAGTAATGCCCGGTGGTTCGCCGTTTTTCTTTGAACCCGGTGATCAGGTTACGGATACACAAGGCGCGGTTAGCCTTATATCGCTCTTGGTCAAATTCGTGGCCGGGGACAGCAGCGAATGAAACACTTTGCCTTTGGCGCTGCACTGTTGGCCGCGACGACTGTTTCAGCACAACAAAAGGTCCAGTCCGGCCCCGGGGCGATTCTGCGAGGGCTGGACAAGGTCAGCGGCCAGACCGTGGATGTCGAAATGCAAAGCGGTCAAAGCGGAGAGGTTTTTGGACTGGACGTCGCTTTGGGTGACTGTCGCTATCCGCCGGAAAACCCGACGGGTGATGCCTTTGCCTATCTGACGATATGGGAAAAAGGAAAGTCGGATCAGCTGTTTGACGGGTGGATGATCGCGACCTCTCCGGCATTGAACGCGCTGGATCACGCCCGTTACGATGTCTGGGTCATACGTTGTATAACGCCCTCGGCTGATTGAGCCAGTGGCACCGTGAAATCAGCGCTGGCGTTAATCGCCTCTTCCAGTTCCTTTCGGTATTGCGAGCGCGGAATTTCGATCGCGCCAAGGGACGCCAAGTGCGCCGTGAGGAACTGAGTATCGAACAATCGAAAACCGGTTTGACGCAGACGATCCACCAGATAAGCCAATGCGATCTTTGACGCATCCTTCCGGTGGGAAAACATGCTCTCGCCGAAAAAGGCTGCCCCCAGCGTGACGCCGAAAACGCCGCCAACCAATTGGTCGCCCTCCCAAATCTCTAGCGAGTGCGCCTGACCTGAGTGATGGATTTTCAGGTATAGGTCACGCAGTTCAGCATTGATCCAGGTATCAGAACGGTCGGCACAGCCATCGACCACTCCGGCGAAGTCCTGGTTGATCGTTACCGAGAACCCGCATTTTCGAATGCGACGCGCCAGACTGCGGGAAACGTGAAAGCCATCCAAGGGAAAGACGCCGCGAAACTTGGGGTCAACCCAGAAAAGCTCGGCCGCGTTGCGGTGCTCGGCCATCGGGAAGATACCGATGGAATAGCCGTGCAGTAAAAGGTCCGGGGAAAGGCTCATCTGGAATGCTCAAGGGGCGAAGGATTGGTGTCCTTCGCCCCCGGTATGTTACTGGGCCATATTTTCCTCAAGCCAGTGCTCCAACCAGTGAATGTTGTAGTCACCGCTGTGAATGTCGGGATCCTGCAACAGGGCGTGAAACAGAGGTACTGTGGTGTCAATGCCATCGACGATCAGTTCACCCAGCGCGCGTTCCAGCCGTGCCAGTGCCTCGGCCCTGTCGCGGCCCTGAACAATCAACTTGGCGATCAGCGAATCGTAGTAGGGCGGGATCGAGTACCCGTCATACAGCGCCGAATCCATCCGTACCCCAAGGCCGCCGGGCGCATGGTAAGCCGTGATCTTGCCAGGACAGGGGGAGAAGTTCGGCAGTTTCTCTGCGTTGATCCGAACCTCGATTGCGTGGCCGTTGATCTCCAGATCGTCTTGGCTGAACGACATCTCTTCCCCGGCGGCGACAAGGATTTGCTCGCGCACCAGATCGACGCCAAAAATGCCTTCGGTTACAGGGTGTTCCACCTGCAGGCGCGTGTTCATTTCGATGAAATAAAACTCGCCGTTTTCATACAGGAACTCGATTGTACCCGCACCGATATAGTTGATTTTTGCTACGGCATCGGCACAAATCTTGCCGATCTTCGCGCGTTCTTCGGGGGTGATGCAGGGGCCGGGGGCTTCTTCGAATACTTTTTGGTGGCGGCGTTGCAGCGAACAGTCGCGCTCACCCAGATGCACCGCGTTGCCCTTCCCGTCGCCAAAGACCTGAATCTCGATATGGCGCGGCGTGGTCAGGTATTTCTCGATGTAAACCTCGTCATTGCCAAAGGCGGCTTTGCCTTCGGCGCGTGCGGTCAGGAAGGCGCTTTCCATCTCATTGGCGCTGCGGGCGACTTTCATACCACGTCCACCACCGCCGGCAGTGGCCTTGATGATGACGGGATAGCCGAACTCTTCACCGATCTTTTTTGCAGCTTCCAGATCAGGCACGCCGCCGTCAGACCCGGGAACGCAAGGAACACCCAGTTCCTTCATCGTGTCCTTGGCGGTGATCTTGTCACCCATGACGCGGATGTGTTCCGCGGTAGGGCCGATGAAGGTGATGTCGTGATCTTCGACGATCTGCACGAACTCGGCATTCTCTGACAGGAAGCCATAGCCCGGATGGATCGCCTGCGCGCCGGTGATTTCACAGGCCGAGATGATCGCGGGTACGGAAAGATAGCTTTGCGGGCTGGGGGCCGGGCCGATACACACCGATTCGTCTGCCATGCGCACATGCATTGCGTCGCTGTCGGCGGTGGAGTGGACGGCGACCGTCTTAATCCCCATCTCGCGCGCGGCGCGGATGACGCGCAGGGCGATCTCGCCTCGGTTGGCAATCAGGATCTTGTCGAACATGGGCCCGCCTTACTCGATGATGACCAGAGGGGAGCCGAACTCCACTGCATCGCCGTCTCCGACCAGAATGCGTTTGATTGTGCCCGCCTTGGGCGCGTGGATGTGGTTCATGGTCTTCATCGCTTCGACGATCAACAGCGTGTCGCCTTCGGACACAGATGCGCCGACCGAGATGAACGCGGGCGCGCCCGGTTCGGGTTGCATGTAAACGGTACCAACCATGGGTGACGTCACCGCGCCGGGATGGTTTGCCGGGTCTTCAACGGCGGCGGGCGCGTCGGCAGGGGCAGGAGCAGGGGCGCCAGTGGGTGCGGCAGGTGCGGCGGTCGGAACGGCGACCTGAACCGGAGCAGCAGCGGCCTGGGTCAATCGGCTGACGCGTACGTTCAGGCTGTCTTCTTCGCCATATTCACGTTTGACCTGCAATTCCGTCAGGTCGTTTTCGCGCAGCAATTCCGCCAGTGCCTTGATGAATGCCACATCCGCTTCGTGTTTGGTGTCTGTCATGAGTGTCCTCGACGGTTCCCCTTTGGCCCGTCTGTTCCTGCGGGCTTTGGTCTGATTACGCAGCGTTATAAGCCAAGCGCCCGGTCATGAAAAGCGCAGTCTGGCCTTGTGAGAAGCCGGTTTTTTCAGGTTCTCGCAAGGCAAAAGGGGTTAAAGCGGCATACCCGAAAGTTTCGCCACCAGTTCGGGCAGTTTGCGGGCGCCGAATTTCTCCAGCAGGCGCGCTCGGTAAGCTTCGATCGTGCGATAACTCAACTCTAACTCTGCCCCGATTTCTTTTGCCGACAGTCCACGGCAGGACAGGATGGCGACCTCGCGTTCGCGGGCGGTCAGTTCAACCAGCGGACGTTCCTCGGAAATGTCGGAAAAGCTCCAGATTCCATGGCGGAACGGATCATCGGGCGTTAGTGAGCGCCCACGCGCGCGGCACCAAAACAAACCACCATTGCGCCGCCGCATGACCCTTTCGTCCGTGTAGTATCCGGTATCACGCATCACTTGCAGACTACGGGCACCAATACGCTCCCAATCAGCGACAGATGGGTAAAGGTGCAGCAGCGGCATGTTGCGATAGTCTGCGGCTTCACCGCCAAAGGTGCGGGCGAACTGTAAATTGCACCGCCGGATGACCCGGTTTTCCAGTTCGACCAATCCGATTGGGGCATATTCAAAGGCGGGATCGCTCATCGTGCTATCGTGCAAGTAATTCATCGAAAATAGAAGGGGTGGTGCGCAGATTCTGGCCTGGGTTGTGGTGCGGAGTCCTGTTTTGGTTTGTTAAGCCTGTAAATGCACTATGAAAATAAGTAATTAAATAATACAAATACAACAAGAGTTCTGAAAATTACGGGATGATCTTAACGGATGGTTTCGCTAAGGGAGGGGCGAGAGCATGCGCGATACTCTGACAGGCAGCCGTATACGGGAAAGGCGGCAGATCGCGGGTCTGCGGCAGGCCGAGCTGGCGCGGCAGGTTGGGATTTCAGCCTCATACCTGAACCTTATCGAACACAATCGCCGACGGATTGGTGGCAAACTGTTGGTCGATATCGCATCGGCGTTAACGGTGGAACCTTCGGTGCTGACGCGGGGAATCGAGGCGACTTTGATCTCGGCGCTGCGCGAGGCTGCGGCGGATTCCGTCGGGCAGAAGGCAGAGTTGGACGGATTAGAGGAATTCGCCGGCCGTTTTCCCGGATGGGCGGGCGTTCTGGCGCAAATGCACCGCCGGGTCGTGTCCCTTGAGCGTACGGTTGAAACGCTGTCTGACCGTCTGACGCATGATCCGCATCTGGCCGCATCCATGCATGAGGTTTTGTCGACCGCTGCTGCGATTCGCTCAACCGCTGCGATTCTGGCTGACACACAAGAGATCGAGCCGCAGTGGCGGGACAGATTTCACAAAAACCTGCATCAGGATGCAGAACGTCTGGCGGACAGCTCGAAATCTCTGGTCACTTATCTGGACAACAGCGATTCTGATGGGGATCACCGCGGTGTCCCGCAGGAAGACGTCGAGGCGTTTTTTGACGCCAACAACCACCATTTCAACGATATGGAGCACGGTGGAGCAGCGACAGACGTCGACCTGTCCGAACTGGACTCGGCAGCGGCGAAATCTCTGACGCAGGACTTCCTTGCTATTTATGCCGCAGACGCAAGGGCGATGCCATTGAAGGATGTGCAGGCCGCTTTGGCGGAGGCTCCGCTTGATCCGCTGCAACTGGCATCCCGGTTTTCGGTGGATGTTGCAACGGTTCTGCGTCGGCTTGCGACCTTACCGGACGGGTATCTGGGCCGCCCAACCGGTTTGGTCGTGTGTGACGCATCCGGAAGTATTCTGTTCAGCAAATCGGTTCCCGGATTCGCCATGCCGCGGTTTGGCGAAGCCTGCCCCTTGTGGCCGTTGTTTCAGGCGCTGAACAGGCCATTGGTTCCGATCCGTCAACGCGTCGCTCAGCTTGGGCGGGCAGCGGCTGTCTTCGATTGCTACGCCTACGCCTGGCCGCAACCGGGATCCAAATTTGATCAGGCTCCGGTTTATCGTTCGGTGATGCTAGTGCGCTCGGTTGAGGATGTCGCGCAGGATGCGCAGGCCGTCGCGCGCGTAGGTCCCAGTTGCAGGGTCTGCCCCCACGAGAATTGTTCGTCCCGGCGTGAGCCGTCGATTCTGAGCGAAGGTTTTTGACAGTTTCCCGACATCGCGCGTAAGCTGACGTGGATGGGTCGTCCATTCAACGGCCTGTCACGGGGAGGACAGACAGTCATGAGCCGTAAGGTTCTGTTAATTGAGGATGAACCCAACATCGCCGAGGCTATTCGGTTCCTGCTGACACGCGAAGGGTGGCAGGTGGAAACCCATGCAGAAGGCGCGGATGCGTTGCAGGTTATCCGGGTGGCAAGCCCGGACCTTGTTATTTTGGATGTGATGCTGCCGGGAAAAAGCGGGATGGAGATTCTGCGCGACCTGCGTGAGTTGGAGGACATGCAGGGATTGCCAGTTCTCATGCTGACGGCGCGTGGCCAGACCCGCGACCGCGAGATGGCCGAAAATGCGGGCGTCAGCCGCTTTATGACCAAACCTTTTTCCAATACCGAGATGCTGACGGCTGTACGCGATCTGCATGCACAGGCGACACAGTCATGAGCACGCACGAAGACCGACCGCCCTCAGGTGCGCGGCCTTCGCTGTTTCTTGAGCGGCAAAGCTATCGCCGCCGCCGGTTGACGGATGCGGCGCGGCTCCTGCCCTTTCTGGGGGCGGCGCTACTCGCTGTTCCTTTGCTTTGGCCGGATGGTCCGAGCCGCCAGCAAGCGGTGCCGCTGTCTTCTGCCATGTTTTACATCTTTGCCTGCTGGGTTGGTCTGATCGTCGCCAGCCTTGTTTTTGGGTTTGCGGCTCGTCGGATGTCGGCGCAAGACGAATCCAAACCCGGGTCGGACCAATGGCCACGCTGAACGTTCTGATCCTGGTTTGCCTAGGGTATGTCGTGCTGCTGTTCGGTGTGGCCTTTGCCGCAGACAGGTTGGCAGCAGCCGGTAAGGGGGCATGGCTTCGGTCTTCGCTGATCTATACGCTGTCCCTTTCGATCTATTGCACGGCGTGGACGTTTTATGGTGCCGTGGGCAATGCCGCGCGGTCAGGGCTGGAATTCGTGACGATCTACCTCGGCCCAACGCTGGTGATGATAAGCTGGTGGTGGGGGCTTCGAAAACTGGTGCGGGTCGGGCGCAGCCATCGGGTGACGTCTATCGCTGACCTGATTTCCTCGCGCTATGGCAAATCCAACACGCTGGCGATCTGCGTGACCATTCTGGCGGTACTGGGCGGAACGCCCTATATCGCGCTGCAGCTTCAATCCATTACTTTGTCGTTTTCAATATTCGCCGACGCCGACCCTTCGGGCCTATACCGCGAAGGCTCAAGTGTATTCTGGGTTGCGGCTGGGCTGGCCGTTTTTGCGATCCTCTTTGGCACCCGAAACCTGGATGCGAATGAGCGTCACCACGGGGTCGTGACGGCTATCGCACTAGAGTCCGTAGTCAAGCTGTTTGCCCTGCTTGCCGTTGGCGCTTTTGTTGTCTGGGGTGTCGCGGGGGGCGTTGGTCCGATGATGGACCGCATCGATGCCTCTGAGATCGGGCACTGGAATGTCGACACGGGACGCTGGACAACCTTCATCTTTCTATCCGCAGCGGCCTTTGTCTGCCTTCCTCGCATGTTCCAGGTAATGGTGGTCGAAAACACGGATGAAGGACACCTGAGGACGGCTGCCTGGGCCTTTCCCCTGTATCTGCTGCTTATCAGTCTTTTCGTGGTGCCGATTGCCGTTGTCGGTCTGGACATTATGCCCGAAGGCTCGAACCCGGATTTGTTTGTGCTGACGGTACCTTTGTCGCAAGGCAATGACTGGCTGGCGATGCTGTCATTCATTGGCGGATTCTCTTCGGCCACGTCGATGGTCATTGTGACGGCGATGGCGCTGTCGACGATGGTTTCGAACCATGTGGTCATGCCCATATGGCTGAGCACGCAGGGAGGGTCGGGGTCCGTATCTGGTGATGTCCGACATATCGTTTTGCTTGCACGGCGCATATCGATTGCCGTGATCATGGCGCTGGGATTTTTCTACTATCGTTTGTCCGGTGGCGGCGCGGCGTTGGCGTCGATAGGACTGATAGCGTTCGCCGGCATCGCGCAGATACTGCCAGCCTTGGTTGGTGGATTGTTCTGGCGCGGGGCGACACGCACCGGCGCGCTTGCGGGTTTGACGGTCGGGTTCTTGCTTTGGATCTACACTCTGCTGCTGCCGGGGATGGGCGGCGTGTTGATGCCCGAGTCTGTTCTCCACAACGGCCCATTTGGCTTGAGCTGGTTGCGTCCACAGGCATTGTTCGGCATCGAAGGGATGGATCCGATGGTGCACACGGTCATGTGGTCCCTTTCACTGAATACAATCGCGTTTTGCGTAGCCTCTTTGTTGAGCTTCCCCAGCCCGTTAGAGCGTTTGCAGGCCGCACAATTCGTCAACGTCTTTGATCATTCCGTCGCTCCGCGTGGCTGGACCGGTTCGGTGGCGCAGAGCGAGGATCTGATGATCATGACTCAGCGTATTCTGGGCGCAGGCCCCGCGCACGAGTTCTTTCAGGCCGAAGCCGAAAAGCAAGGTGGCAGGGCTAGTCTGCCCGAGCCTACGCCGGCCTTTCTCGAACGCTTGGAGCGCGAGCTTAGCGGGTCCGTCGGGGCTGCGACCGCGCATGCGATGATTGGTCAGATCGTTGGCGGCTCGTCCGTGTCGGTCGAGGATTTGTTGGCCGTGGCTGACGAGTCCGCACAGTTGCTGGAGTATTCCGGTCAGCTTGAAGCAAAGTCTGCCGAACTTACCCGTACCGCGCGCCAATTGCGCGAGGCCAATGCCAAACTGACGCAAATCTCGGAACAAAAGGACAGTTTCCTAAGTCAGGTCAGCCACGAGCTGCGTACACCCATGACCTCGATCCGAGCCTTTTCCGAGATTATGCGCGATACTGACGAGCTGAGCCACGAAGAGCAGACACGCTATGCCGCGATCATCCACGATGAGGCTTTGCGCCTGACCCGGCTGCTGGACGATCTGCTGGACCTGAGCGTTCTGGAAAGCGGTCGCGTCAGTCTGAATGTTGGTGATGATACGCTGCGTTCTGTCTTGGATCGGGCGGTTTCCAGCACGCTTGCTGGAACTAGTAAAACCCTGACAGTTCGTCGAACAAAGGCAGCCGAGCGTATCCCGCTGCAAACCGATCTGGACCGGCTGGGGCAGGTGTTCATCAACCTGATCTCGAATGCCCTGAAATACTGTGACGCAGATGAGCCAGAGCTTACGATTTCAGCTCATGATGTGGGCGGCCATGTGGTGATTGATTTTGTTGACAACGGCAGCGGTATCCCGCCCGGGGCGCGGTCGGTGGTATTTGAGAAATTTGCCCGCGTGGGAGGAGATAAGGCAGGCGGCGCCGGGCTGGGGCTGGCGATTTGCCGCGAGATCATGCAGCGTCTGGGCGGTGAGATCATGTATCTACCCGGGCAGGGCGGTGCAGCATTCCGTGTGAGGTTGCCATTGGCGTATCAGCAGGCCGCTCAGTGACACAGATGTAAAGTTATTCTTAACCAGAGCTGGGTTAGACCGAAGGCCAGACGCAGCAATACACAGCGGATTCGGGCATGATGCAAACGGTTAGCGCAGCTTTGGCGCGCAAGCTTTCGGTAGGGCGGGAAGAGCAGGAAGAAAAGCCGCGTTCAATCTTGCGCGCGCTGCGATTGGCCTTTGCCCGCGCGGCCAGCGACCGGCTGCAACTGCCGTTGGCTGTAATCGGGGCAAAGCAGTCCAGTCGATCAACAGATGCGCTAACGGATGGAATCGGGGAAGACTGGCTGTTGCTACGATTTGTGGATCGCAACGGTAAGGCAGCATCAGTCTGCATGGAGCTTGGTGTCGTTGCGGCCATTGTACAAGTGCAAACCTTTGGAGAGATGTTGGCTGACGATCCTGCGCCCCGCGTGTTTACGCATACGGACGGGGCAATGGTGGCCCCATTGATCGAAGACGTTTTTTCGCGGGCGGTGGAACTTGTGGATGCATCGGCGGATCAATCCATTCTAACCGGTTATGAATTTGCTGCGCGCTTTTCTGATCTGCGTACGTTGACCTTGGCGATGGTCGAAGACGTATATCGAGCGTTTGAATTGACCATTGAGCTGGGCGGTGGACTACGGCAGGGGCGTGTCTCGATCTTATTGCCGGAGCGCCCTGACGAGGAAAACGACCCAGACCTGCCAGAGGACAACGGCCCCAAACTTGAACAGGCGTCGGGAGTATTACGGGCTGAACTCAATACAGTGATCTGCCGTATGTCACTTCCACTGGCGACATTGTCCGACCTTGTGGTTGGTGATGTCCTGCCGTTGACAGGATCAAGGCTGGATCATGCCGAAGTGCTGACAATCGACCGCACGCGCACTGCAATTGGACGTTTGGGACAATGCAGTGGAATGCGTGCGGTGCGCCTGAACGAATACGTGAACGTAGCGTCGCTGTCGCAATCCGAGAATGAGGAGTTTTCAGATTCACCTTCGTCTATGGTGCCGCACAACGAACCCGAGATACCCATGCAGACTGAGGTTGCGCAGGTGCCCGCCCTGTTCGATCCACCTGTGATGAAAGACATTGAACCTGACCTGAACTTTGCCGAGTCAGATGAACTGCTTGTTGATCCTGCGCAGTTTGCAGAGCTGGCTACATCAGAAACCGAGCCGGGCAGTCACAGCTAAATCAATCCGTACCGGCGCGATTCTGATCAAGGATCGGTCGCAGGTTTTCAAGCGCATAACCCGCCTTGGTGGTAGCGCGCAGGATGTCATCCGTGCTCATCTGGTCGCGCTGACCCAACGCCCACACCACGGAACACCGCGTGCCCGAGGCACAATAGGCCAAAACTGGTCCATCACAGTTTTCGGCCATTTCGCGTTGCAGGGCTACATTCTCGGGTGTCATCGTCTGGTGAGTCAGCTCAAGAACTTCGTACTCCATACCAGCCGCGCGTACCGCTTCTCCGATTACGTCCGACTGCAGACTCGCCGGAACCTCGATATTGGGGCGGTTGCAGATTACTTTTACAAAGCCGGCTTCGGCGATTGCTGGAACGTCCTCGACCGTGATTTGCGGCGAGACAGCATAGCGGGGTGTAATTGGGCGAATCTCCATGAGTATTGCTTAGGCCGGGTTCGCTGATCTGTCCAGTTGGGCGCCAACCGATGGGGCCGCAACCATTCCTGCAATCATAGAGATCAGAAAGATCACACCGCCGATTCCGCCATAGCTGAGCGATGCCAGTGCCGGGCCGGGGCACAACCCTGCCAGACCCCAGCCCATTCCAAACAGGGTTGACCCCAGGATCAGGCGGCGATTCATCTCAGGCGCGCTTTTCGGTGGAAAATGACCGCCGGTCAGAGGTTGACGGTTTGTCGTCAATCGCCATGCAAACAGCATTGGAATGATTGCGCCGCCCATTACAAAGGCAAGCGTTGGGTCCCAGTTGCCAAAAACATCCAACCAACCCAACACTTTTGTCGTGTCCGTCATGCCTGAGATCAGCAAACCTGTGCCAAACAGGGACCCGGCCAGAATCGAAATCAAAATGCGCATCAGATCAGCCCCCAGACATGGCGCAGCAGGGCGACTGTTACGACTCCGGCAGCGATATAGACGAGAGTGGCGGCAATCCCACGGAAAGAGAGCCGGGAAATGCCACAGACACCGTGCCCCGACGTACATCCATTGGCGATGCGTGTTCCCAGCCCCACCAGCAGGCCCGCGACGATCACGATTGTGATATTCCCGGTCAGATGAGTCTCAGTCGCGGGCGAGATCAGAGGACGCAGCAACAAGGGCATGCCGATAAGACCGGCCAAAAAACCAAGCCTTTCAAGCGAGCGGTCGCTGCCGTCGATCAGACCACCCAGAATGCCGCTTGCCCCCATAATGCGCCCATTGCCCAGCAGGTAGATTGCAGCGCCCAGCCCAATCAGAAGGCCTCCGCCAAGGCCTAAAATCCATTCAGTTTGCATTCTTCTTCCTTTGTAAGATCGCAGCCAGCGTTTCAGAGTTTGTTCAAAGGCACCTTGAGGAACACGTTGCCTTTTTCATCCGCTGGCGGCATTTGGCCCGCACGCATATTGACCTGCAACGAGGGCAGGATCAGGCGTGGCATTGGCAATGTGGCGTCGCGCGCGTCGCGCATTTCCACGAATTCTTCGATCGAGCGACCTTGTCCGATATGAACGTTCAAGGCCTTCTGCTCTCCTACCGTAGTTTCCCACGCGTACTCATCGCGCCCCGGTGCCTTGTAGTCGTGGCCGACAAAGATACGTGTCTGATCCGGTAAGGATAATATTTTCTGGATCGAGTTGAACAGCGTTGCGGATGACCCGCCCGGAAAGTCACAGCGCGCGGTACCAAAATCGGGCATGAACAAGGTGTCACCGACAAAAGCGGCATCACCGATGACGTAAGTCAGACAGGCGGGTGTATGGCCAGGGGTGTGCAGAACGTCGCCGCGCATCTGACCAACGTGAAAGCTGTCACCCTCGCGAAACAGTGCGTCGAACTGGCTGCCATCGCGCTGGAACTCGGTGCCTTCGTTAAAGACTTTTCCAAAGGTTTCCTGAACAGTCACGATCTGATCACCGATCCCGATTTTTCCACCCAGTTCCTGCTGTAGATAAGGGGCTGCAGACAGGTGGTCGGCGTGGACATGGCTTTCGAGTATCCATTCCACCCGCAGGCAATTCGCCTGAACATAGTCCACTATCTGATCCGCTGATCCTGTGCTGGTGCGACCAGAGGCGTGGTCGAAATCCAGAACGCTGTCGATAATTGCGCAACCTAGCCCCTCGGGTTCTTGCACGATGTAAGAAACCGTAAACGTGTCTGGATCAAAAAAAGGCTTCACTTTCGGTGTCATGTGGTCCTCAGCAGCCGCCATCTAATCAAGTATTAGTTGCAGATTCTGTTGCGATCAACACTACGCAGTTTGATGCCGGTCAAAGCAAGGCGCGCGCATTTCGAGTAAATTTTGAACAATCTGTATCTGGGTGCTTTGATTACGCGTGTGACCGGCGGGATTCCGCGCGCAATTGACCTACGGTAACCAAGTCGTAAAACAGTTACCACTTTCCGGGTACGATAACGTTATTGGGAGGATGTTATGTCAGCAGTAAATTTGTATTCCGAAGCCGAACAGCTTGAGAAAAAGCTGAACGGAGCAAGCCTCGACACGCGCATCGCTTTGCAGCCGAGTGTCACAAAGGTGATCGAAAGAATGCGCCAGCAAGGGGTGCATGTGCCGTCGCGCTTGCGTCGGCTGGACGCGGCATTGTGCGAAGACGCAATGGAAGCGCGTTTCGACAACCTGCCGGTCTGATTACAGCTTGTTAGCCCAAGGATATTCCGACGATCACCACCATCAGGCCGATCACGGAAAGAAAAAGAGCCGCCAAGTTCCACGGCAGAACACCTTGAACAACTGCGCGCAGTTCGTCGTCTGACAAACCGGATCTGCGCGCTTTCATCACACGCAGGATACACCAAACGAGGCCCAGCAGCCCGGCGAGTGACAGGGCGGCACCGCCCCAGGTGATGACTTCGAACATGGTTCCCCACATTTGCGTATCATTTCCGTCTGCGCTTAGCGGATCGCCCACTTATTCACAAGTGCGGTAGGATTGGATGCTTGCGGCCTAGGCAGTGGCATTGTATCCGGCGTGGTACCCGCTGTTGCAGCATTGAAACCAGGGGATGCCCGAAGCCCTACTGAAACCCAGTAGGACTTTTGTTCTTAAGGAACATGAACCAAGCGGAATACATGACGTGCAGCAGGTATTCCTTCACCACAACAGGCCAGAATCAGGAACAGCAAGATGAGCATGACCGAAGACGCAGAAGCAAACTACAAAGTCACCGCTGGTGAGCTTCGCCAATTTGTTGAGCGCATTGAGCGTTTGGAGCTAGAGAAAAAAGATATCGCCGATCAAATAAAGGAAGTGTATTCCGAAAGTAAATCTCGGGGCTATGACGTGAAGGCCCTGCGCAGCATCATTTCTCTGAGAAAACGAGACAAAGACGATATTGCAGAGCAAGAAGCCGTTATCGAGATGTACAAAGAAGCCCTTGGCATGAATTAGCAACAGCTATGCCAAAAGGTTTGTCTTGCCGGGCTGGGAGCATTTTTTCCCAAAGCCCGCTTTGCCCATCGAAAGCCTTTTTATGCGGCCGCTCAGGCTGGGCTGAGCAGCCGCGGATCAGGTTTACCCTAGGAAGGACAGAACGTGGTTGGTCACGTCTTGCGGGGCGTCCTCTGGGCTGTAGTGGCCTGCTTCGGGAAGGCGG
Source organism: Ruegeria profundi (assembly GCF_020171505.1). Lineage (NCBI taxonomy): Bacteria > Pseudomonadati > Pseudomonadota > Alphaproteobacteria > Rhodobacterales > Roseobacteraceae > Ruegeria > Ruegeria profundi. The sequence goes on along the minus strand of NZ_JAIUZS010000001.1, from coordinate 928,111 downwards.
TGAATTTTGCCGTTCGGGAATGCGGCCTCGAACAGCGGAAGAAAATGCTTGGCATGAAGCGTCTGGTCTTTTTCACCCCAAAGCGCAAGCGCGGGTTTTGCGCTGATCGCGTTCCGGGTTGCCGCATCGGGTTCTTCGAATTTGTGCGCCCCGGCCGCAAACCCCTTGGCCCACCCGATAGCTCCGGCAGCCTCGGCCGGTGTCGGAAAAGGTGCGCGGTAGGCGTCTAGCCAGGCGTCCGTCACGATTGAGGGATCTTCAAAGCCGTTCAGTTTCAAAGTTGAGAGGATGGTGTAATCCAACTGGCCCAACAGCGGCTCAAGAGTCCCGTTGTCATGTGCTTTGAGAATCCATTGAAACCACGGCGCATCACCCGCATTCGCGACGAGCCGGTCAATCAGGTCTGGTTGACCCAGTGGTGTTGGTCCGTTGACCGAAACAATCTGCTTGACCCTGTCGGGATGGCGAACCGCAAACCCCATGCCGGTCGGGCCGCCAAAGTCATGCATCACAAGCGTCACATCTCGGAGGTCGAGGGCAAGGGCGACCGCCTCCAGATTGTCGACATGATCCTGCAACCAATAGGTTCGGTCCTTTGGCGTGGCGCTTTTGCCAAAACCCATATGGTCGACAGCAATGACCCGATGATGGCGCGACCATTCAGCGATTTGATGCCGGAACAGATAGCTCCACGTGGGTTCGCCATGCAGTAACAGCAAAGTCTCGGGTCCCTCACCAACGTCAATATAGTGGGCGGGATAGCCGGGTGCGTCCGTGTAGTTTGCAGGAAAGGGCCAGGTGCCGTCAAAAGTGGCGTCAGACGGTACGGCGGGGGTTATTGTGGTCATATTGGAGTCTCCAAAACTTTGAATTGGCCGCAGGCCCGCGCCAAGCGCGCCTGCGACGACGGTCAACTGCAGCATTTTGCGGCGTGTGAAGTTACTCTTGTAGGCGAGTGGCTCGAACGGGCTCATCCCGGCATCCTTCCAATGTGCATACAGAATTTGAGTTCTGAGTTGAGGAAGCCCGCCTCCCGGCAGGCAAAACGGTGTAACCTTTCCAACGGGCGCGCAGTTTCACGAGACGCCAGTTGGGCGTTCTCCTTTCCGCTACATGGGGGACGTAATGTGGCGCTTGATGCCTTACCAATTCGAAAAAGGCGCGCGAGTAATCTATTTTTTAGATGGCTGAGTGCTGACGCTTCAGGTTTTGATCTCTGCAAAAGCCCCGGTCAACCAATCGGCAAACACCGACATCGCTGGGGTAAAGGCGCGTCCCTTGGCGCTGACCAGCCAATAGCCAAGGCGTTGGTCCACAATCTTGGGGTCTGCAAGCCAGTTTAGTCGACCTGCGCGCACAAGCGGATCAACAAGCAACTGACGACCGATTGCCACACCTGATCCGTCAATCGCGGCCTGGACGACTACGTTGTAATCAGTCAGCGGCATGCGTTTCGCACCGGCCAGCGTCACGCCTTGCGATTTCGCCCAGACTTGCCATTCGTGTTTTTTGAGGCTGAGTAGAAGCTGTTCGTCGGACAGATCTCCGAGCGACGTGGTTCTTGCGGCATGCGCAACGGGTGCAATCTTTTCAACATGCAGAAGCGTGGCATCAACTCCGGTCCACGGGCCGGTTCCATATCTTATACCCAGATCGGCCTCGTCCCGCGTAAAGCTGACATTTTCAAGTGATGGATCAAGCTCGATTTCGATCTCTGGATGCGCTTCTGAAAAAGAAGAAAGACGCGACACGAGCCACAATGAGCAAAAGGACGGAAGCGCCGTCACGCGCAGCGTTTGCAGTCCAACCTGGGCCCGAAGCTCTGCTGTTGCATCTGTGATGGTCCGGAAGGCAGCGTCAATATGACTGAGATAGCGTTCCCCTTCCGGTGTTAGAGAAACGCTGCGTGCATGTCGTACGAACAGCGGTGTCCCAAGCGTGTTTTCTAGCTGCCGGATGTGATGGCTGACTGTACTTTGTGAAATCAGCAGCTCATCTGCTGCCTTTCGAAAACTAAGCAGCCGCGCCACCGCTGAAAAAGCGCGAAGGGACAAGAGCGGTGGAAGGTTCGGGCTTGAGCGCAAACAGAGGGTCTCTTTCTTTCCAGTGTTCCGGTTTCAGACCAGTACAGCCCTTTGCGGCGGTGTCCGCAAGCGCAAGGATCGTTTGGCGTTCAAGCCAGGGTCAGTCCGCTTGACACATTCGGTCTGGCCGGGCATCGCCGGGTTCGTCAGGGCCTCAAGACACGTACGCCGGGCATCGTGCTCAGACGTTCAAGGTCTTGTTCGTAGAGTTCCGAAAATGCTTCGACTATCTCGGTACTCCAGCCGGGCATGTCCAGTTCTTCCTCAACCTTCTCAGGCTGTGCGTGATCTTCGAAGATCTGTGCCAGCATGTCATTAAGGTCTGACTTGCCCAATTGCGTATCCCGACCGGTCAGTTCCAGAACCTTTTCGCGGCCAGTATCATCCAGCAAGCTTGTCAAAAGCTCATATTCGTCTGCCAGAACGACGTCTTCGTCCAGATTGCTGAGCGCACGTATGACATCCCCCCAAATAAAGGGGGTGTCTTCATCGCTCCACAAGGTAATCTGAACGCTGGGTGCAAGGTCCCGGATATCCTCGATCATACCAATCCAGCTAAGGCAGCTTAGGTCGGTGTTCCGAACGATGTCTTCGCGCGCCTCTTCAGTGAGGGACATCAGAAGTTTCGGAACCAAGCTTCCTGGATTTCTGAGCCCCATCAGCAGCTCAACCTGATGGTCGCTATATACCTGTTCCAGCAGTGCCATCCTACGACCAGCTTGCGGGTACAACTGCCCGTCCTTCAAAGCATCGGCCGGATCGCCCGCAAACTTTCCGCTGCAAAAGATCGCGCGCCGGGTGTCTGGTCCGGTTGGAAGAATGGCTTTGAGGTTTTGATATGAGGTTAAATGGACAGCCTCGGCCTCAATCTTGTCGAAAGCGGGCTTGAAGATTCTGTTATAACGACGCCAGCCGAAAAACTTGACCCCCGTTGCAGAGAGGGTAGCAGAGTTTTTCTTCAGCGAGCTTAGCACACGCCCTTCGTCGGTAAAAGCCGCGCCTGCGTGGATAGCAACCTGCATCTTCGGGTCTTGTCCTTGCTTTTCACCTCGCTTGTCGGGTTACAACCTGTAACTTGAACAGTCAAATCCGCTTAGTCGCGGTGGGGTTCGCCGCGCGATGCCTGAACAGGAAAGAAGCGCAACAGATCGGTCATCTACGCCAACAAGGACACCGGAGGCGTCGGATTACCTAAACCTATTGGTTTTATGCGGCTTTCACGGTTGCTCGGCCCTGTATACGATATAAGAATAGACTGTATTAACAAGCTGCACCGCGTTACGTTCTGAAAGTGCGGAATGCGCCGTGCGCGTAAGAACAGACTGCCCGAGGTCCGCGTCACCAGCGCTAAACGCGACGAAAGAAAGCGCAAAGGTTCCTTGCCCGGCAGGCATTGCGCAGCAATACCCCGAGAGGGGGTGATCACAACACGGAGTTTACCGAATTGTGAAATCAACCGCTTCAGAAAGCGCCGGGCTGCCTTTGTATTCCTCCGAGGTTTGACGAGGATATCAAGAGTATCTCCGTTCGCATCCACGGCCCGCCAGAGCCAGCATTTCCGACCGTTGATCGGGATGACCACTTCGTCCAAATGCCACGTGTCGGCCGCCCCAGGCCGGTCTCGTTTGTTGTTAACCAAAGGCGTTGGCTATCATTTAATAATTGGCAACCTGACGGATGACGAGATGGGCTAAGGCTTTGAGACGCACAACAATGCAGCTTGCGGAGTTTCCCGTTAAGAGCGCGCGCGTTATGTAGTGAACCTTGCGACATCAGCCTTCTGCACTCCAAAATCAACCTGGCAATCCCGTCTTTCGACGGGCGAAGTATTTCGGCACAAAAACCGACAGGTTTTGCTTCCGACTGGTTCTTCGTTTACGCCCTTTGCGACAGATCTACCATTTCTCCCCAAATGGCCGCAGTTCTACATCGAATGACCATGTGGATCGGTATTGATGAGCGGTGTGGAACACCTCTTCCGCGATAGCGTCCGGCTTGCTGAAAAATTCTTCGGGTTCATCGGGATTAAAGGGGATACGCGTCCACGGTGTATCAATGGCTGCATCTATCACAACATAGGCCACGTGGATGCCCTTTGGGCCCAGCTCACGCGCAAGCGACTGTGCGAATATTCTTTGCGCGGCTTTTGTCGGCGCAAAAAGCGCGAAGTTTGGAACACCACGCAATGCGGCAGTGTTGCCCGTTACGATGATAGAGCCGCTGCCGCGTTCTACCATGGCCGGGGTCAGTTCACGCGCTAAGTACAGCAGACTTGTCGTGTTGACCCTAAAGTTTCGCTCCAGCTCCTCTGGGTCGGCCTCCATGAACGACTTAAAGGTGGCCCGTACCGCGTTGTGGACAATCACGTCGGGTGTGCCCATCTCATCCTTGATCTGGCGACACACCCTGACGAGTTGGTCGAGATCTTCGAGGTCGAATGCAAAGGACCGCGCATCTGGCAATTCTTTTTCCAACTCTGACAATCGCTGAGTATTCCGGGCCAGCAAAACGACGCGGTATCCGTCCCATGCGAACCGCCGGGCAACGGATGCCCCGGTCCCGTCACCTACGCCGGTGATAACGCACAGTTTATCCTTCATGTTGGCACTCCTTTTGGACAGGCAGCTTGTTTCAAGCTACCGATGTCAAAGATTTAAAATCAGCCGCGAAGGTCGGAACGGCACAGCGCGAAGGTTTGAGGTCGTGGCGGCTTGTCAGTCGGCCTCCAGAACCGCGGCAACCTGATAGATCAGATCCTCTCGGTACGCGGCGGATGCTATTGAAACACCGATGGGCAAACCGTCAGAGTATCCATATGGCAGGGAAAGCGCTGGATGCCCTGTCAAATCATACTGCGATGTGGCCCCTAGCATTTCCCAGGCTCTTGCCGCAATTTCGGAAACGTCGGCGTCCGGGCCGGGCAAGCGCGTTGCTTTCATGACCACCGTGGGTGTCAATATGACATCGTACTTGGCAAAGGCTTCGTCATATTTCCGCGTCAACCGACGAACGATGTTCTGACCCTTTGCGTAATAAGTCCCGAAGTAGTTCTTTTGGGCATAGCGCCCAACGATCATGGCGATCCTCAGGGTGGTGGACAATTCATCGGCGCGGGAACGCCAGTCTTTGTGCGCCTCCATCAGGCCGACGTCGTACAAGCCTTTCCAATTATATCCCATGCCGTTTCCAAGCATCATTTGGACGGTCAAACCCTCCATGCCGAGAGGAGCCCAAAGCGCAGCCAGTACATGGTGTTCCGGAAGAGAAAATTCGTCGACGACCGCACCGTTTTCAGCCAACTTGTCAGCGGCAGCACGGGTCGCATCCGTGACGTCTTTTTCGGCAAGCGGCAGTTCGAACCCTTCTTTTAGTATGCCAACTTTCAAACCATCGACGCCCCGGCCAAGGGAGGCCGTGTAATCGGGTTTATGGTCGACGGATTGCCGGGGATCGAGGCCGTCTTTGCCCGCCAGCACTTCCAGCATCAGCGCATTGTCTCGCACGTTTCTGCTCATCGGGCCAACATGGTCCACCGTCGCTTCGATCGGCATAACTCCGGAATATGGGACCAAACCATAAGTCGGCTTCATGCCAACCACGCCGCAGAACGCGGCAGGCACGCGGATCGAACCACCTTGATCGCCGCCTATAGCGAGGTCAATCTCACCACGTGCCAGCAGAGCCGCACTGCCCGAGGAAGAACCCCCGGCCGAGAAACCATGCAGATGAGGGTTGTGCACCGGCAGCGGCCAGGACGTGTGGCTTCCTGCTGATAAGCAAAAGCACTCACATGTTGTCTTGCCAACGATGGACGCACCCTCATCAAGCAGGCGCGTCACAACCGTGGCGTCGAATGCGGGGACATGACCGGCAAGCGTGGCTGAGCCGTTGGCCATTGGCACGCCGGCAAGGTTCACGTTGTCCTTAATGCCTACCGTTTTTCCAAACAGCTTGCCCTCTGGCGCGCCATCAATGCGAACCTTCACAGTCCAGGCATTCATGTCATTCTCGCTTGGAGACGGCTCTACGATCTCACCGCGCGGATAATTGACTGGCGGAATGTCGTCATCAAGTGAATCCAGAAGGTCGTAAGCCTCAAACACCGGCCCCATTTCATTCAGAAATGCCGCAGCTTTTTCGGGCGGCAATGCCATGCCAAGCTCTGATGCAGTCTCTTGAACCTGTTCAACGGTTGGTTTTTGAAACATCACGCATCCTCCCTGTGTATGTTTGTGCCGGATGTCTGGGACGCCGGGTCAGACGGCGCTTTGGTCACGACCTCTTTTACGGATACGTCCATATGAAGCGAAAAGAGGTCGGCCCTTGAATAATGTCCAACCGGGTCAAAGTCGAATTTGCTACGGATCAGGCTCGCGTTGTCCAATGTCGCGTAGAGGATTGTTCTTTCGTTAAAGACCGGTGCTTCGATCACTTCGCCAAGGGGGGAGATAATCGTGCTTCCGCCACGCATCACAACCGCCTCTGGGTCATCGGAAAGTACACTGCGATAGTCGGGACCGAAATCTTTCAACTGAATATACTGGCACGCGCTCAGGACATAGCACCGCCCTTCAACCGCGATGTGACGCATGGTCGGCAGCCAGGTATCCCGATCGTCCGCCGTGGGGACAAGATAGATTTCGACGTTCTGATCATACATGGCTAACCTGACGGCCGGCATGTAGTTTTCCCAACAGATCACTGCCCCCAGTTTTCCAAGGTTTGACGAAACCGCCTCAAGCGTGGATCCGTCGCCAAAGCCCCAGATCAAGCGTTCTGACCCGCTTGGCATCACCTTGCGGTGCTTCCCGACAAGGCCCTTTTGCGGGTCGATGTAAAGCGCGGTACAGTATAGCGTGAACCCATCGCGTTCGATGACGCCAATAACCACAAAAATCCCGCATTCGCGTGCTATATCTACAAGTTGGGCAACCTCGGTGCCGTCTATTTCAACGGCATTATTAAAATATCGCAGAAAATCCTCGCGGCCTTCAGGCAAGCGTTTTCCGACTGGCGCGTCAAAATTAAGCCCCTTGGGATAGGTTCCCACAAAAGCTTCGGGGAAAAGCGCAAGCTCTGCACCGTTTTCAGCCGCTTCCCTAATCAGATTGCAGGCCTTCTTTGTCGTAGCCGTTGCATCGAATGGAATGGAGCTGTCTTGAATCACTGCAACCTTAACAGTTTCTTTCATTTTTTACCTTTCCGACGCGTTGCCGTTTGCAATTATTGAAGTCTTGAATTCATCGTACATTAAAAATGCTGGCGAAAAACTCGCAATCATGCGAATGATGTGTTCGATATATTGGAACACCAAGGATGTGGAATCGTGCATATAACCAGCTTCCGATATTTCCTTTCCGTTGCTGATAGCGGATCCGTGCGCGCGGCTTCTGAAAGATTGAATGTGTCTGCTTCCGCAATTAGCAGGCAAATAAAACTGCTTGAACACAGCTTTAAAACTGAACTGTTTGAACGGCGTTCTGACGGTATGTTTCTTACCCCTGAAGGCAAGATACTATCCCAACACATGCGCCAAACGATGCGCGACCTTGATCTGGCGCGTGGTCAGATAGATGAAATACACAACATCAAATCCGGTACAGTTAGGTTTTCAGCGATCGAAGGCGTCATGTCGAGCTGGGTGCTTCGAATAATTTCGTCATTCTCTGAAAAATACCCAGGCGTTGATTTTGAATGCAACGTATCAGCATCTAAAAATGTAATTGAAGATGTCATCAGCAACGAAGTTGATTTCGGGGTTGCCATTTTTTCCCAATCCCCGCCCGAGATAGATACGGTGCTAAAGCTCGATACGGCAATTGTTGCAGTGATGCAAAATGACCATCCTCTTGCCGCGCAAAGGATCGTGAAACTCAACGACTTGGTGAAGTATCCGATGATAAGCTTGGATGATGGGTTTGAAACAAAGAGACTTTTTGACGAGGCCGTCAATCAATGTGATATCCGGCCGAGGATCATATGCTCAATGAACCACATTGAATCGATAAAAAGCTATGTAAGAGAGTTTGGCGCAGTGTCTGTTCTGCCAGATTATGCGGTTTCCGAAGAGGTAAAGAGGGGGCAATTATGGGCGGCAAAAATTGACAAGTTGTTGAACGTTGCGCCAAGCACTGTATTAATCCGAAGAAGAGAGCGCCGCCTGTTGCCAGCAGCAAAACTGTTTATCGACTACCTGAATGAGCAATCCAACCTGCTGCATTAGGAAATAGTAAAAAGTTCGCCACGAAACTTCTTTCGCGGCGAAAATTGTTAGCAAAGCCCTACATATTCCTGAACAACACTGGGGTCTTGCAACCGTTTCGGATCCATCGCGCCGGTTATGCGTCCGCTTTCCAGCGTAACCACTCTTTCCGAAAGATCTAAGATAAAATCCAGGTTCTGCTCAACCAGTACAAGCGAAAGGGACCGCTCTTTTTTAAAGCGCAGCAAGGTGTCTACGATTTCGTCGAGGATATTCGGTTGAATGCCCTCCGTAGGTTCATCCAACAGTACAACAGCGGGATCACCGATCAGGCATCGCGCCAGAGCAAGCAATTGCTGCTCCCCACCAGACAGAACTCCACCGTTTCGATCCAGAAGCCTGGAAAGCCGGGGGAAATAGTCGAGAATTTTGTCGACATCAGTTTTGCATTTGCTTTTGATATTGCACTGAAGGCCCATGAGAAGGTTTTCCTCAACGGTCAAATCCGGAAAGATTTGCCGGCCTTGCGGAACATATCCCAACCCAAGCAAAGCCCGCTCATGGATTGACAGGCGCGTGATATCCTTCCCCCGAAAGTGCACGGAGCCGCTCCACGCCGGAAGATAACCCATGATCAAGCGGATCAAAGTGCTCTTGCCCATTCCGTTGTGTCCAAGAATGCCCAGAAATTCGCCCTCTTGCACGTTTAGCGACAGTCGGTTCAGCACTTTTATTGACCCGTATCCTGTCTCGGTGTTTTGGACGCTGATGAGTTTATGAGGCCCAACCATTATCAAGCCGCCTTTCTGCCAAGATAAACTTCACGCACGCGAGTATCCGAAAGTACGGTTTCCGCAGAGCCCTCGATCAGGATGGCACCCTGGCAGAGGACTGTAATCTTGTCCGCAATCTCACGCACAAATTGCATGTCATGTTCCACGATTACGACGGCCGATTTCTCATTCACTGCCTGAATGATTTTGGCCAATTGACGTGTTTCGGCATGTGTAAGCCCGGCGGCGGGTTCATCCAGCAGCACCAGATCAGGCGCTGCTGAGATAACCATCGCCAGTTCAGCACGCTGGCGAAGTCCATGCGCCAGATTTTTGGGAAATTCATCAAGGAGTGACTCTGTCCGTGTAAGCCGCGCAGCTTCGGATATTCGGTCCTGTGCTTCGTTTCTCGATGCGTTGCTAGAAGCGGACAGCCAAAGGTTTTCATACACTGTCATGTCGTCAAACAGATTCGGGACTTGGGTCTTGGTCCCTATTCCGCAACCTGAAATCTCATGCATCTGTCTTCCGGTGATTTCACGCCCTTTGAAGAAGACATTGCCCGTTGTGGGAATGTGCTGGCCTGTCAGGCATCGGAAGAAAGTGCTTTTACCTGCACCATTCGGGCCGATTATACATCTGAGCTCCTTGGGTTTGATCGAGAAGTCGACGTTATCCAACGCAACGACGCCGCCGAAGCTTTTCGTCAGATTCTTTGTTTGCAGGAGCGTGTTCATGCCTTCTCCTCCTTCTTCTGATCTTTTCTCCAGAAATCCAGCGATATGTTGTTGAGGGCAGCCAGACCCTTGGGGAATGCAAGAACCGCAGCCATCATGATAACGCCAAGTGCAATATTGGGACCGATCGCTTTTTGACCGGCGAGTTGCAGCGTCAAGTACTGAAGCGCCCAGGTTGCGATAATCGGCCCCAACAAAGTACCGCGACCGCCCAGCATAACCCAAACCAAAGCTTGGGACGACATGGGCAGGGCGAACACGTTGGGATCGATGAAGTTCTGGTATGCTGCAAACAGGCCTCCGCCCAATCCAGCGACTGCCGCTCCGATGGCAAAGACATACATCAACTGGCGTCGCGTATCGTAGCCAAGCAGCTGAGCGCGCAGCGGGTTTTGCTGAGTAGCATGCGTGACGCGCCCGAATTTCCGCCAGTTCAACTGCGCAAGAAACAAATAGCACAAGATAAGCAGCAACGCGCTGAAGGTAAGCGTTTCGGATGGGGCTAGAAAGGACGTGCTGTCAAACGGAACGTTCAACGGAGGAATTCCAGGAATACCGTTATAGCCACCCAAGCTGGCTTGACCGATTTGCAGACTTGCACCGCTGCTGTTGCCCAGCAGTTTGTAGAAGATAAGGGACACGACCAGTGTAACAATCGAGACGATGTCCGCCCTGAGCCGTCCGAAGAACATAAAGTATCCAAGGGCCAGGGCGAAAAATGCGGATGCAGCGGCTGAAATCAGCAGGCTTATCGTGCTTTCCAAGCCGTTGATCGTTGCAATCGCATAGGCGTAGCCACCGATGCCAAAGAACATTGCCTGCCCAAAGCACATGATCCCACCGTGCCCCCAAACATAGGCAAGGCTCAGGGCTAGAAAGGACAGGGCCACAAACTGTGTCATCTGTATGGCTTGGAACATTGGCAGCATACTGGGTACAAACACTGCCGCCACACTCGCGATGACAACGATGGATGCTACCGAGACCGTTGATCTATTGCGGTTCGCATTCATGACCTTTTTCCTTTCAGAAACTCACTGAAGCCGCCGGGCATGACACGCAGAATGACCACTGCAACGAACAGCACCATGGCTTCGCCCCAAACGGCTCCGGATACGAAAGTGACGGCCTGACTAATGCCGCCAAACACGACGGATGCACTGAGCGTGCCTGCTACGATTGCAGCGCCGCCGCTGATGACTGTAATGAAAGCTTTTGCGATGAACGCAGCCCCCATCGTTGGCACGACGCCGGAAATCGGGGCAAGAACGCCCCCAGCCAGCCCGGCAACTGCTGCGCCGGTAGCAAACGTACGCGAATAAACCTTTCGGTGATCGACGCCCAACGCCTCTGCCATATCCGGGTTTTGGATCGTTGCCCGAACGACCGTTCCGAGACGCGATTTGTTCAATACAAGCCACGTGGCCATCAGAACGGCCACCGCCGACAATACAAGAACCAGAGAATAGGCCGAGATAGAATACTGCCCGATATTGACTGCCCCGAGTGGTGTCGGAATACCTTTCGATGTATTGCCAAAAATGCTGGTAACAGCGCCAATCATGAACAGGCTAAGGCCCCAGGTTGCCAAAAGCGTATCCGCGACGCGGCCATAGAGCCGCCGGATGAGCAGGAACTCAACAATGGCCCCCCAAATGCCAGCCACCAGCGGTGCGACAATGAACACCGATATCCATAGATTGAGGCCGGCTGTATACGCCATCAGCGTCGCATAGGCGCCCAGCATCATGAATTCGCCATGTGCGACATTGATTACACGCATCATACCGAAGATAATTGCGAGCCCTGCCGCGATTAACACGAGCGTGGCGATCGCAGTAGACAGTTCAATCGCGACGACAGCTAAATAGTCCATTGGTTCCTCCCTGAATGCACCCGGCGGTTTCCCGGATACATTCGAAAAGTTTTTCGGGCAGAGCGGCCGAACACTCCGCCCTGAAAAGTTATGGTGACGTGGGTCTACAGCTTGTGCTGAAAGTTGGCGTCTGGGTCTGCGCTCAAATCGCAGACTTCTTGCGTGGCCGTTGGCGGCACCTGCTGTGTTGTCTCCAAAACCGTCCATTTCCGGTCCGACAGTTCCGAGATGTGAACATCACGGATGGTATGATGCGTTGCTGGATCTATTGAAACGCGGCCGGACGGCCCGTCAAAGCTGAGACCGCTTTCAAGCGCTTCAATCACTTTCATCCTGTCCAGGGACCCTGCCGCCTCTACCCCTTTTGCCCAAAGCATCATGCCTTCGTATGTTGTGCAGGGCAGTTCCGACATGAACGGAGCATCATTCCCATAGAACGCGTTCAGCCGCGTAAGGAAATCCTGATTGGCCTTGGATTGGATTCCGGAAACATATGTTGCGGCATTGATGATGCCATCCGTTTCCCGTGTCTCCAATTGTTGGATATCGACGCCACCAGCGCCGAACGTCGTTGACGCCAAAGGTATGCGAGACAGCATTTCGGCCGCAGCCCACTGACGATAGAATCCAAGATGGGTCGCACCCACCAGGATTGAGATAACCGCATCCGGCTTGGACGCCTGAATCTTGGAAATTGTCGGGCCGAAATTGCCAAAATCAAGCGGGAAGTACTCGGTTTCTATGACTTCCCCACCGTTCTCGGTGACGTATTTTTTCACCCAATTTGCGCTGATCTGACCAAAATTGTAGTCCGCAGCCAGAACGTAGACGCGTTTTCCATGCGTTTTCATGACATAACGCATCAGGTTCGCCACAGTCTGATCGGGCATTGTCCCGATTGCGAACTGGTTGCGGTCGCAAACTCCGCCTTCGTAAAGCGTGTTGTAGAAATACAGAGTTTCGAAGCGGCGAAGGACCGGGCGAATGACCTCTCGGCTGGAACTGGTAATTCCGCCGTGAACAACACTGACCCTGTCCTGAAGCGCCAGCTTTTGGGCCAGTTGGCCATAGAGTTGCATGTTGGACTGGGGATCATACTCAACCAGTTCAAGCGGCCGGCCTAACAGACCTCCGGCCTGGTTGATCTCATGCACGGCAAACCGCGCGAGTTGCGCCATGGGCTTGCCAAGAATATCCAGAATGCCGCTTGTGTCATGGATGCCACCGACAGTAATCGGCTCGGCCGCTCTTGCACCACTGCTCAAGAATGGCGCGCTGACCATGCCACTCACAAGCGCAGTGGCCCCTGTCTTTACAAAATTTCTACGCGTCAAATGTGTCATCTGTTCCTCCCACATCAACTGTCTTCGATCTTAGCGGCAGGAGGCTGTTGCTGAAATCAACAAGACTCTAACGATCCGTTGCTGAAATTCGCACGCTTTGCCGTCAGTGGGCATTGTCAGGCTGTTTTGCGCCGGGCAAGAGCGGGGTAGAGTGCTGGTTAGAAGCGGCCAAGACCTTTGCATGCTCGGTCCAAAGCACGAAGGCATCGGTTCGGGCGTGGCCCTGGGAACGGGCAGAAAGACGGTGGCGTTGTCGGCGGAACCGTGCGGCGGTTTTATCGTAGACCGACAAGAACCTTCAAGCCTGACCAGACGACTAAAACCGGCTCACTGTTTTCTCTCGCCGTTGCGTATGTCTGTGTGAGGCCTCGGAGCGGTTGTTTAACCCCTTGTGATGGCGATACTCAATTTCTGGGGCCAGTTCCGCTGGGGCTATTACATAAAACGCCAGGGCCTGGCGGGTTCTGCTTAGCGTACCCCCCACCGGAACAGGCCCCCTGATCACCATATGCATGCAATCAACTTGCAGCGCTGATCGTTATCACCGCGATGTGACTTATTTGCATGTGCATGCAGGATTGATCACCGGCATAGATCTATCTATTTGCATGCGCACGCACAAACATAGGGAAGACCTCTAGTGAACTCCATCACAGTCTATTCAGACTACGTATGCCCTTTCTGTCTTCTGGCGGAGTCACGGCTTTCCGAAGTGATCGGGGAGCGGGACATCCATATAGAATGGCGCGCGTTCGAGCTAAGGCCCGATCCCGTTCCAACACTTCGCCCGGAAGACCCTTACTTGCCCGCGATCTGGGAGCAATCGGTTTACCCCATGGCCGAACAGCTTGGGGTCCCAATCAAGCTTCCATCCATCTCACCGCAACCCAGGACGGCAAAAGCGTTCGAACTTCTTGAGATGGCCAAGGATGCTGATAGGGCGCATGCCTATTCCATGCGCGTGTTGCGAGCCTTCTTCCAGGAAGATCGCGATATCGGCGACAAGGATGTCCTGATCGATCTGGCGGCCGATGCTGGTCTCGATCCCGATGCCGCCAGAAAAGCACTGGAGAACGGCACATACACAGAGCGCCATCGCGAAGCTCTGAGACACGCCCAAGACGATATGGAAATCACGTCCGTTCCGACCATCGTTATCGGCCGCCGAATATTCCGCGGCACGCCATCGGTAAAGGACCTGACGATCGCGATTCATGATCTCGAACTGGATGCGGCACCCTGATGCGACCAGCAACCTTTAGCCGGAGAATGAACGTGTCTTGGCTATACCTCGGCACTCCTTCAGACGCTCGACTTCCTCAACGCAACGCTAAAGAAGATTGATGTCGGGATCGGCTCTGTCGGGGTGGCTTATCTTGCAAACGTGCGGCTCGATCCGTCGCTTGCGCTCACTCAAGCTATTTGGCTGGCTGTCATCATCCTCGGGGTGATATGGCTAAAGCTCGCCATAGTCCAAGGATACAGAGAGCCATGGGTTGCATCGGCTGACGCCGATTCGGGCGCGCCGCCTATTGATCACGGCGCGCCACCAACAAATGGGAACACAGTATGACTGAAGATGCGAAGACGCGCCTCGTGCGCCTTATGAAAGAAACCATCGCCCATTCGACACAGCACGTGAAGGCGGGCGGCATTCCGTTCACCGCCATGGTTGTTGACCGGGACGGGACAGTTCTTGGGCGAGGGACCAATACCGTCACTGCGATGAATGATCCCACGGCACATGCCGAGGTCGAGGCCATCCGCGACGCCTGCCGGGCGAAACGGACCTCCTATCTGCCGGGTGCCGTTCTACTGGCCTCCGGAGAACCCTGCGCCATGTGCTACATGAACGCGCTCCACGCCGGAATCGCCGAGATCCATTATGCCGTGGATCGCGACGAAGCCGCCGGAATGGGATTTGATTATCGGTTCACCTACTCGCTCTTCGCTCAGGACCCGCAGACTTGGCACACGCCCTCTGTCGGCAGGCTGGAGGTGCCGGGAGCGATCGCGCCGTTCGAGGAGTTCCACGCCTTGCGAACATCGCGACGATAGGCTTGGTTCGAATTTGCATGGACATACATCCACCGAGATCGATAAGAGGAGTGTTGCTTCACGATGTCCCGCAAGAGAGAACTTTGGGAACGGCTGATCCATCAGATCGCAGAGATTGAGTCCGAGTTGGCCGCTGCTCTGCAGTCCGGCCATGGTCTTGGCCTCTCAGAATATCGTGCTCTGCGGGCGCTTTCCATGTCGCCGACATCCGAACTACGCCTTCAGGAACTCGCCTCCCAGCTTCGCCTGAACCAGAGTTCAGTCTCCCGTATGGTGGAGCGGCTCGAACGCCGTCAACTCGTGGCGCGCGACCCATGTCCCGATGACAAAAGAGGCATTTATGCCGTGCTTACTGACACTGGGCGCGAAGTGTTCAATCGGGCATCCGCCGACTATGAGGCTGCCCTGAACGCCGCCTTCGACCAGCGTGATTCCGAGGAACTTCTGGCGACGCGATTGTTCAGCGCGGATATCCGCGAGCATCGCTGAGGCGGATCCGGGGCAGGGGACCATATTGCACGGATTGGTTTCAATAAACGTGAAATCAGACTGACAGCTGGGCAGCGTAAGCGTTCCAAAGGTCGAGTGCGTCAGTTCTCGCGCGGCGGTAGGACAGAGCGGGAAGGCGATATCGGCGGGTTCTGAAGATTGTGTTGATCTGACCGTGGGCGGCAAGGAATCGTTACGCTCGGTTTGATGACTTGAACCGGCCCATGATCTTTTTCCGCATTCGCGTCGTCCGATGAGATTCTGCGCTCCGATTGTTGGGGCCCTTGTGCGCACGATGGTCGGTACCCGGCGTGATAGCCTTGATCGGTTTCGTATAGCTGCGCAGCTTATCGGTGATCACAACACGCGGATTGCTGTAGGTGGCGACCAGCCGACCCAAGAGACGCCGTGCGGCTTTGGCATTGCGGCGAGGCTGGCTCAGAATGTCGAGTACATCTCCATTGGCATCGATTGCCTTCCACACCCAGTGTTTCACGCCATTGATCGGACGACCTTATCCATATGCCATTTGTCGTTAGGTCGAGGCCGGTCGTGTCGGATAGAGGACATCTGGTTAGTTGTTTTCATGATGGTAAGGGTCCCTAAACAAAATAAATCCGCAGCCTCCCCGATCATCACAGCGACACTTTGAAGCCAAATGGCGGTGAACTTAGAAAAGGGACTGTGCGCTGCGACGTTGCGCCTTCCAAGACAAACATGACCTCATCAACGATCACGTCTGATCTATATATGCTTCCAGCCCCAAAAATTTGGTCAACAAACCAGATTTTTTCTGATTTTCAGCCACTTAATAGGAGATTGCAGGCCGTCCAAATGAACGCCCAGAAAGCCTCCGCAAACAGCGATTCCCAGCTCGACTGAGGCCAAATGTGATGTATTGGTGTTTACAACTCGAGCTTACAATAAACGCAAGCTGCGTGTGCCTTTAAGTTGTTGATTTAATGTAATTTAATGGTGCCCCCACACGGACTCGAACCGCGGACCTACTGATTACAAATCAGTTGCTCTACCAGCTGAGCTATAGGGGCACCGTTGTTTGCACTGGTTTTATCGGAATTCTGCCCATGTCCACCTGCATTTAGGTCAGCACATGGGCGACGTGATTTCCGTCATTTCCAGTGCCGCCGCGTTTAGCGAGTTTTTTTCGACCCTACAACCCCTGCCGTGACATTTTGTGCGCTTGTTTTGAAAGAAACCGGCGCGTGCGTTCGTCGCGTTGTGGCGTACCCCTTTTCAGTTACCCAATGTTGAACATGTGGTGACTGCTCCAAGAGTATGGGCGTGGACTCGGTAGTGAGTTGCAGCTGATTTGAACTGTATAAACCGCAGAAGAATGGATCGCGATACAACGCGCAGAGATTGCTGCGCGGAAGGTGCATTTTGGGCCGCTAAAGAAGGACGAAACACGCGCTGATCGTGCCTCAGCACTGGCTTGCAGGAATATACGCACAGACCATCAAAGATCCTGCTGGCGGGACTTGTTGAGAGATCACCTCAGCCTGTCTATCCGCAACAGTTGATTACGGGCTATGAAGCAACACAAGGTCCCGTGTCTGGTGCAGCGACAGGGCTCTGTTACCTCTTTCTTATCGACAGTCCATTGTGAAACAGGTGCACTTTGGCAGGGTCGGCATTTAGTCTAAGGGTCTGACCCCGCAGATTTTTTCCGATGCCTGGAAACTTTGCCACAATCCCGTCCGACCCAGGCTCACTTGCGAAATACAACAAGGTGACTTCCCCCAAGGCTTCAATGAAGTCGACAGTCCCTTCCAGAAATCCAGATGCGTCGTCGACAAAGAAATCCTCGGGCCGCACACCGATATTTACCGATAGGCCCATTTGGTCGGGGTCGGTTGCAATGGAGGAAATGGCTGTTCCGCCTGCCTCAAGTGTGACCGCGGTCTGTTCCCCTGTCTTGGAGATCACGCCCGGAAGTAAGTTCATCGCGGGTGAGCCAATGAACTGTGCTACAAATTCGTTATCGGGTGTTTCATACAGTTCAAGCGGCGTGCCAACTTGCGCGATCCCTTTATTGGCCAGAACAACGATACGGCTGGCAAGCGTCATGGCCTCTACCTGGTCGTGGGTGACGTAGATCATCGTGCTGTCGGGCATCGCTTCTTTCAGGCGCGCGATCTCGATACGAGTTGCAACGCGCAGGGCGGCATCGAGGTTAGAAAGGGGTTCGTCAAACAAGTAAACCTTGGGGTCGCGTACAATGGCCCGTCCGATGGCGACGCGCTGACGCTGCCCGCCCGACAGCGCCTTGGGAAGACGGTCCAGAAAGGGTTCCAATTGTAGAATTTTGGCGGCACGGTCGACGGCGGCATCGACCTCAGCCTTGGGCATTTTTGCGATCTTCAGCGCGAAGGCCATGTTTTCGCGCACAGTCATGTGCGGATACAGAGCATAGGATTGAAACACCATCGCTATGCCGCGCTGGGCGGGGGGGACGTCGTTCATGACTTGCCCCTCAATCTCAAGCGTTCCGCCCGAGATCTTTTCCAACCCGGCAATCATACGTAGCAGGGTGGATTTCCCGCAGCCCGAAGGCCCGACGAAGACGATCAGTTCGCCGGTATCAATCTCAAGATCGATATGCTTGAGCACGTCAACCGACCCATAGGTCTTGGCCACATCCGTGAGCTTGAGTTCCGACATGGCTTACCTCTTTTCCCTGGTCAGCAAGCAGAATTGTGCGGCCTTGAGAACGGCGGTTCCGACCGCATCCACAGCCCCCAAATCCTCGCCAATTACGCGCCAATCGCCTTCCGGCAACGCGACCTCGGCTGTGTCAGGGCCAAGGTTGAACGCGCAGAATACCTGTTCGGTCGCATCCTCGCGTATGAACGTCAGCACGGAACCTGTTTGGGTCATGTCAACCTGCGCCCCCGATGTCAGGGCCGTATGTGCATGACGCAGGGCAATCGCGCGGCGATAGTGGTGCAGGATCGAATCGTGGTCCCGCTCGGACCGGTCCACGGCAAGTTCCGCTTGCGTTTGGCTTACCGGCAGCCACGGGTTGGTAGTGCTGAAACCAGAGTGTTCGTCCTGGGCCGCCCAGACCATTGGCGTGCGGCAACCATCGCGGCCTTTGAACTCGGGCCAGAATTCGATGCCATAAGGGTCTTGCAGATTTTCGAAGGGCACGTCGGCCTCGGGCAGGCCCAGTTCCTCACCCTGATACAGGCAGGCAGAGCCGCGCAGGCACATCATCAACACCGCGTACTGGCGCAAGGCTGCATCGTCCAGTCCCCACCGCGTGCCGTGGCGCTGAACGTCGTGATTGGAAAAAGCCCAACAGGGCCATGCATCGCCGGCCTTGTCTTCAAGCTGATCGAAAACCTGTTTGGCATAAGCTGCGGTCAAAGCGCGTTTTTCCAGAAACTCGAAGGCATAGCACATATGCATCCGTTTATCGCCGCTGGTATATTGCCCCATAAGCTCCAGCCCGCGCTGGGCATCGCCAACCTCACCCAGGCAAGCGCGGCCTTCGTATTGATCTGTCAAAGCCCGCAGGCGTTCAAGAAACGCGATGTTTTCTGGCTGACTTTTGGAATACAAGTGGTCCTGGTGGTTGTAAGGGTTTACCTGCGGCGCGATCGTGGCGTTACGCTGATCAAGGGGCAGGGCAGGGTTGTCGCGCAGCTGACTGTCGTGAAAGTAGAAGTTGATCGTATCCAGGCGGAACCCGTCCACCCCCATGTCCAGCCAGAACCGCGCCACGTCCAGCAGCGCATCCTGTACATCGACGCAGTGAAAATTCAGATCGGGCTGGGATGTAAGGAAATTGTGAAGGTAATACTGCTGACGCCGCGTATCCCACTGCCACGCGGACCCGCCAAAAATCGAAAGCCAGTTGTTGGGCGGAGTTCCATCCGGTTTCGGGTCGGCCCATACATACCAGTCTGACTTGGGATTATCCCGGTTGGCGCGGCTTTCGGTGAACCAGGGGTGCTTGTCCGATGTATGCGACAAAACGAGGTCGATCATCGCCTTCAGACCCTGCGCATGGGCTTGATCCAGTAGGGTGCGAAAGTCCTCCATCGTGCCGAACATTGGGTCAATGGCGCGATAGTCGCTGACGTCATAGCCGAAATCTTTCATCGGAGACTTGAAGAACGGCGAAATCCAGATCGCATCCACCCCAAGCGACGCGATGTAGGGCAGGCGCTGCGTAATCCCGTTAAGGTCCCCGATCCCGTCGCCGGTGCTGTCTTGAAAGCTGCGAGGGTAGATCTGATAGATAACGCCACCGCGCCACCAGTCGGGCGAAACCTGGGTTGCATCTTGTTGTTTTGTGATGTTCTGCACGTTCATAACACGCCTTTATTTGACTGATCCGGCCAGCAGTCCGCGGACCAGGTATTTCTGCATTGCAAAGAAGACGACCAGCGGCACCGCGATTGAGACGAAAGCCGCCGTGGCCAGGATTTCCCAGTTGCCGCCACGAGTGCCCAGCAACTCGACGATGCGGTTTGTCATGACCGTGGTCTGGCCCGTAGCATCGATCAGGAACACCTTGGCGACCAGCAGATCATTCCATGTCCAAAGGAATTGGAAGATTGCAAAAGATGCCAGCGCCGGAAAGCTGAGCGGAAGGATGAGCTTTGTGAATATCTGGAACTCGGTCGCGCCATCGACGCGCGCGTTTTCGATCAGGTCGCGGGGCAGCCCGGCCATGTAGTTTCGCAACAAGTAGATCGCCAACGGCATCCCAAAACCGGTATGGGCCAGCCAGACCCCCAGATAGCCCTTGCCGATCCCGATATTCAGGTGGAACTTGAGTAGCGGGATCAACGCCAGTTGCAGCGGCACGACCAACAGGCCCACCACTGCGGCGATCAGCAGCGCCCGGCCTGGAAAATCCATCCACGCCAAGGCATAGGCGGCAAAAGCCGCAACAAGGATCGGGATAATTGTCGCTGGAATTGTTACGGTCAACGTACTGAAGAACGCCCGGCCCATACTGTCAGAACTGCCTTTGTCGAAAAGAACCGTTTGGTAATTGTCGAACGTGAACTCTGGCGGCAGCTCGGCGGTCACGAAAATCCGGGCGCCGCGATTGCCGGTGAATTCCTCGGTGTTCTCCATCCGGTAGTTTCCGTCCGCGTCAACAGTGATTGTCCCGCCGCGGCGAAGCTCGGCTGTCTCACCGGGTGTGAAGGCATCAATTTCACGCGAACTGATGCCCCATCTTGAGACTTTGACTGTCTGATCGTCGCCGAACAGCTTGCCCTGAATGACATACAGACCATCTTCCAGCACCTGTGTCTCAGGCGCGGCGCTGCGCAGGGTCAGGTTCTGCTCGGACGGGAATAGCGCACGCCACCAACCGCTTGTCGCGATCTGATCCGCCGTTCGAAAGGACGAGATCAAAAGCCCCAGCGTCGGAACCACCCACAACACCACCAGAAACAGAACCGAGGCATGGACAACCCATCTCAGGGCTGGTTTTTCACCTGCAAAGCTATCCATTTATCAGTCTCCACCCAAAGAAGGCGAACCTTCGTTTCGGACCTGCCGGACGTTCCAGATCAGAATCGGAGTAACCAGCAGCATGATCACCATCGCCGACGCCGAACCGACACCCCAGTCATTGGCGCGGAACAGCTTGTCATACATGTAATTAGCCAGAACTTGCGTTTCCCATTGGCCGTTGGTCATCGCGAAAACGATGTCAAAGACCTTGAGCACGGTGATGGTGATCGTGGTCCACACGACCAGAATAGTCGCCTTGATCTGAGGCACCTTGATACGAAAGAAAATCTGGAACGGGTTTGCGCCGTCCAGGATTGCCGCCTCAATCGTTTCTTCAGGGATACCACGCAGCGCGGCGGACAAGATAACCATGGCAAAGCCGGTTTGAATCCAGACCAGAACGATCATCAGGAAGAAACTGTTCCAGAACGGAATAGTAAGCCATGTCTGCGGGTCGGTACCGCCAAAGAACAGGTACAGAGCATTCAAAATGCCGATCTGATCCTCGGCTTCCGGGCGTGAGTCGTAGACCAGCTTCCATATGACCGAGGCACCCACAAATGAAATCGCCATCGGCATGAAAATCAGTGATTTCGCGACGTTACCCCACTTGATGCGGTCCGTTAGCTGCGCCACCAGCAGGCCAAACGCTGTCGACATTGCGGGGACGACGATGAGCCAGAGCATGTTATTGCGCATCGCTTCCCAGAACTTGGGCTCAGCCGCCATCTGCGCATAGTTGTCGAGGCCAACCCATTGGTATCCACCGCCCGGGACGCGTTCAGTCAGAGACAGGCGCAGCGTTTCAACCACCGGATAGGCCAGATACAACCCAAGCGCTGCTATCGCCGGGAACAAGAACAGCCACGGTCGGATCATGTTCGCCCGGTTGATGTTGCGGCCCGCGTTTGGTCCGCGTGGGGGGCACAGAACCTTGTCGAGAAACTGATTGGACAGATAAAAATATCCCACGCAACCCAACACACCGATGGCGATGGTCAGCAGGCCTTGAAGTGCCGGTGTCATGATTCCCTCACTCGCTGTGCAATGGGGCGACGCGGTGGCCGCCCCGCGCGTCAGTTACTTTGCCGCGTCCCACGAGGACTGGATTTCACCAGCGACAGTGGCCGCGTCTTTCGCGCCTGACGAGTAATCGACCATTCCGGTCCAGAAGGTGCCTGCACCAACCGCGCCCGGCATCAGGTCGGACCCGTCGAAACGGAACGTGGTGGCGTTGGTCAGGATTTCGCCTTGCCCGCGTTGCGTGTCATTGGAATAGTTTTCGGGATTTGCCCCCAGATGCGGGGTCAGGAAACCATCCTGAGACATCATGATTTCATGTGCAAACGGGGTCTTGAGGAATTCCATGAACGCCTCGGCGGCGGGGTTTGGATTGGTGATGGTGAACAGCGTGCCTGCCCCCAGTACCGGTGTCCCCAGGTCTTTTTCTGCGTAGGCCGGGAAGTAGAAGAAGTCGGCATCCACCCCAAGCTCGGTGCCTTCTGGGAAGTAGGCCGGAATGAACGAGGCCTGACGGTGCATCATGCAGGCAGGCGGGCTGTCGAACAGACCTTTCGGACTGTCGCGGAAGTCGATTGCGGCCGTGTCGTCGGCATCGCCCACAACATAATCATCGTTGCGTGTAAAGCTGCCGTATTCTTCTATCGCTGCAACGACGCGCGGATCATCGAACTTCATCTCGTTCGAGACCCATTGGTCATAAACCTCGGGGGGTTGCGTCCGCAGCATCAGATCCTCAACCCAGTCGGTCGCGGGCCATCCGGTCGCACCACCAGATGCAAGGCCAACGCAAAGCGGTGTTTCGCCGTCAGCAACCATTTGATCCATCAGCGCCTTGAATTCTTCCATGGTCTGAGGCACTTCGTATCCGAAATCTTCAAAGTTTTCAGGGATGTACCAGACCAGAGATTTGACATTCACGTTGAAGAAGAAGCCGTAGAAATCCTGGTTGCCTTCGGCATTTTCAAAAGTTCCAAGATCCACCCAGGACTGACCGGCGGCAAAGTTGTCTTTAATCCAATCTGCCGATCCCTCGGCCAATGGGGTCAGGTATCCGTTCTTTGCCATGTTCGCGGCAAGGCCGGGTTGGGGAAACACAGTCAGGTTTGGCGCCGACCCTGCCGCGGCATCGATCAGGATTTGCTGTTCCAGCGAGTCCGATCCCACATAGCTGGAATTCGCGCCCGTCGCTGCATTGAAATACGCGACGAGATTTTCGAATGCTTCGCCTTCACCCGCCAGCCAAGGCCCGAAAATAGTCAGGTCTTCTCCGCTCAGGTCATGCGCATCTGCAAAGGCCTGGTATCCATCCCAGTCAAAACTGCCGTCCCCGACCGCATGCAGCAGATCGCTTTGTGCCTGAACCGAACCGGCCATCAAGGCAAACACGGCCGCACCTGCGTATAGCGAGTGTTTCATGACTTCTCCTCCCATCACTTTCGAGCGCCTTTTGAGACTCGGTTTTCAAAGCGCTTTGAATATCCAGCTTTATCCGCTAGCATCGGGTTTCTGTCAATATCGGGAACAGGAAAGTTTATTTTTTGACGTTTAGCACAGGCGTCAAGGCGGGTTGACGTGGATTAAAAATGGATTGAAAACGTAATTGGCAAAAAATTTGAAGGCGCTTTGAAAGCCATGAACCTCAAGCAGCTCTCTGAAATCCTCGGCTTGTCGCAGACCACGGTTAGCCGCGCACTGAACGGATATCCCGAGGTGAACGAGGGTACGCGCACTCGTGTGCAGGCGGCGGCGGACAAGCATGGATACCGGCCAAACATCCGTGCCAAAGGGCTGGCGACGGGGCGTTCGCTGGTGATCGGGCACGTGATTCCAACGTCGTCACGGCACGAGATGGTGAACCCGATTTTTGGAGACTTTGTCGCGGGCGCTGCCCGGACCTATGCCGAAAAAAACTACAATATGATGTTTACCCACGCGCCGGACACCTCGATCGAGGATTCATATCGCAGCCTTTTTTCACGCGGTGCGGTTGATGGCGTTGTTCTGCAGGGGCCCAAAGTGAACGAACCACGTATTTCCGTGCTGTCGAATATGGGCGTTCCGTTTATCGTGCATGGCCGCTCGACCGGTGTGGACTTACCCTATGATTGGATCGACGTTAACAACCAACGTTCTTTCGAGCGGGCAACGCAGTTTCTGATTGATCTGGGGCATCGGCGTATTGCGTTGATCAACGGCTTGGAAGAGATGGATTTTGCGCAACGTCGCCGTAACGGCTACATGGCGGCGCTGCAAAGGGCAGGGGTTACACCCGATCCGGCGTTGCTGCGCAGCGCAGAGATGACCGAGATTTACGGGTATCAGACCGTATGTGACATGTTGAAACTGGATGACCCGCCCACTGCCATTCTGGCCTCGTCCATCATCTCGGCGGTTGGTGTCCGCCGCGCGTTAGAGGAAAACGGGTTGAAAATGGGCCGCGATATATCGGTCATCGCGCATGATGATGAGTTGTCTTACATGCGCAACGGCCAGGACGTTCCGATTTTCACTGCCACACGGTCGTCCGTGCGCCGTGCCGGCGAACTTGCGGCTGAGATGTTGATCGAGCGGATAAATGCACCCGATGATCCGCCAAAGTCATGCCTGCTTGAAGCAGAGCTTGTGGTCGGCAACTCAACAGGTCCGGTTCGGCAGAGGTTGTAAAATGAAGCATAAGCGAAGTGATTTTCCAGACGATTTCATGTTTGGGGTCGCAACCTCGGCCTATCAGATCGAAGGACATGGGCAGGGGGGTGCTGGCATGACCCACTGGGACAGTTTCGCAGCCACGCCCGGAAATGTCGTAAACGCGGAAAACGGTGATGTGGCCTGCGACCACTACACTCGGTTCGAAGATGATCTGGACCTGATAAAGGGGGCAGGTTTCGACTGCTATCGCTTTTCAACCAGCTGGGCGCGTGTGCTGCCAGAAGGGCGCGGCCCGGTCAATCAGGAAGGTTTGGACTTCTACGACCGGCTGACGGATGCCTTGCTAGAGTGCGGCATCCGTCCCTGTGCAACCTTGTATCATTGGGAGCTGCCTTCGCCGCTGGCTGATCTGGGGGGCTGGCGGAACAGGGATATCGCCGGCTGGTTTGCAGATTTCACCGAAATCATCATGCGCCGTATCGGTGATCGTATGTTCAGTGTTGCTCCGATCAATGAGCCGTGGTGTGTCAGTTGGCTGAGCCATTTTGAAGGTCACCACGCCCCCGGCCTACGCGATATTCGCGCGACAGCCCGTGCGATGCACCATGTCCTGCTGGCCCATGGCCGCGCGATCGAAGTGATGCGGGGGATGGGCATGTCCAATCTGGGCGCCGTGTTTAATCTGGAATGGGCCGAACCGGCTGACGACAGCCCGCAGGCGCAACAGGCGGCTGCACGCTATGACGGTATTTACAACCGTTTCTTTTTGGGCGGCGTGTTCAATAAGTCCTATCCCGATACAGTTCTGGAAGGGCTTGAACCCTATTTACCGGATGGGTGGCAGACTGATTTCGATACAATCGGTGCTCCTGTCGATTGGTGTGGTATAAACTACTACACCCGCAAGCTGATCGCGCCTGCGGAAACGCCATGGCCAAGCTTGCGTGAGGTTCCCGGCCCGCTGCCCAAAACACAGATGGGATGGGAGATTGATCCGGCGGCCTTGTCTCGGTTTCTGCTTCGTACGGCCACAGAGTATACGGGTGATCTGCCGATCTATGTGACGGAAAACGGTATGGCCAGCCCACAGCGTCAACAGGACGATGATCGTATCGACTATTTGGATCAGCACCTGTCTGCTGTTCAGGCGGCGCTTGACCACGGTGTTCCGGTCAAGGGTTATTTTGTCTGGTCTTTGCTGGACAACTACGAATGGGCCTTGGGCTATGAAAAGCGCTTTGGGTTGGTGGATGTGGATTTCGAAACCCTGAAACGAACACCCAAGGCGTCTTATTTTGCCCTGAAACAAGCCCTTGCCAGCGAGTGAATGATTAGGGCTGATGGCGGATCAGCGCTTGGGTAGAAAAGGACTTGTGACACAACTTTTTTCGCCCTAGGCCATGTTTCAATTCGCAATTGCGACCAGGCGGAAGCACGAGTGTGGCAGGTGCTCCTTTCGTGGCTGCAGCCCGTTGGATTGGAACAATTCAACTTAGCGGCTTTTCAATCGGACTGGTTGGCAGTAAGTGTTTCTGACGTCAGCGGCTCAACCGGGTTGATGGCAATCAAATGTGGCTAAACCTCTGACTGCAACAGGCTTAATTTCCTGCCGCGTTCTCGGGAAGCCATTGTTTCTAAGGCCTTGTGGCCGTAGTGAGTTTTGAGGCCCGGTTAAGGCCTGACACGCTTTGCCCGCGTGGTGGAATGGTAGACACAAGAGACTTAAAATCTCTGGGCCGAAAGGCCGTGCCGGTTCGAGTCCGGCCGCGGGTACCACACTCAAGAAAAATAAGAATCCCAATTTTATTTACGGTGTGATCCTTCGGACATGCGCGCCAAGCGCATCCACGGCATATCATACGGTCGTCCGGCCACGCGCTGGGCACCGCACCTTCTGAGTAGGCGAAAACCCCTTAATTATGGTCGCCAAGCAGAATGTTTCTTGCTTCGGTAATTTGCGCAGTCAACGCAGCTGAGCCGCCTTGATCAGGGTGTACGCGTTTAATCAACCGGTTGTACGCCTCGCGGATTTCTTCGGCGCTGGCACCCGCATTCAGGCCAAGAATCTGGTACGCCTCTTCTTTGCTTAGCGGGTGCAAGTTCGGGGGTTTGTCTTCTTGGGTGTAAGAGCGCCAATCGGGGTGCGCACTATCAAGGTAAGCTTCAAGCAATCGCTCAGTTTCATCATCATCACCGATTGCCGCGTGCAGATACATCAGTTCTGTAAGGTCGAGGTCTGAAAGCAGCTGGCCCTCGTGTTTACCGGTCAGAATCCGCCCGTCTATCTTTCCTGACTGGTGGTCAAGCGTCATTTCCAGTCGCGCTGAGCGAACCTGCGATGTGCGCGTTTTGCTGGTTTGGCCCAGCGATGATCCTCTGAGCAGAACCAAACTGACGCCCATGATTATGAGTGGCACTGCAAGCGCAAAAGCACGGGTGGTTATCAGCGCCACACCAATCGCGATCAATGCAAAACCCACCGCCCTTTGCGCGCGGCTGCCTAGAATAGAGCGGGCCGCGTTCATCAGAACCCACAGCAAAAACGCTAAACCGACGGCACTGGCGACAACGGTCAGGAATGGAGGCATCAGCGCATATCTGACAGAAGTTGTTTGGCCTGCGAGTTGTCAAGCGCCTCCAACGCTTTTCGACCGCCAGCCGCATATGTGGCAACCGCAACAAGAAGCGCCTTCAATTCATCGGCCGACCCTGCGTTAAACGGCAGGTAGACACCCCCGGTCAACCGGGCGATTTCGCGGAACGCGATTGCGGCTGTTGGGTCGGCGCCATCATGAAAAGCAAACACTTTAACACCGTTCAGGCGCAATTCACCGGCCAGCCCACATAGCTTGTCCACGTCTTCTTCCATTGAGTCGCCGACATATACCAAAGCGGTCAGAGGCTCTTGCTCGGCCATTTTCTTGGCATGTTTCAACACTTTGGCAATCTGGGTCAAACCGCCCCGGCAATCTATTTTCTCCATCATCGCGCGCAAGCTGTTTGCGTCATTGACCCACCGTGAGGCGCGAGCTTCCTGATTGCTGCGAAAATAGACGAGCTGCACAGATAGGTTGCCGACCGCCTCAGCGGCAGAAAACATCTCGCCCTGTAGGGCGCAGGCCATGTCCCACGTCGGTTGGCGGCTCATGGTTGCATCCAGCGCAAAAATCATCCGCCCGGGCGATGCGGACTGCATCGCGGCCAGCTGTTTGGTCTGATACAGGAAATCGCTGATCTCTGTTTCAGTTGATTTGCGCGCAGCCGGAAGGTCGGTTTTTTTCTGACGTGAAAGGTCGTTGCGTTGCATCACACTAGAGTATTTGTTGCGGGCGATTCTGTACACGCTTTTGAGCGTTCTGGGGTGGTACTTGGGATATTAGCCCGATTTGACGGTGAGAACAGAAGGCATCTTGCTGGATGGCTGTTGCTTCCATTTTCAACGCGCGATCTGCCCGATTTGAAAGACCCTTTGCCACCCGGCAGCGGTGCACACGCTGACGCAAACGCGCATCAAGCCTTGCATATCAAACGGTCCAGCAGTTCGAATTTCCGCTCGACAAAAGCCAGAAAACGGTTTGAGGTTGCCGACATTCGGCGATCGCGACGCATGACACATCCCAAATGGCGGTCCGGGTCCCCGATTTTTATTGGTAGGAATGTCATCATATTCTGCCGTTGCATCATGAAAACGACCGAAAATGGCAGGACTGTCAGTGAATCCGATCCCGCCAAAACGTTTACAACAGCACTCAGCGAGCCTCCGGTGAAACTGATCTTTAGTTCCCGCACACCTATGCCGTCCAACGTGTTCCTCAAGTCGCGGAACAGCGGGCTGTTCGCTGGCGGAGCAATCCAGGAATACTCGGTGATGTCCTCAAGCTTCACTTCGGATTTGCGCGCCAAAGGATGACCGACACGGCAGGCAATGACGTTTCTGCCGGGCAGGATTTGCCGGAACTCATACTCTTCTGACAGGTCGGCTGGCCGAATTGGAAGAATCGCCACATCCAGCGTTTCGCTGGAAATCTTGGACAACAGCTCGGCGGGGTAGCCATATGACTGATCGATCCGGATGTTTGGATGCTCGGCCTGAAATTCTGCGATAACACTAGAGATAACGCCATCCATGAAGATCGGCGTGCCCGCAACCCGGACTGCGCCGGACAGCCCTTGACGATGCTCATCCACCAGCCGGCCGGCGTGTCGGCCCGCCTCAAGGATCCTTTTGCCTTCCTGCGCCAGCGCAACTCCAAGTTCTGTCGGCTGTAGAGGTCTGCGGGCGGCAAGGAACAGGGGCTCGCCCACGCGGTCTTCCAGCAGGGAAACACTCCGTGAAACACTTGGCTGTGATTTTCCCAGCAAAGCGGCACCTTCAGTCAGCCCACCGGATTCAACAATAGCTGCAAGGATTTCAAGATGTCTTGGGTCGAGCTTCATAACCCAAAGTTATATTGATCGTCCAAAATTCGATCAAGAGTGAATTCGCAACCTGCTAGGATTTCCCTAACACGATAAGTCCGCGCAGGTCAGGAAGAACTTCAATGGCATTTGGCATCACCAGCATCAATGGTCAGAAGGTCCGGTTTGGTGTTGGTTTGCGTAACGACATTTGTTCCGAGCTGTCAGAGCTGGGGTCTGAAAAGGCGCTCGTGCTTTCGACACCTCAGCAGGTGGATATGGCGATGGAACTGGCGACTGCGATTGGTGATCGTGCGTCGGGCCTCTTCACTCGCGCAACGATGCACACACCGGTCGACGTGACCGAAGAAGCGGTTGAGCATGCCCTGTCAATTCAAGCCGATAGCCTGGTCTCAATTGGCGGTGGTTCGACCATCGGTTTAGGCAAGGCAATTGCCCTGCGTACCGGGTTGCCGCAGATCGCGATACCAACAACCTATGCCGGCAGTGAGGCCACCCCGATCCTTGGACAGACAGAGGGTGGGGTAAAGACAACCCTGACAGATGCAAAGGTTCTGCCGCGCGTCATTCTTTACGATCCCGAACTTGTCGCGTCACTGCCGCCCGCGATGACCGTGACCAGCGCCTTGAACGCCATGGCCCACGCAGCCGAAGCGCTGTACGCCAAGGACCGCACGGATCAGACGACCGAACTTGCCGTTGATGGTCTCAAAGCATTTGCCGAAGGCTTGCCAAACGTTGTCGAAAACCCAGGCGATCTAACGGCGCGAGAAGAAACGCAACGTGGGGCATGGGCTTGCGGCACCGTTCTTGGTCAGGTCGGAATGGCGCTGCATCACAAGCTCTGTCACACGCTGGGCGGCTCTTTCAACTTGCCGCATGCCGAGACCCACGCAATCGTTCTGCCGCATGCTATTGCTTACAACGCCGTGGGTGTGCCTGAACTGCTGACGCCGGTCTCGGAAATACTGGATGGTGGTGAGCCGGGGCAGGCGCTTTGGGATTTTGCCAAGAAAATGGGCGCGCCAATGGCTTTGAAGGATCTTGGAATGTCCGAAGCCGATTTGGATCGCGCGACCGAGATTGCACTCAGGAACCCGTATTGGAACCCACGGCCAATAACCGCTGATGGGTTGCGGGCGCTGCTGCAAAACGCCTGGGCTGGAAACGCTCCGGGCATTTGAGTTCACCGTGTCAAGGGAGGGACACATGATCACAAGACGCAAACTGCTACAATCCAGCGCTGCAACCGGCCTTGGCCTTGCCGCTGGCGCACTGGCCGCACCTGCAATCGCGCAGGGGGCAAAAATCAAACTTGGATATGTCAGCCCTCAGTCGGGGCCGCTGGCTGCATTTTCCGAGGCGGACAAATTCATTCTGGACAACTTTGCCGCGTCAGAGGCCGGCGCGAATTTTGAAGTCATTGTCAAAGACAGCCAGTCAAACCCGAACCGGGCCGCGGATGTCGCGGGTGAATTGATTGTGGATGATGAGATTGACCTGATGCTTGTCGCCTCAACGCCCGAAACAACCAACCCGGTCGCCGCGACATGCGAGGCCGAAGAGATGCCCTGCATCTCAACCGTCGCCCCGTGGCAGCCCTGGTTCATCGGGCAGCAAGGCAACCCCGGTGACCCGTCAAGCTGGGAACCCTTCTACTACGCCTATCACTTCTTCTGGGGTCTGGAAGATGTGATTTCAGTCTTCACTGCAATGTGGGGACAGTTGGAGACCAACAAGCAAGTTGGCGGCCTGTTCCCCAACGACGGCGACGGCAACGCCTGGGGTGATCCAAATGTTGGCTTCCCGCCTGTGTTGTCCGAGCTGGGATACACCCTGACGGACCCGGGACGCTATCAAAACCTGACCGACGATTTCTCGGCCCAGATCAACGCCTTCCGACAGGCGAATGTTGAAATCGTAACCGGCGTTCCGATCCCGCCTGATTTCACAACGTTCTGGAGCCAGGCCAAACAGCAAGGGTTTACTCCTAAAGCCGCAAGCATCGGCAAGGCGATCCTGTTTCCGCAAGCGGTCGAGGCATTGGGCACCGCAGGCAATAACCTGAGTTCCGAGGTATGGTGGTCTCCGACGCATCCATTCTCCTCCTCGTTGACGGGGTCGAGTTCGGCGGAATTGGCACTAGGCTACATGGCCGCCACCAACCGGCAATGGACCCAACCCATCGGTTTTGTGCATGCGCTGTTCGAAATGGCAGCCAATGTCATGGGCCGCGTCGATGACGCCGGTGACGGAGACGCCGTAGCGGAAGCAATCGCTGCAACACAACTGGAGTCGATCGTTGGCCGGATCGCGTTTGATGGCGCGGGACTGCCACCCTTTGCCGCGAAGAACGTCGCAAAAACGCCGTTGGTCGGTGGGCAGTGGCGATTGCTTGACGATGGCAGCTACGACCTTGTGATCGTCGACAATTCTTCAGCGCCCGAGATTCCAACAGCCGGCGTCATGGAAGAAATCTCCTGATCATTTCAAAACCAAAGCCCCGGTTTCCGGGGCAGGACTACCGGTATGACAATTCTTTCGCTTAGAAACGTCTCGAAAAGCTTTGGAGCTTTGACGGTTGCAGACGACGTCAGTTTTGACGTCGCGGCGGGGCAGGCGCTTGGGATCATTGGTCCCAATGGCGCCGGCAAATCGACGCTGTTTAATTTGATTACCGGAAACCTGACCTCTGATGCAGGGTCGATCCATTTCGATGGGGCTGACGTGACCCGCGTTCCGCCGATGCAGCGGTGCCTGTCTGGGATTGGGCGCTCTTTCCAAATTCCCCAGCCCTTCGATCACTTGACCGTCTTTGAAAACCTGCTTGTTGCCGCAACACACGGGCAGGGCAAGTCAGAGCACGAGGTCGAACAAGACTGCGTGCGAATTCTGGAACAGACAGAAATGTCGGAGGTGGCGAATGACCCCGCAGGTAGCCTTCGGCTGCTGCAACGCAAGCGTCTGGAACTGGCGCGGGCGATGGCGACCCGTCCAAAGCTGCTGCTTTTGGATGAAATCGCCGGTGGGCTGACGGATGCCGAGTGCACTGCCCTGATCGATACGATCAAAAGCCTGCACGCAAGCGGTGTGACGATCATCTGGATCGAGCATGTCCTTCATGCGCTGACATCCGTGGTCGAGCGGCTTCTGGTTCTGGATTTCGGCAAGGTAATTGGCCTGGGCGATCCGGACGAGATCATGAACAGCCGCGAAGTCAAAGAAATCTATCTGGGGATCGAAGTCTGATGAGTTTGCTGGAAACCCATGCGCTGACGGCTTCTTACGGGGATTTTCAGGCCTTGTTCGGCGTGGATATCCGTCTGGAAGAGGGCGAGGCCGTTGCAATCATCGGCGCGAATGGCGCGGGAAAATCGACCCTGATGCGATCCATCTCAGGCGTTTTGATCAATGAAACCGATCAGGTGCAGTTTGACGGTCAGCCCATTGGCCATTTGACCGCGGATGAGATCATGGCACGCGGTGTTGCAATGGTACCCGAAGGCCGCCGGCTGTTTCCTTCGCTGAGTGTCGAAGAAAACCTGCTTATTGGAACCTATGGCCGGAAAGTCGCGGGACATTGGTCGCTTGAAACAGTCTACGATCTGTTCCCGATCTTGAAAGAGCGCCGAAACCATCCGGGAACCGCGCTGTCGGGTGGTCAGCAGCAGATGGTTGCGATTGGTCGTGCCCTGATGAGCAATCCGCGCGTTCTGCTTTGTGACGAAATCAGCCTTGGACTGGCCCCCGTGGTTATCAAGGACATTTACGCCGCCGTGCCCCGCATTCAGGACGCTGGGGCCAGCCTGATCGTGGTTGAACAGGATATCGGGCAAGCGATGAAGGTCTCGGACCGCGTCTACTGCATGATGGAAGGCCGTGTCACCCTTGAGGGGGCCGCGGACACGCTCAGCCGCGAGGCCATCCATGATGCTTACTTTGGAGGAGCCACCATATGATCTGGATCGACACCATCATTCAGGGTGTGCTGCTGGGCGGGCTTTATGCGCTTTTCGCCGCCGGGCTGAGCCTTGTATTCGGGATCATGAGGCTGGTCAACCTAGCCCACGGCGACCTGATTATCTTCGCCGCTTACCTGATCCTTCTGCTTGTGTCGCTGCTGGGACTTTCCCCATTTCTGGCAGCGATCATCGCCGCACCGATCATGTTTGGCGTCGGCTGGGCCTTGCAGCGGCATGTTCTGAACCGGGTGCTTGGGCCTGATATCCTGCCGCCCTTGCTGGTCACCTTCGGCTTGTCCGTCGTCTTGCAAAACGCTTTGCTGGAAGGGTTTTCGGCAGATAGCCAACGGCTGCCAGCTGGTGAGATCGCAACGGCCTCGGTTCAGCTAGGCGGTTTGAACCTGGGTGTGCTGCCGCTGCTAACCTTTGCGTCGGCAATTCTTGTGATCGTTGGCCTCAACCAGCTTTTCTATCGCACCGAACTGGGCCGAGCCTTCCGTGCAACATCAGATGATGCCGTTACCGCCGGTCTGATGGGAATCCGCCCGGAACGCATATTTGCCACCGCAACCGCGATTGCGATGCTGGTGGTGACGCTGGCGGCCCTCTATCTGGGAATGCGCGCGAACTTCGACCCCAATATCGGCCCAGCACGTCTGATCTATGCGTTCGAAGCGGTGATCATCGGTGGGCTGGGCAGCCTGTGGGGTACGCTTGTGGGCGGTGTCATCATCGGTGTCGCGCAAACAGTGGGTGCCGCGATCAATCCAGAATGGCAAATCCTGGCTGGTCATCTGGCCTTTCTCATCGTGCTTCTGATCAAACCCAGGGGCCTGTTTCCAAGGGCGGTGGACTGATGGCTGATATCCCGATGTATCGCGTCAGGACGCAAACGCGCGCCTCATACAGTGCCGGGGCAGTCTGCGTCGTCTTGATCGCAGTGTTTATTATGCTTCCAGCCTTTGCCGGCAGGGGGCTGATCCAGGACCTGTTTTTCATCTTCACGATGCTGGTGCTGGCGCAGTTCTGGAACCTGCTTGCGGGCTATGGTGGGCTTGTCTCCGTTGGTCAGCAGGCCTTTGTGGGCATGGGGGCTTACGCCATGTTCGGTGGCGTGATCCTTTGGGGCATGGACCCGGTTCCCGCGATCCTTCTGGGCGGAGTTGCGGCCTTGATTGTAGCCATTCCCACGGCGTTCTTCGCCTTCCGCCTGCAAGGGGCGTACTTTGCCATCGGCACATGGGTGATCGCCGAGGTGATGCGCCTGCTGGTCGCCCAATGGAAGCTGCTGGGTGGCGGCACCGGCACCTCTCTGCCGCGCACGGCAACGCGTGAGATGTGGGCGACCGACTGGATACAGGCCACCTTTGATGTCCGCGGGGCTGCTGCGCGGGATATCCTGACATATTGGTTGGCCCTTGGGTTGGTGATTGCCACGATTGCCGGCATATATTGGCTGCTGCGAACCAAACGTGGTCTGGCGCTGGCTGCTGTGCGCGATAATGTCGAAGCCGCCAAATCGGTTGGCGTTGATGCGGCGCGGATGAAATGGCTGGTCTACCTTGTCTCAGCAATGGGAACCGGCCTGACCGGGGCATTGATCTATGTTCAAAAGGTCCGCATTTCGCCCGACGCCGCGTTTTCGGTCACCGATTGGACGGCTTACGTGATCTTCATCGTCGTAATCGGGGGGATCGGCACAATCGAAGGTCCGATCCTAGGCGTCCTCGTGTTCTTTATCCTGCAAAGTCTGCTGGCGGATTACGGCTCTTGGTACCTCATGGTTCTGGGGCTGATCGGGATCGTGGTCATGCTCTTTGCTCCGCGCGGTCTGTGGGGGCTGATCTCTGAAAAAACCGGGCTGCAACTGTTCCCCGTACGCCGTCGCCTTGTGCTGACCAACCCGCAAGACGGCGCCAACACATCAAAAACTGACAAATAGAAGGAAGCGCAACATGGCCACCATCACAACAGATGTTTTGATCATTGGCACTGGCCCGGCGGGATCAGCCACGGCGGCTTTGCTGGCAAGCTATGGCATCGAGAATATGGTCATCAACCGCTATCGCTGGCTGGCCAATACACCGCGGGCGCACATAACCAACCAACGCACGATGGAGGTTTTGCGGGATCTCGGGCACGAGGTTGAAGCCGAGGCCTATATGCATGCCGCGCATCAGGATTTGATGGGCGAAAACGTGTTCTGCGAAAGCCTGGCCGGTGAAGAAATCGGGCGGATGAAAAGCTGGGGCAATCATCCGCTTTCGAAGGCTGAACATCTGTTGTCCAGCCCGACCATGATGAATGACCTGCCGCAAACCTTCATGGAACCTATCCTGTTCGGCACTGCCTGTCGCCGTGGCACGCAGGCACGGATGAGTACCGAGTACCTGAGCCACGAACAGGATGAAGGCGGTGTCACGACCACATGTCTTGATCGCCTGTCGGGCGAGACCCTCACGGTGCGGTCGAAATACCTGGTGGGCGCCGATGGTGGTAACTCGCTGGTCGCCGAACACGCGGGTCTGCCCTTTGAGGGGCAGATGGGTGTCGGCGGGTCGATGAACATTCTGTTCCGTGCTGACCTCAGCAAATACGTGGCGCATCGCCCGTCGGTGCTTTACTGGGTTATGCAACCCGGCGCGAATGTGGGCGGCATCGGCATGGGTTTGGTACGGATGGTCAGGCCGTGGAACGAGTGGCTGATTGTCTGGGGATATGATATCAATCAACCAGCGCCCGAGGTCGATGAGGCCATGGCAACGCAGGTTGCACGCCAGCTTGTTGGTGATCCCGAGCTTGAGATCGAGCTGATCAGCGCCAACACGTGGACCGTCAACAACATGTACGCCACGCATATGCAGAAAGATCGTGTGTTCATCATGGGAGACGCTGCGCATCGTCACCCGCCCTCGAACGGGTTGGGCTCGAACACGTCGATCCAGGACAGCTTTAACCTGGCGTGGAAACTGGCTGCTGTCCTGAAAGGGCATGCCGGGGCAAAGTTGCTGGACAGCTACAGCGAAGAACGCGCGCCGGTTGCCAAGCAGATTGTCACGCGG
Organism: Ruegeria profundi; assembly: GCF_020171505.1. Classification (NCBI taxonomy): domain Bacteria; kingdom Pseudomonadati; phylum Pseudomonadota; class Alphaproteobacteria; order Rhodobacterales; family Roseobacteraceae; genus Ruegeria; species Ruegeria profundi. Next base: position 891,932 of record NZ_JAIUZS010000001.1, on the reverse strand, counting down.
GCCAACCAGTCTATTGGCGAATTCGGACCCATTTTTGAAGCGCTCGGAATGGCCGAAGGGGTTGATCCGGAGGTTATGCAAAGCAATCTGGAGGCACGCACGGGCTCAACACCCGACGCACAGGCCCAGCGGCAGGCGATCCGCGAGGCCATTGCGTTCAAGAAGTATGAATTTGATGCGCATGGTGTCGAAATGAACCAGCGCTACGATTCCTGCGCGGTTGAAAAAGACGGCCAACCTGATCCCGGCTTCGAAAAAGACGCCGAGCTGCATTATCAGCCGACGACATGGCCGGGTGCGCGCATTCCGCATGTTTGGGTTTTTGATCACGACACGGGCAACAAGCATTCAACGCTGGATCTGTGTGGTCGCGGAGAGTTCACAATTTTCACCGGCATAGGCGGCGAAGCGTGGGTGGCAGCAGCCCGGGCCGTGTCGGCTGAGTTCGGGATGCCCATCCGGTGCCATGTCATTGGGCCGCGCCAAACCTATGTTGACCATACGGGGGATTGGGCAAGAGCATCCGAAATCTCAGATACCGGCTGTTTGCTGGTCCGCCCCGATCAACACGTTGCGTGGCGCTCCGCAGAATTGCCCGCCGATGCCGAAGCCGAATTAAGACGCGCGCTGAGCGCAGTCCTTTCGCGCTGAGCGAAGTCGGATCAAGCTTACACAGGTTTGGAGGTTACTATGGAAACGCATGAGTTGGGATACTTTACCGAGGAAAACTCGGCCGAGGTTGTTTCCGCGCGCAACAAGAATGCGGAAAGCGAGCGGCTCAAACAGGTGATGGAGGTTGTTATCCGCAAGCTCCATGAAGCCGTAAAAGAAATTGAACCAACACAGGAGGAGTGGTTCGAGGCGATCATGTTCCTGACCAAGGTGGGGCACATGTGCGATGACTGGCGGCAGGAATACATTCTGCTTTCTGACGTGCTGGGCGTATCGATGTTGGTGGACGCCGTAAACTCGCGCCGTCCGACCGGAGCCTCAGAGAACACCGTGCTCGGCCCCTTCCATGTGGGCGGCGCGCCGGAATACGAGATGGGGCACAATATCTGCCTTGACCAGAAGGGCGAGGACATGGTCGTTCGCGGGCGCGTTACCGATGTGGACGGCAATCCGCTGGAAGGCGTCAAGATTGATGTCTGGCAGGCCAATGACGACGGTTTCTACGACGTCCAGCAAAAGGGTATCCAGCCAGATTTCAACCTGCGCGGCGTCTTTACGACCGGGGCGGACGGGACCTATTGGTTCCGCGCTGTTCGGCCCAAGAACTACTCGATCCCCGATGACGGCCCGGTAGCCGACCTTTTGCATCGCCTTGGGCGGCACACCTACCGGCCCGCGCATCTACACTATATCGTCTCGAAAGAGGGGTTTGATGATCTGACGACCCATATCTTTGATCCTGACGACGAATACATTAACTCTGACGCGGTATTTGGGGTCAAAGAAAGTCTCATCGCTGAATTCAAGCGCGTCCATGACCCGGCGCGGTCAAAAGAGGTTGGCTTTGACGGGCCATATTGGGATGTTGAGTTCGACTTTGTACTCGCACCAAAAGAGGCGTAAAATGGCGGAACCGTGTATCATATGTGTGGCAATTACGGGGTCTGTGCCCACCAAGACCGACAATCCAGCCGTTCCCACAACTGTGGAAGAACAAATCGAAAGCACGCAGGAAGCGTTCGAGGCAGGGGCTGCGATCTGCCACGCCCATGTGCGCAACGACGATGAAACGCCCTCGAGCGATCCCGAGAAATTTGCCCGACTGAAAGAAGGGCTGGAGAAGCACTGCCCCGGTATGATCATCCAGTTTTCCACAGGCGGGCGTTCCGGCGCGGGCAAGACACGTGGTGGCATGCTGCCGTTGCGGCCGGATATGGCCTCGTTATCTGTTGGATCGAACAATTTCCCAACGCGCGTTTATGAAAACCCGCCTGATCTTGTTGATTGGCTCGCGGCTGAGATGATTGAGTATGATGTCAAGCCAGAGATCGAAGCCTTTGACCTGAGCCATATCCTGATGGCTGCCGAGATGCACAAAAAGGGAAAGATAAAGGATACGCCTTATGTACAGTTCGTGATGGGTGTCAAAAACGCGATGCCAGCTGATCGGGACGTGTTCGATTTTTACGTCAAAACGGTGAACAGGTTGTTCCCCGGAGCACCGTGGTGCGCGGCAGGGATAGGTCCAAACCAGATCGTTTTGAACGATTGGGCGATCTCTTCGGGCGGGCACGCCAGAACAGGTTTGGAAGACAACGTCCGAATGGACAGAAATACTCTGGCCCCGTCAAATGCCGCTCTGGTCGAATGCACTGCAAACATCTGCGCGCAGTACGAACGCCCGGTCGCGACACCTGCACAAGCCCGGGCGATACTTGGGTTGGCTTGACCCTGAACCGCCACGGTCACCATGGCAAAGGAGCGATGCGTCGCTCCTTGCATTTAAACATGCTGCGCGACCGCATTGCGCAGAAACAGGCGATGATCCAACAGGTCGCTGACTATCTGAGGGGAAAACACAGGAGTGCGGCGCAAACCACGATATTTACAACCCAAACTGACAGCTCAACCTTGCGACGTACCGGCAGATTTCTTAGCGGATCAATCATAGTCAAACCTCTCAGACAGAATCCGCTGTGATGAAGTGCCTCTGGCAATAAGGTGATCTTCGACAACATCCATCATGTCATTCGGCCCGCAGAGCACGAACAGCCAGTTGTCAAACTGTTCGGAAGACAACGTGCGATCCAGAAGCGGGCCGTCGATCCAGCCTGTTTCCCCGCACCAGTTATCTGGCGGTTCAGATAAAACAAAAACCGTGTCTTCCCTGGACAGTTCTTGCCGATAAACAATCTGCTCTTCCAGACGATTTCCGTAAATCAATTTGATATCGCGTTGATCTGCGTTCGAACGGACTTGGCGCAATATGCTCAGCAACGGTGCTATGCCCACGCCACCTGCCACAAGAACAATGCCGCGTTCAGGGCGATCATCCACACAGAGATTTCCGTGCGGCCCATCAAGATAAGCTAAAGTACCCGGCTTAATCTGTCCCAGCGTTTGGGTGAAATCGCCAAGCTCTTTTATAACGAAAGAAATGGCAGGGCTATCCACAGGGGCGGAACTGATCGAAAAGGGATGTTCGTGCAGAGAAAACGCGCTGTGACCGACATTCAGCCACGCGAACTGGCCCGCAGCGAACGTTAAACCATTGTGACCATCTGGTCTGACCTTTAGTTCCCATTGCCTTGGCGTCAGCCGATTGATCGAAACCACGCGCCACGGCCTTCGCATTTGAAGCAAAGGATGGGCGACATAGACATACAGCAAAGTGCCCACAGCAATGCCAGTCATCGCGATCCATAGATACGCCACTGCCGGATGCCCGCCGTAGCGACCGGCATAAACCGTGTGATGCAGCAAAAGACAAGCAAGGAACAAGGCCCCGATACCATGCAAGAGACGCCAGGTTTCGTACTTGTAATCAAGTGTCTTCCGCGCGATCGCCGAGATGACGAGTATGAACAGCAAGAGATAGGCACCGATCCCCGAAGCCAGCGCAAAAAAGTCTGTCGTAATCGTCAGTTGCGAAGATACGTCCCAAGGGCGTTGACCGCCAGAGGGTGTGCCCTGATACAGCAGCGGATGTAACAGCGCAAACGCGAGCGCCGTGCGCGCCATCACCTGATGCACCCGCATTGTCACGTCCATACCAACACCGGAAGAGATAAATCTAAAGCGTCCGGATAGCAGGAACTCCATTAAGATTATCGAATACGCAAGCATTCCAAGCGCGGATGCAAGTTCTTGATGAAAAGATCGCGGCGGCCAATCAAGGGACCAAGACAACCCCAGCGGCGCCAGGATCAGCGCCATGTAGACCAGCACCAGATACGGCCATTTCATCAAATATGCTCCAATATGCTGAAACTAGGCTGTTCCTGCTTTTGAGTTATCTAAGCCAGGAAGCCCACTGTCGTTGATCTGGGCCTCTTTGGTCGGCCTTTTATTTATATTTGTCGGTCAGTCATTATCCACAAAATTTCCGGCACGCTCTGCGGTCGAGGTAATCAAAAAACCTGCTGCGTGGGCTTGAGCAAGATCAAGGTCCACGGCTTTTTCTTCAGTCATAATATCGCCTCTGTGAAGTCGCACCAAAGAAGGAGGTTTGATAATGCTGGAAGACAAAAAGACCCCGCAACTTTTTACTGGTACGCATCCTCTCTCGGACAATTTCCGGCGAGAAATGGAATCCATGATGTCGCGGTTCTTCGGTGGCGGGTCACCTTTCCTGCCGCTTGAAACAGCTGCGCAGCGCTCAGGGTTTCCGTCTCTGGACATGACGGGCGCGATTTCTCCTGCGATTGATGTTCAGGAAATGGATACCGCTATTATTCTGACGGCCGAATTGCCGGGCCTCACAGAAGATGACGTTGAAATCGAAATCAAGGACCGTCGACTAACACTACGCGGTCAGAAGAACATCGCGCATGACGAAACGGGCGACCTGCGTGTGAGCGAGAGAAGTTATGGCAGTTTCTCGCGTGCCATGACACTGCCGGATAACGTCGACATCGAGGGGATTTCAGCGACGTTCGACAAGGGTGTTCTGCACATAAACATGCCGAAAACCGAACCACGGGACCCAAGTCGAAAGATCAAGGTTTCTTCTAAGTAGTGTTCATGCTCTGGCATTTGATCGTAGAGAAGGCTGGCCATTGGGCGGCCTTCTTTCGATTGGGCGACATCTGTCGCGCTGTCCAAAGCCGGATTTGAAAGGCTGCGACCAGAGCATTCGAGACACCCTGAATGCGTGATAAAGTGCAAGTGTAGCCTTTGACAGGGGACTTGAATGCGGAAACCGGACGCAAATGGAATAAGACCACCACAGGACGTCAAAGGCGGTGACGTACGCGCCTTTTTGGAAAGTTTAACGGGGCCGTCACGGGGAAACGTGATCTGGCTTGTCGACAATGCGCTGACTGTTTCGGTTAGTGAGAACAGAGCGCTGAGCCTGCGGTTGAAAGATGACAACCCGCCCCATGACAACGATGTTGCCGCGCTGCAATGGGCTGGCGATGGCTATTCGATTACCGCGTTCTCTGGTAACAAGATATGGGTCAACGGGCGATTGGTTTCGTCAGAACGCCTTGGACATGGCGACATGATCGAGTTTGGCGAAAAAGGTCCGATGACCCGGTACAGAATATGCAACCACTTGTTTCCCACGCATCATACCGTCGAAGATATTCTGAGTGACGCGTATGCCTATGCCCGATCCAGCAGACGGCCCTTTGCAAAACGGATGTCCGGTGCGCTGCGCGACAGTGGGTGGCGGCTAGCATCGCAGACCACCATTCTGTTCCGCATCACGATCGTTGCTGCCTTGTTCCTGATCGCAGGACTTGTGTTCCTTCTCTATCAAAACGACCAGAAGTTGGCGGAAAGTATCGACGAGGAGTCTCGCAAGATCGAAGCCGTTGCCGTCATGCTTGCGCAGACCCGAGAGGACGCGCTTACACCGGAAGACCTGAATGCGCTGAGAAACGCGTTTGAAAATCAAATCATCTCGACCGAACAGCGGCTTGGGACGCTGGAACAACGCGCGGGCGCACCAACCCGGGTGATTACTGCCTCGACACGGTCCGTTGCGTTCATTCAAGGGGCGTACGGATTGCGCCACATCGAGAGTGGTAAGCTTTTGCGGCACGTCTTGGGCCCGAACGGAGAAAAGCTGCAAACTCCGTTCGGGCAACCGTGGATCGAACCGGATGGAACCGGGGAACCTGCTGAGTTCCAGTTCACGGGCACCGGTTTTCTGCTTGAGGGTATACCGTTGATAGTCACAAACCGACATGTCGCTTTGCCCTGGACCTCGGCGGATCGCGAAAAAGCCCTTAAGGCTGCGGGTCTTGAGGCGGAGATGTTGAATTTACTGGCCTACCTGCCGGGTGAAGCCGAGCCGATAGAGGCGACACTGGTTAGGTATAGTGAAACGGCTGATTTGGCCCTTTTGTCAGTGGATGCCAACCGTGTTCAGGGGCTGGGATTGCCGTTGTCGGATGCCGCGCCGCGTGCGGGTGAAGAGGTTTACTTGATGGGCTATCCTACGGGTTTGAAGGCCTTGATCGCACAAGCAGGGCCGGGATTCCTACAAACGCTTGAGAAGGAAGGAACACTAAACTTCTGGTCGATCGCATCCCGGCTTTCCTTCGAAGGCAAGATCCAACCACTTGCCAGCCGCGGAATCGTCGCACGAACAAGTCCGGGTTCCGTTGTCTATGATGCCGAAACCACAACTGGCGGCAGTGGGGGGCCGGCTCTGAACCGAAGGGGTGAGGTCGTGGCAATCAATGCTGCGATTCTGCCGGAATTTGGCGGCTCGAATATCGGTGTACCAGTGTCGGGTCTCGTTGCTCTGCTGGGTGAGGTGGAGGGTCAGTAGTCAATCGCTCGTATGGAAACGAGAATTTTGGACAAGCAAAACCATGACCAACGGTACAATCACAGAGATCAAGGCAACTGTGATCAACAGGTAGCCCAGTTCACTGTAATCAGCGGTTGAGGTTACGACACCGGTTTCCGGGTTTGTCACCTCACGCGTGACCACGAATATTTCGTTCAGATATTTTGTGCCGAGGCTACTGGCCGACAGGGCCATGTTGGTAAACGATGCCATGACCGCAAAGAAAGTCGCTTTCAACTGCGTTGGGGCGTTGCGCGCGATCCACGCCAGCATTGGGACCATCGCAATCTGCCCGAGCGGGGATTCCACCGCCGTATCAAGAATGGCGATGAATCTTGCATCGACAATCCCGCCTGTGCGGGCTGCCGTCCATTCATGCACGCCGTAGTACAGCGCGAGGTTGGGCAGGGCGAGGATACCCGCAGCGATCGTAAGGACCACGACAACATGGGCAATGGAACGATTGGCCATGAAGGGCCTCAGGATGAAAAGGCCAAGCAACGCAAGCAGGGATGTCAAAAGGGCCAGGATTGCGAGGAACTGTTCATCAAAGCCCAACTCGTCAATTTCAAACCAGGTCAGTCCGGGGCCGGGCAGGGGGACGGCGCGGAACACGAATATGATCGTTGCCGTCCCAATCAGGGCTTTCGCCTGTGCTGGCTCCAGCTCTTTTAGCAGGCGCGACATGAGGTAGAGGATGACCGCTAGGGACACCACAAAAATAGTCTCTTGCGCAAATGCGAATTCCGCTGTTCCCAACGTTATGCTGAGCGCAACAAACGCAAGTCCGCCCAATAGTATGGACCACTTGACCTCTGTGACGTTTTCGGCGCCGTGTGCTGGGTGACCCCGGAGGCGGCGCTGGCGCTGGATCAACGTGTGCAGCACAACGCCGCTAACCGACAGCAGCGGGATGATCAGGGCGATCAGATAGACTTGGCCATATAGCTCAAGCCGATCCGAATTTTGCAGTTCTTCCGCACCAGAGAATATCCAGATGTTCACCGCCGCAACTGCGGCAAACCCCGAGATTATTGCGACTCTGCCCAAGGTTTGCATGGTCGTGTGCTGCGCGCGGCTTTCCTCAGGTGTAAAAGGGCGGCCATCCTGGTCGACCTTTGGAACCGCTTCGACCGTCATGGCGTCGGCGACAACATCCTGGATTGCATAGCCGGAGGGGGCCAGCAGCAGGGCGACCACATACCAATCTTCCAACGGCATGGTGCCTGACATAAGCGCCGGCGCGGTCACAAGCCCGTACATTATGACGAGCGACAGTGTAATCAAGGAAGCACCCAGCAAGATCAACAAGGACTTCCAGCGCCAGAACAGATCGACCACATGCCCCAGTGGCATCTTTAGTATCCACGGAAGACCGGCCCAAAACGCCAGCCCGGCAACAAACGACGCGGATAAATCTAGATAGTCTTTCAGAAAAAACGCACCGACGACTGATGTCAGGCCAGAAACGCCTGCAGCAAAGTAGACCATCAACGGCGGCAGGTAAGACCACCGCAATTGCTGCGCCAGATCAACAAAGGTCCGGTGCCACCAGGCTGAAACCTGCGTGCCTATGGAAGAATGGTCGGTGTTCATATGCCCTAAAGTCGCTTGGTTAAAGTCGCAGTCTGTTGCATTTACTCAGAGAAATCCGGCTGCGAAAAGCAGTGAACTGGTCAAAACACCCAGTACGGGCACAATAAGAGGCACATCAAAGTGTTGTTCGGCTTTGGCTGGAGCCCTCTTTAGAAGGATCAGCGAAAGGTTGACCAAAACAAACACGCCCAGAACGATCTGCGACGTGCGTTCTGCCAAAAGCCCGATTGGAAGGGTTTGGGTCAGTAGCAGTATCGTTGCGACAACCAACAGCGTCGCAACGACGGGCGTGCGGGTCGCTTTGGGTACAATTGCTAAGATTTTCGGCAGATGGCCCCTGTCTGCAAGCCCATAGATCACCCGAGACGCCATTATCATCTGGATCAGGACACCATTGACCGTTGCCACGATTGCGACTGCGGAAAAGCCTTTTTTGATGGTCTCGGGAGCCTCTGAGAACACCAATGCAAGAGGGGCCGCAGAGTTTGCGAGTCTATCGATAGGAACAACATTCAAAACGGTGATTGACGTGCCGAGATACAGAACCGTGGCCAGCGCGAGTGTGAGCAAGATCGCTTTGGGAATTGTGCGGGTAGGCTCTTTTACCTCTTCGGCGACATTTGCCATGTCTTCAAAGCCGACGAATGCAAAAAATGCCAGAAGCGAGGCTGCGAAAATGCTTTTCCATGCGCCGGGCTCCAACGGTGGGATCATCGAAGTGACTGCATATCCCTGAGGGTCGTGTTCCGACACGCCCCAACCAATCACAAAAAGAAGCCCGGCTATTTCGATGACCGTAATGACGGCTGCAATGAACACGGATTCAGTGATGCCCCATAGCGCGATCAGTCCCATAATCAGAACAACGCCCACGGTCAGAAGGGGTGTTCCAAAACCCGTCAACGCGTGCAGGTATGATGCGGCGCCAATCGCGATGGCAGAGGCGGAAATCACTCCTGATGCCGCGACCGCAAGGCCCACAACCACCGCCATCCAGTCCCTTTGGAATCCGGCAGCGACATAGGCGGCCTCACCTGCGCTGACGGGATAGCGCGTTGCCAGTTCCGCATAGGACAGCGCGGTAAGTGACACCACAAGCGCAGCAACAACAAACGAAAATGCAGCATAGGGCCCTGCTATTTGCGCCGTTGCACCAACAAGCACGTAAATTCCCGCTCCAACCGTTACCCCAAGCCCGTAGAGCGTAAGCATCGGAGTCGTAAGCGCCCTTTTTAGCTTTTGTTCCGTTGCTTCACCCGTGCTCATTAGACGTAATCTTCGGTTGCTGCTCGGTCTGATAAGGATAATTTGCTGGCAATCGTTTTTCTTTTCGTTGCTCAAGACACCGAAGAATGCCGCGCCGCGCCGTTTTTGCCTTAACGCATGAGCCATTAGCATGCCGGTAAACAAAAAAGGGGCCCGGACCCACTCCTGCCGAGCCCCACGGTGGAACGTCCACGCTTTTGCAATTCCGTTCGCCGTTGTTTTTGCTTGGGGATAGCTGAGCGAACGTAGATCACTTTAAAACAATCGTATATCACTATGTGAATGTTTTAATCGCTTTGATCTATGTCAATCAAGATGCTTGCAGCGTCTGCAAGGCTAATTTTTAGATACGTTCGCTTTTTCCAGCCTTGATGTTTGACAGCAATGTTGGGGTGACGGCGATCTTTTGATCGCCCGGTGCAAAACTCTCCGGAGCTAACGGATGGTGAAGCAAAGGTCGTAGTGCATCGTATTGTGGGAGCAAAAATCGCGCATCTGCGGGGAGTTTTTGAAAATGAAGATAGCCGACCCGTCCCGTGTCCTTTCGAGGCACGCAAATAACAATGGTCGCTGATCTGAGACAAGGCGCAACAAGGTAGCGTATGATAAAATGTTTTTTTCAATGGATAAGGAGTAACTTAGGATGTCAAACAAGAAGCCCAGCACAAGTTACCCGACCAATCTTGTCGACGTGTTCAAGCAAATGCAGCCGCCCTCGTTGGGCAGTTCTGCGTTCAGCGCGCAGATAGAACAGTTTTGGGACGCGCAGGAAAAAATGCTTGAAGAGACCGAGGTTTTTGCCAAGCACTGGTTTGAACGACGTCACGAAGCCGTTCGCTCTGCGCTGCAAGCAGCGCGCACGGCGTCATCCGCAAACCCGTCTGACCCGTCGAAAGCCTTGCAGAGTATGGCGGATTGGCAGCGCAATTCAGCCGAACGGTTGGTTGCGGACGCTCAGGAATGGTTCGAAACCGTGACCCGATGTGCCGCCTATGTTGCTGAAACCGAGGCGGAGGCAGTCGAGAAAACGGTTGATGACGTTACTACGGCGGCAAAGAAAGTCGGTAAATCTTCAAAGTCTGAACCGGTGTAGGGCTTTTGTTGTCACACCAGTCAGGCTGAAGTCATCGGCAGCAGGAAGGAATTATTCAAATGTACAAAAATATCCTGGTCCCGGTTGTTTTGGACAAAGCCCACGACACGCAGGCGTCATTTCAAGCAGCGCGCCTGCTTGCTGATACAGACGCGGTTTTTTCCGTCGTGCATGTCCAAGAACCGATCCCAGCTTACGCGGCATCTCAGATTCCGAATGACGTTCTTGCGCACACGCGGCATGAGATTCAGGAGCAATTGAATCAAAACGCCAAGGAGCTTCCCGGTGCGAAGGCGTATCTCATATCCGGGCATGCGGGTAGGGCGATTGTCGATTTTGCTAATGAAAACGACATCGATTGCATTATCCTGGCTTCGCACAAACCCGGTTTCGAAGACATATTCCTGGGTACCACCGCAAACAGGGTCGTTCATCATGCGAAGTGCTCGGTTCACGTAATCCGCTGAACCCATGTTGGTGACGCGCTTTTGTTTCCGAGCAGTTCATTAGCTGCAGAGCGGTTGAGGAGCGTAAGAAATGGCTGCCAAGTCATCGATTACCCGGATCAAGAAACTCAACTCAGATCATGAGGAAGCTCTGTTTCTTTGCGGTTTGGTGGACGATGTGAAAGAACCGCTGGCACTGGAACCGCGGCCATACAGGTATGCCGAAGGTGAAAATATCTGCCAGCCCGGCGATCCGGCCGAATGCCTTTGGATTATCGTAACCGGTTCGGTTGCCGTAAGGCTGAACCACCAGACGTTGTTCGTCAGGCGCCGAAATGAAGTGATCGGCGAGCAGCATTTGGCAGGGAACGGATATCGCCGCGTTTATGAATTGGTCGCCGACGAAAGCAACGTCGAAGTGTTGATCATCGACAAATCGAAAATCGAGGAACATCCCGAAGCGGGTGTCATTTGGCGAAACATCGCAAAGATCATCTCGATCAAGCTGCGGAACGCCACCAGAAAGACGGCTTCTCTGGGCCGTCAACTGGCAGACGACACACGCATTCTTCATGCCTATACAAACCAATACGCCTTGAGCCGCCGAATGCAGTCAGGCAGCGCACATCAGGCCGACTACGTTGTAGAGCGCGCGGTCATCTGGTTTTCGGATGTGGTAAATTTCAGCAGGTTCACGTTGAAGACAGCGCCGGAACGGGTTGCGGATGTCGTCCAACGTTTCTTCAACGCACAAACGACACCGGTTCTGGATGCTGGCGGTCACATAGACAAGTTTATCGGTGACGGGTTGATGGCGTTTTGGGTCATGAAAGACAAAAGTAACAGTGCCACAGCAATTTGCGCCGAAGCTCTCAACGCAGCAGAGCAGGCGGCCCGAAATGTTGAAAAAATCAGAATTGGGAACGAGCCCTTGTCATTGCGGATCGGGTTGCACCTGGGATTGGTGGTCAGCGGGGATTTCGGCTCGGCAACACGCCACCAATTCACGATGATTGGTCCCGAGGTTAACAAGGCGGCAAGGTTGGAGCAGGTCCATTCTGACGACATCGTAAACGGAAACGGCGTGTTGGGTGGAATACGGCTGAGCCGGGAGTTTTGGGATGAGTTAAGCGAGTTCCAGAGGCAACGGTTTAGCAGCCAATTCCGCGTTCGGGCGAAAAACATTGGAGAGATTGATGTCTTTACGAACTGACCCGACGGACTTCGACGTGATCTGAAAACTGCCGCTTTCACTGATTTTCCGTTGGCTCCGACCTTTTCAACGGACTGCGCAACCTCTGGTCAGCAACCGAAGCCGTTCGTGTCGAACGCAGATCAGTTTGGGTATCCACACCCATCGTCGGGTGATCGTGCGTAGTTGCGCAATTGCTTGGCCAAATGGTCGAAAACCAGTCTTATCCGCCGTGCGGTATGCAGTTCAGAATGCGTTGTAAGCCAGATCGGAAATCTAAAGGGTTCACGACTTGGAAGCACCCTTTCAACGCCGGGCGTCATTGCGGCGACATCGTCCGCCATCACGCTTATGCCCAAGCCGTGGCGCACCAATTCCCAAGCAACGATCCCGGTTTTCGATCCTGTTCGAAAGTTCTGCGCAGTGACAGGAATACCGGCGGAGTTGAGAAGGCCAATCATCGTTGTCACATCCCCAAAACCAACAAAATCAAGCTTGGCGAGGTCTTCTTCGGTTTTCGGACGCCCGACCTGATCAAGGTAAGAAGAGGCGGCATAGAAATGCGCGTTTGCCTCGGCCACCAGCTTTGCAATCAAGTCCGGTTGTGTCGGGCGAACATGTCGGATGGCGATATCCGCTTCGCGGCGCTGGATGTCGCGTAGGTCGTTGGCCGCAACGACATCGATTTCGAGGCGCGGAGCCATTTCGCGTATTTGCTTGATGATGGGCGGCAGTTGGTAGACGGACATAACGTCGGATGCCGTTATCCTGACCTGTCCCTCAATGGTGTTAGACTGGCTCGTCGCAGTTATGGAAATCCGATTTGCGACGTCGGCCATTTCCCGAACATGAACCAGCAATTCCTCTCCAGCGCTGGTAAGGTTCAGCGACTTGCCGACACGTTCGAACAGTGTCACCCCAAGTGAATGCTCTAACGCAGCAACCTGACGGCCAACGGTTGGCTGGGATTGCTCAAGCACACGCGCGGCCGCAGAAAAAGACCCCTTTTCGGCGGTTGCCAAAAACGAACGCACTTGGTTCCAGTCAAAGTTGATCGCCCCCCAATTCATGCATTTATGCATATCACTACTGCAAACAGACGCAATTCCATTAAATCACATGGCAGCGTATGACGCGCCCACACCGCATTTTGAATAAGTGAGTTTGACAATGGGAGCCTTACCCAAAGACGCCGCATTCTGGAGCAAAATTTCTCGCAAATATGCGTCCAGCCCGATCCGGGACATGGACGGGTATCTCAAGACACTTGAGCGTACGAAATCCTATTTGAAACCAGAGCACAACGTGTTGGAAATAGGTTGTGGCACTGGGTCGACGGCCCTGCTGATCGCACCAGATGTTGCCCACATCACCGCCACCGACATTGCGCCGGGAATGATCGAGATTGCTAACGAAAAGCTTGCAAGCGAAGGCTTGAAAAATGTCACGTTCAAAGTGGCGGAGGTTTCTGATCATTCAAGTGCCGAAGCACCATACGATGCCGTGCTGGCGCATAACTTGCTGCATCTTCTGCCCGAGCTTGACCGCGCCCTTGCATCCATAGCCGCGCTGATTAAACCGGGCGGTTTTTTCATCTCGAAAACCGTATGCGCCCCTGCGCATGGTGGCTGGAAATACACCTTGCTTAGCAAGCTCGCGGTTCCGATGATGCAGGCTGTTGGAAAGGCTCCGTTTGTGTCCTTCATAACCCCAGAAACCCTCGAGCAAAAAATCAAGAACGCGGGATTTGATATCGTTGAGACTGGGGGCCAATCCGGGATGCTCCCAAGTCACTATGTTGTCGCAAAGAAATCGTGATCGTTTTGGCGGATATCCAAAACCGCACGATGATGCCTGCGACGCCTAGCCAATCTGCATGGCGCGCGCCGGCTCGTTAGGCTCCGATGCGCTGCTTTTCAGGATGGGCAGCTCAATAAAGAACACCGAGCCTTTGCCAAGAACGCTGTGGTAATCAATTCGGCCACCAAAATGCTCGACAATTTCCTTCGAGATATGCATCCCAAGCCCTGTGCCACCTGCGTGCCGTTCATCTGATGAGTCGATCTGCGAGAAACGGTCGAAAACCTTCCCCCGGCTGCCTTTTGGAATGCCGACGCCTTGGTCCCTTACAAAAATTCGTATATGCGTCCCCATTTTTTCGCAGCCGACGGTGACTGTACCGCCTTCAAAGGAAAACTTGGCCGCGTTGGAAATCATGTTTGCCAACACTTGAAGCAGCCGCGAGTCATCCCCCTTGATAAAGACCTTGTCCTTGCCGCGAATATCCTCGGTGATTTCCACGTTATGAGCGCTGACATATCCCAAGTTACACGCAATTGCTTCGCGGATCAGTTCGTGTACGTCGATCGTGCCCTCGCGGTAGCTCATTTCTCCGGCTTCCATTTTCTGAATGTCCAGCACGTCGTTGATCAGTGAAGCGAGGCGTTCGCTGTTTTTGCTTGCCAGTTGAACAAGGTTTTGCATGGGGGCAGGAACCTCACCCAATGCGCCGGAATTGATCAGATCAAGCGAGCCTTTGATCGAGGTCAGAGGTGTGCGCAGTTCATGACTGACGGTTGAAATGAACTGAGATTTGGCAACAAACGCTGCTTTTGTTCTCTCATGTTCTTCTTTTAATTTTTCAAGCTGCTCCAGGTTTCTGCGGTAGAGTTTGAGAAACACCAAGGAACAGTCGATCAGGAAGTACATGACAAAAATGACTGTGAAAAACTGCAACCAAAGATCAGAGGAAAGCTCGGGTCGCACAATCCATATGTCGCTTACGACAATCACCATGAACGAAACACCGTACATCGTCAGGCGCACAATCATCGCCCAGACAAACTGGTGGTTGTTCATCGCTGCAAACAACGCTGCGGCGAAAAGGAAGAACAGGGGTGTAAAATGTCCGCCAGTTGGCTGTTTCAAAGCCACTGAAATGGCATAAACACATATCGCAAATGAACTTAGGATCGTATTCAGGATGATCCAAGCGACCATCATTGCGATGGCCTTGTGTTGGTCCGGCTTTAGGCGCGGCACACGTTTGGCAAGCATCAAGTCCTGTGCTTCGCAGACCAGGATCGTTCCATAGAACAAAAATGCGTTCATGGGGTCGAAAAAGAAACCGGTCAGGATTGTCGTCGCCAGAAAAATAGCCTGTCGCTGCCACAAAAGCGCAAAGCTCATGGCAGTGTAGTCCTTGATGTTCTGCAGAAGCCGGTTTTCCGGCTCGCCGGTTGACCGGTCCAACTGCCCTGGATCGATGGCCGTCATTTTAAAATCTTCGTTTCTGACACTCTTGGAACTGCGATAGCGGAACAATGAGGACGCAGTTGGTCGGAATTGGGTTCACAGTTTGGCAATAATCCAGACGCTCATCACCAAATTGTTGAGTTCCAGCTAAGTTAAGGCAGGATCTGCGGGTGACATTATTGTTGCGCAACTGCCCACATTGCAGCCAAAAGCCTATGATTTTGTTGCTAATATGGCGATTTTCCACCTAAATTGAGGCGAGGTTAGGCTGAGATACACCGAGGAGCTGCGTTTTGACGGCGTTTGGAATGACGAAAATGAAGCAGTTCGACGTCACTCCGGTTGCGGCGCGGCTTGCGGAAAAACCGGTGACATTGCTTCAATTCGCAAGGTCGGCAGGGCGAAACATGCTCGAAGTCATACCAGCCGAAACTCTGCGCGAGACCTATGTACGCGGCCCGTTGAACATTCATTATTTCTGCGACCCGGAAATGATCACCGAATTGCTGGTCGGGCAGGGGCGGTCATTTCCGAAAGCCAAGTTTACCAAGGATATCATTGGATCGGCTGTCGGTAACGGATTGATCCTTTCCGAAGGTGAGAAATGGCGCCAGCAGCGGCGGCGGTATTCCCCTTTGTTTGCAGCCAGAAACCTGCCGACTCTTGCCCGTTACTTTGCGGAAACCGGATCCGAGGTCGCTGAGTCGCTAGTGGAAAACGAAGGCCCTGTGGATGTATCCCAGGTTGCCCCTGCATCGACTTTGACGAACATCTCTCGGGTGATTTTCTCAGGCAACAAAGAAGTCAGCTCTGAACAAATCCGCGTAGGGCTAATCGCGTATTTCAAGTACATCTCAGATATCTCTCTGTTCGATTTAATGGGCCTGCCGAAATGGTTGCCGCGAAAGAAATGGCTGGCCAGCAAGGCACCTGTGACCAAGATGCGCGAACTTGCCCGGCAAGTGATCGAGCAGCGTCGGCTTGAAAACCGGAGCGAACCCCGAGACTTTCTTGACTTCATGATTGAGGCATTGAAAACCGACTTTGAAGACGAAGAGACTACAGTCGACAATCTGTTGACCTTCGTTGTTGCAGGGCACGAAACCTCGGCCAATGCATTGGCTTGGGGATATTATCTGTTAGCACTGAACCCCGAAATGCAGAACAAAATTCGTAGGGAAATCAGGTCAGTGCGCGCCGAAGGCTTGGTCGAGTTTTCTGACCTTGAATCCATGCCACTTCTGCGTGCGCATGTAAAAGAAACACTGCGCCTTTACCCATCTGCCGCGTTTTTCGCCAGGGATGCCGCGGAGGCCGTCGAAATCAAGGGGGTAAAGATTGAAAAGGGCGACGCGCTGTTTTTCCCTGTCTATTCGCTGCACAGGAATGAAAAACTGTGGGAGGCTCCGAACCACTATCGGCCAGAGCGGTTTTTGGGGGCTACTCTGCCGCGCGGCCAGTACATTCCATTCGGTGATGGGCCCAGAATCTGCATTGGTGCCCAATACGCGGAGACAGAGATCATGGTTCTGATGGCGTCGCTCTTGCGGCGCGTTCATTTTTCATTGGGTGAGGCGAAGATGCCCGAACCGGTTTTGACATTCACCATGCGCACCAGTGGCCCGCTCGTGCTTGAAGCCGAACGAGCGCCGTGACGTGGTGGGTGGGTATCCTGCAGAGTCTTTAAAAAGCATGTTTTTATCTGATTATCGGCTATTTTCCGTTCAGATAGGTGTTGTCGCCGTAAAGCTCTCGTAAAACTGTGTCATACAGTCTTGCTGTCATGTGTTCTTCGCGCACGGGTTCTTCTTTTGGACGAACGTGGGATTGTACTGTAACGCTTTTGGTCATTGCCCTCTCTCTGCCGTTTACTTTTTCGCATGCCAGGTTCAAAGCTGAGATCGCGCCTGATTTCGAGAATGACCGCATTGACACAGGCGGACTCATCGCGACCTTTAAATGCGACGAGGTAAGCCGGCTGCTCAGGACCATTCTTAGTTTTCGGTTAAGGACTTCTTCGGTTGGCAGTTGGTTCATACGATTGCGTCCATGCGTGACAACCAGGAAAATACCACTTCCCCGGTACGAGAATACTGCGTTTGCCTTCTTGGATGTCTTTTCGATGCATTTACCGATGTCAGAAATCACGCGCCGAAACATGCCGAAGTCACTCATGTCAAAACGGTACTCGGCCCCTTGAAGCTTGACCGCAGTCACCCAGGTGTCAAAGCGGCGCCCCCTTGAAAGCTGATCAACGTAATTGTCGAATTCGACATAGCGCAAACACCGCTCCAACCCTTCTATCGAAAGCGGGTCCTCGAAGTTAAACTGCTGATTGAAATCAAGTTTTTCGCGAAGATTTCGTATTGACGCCGTCGAAGTCTTTGCCCTGATCCGCTCCATCATCAAAACATGGGCTGCGTTCATTCGACTGCGAAGTTCGAAAAAGTCAAACGGCTTGGTGATGTAGTCAAACGCACCTTCTAAAAACGCCTGTTCGATGTGGCTGTGATCAGCCATCGCGGTCAGCATGATCACCGGTGTATCCATATAATCAGGTGTTTTTCTGAGTTGCTTCAGCAATTCGATCCCGGTGGTACCCGGCATCTGGATGTCTAAGAGCAGACAGTCGAAAGGGGCTTCTGCGGCCTGAATCTTTTCAAGTGCCGCTGCCGCCGAGTCGGCGACGGACACATTACAGTTTTCAAGCTCGGGCAGCGCCGACTGTAGCAGCTCAAGTATACTTGGTTCGTCATCAACGACCAAAACGTTGAGCGTCACCTGCCTGAGCGCCTGAAGATCCAGCTTTCTTTGGAACCGATCATTGTCGAGCGTGGAATGTCTCATGACTGTTTAACCGCGATTACTCTGCCTAGCGGGCTCAGATTAGTAGGCGAGTGGGACGAAACAGCGGCATAACAGCAGAAAACCTGCATGAAACGCGGTATTTTCTTGACCTTATTTTGGCAAATGTCGCCTTTACGCCAACTTCGGGGTCTGAAACGTCGGATCCTGGTGGCCGTGTTAACGAAATAGGAACCGGCAGCAATTCAAAAAAACGAGTTTGTATTCATCTATGGCACAGAGGATAACATCTTGGGCGCAGTGAGGGAAGGTTGCTGCCCTGCGTTGATTTGAAACCAGACTTTAAAGCTTCGAGAGTTCTAGGAAAAAACATCAATTTCTGACGACCCCAGCAATGTGGGGGCGTCGGTGTTGATATGATCAGACGGGGAAACCAAGCGTACTGATAAGGCGCCAGATATCACGGTTCGCGGCAGACAGCTGCGCCACGATGTCTTCGATCTCTTTAATGGCTTGCTCATCGACCGTGTCGGAACGTCCGAGTTTGATGTCGGTTTTTCGGTCCGCTATGCGCATTAAGATTGTCTTGGGATTCCCGCTTTCTGCATCGAATGAATAGATACAGTGATTGTATCGGTTCCGGATCGATGACAACTTGCTGAGCCGCTGCGTGTGTTCAAGGATCGGATCACGAATCTCGGCCGGACGCCCCTCCATCTTGGCAAGGCGCTCAACCAGATCGATCCGCGCGCGCGTGGTGTTGAGCGTCAGGAAGATGATGACAGCAACATCCTTGTTGGTGCCGCTCAGGCCGGCAATCAGGTGGATCAACAGGCTTTCGGTGTTGGTCCACATGTAGTTCAGCTTGCCGACCAGCAAGATCAGACGGTCAAATCGGGTTTCCAATGTCTCAGTCAACGGTCTGGCCGCGCGCTTCGTCTGACGTTACCTCGAAATAGAACTGCGCAGCGGCCGTTCTGTTGCTGACACCGATCTTGCCCGCAACGTTGTGCATGTGCAGTTTTACAGTGTGCTCGGTAATGCCAAGGTTAGAGGCGATGATCTTGTTGCTCTGTCCTTTGGACGCCAGTTGCAGCACCTGCTTTTCCCGACGCGTCAGTCGAGAATACAGCGGATTGGGTTCTTTTGGCTCTGCCTGGTTGTCTGTCACCAGACAAGGCTTATTGTGGTTCTGCGGCTTCAACACGCAATCGGCCACAAAACTTGGCAGATACAGCTCTTCATGCATCAACAGCCGCAGAATGGACCGCCACACATCCGGCGCAACATTCATCGGTAGATATCCGATATCCCCGAATTGGCGCCGATCCCAGTTTTCAAAAAGCGAACGCGCCGCGTCCTCTTTGCGATACGCAAAGGCAAGACAGCCGGTGCCAGCTGCTTCGGTATAGACTTCTGGTCGGCTGAGAAGATCGTCCAACATGATCTGATCGACAACGACAACCTTTCCAGTCACACCGCCTGAAACGCTGGCGTTTAACTCAGAAACGTCTTCATACCTGTGAGCGGCAACGCCGAACTCTGACTCAACACTTCGCAGGGTATGGTTTGAAAAGAAGAGTTCCTTGCCGATGAAATTGATCGAGAAGTCTTCGGTACATTCATTTATTCGGGCAACACTATCCTGTAACGGATTGTTCATTACTTCCCCCTATGAAACCACGCCACAAAATCAGTGACGAAATCGTAAACAACACGTGAACCGCAAATTAACGGTAAATTAATACTACTGATGGTCACCATACCCGAAAGGCTAATTTTCATCAACATTTTGTGGCCACCTGTCTGTTAGACCTAGTACTTTCGTTTAGGTTCACCATCAGTTTTCCAATAAAAACAAAGGAAAACTATGGTTTTAGGCGTTTTGCCGAATTTTTGCCGCATTTTCGTGTATTTACCCGCCGGCCGCAGAAAGTTTGCAAAAATGATATTTTTAAATCAGATACTTATATCATCTAATGCTTTAGGGCAGCTATTCAGCCCGCCTTCCTGCTGCGAACATGATCCTGCTTCAATTTGGGAAGCGTAATTCCTGACGTGTCCGCGAATCGCGAATTTCCGCGAATCTGTAGCACCGCTGACACACCATCGGCTTAGCCGGGAAAGGAAGGTGGGAGACGAAATCACGGTACATGACCGCTTCAAGCGCATGTTGCGCCTGTGAGCCTAAATTTTGTTTCAACCGCGCCAGTAGCCGTTTTGTAGATGAATGACGGTCGGGCGCTTAGTAAGTGGAATTTTGAAATGGGTAGAGAAAGACAAACGACCGGCGACGTTACAGCCTCAGGTCTGGCGGACGTGACTGCAGAGGGCACCTATGCAGTATCCGAATCCGAAGCAAGCGTTGAAAACACCGATATTAACGCTAACCTGAATGGTCAGGAACAGGATCAGGACACTGATGTTGATCAGGATCAGGACGTAGATACTGATGTAGATACGGATGTCGATCAGGATCAGGATCAGCGTGTAGATCAGGATCAGCAGCAGCAACAGCAGCAAGCCAACGAAGTCAGAAACGGTGGCAACGACCAGAACATCAACACGAACAGAGTCGACGTTGACTTCGGTGACCCGGGTGAGTGGATGCCGCAGGAAGACAACGATCTGGTCGATGTTGACGTGTATGAAGGTGGCTCTGTTGAAGACGTGATCACTGTCGGCAATGACTTTGACTACGATCCGGGCGACGATATGAACCTGGATATCTCGTTGAACGGTGAAGGCAACGACATGCTGGCAATCAACAGCCAGTTGGCCGAGCTGAACGATGCTGACGATCTTGGTTCCGCGAATGTTAGGAACGAAGGCGAGTTTACTCAGTCCGGCGACGCCACGGGTGGCGTGGCAACAGCCGACGATGGTATCGACACCCAGTCAGACGGTGGCAGCTCCGGTGACGGCGGCTCGAACAGCGGTGGCGGCGTACTGTCGTTCACCAAAGGTAGCAGCGCACTTGCAGCCGGTGGTGAAACTGGTGATGCTGACGCTGATGCAGACGCTGGAAACGGCGGCGACTCGGGTGATGCGGCTACGCTGGGCCTGAACTTTGGTAAGGGCTATGCAGATGCTGACGGTAGCGGCGATGGTGGCGACAGCGGCGACGCTGATGCAGACTCCAGCGCTGACAACGAAGGCACCGCAGACTCTTCGGAAGCTGACAGCGACGGTGGTGACGGCGGCAACGCTGGATCGATTGGCCTGGGCCTGGGTCTGGGTCTGTCCGGTGCCGGCAACGAAGGCGACTCAACCGGTGGTGACAATGAGAGCGTAGCAGCTGCCAAAGGTGGCGCGCTTGCGGCCACTGACGCATCGGCTGGCGACGCAGATGGCGGCGACAGCGGCGCGGGCAACATTGGCCTGGCCAAGAACGAGTCTGAAAGCGAAAACGAAACTGGTGAGACATCCTCGGGTGGCAACATCGGTCTCGGCCTTGCTGGAAGTCTTGGTGCTGCTGGCACGGATGCCGATGGCGGCGCAGGTGACGGCGGCGACGGCGACGGCGGCGACGGTGACGGCGGCGACGGTGACGGCGGCGAAAGCACTGGCGGCGGTGGTGAAGCCGGCGATGCTGGTCAGATCGACGCAGCTCTTGCATCAACCAAACAGACCAACGGTCTGGTCGGCCTGAACGATGACGGTAGCTCGGATGCCAGCACCGGTGGTGGTGACACCAACGAAGGTGGCAACGTCAACGCTGGTGCCGGAGACGGTGGCCTAGGCCTGGGCGGTGCCGGAACTGGCGGTGCAGGTGATGGCGGAAACGGCCCTGGCGGTGACGCAGACAGCGGTAACGCAGATGCTGAATCCTACGCCAAAGGTATTGGTGATCAGGATGCAACCGGTTCGGTCGTTACACCGACTGCGGGTGATGCGGACGGCTTTGCCAAGAACGAGCAGGACGCTGACTCGGATGGTGGTGCTGGCGGAACCAACGACACCGACGGTCGTGCCGATGCTGATGGTACCGGTACTGCGACAGCGAACGGTGTTGGCGGCGGCGGCGGCGCAATCGATCTGGATGCGACCTCTACCGGAAGCGGCACTGGCTCAGCTGACGCTGACAACGACGCCGGTAACGGCGGAGACTCCGGTGTGTTCGCAATGTCCGACGTTGACGGATCAGCTGACAGCCTGGCCGAGGCAATCTCAGGCTACGGTGGTGCCGGAAGCTCCGACAACGATGCAACCGCGGACGGAACTGCCTATTCGAACGGCACGACGGAAACGGGCATCGGTGGCGGCGGCGGCGCTGCATGGGCCGCGGGCGGCGAAAGCGGAAACGCCCACGGGTTCGTCGATATCGGTGATGTCAAAGGTGGCATGCAGGAAGGCGGAAACGCGACGGGTGCAAACTCGGGCGCGGGTGGTGCCGGCGGCAATGCTGGAACCTGGGGCTCGAACAACGGTGGCGACGGCATCGTGAGTGGCGAGTCGCACGCATCTGCAGCGGCAGTTGTCGACACCTCGGCCTTCAACCAGTCGATCGTCATGGGTGCCAACGTCCTTGGCAACTCGGTCGATACCACGATGGTTGGTGGCAACATGTCGTCCAGCTACGCGACCGACGACACCGACGTGTAAGCAAGAGGCAGAGCCCGCTATGGCGGGCTCTGATCCCTCTCAAGAAAATGCCGGGGCCGCAAGCAGGCGGCCTCGGCCCAGCTTAACCTAAGCCGGAAATTTTAGGCTGGCGCGGGGAAAGGGAACCAGTATGTCGCTCGACAGTATTACGGAACAAATTGCACATTTTGTTGGAACATTTGAACTTACGACCGAGCAGGCCCGGTGGCGGGACCAGTATGAAGAATTCGTTGCACTTCGGCGCAAGGCGGAACTTGAGAATCTGGAAGACCCCACAAGAATTGAAGTAAAAGCACCTTTGAAAATGAACCCGGGCGATTACGACCCGATATCCTACAAGTTTGCCCCTTTAAAGTCTGATCTTCCCCCTCCAGCCGTGAGCCCAGGACCGGTTGAAGATGCCGTCCTGATGTCGAATCCGGCGTTCGGCCCAGACGTGTTCTTTCCAGAAACGCTGGGTTTCGGGGGCGGCGTACAGTTCAACGTGATCCTCAAGCCTGAGTTTATCCATCAGTTGATCGGCTCGGCGGTCACCTACACTGTGCAGAAAATTCACCTCAACGACAACGACGTCGTGGGTGAGGGCAATTTCCGCGATGCCGAAGCCCTGATGGAACAGGGCCAGGCGTTGAAAGCTGTGGCGATGTCGCTGCATGCCGTTTCGACCCCTTCGATCCACATCCAGGATTACCAGTCCGGTGAGGCGATTGAGCAACTCATCGAACAGATGCAGTCGCCTGTAACTATCGATATCGAAGGCGTTACCGTTCATCAGTTCCACGGTGAAGATGCAACGGGCATCATCGTGAATGGCGAGCATGTTGATGAAATGCCCGACTTTCTGGAATTGATGCCGGAACATCACAAAAAGGACTTGGAAGAGGAAGAGGACGAGTACGGTATCTCAGACGACTTGCCAGCCGAATGGGATCAGTCCGAAGACCAAGAATTCGAAGACGGCCATTCGATCGTCGCGGGGGGCAACTTCGCCGTAAACGAGGTTGCAGTGACCGTCGGCTGGGTTGATGCCCCGAATATCGTTGTTGGCGGGCAAGCCGTTAATCTGACCTTCGTCAGCCAGGTCGCAGTCGTCACAGATGTTGATCAGGGAGAGGGCGCGCAAAGTAAAACGCAAGTGCTTCAGGCTTCGGACATAAGTACCGAGGCCAACGAGGCAGCTTGGTTGGAACTCAATGTGGCCGAAGATCCCGAACAGGATCCGATTGTCTCAATCGACTGGATTTCGGGTGACTTGCTGGTGACCAACTTCATACAGCAGCTTATCGACGCGACAGATATCGACCACATCGCAACCGAAATCACCTCGTCGTCTACGGTTTACACGTTGGGGGACAACATCCTGACCAACGTGACCAACATCCTTCAGTTGGGCACCTACTACGACGTTATCATCATCGGGGGCGATATGATCTCGGTTGATGTCGTAACCCAGACCATCGTTTTCACGGACAACGATGTGATTCACGGCGCACATACTACCGATGCCGAGGACAATCTGGTCATGAACCAGGTATCGTTGAAAACTGAGGGACAAGACTCTCACACAGAGATGAGCGCCAATCTGGCCTCAACCGTGGACCTGCAAGAAGTAGATACAGACGCTCTGGAAGACGCGTTGCTGAACGATCCGATGTTCGCCGGTACCGAGTTGATCCGGGTGCTGAAGATCGAAGGCGATCTGATGCAAGTCAACGTCATCGATCAGGTCACCATGCTGCAGGATGACGACGATGTGTACGTTGAAACCCCAGGCGGAGCAGAGGTTTCAGCACTTGGGGCGGGTAATGCACTGTTGAATGCGGCCAGCGTAACCAAAATGGGCGTGGACTCGGTCGTCATGGCGCAAGAGGGTGAATACTCAGAGTTGATGCTGCACCAGGCAAGCATGTTTGATAGCCCTGAAGACGAAAATCCCGAGTTGATCAACGAAGCGATTGCGGTTCTTATGGAAGAAGTTGATGCGCCAGGCAATTCAGAGCACGCACCTGGCCATAGCAAATTAACACCTTCTGAGGCGGCGAGCATCGACGACGGCCTACAATCTATGCTAGCCTAGTACCCTGTTTGTTACGAGTGACCTGAAAGTTTTGACATGTCGATTGTTTTTCTGTCGCGTCCTAGACGATACGCCAGCCCGTTGGATCGCAACGGCGGCGCTGTCTCAAAGCCGCCAAGTGCGAGCAGATACAAATTGAAACAGAAAAAGACTCCCGGATTACGCTTAAGCGAGGACTTCCGCGTAAGTGATCCGAAAGACGGCAATCCGGAGGCAACCGCCAAGAGCGATGCGGGTGCCGATAAGGCAGTAGAAAAAGATCCCGCACCTCAGGAAGCGAAAATAAAGGTTTCCGCACCTCAGGAAGCGAAAAAAAAGGATTCCGCAGCTCAGGAAGTAAAAGCGGACTCCGCACCTCAAGAAGCAAAGAAAAACTCCGCACCTAAAGTAGAAAAAAAGGAACCAAAACTGCGCGCCGAACCATCCTTTCGGCGCAAGCAGCCGCAGCCTGCCAAGGACAGTGACCAACAGGGCAGCGGTGCTGGGGTGGCCGACGTCGAGAGCCCCGATCCAGAAACCGTCAACAAAACGAGCGACCGTTCACCCCCCGCGTCGCGCTCGGGCGGCGGTGATCGCATGGGTGCCACTATCGAGGCCAAGGCGAATGAGCCAATGCTGCGCAGCAATTCAGGCGGCGGTGATGGTAAAGGGCCACCCCAAACATTTCACAAGCGAACCCCGCCCGAAGACTTTCAGAAAACGCTGCGCACGTCATTGCGCGCGATCTATCGCAATCTGTCCTTCGTGCTGGTTCTGACGTGCGCCACGAACATCCTGATCCTGGCGATTCCGATTTATCTGTTCCAGATCAGTGACCGCGTGTTGACCAGCCGGTCGTTGGACACGTTGATCATGCTGACAACCATTGTCGCTGGCGCGGTGATTTTCCAATCGGCATTTGATGCCGTCCGACGGTTCATGCTGATGCGAACCGCGGTTGAAGTCGCGGCCCGGCTTGGTGCCCCGATCCTAAGCGCGGCTGCACACGCTTCGCTGCACGGTACAGGGCGTGAATATCAGACGCTGGGCGATCTACAGCAAGTGCGAGGGTTTCTGGTCTCGGGTACGCTGATTTCCTTCCTGGATGTGCCCTTCGCGCCCTTGTTCATCCTGATGATCTTCTTGGTACACCCTCAACTGGGCATGATCGTAATTGTCACGGCGCTGGTGCTTATGGTTATTGCCTTCGTCAACCAGCGTATGACGGCTAAACCGTTTGCCGAGGCAAACAAGGCCCAGTCCATGGCTAACATGCACCTCGACTCGATGTCTCGAAACAGTCAGATCATTAATGCTCTGGCAATGATCCCCGAAGCCGTGCGGATTTGGGGGCGGGACACCGCGCAATCCTTGACGTGGCAGGTTCGCGCGCAGGACCGGAACGTGATCTTTGCGGCCATTTCTCGCGCCGTTCGCCTGCTGACCCAGATTTGCATTCTGGGCTGGGGCGCGTTTTTGGCGCTACAGGGTGAAATCACGGGCGGGATGGTCATTGCCGCCTCGATTATCGCAGGCCGGGCCTTTGCGCCGATCGAAGGCTCGATCGAAGGCTGGAACGGCTTTTTGCTGACCCGCGCGGCGTATGGCCGGATCAATCAACTTCTGTCCAACTCGGCGCTGCAATTCGAAAAGCTGCGGCTGCCGCGCCCCGAGGGTCGTTTGGACGTAGAGCGCTTGCTATATGTACCCGGCGGCACCAAACGCGTCGTGCTGAATGGCATCAGTTTCTCGCTGAACCCGGGTGAGACGTTGGCCATCATCGGCAACTCGGGTGCGGGAAAAACCACGCTCGGTAAGACCCTCGTCGGATCAATCCTGCCAACCTCGGGCAGTGTCCGTCTGGACCTGATGGACATCCGCAACTGGGACCCGCGCCAGTTTGGCGAAAGCATCGGATATCTGCCGCAGGACGTGCAGCTGTTCCCCGGTACGATCAAGGATAATATCGGCCGGATGCGGGATGATGCAACGGATGAGCAAATCCACGATGCCGCTGTTCTGGCCGATGTGCACAATATGATCGCAACTCTGCCGCAAGGGTATGAGACCGTGGTGGCCGCCGATGGGTCGCCCCTGTCCGGCGGGCAAAAGCAGCGTATCGCGCTGGCGCGGGCCTTCTTCGGCAATCCGCGTATGGTGGTTTTGGACGAACCGAACTCGAACCTGGATGTCGCCGGGGACAAAGCTTTGTCACGGGCCATCGAACAGGCGAAAGAGAGCAAGATTACGGTTGTAGTTATTACGCAAAAGCCTACGCTATTGAACGTGGTGGACAAGATCATGCTTCTCACGGATGGCCGTGTGGCGCTGTTCGGTCATCGCGAACAAGTTCTGCAACAACTGAATGCGCCGCGCGGCAATCAGCCCGGCATTCAAAAGCAGTAAGGGGGGTACGACATGATGAATGAACTGGTGCCCGTGAACAACGATCCCAAATCGCCCGAGGTTTGGTATGCCGAAGTTCCGCGTTCGATCAGCCGCTTCGTCGTCATTGGAATGGTTATGCTTGTTGTCTGCTTTGGCGGTTTTGGTGTCTGGTCCTTCCGGGCGCCTTTGGCTGCTGCCGTGATCGCCCAGGGCAGCTTTGTCGCCACTGGACGCAACAAGATCGTGCAGCACCTCGAAGGCGGCATCATCCAGGATATCAAGGTTGTCGAAGGTCAGTATGTTGAGGCCGGGCAGGTAATGATGACGCTGGACCAGACCTCGGCCGAAGCGAACGAGCGCGAACTGTTTATCCGGCAAGTCCGCCTTCAGGCCATGTCACAGCGCCTGAACGCCGAATATAATGAACTGCAGAGGTTGGAGTTTTCGCCCGACTTGACTGCCAAATCGGACGATACCGAAGTGATGGCTATTCTTGATGGCCAGAAGATCACCTTTGATCTGTCCCGCAAAACGTTGCTGAACGATATCTCGTTGCTGGAACGGAATATGGAAGCGCTGAGAATCCGCTCAAGCGGATTTGAGGCGCAGTTGGACAGCATGGTTCGGCGATCAGAGATCCTGCAGGAAGAGTTTGAGACGAAACAGGCGCTGTTCGAAAAAGGTTTGGTACGAAAGGGGGAACTGAACACGATCCGCCGCGTACAGGCCGAAGCTGAAGGACAGCAGGCGCGCTTGCAGGCCGAAGCCTCTGAGATCCGCCAGATGCTTTTGAAATATGAGGAACAGATTGATCGCACCCGTGCGGCCTATCGTGAGGCCGCGTTGGACGAGTTGGGCGTGATCGATGCTGATCTGGAAAGTGTGCGTGAAAAAGCCCGCCAGGCCCGTAGTGTTCTGGATCGCGCGGTTGTGCGAGCTCCGGTCACGGGGACTGTGGTGCGTCTGCATTATCACACTCCGGGTGGTGTGATCGAAACGGGTGAGCCGATTGCCGAAATCCTGCCCTCGGACGCGCCCCTGATCATCGAAGCGCAGATACCACGCACCGAGATCGACAGCGTCGTAACCGGACAAGATGCGACGGTGCGCCTTGTCGCCCTGAATCAGCGGACAACGCCGGTTCTGAACGGTCAGGTGTTTTATCTGTCGGCGGACTCGGTGATGGAAGATAACGCCGGTGCGCCACAAGAGGTTTATCTGGCCCGTATCTCGTTGCAGCCCGAAGAGATCGAGCGTGTGCGCGGCTTTATCCCGACGCCGGGTATGCCCGCGGAAATCATGATCCAGACGGAAGAGCGGACATTTGCGGCCTATATCGCGAAACCAGTGACCGACAGCATGTCGCGCGCCTTCCGCGAACAATAATGGGGCTGGCTGCACGGCCAGTCTACATCTTCTGTTTTTCACATGCTAACGTCCGCTGAAATTCATCGGAGGACAGTGCATGGCCCTTACAGTAAAAAGCATGATGGAGGCCGCAAACGCGGCGGTCGAGCGAATCGACACAGGCAAAGCGAAACAGTTGATAGAGCAGGGCGGCTTGCTGCTGGATGTGCGCGATGCCGTCGAGTTGCAGCAGACGGGGCGGGCCAGCGGTGCACATCATATCCCCCGTGGGGGGTTGGAGTTCAGTGCTGACGATACGCTGAAGTCCTATGACGCTGAGCTTCGAAAAGATCGACCGATTGTCTTATACTGTGCTGCTGGCGGTCGCGCGGCGCTGGCCGGTAAGCTTCTGAAAGATATGGGGTACGAACAGGTTTATAACCTTGGCGGCCTAACCGATTGGATCAATGGCGGTGGCGACGTTTCAAACGGCTGACTCAGGCGTTTAGAAACGCCCTGACGGCTGCCTCGAACTCTCTCGGCTTCTCGGCGTGCAGCCAGTGGCCCGCGCCGAGAATTTTAGCGAATTTAGCGGCTGGAAACAGCGCGCGGATCAAATCGCGGTGCTGAGGCAGAACATAGTCAGACTCAGCCCCCGATAGAAAAAGTGCTGAACCTTGCCAGCTTGCATCCACTTGCGGAAAGCCCATGATTTTGGGCATCTCGGCTGCCAGCACATCCAGGTTCAGCAACCAGCGTTGTCCTTTGATGTCCAGCGATTGTGTGAAAAAGCTTTGCAGTGATTTTTCCACATTCAGCGCGGCCAGTTGTTCGGATGCGTCCGAACGACGCTCAACCTTGGTCAAATCAACCGACCGCATCGCTTCGATGAATTGGATCTGGCTGTGGGAATAGGCAACGGGCGCTATGTCCGCCACCATAAGCTTGCGCACCAGATCACCGTGTTGAAGGGCCAGCATCATCGCCGCCTTGCCACCCATTGAGTGGCCAACCACATCCGCGCACCCGCCGAAATGCGCGATCACCTCGGCCAAATCACCAGCAAGATCGGGATAGCTGTGCTGATCGCTCCACATGCTGTAGGCATGGTTGCGCATGTCGACGGCGATGACCTGCCGTTCATCGGTCAGCCGCCGGGCAATGACACCCCAATTCCGCGCAGAGCCATACAGCCCATGGGCAATCAAAACAGGAGGTTTGTCCGTAGGTTCGCCATGTAAGATCGTGTTCAGCATAGCGCCGTGATACCCGCCAAGAACAGAAACAACCAGCCCCATTGTCGCCCCCGCAAACGGCGGTTAGATTGGCAGGCTCGGAGGCTCGCCCATGTCGGATAACATAGACATCCAAACCCAAATTGCGCAGACGGTTGAGTTGCTGCGCAAGAAGTTGGGTGTGAAAGATACGACTCTGACAACCTCGATCCGAAAGGCCAAGCGGCGTCTGCCCCGCCGAATTTACAAGCAAGCGTTGCTATTGGCACGTGCTGAACCTTTGGCGGACCATCCCAGGCTACGGTTAACATTGGATGCTCAGAAACTGGCGCGCGCGTCCGAGCAGGTTCAGGAGCATTTGAGCGGTATAAACCTTGCCGACCGGCGGCTGGGTTGGTTCTTGGGAATGCTGGGCGGGCTGGCGTTTAACCTGCTGGCCTTGTCGGTTTTGCTACTTATCTTTTTGCGGTGGCAGGGCTTTGTTTAACCTGCACAAAAAAACGGCGCCCATCAGGCGCCGCTTAGGTCATAAGATTTAAACCTTACTACAGGTTTGGATAGATCGGGAACTTGGCACAGAGGTCTGCGACCTCGGCCTTGACCTTGGCTTCGACGGCGCTGTTGCCGTCTTCGCCATTGGCGGCCAAGCCATCGACCACTTCGATGATCCAGTCGGCGATTTGGCGGAATTCAACCTCACCAAACCCGCGCGTGGTGCCAGCGGGCGAGCCCAGACGGATGCCCGAAGTGATGGTTGGCTTTTCCGGGTCAAACGGCACGCCATTCTTGTTGCAGGTGATATGCGCGCGACCCAAGGCCTGTTCGGTGGCGTTACCCTTGACACCTTTGGGGCGCAGGTCGACCAGCACCACATGGGTGTCAGTGCCATGAGTCACCGTATCCAGTCCGCCCTTGATCAACTGATCCGACAACGCCTGAGCATTGGTCACAACCTGCTGGATATAGCTTTTGAACTCGGGGCGCAGCGCCTCGCCAAAGGCTACGGCCTTGGCAGCGATCACATGCATCAGCGGGCCGCCTTGAATGCCGGGGAAGATCGCCGAATTCACCTTCTTGGCGATACCTTCATCGTTGGTCAGGATCATGCCGCCACGTGGTCCGCGCAAGGTCTTGTGGGTCGTCGTGGTCGCCACATGCGCGTGCGGGAAAGGCGAGGGGTGCTCACCCGCCGCAACCAGACCGGCAAAATGCGCCATGTCCACGTGCAGATAGGCACCAACCATATCGGCAATCTCACGCATGCGGGCAAAGTCGATCTGGCGCGGGATGGCTGAACCCCCGGCGATAATCAGCTTGGGCTGATGCTCTTTCGCCAGTGCTTCGACCTGATCGTAGTCCAGCATGTTGTCTTGTTTGCGCACACCGTACTGTACCGCGTTGAACCATTTGCCCGACTGGTTGGGTTTTGCGCCGTGGGTCAGGTGACCACCCGCATCCAAGCTCATCCCTAAAATCGTATCGCCAGGCTGAATTAGCGCCTGAAACACGCCCTGGTTCGCCTGAGAACCCGAGTTCGGCTGTACGTTGGCAAACTCGCAGCCAAATAGCTGCTTGGCACGGTCGATGGCCAGATTTTCGGCAATGTCGACGAATTGGCAACCGCCATAATAGCGCCGTCCGGGATATCCTTCGGCGTATTTGTTTGTCATGACCGAGCCCTGCGCCTCCATCACGGCGGCAGAGACAATGTTCTCGGACGCGATCAGCTCGATCTCGTTGCGCTGACGGCCCAACTCGGATGTGATCGAGCCAAACAGCTCGGGGTCACGATCCGCAAGGGACTGGGTGAAGAAACCGTTGTCACGAATATTGACGTTCATGGGGACTCCAATTGGCTGAGCTGTTCTTTGCGGATTTCCTATCGGAAACCGATCATATGCAAAAGGTGTAAAACGACGATTTGCCCCGCTGCGGCGTCAAGTCTGGTCTATTGGGGAAAGGTATGTTTGTTTCGGAACCAAATGTGCAGCACCGGAAACCGGAAAAGATGACAAAGAGAATCGCTTTTCTCGCCAGCGACGCCAAAGTGGCGCAAACCGCGCGGGACAGCCTTGTGAAACGCTATGGTAATGTCGCACCGAGGGACGCGGATGTTGTGGTTGCCTTGGGCGGGGATGGGTTCATGCTGCACACGCTGCATAACATGCAGCACCTCGATACACCCGTGTACGGAATGAATCGCGGTACCATTGGTTTCTTGATGAATGAGTTCCACGAAACCGACTTGATGGAGCGTCTGGCCACAGCCGTGGAAGAGGTTATCAACCCTTTGGCGATGCTGGCACTGGATCAGTCCGGAAAACTGCATGAAGCGTTGGCCATCAACGAGGTATCGTTGCTGCGGGCCGGTCCTCAGGCAGCGCGGCTAAAGATCAGCGTCGACGGGCGTGTACGGATGGCCGAACTGGTTTGTGATGGCGCGTTGTTGTCCACACCGGCGGGCTCGACCGCTTACAACTACTCAGCCCACGGGCCAATTCTGCCGATCGGGGCGGATGTTCTGGCCCTGACGGCAATTGCGGCGTTCCGCCCCCGTCGATGGCGCGGCGCGCTGTTGCCCAAGAACGCAAAGGTTCGCATTGATGTCTTGGATGCAGATAAACGCCCTGTCATGGCGGACGCGGATTCCGTTTCTTTTCCGGATATAGACTGGGTTGAAATACGGTCCGAACCCTCGATCCAGCATCGTTTGTTATTCGATCCCGGCCATGGGCTTGAGGAACGGCTGATCTCAGAACAGTTCAATTAGAACCTTAGAAACAAACGATTATTTGCCTTGTGTGAACCAGTTCACAGGCATTACATGTTTTCTTTGCTAGAGTGATCTTGCCTGGGAACACGCCTTGGTGGGAGTGAGTGGCCGCCAGACGGCGTTGTCGAATGATCGCGCAGTTTTCGCGCCGACGAGGGTGGGTGGTGCTACGCTCGTCGTCAGAATTCCGGGCTTATTTAAGTAAGAGGGCCCTGGGTGAAAATCCCGGGGTCTATTTTGTTGACCGGACCTACTTGGCTGCGCTCATTCTTTTCCAAAGGGGCAGGTGCATCTGACCAACCCGCGCCTCGATCGCTGCGGCGGCATCAACTGCCAAGTCCTCGCGCCAGCGGCGTGCGGCGATCTGGATATTGATTGGCTGCGGCCCACTTGGCAAATCAGCCAATCGTGCAGGCACGCAGGCGGCGGGCAGCCCAAGGAAGTTCATCGCATAGGAGTAGACTGCGCACCCCAGAACCTCATGCACGCCTTCCGCACCTTCGGTATCACGGTCGGGTTTGAAGAATGGTTGTGGTAAGAAAGGCGAAAGGACCAGTGGATAGTCTTGCATGAACAGGGACCATTCGCGCGCGTAGTGGCTGCGTTTGGCCAACATCTGAACCAGTTCGGTGCCGATTATGGGAGGGAATTCCTGAAAGTAAACGTCAAAAATATCCCGGATGGTTTTCGACCCGGCAGCTTCGATATCGCTTTTCATCAGGGTCAGGACCTCACCCATCAGAGTTCGGTATCCAGTCCGACCACATTCGAACACATCGGGGGGCGAGACCTCTTCCACCTGATATCCGGCGTCTGACAGCGCGTCGCGGGCGGTGTCCAGGGCTTTTTCGACCTCAGGGTGTAGGGCATAGCCAAATGTGTCTTTGGTGAAAGCAACCTTGATTGGTCCGTCCAAGGGTTCGCCGCGCCAAGGTATCGGAACGTGGAAAGGATCGCGCGGGTCTGCGGCGATCAGGCTGGGCATCGACAGGTGAAGATCAGCAGCAGAGCGGGTGATCAAACCCTGCACCGACATGGATTGCGCCAGTAGCCCGCGCTCGGCCTGTTGGCTTGGGTTCCATGCTGGCACGCGGCCAAGACCAGGCTTGATCGTGACCGCCCCATTGGCTGCCGCCGGAAACCGAAGGCTGCCGCCGATGTCGTTGCCATGCGCCAAAGCGCCAATTCCCGCCATCACCGCCGCACCGGCACCGCCCGAGGACCCGCCGGGCGAGATATGACGACCCCACGGATTGTGAGTCCTGCCATGCAACGGGTTGTCAGTGTCCGCGCGAAACGAGAATTCTGGGGTGTTCGTCCGGCCGATCACAACGGCTCCGGCGTTATGCAGATTTCTCACCACTGGCGCATCATCTGGCGCAATCACGTCCTTCAGCGCGACAACGCCGTTCGACGTGGCATGACCTTTCTGGTCCACATTGATCTTGATCGTTACGGGCACACCATGCAACGGCCCGGTGTGTGCTCCGCGTGTTCGCGATTGGTCCAGATGACGCGCCCTGTCCAGCGCCTCGGTGCTCAGATCTTCGACGACGGCGTTCAAGTCTGGGTTGACCTCGTGCATACGGTCAATCGCACTTTGAACGGCGTCCTCGGCGCTGATGTCTCCACTGCGGGTCAGGGCGGTCAGGTCGGTGGCGTTCAGGCGCCAGTAGTCTTCGGTTGTCATGTGGCCTCACTGTCTTGATCAGACAGTAGGCGCGTTGAATTCCGTTGCAAGTGAAAGCCGTGGGTCAGGCGGCCGTAGCCGCCTGAAATGTTCCTACTGCGCGAACCCGATGGATTTCAGCGCGACGGTAATCTCGTCCAGAATGGCCGGATCATCGATGGTTGCGGGCATTTTGTACTCTTTGCTGTCCGCAATCGACACCATGGTCCCGCGCAGAATTTTACCCGACCGCGTCTTGGGCAGACGATCCACAACAACAGCCTGCTTGAAGGCCGCGACAGGGCCAATTTTTTCCCGCACCAGTTTGACCACGTCCTGCACGACCTCGCCATGGTCGCGGTCACATCCGGCATTCAGGCACAGAAAGCCAACAGGCATTTGACCTTTGAGTTGATCTGACACGCCAATCACGGCGCATTCGGCAACATCCGGGTGGGCGGCCAGAACCTCTTCCATCCCGCCGGTAGACAGACGGTGACCCGCAACGTTGATGACGTCATCGGTCCTCGCCATAATGTACAGGTACCCGTCCTCGTCGATCATGCCCGCGTCACCGGTTTCGTAATACCCGGGGAACTGGTTCAGGTATGAGCTTTTGAACCGCTCTTCAGCATTCCACAACGTTGGCAGAGTGCCGGGCGGCAGCGGTAGTTTGACGGCAATTGCACCCAGTTCGCCGGGTTTCATCTGGTGGCCGCCTTCGTCCAGGATCTGCACGTCATAGCCGGGCATCGGTTTGGCAGGCGAGCCGAGCTTGATGGGCAATTCCTCGATCCCCAGGGGGTTACCGGCGATGGCCCAGCCGGTTTCTGTCTGCCACCAGTGGTCAATGACCTGAACCCCAAGCGATTTCTGAGCCCATTCGATCGTGTCCGGGTCCGCGCGCTCACCCGCAAGGAACAAGGCGCGCAGGTTCGACAGGTCATATTTTGCCAGCATCTCGCCCTTTGGGTCTTCGCGTTTCACGGCGCGGATCGCTGTGGGGGCTGTGAAGAAGCTTTTAACCTTGTGCTCGGAAATCACGCGCCAGAAGGTGCCGGCGTCGGGGGTGCCGACGGGTTTGCCTTCGAAAACAATCGTGGTGTTTCCGTGGATCAACGGTGCGTAGCAGATGTACGAGTGCCCGACGACCCAGCCAACATCTGACGCCGCCCAGAATACATCGCCTGGATCGACGTCATAAATATTCTTCATCGTCCAGTTCAGCGCCACCAAATGCCCTGCGGTCGGACGGACAACCCCCTTGGGCGAACCGGTGGTGCCAGATGTATAGAGGA
This sequence comes from Ruegeria profundi, assembly GCF_020171505.1. Classification (NCBI taxonomy): domain Bacteria; kingdom Pseudomonadati; phylum Pseudomonadota; class Alphaproteobacteria; order Rhodobacterales; family Roseobacteraceae; genus Ruegeria; species Ruegeria profundi. Next base: position 856,430 of record NZ_JAIUZS010000001.1, on the reverse strand, counting down.
TATAGGCCGGATCGTTGCCATCCACCGGCACGCAGTCAGCCGGTTCCACCCCATACTGAAACCCATGCCAGTTGTAATCCCGACCTTCGATCAGTTGCGCGACTTCCTGTTCGCGCTGGAAGATCACACAGAAATCGGGTTTGTGGCTTGCCATCTCGATGGCGTCGTCCAGCAGGGGTTTGTAATGCACCACGCGGCCCGGTTCCATCCCGCATGAGGCGGCGATGATTGCCTTGGGTTCGGCGTCGTCGATCCGTAGGGCCAGTTCATTGCTTGCAAACCCGCCAAAGACCACTGAATGCACCGCGCCCAGACGCGCGCAGGCCAGCATTGCCTCAAGCGCCTCGGGGATCATGGGCATGTAGATGATGACCCGGTCGCCTTTTTCGACGCCCTTGGCCCTTAACGCTCCGGCCAGTGTGGCGACACGGTTGCGCAACTCGACATAGGAAATCTCGCGCTTGGTGTGGGTGATCGGGCTGTCATAAATGATCGCCGTTTGCTCTCCGCGACCATTTTCGACATGGCGGTCCACAGCATTCCAGCATGTGTTGACCCTCGCATCGCAGAACCATTCGTACAGCGGCGCGTTTTCGTCAAACAACGCCTTGGTCGGTGGTTGAACCCAATCGATCCCCTTGGCGGCTTCCATCCAGAATGCTTCGGGGTCGGATTTCCAGCTCTCGTATACGTCCTGATATGCCACGATGACCTCCTCCTAAATCTCCGTGAATTGTGTAAGGCCGCCGGGGGGCACCACACAAGCAACGGAAATGACGAAGCGTCACTTTATCGCAAAATCTTTGCAGAATTTGCCCGAGACACTTGCAAATTTTTGCAAACAAGTTGCTCAGACCGATTTTTCGGGCATCAAGCGACAAGTTTTGCAAATCTGCAAACTTTCACGTGCAAAGAATCACCTTTAGGGCAGGCTCAGCAACCCGTGGGCCAATTGAGCCAATAAAGATCAGCCGTAATGCGCAACCGGGGTACCGCCAATCGCCGCCATGTTCAGCAATCCGCGCGCCGTGATGGACGGGGTCACGATATGTGCCTTGTTGCCCATGCCCATCAGGATCGGTCCAACCTCAAGCCCGTCGGCCTTCATCTTGAGGATGTTGCGCACTCCGCTGGCCGCATCCGCATGGGCAAAGATCAAAACGTTCGCCGCCCCTTCAAGGCGAGAGTTCGGGAAAATCCGAGACCTCAGTTCCGGGTCCAGAGCCACGTCAAGGTTCATCTCACCTTCGTAGGTAAAGTCCCGAGGTTCGGAATCGAGTATCCTAAGTGCAGCCCGCAGTCGTTTGCCAGAGCCCTCAGCCTGATTGCCGAACTGCGATTGTGAGCAAAAGGCGATCTTGGGTTCGATCCCAAACCGACGAACATGGCGGGCTGCGCCAAGTGTGGTTTCAGCCAGCTCTTCCGGTGTTGGCAATTGATGAACATGGGTGTCGGCGATGAACAAGGGGCCATCTTCCAGAATCATAAGAGACAAGGCGCCATGCGGGCGCAGCTCGCCATCGGCCAGGACTTGCTCAACATAGTTCAGGTGCCAGCGATATTCACCAAAGGTGCCACAGATCAGGCTGTCGGCCTCACCTCGGTGCACCATGATCGCTCCAATGGCGGTGTTGTTCGTACGCATGATGGCCTTGGCCAGATCAGGTGTGACACCACGGCGCTGCATGATCTCGTGGTACGAGCTCCAGTAGTCGTAGTATCGCGGGTCGTCTTGTGGGTTCACGATCTGGAAATCTTCACCGGGACGCACCTTTAGGCCCAGACGCTCGCAACGGGTGCCGATCACGTCGGGACGACCGATCAGGATCGGGGTTTCAGTGGTTTCTTCCAGAATGGCCTGTGCCGCGCGAAGAACGCGTTCGTCTTCGCCCTCGGCAAACACGATCCTGCGCGAAGCCGCTGCAGCAGCTTCAAACACGGGGCGCATGAGCAGGGCAGATTTGAACACCGTCTGGTTCAGTTTTTCTTTATACGCCTCGATATCTTCGATCGGACGTTTAGCGACCCCGCTTTCCATCGCGGCCTTGGCCACGGCCGAAGAAACGACACCCACAAGACGCGGGTCAAACGGTTTCGGGATCAGGTAGTCTGGTCCGAAGGTCAGCTGCTCACCTTTGTAAGCCGCAGCAGCCTCGGCGCTGGTGGTGGCGCGCGCCATTTCGGCGATTCCGTCAACGCAGGCGATCTGCATTTCGTCGTTGATTTCCGTCGCGCCGACGTCCAACGCGCCACGAAAGATGAAGGGGAAGCACAAAACGTTGTTGACCTGATTGGGGAAATCGCTGCGACCAGTTGCAATGATCGCATCCGGGGCAACTTCACGCGCGGCCTCGGGCAATATTTCGGGGGTCGGGTTGGCCAGGGCAAAAATGATTGGTCTCTTAGCCATTTTCTCAACCATCTCGGGCTTGAGAACATTCGGCCCGCTTAGACCAAGAAATAGATCAGCATCGCCGATCACATCGTCCAGCGTGCGCAAATCAGATTTCTGGGCGAACTGGTCCTTGTGCGGGTTCATGTCCTCGGCGCGGCCCTCGTAGACCAAACCATGAATGTCGCAGAGCCAGATATTCTCGCGCTTCACACCCAATTTTACCAGCATCATCAAGCAGGCGATCCCTGCCGCACCACCACCGGTCGAAACGACCTTGATGTCTTCGAACTTCTTGCCCGCCACATGCAAGGCGTTCTTGGCGGCGGCCCCTACAACGATGGCGGTGCCATGTTGGTCGTCGTGAAAAACTGGGATATTCATCCGCTCGCGGCAGATCTTCTCAACAACAAAGCAATCGGGGGCTTTGATGTCTTCAAGGTTAATCGCACCAAATGTTGGTTCCAGCGCGCAGACAATTTCGGCCAGTTTTTCCGGGTCGGGCTGATCCACTTCGATATCGAAACAGTCAATGCCGGCGAATTTCTTGAACAGGACCGCTTTGCCTTCCATCACCGGCTTTGACGCCAGCGCACCGATGTCACCCAACCCAAGCACTGCTGTTCCGTTGGAAACAACGCCCACAAGGTTGCCGCGCGCGGTGTAAAGCTCGGCATTTGCTGCATCCGCCTTGATCTCGAGGCTGGCCTCAGCCACACCGGGGGAGTAGGCGCGCGCCAGATCACGACCGTTTGCCATCGGCTTTGTCGCTTTGATCTCCAGCTTTCCGGGCTTTGGTTTGGCGTGATATTCAAGCGCGGCCTGCCGCAGGCTGGGTGTATCAGACATTGACGATTCACTTCCGTTCAAAAATTTGATTTAGCCTTAAACTATTTTTCTTAGCTTGGCTACGTCAGGTCACCTCATCAGATGGATGTACCGATTTCAGTCGTTTCGGTTGATTTCAGTCGCAGAACTATTACATTCCGGCAACTTTTGAATCCTCGCCGTTATGTTTCGAGAAGATCGGTATGAGCTATAGTGAAGACCATGGGCCGGACACCGCCCTTACTAGTAAGAACGGGTTTGGCGCCGGTCGCGTTGCGTTTTGTGCAGTCATCGCTTTGGCCATTGGTATCCTTTGCGCGATCTCGATCTGGCCGATGCAGGCTGCGGCACTCAATCAAGAAGGCGGTCTGATCGAAACAGGCTCGGCCGCAGCGTTGTTGGCTGCTGGCGTGGCGGCCCTGGTTCGGTACCGTGGTATCAGCCGTTTTTATATTGGCGTGGTTTGCCTTTTGTTGGCGGAGCGAGAGCTTGAGGCCGATGTGTACGCAACGGGCAGCTTGCCATATCAGATTCTAAACGGATTCGATGTCATGCTGGATATGACGCTTGTGCGCGTGGTGCTGGCCGTTGTCGTCTTGGGCGGTGTTTTCTGGCACGGCGTACCAAATGCTTGGCAGGCGCTAAAAATCCGCGCGCCGTTTCTTATGGTCTTCATTCTGGCTGGCATGCTGGCTGTTGTAGCGCAGGGCTTGGAAGAAATCAGCAGTGCCTTTGGCGACGAAATGACAATGGTCATGGTCGTCCGCTTGTTCGCGCTGGAAGAAACGCTTGAGATGTATTTTTCGATTGGCATTTTGGCCGCCGTTCTGATCGGATGGCCGAAAACCAAGACCGATGAGACATCAGATGAGCAAATCGCCAAAGACAACATGCGCTGAAATCCGCCTGCCAACGCAGGAGCTGCGCAACGATATTCCGTTTTACACCAAGGTTCTGGGTATGCGGATGGACATGATCTATCCCGCCGATGACCCGCGTATAGCCGTTTTTTCCGGTCACGGTTTGCGGGTACGAATTGTCAAGGACGCGCCCGAAGCGCCCGGGACACTCAGAATCCTGACAGATGCTCCGGATGAGTTCGCGGACGGAAAGCGCAGCTTGGTGGCCCCCAATGGCACACGGGTTGAAATCGACGAGCTGAACCCGCCTTTGGTCATGCCTGATACGGTGCATTCTTTCGTCGTACGCAGGCTCAAGGATCAGGCACCTTGGATCATCGGACGGGCAGGGATGCACTATCGCGATCTGGTGCCGGATCGGCTGGGTGGGTCTATTATCGCAAGTCACATCCGTATCCCCGACGGTGGTCCGGTGCCGGACATGGTGCATTTCCACAAGGTTGGGTTTCAACTGATCTTCTGCATCCACGGCTGGGTTGACGTGGTGTACGAGGATCAGGGTGAAAAGATGCGCCTGACGGCAGGGGATTGCTTTATCCAACCTCCCGAAATTCGCCACCGTGTGCTCGAAGCGTCAGACAATGTGCAGGTGATCGAGATCGGCGTTCCGGCCGAACATGTCACCGAGATTGATCACGACATGGAATTGCCCACGCCACATTTCCGCCCCGAGCGGGAATGGCAGGGTCAGCGATTCGTCTTTAATCAGGCCGAGGGTGCCGAATGGGGGCCGTTCCGACTGCCGGGTTATATCTGCCGTGACACGACGATTGCAGAAAACACCAAGGGCGTTGCCGGGGTGCAGGTTGTGCGTAAAGGGCAGGGCGATCCGGTTTGGGCATCCCATGACACGGATATTCACTTTTCCTTTGTCATGAATGGAGAAGTCACGTTGGAAGGCGAAGGCCGCGAACCTTACCGGCTGGAACAAGGCGATGCGTTCGTGATCCCGCCCGGTATGCGCACGCGCCTGTCTGATCCGTCAGATGATGTCGAGCTGCTTGAGGTGACGCTTCCGGGCACGTTCAATACGACGCTTGGCTAAGGAAACTTCTTTCCGGGGGCTTCAACTGTTTGGGCGAATGCATTTAGTGTATGCACTTCTGACCAGATGATCAAAAATTGGGGAATCACAATGCCGCTGAAGGACGCAGCCCTGGCTGTTCGGGAAAAAGCCTATGCTCCCTATTCCAAGTTCAAGGTCGGCGCAGCGATCCGTTCTGCGTCAGGTGAGGTTTTTTCCGGCTGTAACGTCGAAAACGTAGCATACCCCGAAGGCACCTGTGCCGAGGCGGGCGCAATTGCTGCCATGGTGGCTGCGGGTGAGCTGTCCCTCACTGAGGTTTACGTTGTGGCGTCATCTCCGCAACCTGTGCCGCCCTGCGGTGGGTGCCGTCAGAAACTGGCCGAATTTGGCAAGCGTGACGTCAAGGTGACGCTTGCGACCGTCGACGGGGTCGAATTCGAAACAACGATTGGTGATCTGTTGCCGGGCGCCTTTGACGCCTCGCATATGGAAGACGTCTGAGCAGATGGACGCCCGCTCGATCATTGCCAAGCTTCGTCGGTCGCAAGTACCCAATGGCGAAGAACTGCGCTGGTTCGCGCAAGGTCTCGCCGATGGTGGCGTCAGTGATGCGCAGGCCGGCGCCTTTGCAATGGCGGTCTGCATGGGGGGCTTGGGTCAGCAGGGGCGCGCTGATCTGACCATTGCCATGCGCGACAGCGGCGATGTGCTGAGCTGGGATTTCGACGGCCCGGTGGTTGACAAACACTCGACCGGGGGGGTGGGCGACAGTGTAAGCCTGGTTCTTGCCCCCGCGCTGGCCGAGCTTGGAGCATATGTCCCCATGATCTCGGGTCGCGGGCTTGGGCACACCGGGGGGACGCTGGACAAGCTTGAGGCTATTCCCGGCGTTACCACTCAGATCGGACAAGACCGTTTGATGCAGATCTTGCGCGATGCCGGCGCGGCCATTGTTGGCGCGACCGGGCAGATCGCGCCTGCGGACAAACGGCTCTATGCAATTCGCGATGTGACAGCGACGGTAGAGAGCCTTGATCTGATCACGGCCTCCATCCTGTCAAAAAAGCTGGCCGCCAGCCCCGAGGCGTTGGTTCTGGACGTTAAGGTCGGATCGGGCGCGTTTATGAAAACACTGCAGGACGCACGCGAATTGGCGCAGGCACTGACCGAGACGGCGAATGCAGCAGGATGCCGGACTTCGGCGGTCATCACCGATATGAATCAACCGCTGGCCCCGGCACTCGGCAATGCGCTGGAAGTGGCCGAGGTGATGATGGTTCTGACTCAAGCGCATGACGCACCTCTTGCTGAAATCTCGGCAGAGCTGGGCGGGGTTTTGCTGGCGGATGCCGGGATGTTCGAAACGGTGGACGAGGGGCGCGACAAAATCACGGACGTGATCCGTGACGGCCGCGCGGCCGAGCGCTTTGGTCGCATGATGGCGGCAGTGGGCGGGCCGCTGCAATTCGTTGAAAACTGGAGCCGTTACCTGCCCGAAGCCAGCGTGATCCTAGAAGTTCCTGCCCCTGAAAGCGGTTATGTCTCTGCAATAGATGGCGAAGCCCTTGGCCTTGCCGTGGTCGCGCTGGGCGGCGGGCGGCAGGTTGAAGATGATGTGATAGACCCGGCCGTTGGCCTGTCAGGCATTGTTCGGCTGGGCGACAAGGTTGATCGGGGCGCACCGTTGGCAGTTGTTCATGCCGCGCGTGAGGACGCGGCCCGGGAAGTCGCTCAGACGGTGTTGCGCGCCATCACGATTGGCCCGGACGCGATCACGTCCCCAACGCTTGTCCACGAAAGGATTTCCCCGTGACCCGAGCCTTTTTGGTCGTGATGGATTCGGTGGGCATCGGTGGTGCGCCGGACGCAGGCAAGTTCTTCAACGGTGAGACGCCCGACACTGGTGCAAATACCCTTGCCCATATTGCGCAGGCCTGTGCTGAGGGTCGGGCGGAGCAGGGCCGATCGGGTCCGCTGTCCGTGCCAAATCTTGACGTCTTGGGATTGGGGGCCGCGACGCGCCTTGCTTCGGATGAGGAGACGCCCGGTTTGCAGGCCACGCCAACCGGCCTTTGGGGCTGCGCGCGCGAGCATTCGGCGGGCAAAGACACCCCGTCGGGTCACTGGGAGCTGGCAGGGCTGCCAGTGCCGTGGGACTGGCATTACTTTCCGAACACAACACCGTCGTTCCCGGCCGAACTGAGCCGTGCCGCTGCTGAGGCCGCGGGAACCGAGGGTATTCTGGGCGACTGCTATGCCTCTGGCACCGCCATCATCGCAGAACTGGGGGCTGAGCACATGCGAACCGGATGGCCGATCTGCTATACCTCTGCCGACAGCGTGTTCCAGATCGCCGCGCATGAGGAAAGCTTTGGCCTCGACCGGCTTTTGCAGATGTGCAAAACGCTGGCGCCGCGACTGCATGCGATGAAAGTGGGGCGCGTGATTGCGCGGCCTTTCATCGGGACACCGGAAGAGGGATTTACGCGCACCACCAACCGCAAGGACTTTGCCATCCTGCCGCCCGCACCGGTTCTGACCAATTGGGCACAGGATGCCGGGCGGCGCGTACATGCGGTTGGAAAAATCGGAGATATCTTTTCGATGCAGGGGATCGACACGCTGCGCAAGGGATCGGATGCCGAGCTGATGCGCCACCTGTCCAATCTGGTCGATGAGGCCGAAGAGGGGAGCCTGACATTCGCCAATTTTGTTGAGTTCGACAGCCTCTACGGCCATCGCCGAGACATCAGCGGATACGCCCGCGCGTTGGAATGGTTTGACCACGAGATTGGCGTGATCCTGCAAAAGCTGCGCCCCGGAGACTTGATGCTGCTGACCGCCGATCACGGAAATGATCCCAGCTGGGTCGGTACCGATCACACACGCGAACAAGTGCCGGTTCTGATCGCTGGAAAACAGGCGGGCCAGATTGGTGCGGTGAATTTTGCCGACATCGCCGCCAGCATCGCGCACCATTTGAACATTCCGGCACAGGGACCGGGAAAGAGCTTCCTATGACCATAGAAGACCTGCCAAAGATTGAGTTGCACCTGCATCACGAAGGCGCGGCACCGCCCGCCTTTATCCGCCAACTTGCGCATGAAAAACGCATCGACCTGAGCGGTATCTTCAAGCCGGACGGCAGCTATGACTTTCGCGATTTCACACATTTTCTCAGCGTGTACGAAGCTGCGTGTGAGGTGCTGAAGACGCCCGAAGATTTCCGACGCCTGACATTGGCGATCCTGGAAGAAAGCGCGGCCAATGGCGTGGTTTATTCGGAAACTTTCCTCAGCCCCGATTTTTGTGGTGGCGGGGATGTGAACGCCTGGCGCGACTACCTCAGCGCTATTCAGGACGCGGCAGATGAGGCCGAGCGTAAATTCGATATCACCCTGCGCGGAACCGTTACGTGCGTCCGCCATTTCGGGCCGGAACAAGCAAAGATCAGCGCCCGATGCGCTGCCGAAACGGCAGGAAGCTGGATCACGGGATTTGGAATGGGGGGCAACGAATCCGTCGGCGCGCAGGGCGACTATCAATGGGCCTTTGACTGCGCCCGCGAAGCCGGTTTGCGCCTAACGTCGCATGCCGGTGAATTCGGCGGTCCCGAAAGCGTGCGCGATGCGGTCCGTTACTTGGGGGTCGAACGGATCGGGCACGGCGTTCGCGCCATCGAGGACCCGGACCTTGTCCGCGAGTTGGTTGACCGCGAGATCACGCTTGAGGTCTGCCCGGGTTCAAACGTAGTTCTGGGCCTGTTTCCCAGTTTCGACACCCACCCGATTGCGAAACTTCGCGATGCGGGTGTCAGAGTCACCGTTTCCACGGATGATCCGCCGTTTTTCCACACTACAATGCGGCGCGAATATGAAATGCTGGGCAAAGCCTTCGATTGGAAAGCCGAGGATTTTGCTGCCATAAACCACACCGCCCTGGCGGCTGCTTTTTGCGATGAAGACACCCGTGCGCGTGTCAAGAAAAGACTGGAGAGAACATGAGCGAACACCTGACCGTCGTTGACCATCCGTTGGTCCAGCACAAATTGACGCTCATGCGTGACAAGGGCACGTCAACCGCTGGATTCCGTCAGTTGTTGCGTGAAATCACCCTGCTGCTGGCCTATGAAGTCACGCGTGAGCTAAAGCTGACCACCCGAAATATCGAAACCCCGATGGAAGAAATGGATGCCCCCATTCTGGCCGGAAAGAAGCTTGCCTTGGTTTCAATCCTGCGGGCAGGGAACGGCATGCTGGACGGGGTGCTGGAACTGATCCCCTCGGCCCGTGTCGGGTTTGTAGGGCTCTATCGCGATGAAGAAACACTGAAACCGGTTCAATACTACTTCAAGGCGCCCGAAGGGCTGAAAGACCGTCTGGTCATCGCCGTTGATCCGATGTTGGCCACGGGCAACAGTTCGGCTGCTGCGATTGATCTGCTGAAAGAGGCCGGGGCCACCGACATCCGTTTTCTCTGCTTGCTGGCTGCTCCCGAAGGTGTGGAGCGGATGAAAGAAGCGCATCCCGATGTTAAGATCGTAACTGCCGCGCTTGATCGCGAGTTGAACTCGAAAGGCTACATCATGCCCGGTCTAGGTGACGCAGGGGACCGGATGTTCGGTACCAAGTAAATCCGTTTATTCCCCGCAGATATTTTGGAGCCGGACCCAGTCGCGGTCCGGCAGAACCTGTTGCAGGGGGCGGCCGGCCATCGGGTCAGCCTCGATCAGGCCCAGAACTGTTTCGCCGGTGACATCCACCGCATAGGCATATGGCGTCGAAGGCAGCGCTGTTTGTGCAAACACCTCCAGCACTTCATCATCGGGCAAGGATGGGCGCGGTTCTGACAGAACCTGCTCGGTATAAGTGTCGATGATCTCGGGCGTCAGTTCGCCGGTTGTCAGCAGCCGGAAAGCCGTTGTGACGCCGGTACGATCCAACAGGTCATCCAGCGGATCCTGCGCCTCAGTACGGGCACGCTCTGCAATGATGTAGCCTGCGGCGACCGAAGGGTCTTCGTGATCCTCAACGAGCGCCCGGTTCAGCAAAACAATGCCTCCGGGCAGGCTCAGGCTGGTTTGCACCCCCGCGGGCAGAATGACGATTTTCCGAACACCAGTGCGGGCAGCCAACTGGTCCAAAGCGGCCTGTGCGTCGTTTGACTTACACGCACGGCCCGAGACCCGTTCGATGCGGCGAAGGATCGTATTTCCGATATCCTGGCGTTTGATATCCGGCACAACCGAGATGACATGATTCTGTAAGGCAACGGGCAGCCAAAGCAGCAACAAGGCGGCCACGGCGGCGAACACCCCGGCGACAGTGACCCAACGCAGTCGGCCGGGATGCGGCCGCGCCCGTTCGATGGCCCGTTGCAGCCGGTCGATCGCCTCGATCATCGTGGTTTCGGTTTCCGCCAGCTCCAGCGTTTCAGCCGGATCGCCGTCCGGGTTGAATATGGCCGGAAACCCACCGGGATTCTGCCGTTCGAGCGCAGCCAGGGACCAATGTGTCAACGCCTGTTCGTTGAAGTCCGAGATTGTCAGCGTGGCCTCGCCAATCGACACCACCACCTCGCGCCGTTGCATATCCGGCGAGGGGCGCCACAGACCGGTGGCCTCAATCCGCTGGTACTGTTTAAGGGCCGTTTTCAAGGTGGGGTGCTCGTGATTATTTTCCGTCAGCTTAACATGCGAAAATCCAAAGGCGCAAACCTGTTGCGCGCCGTTTTGAAAATGTGCTGGATATCGTAACGCGCGGTCGCGATGTATGTTTGGCGGTCAAAAAGCGCCGTAGCACTCGGAGAGGCAGCATGATCATTTCGCGCGGGCGTCGCTACGTGTTTGTCCATATTCCAAAGACGGGGGGCACGTCTTTGGCACAGGCTTTGGAAGATCGTGCGATGAAGGATGACATCCTGTTCGGAGATACGCCCAAAGCTATAAAACGACGCAAAAGGGCCAAGGCTTTGACGGGTAAAGGACGTTTGTGGAAGCATTCAACCCTGGCCGATATCGACGGGGTTCTTTCGATAGACGAACTTCAATCCCTGACCACGTTCACAATGGTGCGTAACCCGTGGGACCGGATTGTTAGTTACTATCACTGGCTGCGCGTTCAAAGCTTTAACCACCCCGCAGTTTCGCTGGCGCAGAGGTTGAATTTTGAGGAGTTTGTCCTGCACCCTGACACGGTAAAGTCATTTCGATTGAACCCCGCCCGGCGGTACATGACCCGCGCAGATGGGGTCGAGCAATGTCAGTTCTATATTCGTCTGGAACAGTTCAATCAGGATGGGAACGCCTTGTTCGATCACCTTGGGTTCAACCTGACCTTGCCTCGGTTGAACCGGTCACAGCGACAGAGAGACTATCGTCACTATTATACTGATCGGTCGGCTTCGGCGGTCGCCGAAGCCTGCAATGAGGATATCGCAAGATTCGGGTATACGTTTGATCCAGCAGGCGAAGCATAGTTTCCAAATCTATCCTAATGAGCATTTTGCTTTTAATGTTGTTTGGATTTTCTGCGCATATTACGGCGGAAATGGCCTAAATCTGGCCTTAATATGTCAAAAGTAAGTCACCGCGTCGGGTCCTGTGTTACTCATCATTCTAAGTTGTTTTGAGTAAATAGTGGGTTCGGTTTTTGGTGAAAGTTGAGAGTGTCATAAGTTTTCCCCCGCGTCCTGACGCCCGGGGTACGGCTGAACCGCAGGCCGCGTTGAATGCGCGCAGGGGCGGTCTGGTCCATGGAACCAGGGTTTCCACGAATGGTGGGTGGAAGCCTGTAGAACAGATACAGCCCGGTGACCTGATACGTACAATGGACAATGGGTTTCAGGCGGTAAGCCGCGTTGCAACGGATTGCATCACTGTGCCACCGGATGAAACCAAGGCCGAGAATATGCCGATCCGCGTGCCATCGCACATGGCCTATAATGACAGGCCGGTCTGGCTGATGCCAGAGCAGGGCGTGGCTTTGGACACTACCAAGCTCTATCATGACCTTATCGCGCTTCCGTTTAGTCTGCCGGTTGTATCGGCACGGTTGCTGCGCGGTATGTTTCGGATCACTTCAGATGTTCCAGCATCGTATTTTGACATCTCAACCCTGTTCTTCGATCAGGATGAGGTGATCTATATCGAAGGCGGGTTTCGCGCCTTCTGCCCCTCGGGGCGTTTTGGATCGCGCAACATTCCCGGTCGCGCGTCTTATAAGGTTGTCGGGTCCGAGGCTGCAGCGGAATTGATTTCTCTGACAGCAAAGCGCAGAGATGTTGCCGTTCTGGCGAATTCTCTGGGGTCTTTGCCCGCACCGATTTTCGATCACGCCATTGTTCCGGCAAGGCCGGTCAGGGGGGCTCGTCGTCCCGGACGCCCGGGTCGTCCCGTGATCAGAACCTGAATGGGAAGCTGTATCTGAGACAGCAAGCAAACGCTGGCGCGAGGGGGTACGCGCCAGCGTTTTTCTTTAGGCGGCCTTGGCTTCGGGGTTGAAGCGACCATAGAAGCTTTGGCCCTTTTCAGCCATTTCGCGCAGCAACGGCGGGCAGGCGAACCGTTCGCCATAGGCTTGGGCCAATTGATCGCAACGCTCGGCGGCATAAGGCGTACCGATAATGTCCAACCAGCTGAACGGGCCGCCTGACCACGGTGCAAAGCCCCAACCAAGGATCGCGCCGACGTCGCCTTCGCGGATATCTTCCAGAACGCCGTCCTCCAGCGCGCGGACTGCTTCAAGGACCTGCGCAAACATCAGACGTTCCTGCACTTCGATCAGGTCGGGCTGGTCTTCGGCATGCGGGTACTTCTCTTGCAGACCTTTCCAGTATTCGACGCGCTTGCCCTTGTCGTCATAGTCGAAAAAGCCCGCATTGACCTTGCGACCCAAACGGTCCTGTTCCTCCATCCAGAAGATGACGTCATCCGACGGGCTTTCGGGATAGGCATCGCCCATCGCGGCCTTTGTGGCACGCGCAATCTTAGCGCCCAGGTCAATCGAGGTCTCATCGGTCAGCTGGATCGGACCAACCGGGAAACCCAGTTGACGCGCAGCATTGTCGATCAGCACCGGGTTCACACCCTCGGCAATCATCCGGACACCTTCGTTGATGTAGGGGATGATGCAGCGGTTGGCGTAGAAGAAACGCGCATCGTTGACCACGATCGGCGTCTTGCGGATCTGGCGCACGTAGTCCAGAGCCTTGGCGACGGAACGATCACCGGTTTCCTTGCCCTTGATAATCTCGACCAGGAACATCTTCTCAACGGGTGAGAAGAAGTGGATGCCGATAAACTGCTCGGGCCGTGCGGATGCTTTGGCCAGATCGGTGATCGGCAGGGTCGAGGTGTTTGAAGCAAAGATGCAGTCTTCCGGGATGATCGCCTCGACCTTCTTGGTCATCTCGGCCTTTACGCCTGGATCTTCGAACACGGCTTCGATGATCAGATCGCAGCCTTTAAGGTGCTCCAGATCGGGGGTGGCGGTGATACGGGCAAGCAGGGCCTCTTTCTTCTCAGCCGTGGCTTTGCCGCGCTTGATACCCTTGTCCAGATAGGCCTCGGTATAGGCTTTGCCTTTGTCGGCGGCAGCCTGATCACGGTCGACCAGAACAACCTCCATCCCAGCCTGAGCCGAAACCAGCGCGATACCAGCGCCCATCATGCCAGCACCCAGAACGCCAACCTTTTTGACGCGCTGATCGGGCACATCTTTGGGGCGCACAGCGCCTTTCTCCAGCGCTTCCTTGTTCAGGAAAAGCGAGCGAATCATGGCCGACGAGGATGGGTTCATCAGGATCGAGGTGAACCACCGCGCCTCAATCCGCAGGGCGGTGTCAAAATCGACCAGCGCGCCTTCGTAGATCGAACTCAGCAGAGCCTTGGCCGCCGGGAACGCACCTTGGGTTTTGCCGTGCACCATTGCACTGGCACCGACAAAGGTCATGAAGCCAGCAGGGTGATAGGGTGCCCCGCCAGGCATTTTATAACCCTTCGCGTCCCAAGGCTTGACCAGATCGGCATCCTTGGCGTTCAGAACCCACTCTTTCGCAGCCGCAACCGGATCATCAGCCACGGCGTCGATCAGCTGCGCGCCTTTGGCTTTCTTCGGGTCCATCATCTTGCCTTCCAGCAGCACAGGGGCCGCTGCCATCGCACCAACCATACGGCTATAGCGCATGGTGCCGCCGCCACCCGGGAAAATTCCCAAAAGGATTTCCGGCAGACCAATTTTGGCTTTGGGGTTCGAGGTCATGACGCGATGGTGACAGGCCAGCGCGATCTCGGTCCCGATTCCGGCACAGGTGCCGTTGATCGCGCAGGCAATCGGCTTGCCGCCCTTCTTGGTCTTGGGGTCCATGCCCGCCAATTCCATCTTGCGCAGGATATGGTGGCCGCCCATCACGAAATCGAACAGAGCCTGCGCCGGTTCGTCGCCCGCTTCCTGACGAATGGTCGCCAAAGTATTCAGGTCCATACCACCGGCGAACGAGCCTTCCTTGCCACTGGTAATCACGATGCCTTTTACCTCGTCATCCTCCAGCGCCTGATCGATCAGTTGGCTGACCTCCTGAAAGGCTTCGCGGGTCAGCACGTTCATGGATTTGCCCTGCGCGTCCCAGGTGATGAATGCGACGCCGTCTGCGTCCTTGCTCAGAGTGAAATCAGTCATTGTCATCTCCAATCTGGTCAGCCGTCAGCGGGCTGCCGTCTTTCCGGGTGAAAGAGAATCCGTTTTCATCATCCTTCACCATCATATCTATGTCGCTGTAATAGCCGGTCTCGGTCGGGGTCCGAGTGCCCACCACCAGAAAGGTCGCGGGCGCATCGGTTTTGTTCACAAGGTGGTGGCCGTTAGGCTCGCCAGCAGGCCAAGCGGCGCAGTCACCGGGCAGCATCTCATGCTCTCCATCGTCGTCGATCAGCACGCATTTGCCGCTGAGCATTATAGCAAACTCATCTTGCAGCATGTGATAGTGGCGCAACGAGGACATCCCCGCAGGTTCCAACCGCACGATGTTGACCCCGTATTGAGTCAGCCCGCCTGCATCGCCCACACGCTGTACGAAACGACCTGTGGTCGCCTCGGCCAGCTTGCCGGGATAGGCCGAGCCACCCTTGAACGGGATCTGAGAGAGATCCAGTTTGGGCATCAGACCCGCTCGATAATGGTTGCCGCACCCATGCCGGACGCAATGCAGAGCGTGGCCAGACCGGTTTCCTTGTCCTGACGCTCCAGCTCATCCAGCAGCGTGCCGATAATCATCGCACCGGTCGCGCCCAGCGGGTGACCCATCGCGATCGAGCCGCCGTTGACATTGACCAGTTCGGGATCGACATCGAACGCCTGCTGAAACCGCAACACGACCGAGGCGAAGGCCTCGTTCACTTCGAACAGGTCCAGATCGCCGATTTGCATGCCGTTATCGGCCAGAATCTTCTCGGTCACCGGAACCGGGCCGGTCAGCATGATGGTCGGATCGGTGCCGATCTTCGCGGTTGCCTTGATACGAGCACGCGGTTTCAGGCCGTATTTCTCACCGAATTCCTTGTTACCGATCAAAACAGCCGCCGCACCGTCCACGATGCCCGAGCTGTTGCCCGCGTGGTGGATATGGTTGATCTTTTCCAGATGGGGATATTTCAGCATCGCCACCTTGTCGAAGCCGGGCATCTGCTCACCCATCATCTGGAAGGACGGATTCAACGCGCCAAGGCTTTGCATGTCGGTGCCGGGGCGCATGTATTCGTCGCGATCCAGAATGGTCAGGCCGTTCTGGTCCTTGATGGTGATGACCGATTTCTCAAACCGGTTCTCTTCCCACGCTTTTGCTGCGCGATTCTGCGATTCAACGGCCAGCGCGTCCGCATCGTCACGGCTGAAGCCATATTCGGTGGCGATGATATCGGCCGAGATACCCTGCGGAACGAAATAGGTCTCCATCGCCAGCGTCGGGTCTACGGCGATCGCCGCACCGTCGCTGCCCATGGCCACACGGCCCATCATTTCAACGCCGCCCGCGATATACGCTTCGCCCGCGCCGCCTTTGACCTGGTTCGCAGCCAGGTTCACGGCTTCCATGCCTGAGGCGCAGAAACGGTTGATCGCCAGACCGGGGATCGACTCATCCAGATCCGAGGCCAGAACCGCCGAGCGCGCCAGACAGCCGCCTTGCTCCATCACCTGAGTGACGTTGCCCCAGATCACATCCTCAACGGCGTGGCCTTCCAGATTGTTACGCTCTTTCATCGCGTTCAGCGTTAGGGCGGACAAGCGCACCGAGGTTACCTCGTGCAGGCTGCCGTCCTTGCGGCCCTTACCGCGCGGGGTGCGCAGGGCGTCATAAATGTAAGCTTCGGTCATGGGTCTTCTCCTTAAGCTCGATCCGACGGGTTGCCGGGCATCAGGTCATAGGGGTGTTTCCAGCCTGGCTGTTCCGACAATCGGGTGAGCCAGGCGTCGATATTGGGCCAGTCGGCGCGGTCAAAGCCAAACGGTTCAGGGTAGTACAAATAGCCGCAACAGCTGATATCGGCATTGGTAACACCATCACCGACGATCCAGTCGCGTCCATTTAAGTGACTTTCCAGAACGTGATAGGCGCCTTTCAGGCGGCCCTGGTTGAATGCGATCACGTCGGCATTGCGGTGCTCGGGTGGCAGAAAGTTCATCAGAAACCGGGTGACCCCGGCCATTGAGCTGAGTTTGTGGTTGTCCCACAGAACCCAGCGGAAGATTTCGTAATTCTCATCCCGGTCCTTGCCACCAAACTTACCCGATTTCTCGGTCACATAGGCCTGAATAGCACCGGACTGGCTGGTGCGGAAATCGCCATCTATCATAACCGGCGCTTCGCCCATTTCATTGACTTCGGCCCGATATTCGGGCGTGCGCGTTGCGCCGTTGAAGAAATCGACAAACACAGGTTCCCACTCAAGGCCGGATAATTCGAGCGCCAAGGCGGCCTTGTAAGAGTTCCCGCTTTCTCCGAAGCAGTGAAGTTTGATGGTCATGGGATCGTCCTTCCAAAGGCGTGTGGTGCGGTGCCGAAACACGCGTATTTCGAGAAAGCTGAACCATTCAGGTAGGCAGGGTTCGTCTTGCTGAAAACACGCATATCGAAAGCAAGTTTGACGAAAGCTGTCAGCGCTTGCGCGCCTCTAGCTCGGAATTAAAGGCGCGCAGTCGGCGGGTCAGTTTATCCTCATGAATGATGTTGTCGAAGTTTTCGAACAGGAAAGACAGCGCCTCACCTTCGTCAAGACCAGCTTCATGGGCGAAGCCGCGAAGCTTACGGTATCCGTCCTCGGTCATGGCGACGGGAAAGCGGCGTGTCAGGCGAAATCGTTTCGGCATTTCTCTCTCCTCCGAAAGTCCGGCCCGGGGGCTAGTGCCCACGGGCCGAATTGAGATCAGAAGTTTGCGGCCTCAAGCGCCATTACCGTATCAGCGCCAGTCTGAATGCGCGCAAGGTGCATGGACGTGGCGGGCAGGCGACGCGCCATGTAGAATCGGCCGGTATTGATCTTAGTCTCGTAGAACTCCGTGTCCGAGGCACCGCCATCCAGAGCGTCTTGCGCGGCTTTTGCCATCTGCGCCCACATCAGGCCCAGGCAGACATGGCCGAACATATGCATGAAGTCATAAGAGCCAGACAGCGCGTTGTTCGGATTCTTCATACCTTCCTGCATGAAGTACATACCAGCGGCTTGCAGATCCTTCGACGCAGCTTTCAGCGGTTCGATAAAGGCTTTGTCATAGGCTTCGTTTTGGCCTCCGTTTTCCTTGCAGAAGGTTTTGACCATGTCGAAGAAGGCCATGACGTGCTTGCCGCCGTCCTGAGCAAGCTTACGGCCCACAAGGTCCAGCGCCTGAACGCCGTTTGCACCTTCGTAGATCATCGCGATCCGGGCGTCGCGCGTATATTGCGACATGCCCCATTCTTCGATGTAGCCATGCCCACCATAAACCTGCTGGGCCTGAACAGTCATGTCATAGCCCTGATCGGTCAGGAAGCCCTTGATGACCGGGGTCAGCAGCGAGATCAGACCGTCCGCATCCTTGTCACTCGACCGGTGCGCCTTGTCGATCATGGTCGCGCCCCAAAGGATGAACGCGCGGGCACCCTCGGTGAAGCTTTTCTGATCCATCAGGTTGCGGCGGATGTCGGGATGTACGATCAGCGGATCGGCAGGGCCGTCCGGATTTTTCACACCTGTCACATCGCGGCCCTGCAGCCGATCCTTGGCATATTCCAGTGCGTTTTGGAACGCGGCCTCGGCTTGCGCCAGACCCTGCATGCCCACACCCAGACGCGCTTCGTTCATCATGGTGAACATGGCGCGCATGCCTTTATGTTCCTCGCCCAGCAACCATCCGGTGGAGTCGTCGTAATTCATGACGCAGGTCGAGTTTCCGTGGATGCCCATCTTTTCTTCGATCTTGCCGACCGAAACACCATTGCGTTCACCCAGAGACCCATCTTCGTTGACGATGAATTTGGGAACGATGAACAGCGACACGCCCTTGATGCCCTCGGGGCCACCGGGGATCTTGGCCAGAACCAAGTGAATGATGTTGTCGGCCATGTCGTGATCGCCGGACGAGATAAAGATCTTCTGGCCGGTGATCTTGTAGCTGCCATCACCCTGCGGCTCGGCCTTGGTGCGCATCAGGCCCAGATCCGTGCCGCAATGCGGTTCGGTCAGGTTCATGGTGCCGGTCCATTCACAGCTGACCATATTGGGCAGGTATTTGTTCTTTTGCTCGTCAGTGCCGTGCGCCAAAATGGCGGATGCGGCACCGTGCGTCAGGCCCTGGTACATCGTGAAGGCCTGGTTCGCGGCCGAGAACATCTCGCCCACGGCGGTACCGATCACATAGGGCATGTTCTGGCCGCCATACTCTTCGGGCATGTCGAGGCCAGTCCAGCCGCCTTCTTTCATCTGCTCGAAGGCACCTTTGAATCCTGTGGGCGTGTACACGATGCCATTTTCCAGCCGACACCCTTCGGTGTCACCCACAACGTTAAGCGGGTGCAGAACATTAGTGGCGACCTTGCCGGCTTCTTCCAGCACGGCGCCAGTGAATTCAGCTTCCAGTTCGCTGTATCCCGGAATATCAGATTCCGATACTTTCAGAACATTGTGCAAAATGAACTGAGTGTCTTTGGTAGGCGCATTATAGACGGGCATTTGAAGCTCCCTTAAATTCAGATGTCCGGGGATAAGGCCGTGAGGGTTATTCAGCGGCCTTTTTCTCATTCTTCATCGAGGCGATGACTTTCTCGCCCCAGCGCAGCTGTTCTTTCAGATCGTCAATGGCTTGGGTCAGCTCTTCACGGCGGGCTTCCATATCTGCCAGACGTTCCCTTGCGATTTCGAAGGTGCGGGTCATCTGGGTCATTTGCTGGTCGCCCACGTGATACAGGTCCAGAAGCTGCCGGATCTCTTCCAGGCTGAAACCGAAACGCTTGCCGCGCAGGATCAGCTTAAGACGCGCCCGGTCACGTTTGGTGAACAGACGTTTCTGCCCCTCGCGGATTGGAAACAAAAGTTCCTTGGCCTCGTAAAAACGCAAGGTGCGCGGCGTGACATCATATGTCTCGCACATTTCACGGATGGTCATCAGATCTTCGGTCATGGTTTCAGTACTTTCGTCACTGGCGTCTAATCAGTCAGGTGCGCAGTCGATGCGCAGGTTACAACACGTAGATGACGTTCACGTAATGCAAACGCTACGTCACTCTGAAAGTTTACGTAACTTCCTCTTGCGTCAAGATGCGGTTTGCCTTCGGTTCAAGGCGTGACGTAACGGAATTTTGATGGATGGCTGAGCGACACACAGCGTCAGACAGGGCCAAAAGCCCGGGCGGATTGGTAAGCGATACCGGTAATGTAACCCCGAAAGGGATCAGCCAAGCGATTTAGCCGTCTGTTCGCGCAGGCGCTGGAGTTCTTCCATCGCCTCGTCCAATTGCTGACGCTGCTTTTCAAGTTCCGGCATTTGCCGGTCAGCAAGCTTGATGAACTCGGCCATCTGGGCCCGGTTCCCCTGATCTTCGTAGATCAACAGCCATTGACGAATTTCTTCTAATGAAAAGCCAAACAGCCGTCCGCGCATGATCAATTTCATCCGCGCGCATTCACGAGGTCCATAGTAGCGGGTACGGCCTTCGCGCTCGGGGTTCAATAGCTCAATATATTCATAATATCGCAAGGTGCGCTTGGTTACATCGAACTTTTCGCACATCTCGTTTAATGACAAACGGTTGTCAGTCATTTCGGGTCTCCTCGACTGCAAACTAGGGTGTCGTGACGACAAGCGCAACAGGCGGTCTTGCCCTTTTGTGGGGCACAGGCTCATAAAGGGTGAAATCGAAGGGATACATATACATGGTCGACAAAGTAGCGATTGCGCGCCGGTTCATTGAGGCGATCCCGCATGCCAAGGCGCTTGGGCTTAACTTGTCCACAATCAGCGAAGGTGAGGCTGAAATCACCATGCCGTACAACCCTGATCTGGTCGGAGACCCCAGAACTGGCGTGATCCACGGCGGGGCCGTTTTCGCGGCGCTGGATACCTGCTGCGGTGCTGCTGTCATGAGCCACCCCTCGGCCCCGGGCGCGACGGCCACCATAGACCTGCGGATCGACTACATGCGCGCGGCAACGCCGGGGCTTAACATCACGACCCACGCCATCTGCTATCACATTACCCGTAACGTCGCCTTTGTCCGTGCAACTGCGATGGACGATGACCGGGACCGACCGGTGGCGACCGCTGCAGGAGCCTTCACGGTGGAGGGACTGTGATGGCGCGCCTTCGTCCCGAACCCATGCAGGTTGTCAAGCAACGTCGTGACGCCGCCCTGAACGCGATTGTGCAGGGGGTGCCCTATATCCGCTTTCTCAACATAACCTTCGACCGACGCGGGGATGAGCTGACGGGCGTGTTGAACTTTGACGATAAGCTGATTGGAAATCCGCTACTGCCCGCACTGCACGGGGGCGTCACGGCGGCATTCCTGGAAGTCACCGCTGTGATTACGCTGAGTTGGGAGTATTTCTTTCCCCGTATCGAAAGCGGTGAGATTGATCCTGAAGACCTGTTCGAGGCTGAATCGATACGGTTCCCGAAAACCGTCGATTTCACTGTTGATTACCTGCGCTCTGGCTTGCCTCGGGATGCCTATGCCCGGGCTTTCGTCAGCCGGTCTGGCCGCAGATACGCTTCGGTCCGGGTCGAGGCCTGGCAGGACAATCACGCGCGCCCGATTGCGCAGGCCACCGGGCATTTCCTGATGCCGCAATCCGAACCGAAAAAAGAGTAGACTGCGATGCAGGATGCCGCGGCGCCCCTGACGCACAGACGGGTGCTAAAGATCGCGATTCCGATCGTCTTGTCCAACGCGACAGTTCCAATTCTTGGCGCGGTCGATACCGGTGTGGTTGGTCAGATGGGGCAGGCGGCACCGATCGGGGCCGTTGGCATGGGCGCTGTCATTCTGGCCAGCATCTACTGGATTTTTGGTTTTCTGCGCATGGGTACGACGGGGCTGGCGGCACAGGCGCGTGGGGCCGGTGATACGGCGGAAACGGGCGCGCTTTTGATGCGTGGGCTGCTGTTGGGCGGTACGGCGGGGATGGTTTTTATCCTAGTTCAGTTGTGGGTGTTCTTGGGTGCGTTTGCCCTGTCGCCCGCCAGCCCCGAAGTCGAAGCGTTGACGCGCGATTACCTGCAAATCCGCATTTGGGGTGCGCCAGCTACCATTGCGCTTTATGCGGTCACGGGCTGGCTTATCGCGGTTGAACGGACCCGGGGCGTGTTTGTTCTGCAGGTGTGGATGAACGGTCTGAACGTCGTGCTAAACCTGTGGTTCGTTCTGGGCCTTGATTGGGGGGTTGAGGGGGTCGCTATCGCCACCCTGATTGCCGAATGGACCGGGCTGGCACTGGGCCTTTGGTTATGTCGCAATGCGTTCGGCGGGAACCAATGGCGCGACTGGCCGCGCATATTCGACGCGGCGCGGCTGCGGCGGATGATGCAGGTGAATGGCGATATCATGATCCGATCGGTCTTGCTGACCGGCTCTTTCACCACGTTTCTGTTTGTCGGATCGGATCTGGGGGATGTGAACCTCGCTGCCAACCAGGTGTTGCTGCAATTTCTTGAAATTACAGCGTTTGCCCTGGACGGGTTCGCTTTTTCCGCCGAAGCGCTCGTCGGCAGTGCAGTCGGCGCGCGTGACCGATACCGAGTGCGGCGCGCGTCGATCATGGCGTCGCAATGGGGGGTCGGCGGCGCGGTGCTTCTGGGATCAGCCTTCTTCCTTGCTGGACCGGTCTTGATCGATGTGATGACCACGTCGCCCGAAGTGCGCATCGCCGCGCGCGAGTACCTGATCTGGGTCGCACTGGCGCCGGTCATCGGCGTGGCCAGTTGGATGTTCGATGGTATTTATATCGGTGCGACGTGGACCCGCGCCATGCGCAACGCGATGATCCAGTCGGTTGCAATCTACGTGGTCGCCTTGTTTGTTCTGGTGCCGGCGCTGGGCAACCACGGCCTTTGGGCCGCGCTTATGGTGCTGAACATCGCGCGCGGTGTTACATTGGGCTGGCGCTATCCAAGGCTTGAGGCGCAGGTGGGTTAAAGCAGCGACAGCAACTCTTCCGGTGGACGCCCGATGGCAGCTTTGTCACCTGCAATGGCCAAGGGCCGCTCAATCAGAATTGGGTTCTCGGCCATTGCGGAAATCAATTCATCCGCAGGTGAGGATTTGGACAGACCCAGTTCCTTGAACCGCTTCTCCCCCGTCCGCATCATGTCGATAGGTTCGATGCCAAGCTTGCTGAGCACGTCGCGCAGTTCACCGACCGAGGGAGCATCCTCAAGGTATTTGCGAACCTCAACTTGCGCGCCGTTCTGCTCAAGCAGGTCCAGCCCGGTACGGGATTTCGAACAGCGGGGATTGTGCCAGTACGTGATCATGTCCAGTCTTCTCTTTTACTTCCAACGGCTTGTGCGACAGAATTAAACCCATCGCGCGCCAATAGGTCATCCAACCCTTTGGCAATTTCAGCCGCCAATGAGATACCCCCGTAGACCAGCGCCGTATATAGCTGAACAGCCGATGCCCCGGCGCATATTTTGGCATAGGCCTGTTGCGCGCTGCTGATACCACCGACGCCGATAAGTGGGATATTACCCTCGGTCAGTTGACTAAGCTGCGCAAGAATCCGCGTCGATTTCTCAAAAAGGGGTGCGCCGGAAAGACCGCCCGCTTCACCCTTGTGAACACTGAGCAGCTCATCGCGGTTTAGGGTGGTGTTCGTCGCGATCACCGCGTCCACACCGGTCTCAATGGCCACTTCAGCGATGTCGTGCAGTTCGGCCTCGGACAGGTCAGGCGCGATTTTCAGGAAAATCGGGATTGGGCGGGGCAAGTCGTTTCGGGTTTCAATCACACCGCCCAACAGCGCGCCAAGCGCCGCCTTGCCTTGTAAATCCCGTAGTTTCTCGGTGTTGGGCGAGGATACATTGACCGTGGCGAAATCCAGATGCGCGGCGCAACGAGCCAACACCTTGGCGAAATCACCCGGGCGGTCGTCACTGTCCTTGTTCGCGCCAAGGTTCAGGCCAATCACGGTATCCTTGGGGCGATTGGCCAGACGGTGGGCCATGGCCTCCATGCCTTCGTTGTTAAAGCCAAAGCGGTTGATGGCAGCCTTGTCTTCGGACAGGCGGAAAAGGCGAGGTTTGGGGTTGCCGGGCTGTGGGCGAGGCGTGACGGCACCCACTTCGATAAAGCCAAAGCCTGTGCGGGATAAAGGCGCTAGAACCTCACCGTTCTTGTCAAAACCTGCTGCCAAACCAACGGGATTGGGCAGATCCAGCCCTGCCACGGTTGATTTCAGGCGGGGCGACGTTACTGCTCCCGGCATCGGGGCCAATCCGGCTTTCAGTGCTCTGATCGACATGCCGTGGGCGACTTCGGGATCCATTCTGTGCAGGAGCGCCAGACCCAGTTTCTCAGTCAGCTTCATCCGAAAGCCTCTCCACCCTCTGTCAGCGCACACCGGATCAGGCGTGAGGTTTCGACCGCGGCCTGCCGGTGAATGACAGCGGCCTGATAGACCGGGTCAGTCACCATTTCCAAGAACGCGTGTGCAGTTGGGTAGCGGGCGATAAAGACCTCATCCCAAGTTTCATCCTGTGGACCGATCAGCGTGGTTTGAAATGCGCCGCGCCACAAGATCGACGCCCCGAGGCGGGCGATGATAGGGGCCGTTTCGGACCCGTATTTACGATAGGCCTGCGCTCCGCTCAGCCCGGCATCCGCCAGTTTGTGTCCGGTCGGATACTCGGCTTTTTCACGAAACTTCACAAGGTTCAACATTTCGATCGGATGGTCGCGGTCCAGCGATTTGAACGCTTCGAACTGGGCGCGATCAGGGTCGATGAAAGTGGTCATTCCATCTCCTTTGGGAATCGATGGGCTTGCCCGTCAAAGGGCAAGGGGCGCGACCAAACAACATCGGTCATCCGAAGCTGGCGGTAGAGATGAGGGAACAGGGCACCTCCGCGCGAAACCTCCCACTTCAGATCGTCGCCCATCGCATCGGCGTCGCAGGCCAACAGGGTAAGCCCCGCGACCCCTGCAAAATGCTTGGCGGCTGTCTCGGCCGCTTGTTCGGCGGTCGAGAAGTGGACATAGCCGTCAGCGACATCGATCGGCGCGCCGTCCGACGCGCCCTGTTCTTGTAATGCAGCCCATTCTTCGGACCGGAAAATCTTGTAAATCAGCATGCGGTCGTGATGCCCCGCGCGATGAGCAGAATCAAGGCTGTATTCCCCCTTTGACTCTTCCTGTCAGGGCGCGCAACATCACGCCAATCAAAAATCAAGGAGTATGAAGATGTTCACCCGTTTTCTGGCGTCAGTCGCGGCTCTGGGCCTGACTGCAGGCATGGCCGCCGCCGAATACAAATTGACGATCCTGCATACGAACGATCTGCACAGCCGTATTGAATCCATCAACAAATACGATTCGACCTGTGACGCCGAAGATGAGACCGAGGGGAAGTGTTTTGGCGGTGTTGCCCGGCTAAAAACCATAGTGGACGCCAAGCGGGATGAACTGGCGGACCAGAACTATCTGCTGCTGGACGCGGGTGATCCGTTTCAAGGCTCGTTGTTCTATACAACCTACAAAGGCGCGGCTGAGGCCGAGTTTATGGACGCCATCGGCTATGACGTCATGGCGGTCGGCAACCATGAATTCGACGATGGCCCCGAAGGTTTGGCCACGTTCATAGATGCGGTCAGCTTTCCTGTGATTTCCGGCAACCTTGATCTGTCCTCGTCAACCGAACTAAAGGGAAAGGTTGAAAACCACGTGGTGCTGGAGGTTGGCGGGCAAAAGGTCGGCATCGTCTCGGCCCTGGCGACTGATACGGTCGAAACGTCAAGCCCCGGCAAGGATGTCGTGTTTCAGGATGAAATCGACAGCCTGACCGCGGATGTCGAGGCGCTGCAAGCCGAAGGTGTCGGAATCATAATCGCGCTGACCCATGTGGGGCTGGCCAAAGATATCGAGATTGCCGAGAAAGTGCCGGGCCTTGATCTTGTGATTGGCGGGCATTCTCATACGCTGCTGTCCAACACCCAAGAAGGCGCGGCGGGCTCATACCCCGTCATGGTCGGTGATGTTCCTGTGTTACAGGCCTATGCTTATTCCAAGTATCTTGGTGAGGTGACGCTGACCTTTGACGACGAGGGGAATCTAACCTCGGCAGAGGGTGAGCCTATTTTGCTGGACGCGTCTGTTGAGCCCGATGCCGAAATCGCCGCGCGCGTGGCTGAAATGGGTGCTCCCATTGAAGAGACGAAAAAGAAAGTTGTCGCCAGCTCTGCCGCTGCGATTGAGGGCGACCGGGCCGTGTGCCGCGTGCAGGAGTGCGAGATGGGTAATCTTGTGGCCGACGCCATGTTGGCACGGGTTGCTGACCAGGGTGTTCAGCTTGCGATTGCCAACTCGGGCGGTCTGCGGGCATCGATTGACTCGGGTGAGGTGACAATGGGTGAGGTGCTGACGGTGCTACCCTTCCAGAACACCTTGTCAACGTTTGAGATCAGCGGTCAGGGCGTGATCGACGCGCTGGAGAACGGCGTCAGCCAAGTCGAAGAGGTCAAGGGCCGCTTTCCGCAAGTTGCTGGTATGACCTTCACGTGGGACCCTTCGGTTGCGCCAAACGAAGGTCGCATTACCGAGGTCATGGTGGCAGATGGTGACGGATTTGTCCCGATTGATCCGGCGGCGACCTATCTGGTGGTCACGAACAACTATGTCCGCAACGGTGGAGACGGCTATCATATGTTCGAAGGTAACGACAAAAACGCCTATGATTTTGGACCGGACCTGGCGGATGTGACGGCAGAATATCTAGCGGAGAATGCACCTTACCAGCCTTACGTCGACGGGCGCATCAAGCAGAAATAAGCCCGTGCTGAGCTAAAGAAAAGGCCGCAACCTTGGTTGCGGCCTTTGCTTTTGCCAGCTACCCCAAGTCGTATTCCGGCCAGAGTGCCGGATCGAAACCGTCAAGCATGGGCTGCAGGTGCTCGGATACGCTCTGCCATCCTCCAACCGATTTGGTCGAGATTTTGTTTCGCACTTGATCGATACTGGCTGTTCGAACCTGTTTGGTGTTCTTTTCCGGGTGCATCATGGTCTCGCTCCATTCCAGATCGCAGAATGCGGCGACGTCCTGGCTGTAGGTCTTTGGATCGGCCACCAGTTTTTCATATGGAACGGTCAGAATTTGACCCGGGAAAACGGCATTCCAATGGGCAATGTAACGGCGATACATATTCGCAGAATGCGCGATTGCCGACAGGTTTGAGGCATACCGCATCCCACCCGCCGGGAACCGCCTGATCCACTTGGACAATCCAACATCGCGCGGGTCACGCAACATATTGATTATCTTTGCATTGGGGAAGGCAGACAAAAGAAAGCCGATGATCTGATAGTTATGCGGCAGCTTATCGACAAAAGCGACCGATCCGTCGGGGATCGGCGGCATCAGCTTGCGGAAATCCTCTGCGTATTTTGCTGCGTCTTCCGAACCAAATTTTTTACCTTGCGACGTATATTCGCGGGCAAGGTCTGCCCCGATTGTCAATTCCCCGCAGCCGGCGATATCCGGGGCCGAACTGAGCATCATTTCCATCAATGTCGTGCCTGATCGGGGTTGCCCCACGACAAACACCGGAACCGGCACGTCGCTGATACCCGAGCAGGGAATCGGTTGATCCACCGGGAACAGACCGATAACCCTGTTCAGCTTTTCCTCTTCGGCGTCGACGTTATAGGGATTCCCCTCATGCTGAAGGGCATTGGCCTGCTCAAATGCCGGCATCGCCGCATCCATCCCGTTGATCTTCGAGATCAGATGCGCCTGTGCAAACGCCAGCTCGTGATGTTGAATCTCGCTGTTTGAGATTGCGGTTTCAACTGCGTCCAAAAGCTGCGGCGCGTCTTCTTTGGTGGCAACCGTCGACAGTTGCAGCAGGGCCGATATATGCCCCGGTTCCTTCTGCAAAATGCTTTGCAAGAGGTCTTTTGATCCGTTTTTGTCACCGCTTTGGTGAAGGTTCAAAGACTTTTGGAAGGCGATCTTTATATCATCCGGGGCCAGTTCAAACGCTCGGGCGATATCGCGCGTGTTTTCCTCGACAAATCCGATCTTTGCGTAGGCCCGCGCGCGCTTGGCCAGCAGTTTCACATCATTGGGCTCATTTTCCAGCTTCTTGCTCGCATGTTCGATCATCATGCGCCAATTGTCGCCCTTGAGGTGAATTTCATCCAGAACGCGATTCAGTTCCTGATTATTGGGGAACTGTTCCAGCTTTTGCTCAATATATTCCAGCGCTTTTGGAATTTGCCCTGTCTGCATCAGCGCATTGGCCAGGTTTTCCACGAATTGCGGATCGTCGGGCTTCATCCGAGACGCCTCAACGAAGTGAGGAATGGACTTCTTGTATTGTTTCATCTCGGTCAGCACAAAGCCCGAAATCGCGTGAAAATCCGCGTCATTGGGGAATTTCTTTGCGCCGAGCTGCGCTTTTTTCAACGCCTGCTGCAGCTTACCTGCGTCCAAAGCCGCTACTGCCTTGCCTTTAAGGGTTTTCGCTGTTTGATTCTGCATGAGACCCCGTGACACCCTGTGCCTTTATGAAACAACTATTGATGGTTCATTACTCATGTGCGGACGGTTTGCAATAACCCTTCCCAACGACGCGATGGCGCAGCTGTTTTCTGCGCGGCCAGCGAATACGCTGCCATCCGTTCCAAACTTCAACGTATGCCCAACAAATCAGGTCCATGTCGTGCGCAGCGGAGAGACCGGGCGCAGGCTGGACCCCTTACGCTGGGGATTTCTGCCGCATTGGTACAAGACCGAGACCGCAGGGCCATTGCTGATCAATGCACGGGCCGAAACGCTGGCGGAAAAGCCTGCATTCCGGGCGGCCTGTCGTGACCGGCGGTGTCTGATCGTGGCGACGGGGTTCTACGAATGGACCAAGACCGAACAGGGTTCGCGTCTGCCCTGGTACATTCATCGGAAAGACGGTGCGCCGATTGCCTTCGCGGGTGTCTGGCAGGATTGGGGTGCTGAAAACGCGCGCCAGGGCACCTGCGCGATCGTAACAACGCCAGCCAATCGCCATCTCAGCGCCATTCACCATCGGATGCCACTCATCCTTGAGCAGGAAGACTGGCCGCTTTGGCTGGGTGAGGCTGGCAAGGGGGCCGCGCGTTTGATGAAACCCGGGGCCGAAGATGTTCTGGATTTCTACCGCGTTGACCCTGCGGTGAACTCGAACCGGGCCAGCGGGCCTGACCTGATTGAACCGATCCCAGCCTAACGGCGCGCCTTCCTATTCTATCAATCGCAGGATAGACCGTTTGAATGGCTCTGAAATTCGCTGACCTGCAAAACCTGTATGCGCACGCGTTCGACACGGTGATCGACGTGCGCAGCCCGGCCGAATATGCCGAAGACCATTTTCCGGGCGCGATAAACCTGCCGGTTCTGGACAACGAAGAGCGCGCGCGGGTGGGTACCATCTATGTGCAGGAAAGCCCGTTTTTGGCGCGTAAGCTGGGCGCGGCCTTGGTTTTTCGAAATGCGGCCAATCATATCGAACACAGCCTGTCGCATCATGAAGGTGGTTGGAAGCCTTTGATCTATTGCTGGCGCGGCGGGCAGCGGTCGGGGTCATTTACTTGGATGCTGCAACAGATCGGCTGGCGGGCAGAAGTCGTCGAAGGCGGCTATCGCTCGTATCGCCGTTTGGTGAAGCGATACCTTTACGACGATCCCCTGCCGCATAGGCTGGTTGCGCTGGATGGGTATACTGGTACGGCCAAGACCGACCTGTTGGGGCATCTGAAATCGCGCGATGTGCAGGTGCTTGACCTTGAAGGGCTGGCCAATCACCGAGGCTCGCTTTTGGGCGAGATGCCGGGCGGTCAGCCCAGCCAGAAAGCGTTCGAATCCGCTCTGGCCGCGGCTTTGAACACCTTAAATCCAGCGCACCCGGTTGTGGTCGAGGCCGAGTCGTCCAAGATCGGTGCGCGTATCCTGCCGCCAAGCCTGTGGACCGCATTGCGCGCCGCGCCGCGTATCTGGATATCAGCGCCGATTGCGGCACGCAGCGCTTATCTGGCCAGTGCTTATGACGATATCCTGTCTGATGCGGATCGGCTGCGGGAACGCCTATCTCCGCTGCGCGTTCATCGCGGGCACGGAGTCGTGGACGGCTGGCTTGCCCTGATCGACGCCGGGGACAAGCAGGCGCTGACGCGGGCGTTGATGGAACAGCATTACGACCTTTCATATGCAAAATCCAACCGCTCACAAAATGCAGAGATACTCGCACAGGTGAACATACCCACCTTGGATGAGGCGGGCCTGAATGACGCCGCTGCGCGGATAGGGCAAATTCTGGGTCAGCTTTGAAGGCGCAGACCAGGTTTGCTGGTTACATGGCCGATAACACTTGCTGGATAGCCCGCGTTCCGCAGCTTTTCGCACAGCGCCTGCCCCTGTTCGGTGGCAACGGCAGCCAGAAGACCTCCGGCGGTTTGCGGGTCGAACAACAGATCAGCCTTGCCACCCGTGGGCAGATCCGGCGCGATTGCGCGGTTATCATCAAAAATCGTGGTTCTGACACCGAGATTAGACAATTCCAGTGCGCCAGTCATCAATGGGATCGCGTCCAGATCCAGCACAGCGCCGCAATCCGACGCCTCGCACATGCCCAGCAGATGCCCGGCAAGACCAAACCCGGTGACATCCGTCATCGCGTGCGCTCCGGCCAGAATGCGCGCCGCCTCACCCTGGGGCTGGACCATTTGCCGGAATGCGCTGGCAACCCAGGCGCCGTTTGCCTGACCTGCCATCTCGGCGGCCATCAGCACGCCGCTGCCCAGCGGCTTGGTCAGGATCAAGGCGTCGCCGGCGCGCGCGCCGGACAGCAAAATCGGATCGGTCTCGCACAGGCCGGTCAGGGTAAAGCCGATGGTCATCTCATCCCCCATCGAGCTATGGCCAGCCACGATCGCGGCCCCGGCATCGCCCATCACCTCTGCGGCGGTGGCCATGATCTCGGCCAAGGTGCGGCGCTGTAGAGCGGGCGACATGCGCGGCAGGATGATCGTTGCGGCTGCCGCTTGCGGGCTGGCTCCCATGGCCCAGATATCCCCCAGCGCGTGTACGGCAGCGATACGTGTCATCAACACCGGATCATCCGTAAACCCGCGCAGATGGTCCGACGTCATAACCTGACGTGCGCCACCCGTTGTCAGCAAAGCCGCATCATCAGTGGGTAAAGGTATCACATCGCTACGCTTTGGTGAGGGCAGGGTGCCCAGAACGGATTGTAGCGCGCCACGTCCGACCTTTGCCCCGCAGCCACCACACATCGGCTTGTTCCCCAGTGCCTCTTGCAACCCGTCTGCATGGTGACGCGGCAAATCCGGGCGCGCCATTGCTGGCAGGTCGCGGAACTTTTTCATGAAGGTCTGGTCGATATGGTTTTTCCATTTCCACATCAACGGACCGCTGAACGAGGTGCCGAACCTTTCGGCCAGCGCGGATTTACCGCCCAGCGAGATCAGCTTCAAATAGTCTTTCTGCGGCTTGTATCGCCGCATCTCCCCGGCCCCTAAAGCCGCCCGCAAGTTGTGGAACAGAACCGGAGCCTCACGCACCGCATAGACCCCGGCCTTGGGGCGTGGGTTGTCTGAAAGATGGGCGCAATCCCCGGCGGCAAAGATGGCGGGGTCGCTGGATTGAAGATAGCTATTCACCCGGATGTAGCCGTCCTGCAATTCCAACCTGGTATCCGCAACCCAGTCATACGGGCGGGCACCGGCGGCACCGGTTACGAACGCAGCAGGAACGTGCTGGCCGGTTTCAAGGATGATTTGATCCTTCTCGATACGCGCAATCGATGTCTGTTCGACCAGGTCTATGCCCAAATCGGTCATCGCCTGACGGATCGTTGCTGCTGCTTTGGCTTTTGTTGCTGTCAGGGCATCGGCATTGTCGATCAGTGTTACCTGCGCCGCACGGCCCTTGGACCGCAGGGCATGGGCCATCGCCATCACCAGCTCGACCCCCGCAACACCGCCGCCAATCACGGCAACCGAGGCGGGGCCGCTGCCATTCAGATACTCTGCCCAGCGGGAGGCAAAAGGCCCCAGCGGCTTGGCCGGAACCGCGTGTTCGGCAAAGCCCGGCAGGGCAGGCATATCGGATGTGATCCCCACATTGACCGAAGCCACATCAAATTCAACAGGCGGCCTTCCTGGAACGTGAACCTGTCGCTGTTCGGCGTCGATGCCCTCAACCGGCCCAAGGATAACGCGCGCGCCTGCAAAACGGGTCAGGCGCACCAGATCAATGTCCAGCTCGTAGCGCTCGTAATGCCCTGCAACGAAACCGGGTAGCATGCCGGAATAGGGCGCTGTGGGGCCGGGGTTGATAACCGTTACCCGCGCGCCGGGCAGGGGGTTCATACCCCACTTGCGCAGCACCAACGCGTGCGTATGACCTCCGCCAATCAGAACCAGATCACGGGTCAGGGGTAGCGGAGGGTGATGCATGGAATCTCAGGTCTTGCTGTGGTCTGGGACGTCTTCGACCTGCTCAACCGCGTGGGTGGCCCAACGCTCATCCTCGCCGGCATTCGGCAGATCATCGGATTTTTCATGCCGGTGTATGTGCCATTTGGCAATGAAAAGGGCTGTGATCGGTGCAGTCAGAAACAGGAACAGGGTGATCAGCAACTCATGCAGAGACAGTTTGCCCTCAAGCAAGACCGAGTGGCAGATCGACGCGAGCAAAACGCCACCTACACCCAGCGTGGTCGCCTTGGTCGGTGCGTGCAGGCGCGACATCGGGTCCTTCAGCTTGATCATTCCGTACGAGCCGACAAAGCCAAAGATGCCCGAGATGACCAGAAAGAAGGCGATCAGCAATTCAAAGATAAATTCCATGTCGCCCTCACTCGATAATATTGCCGCGCAGCATAAATCGCGCATAGGCCACGGTTGAGACAAAGCCCAACATGGCGATGATCATGGCGGCCTCGAAAAAGACCTCGGTCCCCAAGTGAAGCCCGTAGAGGATCAAAAGAGCGATGGTGTTGATCACCATCGTGTCCAGCGCCAGAACACGGGTACCAACACCTTCAGCCGAAATGATCCGCCACAGGCACAGCATGATGGCTGCGCCAAAACAGGCGAAAGCAAACCAGATGGCAACATCGATCATTCGAATATCTCCTTCAGGCGACGTTCATACCGGTTTTTTATCTGGTCGCGCACCGCGTCTGTGTCGGGGGCATCCAGGCAGTGGACCAGCAGGCTGTGCCCTTGCGCGGACAGATCGCAGCTGACCGTGCCAGGGGTCATGGTGATGGTTCCGGCCAGAACGGTTATCGCCTCGGGCGTGCGCAGTTCCAGCGGGATGCGAACCCAGTTGGGCTGACGGTCCGCGTCGCGTTTGAACAAGATGATCCGGGCGACGGTGATGTTGGCGATTACGATATCCCACAGGACCACCAGAATATATTCAGCAACCATCGGCCAGTTGCGCAGCTTGGGGCGATCGGGCCAGTAGGGCTGCGTGATGAATGGAATGATGATCCCCAACAGCAAACCAAACACGACCGAGTTCAGTGACCCGTTATTCGCCAGCAGAACCCACACGACTGTCAGCAAGAACGTAAGGTGAGGGTGCGGGAAAATCCGGTGCAGAAGTCTCATCATTCTTCTCCTCCCAGAACGGCCGAAATATAGTCTTCGGGTGTGAATAGTTGCTCGGCTGTTTTTCCAGCGTAGTTTAATGCAGGGCCAGCGAACAGGGTCAGCATCACGAGGCCAAGAACCGCGCCGAACACGGCTGTAAACGCCAATCCGGGGTTTGGCTCGGGTGGCGCGGCGACAAGGGCTTCTTCACCTTCTACCTTAGGGACCGGATTGTATTGGGCATCGTGGCTTTTCCAGAAAATCATGGTGCCTGCACGTGCCAGGCCGACGATGGTGATGAACGAACCGATGAGGATCACAGCCCAGATCGCACCCGCATCGGGGGCGTCTCGCGCTGCGTCCAGCACAAGCAGTTTGCCGATGAAACCTGACAGCGGCGGCATGCCCGCCAACGCGATTGCACCGACAAAAAACAGGGCAGAGACAAGCCCGCTTTGCGGCATCGGAGCCTTTGGTTCAATGGCGCCGCCCTGACGCTCCATCACCAGATCGGCCACAAGGAAAAGCAACGCCGTCGCAAGTGTCGAATGAAAGATGTAATACAACGCAGCAGCAGTGGCAGTTTCCGTAAACAATGAAATCGCGATCAACAGGGTGCCCATCGAAGCGATGGCGCAAAACGCCACCATCCGTGCAATATGTTGCGCGCCAAGGATACCAATTGCCCCAACGGCCAGTGTGAGCAGAGCGGCGGGTTGCAGCCATGTTCCGACAAGGCCTTGGGTCGCTTCGACCTCTGGACCGAACCCCAGCGTATACATCCGCACGATGGAATACGCGCCCACCTTGGTCATGATTGCAAACAGCGCGGCCACCGGCAGAGGTGCGTTTGCGTAGCTGGCTGGTAGCCAGAAGTGCAGCGGTAGTACAGCGGCCTTGATGCAGAACACCAGCAGCAAAAGCACCGCACCCACACGCAGCAAAGCGGTATCCTCGGCAGGCAGTTCCGCCACGCGAACCGCCATATCCGCCATGTTCAGCGTGCCGGTGACACCGTAAAGTACACCAAGCGCAAACAGAAAGAGGGTCGAGCCAATCAGGTTGTAAACAACATATTGTACTCCGGCCTTTAGCCGAACCGAGCCGCCACCGTGGGTCATCAGCCCGTAGGAGGCAATCAGCAACACCTCGAAGAACACAAACAGGTTAAAGGCGTCGCCGGTCAGGAACGCACCACAGACGCCCATAAGCTGAAAGTGGAATAGGGCGTGAAAGTGTTTGCCACGATCATCCCACCCCGATGCGATAGCATAGAGAACAATCGGCAGAGCTATCAGCGCGGTCAACAGGACCATCATTGCCGACAGACGGTCCAGCACCATAACGATGCCGAACGGTGCAGGCCAATTGCCCAGCTCATAGACCTGAATATCGCCGCCTGCGGCCTGCGCGGTGATGGTCAGCGCGATACCCAGCAAGGCCACAACACCCGCGACCGAGAAGATGCGCTGAAGATCAAGGTGATACCGCAACACCATGATAATAAACGGAGCCAGAATCGCGGGCAGGACGATCGGCGCAACGATCCAGTGGTTCATGCGTCTTCTCCCGGCGCGTCTACGCTGTCTTGAGCAGTCATGTCGATGTGGTCATCTTTAGATGACAGATAGGCAGACAGCGCGACCATCACGACCACAGCCGTCATTCCAAAAGAAATAACGATTGCCGTAAGGACCAGCGCTTGCGGAAGAGGATCGGTATAGGGAACCTCTTCGTATTTGTTCAGAACGGCGGGCGCATCCAACGCAAGACGTCCGGTGGCAAACAGGAACACGTTCACGGCGTATGTGATCAGGGAAAGCCCCAGAATCACCGGGAATGTGCGGCGACGCAGGATCAGGAAAATCCCCGCAGCGGTCATGACGCCTACGGCAGAGGCAACGAGCGCTTCCATCAGGCCTGCTCCTTCAATTCGTCAACTTTAGGGTCGTTCCGCAGCGGATTGATATCCATTGGGAACTCTTGTGCCATTCCGGGTTGCCAAGCAAGCCGCGAGAGGCTGTCCAGCGCCAACATCACCGCGCCGAGCACGGCAAGAAATACACCAGTGTCAAACAGCAGTGCGGTGGCCCATTCGAACTCTTCCAGCGGTGGCCAGTTGATATAGCCGAAATCACTGGTCAGGAACGGGCGTTCGTTGAACCATGCCCCGATCCCTGTCGCAGCTGCGATAAGAACACCCCAGCCAATGGTGCCGTGGTAGAAAAACCGTTGCCTCTCAATCGCCCAAGTATAGCCGCTGGCCATATATTGCATCAGGAATGCGATTGCGACGACAAGTCCGGCGATAAAGCCACCACCCGGCTGGTTGTGGCCGCGGAAAAAGATGTAGGCGCCAACCATCAGGGCAATCGGCATCATCACCCGGGTCGCCACAACCATCATCAGGGGATGTGAATCCCCCGACTGCGGCCAATGCGGCTTGCGGTTCAGCAAGTAGGCGCGAACATTTGTGCTTAGAACGGACTCGGTCAGGGCAAAGATGATCAGGGCGGCAATGCCCAGAACAATGATCTCGCC
Organism: Ruegeria profundi; assembly: GCF_020171505.1. Lineage (NCBI taxonomy): Bacteria > Pseudomonadati > Pseudomonadota > Alphaproteobacteria > Rhodobacterales > Roseobacteraceae > Ruegeria > Ruegeria profundi. The sequence continues at coordinate 820,387 of NZ_JAIUZS010000001.1, read as the reverse complement.
AAAGGTGTCAAAACCCCGGAAGTCCACAAGGATCACGTTGACGACGTTGGTGCCACCGCCCCCTTTGTACGAGTTTGCCAGATGAAAGTCCGAGATTGTCGGAAAAGCAAAATCCCTCAGCATCACGGCATAGATCAAGGCCCCGGTGCCGACGCCCGCCACAACCGAGATCGCCGCATCACGCCAGCGTCGCGCTGTGCTGCTGTCCCGCGGGGTATCTGTGGGCAGGAAATTCAGCGACAGCAGCAGCAGGATCATCGTGACCACTTCAACCGAAATCTGCGTCAGCGCCAGATCCGGTGCCGATAGGTAGTTGAACGCCATCGAGACGATTAATCCGACCACACCGATCAGCACCAGCGCCAACAGGCGGTTTCGGTGGAACCACATGATCGCCAACGTCGCGCCGACCAGACATATCCAGCCGATGATCGGAATAACTGGCGCGGGCAGCGGCTCACGCGTTACCGGGCCAATTGTGCCGGATGTGTAGGCGTAATACCCAAGCCCAACGGTGAACGCGACAACGATGATGGCATATCTGCTGAGCACACCGTTATGTAGCGTGTCAGTGATCCAACGGCTGAGCGTGGTCAGCGCGCCAATGATGGCCTCAAAGATAACCTTGGCTTCGGGTCGGGGCAGAGCGTTCCACAGAGCATTGCTTTGGCGATACAGGGACAGCAGGAACAGACCTCCGACAACGGCCACGACCGACATGTAAAGCGCCGGGGTAAATCCGTGCCACAGTTTCAGCGAGTAATAAGGCAGTTCCGCGCCGCCAATCACCGCGCTGGAGACAACAGCAACCAGCGGTCCTACGATTGCCGCCGAATACAGACCGATCAGAACAACCAGCACCACAAGGAACGCCGGGGCCAGCCACAGGCCAACAGGCGGATCATGCGGATGATGGGTGTAATCGGTGCGTTCCGGCCCAAGGAAGACGTGGCTGACAAAGCGGAAGGAATATGCCGCCGAGAACAACGCTGACAGCAGGGCCCACCCGGGTACCAGGTAATGCGAATTGAGCCACGTGGTGTGGACTGTCTCTTCCAGCATCATTTCCTTGGACAGGAATCCGTTCAGCGGTGGCAGACCAGCCATGGACAGGGCGGCAATAGTTCCAATCGTGAAGGTTATCGGCATCAGGTGACGCAGCCCGCCCAGACGTTTGATGTCGCGGGTGCCCGTCTCGTGATCCACGATCCCGGCAGTCATGAACAGCGCGGCTTTGAAGGTTGCATGGTTGATGATGTGGAACACAGCCGCCACAACGGCGAACTTCGTGCCAAAACCCAGCAGCATCGTCACAAGGCCCAGATGCGATACGGTTGAGAACGCCAGAAGCGCCTTTAGGTCATCTTTGAACAGGGCAATGCATGCGCCCAGCAGCATGGTGATCAAACCGGTTGTGGCCACGATGTAGAACCAAGCGTCCGTCCCAGCCAGAACCGGCCACATCCGCGCCATCAGGAACAGCCCGGCCTTCACCATCGTTGCCGAGTGAAGATAAGCCGAAACCGGCGTTGGTGCCGCCATCGCGTGCGGCAGCCAGAAGTGGAACGGGAACTGTGCGGATTTGGTGAAGCAGCCCAACAGGATCAGGATCAAGGCCGGTAGATAGTATGGCGATGCCTGAATCAGGTCCTTGTTCTGCAAAATGACGCTCAGGTCATACGACCCGGCGATGTTGCCCAGGATCAGCATCCCGGCAATCATCGCCAACCCGCCGCCACCGGTTACGGCCAACGCCATTCGCGCGCCTTGCCGCCCTTCAGGCAGATGCTTCCAATAGCCGATCAGCAGGAATGAGCTGAGCGAGGTAAGCTCCCAGAAAATAAGCAAAAGAAGAATATTGTCGGACAGAACGATCCCGACCATCGCGCCTTGGAACAAAAGCAAATAGGTGTAGAACTGCCCCATCGGGTCTTCACGTGACAGGTAGAACCGAGCGTACAGGATAATCAGCAATCCGATCCCGAGGATCAGCAGAGCGAACAGAAACCCAAGACCGTCCAGCATAAAATTCGCGTTCAGCCCCAGCGCGGGTATCCATTCGAACCGCGCGGTCACGACATCTCCGCGCATGACTGAGGGTATGTGGATCAACAGACCCATAAGGGCCAGGAAGGTCGTCAGCCCCGCGGCCGAGGCTGCTGCGTTTCGACCTGCCCGGATCAGCAGGGCTGGTAGTACAGCTCCGAGGAAGGGAAGGGCCGCGATAAGGAATAGGGACAACTGCGATACTCCGGGGCTGTGCGGTCAATGTCATAGATTTAGAATGAATAATTTAATGACTGTTCAGAAAATGCAAGGTTTCGACCTGTTCTAAAAGATACATATTGGTTGCATTATAGCTGCGCTACAATGACGCGAACTTGATCCATGGGCCGGATTCCATGACAGCGCGAAGCGCAGTGTCGTGTTAGAACGCCCTATCGGCGTAAAAGGGTACCGCATGACGGGTAAGGTAAATCGATCTCGAAGGTGGGTTCTGCTGGGGGCAGGGACCTTGATCGCCGGCGGGTTTGCTGTCCGGGAGTACCGTCTGATCCCGCCTGACTATGCCGGTGGCACGATAAGTGCCGCGGACGCGCACAAACAGGCGGTCTCTGGTGAAATTCTGTTGGTCGATATCCGGACGCCGCGCGAATGGCGGGCCACTGGCGTCGGACAAGGGGCATATCCTTTGGACATGCGCCGCGATGATTTCGAACAGGCGTTGGCGCAACTGACTGGCGGCAACCGGGGTGCAAAGGTTGCGCTGATCTGTGCGCGCGGGGTTCGGTCGGCCAGGCTGAGCAACAGATTGACCGAGGCAGGATTCACAAACGTAATCGATGTGCCAGAAGGCATGCTTGGGTCGGCTGCGGGGCCGGGATGGGTGCGGGCTGGGTTACCCGTCCAACACGAGGCAGAAGAATGGGGATGATCCGGACACTTACTACGGCTGTGATACTGGCACTGACTGGACAAGCAGGCCTTGCCGCTTGCGCAGATCACGAGGGCATGTGTGAAACCGCCTCGGGTGGCTATCATATCGAACTGCCCAACGCGGAAAATCCGCCGCTCTTGGTGTTCTTGCACGGGTATGGCGGATCAGCCAAAGGAGTTTTGAAAAACCGTAATATGGTTGAGCCGCTGCTGGCGCGGGGCTATGCGGTGATGGCGCCCGATGGGTCAGAACACTATGGCCGCAAAAGCTGGAACTTCTTTCCAGGCTGGGACGGGCGCGATGAAACAGCCTTTTTGACCGAAGCTGTGCAGGATGCTTCAGACCGGTTTGGCGTGGATGCAGACCGAGTGGTCTTGGGCGGGTTTTCGGCCGGTGCGTTCATGGTCTATTATCTTGCCTGCGCGTCACCGGATACGTTTTCGGCCTATGTTCCCGTATCGGGTGGATTCTGGCGCCCGCAACCTGAAAGCTGCGAAGGCCCTGTTCGAATGTTTCACACCCACGGCTGGACGGACAACGTTGTACCGTTAGAGGGCCGCATCTTGAGAGGCGGCATGTTTCATCAAGGCGATATTTTCGCAGGTTTGGAAATCTGGCGGGTCGCAAATGAATGCGTCGATACCAAACCCAGCGGGTTTTCAGTCTCCGGCCAGTTTATGCGCCGCTACTGGAGCAGATGCAGCGACGGCAGCATGCTGGAACTCGCGCTGTTCCCCGGCGGACATACTGTGCCAAAGGGATGGGCTGACATGATGGTGGACTGGTACGAAGGTCTGCCGGGTGGCTAATCACTCGGCAGCGGTCATGACGCCTTTGCCTTCGATAAACCGCTTCAATTCATTCCGGTGACGTCGGGCCATTCGAGTAATAGCAGGTTCTCGAAAATCCTCTTTCATCCCGACCATACGCCGCGCGGCAGTCGCCGAAACGCCACTCAGCGCGGATAAGGGGATTGCCAGCGCAAGGCTGATGGCAATCGGGGCCAGCCATACCGATACGAGACCTGACAGGATACCAACACTAAGCGCAATGCCGCTGACCGTTTCCAGCGCATGACATAAGATCAAGGTCCGCAGACTATAGCTGCCGCCGTCGCGCATCTGAGGGGACCAGCCGTTCTGAATGCCCAAAACGGTACGGAACACCGCGATCATCTGCTGTACCATCAGGATTGGCGCGTAAAGGATGGACAAGATCACCTCGGCTAGGAATGAGGTCAGGAACTTGGAGCGGCCACCAAATTCCGCATAGTGCACACCGCTGAGAGGCAGGGCCAAAACGCCGAGGATCTTTGGTGCTAGCAGCATCGCATACATGACCAGGATAATCAGCACGTGCCGCGTTTCCGACATTTCAGGCCATTGCGGGAACAACGGGTTGTCGGGGCTGAAGTAATGCAGGACCGAGGCATCCTCCCCCTGTCCAATCAGCGCCCACATCACCAGCAGCGCAAACCAAAGCGGCGACATGAGGTAACCCACTGCCCCATGGAACATGTGGAACCGGGACACCGCGCGGAAACCGGTTGCGCCAAGCAATTTCAGATGCTGAAGGTTGCCTTGACACCAGCGACGGTCGCGCAGCGCGTGGTCGATCAGCGTTGGTGGTGTTTCCTCGTAAGACCCACGAATTCGCGGCAGGAACCGAACACCCCAACCCGCACGGCGCAGCAGTCCGGCCTCGACAAAATCATGGCTCATGATCAGTTTTTCCTGACCGTTGAACGCACGAAGCTTGGGCAGACCGGCGCTTGAGGCAAAAGCCTTTGTGCGGATAATCGCGTTGTGGCCCCAGTAGTTGCCCTCTTGCCCACACCAACGGGCCAGACCTTCGGCGAACGCAATGCCATAGACGCCGTTGGCAAACTGTTGCATGCGGGCAAATACAGACTGTGCACCGATCAATTGCGGATAACTTTGGATCAAACCTGCACCGGGGTCGCGGGCCAGCGCATCCGTCAAACGCAGGATGGCGCGACCGGTCATCAGGCTGTCGGCATCCAGCACCAGCATTGCATCCCAGTCGGCACCCCAATGGTTGACCCAGTCAGAGATGTTACCGACCTTGCGGTCCGTATTCTCGGCGCGACGACGGTAATAGAGTTCCAGACCGGGGGCGAGGGTGGTGCGCAATGCCTCGATACTGGCCTGTTCCTGCGCCGCGATTTCAGGGTCACGGGTGTCCGACAGGATAAACATGGCGTAGTGGTGCTGTCCGCCCCGTGCCTGCAAATCCTCAAGCATTGTACGGGCGTTGCCCAGCACGTTCCACGGCACCTCGTTGTAGACCGGCATCAACAGCGCAACGCGCAGAGGTTGCGAACGGCTTTCACGTCTGGGTTGTTCCTGCCGTGACAAGGACAACATGCCCAGCAGCACGGTGCAGACGGTGAAGGAAATCCAGAAGAAATTAAATGAGATCAATGCCAGAAGGATGGCTTCGATAAGGTTGATCCCTTCGGCGCCGAACCAATCGGCCATGACCCACAACAGGCCCAGTGTGGCCACCATAGCAGGCGAAAACGCCAGTGCGCGCCAAAACCCGGCTGAGGGGCGTTCCCCGTGAGGCACCTGCGCATCTGTAAAGCCCGCGCTAAAGTTCTGCGCAGGCATAGGCAGCGGTGCCTTGGGTGGCATGATATGCAGGTCGCGTGTCATGTGGTCCAACGATAAAGCCAGACCTCTGAGGCCGGCTGTTTGTCTTTCAAAAGCTGCGCGCGCAATTCCACGTGGTCCCGGTCGCCCGGCTCGAACGAAAATGCCAGCCGCAACCCGCCGGTGTCAGGGTTGCGCTGCAGAACGCCCTCGGACGTTTCGGCATGTGGCGAATCCACGAAAATGGTCATCGCCTCGGGGTCTTCGAACAGGTCAGAGGCTTCAAAGTCGATGACAGCCAGACGCCCTTCGCCGAACGTATTCTCGCCCATTGCGGTGTTGATGACGCGCGGCATTGGTGTCCGCTGCGGTTCTTCACCCCAGATCAGGCGGTAGGACAGATCGACCTGACTGCCGGCCGCATAGGGTTCAGAGGGCCGCCAATAGGCGACGATATTATCATAAATCTCCTGATCTGCCGGAATCTCGACCAGTGTGACTGTGCCTTTGCCCCAGTCGCCATTGGGTTCGACCCAAAGGCCGGGGCGCTTGTGGTAATTCGCCTCAAGATCCGCGTAATCCGAGAATGCGCGCTTGCGCTGCATCAGGCCAAAACCTCGCGGGTTCATATCGACGAACGACGAAATCTGCAGCCGTGTTGGATTCGCCAGTGGCCGCCACAGAACTTCTCCGGCACCGTTGCGGATCAATAGGCCGTCGCTGTCGTGAACGGCTGGACGGAAATCGTCAAACCGGCTGTGGTTGGTTTGATCGAAAAGGAACATCGACGTGCCCGGTGCGATGCCCACATGCGTCAGATCCTCGCGCGGGAAAAGCGTGGCTTCGATATCCATCACGCAATCCGCGCCTGCCGTGACGTTGAACCGGTAGGCACCGGTCACGCTGGGGCTGTCCATCAGTGCGTGAACCACCATGTTGCGCTGTCCGGGCTTCGGGCGTTCCAGCCAGAAGCGGATGAATTCGGGAAATTCCTCGCCATCTGGATCGCCGGTCTTTAGGGCCAGGCCGCGGGCGGATAGCCCGTACACCTCATGCAGGCCAATCGCCCGGAAATAGCTGGCACCTTGCCACACGCAGAACTCATCGGTCTTGCCGGGGCGGTGCATTTCAGTTCGCAGGCGCAGGCCGGAAAAGCCCAGCGTGTCGTCTATCGGCAGCTCTGGAACCTCTTCAGACTTGTCGAACATCGCCAGATCGAAGGCGACCGGAGCGGCCACACCGTCTTCGACCGTCATCACTTTGACGGTACGCGGGAAGTACAGGCCGGGCGTGAAGAAATCGACGTTGAACGGCGTGTCGGTTTCGTACCAGAGCGCACGGTCCAGCCGGAACCGGATCGAGCGATATTGCTGATAGGTCAGGTCCAGCCATTCCTGCGGCACCATCTCGCGTTCGGCGTAGCGGCGGCTTGCCAGATCGCGGGCCATCTGGATGACAGCATTGCGGTCAAATGGAGTTTCTCCGCCAGAGGCAAACGTGGCCGGGGCGAAAGCAAGCGCCGAAGTCGAGGCCAGAAATGCGCGACGTGTCAGGTTCATTTCTTTGTCTTCCATGGATGTGACTTGAACCAAGCTGCCATGTATGCCACGCCGATGATCATCGCAAAGCCAATCATGTTGGCGATAAAGACACTGGCAACATTCCGCCCACTCAGATCGAGACCCACGCCGATAAGTCGCGCTGCTGCCATGGAAAATACGAACACGGCCAGCGATTGCTGCCCAACCTTTGTGATAACGGTCAGCAGGAATTGCCAGATTTTCGCAGCCGCACCTTGGCCGGTTGCAATCAAACGGTGTCCATGCTCACCCGCCGCAAACCAACCCAGGTAGGCCAAGGACAGGAAGTGAATGTAACGGAACAAGCCAAAATCCGTTTTGTCGCGGAATTCCTTGGTGACGGGCCAGACTTTGCGGATTTGATCGGCCAAGTCGGGGGCGGCTGCGTCGATCCACGTAAACACTTTCCACGATCCGAATGGCATCGAGAAAATCAGAAACAAAGCAGCCGCCCAGATCAGCGTCTTTGACACAGGTGGTGCCGGGATCCAGCCACGCATAAAGGCAAACCCGGTGAAGAACAGCAATTGCCAACCAAACGGGTTGAAGAACCACTGGCGGTCCGACCATGGCTCAGCTGGCAACGCAAGAACGCCGGTCTGAGCGATCAACCAGATCGCGACAGACGTCGCAGCCACGGCCCAGAATCCAATACGAGACAACCCCATGAACAAGGGCATCATCGCCAGAACAACAAGGTACATCGGCAGGATATCAAAGTAATTCGGCACATAGGTCAGCGTGAACAGCCCAACAATCTGAGGAGCAGGATCGTTGAAAAAATGCTGTAGGTTCAGCGAGGAAATGTATGTTTTCTCAAAGAAACCCGTCTGATCCAGTGCCGCCATGCTCATGGCGACAAAGAAGAACAGGCAAATATGCGCCCAGTAGACCTGCCACGTGCGGAAGGCTACGCGGGCCGTGCCCATCCACCAGCCTCTCCGAGCAAACGCGCCGCCGAATGCGATAGCCGAGGCCATGCCCGAGCAGAACACGAAAATCTCGGTCGCGTCCGAGAAGCCGAACCGTGCCGGAATCCACTTGGCCCACGGATCATTCGGAATATGTGCAATCAGGATAATGAACATCGCGATGCCGCGATAGAAATCCAAACGCGGGTCGCGCACGCGGACGGGTGCGGCTGCCGAAGCAGTCACAGGCGCAAAATCAGAGACGGGCGATGTAGTCGCCATGCGTAGTCTGTCCTTCTTTGGTCTTTTTTGTTTTTTATTCCGCAGGGACGCTTTGTGCGTCGCGGTTGCCGCGGGCCGCGTCGATCAATGCGCGGCGCGCTAAGGCAAAGTTATCCTCGCCCCCAGACCGTTTGGTGCGGCGATCGTCCAGGATACGCTCGACAGCATCCAGACGACCCGCACGCAGGCCTGAGTCAATCGTGATGCGCTCGAAGACATCACGTTGGGCGTGGCTGCCACCTGCCAGCTGCATACTATTGCGCGCGCTTGACAAAAAGTCGAACGCGGCACCGTAGAGGCCCTCGCCAAAGGCCTCAAGCCCTTTGGCAGCCGCAATACCCGGTTCGGACATGCGGATCGGCGTGTCCCCTTGGTTGCGTTGAGCGTCATTTTGAATTCGATGCAATATCTTGCTCGTCGCTTCACTGCGGTTGTCACCCGTCAGGGCCAGCAAATAGTGCAGATCGGCAAAAATCAGGCAGCCATCTTCGGTTCGCGCGGCGCTGAGGTCGGCAAGTTCCTCCCAGCGGTTGCCAACATCGACGCCTTCCAACTCAAGCCGCGACAGCAACGAGGTGGCATTCGAAATATCGCGGTAGTCGTCGGTTTTGTCTTGCCGGATGTAGTTGTCATACAGCTCTATCACCTGATCGACCTGACCCAGATCCAAGTGCATCAACGCTTTGTGCCACCAGACATGATAACGAAAGTTGTTGCAATGCGCCCATGCCTCTTCGCGCCCGGCCAGCCAATCCAGACCAAGCTGAGCGTTACCTTTCATCTCGTGCACATGGGCCACCGCATGCAAGCCCCATGCATCGTCCGAAACCATCCAAAGCGCCTGGCGCCCGGCAATCTCGGCCTGCTCGTAGGCGCCAGTTTCCTCAAGAGCAAAGGCATGGCAGCCCAGCAGGTAACCGCGCCCGGCATGGTTGGCCTCGTAGGTTGGCAAAACGCGCTCAATCGACCGACGCATGCCGGCCGCGTCGCCCAGAACAAAACGCGTCGCGTGACTAAGCTTCATCGCCAAAGTATCTTGGGGATGGGCGAGCAGGATTTCTTCGAATTTCTGGATGGACTGCGATGGCAGATCCGCAAGGTAGAACTCAAGCGCCTGCACGTAAAGGCTCTCACGCGCCGAGACCGGTTGCTTTTCCATCGCGGCCTTGGCTGCCGCCAGCGCATCGACCGCAACCGCCATCATCTCACGCCGTCCCAAAAGAGCCATGAACAGGCCTTTGATCGCGTGACCCAAGGCAAAGTCGGGCTCAAGCTCAAGCACTTTCCCCAAATGCTGGGGGGTACTGGCCGAATGCGCCATGAACCCAAGCAGAACACCGTTCCACGCCTCGACACTCGCCGGGTGGCTTAGGGTGTTCATCTGTCCGAAAACATCTTGTTTCATGCGTTTGGTCCGATCCATTCAAGCAAGAGCATCTATACTTGTGATGTAGCAGAGACTTCGACGGCGTCGTATCAGTATCGCCTGTGCTCTCGAATTGGTGAAAGGCTGTGTGTGGAAAACTTGAAAAAAACCGCCGATTCAACGGCATGTTTCAGCAACATGCCGCCGAATTAGGCACAGTGTTTCAGTCATCGAACGGATTTTCAGCGTTTAGAACAGCTTGTGTGTCTGCCCCGAATTCTGGCGGCGCGTTGCGATAGGTGACCGGCGTGCGCGAAAGATTCAGTGGATTCCCGATCAATTGAACCTCGCCCGGTCCGGCCTGCATGGCGATTTGCATCTGCCGGGCAGCGACCTGATCCGTTGCGAAAACCTGATCTAGCGTCTTGACTGGGCCAACCGGTACTTTGCACGCTTCCAACCCGGCAATGACAGCGGCGGTGTCGCGGGATTGCAGCGCGGGGCGCAGAACCGCGTTCAGGGTTTCGCGATGCTCCAACCGGGCTGGATTTGTGGCATAGCGCGGGTCATCCGCCAGTTTAGGGTGGTCGATGAAATCGCAAAACCGGCGGAACTGACCGTCATTTCCTACGGCCAGAATAACGTGGCCATCGGCGGTTTCATAGACATCGTAAGGCACGATGTTGGGATGCCCGTTGCCCCGCCGCTGCGGGACATCACCCGAGGTCAGATAGTTCACGCCCTCATTGATCAGCCACGCGATCTGGGTATCAACCAACGCAAGGTCAATTTGCTGACCCTCCCCGGTGTGGTCGCGGTGCCGTAAGGCGGCCAGAATTCCGACCGAGGCGTACATTCCGCACATAACATCTGCGATTCCAACACCAACTTTCATCGGCGCGCCGTCAGGGTCACCCGTCAGCGACATGATCCCGCCATAGCCCTGCGCCATCAGGTCATAGCCCGGCTTGGAGGCATTCGGTCCGGTTTGGCCATAGCCGGAGATCGAGCAATACACGAGGCTGGGAAATTCCTGTGACAAGGACGCGTAATCCAGCCCGTACTTCGCCAGCCCGCCGGGTTTGAAGTTCTCGATAAAAATGTCGGCATGCGCGGCAAGCCGTTTGACCTGCGCCTGTCCTTCGGGTGTGGAGATGTCGATAGCGACGGATTTCTTGTTGCGGTTGGCCGCCATGAAATAGGCGCTCAGGTCAGAGCGATTGCCATCCGCGTCCTCAACGTAGGGAGGACCCCATTGCCGCGTATCGTCACCTCCTGTGGTGGGGTTTTCGATCTTGATCACGCTGGCCCCAAGATCACCCAACAACTGCGTACAGGTCGGCCCTGCCAGAATGCGGCTGAGGTCCAGAACCTTGATACCCTTCAGCGGTCCTTCAGATCCGGCCATCATATCCCCCACGATCAATTTCAGCCGCAATTACGGTGAATGTTTCGACCTTCATGGCTTCGTTCAGCGCCGCGCGCAACTCTTCCCTGTTGCGGACGGTGCGACCGTTTCCGCCAAAGGCGCGACCCATGGCGGCAAAGTCGTGACGGTCGAAGTCCACGCCCGTATTGCCCATCGGACGCTGCCGCTGTTTCAGTTCGATCAAGGCCAGGCTGGCGTCGACAAAAACCAGGAAGATCGGATTTCCCCCCATCTCGGCAGCGGTCGATAGCTCTCCGGCGACCATGAGGAACCCGGCATCGCCCGAAAAGCTGATCACCGGGCGATCCGGCTCGACCAGCTTCAGGCCAATGGCCATTGGAACCGCGCATCCCATGGTGCAAAGGGCCGAGGATTGAATCAGCCCGCGTTCTTCATGGCAATCCCACATCTGGCTCAGCAGGATGCGGTGCGCGCCGCTGTCAGCAGTTGCCAGAGTATGCGCAGGCAGAGTCGCGCGCGCTTCGGCAATCACCGCCGCGGGCCCCCAGTCTTCATCCGCTGGAAACGCCTTTGCCAACGCAGCTTTAACCTGCTGGGGTTCGCCTTCGGGCCACGTTACGCGACCGGAATTGCCCTTGGCGATGGCTTCCAGCGTTGCACCAGTGTGGGCCACAAGGTTCAACCCGGCCTGATGCATGTAGTGGTCGTTGATCACGGCTGAGATGTCGATGACGCGCTTTTCCGCGGGGTCCCAGATCTCGCGCCAGCCGGGGCGCATTTCGATCGGGTCATACCCGAGGCAAAGTACCAGATCGGCTTGTTCGACCAATGGAACCAGATGCTTATCGGCCAGCGGCGACAAACCCGCACCACCAAGGCAAAGCGGGTGATCCTCGGGCAGGACGCCCTTGGCCTTGTATGTGGTCACAAACGGTATGTTGAAATGCTCCAGAAACGCCTGCACCACATTTCGCGAGTTGTCGTAGAGCACATCCAGACCAATGATCGCGATTGGTCGTTCAGCCTCGGCCACCCAGCGGCGCGCTTTCTCTACGCAATTGCCCTCGGGTGCGACGGCGGCAGGCTTTGCCAAACGACGGCGTTTGACGCCAGACACGCGCGTATCCGCGACCGAGATCGGAATGTCGATATGCACTGGGCCGGGGCGGGGCTGGTTCGCGAGGGAAACCGCCTTGTCCGCAATGATATCCGCCCCTTGCGCGGTCAGCGTAAACGTCCCTTTCGTGATCGACCGATAAACCTGCGCGTGGTCCATGACCTGATGCGTGTAGGTCAGCGCCTCATCTGCATCGACGCAGCCTGTCAACACGATCATTGGCACCCGGTCCTGCAGCGCATTGGCGACAACGTTGATCCCGTTCATGGCTCCGGGGCCGAGGGTGGCGACCAGAATGGCAGGCGCGCGATCGCGGTGGTGAACGGCCTCGGCCATGAACCCGGCCGCGTTTTCGTGTTTGGTCAGGTGAAAGGTGATCCCCGCCTGTTCCAACGCATCTACCAGGGTCAACACTTCGCCCCCTGGCATTCCGAACGCGTGGCGGCATCCGGCTTCGTAGAGTCGTTGGGCCAAAAGATCAGCCGCACGGGGTGAATCGTCATGCATCAGTCATGCTCCGAAAATTCTGTTAGACAGGAGAATGCGGAGGACGCGCCCGGGCGCAAGCAGGTTCACGGCAGTGTGACTATTTGCCTGCTGAGTCCGCCACTGCCTGAAACTTGGCGTCAAGTTCCTGTGCAATGTGTTTCAGGGTCTCTCCGCCCTCGTCCGCATAGGGTGCGAACACAAAGCTGGGGGTTTTGTAAGACAGTGTTGCGGTGCCGTCTTCATTTTCGGTCACGTAGAACCTGATCGGAGCCTCGATCATCGCGTTGACCGAGGTTTCCAGAACGCGCACGGCATAGTCATTATTGAACGCACCGATCACAAGGTTGCCGGGAATGACAATTCCGCGCGCAGCGGCAGCCTTGGTGGGCCCGGCCTGGGTGACAACGATCAATCCGTTGTCCTTCACAGCCGCCTTGGTGTCGGTAACAAGATCATCAAAGCTTTTGCCAGTTGGATAAACCGCCCAGCCCGGCAGTCGCTCCTCGGCCCAGACGGGCAGGGCCAGAAGGCAGAGAAAACCCCAAAGCGCGCGCATCATAATGCCTCGTTAAGTAAGCTATATGTGGTTGTGCCAGAAAACGACGAGCAGCGCACGCACATTTCCGCGCGCAATCAGGCTGGTGCCAAGTGCCGATAGATGGATCAATGGCGGCAAACAGCGTTGCAACCTAGCGCTCGTGCTATTTCTGCAAATAAATATCCATGATCCAGCCACGTTGGACCCGGACCCTTAAGCGGCTTGCAGGGATTCACTTAACCACATCCTGCAAACGCCCCCCCCCCCCCGTTCCGCAGTGTAGTCAGCCCGAAAATTTGGAGCTTCTGCGCCAATGCCGCCTGCGCAGCTACGGGCCGAGTAGTTTTTTTGCAGAAATGCTCAGGACTTTCGCGCCATTTGACCGGGCCGTGTTCGGTTGCATGGTATTTGGTGACACCTTCGATGAAGGTGTCGACATTCTCGGCTTTATCAAGATTTTTACAGACAACGGGGCGGCTGCGTTTGACGGTTGTTCCGCTGACGCATTCCCTTATCATCCGTAAATGAACGGACACAACGTATCGCACGTGCGAGGTCGTCGAGCGCGAGGCGCAAAGTGAATTCTTTCGGGTCAGAAAAGCAACAAGCCCGTGTCAATCAGTGACGTTCGCGGCCAGTCCGTCGCGCAGCCAGGAACAGAACAAACCGGCGGCTGCCGTTGGTTGGGACGTCGCATGCGAACTGATCAGATAGTGCGACTGCGCAAAGGGAACCGCCGGGCCTGCGATGGCAATCGGCGTGCCTTGCCGGATCACGTTTCGGGCAAACCTTTCCAGAATTGTCGCGCACCCGGCGCCTGCCATCACAAGTTGCAGGGCTGCGACTGATGTATCCACCGAATGTCGCGACGCTTTATCCGGTGCAGCAATGCCATTGGCCTGAAAGTAGCGCGCCCAATTGTCCTCATATCCGAGGATGTGAATGAGCGGCGCGTCTTTAAGCTGCTCAAGGTCCGGCGTACGGCCAGTGGCGCGGCATATCGGAACCAGTTTTTCTTCGGTCAGTTTTTCGGACCGCACCCCCGGCCAATCTCCGTATCCTAGCCGGATTTCCACGTCTACATCACCGGGCGCCACGCTGTCATTCCAGATGTGTGACACCACGCGAACAGGGATATCCGGATGTTGTTCGGTAAATCTCGGTAGTTCAGCTGCGATCCAGTAGGTCGCCGTGGAAATCGCAGCGCGGATTGTAAGGGTCTGGAGGGATGCAGGGCCGAACAAGCTGTTGGTCGACAGTGCGATATCGGCCAAGGCCCGTCGGACTGTCAGGGAATAGGACTGCCCCAGCTCGGTCAGCTCCAGTCTTCGCGCGTTTCGGGTGAACAGTTTCTGCCCCAGTTCGGCTTCGAGCGAACGAATATGAAGAGAGACCGCCGTCTGCGTCAGCCCAAGCTCCCGCGCTGTCGTCGTGAAATTCAGGTGCCGCGCGGCCGATTCGAAACTGCGTAGCCATGCGGGGTTCGGTAGCCGGTCCATTTATCACCAAAATTTTTTGACCATAACTTGACTTATTATTCATTTTCTTTCCCAGCAAGCAAAACGGATACTTGCCCGAACTGCGACCGTCAGGAGGAAAAGATGAGAGTCGGTTTTATCGGTTTGGGAAATGTGGGCGGCAAGCTGTCGGGATCGCTGTTGCGAAATGGAATTGACCTGACGGTCCATGACCTCAACCCCGATTTGGTGGCCGAATTCGTGGCCAAGGGCGCAAAAGCGGCAGAAGACCCGGCACAAATGATGCGGGATTGCGATGCTGTCATCACCTGCCTGCCGTCGCCCGCTGCCTCGGACGCGGTGATGCAGGAAATGTTACCCGAAGTCGGGCTGGGCAAAATCTGGATGGAGATGTCGACGACGGACGAGGCGGAAGTCAAACGCCTCGGTGCGATGGTCATCGAGCGCGGAGGTGCAGCCGTAGATTGCCCGGTTTCAGGTGGATGCCACCGTGCGGCAACAGGCAACATCTCGATCTTTGCCGGATGCCACCGGGAAACCTTTGAGCGCATCTTGCCTTTCCTGACCACGATGGGGCGGCGCGTGCTGCATACAGGCGATCTGGGAACTGCCTCGGTCCTGAAGGTGCTTACAAACTATCTGGCCACCGCCAACCTGATCACTTGCGCCGAGGCGCTAGTGACAGCAAAGGCAGCCGGGATGGACCTGAACACGACTTATGAGGCGATCAAGATCTCGTCAGGCACTTCGTTTGTCCATGAAACCGAAAGCCAGGTCATTTTGAACGGGTCCCGTGACATCTCTTTCACGATGGATCTTGTGAAAAAAGATATCGGCCTCTTTCAGGACGTCGCCGACCGCGCTGGCGTACCTTTGGAAATCAATCCGGTGATGATCCAAATCTTCAATGACGGGATCGCCCGCTATGGCGAACGTGAACTGTCGCCAAACATTATCAAGCGGTTGGAAGAAGCCACGGGGCTGGACATCACCGCTCCGGGATTTCCAACCGAAATGACGGATGACGAGCCGGAAGAGCCCGGCTACGAGGTTATTCCGCAAGGCCGCCGGGCCGAATGACGCACCACACGCGGTTTTAAAACAGTCAGTGTTTTCAGAGAAGTGGAGGCGAGTACCGGAATCGAACCGGTGTACACGGATTTGCAATCCGCTGCGTCACCACTCCGCCAACTCGCCTTTTTAAGTAAAATCAATTACTTGAGGTGGTGTGCCCGGCGTTTTAGCACCTTTCTCGGGGGGCGTCCAGTGGGTTGGATGTAAAAATCCGCGCTCATGTGTCGGGGCTTACCAAGGTTGAACTCTACGCGTCTGGACTTCGGTTCAACTTTCGACATCACAGCCGTTGCCGGTTTTGTCCGGATGTGGCACAAGCCAAGCATCCTTGGGACTAACATGAGCGATCAAATGACAGATTTCGCAACCCGACGCCGTACGATGGTTGATACACAGGTCCGACCCTCGGATGTCACGAAATTCCCCATCATTGACGCAATGCTAACCGTCCAGAGGGAGAATTTCGTGCCGGATTCGCATCGCGAAGCGGCCTATGCCGAGGGTATCATTGATCTTGGGGGCGGACGTTGTCTGCTTGAGCCGCGGACACTTGCAAAAATGCTGGATGCGTTGAACATCTCGAACGACGAGGTGGTTTTGGATATCGCCCCTGCGCTGGGCTATTCCACCGCCGTTGCAGCCCGCATGGCCCAGTTGGTCGTCGCAGTGGAAGAGGATGAGGCTCTGGCGGCAGAGGCGCAGACCCTTCTGATGGAAGCCGAAGCTGACAACGCGATTGTACACGTCGGTCCGTTGGAACAAGGCGCGACCGAGCACGGACCTTATGATGTCATCATGATTCAGGGCGGGGTCGAGCAGGTACCCGACGCGCTGATCGAACAATTGAAAGATCGCGGGCGTATCGCCTGTTTGTTTGTCGAAGGAAAGCTTGGCACCGTTCGGATCGGCCACAAATCTGGCGGACAAGTAACGTGGCGCTACGCATTTAATGCCAATGCCCCGGTTTTAAAGGCATTTTGCACTGAGTGTGCATTTTCGCTATAGTTCTTACGCATATTGTTCTGCTGCCTTGATTAGTTGAAAACAAACGCGCAAACTGCGCTCAGGGCAGCGTAATTTTGTTTTTTAGAAGGAATTGGGTATGCGTTCAAGGACAGGGGGAAGGTTTGTTAAGGCACTTGCACTGACTGCGGGGATCGCGCTCAGTGCTGTGCCGGGGCGTGCGGTTTGGGCTGATAACCTGACAGACGCCTTTATCGGGGCTTATAACACCAGCGGTCTGCTGGAACAAAACCGCGCGTTGCTACGTGCGGCTGACGAAGATGTAGCGATTGCATTATCTGCGCTGCGTCCGATCATCAACTGGGCGGTCGAGGTTAGTCAGGACTATACACGCTCTACCGTGAGTGATGTTGTCACGCGCGACGAGCCGTCTACCTTTTTCACGGGACTCACGTTGAGCCAGTTGGTCTATGATGGCGGCTTCTCGGTGCTGGGCAAGCAGTCTGCGCAGGAAATCGTTTTGTCGACCCGACAAGCTCTGCTGGATGTTGAGCAATTTGTCCTGTTCCGTGCCGCGAACGCGTACTTGTTTGTTCTTGAACAAGAAGAGGCGGTTCAGATTCGCCTGAACAACGTCGACGTGTCGTCGGAGGAACTGCGGGCGTCACAGGATCGATTCGATGTGGGTGAAGTAACCCGCACGGACGTCGCTCTGTCCGAAGCACAGTTGGCAAGCTCACAGGCTGATCTGGCGGTTGAACGCGGGTTTCTAGCGCAGGCACAGGCGGAATACGTCAATGCAGTAGGTAACGCGCCGGGGCGTACGGCGGGCCTGCCGGGTTTGCCTAGTTTGCCAGGGTCCGAGGCTGAGGCGGTTGCACTGGCACAGCGAAACCATCCTGCCATTCTGTCTGCGCAGCACGAAGTACGCGCTCTTGACTTGCAGGTGCAGCAGCAGCGCGCCAATCTCGGGCCAAATGTCCGGCTTTTTGCGGATGCTGGTATCCGTGAAAGCTATGACAATGATGACAATCTTGAAGATGCATCAATCGCTCTGCGCTTTGAGCAGCCGATCTATGCGGGTGGCCGGTTGGCTGCCAGCGTGCGTCGCTCAATGGCAACACGGGATGCGTCACGCGCCAACCTTCTGAACGTACAAAAGGACATTACGCAAGGCGTAGTCGATGCTTTTGCCTCGTTTCAGGCAGCTTCAGCCAGTTTGAGGGCATCGACGGAACGTGTTCGTGCATCACAGGTCGCGTTTGATGGTATCCGGGAAGAAGCGACACTTGGCGCACGGACCACCTTGGATGTTCTGAATGCGCAGCAGGACTTGCTGGATGCGCAGCTGGCCGAGGTAAGATCACGTGTTGAGCGCACACGGTCAGCCTATGAGCTTCTGCAGGCACAGGGTCTGCTGACAGCGGAACGTCTGGGCTTGGCTGTACAGATTTATGATCCCACGCTCTACTACAACTTGGTGAAAAAGGCTCCGGCCCAGGTCAGCCGACAGAGCAAAGATCTGGATCGCGTCCTCAAAGCGTTGCGTCGCGACTGAGGCCGGATACTACCTGTTGTGACGTCCGACTTGTTTGGCTACACTCGATCCTGAGGATAGAGCGGTAGAGAACAATGACGGATAAAGTCGTAAAAACGGGAATCGAGGACGTCTTGTCCTCGATTAAACGTTTGGTCAGCGAAGACAGCAGGGATGCCCAAAGTGCTTTTGCGCCGGTTGGGTCGCGAAAGCCCGGCAGGTTGGTGCTTACAGACGCATTGCGTGTCAGTGAAACGACACCGGACGCAAACCCGAAGCGCGTAAACCCAGAACCCGGCTATAGGGCCGAGGATTCCGTTCAGCCAATGCTTTTGCGGACCAGTGACATCATCAAGCATGCCGAACCAGCAGCAGAACAGCAGACCAAAGTCGAGCCCGAGCTTGACGTTTCTGGTGGTCTGAGCGCCAAGATCGAAGCGTTGGAGGCTGCCATTGCCCATACCGAGGATCAGTGGGAGCCGGACGGCGACAGCGATGACGCGTACTCTGGCACGACGACTCCGCCGCTTCGCTGGCATTTGGAAGACGAGTTTATCGTCTCGGACAGCTCCAGCTTGTCGGATCCTGAGCCAGAAGAGCAGAAGTCTGAAACCAAGGCTACTTTTGTCCGCGACCCGCAAGCTGTAGCTTCAGAAGCTCCTACGGTTGATGTAGACCAAACCGCGCCGGAACTGGACAATGACGCTTTGCGAGAGTTGATCGCCCAGGTTGTACGGGAAGAATTGCAGGGCGTTTTAGGCCAGCGCATCACTCGCAACGTGCGCAAAATGGTGCGGCGCGAAATTTATCGCGTGCTGGCCGAACAGGAAGTGGAGTAAATCCTACGGACGTTTGGGCCGCTGGGCCATTTTCAGCAGGTGGTCAAGGTCCATGTGCTGTTCAAGATGGTCGGCCAGCGCGTCCAACGTTTCCTCGACCCCATCCTCATAAAGCAAGTCGGATACCGCGCCCAGTTCCGTCAGATAGCGGGCGCGGAAGGCGTCGGATGAGAATATGCCGTGCAGATAGCTGCCGCGAATGCGGCCTGTTTTGTCGGCGGCGCCTTCCGGACGGGAATCAATCTCAAGCCAGGCGCGATTGCAATCGGGACCTTCGGTTCGGCCCATGTGGATTTCATATCCGGTCACTGGATCGTTGTCGGGAACCGAGCGTGCTGTCCGCAACGTGACCTGCTTTTTTCCAGCCATAGTGGTGGTTACGTCCAAAAGGCCCAATCCATCAACTGTGCCCGGGCTGCCATCGACCCCCTCGGGATCGGCGATGGTTTTGCCCAGCATCTGAAACCCGCCGCACAAGCCCAGTACATGACCGCCCCGACGGACATGGGCATAGAGGTCGATATCCCAGCCCTGCACGCGAAAAAACGCAAGATCAACGATTGTGGATTTACTGCCTGGCAGCAGCACAAGATCGGCGTCGCCGGGCAGGGGGCGTCCAGCGGGTATGATTTCAACCGTGACACCCGGTTCGGCTGACAGCGGATCAAGGTCATCGAAATTGGCCATCCTCTCGAGCTGCGGCACGATGACCTTGCAGGTGCCGCCGCTGTGTGAGCGGATGTCCATCATATCCTCGGCAGGCAAGCGCCACGCGTCGTTGAACCACGGCACGACGCCCAGACAGGGCCAGCCCGTGCGCGCAGCAATGTCATCACGCCCCTCGTCGAACAGGCTTACATCGCCCCTGAACCGATTGATGGCAAAGCCCTTGATCATCGCGAGATCACCGGCGTCCAGAACCGCCTGCGTACCCACGATTTGCGCAATAACGCCACCGTGATGAATGTCGCCAACCAGAACCACGGGCACATCGGCGACGCAGGCAAAGCCCATATTGGCGATGTCGCCCTTGCGCAGGTTGGTCTCAGCCGGGCTGCCCGCACCTTCGACCAGAACCAGATCGGCATCGCCGCATAGGCGGTCAAAGCTTTCAAGCGCAGCGCCCAGCAATTTGGATTTGTCTTTGCGGTAGTCACCGGCCTTCATTGTCCCTTTCCGCTGACCTTGAACGATGATTTGGGCACCGGTGTCGGTCTCGGGCTTCAAAAGGATCGGGTTCATATCCGTATGCGTCGGGCGCATCGCGGCCCGAGCCTGCAGAGCTTGCGCGCGCCCAATCTCGCCCCCGTTTACAGTTACGGCGGCGTTGTTTGACATATTCTGGGGTTTAAACGGTGCAACCCGGAGCCCACGCCGGGTGTACGCCCGCGCCAACCCGGCCACCAGAACCGATTTCCCGACATTGCTGCCAGTTCCCTGAATCATTATGGCACGAACCATGGTCGTCTCCTGTGCGTTGCGCGCAGATGACCTGATTTGATGTCAAAGGGAAAGCCCCGGATTCCAGCTTTTTAGCAGTGGTATTGCACATTCAGGACCGAAAAAGAAAAACGCGCCCCAATGAGCGGGGGCGCGTTTTTTCATTCAAAGGACGCCTTAGTTCAGGCAGCCTCAGCCTGCTGAGCGGCGTTGCGGCGTTCGCTTTCTTCACGCGACAGCGCAACCGAGGTGCGCACACCACGTCCGACGAACTCCATCAATCCGCTTACAACCCGTTCATTCGGGTCGATACCCGCGCAGGAGAGCACTTCGCGCCCATCGCGCGACCGTGCCCAGCGGGCAATTTGTTCCGGTCCATTGCCGTATTTCTTGTCGTCAGCAATGGCGTCATCAAGTGCAGCCAACACCACGGCTGCAAAAAGTTTACGAGCACGATTGCCTTGCTCATTGTTAAAGGCAGTGCCGTCAACGAAATCTTTCATCTCGTTTTCCTTGTTGTTCTTGCTCTTGCGTTTTCGGCGTGACGGTCCTTATGACCTATTAGGTGCGATTCGGATACATCTAAAATGCATAGTTGCGTTGCGTCATTTGCATAACTCGCTGCCCTTGCAGCGCCAAATCTGGTTCTCTTGCCACGAATTATCCCGCCAGATATAGGGACGGGAACTGACGCATCAACCGTTTGTAAAGGATTTATGTCATGCCCAAGATAAATGGGAACGAAATTCGACCCGGCAATGTGCTTGAGCATAACGACGGGCTATGGGCCGCGGTAAAAGTTGACCATGTAAAGCCCGGTAAAGGCGGTGCTTTTGCGCAGGTTGAGCTGCGCAACTTGCGAAATGGTTCAAAGCTGAACGAACGGTTTCGCTCGGCCGACAAGGTTGAACGTGTGCGTCTTGAACAGAAGGATCAGCAGTTCCTTTACGAATCCGACGGGATGCTGGTGTTCATGGATTCCGAAACCTATGAACAGATCGAACTGCCTGCCGAATTGCTGGGTGAGCGTCGCCCGTTTCTGCAGGATGGCATGACTATCGTGGTTGAGTTCTATGAAAGCGAGGCACTGAACGCCACCTTGCCCCAAAAGGTCACCTGCAAAATTGTAGAGACAGAGCCGGTGGTCAAAGGACAGACGGCTGCGAACTCGTTCAAGCCCGCGATCCTGGACAATGGGGTCAAGGTCATGGTGCCGCCGTTCATCGGCCAGGACGAAACGATTGTCGTGAATACCGAAACCATGGAATACTCGGAACGTGCGTAGTCCCGCGTTTGCCGAAAGGTGAAAAGACCGCGAAGGCCAGGGGCGCGCGGTCTTTTATTTTGCTTGCTTGGGAAGCCGGTAGCGTTCCGGGTTTGGACCGAACAGTTCCAGCATCAATTCATATTTGATGCGGTTGGCGCTGACTTGCCTGTAGAAAGCGATCAGAAAACCGGTGGGTCCCTGAATACGGCTAAGGCCACTGGTGGCGGCGACTACGGTCCCGACGTCTGTTTTAGCCTGCAAAACCAGATACCCACCCAGCATCAGGACGCCGACAGTGGCTGCTCCGTTTATGACGCTCAGCAGGAATTTCGCCGATAGTTTCCACAGGAACATGCGGCGGCGGGTTTCGTAGATTTCGTCAAACCGGGCATCAATGTCGCGGGCTACTGTATCGATGTCCTCGACCGTCAGCTTGTCAGTGGCACTGCGCAGAATTCGGACACGATCGGCGACGAAAACGTTCACTTTACGTTGCGATATCAATACGATGACGATCTGGGGTATTATCATGGACAAGGCAATCAGACCAAGCCACGGCTGCGTGGATGAGATGTAGCCGATAACACTGATAAGCGTTCCGATTTGCACCACCGGGTCCGAAAAAGCTCCGCCTGCGAACTTTCCCAGCTCTTCCGCCTCGGCCGAGATGGCAGTGGTCATGGTGCCCTTTTTCACGGAGCCTTCCGTGTCCTCCACGTCTGATGCACGAGCAAGCAGGCGTTGCCGGATCAGGCGGATCATGTCTTCGCCAAGTGTGCCCGCCCGAAAACCCAGCAGCCATTTCAAGGCAAGGCTCAGCAGGATGACCGACATCATGCCTGCGGCAAGATAGGTCAGACGTTCGGTTTCGATACTGTCCGATGTCAGGTGGTTGATGATATCGCGCTGAAACTCTAGCGGTACGGCCGCCAGCCCCGCGATGGCAATCGACAGAACAATAAGAATAATCTGCCGCCCGGCGCTGGCCCGCCAGATTGCCTGATACAACTTTAACATATGCGCATCCGTTCAGTGAACTTAACGCAGTTTGTCAGTGTCGCGGGTCCGGTTCAAACGGTGCTTTGATTGGCCACGCACAAGTCGTGCCGGATTGGCAACATATCAGCCGTCAAATGTGACTGTGGCGTCTGCGGCCTGCATCTCTCCGGTAGCACGATCAAAGCGCAAATAGGCGATTCCGCGGCCGTTCGATTGGGTGAACAGCTTACCAGCCGGTTTGCCGCCAGATGTGATCTCGGTCCCTACCGGAGCAGAGCCGTCGACCCTGACGACGCTCAAACCTTTTCGTAGCTCGGTCTTGTGCTTCATGCGCGCGGTGACTTCCTGCCCGACGTAGCACCCCTTTTTAAAATCGACACCTTTCAGATCTTCGAACCGCGATTCAAGGATATAGCTGTCGGCGGTCAGTTCGATCGCGGTTTCAGGGATGCAGTGCCGCACACGGATGGCGTCCCAATCTGTGCCGTCGTCGCTTTCGGCCTGGTCCGTGTAAGCCCGCCAGCCCATATCCGGGTGGCGCGGATCAGGCAGAGCTTCTGCGGGCGGGGCACCAGTCCCGCGTTGCAGATTCAGACCGCTGTCTTCAATGCTGACATCGGCGCGCAGCTTGTACATGGTTAACCGTTTGACGAAGTCGTCAGCAATGGTATCGGACACATCCAGCAACACCGTGTCTCCATCGCGTTTCAGGAAGAAATCCGCCAGATACTTGCCCTGAGGGGTCAGCAAAGCCGCATAAACAAAGCCGTTTTCCAGACCGGCAATGTCATTTGTGACCAGACCCTGAAGAAAGCTGTCAGTGTCCGACCCGCTCAGGCGTAGAATGCGACGATTGGGCATTGGGTGGTCCTCGTGTTTTTCCTTGGCCACGTGATATATGAGTTCGCGCCGCCATGACCAGAGGGTATCCGCCGTGCCAGCACCGATCAGCATTGTAATTCCAACTTTGAATGCGGCTGACAGCTTGCCGGATACTCTGTCAGCCGTGACCGAGGGTTTACACGCAGGGCTGATCCGAGAACTGATCGTAACCGACGGTGGATCGACCGATCTGACACTTGAAGTTGCAAATGCGGCGGGCGCCAGGATCGTCACCGGCGCGACCTCACGCGGGGGGCAGTTGCGGCGGGGCTGTGCCGTGGCCTCAGGTGACTGGATGTTGATCTTGCATGCTGATACGCAGTTGCAACAGGGGTGGAGCGCCGCAGTCAGCGCACATTTACCCTCGGGCAAACCCGCCGCTTTTCGCCTTGCTTTTCAGGCAAAGGGTTTCATGCCACGCTGGGTTGCCGGGTGGGCCAATTTGCGCAGCCGGATGTTTGGCCTGCCTTACGGTGATCAGGGATTGCTGGTGCCGCGTCGATTGTATGAAACCGTCGGAGGTTATCCGGATCAGCCGTTGATGGAGGATGTCGCGCTGGTGCGGGTCTTGCCCGGGATAACCTTGCTGAGCCCCCACGCGGTCACGAGTGCGGACCGCTATGCACGGGCGGGCTGGCTGCGTCGGGGCGCGCGGAATCTTTGGACTCTGACGCGGTATTTTCTTGGGGCTGATCCGAATAAGCTTGTGCAGGCGTATCGACGCTGAAAACTGTGCGCAGTTCAACGATGGACTTGCCCAGACGGAAGGGCGCGGCAAAGCTGACCAGACATAGCGCAACGATCTGCAGCACCAGAATATGCGCATTGGCCTGCAGGTATTCCCATTCATCCTTCAGCTTGCCAACCTGTGCAATCAGGTCATCGTAGCTTTGGGCGAGGATCAGGTAATCCCCTGCAATTGCAGGCACTTTGCGGCGCATGTTGTCAATTGCGGCTTGGGTTTCGTCGTCGAGCGTGGTGAAAACCAGAAATTGATCAATGTCGAACGCATCAGCTTTTGCAGCCATGGTGCGCAGATCATCATGCTCTTTTTTTGCCTTGCGGCCGAACAGAAACTGTATGCCCTGAAGCGGGGCGACCTCGTTCGTCACGGCAATAAACAAGGGCAGATCGGCATTGTTGGCGGTTGAGGCCGACAGGAACTCGACCTTATCACACAGTACGGCCATGTCCCGGTCATAGGCCGGGTCGCAGAACCGCAAACGGAACCGGGCGGCGTCGCGGTCAAAGGCCAGCGTCGCGGCATAGGCCACGTCGATCTGCCTGTCCAGCCGTGAACTATCTGACGTGTAAAGACCTGCCAAAACCGCAACCAGAGCACCAATCCCGCCCAGAACGACCCACACCAGGTCTGCCAGCTTCCATGTCCGATGCCCGGCTGGTTTGCGAAACAGAAAAGCAGTGCCCACTGTCCCGATCAGAAAGGACAGGAGCAGCAGCGGCAGTTGATTTTCGGTCACAAAGGTCATGCGCCCAAAGTGACGATCCACCGGCCCGGTGGCAACAGTCATCACATTCTGTTGTATCACTTTGGAACTAAGGACCAGAGCTTTGGCCGAATTTCCGGAACAGTTTTGTACGGTCAAACGCCTGTTCCAGCTCGTCCGTGCGCTCTTTCACGGAATCCCACAGGCGTTCCTGAACTTCGGCAATCACGCATTCCATCAGCATCAGGATGGCAGACATCGAATCCCACGCAGAAGGCACAGCGATCCGTGCTGCAAAAGTATGCTCGGCCAACCTGTGAATTGGTGAACGCCACTGGTCGGTGAACAGAACGATCTTGGCCTGACGCTCTTGGCACAATTGCCCGATCAACATTGTCGAGTTCTCATAGCGCCGCACATCCAGCGCGATCAAGACGTCATCTTTGCGCACGTCCAGCAGGTCATGCGTCCAAGAGGCTGCAAAGGGTAGCATCCGCACGTCAGGACGGATCATTTGCAGATGCAGGTACAGGTATTGCGCCAACGCCCCGGTAATACGGCCCCCGGTGATAAAGATGCGCCGCTTGGGGTCGCTGAGCAGATTGCAGAAACTGTCGAACTCTGCCGGGTCGACCTCATCAATCGTACGTTTTTGATTGGCCAGCGCCTGCTGGGAATAGCGGTTCAGGATGTGTTCCTCGGGCAGGTCGTTCTGCCAGACGTTCCGCTTTGCAACGGGCCCCGAGATCATCTCTTTCACTTCACCGCGCAGGGCGGCTTGGAACTGCGGATAGCCATCGAACCCGGTCTTTTGCAGCATGCGCGCGACGGTCGTGGTGGAAACCGAGGCCGAACTGGCCAGCTCGGTGATGCTGCCCAGACCAGCCATGGGATAGTCGTCCAGCAGCACGCTTATCAGTTGCCTTTCGGATGGGGTCATTTCATCCCGATGGGCCAGCAGCCTGTCCGTTACCCGCACCCTGGGTCCTCCTGCTTAGGTTTTAATCGCGCATGTTAAAAATTTTTCAGCACGACAAGGTGTGATTGAATTTGTACAGGAAAAATATTGACAGGGGAATGCGTCGTGTGGAATTTTTTCCGCAGACTTCTTTCATGGAATCGCAGGACGGCACATTGGACTTTGGAACGGTTGTTCACACGAACAGGGCGGACGGCACAGCTTTGGTGCTGCTGGTGTGCGAACACGCGTCCAACCGCATCCCTGAATACCTGGGTGATATGGGATTGGCGTCCGAAACGCTGAGCAGTCACATTGCCTGGGACCCGGGTGCGCTGGGTGTTGCGCAGCATATGTCGGAACTGTTGCAATCGCCCTTGGTCCACGGTGGAGTTTCGCGGCTTGTTTATGACTGCAACCGCCCGCCCGAGGCCGCAGGCGCGATGCCGGTCAAAAGCGAACACTACGACATTCCCGCCAACATTGCGATGACACCGGATGAGCGGCAAGCCCGCATCAAAAACATCTACATCCCGTTTTCGACTGCAGTGTCAGACCAGATCAAGAAACACCGTCCCTCGCTAAAGCTGATGGTAACTGTGCACAGCTTTACCCCGGTTTATCATGGCCGCCAAAGGGATGTTGAGCTGGGCATCCTGCATGGGCGCGACGACCGGTTCGCAACGGCGATGATGGCAACGGTGCCTGATGATCTGCCATTTGTGACGCGTTTAAATGAACCCTATTCGGCCGCGGACGGGGTGGCGCACACATTGGATGCGCAGGCTCTGCCGAACGGGTTGCCGAATGTGATGATCGAGGTTCGGAATGATTTGATCCGCACGCCGGATCAACAACGCGTGATGGCCGAGCATCTTGTGTCCTGGATCACCCATACGCTGGCAGGGTTCCAGGACAGGGGGGCGGCATGATCGGGGCGATGGCGGCATATGTGCGCGTTGTTGACGCGGTAAACTATCGGATCGGTCGCGTGATGATGTGGGGCCTGTTCGCGTTGATGGGAATCCTGCTTTGGTCCTCGATCTCGAAGACCTTCTTCCTGCCTTCGCTTTGGACCCTTGAAATGGCCCAATTCGCGATGGTGACCTATTACATCGTGGGCGGGCCATATTCGATCCAGATGGGATCGAATGTACGGATGGACCTGTTTTATCACAACTGGAGCCCACGCAAGAAAGCGTGGTTCGACGCTTTCACGGTTCTTCTGTTGATCCTGTATCTGGGTGTTCTTCTATACGGCGGGTTGGGCTCAACCGCGTATAGTCTTGGGTATTGGGGGGATCAGCCGCTTTCGTACTTCTTAGGCCTAGTGTCGGGCAGTGAAGAGATCGGAAGGCTTGAGCGATCCTCGACCGCATGGCGCCCCTATATCTGGCCGATCAAAGCCATCATGGTGTTCGGCTTTTTCCTGATGCTGCTGCAGGCGATATCGGAATTTTTCAAAGACATAGCCCGGCTCAACGGGCAGGAGATCGGGGTGCAGCGGGCATGAGCCAGGAATTTATTGCCATCTTCATGTTCGCCTTGATGATGCTGATGCTGTTCACAGGGCAGCGTGTGTTTGGTGCCATCGGTGCGGTTGCGACGATCGCTGCATTGGCGCTGTGGGGAACCGGGGGTCAGGATATCACGTTTTCCGCGGCGATGAAATTGATGAAGTGGTATCCGCTGCTGACACTGCCGATGTTCATCTTCATGGGCTATGTGCTGTCGGAAAGCCGATTGGCCGATGACCTGTACCGAATGTTTCATGTCTGGATGGGGCCAGTAAATGGCGGGCTGGCGATTGGAACCATTGGTCTGATGGTTCTGGTGTCGGCCATGAACGGTCTGAGTGTCGCTGGTATGGCCATTGGTGCAACCATCGCGTTGCCCGAGCTGTTGCGGCGCGGCTATGACAAGACGATGGTGACCGGAGTCATTCAGGCCGGGTCAAGCCTTGGTATCCTCGTGCCGCCCTCGGTCGTGCTGGTGCTTTACGCCATGATCGCGCGGCAGCCGGTCGGGCAGCTTTGGTTGGCCGGAATCTTGCCGGGCTTGCTGATGGCGGGTCTGTTTATCGTATACATCTGGCTTCGATGCCGCATTCAGCCACAGCTTGGCCCCGCGATGGAAGACGCGCATGAGGTGCCGTGGTCCGAAAAAATCCGGCTGCTGGGGGCAGGTGCACTGCCGCTAATCATCTTCGCCGCGATGATGGTGCCGTTTGTAAATGGCTGGACCTCGCTGGTCGAAAGCTCGGCCATCGGCGCGCTGACCGCTTTGGTCGTGTCAGTCATAAAACGCCGGATGACATGGAAAATCTTTGAAGACTGCACCAAGCAGACGCTCGCAATCTCTTGCATGTTTATGTGGATCATCTTGGCGGCACTGGGTTTCGGGGCGGTGTTCGACGGGCTGGGTGCAGTCAAGGCTATCGAGAATCTGTTCACCGAACAGCTTGGTTTGTCGCCATGGATGATCCTGATCCTGATGCAGCTGAGCTTTATCGTCATGGGTACGTTTCTGGACGACACGGCCATGTTGGTTATTGTGGCCCCGCTTTACGTACCGCTGGTGGGCGCGCTGGGGTTTGATCTGATCTGGTACGGGGTACTTTATACGATCACCACTCAGATTGCCTATATGACGCCGCCGTTTGGCTATAACCTGTTTCTCATGCGCGCAATGGCACCGCCCGAGATCGGGTTGAGAGACATCTACCGCTCGATCGTTCCGTTTGTCGGAGTGATGGTGCTGGCCCTGATAATAATAATGGTATTCCCGGATATTGCCCTTTGGCTGCCCGGTTATGTCTATGGAAACTAAAAAGAATGCCCGGTGAATGGGCACAGGTAACTTCAACAGAGAGGAAATTGACATGACTACAAGACGCAAGTTTCTGAAGACTGCCGGTGTTGGCGTCGCCGCTGCGCCTTTGGCCACGCCCGCGCTGGCCCAGAACACGATCACATGGCGGATGCAGACCTATGCTGGTCCGGCGCTGGCTGAGCATGTGATCGACCCGGCGATCAAGATGTTCAACCAGATCGCTGGCGACCGGATGCAGATCGAGCTGTTCTACGCCGACCAGCTTGTTCCCACCGGCGAGCTGTTCCGCGCCATGCAGAAGGGAACCATCGACGCGGTTCAATCGGACGATGACTCGATGGCGTCGCCCACCGAAGTTACCGTTTTCGGGGGGTATTTTCCGTTTGCATCCCGCTATTCGCTGGATGTTCCGGTGCTGTTCAACCAGTACGGCCTGAACGAGATCTGGGACGAAGAATACTCAAAGGTCGGTGTAAAACACATCAGTGCCGGGGCGTGGGATCCGTGCCACTTTGCCACCAAGGACCCGATCAACAGCCTCGCGGATCTACAGGGCAAGCGCGTCTTTACCTTCCCGACTGCGGGCCGGTTCCTGTCCCAGTTCGGCGTTGTGCCCGTAACCTTGCCTTGGGAAGATATCGAAGTCGCCGTGCAGACGGGTGAGTTGGACGGTATCGCATGGTCGGGCATCACCGAAGATTACACTGTTGGTTGGGCCGATGTGACCAACTATTTCCTGACCAACAACATCTCGGGTGCTTGGGCAGGGTCGTTCTTTGCCAACATGGACCGCTGGAATGAACTGCCGGAAGACCTGCAGACCCTGTTCCGTGTCTGCACCGACCAGTCGCATTACTACCGTCAGTGGTGGTATTGGGGCGGCGAGGCATCGCTGCGAGTGAATGGCGATAAGATGCAGCTGACCTCGATCCCGGACGAGGAATGGGCACAGGTCGAAGCCGCCGCCGTGGAGTTCTGGGATGAAATCGCAGCCGAATCTGAGACGAAGGCGAAGGTTGTCGAGATCATCAAGAAGTACAACGCCGATATGCAGAAAGCTGGACGCCCCTACCGTTACGGTTAAGGGGTCGCCAATTCGACCCGCCCCGGTTTCGGGGCGGGTCAAAAGGAACACAGGGCCGATGATCAGGTATCGGCAAGGATAAGGGTGGCACATGCTCACGTTTGAACATCTCAAGACGCAGGTATCTGATGGGTCCGTGGACACGGTTCTGGTGTGTATGGTGGATATGCAGGGTCGCTTGATGGGCAAGCGGTTTCATGCGGGTCATTTCGTGGCTGGCGCGTGGGAGGAAACGCATTGCTGCAACTATCTGCTTGCCACCGATCTTGAGATGGCGACGCCTGATGGCTTTGCCTCGACCAGCTGGGAACGTGGTTATGGCGACTATGTGATGAAGCCTGACCTGGATACGCTGCGCCCGGTGCCTTGGCTTGAAGGGACGGTGATGGTGATGTGCGATGTGCTGGATCATCATACGCACGAAGAAGTGCCGCACGCGCCCCGGTCGATCCTGAAAAAGCAGGTCAACCGTCTGAAGGCGATGGGCTATGACGCGATGTGCGCGACCGAACTGGAATTCTTCCTGTTCGAGAAAAGCTTTGACCAGATCCGCAAGGAAGGGTTCCGCGATCTTGAGCCGATCTCGGGCTATAACGAAGACTATCACATCCTTCAGACCACCAAGGAAGAGCACGTAATGCGCCCGATCCGCAATCACCTGTGGAACGCGGGCATTCCGGTCGAGAACTCCAAGGGCGAAGCTGAGACCGGGCAGGAAGAACTGAACATCAAATACGCGCCCGCGATGGAGACCGCCGAGTATCACTCGATCGCCAAGAACGCGGTGAAAGAAATTGCGTGGCAACATGGTCACGCGGCCACCTTCCTGCCGAAATGGCATCATGACAAGGTCGGCAGTTCCAGCCATGTTCACCAGTCACTATGGGCCGATGGCAAGCCTGCGTTTTTTGATGAGGCGGACGAATTGGGCATGTCGGCGCTGATGAAACACTACATGGCCGGCCTGCTGAAGTACGCTGCCGATTATACCTATTTCATGGCGCCCTACATCAACAGCTACAAACGGTTCATGAAGGGCACCTTTGCGCCGACACGGATTATTTGGTCGGTGGACAACCGCACGGCTGGGTTCCGCCTGTGCGGTGACGGGACCAAGGCCGTTCGCATCGAATGCCGTATTCCGGGCTCGGACATGAATCCCTATCTGGCGATGGCCGGGATGCTGGCCGCAGGGATTGCGGGCATCGAAGAAGAACTGGAGTTGCAACCTCCCACCAAGGGGGACGTCTACCAAGGCGAAACCGGGCTTATCCCCGGCACCTTGCGTGCGGCGCGGGATGCGCTGCATGGCTCGGCCATGTTGCGGGCCGCCATGGGGGATGATGTTGTCGATCACTATACACGCGCTGCCGAGGTCGAGATCGAGGAATTTGAACGTGTTGTGACGGATTGGGAAGTTGCCCGCGGGTTTGAGCGGGCCTGAACTGGCGGAAGCGAGGGGCCAGCCCCTCGCGCTCCCCGGGATATTTTTGGCCAGATGAAGCAGGGGACCTGTTTCAATATAGAATGGAGTGACCATGGGTCAGATGTTGAAATGCATCTCGCCGATCGATGGGTCGGTTTTTGCCGAGCGCGAAACGCTGTCGCGTGCGGCGGCACGTGAGGCAGCGCAGCGGGCGAGGGCGGCGCAGGCAGGTTGGGCTGCTCGGCCCCTGCAAGAGCGGATCGACCTGGTGATGGCAGGCGTGGCTGCAATTGGTGCGATGAATGACGAGATCGTGCCCGAACTGGCCCATATGATGGGCCGTCCGGTGCGCTATGGCGGTGAGTTCAGCGGTTTCAACGAGCGCGCCAGCCATATGGCCCAGATCGCGCAGGAGTCGCTGGCCGATATCTCGGTGAGTGAGGATGAGACTTTCAAGCGCTATATTAAGCGTGTCCCGCATGGCGTGGTTTTCGTGGTGGCGCCTTGGAACTATCCATATATGACGGCGATCAACACGGTTGCGCCTGCGCTGATCGCGGGCAACACGGTGATCCTGAAGCATGCAACGCAAACACTGTTGGTGGGTGAGCGTATGGCGCGGGCTTTCCACTCTGCGGGCGTGCCCGAGGACGTTTTCCAGAATGTGTTCCTGAGCCATGATGTGACCAACGATCTGATCGCGGGGAATGCGTTCGACTTTGTGAACTTCACTGGCTCAGTGGGCGGTGGTCAGGCGATGGAACGCGCGGCAGCGGGAACATTTACCGGCGTGGGTACCGAACTGGGTGGCAAGGACCCCGGCTATGTCATGGAGGATGCCGATCTGGATGCTGCGGTCGACACACTGATCGACGGTGCCATGTTCAACTCGGGCCAGTGCTGCTGCGGGATCGAGCGGATTTACGTTCATGAGAGCCTTTATGACGCGTTTGTCGCCAAGGCGGTTGAGATCGTAAAAGGGTACAGGCTGGGCAATCCGCTGAACTCTGAAACGACGATTGGCCCCATGGCCAATGTGCGCTTTGCCGACGAGGTGCGCGCGCAGATCGCCGAGGCGGTCGAGGCTGGGGCCGTGGCCCATATCGACACCTTCCCCGAAGATGACGGCGGCGCGTATCTGACTCCTCAGATCCTGACCAATGTGACCCACGACATGCGGGTGATGCGGGATGAAAGCTTTGGCCCCGCTGTCGGC
This sequence comes from Ruegeria profundi, assembly GCF_020171505.1. Taxonomy (NCBI): domain Bacteria; kingdom Pseudomonadati; phylum Pseudomonadota; class Alphaproteobacteria; order Rhodobacterales; family Roseobacteraceae; genus Ruegeria; species Ruegeria profundi. The sequence continues at coordinate 787,718 of NZ_JAIUZS010000001.1, read as the reverse complement.
ATCATGAAAGTATCCTCGGATGAGGAGGCGATCGCGCTGATGAATGACAGCGAGTTCGGGCTGACCGCCTCGCTCTGGACGCGCGATGTGGACCGCGCCGCGCGGGTGGGCGACGCTGTTGAGACTGGCACAGTGTTCATGAACCGCGCGGACTACCTTGATCCGGGACTGTGCTGGACAGGGTGCAAGAACACCGGACGCGGTGGTGGGTTGTCCGTGATCGGCTATCACAACCTGACCCGTCCCAAATCCTACCATCTGAAAAAGGTGACATCATGAGCCTTGTTGGAAACTGGTCCTACCCGACCGCGATCAAGTTCGGCGCTGGCCTGATCAAGGAATTGCCCGAGGCCTGCGCAACCGCTGGCATGAAAAAGCCCCTGCTGGTCACCGACAAGGGGCTGGCCGATCTGCCAATCACCGCAGCCACGCTGGATATCATGGAGGCTGCCGGTCTGGGCCGTGGCCTGTTCAGCGACGTGGACCCGAACCCCAATGAACAGAACCTCGCTGCCGGGGTTGCGGCTTATAACGCGGGCGGCCATGATGGTGTGATCGCCTTTGGCGGCGGCTCGGGTCTGGATCTGGGCAAGATGGTGGCCTTCATGGCCGGTCAAACACGGCCCGTCTGGGATTTCGAGGATATCGGCGATTGGTGGACGCGTGCCGATGCCGATGTCATCGCGCCGATCATCGCCGTGCCCACAACCGCCGGGACGGGGTCTGAGGTGGGCCGAGCCAGTGTCATCACCAACTCCGAAACTCACGCAAAGAAGATCATCTTTCACCCCAAGGTTCTGCCGACCGTGGTGATCTGCGACCCCGAATTGACCGTAGGCATGCCAAAATTCATCACCGCCGGGACCGGTCTGGATGCCTTTGCGCACTGCGTTGAGGCGTATTCCAGCCCGCATTACCACCCGATGAGCCAGGGCATCGCGCTGGAAGGGATGCGGTTGGTCAAAGAGTATCTGCCGCGTGCCTATGCCGATGGCACCGACATCGAAGCCCGTGCCCAGATGATGAGCGCGGCCGCCATGGGCGCCACCGCCTTCCAGAAAGGTCTTGGTGCGATCCACGCCATGAGCCATCCAGTCGGCGCGGTCTTTAACACTCATCACGGCACCACCAACGCGGTCTGCATGCCCTCCGTGCTGGAGTTCAACGCACCCGCCATCGCCGACCGGTTCGGGGCTGCGGCAGCCTATCTGGGTATCGAGGGCGGGTTCGACGGCTTCCGGGCGTTTGTGCAGGACTTTAACGATGCGCTGGGCATTCCGCGCAAGCTGTCCGATCTGGGCGTGACCGAGGCTTCGATCCCCGAACTTGTCAAAGGCGCGATTATCGACCCGTCCTGTGGCGGCAACCCGATTGAGTTGACCGAAGAGAACCTGACCGCATTATTCAAAGCCGCGTTGTGATCTTTTCATCAGTGTGCCACTAAAAACCGGTCCGTCTTGCGGGCCGGTTTTGCGCGAAAGGTTCACATGTGACCCCGTTTGTCATCGCCATAGTCCTGGCGGCAGCTCTGTTGCATGCTGTGTGGAACGCAATCGTTAAATCCGCAGCCGACCGGACGACGACATTGGGGCTGGTGGCGCTGGGTCACGTTATCGCCGGGGGTGCGATGGTTTTGGCGCTGCCGTTGCCGAGTGCAGAAAGCGTCCCCTACATCCTGATCTCGACCGTCGTCCATTTCGGGTACTACTACATGCTGGGCCAAGCCTATCAGCATGGCGACCTGAGTGTTGTATACCCCATTGCCCGTGGGATCGTGCCGGCGCTGGTGTCGCTTTGGGCAATGGCGTTGGTGGGCGAGGTGCTGCCGCTGCAAGCGTGGCTCGGAATTGCCCTCATCGCGGTGGGGATTCAGCTTAGCAACTGGAATGCGCTTCGATCAGGTGTCGGACGCTCGGCCCTTTTGTTCGCGCTGGGGACCGGGGTGTGTATTTCGATCTATTCCGTGTTTGACGGGATCGGGGTGCGGCTGTCGGGGAATACGCTCAGCTATTGGGCGTGGGGGGCGTTTCTGCACCTGTTTATTGCTGGCTTCGTGGGAATCCGCAGGCGCAAAGCACTGTCAGACCTTCCCCTGAAAGTCTGGGTGGTTGGCCTTTTGGGCGGGCTGGTGTCAATGGCGGCGTACGGGCTGGTACTCTATGCCAAGAACTTCGCGCCGTTGGGTGCGGTATCTGCGCTTCGCGAAACCTCGGTGATATTTGCGGCCCTGATTGGGTTCATCTTTCTGAATGAAGGCAACTGGATACGGCGTCTGGGCGCTGCGATCCTGATGGCCATTGGTGTGGCGCTGATCGGCTTGGCGGTTTAGCCTTGTAAGATGACCTTGCTGAACACGCACCTGATCTCACATAGTCGTATCGAGTTATGAGGGAGCGTTTTTATGACCAAAGAGATTGTCTTGCTCCATGGCGCCTTTGCCGGACCGTGGTGCATGCAGGATTACGCGAACTTCTTTCGCAGCCGTGGCTGGACGGTGCACACCCCGGCGCTGCGCTATCACGGAGGGGACCCGAAGGCCGAGCCTGACCCCGGCCTGACCAACACCAGCGTGACGGACTACACGGATGATATCTCTGACTTTGTTCGGGGTTTGGGCAGCAAGCCGGTTATCCTTGGTCACGCTATCGCGGGTGTGGTGGCGCAGCAGGTTGCGTCGCGCGGTTTGGCCAGCGCCCTTGTTCTGATCAACCCGAACGCGGCGTGGGGGACACTTCCGGAAACCGATGACGAGCGCGCCATCCCGCGCAGCCTGATGGAAGGCGGAGCGTTCTGGAAACAGCCCATGCGGGTCGATTTCGACCTGATGGCCCCCTTCGCGCTCAACAAAATGCCCGAGGCGCAGCAGCACGCGGTGTTCGACCAGCTGGGCGCCGAAAGCGGACGAGTAATGTTCGAGATGTTTTTCTGGATGTTTGACGACCACCACGCGATGAAGGTGGACATGGACAAGGTCGACTGCCCGGTTCTGGTTGTCTCTGGCACCGAAGATCGGGCCGTGAATCCGAAGACCTGCCGCGCGCTGGCCGACCTGTACGGGGACCGAGCGACCTTTCTGCCCGTCAAAGATCACGCGCATTTCCTGTTCATGGAACCGGGTTGGGAGGAACCCGCAAGCCAGATCGCAGACTGGCTGGACGGGAAAACAGGCTAGCAGGCCCGCCGCCCGGGTCAGTTGCTGGTCGAGAATGTGCTTTGCGGTCGCCACTTCAACGTGCCGTCATCGTCGCGATGACAGCGCAGCAAACGCTCTTGCACCGTGCTGACCGTGCTGGTGACGGTGTTGTCGCCGACCATCAGAACAAAGGCGTCCTCGGAATAGGCCATGCCGTCGTAATAGCAGAACCGAGATTCCGCGCCCTCTGGAATAGGGGATGCGGTGCTGAGCATCTGCTGCGCGGGCGCTTGCGTGGCCAGCAGGGTCAGAGCCAGTGCCAGAGTTGGTGTCTTCATGTCGTCCTCCCGTTCGAAAATCTGTTCGTGTTCAAATTGGGTCTTGGACGCTCGAGAACCTCAAATGTCGTTCTTGGATGACGGGTTGGGGGTAACTGTGAACGGGATCAACGGGTTAGGCAAGGGGGGTGTTGGGGGGTTCGCACGGTTCTCAGTTTATGCCCTAAAAGAATTTTTGGCTTTTCTCGCGAGATGTTGCGCGAACAAAACGAGTTCCAGTGCGGTCTGTGCATCGTCAACCCAATCGAACTCGTGCGTTGTTGGGTTTCGAATTCCAAGCATCGATCCAGCGAAAATATGTTCGTAACCTTCTTGCTCATCTTTTTGACTGGATGTTGAGCGCTCAGTCCATGCCAGCTTTGGCGACTTGTTGGAAAAGGCTTGTCTCATCAACTTGGTGCCGGACTGTGAGAATTCCCCGAGTCTTTCGGCAACCATTTTTTCCACGGCCTTGAAAGCTTCCGCTACCGCGAGATTGTAGAAGCCGGAAGAGAACAGATCTTTAGTAACTTCTAGTATGCTTGAATCTTTTACCAACGCATTAAACGCAGCAACTTCGTCATCATCTACTTGGTGTTCTGCCGCGTCAATTACGGTCTTGGGTGTTGAAGAAACAATGGTTCTAGCACCAAGCCCAAGCTCGACAACGGCTTCTTGAAGCCGTTTAATTCTATCAATCTCGTTCATAGTCGTAGAGGTAATTTCTCATTGACTTAAAAATCTGATCGATCTGGTCACTCGTGGCGTCAGCACTGATGTGAATCTGCAAGTTCAAATTTAGCGGTATGGCACTTTGTGATGTGGTTGTGGGCTTTGATTGCGAATAAACCACTTCGTCAGAAGCCTTCGCCGGTTTTACCTGCGCCTTCTTGGCTCTTTTGGGTTTTTCAGACTTCTCGCCACTAACTGTACTTGTAGCGGCTAATTGTGGTTCTTGTTTGCTTAGCAATATGTAAGTCGCTGCTTTATTGCCCGCAGAACCTTTTCCCAAACCGTCCATCATGAACCAGTTCACGACCTTTTCGCGCTCTATGTTCTCTGGCGGGCAGGCCAGCAGCAGGCTTTCCGGGTAGATGCTCCTTACAATCTCGTCCGCAGCATCTTTATATGTATCATCTAAGCGCCACTTGTTCGCTATTTCAGTCGCCCGCCCGTTTTCATCAAGAACTCCGACTGAAACAAGTTGTTTTAGGTATGCTTTTGCTGCGGCTTCCTGAACACCCAATTGGGTGGCCAAGAGCCTTTCATCAAAAACGGCTGTAGGTTTCAAATGCAGCAATTCTCGAACGCCCCACCATACATTAGTTGGAATTTGGGGGTAAAATACTTTTTCTTCAGCCATTTAGTTTCCTCAACTTTGCGTTGAGCTTAGGTAATTGATAGTGAAGTTTAAAGTGCAAAATACCTGCCTTTAAACATCCAACTCCTCAACAAACCGTGCGTTCTCCTGAATGTACTGGAACCGCAGTTCGGGTTTTTTGCCCATCAGGCGCTCGACAAGGTCGCCGGTCTCGCCGGGTTCGTCCTCGTCTATCGTGACGCGGATCAGTTTGCGCGACGCCGGGTCCATCGTGGTCTCTTTCAGGTCCTTGGCGTCCATCTCGCCCAAACCCTTGAAGCGCGAGACGTCGATCTTGCCCTTGCCGCCCAGACCTTTCTCAAGCCACTCGTCGCGCTCGGCCTCATCCAGACAATAGACGCGCTTGGCGCCTTGGGTCAGGCGGTAGAGGGGCGGGCAGGCGAGGTAGAGGTGGCCCGCGTCGATCATCGGCCGCATCTGGGTGAAGAAGAACGTCATCAGAAGCGAGGCGATATGCGCCCCATCCACATCCGCGTCGGTCATGATGATGATCTTGTCATAGCGCAGGTCGTCGACGTTGAACTTGGTGCCAAGCCCCACACCCAGCGCCTGTGTCAGGTCGTTGATCTCGGCGTTCGTACCCAGTTTCGAACTGGCCGCGCCCAGCACGTTCAGGATTTTGCCGCGCAGGGGCAGCAGCGCCTGTGTCTTGCGATCACGGCCCATCTTGGCGGAACCGCCCGCCGAGTCGCCCTCGACAATGAACAGTTCAGTGCCTTCGCGGGTCGAACTGGAGCAATCCACCAGCTTGCCCGGCAGGCGCAGTTTCTTGGTGGCCGATTTGCGGGCGGTTTCCTTTTCCTGACGGCGGCGCAGGCGTTCCTCGGCCCGAAGAATCAGGAAATCGAGGATCGCACCGGCGGATTTCGTATCAGCGGCCAGCCAATTGTCGAAATGGTCACGGACGGCGTTTTCGACCAGCCGCTGCGCCTCGACCGTGGCCAGACGGTCCTTGGTCTGACCCACGAATTCCGGTTCGCGGATAAAACACGACACCAGCGCGCAGCCGCCGGTTATCAGGTCATCACGGGTGATCTGCGCCGCCTTTTTGTTGTTGATCAGCTCACCATAGGCCTTGATTCCCTTGAGGATCGCAGCCCAGAAGCCCGCCACATGGGTCCCGCCTTCGGGCGTGGGGACCGTGTTACAGTAAGACTGAATGAACCCGTCGCGCGAGGGCGTCCAGTTGATCGCCCATTCGACCTTGCCCGGAGTGCCGAACTTTTCCTGAAAGTCCACGGTGCCGGCAAAAGGCTGTTCGGCATAGGTGGACGAGCCGTTCATCGTCTCTTTCAGGTAATCCGATAAACCGCCGGGGAAGTGGAAGGTCGCCTCAGTCGGGGTTTCGCCGTCGTCGATGGCGGATTTCCAGCGGATTTCGACGCCCGAGAACAGGTAGGCTTTCGAACGGATGGATTTAAACAGGCGGGCCGGTTTGAAACGGTGGTGGCCGAAGATGTCCGGGTCGGCATGGAAGGTGACAGTAGTACCGCGCCGGTTCGGGGCCGCGCCGACTTTTTCCACTGGGCCAAGTGGGATACCGCGCGAAAAGCGTTGTTCGAACAGCGTTTTGTCCCGCGCCACTTGCACAACCATGGAATCCGACAGCGCGTTTACGACCGAGGCACCCACGCCATGCAGACCACCCGAGGTCTGGTAGGCCTTGCCCGAGAACTTGCCGCCTGCGTGAAGGGTGCAGAGGATCACCTCCAACGCGGATTTGCCGGGAAACTTTGGATGCGGGTCGATCGGGATACCGCGCCCGTTGTCACGCACCGTCAGGGCGTAATCGGCGTGCAGTTCAACCTCGATCCGGTTGGCATGACCGGCGACCGCTTCGTCCATCGAGTTGTCTAAGATCTCTGCCACCATGTGGTGCAAGGCGCGTTCATCCGTGCCACCGATATACATGCCGGGGCGTTTGCGAACCGGTTCAAGACCTTCGAGCACCTCGATAGAAGAGGCGTCGTAGGTAGAGGTCGCGCTGGGCGTCAACAGATCGTCGGGCATGGTGCTGCTCTTGTTTCTGGGTTGTCTCCCATTATGGCAGGTGATGTGGTCCGGGGGAAGAGGGGCCCGAGGTGTTGTGTGAAACAAAGCGCATTGGATGGCTTGCAATTCCCGTTTCAGCGCGGTCATCTGCCGCGTGCAATTGAAGGAGCAGGCGATGAGCTGGATCAAGACCATTCCGTTTCAGGACGCGACGGGCAAGCTAAGGAAGCTGTATGAGCGGGTCACGGGGCCAGACAACAACGTGGACAACATCATGATGGCGCATTCGCTGCGGCCACACTCGATGGAAGGGCATATGGCGCTGTACAAGAATGTCTTGCACCATTCAGCCAACAAGGTGCCAAAATGGTTTCTCGAGGTGTTGGGTGTCTGGGTCAGTTCCCTGAACCAATGCGCCTATTGCGTTGAGCATCATTTCAGCGGCTTGCAGCGACTTTTGGGTGATGCGGCGCGCGGGGATGCCATACGAGCCGCGATCGAGGTGCAACGGCCGGAAGAAGCGCCCCTGGACGCTGCGCAGGTTGCGGCGATGAGATATGCGCGCAAACTGACCGAAGCGCCGGCGGACATTTCGGAAGCGGATGTGATCGCATTGCGCGAGGCCGGTTGGGATGACGGTGAAATCCTGGAGATCAACCAGGTCTGCGCGTATTTTTCTTACGCGAACCGCACGGTTTTGGGATTGGGCTGTTCGACCAAGGGCGACGTTCTGGGGCTTTCGCCGAACAACTCGGACAACCCGGACGATTGGGGTCATCGGTGAGGTCAGGGGCGAGGGGCCAGCCCCTCGCGCTCCCCGGGATATTTGGGGCCAGATGAAGGGTCTGGTCGGCCATTTGAGATCCAGCTCAGGATGGCATCTGCGACGGCCTGAGTTTTCTGGTGGTGCAGCCAGTGGTCGGTGTCGGGGATGTAGATTCGGGTCAGGTCGGGGGCGAAGACCTCAAGGCCTGCGGTTGCCTCGGGCAAAAGGGCTTTGTCCTCAGGCCCCCAAAGCAGAAGGTGCGGACAGCGCACCATGAGGCGCTCTGCCGGCAGGTCGGGTAGGTCAGTGCGCGGCACTCCGGGTTTCGCGACGACCAGAGGGGATGCGCGGTACCAGTTTAACATCGCCTCAAGCCGGCCTGGCCGGGCCCATTCGGTGCGGTACGCGCGCATCCGAGACTCTGATAGCCAATCGACACCCATCCCGTGACGAAAGAAAACCTCAAGCTTGGCAAAGTTGTTTGCCGAGAAATGCGCTGCCGCATCCGGTTTGCGAAACGCGTTGATGTATTGCGACGCCTCGGATTGCGCCCCTCCGGCGGCCATGGCCCGCTGAAACGGTACCGGATGGACACCGTTGGCGATGACCAGGCGGCTGACCAGATCGGGCCGGAACATGGCCAGCCCATAGGCAACCGATGCACCCCAGTCGTGACCAAGAACGTTAAGTGGTGTCTTAAAGCGCTGGGCTATAGTTGCCATGTCAGAAACAAGCTTTGACAGCGTGTAGTTCTCGGTACCTTCCGGACACCAGCTTTGCCCATAGCCGCGTTGATCCGGGGCAAGGCAATGAAACCGGTCGCACAGATACGGGGCCAGATCGCGCCACGCCTCGCCGTATTCGGGAAAGCCATGCAGCATCAGCAAGGGTGGCAAGTCGGGTTTTCCCCAACTGCGCAGATAAAAGGACCGGCCGTTCAGGTCGATGAATTGTGCATCCATGCTGTGATCTCCCGCAGGTAGCCTCACTGTGTAGAAGCAATTGTCAACTTGACCCGCGTCAAAGCGCAGAATCGCGTCTTCTGCTAGGGCTTCGATCGGATAACAAAAAAGGAAAAACTGAATGGACGCCGCGACACCAATCGAACATGCAGACCTGACTGTCGAAATTACCCCAGCACCCACACCTGAGCCATCGCAGCCCAGCCCCGAGCGTATTCGGCAGGCATTCGAAAGCGGCAAATACCCTTATGGCCGCAAGATGGCACGCAGCAGCTATGAGGCGCAGAAAGCCCAGTTGCAGGCCGAGCTGCTTAAGGTGCAGCTTTGGGCACAAGAGACGGGGCAGCGGTTCGTTCTGTTGTTTGAAGGGCGCGACGCCGCGGGCAAAGGCGGCACGATCAAACGGTTTATGGAGCATCTTAATCCCCGTCAGGCGCGTGTCGTAGCCTTGAACAAGCCCACGTGGGAGGAGAAGGGGCAGTGGTACTATCAGCGCTATATCCAAGAGCTTCCAACTGTCGGTGAAATGGTCTTTTACGACCGCTCTTGGTATAATCGCGCAGGTGTTGAGCGCGTGATGGGCTTTTGCTCGCCCAATGAATATCTGGAGTTCATGCGGCAAACGCCTGAACTGGAGCGGATGTTGGTGAGATCCGGGATTCAGCTGTACAAATATTGGTTCTCGGTTACCCGGTCGGAACAGCAGAGACGCTTCAAAAGCCGTGAGACTGACCCACTGAAACAGTGGAAACTGTCACCGATCGACAAGGCCAGCCTTGATAAATGGGACGATTATACCGAGGCGAAAGAGGCAATGTTCTTCTACACCGACACCGCCGATGCGCCCTGGACAATCGTTAAATCAAACGACAAGAAACGCGCCCGCCTGAACACGATGCGGCATTTTCTGTCGACGCTTGACTATCCTGACAAGGATCACGATATCGTCGGACAACCTGATCCGCTGATCGTGGGACAGGCACATCACGTCATCCATCGGTCCGAACATATTCTGGGAAACTCCCTCCATCCCGATGCGCGTTAACAAACGGCGTCGCCTCATTGCGAGAATAGGCTGGTCTTGAAATTTCATTGATCGCCTCTTGTCCCGGCCTTTGGCCGGGCATAAGGCTGAGCCAATGAACAAGGTCATGACATATCGCGGACATTTCCGGGCCATAGCCGTGTTGGGTCTGCCGCTGATCGGTGGACACCTGGCGCAGTTCGCGATTGGACTGACCGATACGATCATGCTGGGTTGGTACGGGGTCGAGGCGCTGGCCGCTGTGACGTTGGCCAGCAGCTACTTCTTCGTGCTCTTCCTGTTCGGAGCCGGGTTTGGCTGGGCCGTGATGCCCATGGTCGCAACCGCAGCGGCAGAAGAGGATGAGACCAGCATCCGACGCTCAACCCGTATGGGGTTGTGGTTGTCGTTGATCTATGCGGCGCTGATGATGCCCCTTTTGTGGTGGTCTTACCCAATCCTGATAGCGTTGAAACAGGAACCGGAAGTCGCTGAAACCGCGTCGAAATACCTGCTGGTTGCGGGTTGGGGGCTGTTTCCCGCACTGATTGTGATGGTGTTGAAATCCTATCTGGCCGCGCTGGAGCGCACCCAGATCGTCTTGTGGATCACTGTTACCGCTGCTGTGGTCAATGCGGTTACGAACTATGCGCTGATCTTCGGCAAGTGGGGTGCACCGGAACTGGGTGTTATGGGGGCGGCTATCGCCTCGGTTCTGACGCAGGTTGTGTCTTTGGTTTTTGTTGTGATCTACGCCGTGCGCGTTTTGCCCGAGCACAACCTGTTCCAGCGTTTCTGGCGTCCGGATTGGGAGATGTTTGTAAGCGTTCTGCGCCTTGGTGTGCCAATTGGCCTGACCACGCTGGCCGAGGTCAGCTTGTTTGCGATGTCGGCCATCATGATGGGCTGGCTGGGGCAGGTGCCGCTTGCGGCGCATGGGATTGCACTGAACCTCGCCTCGGCCACATTCATGGTGCATCTGGGCCTGTCTAATGCGGCAACGATCCGGGCTGGGAACGCTCTGGGTCGGCGAGATCGTCCACATCTGGAAAAGGGTGCGATTGCAGTGACGGGGATGTCCTTGGTGATGTCCGTGCTGACGGTTATCCTGTTCCTGACTTGCGCCGAGCCGTTGATTTCATTGTTCATGGAACCTGATGACCCGCTGCGGCCCCAGATTCTGGCCATCGGCACTGGCTTGTTGGCGATGGCCGCGCTGTTCCAGTTGGTGGATGGTGCACAGGTGATCGCGTTGGGCCTGCTGCGCGGCTTGCAGGACGCCAAGATTCCGATGGTGATGGCGGGGCTCAGCTATTGGGTTGTGGGGATTCCCGCGTCTTACTATTTCGGATTCGTTCAGGGTATGGACGGAATCGGCGTGTGGCTGGGCTTAGTCCTTGGCCTCGCCTGTGCTGCGGTTCTGCTTATGGCACGGTTCTGGCTCAGATCGGTTCGTATGATAGCTGTGCCAGCGGAATGACGTCCGGTTAGCCCTTGCTCAAACGGTCTGCCTTTTTGCGCACCAGTACCGAACGCAGGTCGTGCATCGCCAGCAACAAACGGTCGGTAACATCCTCAAGTTGCTGAGCCGTAGCCTTTGATTGTGCCCATTGGGTGGTCAGGTTCAAATAGTCGACGGCGCGATGGATATCGTCGATATCACGCTGCGCCAACAGGGCTTTGCGCTCTTCCATCCATCGCGCGATTTCAGCCTGATCGGCTTCGCTGAGTGTGCGTTGGCCCTGCGGCTTTACCTCGCCATTGCGGATATTGATGACCGCGATCTGATCCATCTCGATCCGTCGCTGGCGGTTTTCAGTGTCGATCCTGAAAACGGCCGCGCCATTCTCGCGGATTCGAAAGTAATATTCGGGCAGTTCGGCGGTCATCAAGATCTCCGGATCAGGTTAGCGATGCGCAGAAGCGCTGGATGCGGGTGCAGGCCTCGGTCAGAGCCTCGTCCGACGTTGCATAGCTGACCCGGAAATTCGGTGACAGACCAAAGGCCGCACCGAATACAACGGCAACGTCTGCCTCTTCCAGCAGGGCAGTTACGAACGCTTCGTCCGAGTCGATCGTCGTGCCCGCCGGGGTTGTTTTGCCGATCAGCCCGGCGATGGACGGGTAGACATAGAACGCACCCTCAGGTGTCGGGCAAGTGATACCCTCGATCTTGTTCAACATGCCAACCACAAGATCGCGACGACGTTTGAACGTTTCATTGTTCGGGGCCAGAAAAGACTGTGTGCCATTCAGCGCCTCGATTGCGGCCCATTGACTGATCGAGCAGGGGTTGGACGTTGACTGCGACTGAACCTTGCGCATTGCTGCGATGATCTCGACCGGTCCAGCCGCATAGCCGATGCGCCAGCCGGTCATGGCATAGGCTTTGGACACACCGTTGCAGGTCAACGTCCGGTCATAAAGGCTTGGTTCGACCTCTGCCGGAGTGCAGAATTCGAACCCGTCATAGGCCAGGTGTTCATACATATCGTCGGACATGATCCAGACATGCGGGTGGCGCTTCAGCACATCGGTCAGCGCCTTCAGTTCATCGCGGCTGTAGCCGGCACCGGTTGGGTTTGACGGAGAGTTGAAGATGAACCACTTGGTCTTTGGTGTGATGGCGGCCTCAAGCTGTTCGGCGGTCAGTTTGAAGCGGTTCTCCAGCGTCGTTTCCACGATGACAGGTGTGCCCCCGGCCAGCAGGACCATATCCGGGTAGCTGACCCAATAGGGGGCGGGAATGATGACCTCGTCACCGGGGTTTATCGAAGCAATGAGCGCGTTATACAGCGTTTGTTTGCCACCGGACCCGATCGAGACTTGTGCTGGCGTGTAATCCAGTCCGTGATCACGCTTCATCTTGGCGCAGACGGCTTGTTTCAACTCAGGTATGCCATCAGGAGCGGTGTATTTGGTTTTTCCCGCTGCGATGGCTGCAACGGCTGCGTCCTTGATGTTTTGCGGCGTGTCAAAATCCGGCTCACCGGCGCTCAGGCCGATGATGTCGCGCCCTGCTGCTTTTAATTCGGCGGCCTTGGCCGTTATCGCCATCGTGGGGGATGGTTTTACGCGTGACAGTGTCGCAGACAGGAAACTCATGGGTGGCCTCGGTTTGTATGTTCAACCTGTCTGTCATAGGGTGCGCCAGAATGACGATCAAGCGATATGAAAAACTGGATTGGAGGCGCCGATGAATGACGAAAATGACTGGTTTGGACCAGAGGCGGCAACATTGGGCGACCGGCTGGCGGGTGCGCGCGAAGCGGCGGGTATGACACAATCTCAATTGGCGCGGCGTCTTGGGGTCAAAAAAGCGACGATTGCGGCCTGGGAAAACGATTTGTCCGAACCGCGCGCGAACCGTTTGTCGATGATTGCCGGAATGGTCAACGTTTCGATCATGTGGCTCCTGACTGGTGAGGGCGAGGGCATGGAAGCCCCGATAGACGACGGCGAAGCCAATCTTGAACTGGGAAGTGCGGTGGCAGAACTGCGTGCGATCCGCGGCGAGATGCGCGCCTGCGCTGAACGAACCGCCCGGCTTGAGAAAAAACTTCGCTTGATGCTGGAGCAAGGAAAGTGACCGAAACACGGGACGTCATGATCAAGCGCATGCAGATGCGTTCGATGCGCCGCGGGATCAAAGAGATGGACCTGATCCTTTCTGCCTATGCCAAGCGCAATCTGGCGGCGATGGACGCGGCTGGTCTGGATTTGTATGACGCGCTGCTTCATGAAAACGATCAGGACCTGTATCAGTGGGTCACAGGGCAGGTTCCTTCACCCAAGGCCTATGCGGACCTGATTGCGGATATCGCTCAAACTTTTCAAAAATAAAAGAAATTCCAGTTTAACCGATTCTTGGGGAATTCGTTTCATGCTGCCTGAAACAGCGCGACTGAATCGGAGGGTCGGATGAGTATGGAAATGCAGGTCTCCGCGCCGGCAATCAAGGGTTTCATGACCAGCTATCTTGAGGCGCTTGCCTTGGTTGAGCGGCTGCACCGTTTGCTTTTGGACGTCATCAAGGATGAGTTTGAGCGTGTCGGCATACTAGAGATCAACGCGGTTCAGGCCCTTTTGCTATTTAATATCGGCGATCATGAGGTAACGGCGGGCGAATTGAAAAGCCGAGGATATTATCAGGGCAGCAATGTTAGCTACAACCTCAAGAAACTGGTCGAGATGGGCTATATGCACCATCAACGTTGCGAAATCGACAGGCGCTCGGTCCGGGTTCGGCTGACACCGCGCGGCCGGGAAATCCGCGATATCGTATCTGACTTGTTTGCACGCCACGCCGAAGGGTTGCAGACCCGTGGGGTCTTAGGGCTGGAAGGTATCGACGACATCACGACATCTCTGCGCAGGGTGGAGCGCTACTGGACCGACCAAATCCGGTACATCTACTGATCAGGGGCGTGCGTCGGACAAGACCAGCCCTTTGAGTTCCCGCATCAGTTTCCGGGTCATGGCATCTTCGAAGGCATCGAACCCCAATGCGACCTCGACAAAGGCATTTGGGCCTAGAATGACCCAGGTATTATAGTAGGCAGAAAGCTCTCCGACCTGCACATAACGTTTGTCACCGTGGCTTGGATCATCAGCGCCGATGACAAGACCATTGATGGTTACACCTGAGGATCGAAGCGTTTTCTTCGCGTCGCGCGGGTGGGTGCCAAGGTTGTGTTTGCCATCGCCAGAGAGGTCGAGCGTCCGCCTCCAGCACCCTGCCTGCTGTGACAGCAACTCGGCCCCGTACAGCATTGCTGCCGCAACAGCAGTCCCCTGTGGCGCGGTACTGCGCTGCGTGTTGGTCAGCACCAAAGCGATCTGTTCAAGGTCTGCTTCTGCTTGAATGGTTGTCCAGTCCAGCAGCAAACGGTGATGACCGGGCTCGCTCCATTCAAAAACCGCCAGGCGTACGGGTGGGGCGGCTTCGGCCAGAATCAACTGAGTGACTTCGGGCCGTTTTAGTGCCGCTGCCAGACCGTCCACTTGCAGGCGGTACTCAGCATTGTCCACGGATCCGGATACATCCAGCCCGAGCGCCAAAGCTTGACGGCATTCCGCAGCGGCTGACCCGGCAATCACACTTAGGAATGCCGCCAAGACCCGCATCATTTTGGCGCCACCTCTTGCAATGCGCCGATTTGCAAGCCGGTTAATTCGCGCTCCAATTTGCGTCGCATGGCACGTTCAAAATCTTCAAAGCCCTGCGCAACTTCAAGAAAGGCACCCGGGCCGTACAGAACGTTGTTTTCGAAAAACGGGATCAGGTACAATTCGCCTTCAAAATCGGCGGCGTTGATGACCAGCCCGTTGACCACAGTGTTCTCGAAAGGGAAATGCCGATAGGCCGAAGCCGGCCCGTATCCGTCATTGTTTGACCCATCCCCGGATAGATCAATGGTCTGGAACAGGCAGGGCGGTGCTTGCTGCATCAAAGTGGCGCCAAATGCCAGAGCATACCCCATTGCCGTGGCCGATCCACTGTCAGACCGAACCGATTGCTGCACGGTCGCCGCAGCCGCCAACAAATCGGTCTGGGTGTCTATCATTGTCCAGTTCAGGATAATGCGCTGGTTTGTGCGCCCGCTCCATTCATAGACGGCCAAGGCGACGGGCATGGGGGAAGAAAAGAACGCCTGTGATACCTCTGGGGCGACCAGAGCAGCTGCCAATCCCTGCCGTTGCAATGCGTCCTCTGTCGCATCTACAGAGGTAGAGATATCCATGGCCAAGGCCAGGGCAAGGCGGCAGGTTTCAGCCCGAAGCGGGTTGGCCAAAGCAGCCAACCCCAGTGCTGTCAGCCACCGACTCACCAGTGGCCGGTGCTTTCCATGCTGGCCCAAGGCTCTGCGGGCTCTAGCGCATCCCCGTTTTGCAGCAGTTCAACCGAAATATTGTCGGGTGAGCGTACAAAGGCCATCCGACCGTCCCGCGGCGGGCGATTGATCACCACACCGTTGTCCTGAAGGTGCTGGCAGGTCTCGTAGATATTGTCGACGCCATAGGCGAGATGACCGAAGTGACGGCTGTCGCTGGGCAACGCGTCGTCCCCATCCCAGTTGTACGTCAGTTCGATCGGCCGGTCCTCTTGCCCCGGAGGTGCCATGAAGATCAGCGAAAAACGCCCTTGTTCACTGTCATAGCGGCGCGTTTCCTTCAGACCCAGGAGTTCGTAGAACGCTATCGACTTCTCCAAATCCTTCACGCGGACCATGGTGTGAAGATATCTCAGCCCCATAGTGGCTTCCTTTCTGTTCAGGTAATACAGGGCACCTTAGCGCGCGGACCAAGGGTGTCGAGGGGCAGCAGGGACACATTTTTGCGTAACAGAAAATGAGCGCACATATCGCGGTTCCGGTCGAAGAATTGCCGATATATAGTGGTACACGACTCATTGCTGGAAAGGAAATTTCATGCCGCTGTCCTCTGACCAACTGGCCGAGATCGAAGCGCAACGGGCGCAATCGCATCCCACACGCCGCGTTGTGGCTGCGGGTATGGAAGAGCATCTGTATACAGCGCATCAGGTGCTGGACCACGGATTTGTGCGTGTCATTGACTATATGGGTGATGACGCGGCGATCTGTCAGGCGGCGCGGGTATCGTACGGTAAAGGCACCAAATCCGTTCAGAATGACGAAGGCTTGATCCGCTATCTGATGCGTCATTGGCATTCGACCCCGTTCGAGATGTGTGAGGTCAAGCTGCACGTCAAATTGCCCGTATTTGTTGCCCGGCAATGGATTCGCCACCGTACTGCGAATGTGAACGAGTATTCTGCGCGCTACTCGATTCTGGATCGTGAGTTTTATATCCCGGCACCCGATCACGTGGCAGCACAGTCCGAAGTCAACAATCAGGGCCGCGGTTCTGCTTTGGAAGGTCAAGAGGCAGCGCGGGTTCTGGATATCCTTAAGGCGGATAGCGCGCGCTGCTATGACAATTACGAAGCAATGATCAGTCAGGATGGTCAGCAGGGGCTGGCACGTGAACTGGCACGGATGAACCTGCCCGCCAATATCTACACACAGTGGTACTGGAAGGTTGACCTGCACAATCTGTTCCACTTCCTGCGTCTGCGGGCCGACCCGCACGCCCAGTACGAAATCCGCGTCTACGCCGAGACTATGTGCAAGATCGTCGCCGACTGGGTGCCCTTTGCCTACAAAGCGTTTGAAGATTACCGTCTGGGCGCGGTCAATCTTTCAGCGCAAATGGTCGACTGCCTGCGCAGGATGCTGACGGGTGAGGCGGTGACACAGGAAAATTCCGGAATGACGGCGCGGGAATGGCGTGAGTTCGAGGCGGTTATTCGCAAGGCTTAATTTCGCATATCGTTTGTCTATACAAATCGTCGTAAAACCGTTACAAACGAGGTATGATCCGAACTGCCGCGATATGTATGGTCTGCCTGTGCCTGATGTTGGTGCCGGCAGCATATGCAGAATCCCCGATTGCCGAGGTGATTTGCGAGCCAACTTCTCGTATGCACGAAAAACTGACCCGCCAATTTCGCGCAAAACGTACAGCAACCGGCGTCCGCAGCCCTGAGCAAGTGATGGAGGTTTGGACGAGCAAATCAGGGGATTGGACGATGGTTATGACCTATGCCACCGGAACCTCATGTATCGTCGCGATGGGTCACGACTGGCATGCTCATGCCGATGAAGACCCGGCACGAGGGTAAGGCGCTTTGACCTTTTGGGAAGCGGTCAACGGCCGTCAATTGGCCGTTGGCCTGTTTTGACCGCCCGCTCTATGCGGGGCTGTTTTACAACGGCTTCAAATCAGCTGCCATTTGGCGACCGTCACGTCCGTCTTGTAACTCGTACGAGACTTTCTGATTGTCAGCCAGCCCAGTCAGCCCAGACCGTTCAACGGCCGAGATGTGAACAAATACGTCCTTGCCGCCTTCATCAGGCGCAATAAAGCCGTAGCCTTTAGTGGTATTAAACCATTTCACGGTGCCAGTTGGCATTTCCCGTGTCTCCTTCTACTTGCACGTTGTCCCACAAAATTGGTGGGGGCAGTGATTGACGTCGCCGCAAATCATCGCCGTGCCGCACATGCGATACAGCCCGAAATGCGTATTTCGTCTTTTTCAACATTGCACGGTAAAGTAAAAAATCAAGAATTACCGACGTGCGCGTAGAAAAATGCTGAAAATTCAATCAAAAAAAGGAAGACCCAAGATATGCGCCT
Organism: Ruegeria profundi; assembly: GCF_020171505.1. Lineage (NCBI taxonomy): Bacteria > Pseudomonadati > Pseudomonadota > Alphaproteobacteria > Rhodobacterales > Roseobacteraceae > Ruegeria > Ruegeria profundi. The sequence continues at coordinate 769,923 of NZ_JAIUZS010000001.1, read as the reverse complement.
TTTTGGCCTGAAAACCTGTGATACCTGCCGTAAAGCATTGAAAACACTTCCGGAAGCCAAGTTCTTCGATGTTCGCAGCGACGGTGTGCCCGAGGATGTGCTGCAACAGGCGCTGGATCGTTTCGGCGAGGCTTTGCTCAACACGCGCTCAACAACGTGGCGCGGATTGGACGATGCTCAGCGCGCGCGGCCGCCGCTGGAGCTGCTGGCAGATCATCCAACCCTGATGAAGCGCCCCTTGATCGAGCGTGATGGTGAGCTTTTTCTGGGATGGTCGCCGCAGACACGGGCGGGTCTTGGCGTCGAGTAAACGGGTAACTATGTGAATTGTCGCAAGTAAGAGGGTAATGAATGCGCAACGCAGCTATGATTTTGGGCGTTATCGCCGGTCTGATCGGTATGATCGTTGGCTTTTTCGGCTATGGATACGTCGAACTGATCGACCGGTACGGAGAGATCGAGGGTTTTGCCGAGCAGGTCGACAACGCGCAGGTCATACAGATCGCTTCGATCATCGCGCCGTTGCTGGCAATTGCCGGTGGTGCGATGGCCCATGCACGGGCGCTGGTTGGAGGCGTGTTGTTACTGATTTCAGCAGGCGGGATGTACTACGCGTTTGGCTTCAACGTGTTTACCATGTTCCCGGTTGCGTTCGCGGCCGTGGCGGGCCTCCTTGGGCTAGCCGCGGGTAAACCGGACCAGCCCAAGGCGCATTTTTAGATCACTTGATCTTCAGGATACGGTCCAGCGAAAGCGGACCGGCACCGTTGATAACGATCACCAGAAACAGGAACGACCAGATTGTACGATCGTCCAGCAAGGTTGTCGCATTGCTAAAGTAGCTACCCAGCGCAGCACCGTGGCCGGTGACGTCCACAATAGTCTGCACCCAGACAAATGCGATCATACCAAGTGCCGCAAAGCGCGACAGCAGACCGACAACGATCATTGCTGGCAGCAGGAATTCAGCCCAGGTGCCTGCCAGAGCGATCGCCCAGTGAATAATGCCCAGTTGCGAGCTGTCATAGCTGACCGCTTCCATCGCCTTGGGGAAGATCTGTACATAGGCGCCGTCGGATGGGAACAGGAAGCCAAAGAAACCGTTGCCCAGTTTCGTCATTGCGGAGTTCCAGTAATACACCAGCATTGTTGCCGCAAAGACCACCCGGGCCAACGTTGGTGTCAACCAGTCAGAGGTCAACTCCAGTCGTCCCAGAGTGTTGTTGTGTAATGAGATCAGGGCAGTCATTTTGCCAGCCTTTCGATAATCACAGAAGTTATTGCGCCGCCTTGCAAAAGAAGCGCCAGAGTGGCCCCAAGGTCAAACTCGGGGGATTGTGCCGCTGTTTCTTCAAACGTGACACCAATGGTTTTTCCGGCCTGAAGGCCCGCAATCCACTGCGCACCACCGGCTGGCAGTAACTGTGGAAGCGGGTCATAGTCGGGCCGTGTAATCAGAACGTCCTGGGCACTAGGTTCGGGTTTTGGTGCGCCTTCTTCGGAGTTGAAACGCCAGATGGAATAAATCGGCCATTCAGAGCGCAGAACCTGCATCGACGGGGCAAATTCCAAGCGCGCGTTCATGATATCCTCGGGTGGAATCGCCAGCGCATCCGCCGGGGCGGCCTGACTATCCGCAGCGTGGTATGCGTGACGCAAGGCCAGCTCTAGCCGTGCGACATCGGGTAGGTAGCCAAGATGTGAAAGCTGCCCCATTCCGGCCAGAAAGTCCGGGAAGGCCTCGCCATAGAACATCATCAGGGGTGATGAGGGCGGATGCTGGCGCAGGAAGATTCCGGACAGGCCATCCATGTTTTGCGCGCCAAGCAGTTTTGCAATGACAGGAAAGGCCTGATGCATCGCTTCTGTGAGCGAAGCCGCCACGTTGTTCCGATACACGTTGAACCGGCGCCCAGCGGGGTGTGCGGCAGCGTCCAGAAGCCCCTCTGGGATGGCTGCAGACGGGTCCAGCAGCGCAGCGCGAAAAGCTGTCTGTGAGACGCTCATGCCGGAACTCGATCCAGTGCCGCCTGCGCGCGGTCCGCTTCGGCCCGCAATACGGGCCAGTCAGGGACATCGGTGTCCCATTCAACCAGCAATGGTTTGGGGCCTGACTTTTCAAGAACGTAGTCTAGCAGCGCCCAGACCGGGTCGACAACCTCACGCCCGTGACTGTCGATCAACAGGGGGTGGCCGTGGTCATCCTGATCTTCATCATGGCCGCCAAGGTGAATTTCGCCAACTTTATCTAGGGGATAGGCGTCGATATAGCCCTGCGGCGAGAACTCCAGATTGGTGGCCGACACGAACACATTGTTCACGTCCAGCAACAATCCACATCCGGTACGCTGTGAGACCTCGCGCAGGAAATCAGGTTCGGACCAGGTGCTTTCCTCGAACGCGAGATAGCTGGAGGGGTTTTCAAGCAGCATTTGCCTGCCCACAACCTCTTGTACCTGATCAATATGTTCACAGACGCGGGCCAGCGTTGCGTCCGTATAAGGAAGGGGCAAAAGGTCGTTCAGGAAATGGCTGTCATGCGTTGACCAGGCCAAGTGTTCAGAAAAGCTGGCAGGGTCCAGCCAGCCGACCAAATGCTTCAGACGCGCCAGATGCTCGGCGTCCAGCGGACCTTCCCCCCCGATTGACAGGCCGACGCCATGAACCGAAATCGGAAACTTTTCGGAGAGATGCCGTAGCTGGGCAAGAGGCCGCCCACCATCGCCCATATAGTTCTCGGCATGAATCTCTAGCCACGCGACGGGCTGCGCCTGTTCAAGTATCTGCGCAAAATGCTGCGGTTTGTATCCAACGCCCGGCGCCGCGGGCAGACGGTTTGACCTAAGTGCATCATCCAACATTGCCAGATCCTCGATTACGAAGAACAAAGGGCGGGCATTGTGGCCCGCCCCCGAATTTTCAGAACAAGATCTTATGCCGGCAGGTCGCGGTCTTGTGCTTCCAGCGAACCTTTGCGCGGAGTACCATCGGCTTGTGCCGGCAGTTCGATATCTGCGCAGGTGCCTGCATCAACAAGGGTCCACGCGTTGCCCTGATAGTCGACAGTCGAGCTGCCTGCGCAGGTGGTGCCGGGACCCGCGGCACAGTCGTTCTCACCAGCCAGCGAAATGCCGTAGCACTTTTCTTTGGCCTGAGCGGTTGCGGTGGTTGCGGTGCCTGCAACTGCTGCTGCTACGGCGCTTGCGATAACCAGGGTTTTTGCTGTGTTCGACATCTCGGTGTTCCTTTTGGTGACTGCGTATGTCTGTTTTAACGATAACAAAGGTAATGGCTTGTCGGGCAGAGTTGAATTCACGAGCCCGTGTCTCACAAGCCCGTCAGGATAAGTCATGCCCTATTGCAAGTTAACAGACTGTTTTGAAATTGAAAAATGACAAATATTTCAACCCGGCCCCAAAATCAGGGCCGGATTTCCGGCAATTTGCTGCCAATGTTACATCAGATCAGGCGGGGTGGCGGCCTTGGAAAGTTCGTTTGTTACAGCCTCAAGCGATTGAACCTGCGTTTGTTTTTCACCCAAACGGCGGACTGTCACAGTACGTTCCTCGACTTCGCGGTGACCCACGGCCAGGATAACCGGTACCTTGCCGACCGAGTGTTCGCGGACCTTGTAGTTGATCTTTTCATTGCGGATATCCGCCTCGGCCCGCACACCGGCTGACTTGAGGGCCTCGACCACTTCCATGACGTAGTCGTCGGCCTCGGACGTTATCGAAGCGACAACCACCTGGCGCGGCGCAAGCCAGAAGGGCAACTTGCCCGCGTGTTCTTCGATCAGGATGCCGATGAAGCGCTCGAACGAGCCCAGACAGGCGCGATGCAGCATGTAGGGGCGGTTCTTGCTGCCGTCGGCGGCAATATACGTGGCACCCAGCCTTTCGGGCAGGTTCGGATCAACCTGGAACGTGCCGCACTGCCATACCCGGCCAATCGCGTCGGTCAGGTAGAAGTCCAGCTTTGGCCCATAGAAGGCGCCATCGCCGGGTTCGAGCGTGAAGTCGCGGCCCGTCGCCTTGATCGCGCCTTCGAGCGCGCCCTCGACATGATCCCAACTTTCGTCGCTACCTACACGTTTTTCCGGACGCGTGGCGAACTTGATCTCGAACTGCTCAAAGCCAAGGTCTTTGTATATCTCGGCCAGGAAGTTGATGAACTTTGCGCATTCGGCCTCGATCTGGTCTTCGGTGCAGAAAATGTGTGCATCATCCTGTGTGAATCCGCGCACCCGCATGATGCCATGCAGGGCCCCGGAGGGTTCATAGCGGGAACACGAGCCGAATTCGGCCAGCCGCAGGGGCAGGTCCCGGTAAGATTTCAGGCCCTGGTTGAAAACCTGGACATGGCAGGGGCAATTCATCGGCTTCAGGGCGTTGATCGCCTTTTCCTTGGCGTGTTCCTCTTCGACCTCGACGATGAACATGTGTTCCTGGTATTTGTCCCAATGGCCCGAGGCCTCCCACAGTTTGCGGTCAACGACCTGTGGCGTATTGATCTCGCGATAACCGCCGGCACGTTGCTTGCGGCGCATGTAGTCCTGCAACTGCGTGTAGATGGTCCAGCCGTTGGGGTGCCAGAAGATCTGTCCCGGTGCCTCTTCCTGCATATGGAACAGGTCCATTTCCTTGCCCAGCTTACGGTGGTCGCGCTTGGCGGCCTCTTCCAGCATATGCAGGTGGGCTTTCAGCTTTTCTTTGCCGGTGAATGCCACGCCGTAGATGCGTTGCAGCATTGCGCGGTTGCTGTCCCCGCGCCAATAGGCGCCGGCGATGGACATCAGCTTGAACGAGTCACCGGGCAATTGGCCGGTATGCTGCAAATGCGGGCCGCGGCACAGGTCCTGCCAATGTCCGTGCCAGTACATACGCAACGGCTCATCGCCCGGAATGGCTTCGATCAACTCGACCTTGTAGGGCTCGTTATTGGCCTTGTAGAACTCGATTGCGCGGTGACGGTCCCAAACCTCGGTGGTGACGGGGTCGCGCTTGTTGATGATCTCTTTCATCTTTTTCTCGATGAGGCCAAGATCTTCGGGCGTAAAAGGTTCTTCGCGGTCAAAGTCGTAGTACCAGCCGTTTTCGATTACGGGGCCGATAGTGACCTTGGTCGCGGGCCAGATTTCCTGTACCGCGCGGGCCATGACATGCGCCAGATCGTGGCGGATCAGTTCATTGGCCTGAACCTCATCCTTCATGGTGTGGATGGCGATGTCGGCATCCGCCTCAATCGGCCATTGCAGATCCCAGTGCTGACCATTCACCGTGGCCGAGATCGCCTTTTTTGCCAGCGAGGTTGAGATATCGGCAGCCACCTGCGCCGGCGTAACGCCTGCGTCGTAGGATCGTGCATTGCCATCGGGAAAGGTGAGTGAGACGGATTTTGCATCCAGGGCCATATCGGCTCTCCTCGTCGGTTTGGCGCCCACTGAACGCCCGGTTGCGGGTTATGTGTGTTTGGCCCATGTGGCAGGTGGTGGCGTGTGTGTCAAGGGCGGTGGCGAGGGGCCGGCCCCTCGCGCTCCCCGGGATATTTGGGGCCAGATGAAGTGGGATCCGGGAATTGCGCTTGGGCGCGTTGCGTGCATGATGCTGCAAAAGAAAAGAGGGTTTCATGGCAGCAGCGGAAATTTTGGAAACATCGCAGGGACGGCGATTGGCCTATCACAAGAGTGAGGGGGCCGGGCCGACCATTGTTTTTCTGGGCGGTTTGAAATCGGATATGGAGGGCACCAAGGCGGTGCATCTTGACGCCTGGGCGCAGGCGCGCGGGCAGGCGTTCCTGCGGTTTGATTATTCTGGCCACGGCGAAAGCTCTGAAGCGTTTACCGATGGCTGTATCGGGGATTGGCACGAGGATACGGTTGCTGCTGTCACTGCACTAACTGACGGGCCTTTGATCGTTGTGGGATCATCCATGGGAGGGTGGCAGGCGCTGTTGTTGGCCAAAGCGATGCCCGAGCGGTTTGCAGGCATGGTCACTATCGCTGCTGCACCGGACTTTACCGAGGATGGGTATTGGGCATCCTTCAGTGATGAGCAAAAGGCCGCGCTGGACAGCGTTGGTCACGTCGAATTGCCTTCGGACTACATGGAGCCGTACATCATCACCAAACGAATGATCACCGATGGGCGGCAGCGCCTTGTGTTGCGTGACCCATTGAACTTGCCTTTTCCGGTGCGTTTTTTGCAAGGAACGGCGGATACGGCGGTGTCAACGGAAACGGCCGTGCGGTTGCTGAACCACGCGACTGGACCGGATATGCGCTTGCTTATGGTCAAGGATGCGGATCACCGGTTTTCTGATGGTCCCTGTCTGAGCCTGATCGAACAGGCCGTGCTTGAAGTCATGGGGAAAGGTTGATGCAACGTTTCGGTTGGCTTCTAGGGCGCGCGCTGCTTGCGCTGACTGTGATTTGCGGGCTGGTCTATTGGCTTGGCCCGCGAGAAGAAGTGAATATGAATCCACGCTTTGATCCGCGCAAGTTCGGCGAAGGTGTCCAAGTTTATTTCGAAAGTACCGAGTCTGCCTATGACGACATCGTTCCGGGCGTTGAAAAGCGCGTGATCTGGCAAGACGGCTTTGAAGAGCAGCGAACGCCGGTATCGGTGCTCTACGTTCACGGATTCTCTGCCTCGTCCGAGGAAATCCGCCCGGTGCCCGATTTGGTGGCTGACGCGCTGGGGGCTAACCTTGTTTATACCCGCTTGCAAGGCCACGGGCGACAGGAGGGCGATGCTTTGGCCGAAGGAACGGCATCGGGCTGGATGGATGACATGGCCGAGGGTTTGGCCGCCGCGCGGGCGGTTGGCGATAAGGTTGTTGTCATTTCGACCTCGACCGGTGGCACCTTAGCCGTAGCTGCCGCGTTGGACGAGGGTCTGAGTAAGGACGTAGCCGGGATTGTCTTTGTCTCGCCCAACTTCGGTGTGAACGCTCGGGGTGCTTGGATACCTGGTTTGCCCTGGGCACGCGGTTGGCTGCCGATGGTGATGGGGGAAACCCGCGATGTCTCGGGCCAAGACCCTGAAAAGAACACGTACTGGACATCGGTCTACCCGTGGGAGGCGGTGGTTCCGATGACTGCGTTGGTCGAAACCGTCTATGGGCTGGACGTGTCGGAGGCCAAGTTACCGGCGTTGTTTTGGTTCTCGGATGACGATCAGGTGGTGCGGCCAGATCTGACCCACAAAGTGGCCGAGGTATGGGGTGGCCCTGCGACGGTAGAGCTGGTGACCATGGGGCCGGGGGATGATCCTGCATCGCATGTGATTGCGGGGCGGCTGATGTCTCCCGGGCAGACTGACGCCGCTGTGACGGGTATTATGGAGTGGCTGAACGGAATAGGTATAGAGTAGGGATGCGTAAACTGGGCAGCATGTGGAGCCTTGAAGCGCTTGGCCGTGTGCGCCTGTCCCGGCATTTCTTTATGCGGGATTTTCTGTATTCAGAGATCGGGAATTTCCACGAAAAACAGAACCTTCCCGACAATCCTGATCTTGCCATCGAAACCGGGCGAGGGTTGTGCCAGACCTTGCTTGACCCGTTGGAGGAAACCTTCGGGCGGATCGCGGTCCGGTCCGGGTATCGCTCACCCTCTTTGAACCGGTTCGGGAATGAAAACCGGTTGAACTGCGCCCGCAACGATAACCCGCTAGAGTGTCACATCTGGGACAGGGGAGAGGGCGACGCGCGCATTGCCGGGGCCTCGATTGTTATTCCGTGGTTTGCCGACCAATACGATGCCGGGCGCGATTGGCGTGATCTGGCGTGGTGGATGCATGACCATCTGGACTATTCCGAGATCTGGTTCTTTCCCAAGCTCTGCGCCTTTAATCTGGTTTGGCGGCCCAAGCCACATCGTCGCATCGACAGCTATATCGCACCGCGCGGCTGTCTGCTGCGTCCCGGAGAAGAGCCAAGTGAAAACCAAAAGGCACGCCGCGAAAGATATTCGGATTTCCCACCTTTTCGGGGGATTTCCTATCCCTGAAGTTTAACTTGCCCGGTGGTGCAAAACCTCTCATCCTGTTGGGAAAGACTATTGGAATATCTGAAGTGTTACGAGGCCCCGCGTGATTGAGCCGCTGGTTTTACTGCCTGAAATGATGTGCGATGCACGTCTTTTTGCACCTCAGATCACCTGCTTGTCACGATCCCGCGCCGTAACAGTTGCACCGATTTCAATAGGCGAACGCGTCGAAGAAATTGCATCGGCCCTGCTGGACCAATTGCCACATCGGTTTGCGCTGGGTGGTTTGGGCATGGGCGGTGTGGTTGCGCTAGAGCTTATTCGACGCGCACCGGATCGGGTGTCTCGGCTGTGTCTGATGGCGACCGATGCACAGGCCGATACCCCGCAGGCAGCGGCGGCGCGCGAAGAACTGGTGGTCGGGGCCAAAATGGACCGGCTCGAAGAGGTGATGCGCAAGATCATCGGGTCTGAAGCGTTGGCGCCGGGACCTCGGCGCATTCCAATTCTGAATGAGGTTGTTTCGATGGCGCAGGAGGTCGGACCTGAGGTTTTTGAACGTCAAATCCGAGCCATGCAAAGACGACCGGATCAGCAGGGTGAATTAAGACATATCAAGGTGCCAACACTGGTGCTTTGCGGCGCATATGACACGATAACACCGCAGCGAAAGCACGCTTTCATGGCTGAACTCATTCCAGATGCGGAGCTTAAGGTTGTGGATGAGGCTGGGCACCTTCCAACTCTCGAAGCAGCACAAGTTGTAAATCAGGCGCTGACGGAATGGCTCAGTACCCCGGTACGGGCGGCCTATGTATAGAACTTTGCCCGCTCAGCCTTGCTGAGAATGATTGGTACGGCGACCGGCTCACCGCTGTCACAATCAAAGAACGGCGTGTTTTTCCAACTGCCGGACACCCAGGATTTGGCGAGGCGCCTGAGCATCCCAACCACCGCATAGCGTAGGTTTTCGTGTTTCTGCTTACCGTCTGGCTGGGGCACAAATCCCCGAGTCGTTATTGGGCCAAGCCCGCCGGGGTCGACGAACCGATTTGCGATAAATCCGGCAAACGGAACTTTGACCGTGCGCGCCGTGGTTGCAAGCGGCGCATTGCAACACTTTGCATACCAGCGCAGCATTCCCTTGGGACTGAGTTGCATCAACGCAAGATACTCAGCCCCCTTGTCGATCCGGATTTCTTCCGGGCTCATTTGCAGGATATCGACAGGGCCGGGGGCCGGGCCAGGTTGCCCAAAATACAACTGGGCCGCGCGACAATCACGACAGAAGCAGCCGACATGAGTGCCAGATTGCACGCCGGCAGCCGTGATACGCCCTTGCAACGCGCCGCAAATGCAGGAGAAGGCCATCCCCTCGCCCGCTGTTGAACTCATCTTTAAGCGACTTTGTTCTTGTTGGCGGCCCGCCGGCGCGGTTTGCGCGTATTGGCGTTCATGAAATCAATCACCAGCGGCCGGATATTGTCGCGCCAGCTGCGGCCAGCAAAAATACCATAGTGACCAGCACCGGGTTCGACATGACTGGCCTTTTTCGTATCCGGCAGACCGGTGCACAGATCAAGGGCCGCGATACACTGGCCGGGGGCCGAGATATCATCATTCGCGCCCTCGACGGTCTTTACCGCGACATCGGTGATCTTGCCGATATCCACCTTGTGACCAGCGACGACAAATTCGTTCCGGGCAATCTCGCGGTTTTTGAACACACGCTCGACCGTCGAAAGATAGAATTCGGCGGTCATATCCATGACGGCGAGGTATTCGTCGTAAAACCGGTTGTGCGCATCGTGATCCGAGGCCTCACCCCGCATAACCCGCTGAATCTGGTCAGAAAACGCTTTGGAATGGCGCTCTGCATTCATTGACATGAAGGACGCCAATTGAAGAAGACCCGGATAGACCATCCGGCCAACGCCCTTGTATTTGAAACCGACGCGCTGGATCATCGTCTCTTCCAGTTGCCCCATCGTGACACGACGCCCGAAATCGGTGACATCGGTGGGCGTGGCGTCCGGGTCGACGGGTCCGCCAATCAAGGTCAGGGTGCTGGGTTGTGCCTTTGGTTCGACCTCAGCCAGATAGGCTGTCGCGGCCAATGTGAGAGGCGCAGGTTGGCAAACGGCCACAACATGCGTGTCAGGGCCAAGTTCTTTCATGAAATCGACAAGATAGAGTGTATAGTCCTCTACATCGAACTTACCTTCGGACACGGGAATGTCGCGCGCGTTATGCCAGTCAGTGATATAGACCTCGCAGTTAACCAGCAGACTTTTCACGGTCGACCGAAGCAAAGTGGCATAGTGGCCGGACATAGGCGCAACCAAAAGCACCTTGCGCGGCTGCTCTTCACGGCCGTTCACACGGAAATGCACAAGGTCACCAAACGGACGTTCAACAACCGTGGTGACGTCGACAAGGTGGTCCTTCCCATCCTCGCAGGTAAAGGTGCGAATGCCCCAGTCCGGTTTGACGACCATGCGCTGGAACGTACGCTCGGTCACTTCGCCCCAGGCGGCCATCATGCTAAAAACAGGATTGGGCGCCATAGAGAAAGCGGGGTAGGATGCCATGGCGCTGGCGGTTGCACCCATCCATTGGTTGGTGTTGCGCACCGTCTCCATCAGGTCGTATGTCATCATATAGCGCATGGAAAAGGGGCCTCCTGAATGTCAGCCTTAAAGTTCGGACCATTCACCGCTTTGCCCCCCGACACCCACGGCGTTATTCTGCACAGCAGCAAGGTTAGGGGGGAATTGTTAAAATGACAATAAGTGAAGACCAAATGCCAGAAGCTACTGAACAAAACATTGAACGACTTAAAGAAAATATGGAAAAGGTCGAACAGCTTTCCAAGCGGCTGATCGAAGTCATGGCGGTAAAACAGCCGCATACCCCGGCCTTGGACGCCCCGAATCAAGAGCTTTTTGCAAAAGCAGCAACGGCATATTGGTCCGAGGCATGGCATAATCCCGCCAAATTGCTTGAACAGCAGATTGAGTACTGGGGCAAGTCGGTTTTGAACTTTGCCGAGGCGCAGCAGGCGATCACAACCGGCGAGGTCGAAGAGACCCCCCTGGACGACAAACGATTTTCCAACCCAATGTGGGAGACAAACCCTTACTTCCGCCTGATCCGCCAGCAATACCAGACCAATTCGGCAGCTATCGCGCAGGCGGTGGCATCGGTTGAGGATCTCGATGCCAAGGACAAACGGCGTCTGCAGTATTTCTCGCAGCAGATTATCGACATGATGGCGCCGACGAATTTTCTGGCGACCAACCCGGATGCGCTGGAAAAGGCTGTCGAGACAGAGGGGCAGTCGCTCATTCAGGGGCTGGAAAACCTTGTTGCGGACCTTGAGGCCAATGATGGCGAATTGGTGGTTAAGCTTGCCGATGAGAACGCTTTCGAGGTCGGTGGAAATCTGGCGACCACACCGGGCGACGTGGTCTATCGCAACAGGATGATGGAACTGATCCAGTACAAGCCTGCGACCGAGACCGTGTATGAAACGCCGGTCGTGCTGTTCCCACCCTGGATCAACAAGTTCTACATACTCGACCTCAAGGCACAGAACAGCATGATCAAATGGATCACCGAACAGGGCTATACCCTGTTCGTAATCAGTTGGGTCAACCCGGATGAAAGCTATGCAGATACGGGGATGGAGGATTACGTCCAGGACGGGTTCCTGACTGCGGTCGATGTTGCCAAGAAGATTTGCAAGGTCAAACAGGTTAACGCGATCGGGTACTGTATCGCGGGCACGACGCTGAGTCTGACTCTGTCGTTGTTGAAACAACGCGGCGACAAGTCGATCAAATCGGCGACCCTTTTTACCGCGCTCACGGACTTTTCCGATCAGGGTGAGTTCACGCCCTTCCTGCAGAATGATTTCATCGACGGGGTCGAGGAAGAAGTTACCAAGAAAGGCGTATTGCGATCCTGGATTATGGGGCGCACCATGTCGTTTCTGCGGTCGCGCGACCTGGTCTACGGACCAGCCATCCGCAGCTATATGATGGGAGAGGTTCCGCCGGCCTTTGATCTGCTGTTCTGGAACGGGGACGGGGCCAACCTTCCGGCCAAGATGACAGTTCAGTATCTGCGTGGCCTTTGCCAGCGCAACGAATTCGCAGAAGACGGGTTCGAGCTTTTGGGTCATAAGCTGCATGTTCGTGACGTCGATGTGCCGCTTATGGCAATCACGTGCGAGACTGACCATATCGCGGCGTGGAAGGACTGTTACCGCGGGGTGCAGATGATGGGGTCGCGGTCAAAGACGTTTGTTGTCTCGGAATCCGGTCACATCGCAGGGATTGTGAACCCTCCCAGTAAAAAGAAATACGGCCACTATACGAACCCGGATCTGACGGCAGAGGCAGATACGTGGCTGAAAGAGGCGGACTTCCACGAAGGCTCTTGGTGGCCGATGTGGGAGGCCTGGCTCAAGAAGCGTTCAGGCAAGCAGGTTCCTGCCCGCGATACTGGTGATTCGAAACACCCACGGTTGGCACCGGCACCCGGAACGTATGTAGTGGCCGACCCAAACGCCTGATTTCATTCTGAAACAAAAAATTTCTGCGGTGCAGCAAAAAATACTTGAAATGCTGCGCCGCAGCATTCATATTGTCCTCAAGCTGATGAAAACCGGGGTGGGCCCGGTTCGGCAATAAGGATTAGGACAATGGCAAAGACGCAAGACTTTACCGCTACTCTGAAAGACATGATGGGTGCATTCCCTGTTGACACCGCGGCACTGGAAGGTGCGTTCAAATCGACAGCGTCGCTGAACGAAAAACTGTCGGGCGTTGCTTTGGAAGCCGCCGAGAAATCGGCCGAAATTTCGAGCAAATGGACCAAAGACACCTTGGCTAAACTGACAGAAATGTCGAAAGCAAAGGCAGAGCCTGCTGACTATGCAAAAGCCGCAACCGATTTCGCAAGCGCGTCGGCCGAAGTTGCTGCTGAAAACATGGCTGCTTTCGCTGAGGTTGCCAAGAAACTGCAGACCGAAACCATCGAGCTGCTGATGGCTGCTGGCAAAGAAGCTGCTGAAGACGCAACTGCTGTCGTCAAAAAAGCAACCAACGACGTGACAGCTGCTGCCAAGAAAGCCGCAACTGCCAAGTAAGACAAGGCCGCGAAGCGCACCCGTTCCTCCCATCTGGTGCAATCGCGTTGGGCAGGTCCTTTGACCTGCCCTTTCTTTTTGTTCTGCGCTCGCATAACCTCTGCTGCAACGCATCATCCTTGGGGAGGGTAAACGGTGTCAGAACAAGAAAAACCGCTGTTGATCAAGCGCTATGCCAGCCGTCGGCTGTATAACACTGAGACCAGTGACTACGTCACGCTCGAAGATATCGCGGCGTTTATCCGCGACGGTCGTGAGGTACAGATCATTGATCTGAAAACCGGGGATGATCTGACCCGGCAGTATTTACTTCAAATCATTGCCGAGCATGAAAGCCGGGGCGAAAATGTCCTTCCCGTCAATGTTCTGAATGATCTGGTTCGCAGCTACATGATCCCCGGTGGGGGGATGATGCCGCAGTTCCTGCAAAGCTCGTTCGAGATGCTGCGCGAAAGCCAAAGCAAGATGATGGAAAACATGAACGCGATGAACCCGATGTCACAGATGCCGGGGTTCGAAGCGATGAAGGCGCAGCAACAGGCCTTTTTAAAGGCGATGACCGGAGGTCTTTCGGGTGCCTGGTCAGGACCGGATAGTGAAGGCGATGCGCCCGAATCCAAAGAAGATCTGGACGATATTAAAAAGCAATTGGCTGAGTTGCAGCAAAAGCTCTCGAAATTGAACTGACCTGTGGAGTGATGCGCTGGCTGATCCTGAGTGCCGCTGTACTTTGGACCCAGCCCGCGCTGTCACAGGGCGTTTTCTCGGAAAACTGGTCTTCGGTTTGTACGCTGGGTACAAAATCGGCTGACGGGTGCGACGCCATTCGCGCACGCGAGATTCTGGATGCGGACACGGCGCCTTGGTATGCGATTGGGCGGATAAATTTTGCCAGCCGGGATCAGCGGTCCCATTGCACAGGTGTTCTGGTGTCGGACCGGCTGGTTCTGACCGCGGCCCATTGCCTCTACAATGCGCAACGCAAGCGTTGGATTCCACCGTCCAGCATTCGGTTTGCGGCTGGTTATCAACGTGGGAAAGCTGTTGCTGTCTCGGCTGTTCAGGACTACCGGACGCATCCTGAACAGGGTGTAGAAGGTGCTTTCGAAAGCCGTGCGGAATTGGACTGGGCTATTCTTGAACTCAGCGAGCCGCTTGAGCAGGTCGTAGGGTTTCTGCCGCTTGCGGAACCGGATGGCGCGACTACGTTCGTAGCGGGCTATCCCGGATTGCGGCCTCATGTGCTCAGCCGGACCGATGACTGCCGTGCTCAAACCGTGGCCGAAGGGGTTCTGTTGGCCGTCTGTCCCGTCATGATGGGCGACTCAGGTGCACCGCTATTGGCGGATACGCCAAACGGCCCTCAGGTTGTGGCAATTCTTTCTTCAGTCGCGGCAACCCCAGACGGGGTTACGGCGCTGTTCTTATCCGTCGATGGTTTTGGTCTAGACGCTGAATAGGCGTCACGTGCCGTAGGCGGGAACCGGGCCAGTTACCTCACCCACCGAGGCCAGCAGGATATCGGCGATCACGTCCAGTTCGGCCCGCGTCAACCGCACGGGCAGTCTGACATCACACGCCCTCATCAACATGTCGCGCGTTTTCGGCAAATCGAACTTTTCAGGCAGGAATTGCCAGTTCCAATACGCACGCGCGTTGTCTTCGCTGAGCCCGAAGACCTGAACCTTAACACCGCGCGCTTCGGAAGCGGCGGCAAAGGCGCGAATTTCACCTTCGTCCATTCCAACCAGATTAAACTGGATCGAATCCGGTGCGCGACGTTCGGGGGCCAGTGGGGCAGGGACGTCGATATGGGGCGACGTGTTCAGGCGCTCAGCGACATAATCGTGGTTGCTGAGGCCATCGCGCACGCGGCGCGCCAGTTCCGGCAATTGCGGGCGGATCACGGCGGCGCTCAGGTTGTTCATCCGCAGGTTATACAGCGGCACTTGGTTCTGCCAGCGGGCAAAGGCTTGTTCTAACTCGGGCGAGTTGTCGCCGCGCGGACCTTTGTGTTTCTTCCAGTTATGCTCATAAGCGCCCGACATGATCACGGCGCGGGCTACAAGGTCTGCGTCGTCGGTGATCAGAATGCCACCTTCGCCAGCGTTGATCATCTTGTAAGACTGGAACGAGAAACAGCCGACCTTGCCAATGGTGCCAATATTCTGCCCATGCCAGGTGGTTCCCAGCGAATGCGCCGCATCCTCGATCACTGGGATATTGCGTGCGTTACACAGGGCCATGATCGCGTCCATGTCCGAAGTGTGACCACGCATATGGCTGATGATGACCGCCTGCACATTGTCCAATTTGGCGGCGAAATCGGCCATGTCGATACGATAGTTTTCGCTTACTTCGCACAGCACCGGAATACAGTCTGCGTGAATGACCGAGGACGGCACGGCAGCGAATGTAAAGCCGGGGATCAAAACACGGGCGTCGCGCGGCAGGCCAAGTGCCTTGAGCGACAGGAACAAAGCGGCAGAGCAGGACGAAACCGCCAGAGCGTATTTCGTGCCCAGAAGTTCTGCGAACTCCGCTTCGAGCAACGCAACCGGCGCATCCTGCGGCGCGGTATAGCGAAACAGGTCGCCTGACTGCATCAGGGCGTCAATGGCTTCTCTTGCGGCTGCGGGGATGGGTTCGGCATCATGAACGTTTGGAGGAAGCGTCATATTTGGTTTTCCCGAATTCTATCTTTGGGAAAGATAAAGCTATTCCTGGGACAAAGAAACCCCTCAATCGCCAAGTGGGCGAATTTTCACCAATCTGTCGTACTTCATCGAAGCTAAAGGCCGAGGCGATCCCGCAGGGCAAACCAAGTCATTGCCAGCACCAGAAGCGGGCTGCGCAGCGCAGGGCCGCCGGGGAACGGAAGGGCGGGTACGCGCGATAGTGTATCAAAGCCTTCGGCTTGCCCTTGAATGGCCAGCGCCATCAGTTGACCAGCATGAGTGGCTGTACCGACCCCGTGGCCGGAATAGCCCGACGCGGAAAGGATATTTGACCCGACCCGCGCCAGATAGGGCATACGCCGCATGGTGATGGCCAGCGTTCCGCCCCAGGCATAGTCGATCTTCACGTCGCGCAGATGCGGAAAGATCTCAACCATCGGTTTACGGACTTTGGCCGCGATGTCGCTCGGGAAACGGTAGCCATAACTTTCGCCGCCCCCAAACAAAAGGCGGCCATCGGCGCTGAGCCGGAAGTAATTCACAACGAATTTGGTATCGGCCACCGCGATGTCTTGGGTCAGAATACGCGCGGCGTCTTTACACAAAGGTTCCGTCGCCGCGATGAAATTGTTTATCGGCATGACCCGCGCAGCCACTTTGCGGTTCAGATCGCCAAGATACCCGTTGCAGGCCAGAATAACGTGATCCGCGCTGACCGTACCATTTGCGGTACGCACTTTTGCAGGTTGGCCTTCTTCAATAGCGGTGACCTCGGTGCTTTCAAAGATGCTCACCCCAGCCTTTGCCGCCGCTTGCGCCAGCCCCAAGCAATAGTTCAACGGATGCAGATGCGCAGCGCCCATGTCCAAATACCCGCCCCGATAGGTTGGTGAGGGGCAAAGCCCGTGCCCTGAGGCTTCGTCAAGCAACTCGATCTGGTCATAGCCATACCGATCCGACAAATGGGCGGCGTGTTCGTGCAACTCATTCTGCTCAGAGGTCGACAGGCCCAACACAGCGACGCCGGGCTTCAGGTCGCAGTTGATCTGATGCTTCGCGATCAGCGACTTAACCAGATCTTTTGCATCCTCGGCCAAATCCCAAAGCTTGGCGGCATCCTCATCGCCGACCAGCCGCTCCAGATCCTCCTGATCCATCCGTTGGGCGCTGCCCAATTGGCCGCCGTTGCGACCCGAAGCGCCAAAGCCCACGCGGTGGGCCTCAAGCAGTACAACGTTAAACCCGGCCTCTGCCAGGTGCAGCGCGGCGGACAGGCCGGTATAGCCGCCACCGACAACACAGACATCGGCTTTGGCATCGCCGGATAAGACCGGAAACCGATCTATCGGATTTGCAGTTGCAGCGTACCAACTGGCCGGATACTCGGCCTTGCGGTCGTTGGAATAGAGCAGGTTCATTGCGTGCCTCAGACGTTCAGCAGCAGATGCTCACGCTCCCACGGAGAGATCACCTGCAAGAACTCCTCATATTCGGCCCGTTTCACGATGCCGTAGACGCGGGCGAACTCGGGGCCAAGAACCTGGTGCAGTGCGGTTGCTTCGTCGAACAGATCCAGCGCGTTGCCCATTACCTGCGGGATGTCGCCTTCTCCTTCGTAAGCATCGCCATAGAACTGACGGCGGGGGCGTTCCTGACGGGTCAGCCCCAGATAACCGCAGGCCAGCGATAACGCGATCCCCAGATAGGGGTTGCAATCCATCCCGGCGATACGGTTTTCCACGCGGCGCGCCTCGGGTCCGGACAGAGGTACGCGGATACCGGTGGTGCGATTGTCGCGCGCCCATTCCAGATTGATCGGCGCTGCGTGGTCTTTCACATAGCGTCGGTAGGAATTCACATAGGGCGCCATCACGGCCAGACCTGCAGGCAGGTGGTTCTGCAGCCCGGCGATGAAGTTGTAGAACGCGTCAGTCTCGCCTCCTTGCGGGCCGGAGAAGATATTCTGTCCGGTCTCAATATCGGTAATCGAGTGGTGGATGTGCATGGCAGAGCCGGGTTCATCCGCGATTGGTTTTGCCATGAAGGTGGCAAAGCAATTGTGACGCAACGCGGCCTCGCGGATCAGGCGTTTGAAATAAAAGACCTCATCAGCCAGTTTGACGGGATCACCGTGGCGCAGATTGATTTCCAACTGACCGGCACCGCCTTCTTGCGTGATGCCGTCGATCTCGAACCCTTGGTGTTCGGCAAAGTCATAGATGTCGTCGATGACCGGGCCGAACTCATCCACTGCTGTCATTGAATACGCCTGCCGCGCCGCCGCCGGACGCCCCGAGCGGCCCATCATCGGCTTGATGCCTTGCGCCGGATCGACGTTAGGCGCGACCAGAAAGAACTCCATCTCAGGCGCGACAATCGGCTTCCAGCCCTTGTCGCGGTACAGCTGCACCACCCGTTTCAGCACGTTGCGGGGGCTGAAAGGGATAGGCTCTCCATCCCGGTCATAGGCGTCGTGGATCACCTGAAGCGTCCAGTCGCCAGTCCAGGGGGCGGCTGATGCGGTCGAGAAATCGGGTTTCAGGATCATGTCGCGTTCGATGAACCCATCCTCGCCCGCTGCTTCGCCCCAGTCACCTGTGATGGTCTGGTAGAAGATGCTGTCCGGCAGATGGAAGTAATCCTGTCGGGCGAATTTGGATGCCGGAACAGCCTTGCCACGCGCGATGCCCGGCAGGTCGGCGATGATGCACTCGACCTCATCCAGACGCTGACCTTCGATATAGGTGCGTGCAGCCTGCGGCAGTTGATCTTTCCAGTCGGCCATCAGGCCCTCTCTTTCTTCAGAAACTCCGCCATGAGTTGTCCGATCTTCGGGTTGTCGTTTGCGGCGGGCAGGCGATTTGCGGCGGCTTGCATCAGATCATCGGGAACAACGCCCTTGCCGCGCGTGTCCATCAGGCCCTGAATGAACCCGTCGCCATATTCGGGATGCGCCTGAACCGTCCAAATATTGTCGCCATAGGCCACCATGGCGTTTTCGCAGAACGCGTTGGACCCCAGAACACGCGCGCCTTCGGGTAGGGCGACCACCTGATCCTGATGCCAGGCATTAAGCGTCAAAGTCTGACCGTCATAGTCGTAGTCCGTGCGCCCGACGGCCCAGCCGCCCTTGAATTTCTCGACCTTGCCGCCCAAGGCCTGCGCAATGATCTGGTGGCCAAAGCAGACACCGATCAAAGGACGGCCGCTTTTCTGTATGTCTCGGATCAGGGTTTCCAGCGGTGGAATCCAGGGGTGATCTTCATATGCGCCGTGGCGCGAGCCGGTGATGATCCAGCCGTCGGCCTGAAATTCATCTTTGGGGAACTGGCCATCCACGACAGCAAAGGTTTCGTACGTAAAGCCATTGCCATCCAGAAGGTCGCGAAACATCGCGTCATATTCGCTGAACTCGTTTTGCAACGCGTCAGGGCGGTGGCCGGTCAGAAGGATGCCGATTTTCATGAGTGTATCGCGGGTCGCCAAATTTGATCAAATTTACTGTAACCCACCCAATTCAAGCGGGCAAGAGGGGTCACACCGCTTCAAGATAGCTGAGCCAGTGGTCTTCGGGCGGGCGGTCGCCAAAGCGTCTGATTTCCTGCCGTTTTGTCATGGCTAAAAAACGGATCAGATCGGCCGAGAAGATGCGCGCAACCTGTGGATCGGTTTCAAACGCTGCAATGGCGTCCGCCCAGTCTGTTGCCAATTGCGGCAGGCCGTCGATCTCATACGCATTGCCCGAGATAGGGGCAGGGGGGTCGAGCTCGTCCTCAATCCCGTTCAACGCGGCACCAAGAACGGCGGCAAGCATCAGGTAAGGGTTGATATCGCCACCCGCGACGCGGTGTTCGATCCGACGCGCGGCCGGGGCGCCTCCGGGGATGCGCACGGCGGCGGTTCGGTTTTCATAGGCCCAACTGGCGCCGGTGGGCGCATGTGCGCCGGGTACGAGACGGGTGTAAGAGTTTCCGTGGGGTGCAAATATCAGCGTACTGCCCGGCATTGCCGCCAAGCATCCCGCAACAGCCCAGCGTAGCAAATCGGTGCCTTTGGGGCCGCCATTGTCGAATACATTTCGGCCCTTGCCGTCCACGACCGAGAAATGCACATGCATCCCGTTTCCTGCGTCTTCGGCGTAA
The DNA here is from genome assembly GCF_020171505.1 of Ruegeria profundi. Classification (NCBI taxonomy): domain Bacteria; kingdom Pseudomonadati; phylum Pseudomonadota; class Alphaproteobacteria; order Rhodobacterales; family Roseobacteraceae; genus Ruegeria; species Ruegeria profundi. Next base: position 749,961 of record NZ_JAIUZS010000001.1, on the reverse strand, counting down.
GGCTTGGACATGAACGTGGCAGTGAACCCATGTTTGCGTGCCAGACCACGCGTCAATGCCTTGAAAAGCCATGTATCATCGGCGCACCGCATGGCATCTTGATGGTTCAGGTTGATTTCGAACTGGCCAATACCGCTTTCGGAAATGGCGGTTTGGGCGGGAATGCCCATTTCGGCACAGCCGTCGTACAGGTCGGTAAAGAATGAATCGAAAGCATCCATTTCCGCCATGGACAGTACGGCTTCGTCCGTCAACCGACGCCCGGTCACCGGGTTGACCGGAGGTTGAGGCTGTGGGCCAGAGGCGTCCAGCAGCGTAAATTCCAGCTCGGTTGCGGCGGCGACGGACCAATCGCGCTGGGCATAGCGGTGCAGCACCGAAGCCAAGGCGTGCCGGGGGTCTCCGGCGAAAGGCGCACCGGCATCATCATGCAGGCACATCGGAACCAGGGCTGTGTCCACGGCCAGCCAGGGCATCGGCACCGGGCCGCGATCTGTTGGCAGCAGCATTCCATCCGCGTCGCCGGATTCGAAGACCAGCGGGCTGCCTGCAATATCCGCGCCCCAAAGATCGACATTGAGCGCAGAAAAAGGCATCCGTACTGCCCCTTTAGATAGTTTGTCCGAATATGACGGCGGCACGCGCTTGCCGCGCATTTGACCATTCAGATCGCAGGCAGCAACGCGAAAACTGTGCAGGGTGCTCAGGTCCATCGGGGTCTCCATCCATCATCTTGTCCGAGATGTAATCGAGACCGCGTGTCTTGTCACTAAATTTGATCAAATTATCAATACAGCGACTCAGCAGCGAAAAATGCTCTGCGCCCAAAGGCAGGGCGCAGAGCGCGGGCTTTATACGAAGGTTACGCCGTTTTCATCCATGGGCAGCACAGCGATATGCATACCTGACATGGCTTTGATTGCATTCGCAAGCGCCGGAGCGGAAGGGGGCGTGCCGGGCTCACCCACGCCGGTGGGCGCTTCGGCGGAGGGTACGATATGTACGTCGATTGCGGCGATATCACCGATCCGTAGCGGCTCATAGTCTGGAAAGTTGAACTGGTCTACGGCTCCGCTTGTCAGCGTGATCTGATCACGCATGACGTGGCCAATTCCGTAACCGATACCGCCCTCCATCTGCGCGCGCACGATGTCCGGGTTCACCGCGATACCGCAATCGACGGCACAGGTAACCTTTTCGATCTTGATACCGCTTTCCGGATCACCCGAAATCTCAACGACTTCAGCCGCATAGGACCCAAAGGATTTATGCACGGCAATACCCAGAGACCGCCCTTCCGGGACGTTGCCCCAACCGGCCTTTTCAGCCGCCAGTCTCAGCACGGCGGCCTTCCGCGCCTGATCCGGGTTGTCAGAGTCCGACAGGTGCGCCAGACGGAATTCGACCGGGTCACGGCCTGCCGCCTTGGCCACCACGTCCATCATGGTCTCCATCGTGTAGGCCGTGTGCGTGTGCCCGACGGACCGCCACCACAGAACCGTTGTTGCCTTGGGTGTATCGGTCAGTCCGACAGCCATGCCGGGAATGGCATAAGGGCTGTCAGCAACGCCTTCGACCGAGCTGTGGTCAACGCCGTCATGCACTAGAACCGCCTCGAACGGGGTGCCTTTGATGACGGACTGACCCGCTATCTGATGTTGCCAACCCACGATGTTGCCATCGGCGTCCAGACCCACCCGGACCTTGTGGCCGAAGGCAGGGCGGTAGTAGCCGCTGCGGATGTCATCCTCGCGTGTCCAGACCAGCTTTACCGGGCGCGACCGGTCGGTGACGGCAAATGCCAATGCAGCCTCGACCTGGTAATCCGCATCTGGTGTTGCGCGCCGCCCGAATGATCCGCCCGCCAGCATCGTTTTGATCTGAATCTTTTCGGGCGGAAGCTCGAAGATTTGCTGATAAGCCATGTGCGGGCCGGTCGGCATTTGCGCGCCGTCATGCAACACGATGGTGCCATCAGCCGTTTGTTCGATGGTGCAGTTCAATGGCTCCATCGGCGCATGTGCGAGCAGCGGGAAGTAAAAGGTTTTTTCGATCACCTTGTCCGCCTCGTCGATGGCTGCAGACACGGCTGCAACATCCGCCTTGTTCACGTTGTAGGTCGGCTCAGCGTCCAGTGCGGCCATGATCTCGGCCTTGATCTCATCCGAGTTACGGGTCTCGGCGTCGGACATGTCCCAGTCGACCTCAATGGCGTCGCGCGCCTGAATTGCGGCCCAGGTGTTCTCGGCAAAAACGGCCACGCCCGCCTTGTTCGGCAAAACGGCTGCACTGATATAGCCCTTCACCTCTTTCGAAGCGCTGTCGTCAAAACCGTTAGCAATCCCGCCACGCGATTCAGGGCGCTTTATCATCGCAACCATCTGGTTGGGCAAATGCAGGTCCATCCCATAGATGGCTTGGCCGTTCCCCTTGATGGCCGAGTCTTTGCGACGCACGGCGTCATTGCCAATCAGACGGAATTCGGACGGATCTTTCAAACGCGGTTCGGCAGGTGCGTCCAGCTGAGCGGCCGCGGCAACAAATTCCGCTATCGGTGCGGACTTGTCTCCGGCTTTGACGATGCCCTCTTCGATTGAGATGCCAGAGGCGTCAACACCCCAGCTTTTAGCGGCTGCATTGATCAGCATTTCGCGCGCGGCGGCACCCGCCTGACGGTATTGCAGCCAAGAGTTTGCCATCGCGGTCGATCCGCCGGTGCCTTGGAAGGGGCCAAAAAACAGGTTGTTATAGACATTAGGATCCGACGGTGCAAAGTCGTACTCGATCTGATCCATGCGCAGGCCGATTTCCTCGGCTATCAGCGTTGGCAGACCGGTTGCCGGGCCTTGTCCTTTTTCAAAGTGCTTCACGATGGCAGTCACTGTTCCATCCGCGTCGATCCTGACAAAGGGGTTGAACTGAGTGGCCTCAGACGAGGCCGCCGCCAGCGCACCATCAGGGCGTGCACCAACCAGCAGCACGGCACCGGCAGCAGCGGCACCTTTCAAAAAGCCACGGCGAGAGGTGTTGATGGTCATGGATCAGGCCTCCAGTATTTCGGACGCGCGCTGGATACCGGCGCGAATGCGTTGATAAGTGGCGCAGCGGCAGGCGTTGCCGTGCATATAGCTGTCGATTTCTTCGACCGAAGGCTTGGGGTTTTCGGATAGCAGCCCGACTGCGGACATCACCTGACCGGATTGGCAGTAGCCGCACTGAACCACGTCCAGCTCGACCCAGGCCTGCTGAACTGCCGCGCCGATCTTGTCCTGACCAACGGCTTCGATTGTGGTGATTTCTGCGTCTTCAACATCTTCAATATAGGTCTGGCACGAGCGGACGGGCTCGCCGCTCAGATGCACGGTGCACGCGCCACACGAGGCGACACCGCAGCCGAATTTCGTTCCTGTCAGCTTCAGTTCATCCCGAATAACCCACAGCAGGGGCGTGCCGGGTTCGGCGTCAACCGTGTGGGTCTCGCCATTTAATTTTAATGTCAATGCCATGAGAGGACTCTCCGTGTTGGGCTGGTTACCTGAATCGGTAAACTGGCGGGTTTACTAGTGACACAAAAGACCATCACTGTAAACTCATACGTTTACTTGGTGTTTGACGATCATTCGTCAATAGGTCTATAGCTTTGACATGACTGTGTGCAGTGCTCCGAACGCGTCCAAGTACGCGCAGATCATTGAAGCTGCCGTGGCCGAGTTCCAGGACAAGGGCTTTGCTGCGGCCAGTATGGATCGCATTTCGGCACGGGCAGAGGTGTCCAAAAGAACGCTCTATAAGTATTTTGAAAGCAAGGAAAACCTATTTCAGTCCATCGTGGTCGAGCTGTCCAGCCGCTTTGCCGAAGTGGTGGAGATACGGTATGAAAAAGGCCGTGATATCCGTGAGCAACTGACCGCGCTCGCTTGGGCCGAAGGCCGTATCCTGATGATGCCGGAAGTGATCGCGATGGCCCGAATGGTGATAAGCGAAACCTTGCGCAGTCCGGCGCTGGCCGCCGAAGCGCAAAGCAAGCTGGACAAGACCGCGGCGTTCATCGGCATGCTGCGGGACGCGGCGGAGGATGGCCAGCTTCGGATCGACGACCCGGAACAGGCGGGGCACGAGTTTATTGGCCTCATCAAAGCACGCGCCTTCTGGCCACTTTTGTTCACCGGCGCGGTTTTAAGCGAGGCCGAGATGGCCGAGACCATAGAAAGCAGCGTTGAAATGATGATCAGCCGCTATGGCGTTCAAAAGTAAAATTTACCCTCTTGCGGCCTATGCGAGCCAAGGTCCTCCGTGGTGGCACGGTCACTCTAACATCTGCGAGTTCAACACTGAAAATTCAGCACCAGCTATGCTGTCTGCCAATCCATACCCAAATCCGAAAGATGCCTTTGCACCCGCCCCGGATAATCGGTCACGATTGCATCCACACGCAGATCGATCATCCTGCTGATATCTTCCGGCTCGTTTACCGTCCAAACCACGACGCAAAGCCCAAGGTCCTTGGCAAGCGCCACGCTTTCAGCTGTCACATCCGCAAAGTAAGGGCACCAAAACGCCCCCCCTGCGTCTTTTACCAAATGAGGGATGTCATCACGAAGACCGCGAAAATCCGGGCAAATGGTTTTCGATGAATCTTCGCCCGGATCATCAGTGTTTTCCGGAAGCTGCGTCAGGAAAGACGTGGGCAGATCCGGAGCCTGTCGCTGGCATTCCGCCAGCAGATTCCAATCGAAACTGTGCAAAATCGTGCGCGACGATAAGCCAGTGCCCCGAACATCCCGGAGTACACGCCCGACAAAGCTTTCTCTGTACGACGTGTCATGAGCCAAGTCAGGGTCCGACTTGAGTTCCAGCATCAGATAGGCATTGCCGTGTTTGGGTGCGTTGATGAGATCGAGCAGGTCTAGAAGTTTTGGAACCCGCACCCCGTCCAACTGGGCCTGATCCGGAAAACGCTGACCATAGGCTGTCTTGCCATCCAATCGGCCAATATCGAACTGCCGGATTTGCTCGAACGTCAGAGAGGAGACCTTGGGCTCTTCTCCGATAAGGAACTGGCCGTCAGCATCTCGGAATGTCGGGGCGTGAAGATGGTGGTTATGCGTGATGACCGGCACGTTGTCCGCCGTAAGGACCACATCAAACTCAAGCAGGGGAACGCCAATCGACAGAGTAAAGTCGAAACCGATCATGCTGTTTTCGGGCAAAACGCCGCGCGCGCCGCGATGGCCCACGACACGGATCAGGTTTTCACCGCCGCGAAATGCCTCGACCTGCGGGAACGCCATCAGCTTTCCAGCCTTTTTCCGGATGTGGCGTCGAACAGATGCATATGTTCTGGCGCGACAGTGAAACGCATTGTTGAATGATGGCCCTCGACCAGATGCACGCCCGGCAGGCTAATCGTGATAGCGCCTTCTGTTCCGGTCAGGTGACCGTGAAACAGGGTGTTTGCCCCCAGGGGTTCGGCCATTTGAACCGCGACCTCAAGCGGACCGTTTTCATCCAGCAACAAATGCTCTGGCCGTATCCCCAGCTTTAACGCAGTATCGGGACCCTGAGAGGGGCCAACCGCGATATTGCCAATCCTGATCACACCATCCGTACGATGCGCGTCAAACACATTCATCGCCGGACTACCGATGAATTGCGCAGCAAACAGAGTTTGCGGGGTCTCGTAAACCTCAAGCGGTGTGCCGATTTGTTCGGCAATACCGCCGTTCATCACGATCATCCTGTCGGCCATTGTCATGGCCTCGACCTGATCGTGCGTCACGTATAGCGAGGTGATCCCCAGCTTTTCCTGCAGCTCTCGGATTTCAAGACGCATCTGTACACGCAGTTTGGCGTCAAGGTTTGAAAGCGGTTCATCAAACAGGAAAACAGCCGGTTCGCGGACAATCGCTCGGCCCATTGCAACCCGCTGGCGTTGGCCACCGGAAAGCTGTCTGGGTTTGCGGTCCAGCAAAGGCTCCAGTTGCAACAGCTTTGCAGCCTCGGTCACCTTTTGATCAATCTCGGCCTTGGGCAACCCGGCGATCTTAAGGCCGTAGCCCATGTTTTGGCGCACGGACATATGCGGGTAGAGCGCATAGTTCTGAAACACCATCGCGATGTCACGGTCCATTGGCTCTTTGTCATTGGCCCTTTCCGCCCCGATCCGGATTTCGCCGGATGTTACGGTTTCAAGACCCGCCACCATCCGCAGAAGCGTGGATTTTCCGCATCCCGAGGGGCCAACGATCACGATGAACTCGCCATCTGACACATCAATGTCGATGCCATGAATAACATCCGTCGGGCCGAAGCTCTTCTTGACATTCTCTAGGGTAACTGTCGCCATTTCTTACTTCTCGCTATCGACAAGGCCGCGGACAAAGAGCTTTTGCATCGATACCACCACGATCACCGGGGGGATCATCGCCAGGATGGATGTGGCCATGATGACCGGCCATTCCGCCACATCGTCGCCAGAGGGGAACATTTGTTTGATGCCCATCACGATGGTGTTCATTTCAGGATCGGTCGTGATCAGAAGCGGCCAGAGATATTGGTTCCACCCATAAATAAACAGGATCACGAACAGGGCCGCGATATTGGTTCGGCTCATGGGCACCACGATATCAATGAAGAATCGCATCGGGCGGGCACCGTCCACCCGGGCAGCCTCGGCCAGTTCATCCGGGATTGTCAAAAAAAACTGGCGGAACAGGAAGGTGGCCGTGGCCGAAGCGATCAGGGGAAAGATCAGCCCGTAATAGCTGTTTAGCATGCCGAACCCCGCCACAACCTCAAATGTTGGGACGATCCGCACTTCGACCGGCAACATGAGGGTCAGGAAAATCAGCCAGAAAAACGTGCTTCGCCCCGGAAAGCGGAAATAGACGATCGCAAACGCTGAAAGCAGCGAGATGATGATCTTGCCCACTGCGATCCCAATGGCCATCACCAGGCTGTTGAGCAGCATCGTTGCAACAGGGACATTCACGCCAGAAAACAGCGCGGCCTTGTAGTTTTCCCAGAACTGATCACCCGGCAGCAGCGGCATCGGCGGTGAGACGATTTCTGGCTGCGTTACAGTTGACGCCACAAATGCCAGCCAGATCGGGAAGAAGATGATCAGAACGCCAAGGATCATCAGGGCATGGGTTAGCCAGATTCCCATGCCGCGCTTTTCGACCATTCCGTGTTGTTGGGCGGCCATCAGTAATGCACCCTCTTTTCGACGTATTTGAATTGGATGACGGTCAGCAGGCCGACTACGACCAGCAAGATAACCGACTGCGCCGAGGATGACCCAAGATCCTGCCCCACAAATCCATCCGAGAAGACCTTATAGACAAGAATGGTCGTCGACTGTTGCGGCCCGCCGCCTGTGATCGTGTGGATCACACCGAAGGTTTCAAAGAAGGCATAGACGACATTTACGACCAGCAGGAAAAACGCCGTGGGGGAAAGCAGCGGCAGCACAATGGTGAAGAAGCGGCGCCAGAAATGCGCACCGTCAATTGCGGCGGCCTCGATCACCGATCTCGGGACGGACTGGAGGGCGGCGAAGAAAAACAGGAAGTTATAACTGATACGCCCCCAGGCCGAGGCGACAACCACAAGACCCATGGCCTCGGTCCCGTTCAGAACGTGGTTCCAATCATAGCCGAGTTGCCCAAGATACCACGACACGACGCCGACGCGCGTGTTGAACATGAACAGCCACAGCACGCCAGCAACCGCAGGGGCGACGGCGTAGGGCCAGATCAGCAGTGTACGGTAAACCCCTGACCCCTTGATCAGGCGATCCGCAATAACCGCTAGAAACAAGGCGGGGATCATCGAACACAAGGTGACAAGCGTTGAAAAAACCGCAGTCGTCACGAAGGATGCGCGGTAGAACTTATCGCTCAGCAGGAACTCAAAGTTGCCCAGACCAACGAATTGGGACGATAGCCCAAACGGGTCAGGAATGAACAAGGACTGCCAAACAGCCTGTCCTGCGGGGTAGAAGAAGAAAATAGCGGAAATGATGACCTGAGGGGCGATCAGCGCCAATGGCAAAAGCCAGCCGCGAAAGGTGACGCGTTTTTCCATCCTGATGTCCCACTAAGAAATGCGGGCTCCGAAGAGCCCGCACCGGATTGCGATTTTTTAATTGGCGGATTCGAACCGGCGCAGCAGCGCGTCACCGCGTTCTTTTGCGCTGTCCATTGCTTCCTGAGCAGTCTTTTCACCGGACCAGATGGCCTCAAGCTCTTCGTCGATGATGCCGCGGATCTGGTCGAACGACCCCAGACGCAGACCTTTCGAATTTGCCGTCGGCTCTTTCGCGGTCATCTGGATCACAGCGATATCGGTGCCGGGGTTTTCGTCATAAAAACCTGCGGCTCGCGTGGCTTCACCAGCTTCGGCTGTAATCGGAAGGTAACCGGTGTTCTGGTGCCATGCCGCCTGAACGTCCGACGATGACAGGAAGCTGAGGAATTCACCAACGCCCTTGTACTCGTCAGCTTCGTGGCCCTCCATCACCCACAGTGAGGCACCACCGATAATGGTGTTCTGCGGCTCACTCACGACTGATTCCCAGTATGGCAATGGACGCACGTCAAACGCGAATTCAGCTTCCGAGCTGATACCGGCATACCCGGCCGAGCTTTCGGTGAACAGCGCGCATTCCCCGGCCCGGAAGTTTGCACCACCTTCATTTCTGCGACCGGTGTAGATGAACTTCCCATCCTTGGCCCAATCGCCCATCGCCGTCAGATGCGCGACCTGAACCGGACCGTTGAGCATCAACTCGGTATCCAGACCAGCAAATCCGTTGTCCTGCGATGCAAAGGGAACATCGTGGTATGCTGACAGGTTCTCAAGATGGATCCAGCTTTGCCATGCAGTGACCAGCGGGCATTCCTCGCCTCCGGCCTTGAGCTGATCAAGAACCTCGCCGACTTTTTCCCAGGTGGAAAGATCGGTATCAGGATCGACGCCCGCAGCCTCCATCGCGTCGCGGTTGACCCAAAGCACCGGGGTCGAAGAGTTGAAGGGCAGGGACAGCATGTCGCCATCGGTCGTGGTGTAATAGCCTTTGACAGCGCCGATATAGGCGTCGGGGTCAAACGACGCGCCGCTTTCAGCCATCACTTCATAAACCGGCTTGATCGCGCCTTCGGCTGACATCATCGTTGCGGTGCCAACCTCAAAAACCATCAGGATGTGCGGCTGCTCACCCGCGCGGAACGCGGCAATGCCTGCATTCAGTGTTTCCGAGTAATTGCCCTTGTGGCTTTCGACCACGACGAACTCATCCTGGCTGGCGTTGAATTCTTCAACCTGAGCTTTCACAAGCTCACCCAGGCGGCCGGTGAAGGCATGCCAGAACTGAACTTCGGTTTGCGCCATTGCCGCCACTGGGGACAAGGCAGTTGTTACGGCAAGAGCGCCAAGCAGATTCTTTTTCATGATTCCTCCCATGCATCAGGTGTGATGCTTCGTTGAATACCGACCGCAACGCGTAAACGGCACACATGACGATTTCACGACGTTAACGTTACAGAAATATAATTCAAGCCCATTCTACTGGATAAAAAAATAACATAATGTTATGTCATCAAGCGGCAGATTTGGATTGGGGATGAGTCAAATTCTTAGAATTCGTCAGTTAGAGGCTTTGATGGCCGTAACGACCAATGGCTCGGTCACGGCGGCGGCGGTTGATTTGGGGGTTAGCCAGCCCGCGGTAAGCCGATTGCTGTCAGACCTCGAAAAATCATTGGGCTTTCAGTTATTTGATCGACGCGAGGGCCGTTTGGTGCCAACCCAAGAGGTACGGTATCTTCAGCCCAGCGTCGAACGTGTGCTGGAATTGATGGGGCAGATTTCAGATGTCAGCCAGGATATTACGCAACGAAAGGCGGGGCATATCCGTGTCGCCTGTTTGCCCGGGTTTGCCACCAGCCACCTGCCGGGGGTCGTCGCCAGTTTTCTGAAAGACCGGCCAGCCGTCACCATGACGATTGAACCAGATAGGCCAGAGCGCATTCTGGAATGGATGATTGGTGAGCAATATGACTTCGGAATCACCGATGGGTTTAATGGTCATCCAGCCGTTGAAAGCAGGGATATAGACGTGCGAACCGTCTGTGTGTTTCCGTCACATCATAAACTGGAAAACCTGTCGGAAGTCACGCCAGCGGACCTTGCAGATCAGAACATTATCCACACCCGGCGCGACAGCGACTTTTTCGGACGTATTTCAAAGGCGTTTCAAGCCGCTAATGTCGCTCTGAACTCTCATATCGAAGTCAGACAATTCACGGCGGCTTGTGAGTTGGCGATAAAGGGTGTTGGTGTTTCCATCGTAAGTGAATTGGACGCCATCCAATACAAGGGGCGGGGGTTAAGCTATCGACCATTCAGGCCGGTGTTGACCCATACTCTTTCTTTGGTGCGACCAGTGCTAAAGCAGCCGTCCCTGGTTACGCTGGAATTCATCGAGTATTTCAGCGACAGCCTCGAGCCGTTCAGGACTGACTCACGAAACCAATGAAACAGGTTCAGTCCGACCGCAGAGCGCCGCATGGCTGAAGGCGGGTTTTCCACGCTAACAGCACCCGTTCGTGAGTTGCGGAACTTGACCCAGTACAGTATCCCGTCCGCGACGCCACCCCTTCAAACCATTATTGAGCCTATACCGGTAACCAGCCATGCCCACACCGTCAGACACTGAACCACGTGGGTATTCGACCGAAAACCTCACCGTCCTCAAGTCTGCGCGCCTATCCGTTGCACCTATGATGGATTGGACTGATCGGCACTGCCGGTATCTGCATCGGCTGCTCAGCCGGCAGACGTTGCTATACACCGAAATGGTGACTGCGCCTGCATTGGTTCGCGGTGGGGCGATGCACCTGTTGGACTACAGCGCGCAAGAACACCCGGTCGCGCTGCAGTTGGGTGGATCGGACCCTCAGGAACTTGCGCAAGCGGCTCGGCTTGGGGCCGATGCTGGCTATGATGAGGTCAACTTGAACTGCGGCTGCCCCTCGGATCGGGTGCAATCTGGCACTTTCGGGGCGGTGTTAATGAAAGATCCTGCCCGAGTTGCGGAATGTGTCGCTGCAATGCGTGAGGCGGTGGATGTTGACGTGACCGTCAAGTGTCGCATTGGTGTGGACGAGCAGACCCCGGATGAGGTTCTGCCCGCATTTCTGGAACAGATCCGCGATGCAGGTTGCGAGCGGGTGACGATTCATGCCCGCAAGGCGTGGCTGCAAGGTCTCAGCCCGAAAGAGAACCGGGACATTCCGCCTTTGGACTACGATCTGGTGCATCGGATGAAGACGGCGTTTCCCGATCTGCATATCTCGATCAACGGTGGGATTACGTCCTTGGAACAGGCGCGTTCGCATCTTGAGGCCGGGCTGGATGGCGTGATGATCGGTCGCGCCGCGTATCACCAGCCAACCGATATTCTGGCCGCGGCCGATCCTGTGATCTTTGGCGGCGGGCAGGCGACGGACCCGATTGAAGTTGTTCAAAAAATGGTGCCCTATGTCGAAGCACACCTTGCCGCGGGCGGCCGTTTGCATCAGATCACCCGTCATATGTTGGGCCTGTTCGCCGGACGTCCCGGGGCGCGGGCTTGGCGCCGGGCCTTGTCCGAGGGTGCCGTGCATCAGGGCGCAGGTCCCGAGGTGATGATGCAAGCGTTAGAGCACGTTGCGCCTTTGGCCGAGGTTTGAACGAACTAAGATACGGCCAAGGGCCGGTATGGGGGAAGAATGCCCGAGACGATGTTGCTGGCCCAGATGCTGGGCCTTTTGCTTGTAATCGGGGCGCTGGCGGGTGTGCTGGCCGGATTACTGGGTGTCGGCGGAGGTATCGTGCTGGTGCCGGCGTTTTTCTATGCCTTCCAAACGCTGGGCTACGGTGGTCCGCAATTGATGCAACTGTGTTTGGCGACGTCACTGGCGACGATCATTGTCACGTCAATCCGCTCGGTTTTGGCGCATAACAAGAAGGGCGCAGTGGATTGGGATATTCTGCGCGGCTGGGGGCTTGGGATCGCGATTGGTGCGATCATCGGTGTTTTGGTGGCATCGGCACTGCGGACCGAGGCTTTGCAAGCCTTATTCGGTGTGTTGGGGATGGTCATCGGCGCCTATCTCGGGCTGGGCAAGTCCGAGTGGCGTCTGGGCGATGCCATGCCCAAAGGTATTCGTCGCGCCGTGCTGTCGCCGCTGGTGGGATTTCTTTCTGTGCTGATGGGGATCGGGGGCGGCAGCTTTGGCGTGCCGCTCATGAGCCTGTTCAATACGCCAATTCATCGGGCAGTTGCCACGGCTGCCGGGTTTGGTGTGATCATCGCGGTGCCCTCGGTCTTGGGCTTTTTGTTTCTGGAAATCGCGCCGGAACATCGACCACCCCTGACCATCGGCGCGGTCAATTTGGTCGCCTTTACGATTGTTGTGGCCATGACCACGATCACTGCACCATGGGGGGTTAAGCTGGCCCATGCTATGGACCCCAAACCGTTAAAGCGCGTTTTTGCTGTGTTCTTGACGCTGGTCGCACTGAACATGTTGCGAAAGGCGTTGGGTCTATGAGTGATTTTGACGAAAAGGGCTGGGTCAAGTTTCCGTACGATCCTGTACTGGCGGATTGGGTCGGGCATGCATTGCCCGCAGCGCGCAAGTCTGTCACCGACCCGGCACATGCTCAATGGCTCGACTGCGAGGGGACGTGGTTCATCGGTGTTGATGCGCTTGAAAACGACCCGCAAGGCAGGGTGGGACAATCAGCACCGCTTTCCGGGCAGGCCATGAGTTTCTTGACCGCGCAGTATGGCACCCTTCCATTGCACAAGGGTCAGGTCTCGGTCATCTATCCGGGCTATCCGCGCCCACGGCGTGGCGAAAGTGAAGGTGCCGGGCGGTATCGGTTAAAGCGTGACGCGGCTCATGTTGACGGGCTGAGGCCGATGGGGCCAGACCGCCGGCGGCGCGTTGATGAACCCCACGCCTGGATACTGGGCATTCCGTTGAATGACGCCAGCAAAGACGCAGCCCCCATGGTTTTGTGGGAGGGTAGCCATAAAATCCTGCGGGCCGCTTTTCAACGCGCGCTAGACGGACACGTGCGGGGCAGTTTGCATGAAGTTGATGTGACCGACATCTACCAAGCCGCGCGGCGTGAGGTTTTCGACACTTGCCCCCGCGTAGAACTGCCCGCGAAACCGGGTGAGTCCTATGTGTTACACCGCCATTGCCTGCACGGAGTAGCCGCTTGGGGTAGCAATGCCTCGGCTGGGGCAGACGGACGAATGATCGCTTATTTTCGCCCGGAATGCGCCGGGGGAGTGGCCGAATGGATCGAAACCGCCTAACCTTCCGCCATTTTTAAGGTTTGGAGGTGTTTTCGATGATGACTGTTCACACAAGCTCTGACGGCGCGCTGATCGAAGTCGAACTGTCCGGAGAGGTCAGCAGCAACGATTACACCACGGTTCTGGTGCCCGCAATCGAGGCTGCCTTGGCCGAGCATGACACGGTTCGTCTGCTGGCCGTGGTACAGCCGGAATTCAAGGGCTATGATTTTGGTGCAGCCTGGGCGGATACGAAGCTTGGTCTCAGCCATTGGCGCGGGTTCGACCGTATCGCGGTCGCTGCCGATCAAAGCTGGGTGCAGACAAGTGTCCGCCTGGCTGCTCCGATCCTGCCATGCCCCGTTCAGGTTTTTGAACTGTCCGATCTGGAAGCAGCGCGCCGCTGGATGCGCGAGTCACTGGGCGCGATCCATGTGATTGATCTGGGCGGCTCTTGTATCCAGGTCAGCCTGCTAGGGAAACTCGACCCAGAGGAATACGCACGGGCCGAGCTGGATATGGACAACATCTTGCAAGGCAAGGCTGCGTTTCGTTTGTTGGTCGACCTGCGCGAGTTTGACGGCTGGCAGGGGCTGACAGCGCTTGCATCGCATGTTCAACTGGTTCGAAAGCATGTCGGCCTGCTGGATCGCGCGGCCATCGTCGGCGACAAGGCATGGCAGCGCATGGCGCAAAGGGCAGCCAGTCATGTTCTTGGAGCGAGAACGCAGTTCTTTGCATCCGAAGACATCGAGAATGCCAAATCTTGGCTGGCCGCAGGATGAGGGGGCGCATGACACTCACGCAAGGTTTACCGATCGGTGAGCTTTCCGATTATTGATCGGTGGGTCGAAAAAGTCTACGTCAATTGCATTCTTCCGATCTACCACTTCGGCGGAATACATATCGAAAGCGCCGCTGTGGGCTGCCACTCACTCAGCACAAGTGTTACGAACTTTCCCCTCGAAGTTCAGACAAACCTACAGCGGCGCCGGTCGGGACAACCTGCTATCCGCGATACTGGCTATGACTGTTTCTGGCGCGCCGCGCGACCGCCACGGCGTTTTGCCAGACGAGGCTTGCGCGATGGCAGCTCTTCCATGATTTCTGCGCGCTCGGAGCTGTCCATCTTGGACCAACGCGAGATTTCGTCCAAGGTGCGGTAGCAGCCTGTGCAGATCCGTTCGACCGGATGTACGACGCAAAGTTGGACGCAAGGGCTTTCGACCTCGTTCCTTTTCCAAACCATGTTCGTCATCGACGTACTCCGCCCATTACAGAAAGCGCAGCCGATCCAGCGCCCCTTGCAGAATATAACCGGCAGCGACGTGATCGATAACCTGTCCGCGACGTTTTCGTGTCGTATCCGCCTCAAGCAGTGCCTTTTCTGCCGCAACCGTGCTAAGCCGTTCGTCCCAGAAACCGATGGAAACTTCGGTCAGGCGCGACAGGTTGCGGGCAAAGGCACGGGTGGACTGGCACCTTGGACCTTCGGTGCCGTCCATGTTTTTTGGCAGGCCCAGAATGACACCTCCGATCTCACGATCTGCAATGATTTCAAGCAGGCGGGCGGAATCGAGTGTGAATTTCTTTCGTCGCACGGTTTCCAATGGGCTGGCCACTCCGCGCATCCGATCCGAGACGGCAACGCCAATCGTCTTTTCGCCCAAGTCCAAGCCGATCAACGCTGTCATCGGCGGCAGCGCCGCTGCGAACTCTTCGAATTCGTTGTAAATCATTGTGCAATTCCGGCCTGAAATGCGGCGGCGTCAATTATTTTGAGCGCGTCTGCATCGCCGGCAAAAACGTCCATGGCTTCGTTTTTGATCTCGATGGCGCGCTGCCCTTCGCCCAGAACACCCAAGGCTGCGATCAGCCGTGCCCAATCCTGGGGCGGTCCACCTTCGGTGGCCAGGCGATCCGAAAGCTGGTTGACCATGCCGAGGATCATTTCTTGCCGCTCCTCGGAGCTGAGTTCGGCGGCGGCGTCGATGTCATCCTGACTGGGGCCGGATGCGACAGGAATATCCGGTGCGTTGAAGACACCTGCGCGGAAGGCCAGTTCGTCAAGCTGCTCGCGGATCGCGTCAGCCCAAGGGGCACCGGCGGGCGCGTTGCGCAGCGCGTCAACCCAGATCCGATAACCGATGTCCGGGCGGCCCACCTGAACCATCATTTGCCCGAGGTAATACTGTGCCGGGCCATTGCGAGGATCGCGGCTGAGCGTCTGTCTCAGTGCCTCCTCCGCCTCGGGCGAGACATAGCCGCCGGCGGATAGGATCATCATTTCTGCCATATACGAATAGGCATCTGCAGGTGCCGCTTCGCCCGACAGTTCGATCACGCGTTGCTGGGCTTTGTAGGCCGCAGGGAAGTTTCCTGCGTTCGCCTCATGTTGGGCCAGAAGGATGTGGCCCTGCAGATCATCAGGACGTTCAGCAACTGTTTCGCGCAACTGGTTAAGAAGGTTTGCATAATTCTCATCCAACTGCGGCAGTTGCGCGGGCGGGGTTGCAGCCTCGGCTTCCGCCTGGCTGGGGCGCTCAGCCCGGAGGGTTTCAGCCCGTTCAACGCGCAGGGTCAGGGGCATGTCCGGCCGTCCGGCGGCGCCAATCTGCTGATACATCACGATGGCCCCGCCCACCACGACAAGCGCAACTATGGAAAACGCAGCCAGGCTCGCCCAGCGTGGCGGCCCCGTTTCCTGACTGGCAGTCTGCATCTGCGCATCAGCGGCCAGAATGCGACGAGAGATTTCTGTGCGTACCCGGTCTGCGTCGGCCTCGCTGATGACCCCTCTAGCCAAATCTTTGTCCACGCTTGCCAACTGTTCGCGGTAGACACGCATGTCATAGGCCGCAGCAGGCTCGCGCGATTTTCGGGCGCGCAGCAAAGAAAAGCCCAATACCGCCGCTATCAGCACGGCGCTTGAAATTGTTACGACCAGGAACGACATGGCTTCTCCGATATGGCTGCCCTGACTTAGACCTGTAGGCCCGCCGAAAAAAGGGACAAATGGCCGCGAGCCGTTCAGATTGCGCAATAATGGGCACCATGTCGCAATAGTTCGATATTGTGGCGTTGTCCGGCACGGGTAAACTGTTCACACGCTGCATATCTGCGCCAATTACCGAACCGGATGGATTCGCTCATGAAACACTATTCAGCCTTTGCTGTGGCGCGGGAGGCTCTGCGCTATCACACCGGATGGGAGCGCGCATGGCGCTCGCCCGAACCTAAGAAGCGGTACGACGTTATTATCGTCGGTGCCGGGGGGCACGGTCTGGCGACCGCTTATTATCTGGGAAAGAACTACGGTATCCAGAACGTCGCTATCATCGAAAAAGGCTGGTTGGGCGGCGGAAACACGGGCCGGAACACGACCATCATCCGGTCGAACTACCTGCAGGATCCCTCAGCAGCGCTGTATGAAAAGGCGCGTGGATTGTACGAAGATCTGAGCCAGGAATTGAACTACAATATCATGTTCAGCCCGCGCGGCGTGATGATGCTGGCGCAGACTCAGCATGAAATCCGCGGCTATCAGCGCACGGCACATGCCAATGCGTTGCAAGGCGTCAAGACCGAATGGATCGGGCCCGAACGTGTCAAAGAGCTGGTGCCGATCATCAATATTGACGGTCCCCGCTATCCGGTTCTGGGGGCGTTGTGGCAGGAACGCGGCGGTACAGCGCGTCACGATGCGGTGGCCTGGGGCTATGCCCGTGCGTGTTCGGCCATGGGGATGGACATCATCCAGAAATGCGAAGTCACCGGTGTTCGGTCAGAAAATGGCCGCGTTGTCGGCGTCGATACCACCAAGGGCGCGATTGACTGCGAAAAGCTGGGCATCGTTGTTGCGGGACATTCCGGCCAGTTGGCCGAGATGGCGGGCTTCCGCCTGCCGTTGGAGTCTGTGGCGCTGCAGGCGCTTGTGTCTGAACCGATCAAGCCCTGCATGGATGTGGTCGTGATGGCCAATACCGTGCACGGCTATATGTCTCAGTCCGACAAGGGCGAGATGGTGATCGGCGGCGGCACTGACGGGTTCAACAATTTCACCCAGCGCGGCAGCTTCCACCATATTGAGGAAACCGTGCGGGCACTGGTCGAAACCTTCCCGATGATCTCGCGCCTGAAGATGCTGCGCCAGTGGGGCGGGATCGTGGACATGACCGGCGACCGCTCACCCATCCTGTCGACGACGCCGTTGGGCAACTGCTTTATCAACTGTGGTTGGGGGACAGGCGGGTTCAAGGCCATTCCGGGTTCGGGCTGGGGGATGGCGCAATTGATGGCGACCGGCCATTCACCTCTGACCGAAGCCTTCACGATGGACCGTTTCAAAGAGGGCCGCTTTATCGACGAAAGCGTAGCCGCAGGGGTGGCGCACTGATGTCGTCGCTCTGCACTTACACCTCGATTTCTTGCTCCTGCTTCGAAAAGGAGACCGCTATATGCTGACACTCAAATGCCCGTTCACCGGTGCTATGCTGGATGAAACCGAACTACACTGTGGTGGCGAAGCGCATCGGAAACGTTTTGGCCCAGGGTCTTCTGACGAGGACTTTGAAACCTACATGTTCGTTCGTGAAAACCGCAAAGGCGTGCATTTCGAACTTTGGATGCATGCCTATGGCATCGGCAAGTGGTTCATTGCCGCGCGCGACACGGAAACCTTGGAAGTGTATGGAACCTACCCGGCACAGACAACGGAACCCCCGCAAGACATCAAGGACGCGATTACCGCCAAGCGCCCCGGCTGGTCCTGGAGAGAGTTTGAATGATCCGCGCCGCCATCCGTAATTCCGCCTGCGAAAGGTCCGCAACATGAGCACCCGTCTCGCAAAACAAGGCCGGCTGATTGACCGGTCGAAAAAGGTCACCTTCACCTTCAACGGCAATTCAATGCAGGGCTATGAGGGCGATACGCTTGCCTCGGCACTGTTGGCCAATGATCAGATGATGGTGGGCCGGTCGTTTAAATACCACCGTCCGCGCGGCGTGGTTGCCAGCGGCGCCGAAGAGCCGAACGCGCTGGTTGGTCTGGGGCAGGGGAACCGGTTCGAGCCGAACCAGCGCGCCACAACGACCGAATTGTTCAACGGTCTGACAGCGGTTTCGCAGAACCATTGGCCGAACCTCGAATATGACATCGGTGCGGTGAACACCGCGCTGGCTCGGTTCCTGCCTGCCGGTTTCTACTACAAGACGTTCATCCACCCCAAACCGTTCTGGAAACACGTCTATGAGCCGTTCATTCGTCAATCCGCTGGATTGGGGAAGGCGCCCGACAAGGACAGTCGTGACGCGGACACTTACGAACATTTCTACGCCTTCACCGATGTCCTGGTGATCGGCGGCGGTGTCGCCGGCCTTCAGGCGGCGAAGACCGCAGCCGGATCCGGTGCCAAGGTTCTGCTGATCGAGCAGACCGCGCATTGGGGTGGACGCGCCCCGGTGGATGGCGGCACAATTGATGGTAACTCTGTGGATAAGTTCGTGGAACAATTGGTTTCCGAACTGGAAACAATGGACAATGTGACGATGCGCAATCGCTGCATGGGGGCGGGCGTTTATGACCACGGCTATGTGCTGGGATACGAACGCCTGAGCGATCACGCGCCCGGTACGCAAGGCCCGCGTCACCGCCTGTGGCGCATTCGCGCGAAGCAGGTCGTCACCGCAACCGGCGCGATCGAACGTCCGTTGTCTTTTGCGGGCAACGATGTGCCGGGTGTGATGCTGGCCTCGGCCATGCGCGACTATGTTGTGAACTGGGGCGTCACTCCGGGTGAGCGGGTGATTGTCGCCACCAACAATGACGACGCCTACCGCACGGCGATCATCCTGAAACAGGCCGGAGTTGACGTATTGCGTGTCGTGGATGCGCGTCCGACAGCCGGTCCTTTGGCCGAAGAGACGCGCGCACTAGGCATCCGGGTCGACCCCGGTAAAGCCATCGCGAAGGTCAAAGGTGGCAAGCGCGTCAAGAAGGTAGCGATTTGCAATCAGGAGGGGATCGGTGGCGCACGCGAAGAGGTTGAGTGCGACGCTGTTGCCATGTCGGGTGGCTGGTCTCCGGTCGTGCATCTGTGGTCGCATTGCGGCGGCAAACTGATCTGGGATGAGGCGCAGGCGCACTTCCGGCCCGATCCGTCGCGCCCTCCGCTGGGTGCGAATGGCGAGGGGTTTGTTCTGGCCGCTGGCAGCTCAAACGGTCCTCTGGCACTGCCCGAGGTTCTGACCGACGCTGACGCGGCAGGCAAAGCTGCGGCCAAGGCCGCCGGGTTTAAACCGAAAAGCACCAAAGCGCCGAAGAGCGAAAGCACGTCTGAGGCCGCTATGGAGCCGGTCTGGTTGATGCCCGCCAATGCCGAGATCGGCCTGCGCATGAAATCGTGGCTGGATTTCCAGAACGATGTCAAAGTCTCTGACGTCCAACTGGCCGCACGCGAAGGGTACGAGAGCGTTGAGCATACCAAACGCTACACCACTCTGGGGATGGCGACCGATCAGGGTAAGTTGAGCAATATCAATGGACTGGCAATCCTTGCTGATGCGCTGGATGCGGAGATTCCCAAGGTTGGCACAACCACGTTCCGCCCGCCGTATACGCCGATCTCCATGGGCGCGATTGGCGGCGAGGCGCGCGGTGAGGTGTTCCAGCCGATCCGCCGGACTCCGATGCATGACTGGCATGACAAGAACGGCGCGGATTGGGAACCTGTTGGCCACTGGCGCCGGACATATGCTTACGTTCGCCCCGGGGAATCTGTTCATGATGCCGTGAATCGCGAGGTGAAGAACACGCGCGAAAACCTTGGCCTGCTGGATGCGTCGACGCTGGGCAAACTGATTGTCAAAGGCCCGGATGCCGGCAAGTTCCTCGACATGATGTACACCAACATGATGTCCACGCTGAAGGTCGGCAAATGCCGCTATGGCCTGATGTGTTCCGAAAACGGTTTCCTGATCGACGATGGCGTCGTTGCCCGGATAGACGAGGATACGTGGCTGTGTCACACAACCACCGGCGGAGCAGAACGTATCCACGCTCATATGGAAGAGTGGCTGCAAACCGAGTGGTGGGACTGGAAAGTCTATGTCGCCAACGTGACAGAACAATATGCGCAGGTGGCTGTTGTTGGCCCCAATGCCCGCAAGGTGTTGGAAAAGCTGGGCGGTATGGATGTCAGCAAGGATGCGTTGCCGTTCATGGAGTGGCGCGATGGTAAGATCGGTGACTTTGACTGCCGTGCGTACCGCATCTCGTTCTCGGGCGAACTTTCCTTTGAAATCGCCGTTCCCGCGTCACAGGGTCAGGCGTTCTGGACCGCTTTGATGGAGGCCGGAAAAGAGTTCGGCGTGATGCCTTACGGCACCGAGTGTCTGCACATCCTGCGGGCCGAAAAGGGCTTTATCATGATCGGGGATGAGACGGACGGCACAGTAATCCCGCAAGACCTGGGGCTGCACTGGGCGCTGTCCAAAAAGAAAGAGGACTATCTGGGAAAACGCGCCCATTCGCGCACCCACATGGCCGACCCCGACCGCTGGAAACTGGTCGGTCTGGAGACTGTGGATGGTTCTGTCATCCCTGACGGAGCTTACGCAGTCGGCTCGGGCGTCAACGCCAATGGCCAGCGCAACATGATCGGGCGTGTGACCTCGACATATTACTCGGCCAACTTGGACCGTGGTATCGCTATGGGCCTGATCAAGCATGGCCCCGACCGGATGGGCGAGATTGTCGAATTCCCGGGCACCGACGGCAAAACCTACAAAGCCAAGATCGTGGACCCGATCTTCTATGACAAAGACGGGGAGAAGCAGAATGTCTGAACCCATCAGCGCAATGAACCACGACAGCTATGACGGCATCGCAAAGGTCGAGGAATGCGGCCTGCAGGGCATGATAACCTTACGTGGTGACTTGTCAGACAAGGTATTGGCCAAAGCTGTAAAGGATGCCACCGGCCAAAAAGTGCCCGGGCAGCGTGAGGCTCTGGTCAAAGGCGACACAGGTGTTTGCTGGATGTCACCGGACGAGTTGCTTGTGCTGGTTCAATACGCCGAAGTGAACGCCAAGCTGGCCGATATCGCGGGCGCGCTGAGCGGAACCCACGCTTTGGCGGTGAACGTCTCGGACGCACGGGCGGTATTCCGTGTTTCCGGACCCAATGCGCGCGAAGTGCTGGGTAAACTGGCACCGGTCGATCTGTCGCCTGACGCATTCCAGCCCGGTCAAATTCGCCGTTCGCGTTTGGCACAAGTGGCAGGCGCGTTCTGGATGGACGATGCCGAGACGTTCCGCGTCGTCTGTTTCCGGTCAGCTGCGGATTATGTGTTCAAACTGCTGAAGGTCGCGGCCCAACCGGGCAGTGAGGTTGGGTTTTATTGATCCGCATGGGCGGCCCTATGCGAGACCGTCTTGCTAGGTGAACAGATAGCTTCCGAAGTGCGAAAGCGCTTCGGATTCCGTGAACTGGTCTTCGGAGATCAGTCGCCCAGCCGTGTCACGACATTCCGAGTAAAATGACAAGTTGGCCAGCAGGTCCTGAGTTTTTTTCGCGCGGCTGCCCTCGTCAAGCAGTGGCGCGTGCGTTGAAAGAAAAAGCGCCGGGCGTTGTAGTTTCAACCATTCCATCAACGTAGGCAGAACCATATATTCCGCCCCCTCGATATCCATTTTTACGAGCGAAACCTTTGACAGGTCATTTGTCTTTTCGAATTGATCCCAGGCGATAGTCAACGCATCCGATCCATGCGCCCCATCATGCAGCAGCGAACTGGTGGAATCTCCAGGCTCACCGCGTACCGAGGCCATTCGTGCCACTCCAAAGCGATCCGACAGGGCAACCCCAAAGGCCGAGACGTTTTGAATCTCGTTTAGATCCAGATTCCACGCCAGATGGCGGAACGCTGTAGGGTCGGGCTCAAAGCACCAGACGTGACGTGCGCGCCGTGCGCCATACAAAACGGTCGGCCCGATCCAGGCGCCGATATCCAGATAGTCGCTATCGGGTTTCAGGTACTGATCCAGAACGGCAAATGTCTCTGGCTCCCATGCTCCGGCCGAGGCTTTGCGCCAGAATTGCGAATGATAGGGATCAAGACGAAACGGTTCCCCGTTCAGGTTGCCCGCATAGTATCCGCGGGCGCGGTAAAACATCTTGCGCGCCTGTGTCAGCATCGCGGACCTCCGGGTTTTCTTGTCTCGCCCCTTGACCTACGGCGGTTGCCAAAGCATTTAACCCTTGGGAACCGCAACTTTTATTTTACAGGGGGCCGAGATGGCTTTTGAACTTCCTGATCTTCCTTATGCACATGACGCGCTGGCAGCCAAGGGCATGTCCGCGGAAACGCTGGAATATCACCATGACCTGCACCACAAGGCCTATGTGGACAACGGCAACAAGCTGATCGCCGGGACCGAGTGGGACGGCAAGTCGCTGGAAGAAATCATCGTTGGCACCTACGACAAGTCGGCCGTTGCGCAAAACGGTATCTTCAACAACATCAGCCAACTTTGGAACCACAACCAGTTCTGGGAGATGATGGGCCCTGGCGACAATGCCATGCCGGGTGAGCTGGAAAAAGCTCTGGTCGAAAGCTTTGGCTCGGTTGATGAGTTCAAGTCGCAGTTCAGCGCCGCTGGTGCCGGTCAATTCGGTTCGGGCTGGGCGTGGCTGGTCAAGAACGCCGATGGCTCGCTGGCTGTCACCAAGACCGAGAATGGCGTGAACCCGCTGTGTTTCAACCAGACCGCGCTGCTGGGGTGCGACGTGTGGGAGCACTCTTACTACATTGATTTCCGCAACAAGCGCCCGGCTTACCTGTCGAACTTCCTCGACAATCTGGTGAACTGGGAAAACGTCGCCTCGCGGATGTAAACCTTTACCCCAATGGGGTTTGTTCGGGGCCCGCTGGCGGAAACGCTGGCGGGCTTTTTTTGTGCGAAATTCGCTTCCATGGTTTGAAACAAACGAGAGGGCGCTGTCATTTAAGGCAAGCAGTGCAATTGGTTTTTATGTTGAGCAGCCAACATGCCACCTGGGCTGACAGGAAAAAACCTGCCGATTAGTGTAGTTTCATTCTGAGACGGGATTGTACGCGGCCCGGCAATGCTTACCTAAGGTTAAGCGGGGGGTGAGTTCCGCTGCACATAAATTCATTCGGGCAACACGCAACGCATCGGCGGGCGTGCAAAAGTCGAGCCTGATTTGATGAAAAAGCGATGGCCATACAATTCATAAACGGAGGGCGCGATGGTCGCACTTGAACAGGGAACTTGGATTGTCATTTCTGACGGAGAGAAGGCGCTGTTTGTTGAGAACATCACCGATGCCGAAGACCCCAATCTGGTTGTTGTCTCGGTCGAGGAACGGGATGCGCTCGCTGGGCGCGCTGACCGGGCAGGGCAGCGCTTGGATACCGGACCGCATCAGGATACCGAGATGGAAGAGCCGAACTGGAAAATCCATGCCAAATCCCTCTTTGTGCAAGACGTCGCCAACCTGCTGAACCGAAATGGCCTGAAGGGTGCTTTCAACAAGCTGGTTCTGGTCGCAAGCCCGCACGTGCTGGGCCTGCTGCGCCGACGTCTGCACAGCGACGTACTGGCCAAAGTCGTGGCCGAGGTCGACAAGTCCCTCACCAATCAGCCCTTGCACAAGGTTGAAAACCTGTTGAGAAACGGCCCGGGCCTTGCGGTTTGATCGCGGTCGGGCGGCTGGTGGTCGATCACAATCCGTTTAGGTCAGATAGCCCCGCAGCGTAGTCATCGCCGATGTCGGATCATCGACCCATGTGATAAACTCGGCCAGCGATCCATCCGCGAAGCCTTGACTGATGACACGTTGCACAAGCTCGTGCAACGCGTCCCAGTATCCATCCACATTCATTACCAGAATCGGTTTGTCGTGAAGGCCAAGTTGCCGCCATGTCAGTGCCTCGAAAAGTTCGTCCAGTGACCCTGGCCCGCCCGGAAGAACGACAACGGCGTCCGCGTTCATGATCATGACTTTTTTACGTTCATGCATGGTTTCCGTGACCACGAAACGGGTCAGGTCGGTCTTGCCAACCTCGCGTTGCAATAGGTGAACAGGGATAACGCCAAATGTATCGCCCCCGGCGGCCTGTGCCGCGCGAGCAACCTCGCCCATCAGGCCAACGTCCCCCGCTCCGTAAACCAATCGCCAACCTTCTTGCGCCAGCATCGTCCCGAATGTTCTTGCGGCGTTGGCATAGGTGGAATTGGTGCCATTTCGTGACCCGCAATACACACAAACAGACTTCTGAAACATTGTGATCGCTCTCCGGGGTTGCGCCTGAGGTTTTGACCCCTGATAGCGGGATTGATAGATTGGCTCAACCGTCAGTCAGAATGTGTTATGGTCAAAGCACTTGCGCTGCGGAGTGAAAGGAAAAAAATGAACGCCGAGTCGGGAAGCGGAAGCTCAGGAACTTTTGTCTGGGGCTTGATCGCCGGTATCGCAGTTGTT
This sequence comes from Ruegeria profundi, assembly GCF_020171505.1. Lineage (NCBI taxonomy): Bacteria > Pseudomonadati > Pseudomonadota > Alphaproteobacteria > Rhodobacterales > Roseobacteraceae > Ruegeria > Ruegeria profundi. Next base: position 725,097 of record NZ_JAIUZS010000001.1, on the reverse strand, counting down.
GTCGGAGCCGGTGGATTGTATCTGACCGGCATGATCGGTGGCGGCCCGGACGCGCCAGCGCCAGAGGCCGAAGTTGCGGCTCAATCCGAAGACGACAGCACCGAGCTGGCAGCGGCCGATCCGGCGGTTGAAGAACCCACAACACCTGCCGAGGATGAGCAGGCAACCGAAACCCCGCCGGATGACAACACGCAGGACGACGCTGCGCCGCAAGTGACGCTTTTGCTAGATCAGATTTTTGTCGAACCGGATGGCTCTGCGGTTCTTTCCGGCTCTGCCGAGCCAGGTGCCGAGGTAAACGTGCTGCTGGATGGTGAGACGGTGCACAGCTTCACGGTCGACGCCGGCGGGCAGTTTGCCGAGTTTGTTTCAATCCCGTTTTCCGATAGTGCGCGTGGCCTGACGCTGGAAACAAGGGGTGAGGAACCTGTACGATCGGATGATTACGTAATCGCAGCCTTGCCAAGGCCAGAGCCCGTAGACGAACCGGTTTCAACCGCTGAAGCAGCCGAGGCTGACACGGCGGAGGTCGCCGAAGTCGCTGAAACGGATAAACCCGCGACTTCCGGCACAGCCGACACCGACAGTCAGTTGGTCGAGGATGAGGCACCACAAGTTGCTGAGCCGCCGACGCCAGAGGCGACGGACCAACAGGTTGCCGTCCTGCGCTCGGGTGAGGACGGTGTCGAGTTGGTACAGGGACCGACCAGCCTGCCGCAAGCGCCGGATCAGGTGGCGTTGGACACGATCGGCTATTCCGATGCGGGAGAGGTGGAACTGACCGGGCGGGTGCCGGATGGCTCGGTGGTGCGCCTTTACCTCAACAACCGGCTTGTGGATGATCAATCCCCGGCAAACGATGGCAAATGGCGCAGCGAACTGGAAGGTGTAGAGCCCGGCGTTTATACCCTGCGCGTAGATGAGGTTGGCGCAGATGGCACCGTGGTCAGCCGACTGGAAACCCCGTTCAAGCGGGAATCGCCGGACATCCTGCGCGCCGCTGAGGCGACGGACGAGCCCGCGATTGATCCGAACGACGCGCCAATCCGGTCGGTCACTGTGCAAAGGGGCGACACATTGTGGGCCATTTCGCGCGAACGGTTCGGCGACGGTATCCTCTATGTGCGGCTGTTTGAAGCCAACAGGGACTCGATCCGTGATCCGGACCTGATTTATCCCGGCCAGATTTTTACAATACCTGATTAATCCTGCGCCCTTGGCCCTTGGATGGGCCTGGGCTATCTCTGATCGCAGATCAGAACCGTGATGAGACGATAGCCCCGATGTATTCAAATGACCTTCAAGAAGTTGACGAGCGCCAGTCCGGATGGCGCACGATTCGTAAGGTCGCGCCATATCTTTGGCCCGAGGATGAGCCTTGGGTAAAACGTCGGGTCGTCATTGCCATGGCGATGCTGGTTCTGGCCAAGCTCATCGCGGTTTACACACCCATCCTTTACAAGGGTGCGGTTGATGGACTGGCAGGCGAAGGTGTTCCACCGCTGGCTTTGGGTGCCGTGGGCCTGACGGTGGCATATGGGGTTGCGCGAATGATGACTGTTGGCTTTCAGCAGTTGCGCGATGCTGCGTTTGCCAGGGTAGGTCAGCGGGCCTTACGTGCGCTGGCATTGGAAACGTTTCAGCACATTCACCAGCTATCAATGCGCTACCACGTGACGCGCCGGACCGGAGGCCTCAGCCGGATTATCGAGCGTGGCGTCAAGGGTGTTGAGTTCCTCTTGCGGTTTCTGCTGTTCTCTATTGGACCTCTGATCCTTGAGCTGCTGCTGGTTGCGATCATCCTGATGTGGATGTTCGACGTGTGGTATCTGGTTGTCGTAGCTGTCACTATCGCGCTGTATATCTGGTTCACCTTCGCAGTGACCGAATGGCGGGTAAAACTGCGACGTGAAATGAATGATCAGGATACCGAGGCCAACCAGCGTGCTATTGACAGCCTGTTGAACTTTGAAACTGTCAAGTATTTCAATGCGGAACAGCGCGAAGCTCAACGATACGATACGTCGATGAAAGCCTATGCAGGGGCGGCGCTGAAAACGGCATACTCGCTGGCTTTCCTGAATTTCGGTCAGTCGTTTCTGATCACCTGTGGATTGATAGGTGTGATGGTGCTTGCGGCTCTGGGGGTGCAAAAGGGAACCCTGACGGTTGGCGATTTCGTCATGGTAAATGCTTACATGATCCAAATCACTGTGCCGCTGAACTTTTTGGGCACGGTGTACCGGGAAATCCGGCAGTCGCTGGTGGATATGGGGCAGATGTTCGACCTGCTTGAGCAACCTGCAGAGGTCACTGACAAGCCCGGCGCATCGGATCTTGTGGTCAAAGGCGGCGAAGTGACCTTGGACGCGGTTCATTTTGGCTATGATGCTGACCGTGAGATATTGAAGGGCATCTCATTGATCGTGCCCGCAGGTCAAACCGTTGCCATCGTGGGGGCGACAGGTTCGGGTAAGTCCACCATCGGAAGGTTGCTGTTTCGATTCTATGACGTGACCGGCGGGGCGTTGAAAATCGACGGGCAGGATGTGCGTGACGTGACGACGGACAGCCTGCACGCCGCCATTGGCGTGGTGCCGCAGGATACGGTGCTGTTTAACGACTCGATCCGCTACAACATTGCTTATGGCCGGGACGGGGCCACGCAGGATGAGGTCGAGGCGGCGGCCAAAGCCGCCCAAATTCATGACTTCATTATTTCATTGCCCGAAGGTTACGACACCAAGGTTGGCGAACGCGGGTTGAAGCTGTCGGGCGGTGAAAAGCAGCGGGTCGGCATTGCCCGTACCTTGTTGAAGAACCCGCCTATCCTGTTGCTGGATGAGGCAACTTCGGCGTTGGATACGGATACCGAGCAAGACATCAAGGACGCTTTGGCACGTGCTGGGGAAGGGCGCACGGTGCTGACAATCGCGCATCGTCTCAGCACCATTGCAGAGGCGGACGTAATTGTCGTGCTGGAACAGGGTGAGATCATTGAGCAAGGCACCCATGATGAACTTCTGCAACGCGAAGGTCGCTATTCGCAATTGTGGCGCCGCCAGCAATCTGACGCCGAAACCGTTTAATCGAACTGACCCGTTCTGGCCGGGCTAAGGTAATCCGGCGCGTGACACAAAGGAAAATGGCGAACCCGAAGGTTCGCCGTTTGCTTTACTCTGCCGCTTTCAGTGGTGATGTGGGCGGTTGGGCCGGGTCCCACTCGGGTTTCGAGTGCGGGTCGTACTCTGGCGGAGCGTCATCTTCCCATATCACTTCGGTCGCTTGCGCCTGACGCGCCGCCTTGCTAATCGCCATATCCTGCGCAATCTGACTGGACTGGCCGGCCGTCGCACGCGCCAGAAGTTTGCTCAACCACACAACATAGGTCGACACCCACACCCGCAGCGCCAGCAACGAGGGCGTCACGATCAGTGTCAGAACGGTCGCGATGCCAAGGCCAAACACAACCGCGGTGGCAAGCTGTTTCCACCACAGAGCAGTGGGGCTGTTGATCGAATACCCACCGCCGATGAAATCGAGCGAAAGGCCAAACATCATGGGTGTCAGACCCGCCATCGTGGTCAACGTAGTCAGCAGGACGGGGCGGATACGCGCCTCTGCCGTGCGAACGATCGCCTCAATCCGGGGCATATAGCGGCTGTATTCTTGGTAGGTGTCGATCAGAACAATGTTGTTGTTCACCACGATCCCTGCCAGCGCGACGATGCCGGTGCCAGTCATGATGATCGAAAACGGCTGCTGCATCGCAATCATCCCGATCAGCACCCCAGTGGTCGACAGTACGACCGCCAACAGCACCAGAACCGAGTTGTAGAACGAGTTGAACTGCGCCAGCAAGATCACGAACATCAGACCCAACGCGCCCATGAAGGCGTTCACCAAAAAGGCACCGGACTCGGCCTGATCTTCCTGGTCACCGGTCCATTCCCAACTGATAGCGTTCGAGAAAGGGCCGGTGTCCAGCCACTCAGTCAGGGCCGCGATCCGCTCGTTCGGGTTGATCAGCTCAAGACGTGCAGCGCCTGTTTCGATCGCCTCACGCACATCTTCTACGGTCTCTGCTTCTGTCAGTTGAAACAGCTCATACGTCGCGCCATTGGTGCCGATGATGGCTGCGCCGTTGGGCTCCGCGTCGTCTTCAACCGCGCGGATGACGGCCAATTGTTGCTTTTGTCCGTCGGGACCATCAACAACCACCTTGGACAGCCCCGGTTCCACATCCGCTTTCACGTCGTAATAGCGTTGCTGGTCGATCCGGTTGATCTCGGCCAGTTTAGCCACCGGTTGACGGGTTACAAAGTTGGACAGCGGTACCAAGCCGTCGGGTGTGCGAACCTTGAGCGAGTCGAGCGTTGATAACACCCGGTCCTGCTCGGGCAGGCGCACGCGGATTTCAACCTCTTCGTCGGTGTTGTCGGGGCGCATCTCGCCCAGCAGGATGCCACGAGTCACAAGCTGCACCATCGCGCCGACAGTGGCGACATCAGCGCCAAAACGTCCCGCCTTGGCGACGTCCACGTCAATCTGCCAGTCGATGCCAGGCAGGGGCAAGGTGTCTTCGATCTTGATCAGGCCGGGCGTTTCCTCAAACACCGCGCGGGCGGATTGGGCAGCGGCGGTCAGCTCTTCCCACCCGTCACCCTTTATGCGAAGATGCACGGGCTTGGCCGAAGCAGGACCTTGTTCCAGCGGCAGAATCTCTACGATGAAACCCGGCAACTTTGCAAGCTCGGCGTTCAACTCATCCAGAACGTAATCACCGTCATACTCCGGGTCGATGATCTGGCGTTCGAACAGGCTAAAAAAGACAGGCTCAGACACATTGGGTCTGTCTTCCCACGGTGTAATCTCGAACTGAACACGTCCTACCGTGTCAGCAGGTGCGGAAAGCCCCCCATCGTTCTGGCTCAAACCACCTTCACCGGCAAAGGCAAACACGTTTGTGACAGCCGGATGGGCGCTGATCACCGCTTCGGCAGCCACGACCAGCGCGTCTTTTTCCTGTAGCGACAGGTTGCCCCGCGCACGAACGTAGGCTGTCGCTTGCTCTGGCTCGGTTTCAACGAAGAATTCAACACCCCGGTTGTTGGCCATGTAATATGACATCACGCCCATCACGCCGAAGATGACGACCACAATCGAGACAATTGGCATGATCGGGTTGCCCACCAGGAACTTGATCACTCGGCCGAACGGCGTTCGCTCGCGTGCGCTGTGCACGCGTTCTTCGCGCTTGCGTTCGATCCGGGCCGCGCTGAGGGTGACTGATCCGGCAAACCCGCCCGCGATAAACAGAAGGGCACCAAAGATCACACCGCCAGATGCGCTTTCGGGCAGCAGATAGCCGGGGTTCAACATCTGCATCGCCCCAAGGAAAATCATGTACAGCGCCGGAGGCACCATAACCGCGCGCACCCACCAAGGAGCAACAGCACGCAGCCAGTTGGAGGTGCGGTCAAAAACCCGGCTGAGACGACCGGAAACACCGCCCACGACGGGCAAGTAAATCAATGCAACGATCAGCGATGACGACAGAACGAAGATCAGCGTGATCGGCAGCATCTTCATGAATTCGCCCGGAACGCCCGGCCAGAACAGCATGGGCAAGAAGGCGCAGAGCGTGGTCGCAGTCGACGACACGATGGGCCAGAACATCCGCTGGGCGGCTTCGACATAGGCGTGCATCGGGCCAATGCCTTGCTTGATACGTTTATCGGCGTATTCGACCACAACAATGGCCCCGTCGACCAGCATACCCACAGCCAGAATCAGCCCGAACATCACCATGTTCGAAATGCTGACGCCCATAACGGCCAGAAAGGCGAAACTCAGCAGGAATGAGGTCGGGATCGCAAAACCCACCAACAGCGCAGCGCGCGTTCCCAACGACGCCAGAACTACGATCATCACCAGCGCAATAGCCGTCAAGACCGAGGCTTCAAGCTGGCGCACCATTGAATCGACGATACGGCTCTGATCGTTTGATGTTCCAACGTCCACAGCGGCACGCAGTTCGGCGGGCCACTTTTCCTGCGCAGCGGCCAAGGTTGTTTTAACGTCAGCAACCGTATCGATCAGGTTAAAGCCTTTCCGTTTGACCACCTGCAACGCCACAGTGGACTCGTTGTCAAAACGCGCCGTACCTTCCCGGTCTTCGAATGTGTAGTTGATCTGCGCAAGCTCACCCATCGTTACAACGCGATCGCCGTTGACCTTTACGGGCAGGCTGTACACATCCTCGGCGGTTTTGAACGAAGAGGGGATCTTGACCGAGAATGTCCCCTGCGCGGTATCGACCTCACCCGCTGCAATCAACTGGTTGTTGTTCCGTACAACGTTGATCAACTCATCGGCTGACACGTTGTAGGACTCCAGCCGCAGCGGGTCGATGATGACCTCCAGCAACTCGTCACGATCACCGGCGATACCGGCTTCGAGCACGGAATCCAGCGACTCAAGATCATCCTGCAAGTCATTGGCAATGCGTGTCATTGTGCGTTCGGGCACTGCGCCGGTCAGGTTCACGATGACAATGGGAAACTCAGACAGGTTGATCTCGGTCAGTGAGTACTGCTCGGCTCCTTCGGGGAAATCAGCCTGCGCGGTATTCATAGCATCGCGCACATCTGCCATGATCGCGGTTTTGTCCCAGCCGAAATCAAACTCAAGCGCGATCCCGGCATAACCTTCGGCGGCAGTGGCGGTCATCTCTTTCAAACCGTCCAAATCCGCCAGTTCGGTTTCCATCGGCTTGATCAGCAGGTTTTCAGAGTCTTCGGCAGAGATACCGGGAAACTGGACTGAAACGAACAGGGCCGGGATTTCGATGTCCGGTTCGCCCTCTTTGGGTAGGCCGACATAGGCAAACCCACCAACGATCAGCGAGATCGCGATGAAGGCAAGAACCATACGGGCCCTGTTGGCGGCCCAAGCGACAAGACCTGTCATTGCGTGTGTTCCCTAAAAGTGGGATTGACCATGACACCCTGTGTCACGAATTCTTGCCCGACAACAATAATATCCGTGGTTTCCGGCAAACCGCCGACCCAGACACCTTCGGCCGTATCCCGCAGCAGCTTGATCGGCATAAATTCGACGATGTTACCTGCGCCTACGGTGCGAACACCGACCTGACCTTCGTTGTTCAGGGTTAACGCGGATTGAGGCAGCAGATGGGCCTTGGTCCCTTCGGCCGAGATGCGGATATCGGCGGTTTGACCGTCGCGGATCGTCAGCTCGGGGTTGGGTACGGTGATCTCGACCTCGAACGTACGTGTCGTTTCATCGGCGGACCGGCTCAAGAACGTCACTCGGCCCGTGACCTGAAGGCCAGTGACCAGTTGCGCCGTTGCCTCGGAGCCCACAACAATTTTGTTCACATCAACTTCGGGTACGAAACCGACCAGCTTGATTGGGTCCAGTTGAATAACGGTTGCGCACAGCGATCCGGGCTGCATCAGGCTGCCCAGTTCAGCGGTGTCGCTTTCCAAAAGACCCCTGAAAGGCGCTTCGATGGTCAGGCGGTCGATCTCACGTTGCGCGGCCTCGACCTCGGCGATGGCGGCCTCGATCCCGGCGCGTGTTGCCTCCAGTCCGGCCTCAGCAGTTTTTACACCGGCTTCAGCCGACCGCATGACAGCCTCGCTGGAAATACGTCGGGTTTCCGAGCCGAAGCCGGTTTCCGATAGGCGTTGGGCGGCGGTCAGATTGATCTGCGCCTCGGCCACAAGGGCATGCGCCTCTTCCAGACGTGCTTCAGCCTCGGGGATGCGGCTTTCCGCTTCTAGCCTTGCAGCCCTGGCTTCCGCCAGGCTGGCAGGGCGGGTGCTTGGATCCAGTTCGCACAGCAGATCGCCCGCCTCGACAAACGCGCCTTTTCGCTTGGGTTCTGAAATCACGGTTGAGCTCGTTTCAGCCAGCACTTCGACCTGGCGATTGGCCTTCGTCTGGCCGCGCAACGTCAGGGCGCTGTCAATTTCTCGTGCAACCGAGCGCAGGGCAACCACGCCGATAGCTTGCTGCTCCGAAGTGGGATCAGCAGCAGATTCGCTGGCGTTTGCTGCGTCTGGCGCAGCCTCACCGCGACCTGCAAAGGCAAACAATGCATCGCGTTCGAAGATCAGCAAAAATAATGCAGCAACTACCAAAATCGCATTTATGAATGAAATCAGACGCATACGGGGCCTCGTTCAGAACTAGATGCCAATATTACTGTGGCGCGCATGTTAATAATTGGGGTCAGGCATGCACCTTTTCTACGCTAAACTGAATAGTTTGGTTTGCTTTTTTTCGCAAGGGCGGCATGACGACGCGAAAATGCGCGAATTCCGGGCCTTGGCTTGGCGGGAACGCCGGGGTATGACATGGCGCCATACGAAAAGCACGCAGCCCGAGGAGCAGGCATGAGCGACGTCGACAGTTTCATTGATGAAGTGACCGAAGAGGTCCGGCGCGATCGCTTGTTTCTGTTACTGCGCCGATGGGGTTGGATCGGAGTTCTGGCGGTTGTCCTCATCGTAGGTGGGGCTGCATTCAACGAGTTCAGAAAAGCGCGCGCGACAAGTCAGGCAGAGCAGCTGGGTGATGAGATTCTCAGCGCTTTGTCGCAAAATGACTCAGCTGAACGCGCCAACAGCCTAGCAAGTATTGATGCGCCCACACCCGGTGGCGTTGCGGTTCTGAACATGCTTTTGTCTTCATCGCAGGTCGAAGCAGGGACACGCGAGGAAGCGGTTGAAAGCCTGAACGCGATTTCCGTTCAAGGGGATTTGCCGGAAATCTACCGTGCAATCGCTTCATTTAAGGCTCTGCTTTTGCAAAATGACACACTGCCGGTGGCGGACCGTCGGCAGCAGTTCGAAGCCCTGGCCGCCCCCGGCGCGCCGCTGCGATTGTTGGCCGAAGAACAGCTGGCGCTCATCGACATAGCTGAGGGGAATGCTGACGCTGCAATCGACCGCCTGCAGGCAATACGACAGGATGCAGACGTTGGCGTGGATCTTCAGCAGCGCGCGGCTCAGTTGATTGTTGCCCTTGGCGGCGAACCGGAGCCGCTGGCGGCCCAGCAGGGCTGACGCAGTGGCAAAAAGAATGACAGGCGAGTTCGGAGCATCATGGTGACAAGTCTTTTCTCCCGCGTTGGATTGTCGGTTGGGGCGCTATCTCTGATGGTGCTCGCGGCCTGTGAGGAACCCGAGGTTATCTTGCCCGGTCCGCGCGAGGATATTCGCCCCACGTCGGACAATGCTGCAGTTGTGACACGCGGCTCAAAACCGATAAGCCTGCCCGCACAGTCTGCGAATGCCGGGTGGTCGCAAAGCCCCGGCACTCCTGCATATCGGACGAACAACGCGGCCCTGCGCGCGACTCCACAACGGATTTGGTCTGCCTCTATCGGAGACGGGGATTCCCGAAAGCGCCGCATCACGGCCGAGCCTGTCGTCGCCGGGGGGCTGATCTATACGCTGGACGCTGGCGCGACCGTTTCCGCCGTCACACCCGCGGGGCAGGTCGCCTGGAGCACGGACCTGATCCCGGCATCTGACGGTGACTCGGATGCGACGGGCGGCGGGATGGCCTATGCAAACGGTGCTCTTTACGTGTCTTCGGGGTTTGGCCGGCTGTCGGCGCTGGATGCAAAAACCGGAGCGATCAGGTGGCAGAACCGCCTGAACGCCACCGGCAGCGGCGCACCGTTGGTCAATGACGGTCTGCTGTACCTTGTTGCGGGCGATGAAACCGGCTGGGCGGTAAATACAAAAGATGGCCGTATTGCCTGGCAGATTCAGGGCACGCCAAGCGTTGGTAACGTTTTGGGGGCTCCGGCCCCGGTGATTGCGTCTGATCTGTCGGTCTTTGCGTTCGGCTCGGGCGATATTGCAGCAACCTTCCGCAGGGGTGGAATTCGGCGCTGGAACGCTTCGGTCGCGGGCGGACGCCGCGGACGTGCGGCGGCGCAAATCGTGGACGTGACCGGTGGGCCGATGGTTGTGGGCAACACGATCTATATCGGCAACCATTCGGGCCGTACCGTTGCATTTGACGCCGGATCGGGCGAGCGACTGTGGACTGCGAACGAAGGTGCCGTGGATACCGTTTGGCCTGCGGGCAACAGCCTGTTCCTGATCAGTGACCGCAGCCAGTTGGTGCGGTTGGACATTTCGGATGGCTCTGTCGTTTGGACGCAAGACTTGCCGGGTTTCGTTAAGGACAGGCCGAATCGTCGCGGTCCGGTCTTTGCACATTATGGCCCGATCCTGGCCGGAGGACGCATCGTGATCGCCTCGAATGACGGGTTCCTGCGCTTCTTTAACCCGGTGGACGGAACGCTCGTTAACCGTGTTGAAGTGCCGGGTGGCGCCACCACAGCCCCCGTTGTGGCCGGACAGACGCTGTATGTTGTCTCGACCAAGGGTGATCTACACGCTTTCCGTTGACGGCAAGATGCGCTAAACGGCGCGTCTGAGTCTTGAAAGTTGAGTATCATGTCGCTGACCGTCGCCATCGTGGGGCGCCCGAATGTGGGCAAATCCACTCTGTTCAACCGCCTCGTGGGCAAACGTCTGGCCTTGGTCGACGACCAGCCCGGCGTGACGCGTGACCTGCGCGAAGGCGAGGGGCGGCTGGGCGACTTGCGGTTTACCGTGATCGACACGGCAGGGCTTGAGGACGCAACGGATGACAGCCTGCAGGGCCGGATGCGCCGCCTGACCGAGCGTGCGGTGGACATGGCCGATGTCTGCCTTTTCATGATCGACGCGCGCGTGGGTCTGACGCCCACCGACGAAATGTTCGCTGAGATTCTGCGCAAAAGGTCCAAGCACGTGATCCTTGCCGCGAACAAGGCCGAAGGTAACGCGGCGGATGCCGGTGTGCTAGAGGCCTACAACCTTGGCCTTGGCGAACCGGTGCGCCTGTCGGGCGAGCATGGCGAGGGAATGACAGACCTTTACGCGCAGCTGATGCCTTTGGCAGACGCGGCGGATGAACAGGCAGAAGACGACGCGCCGGAAACCGACATTACGTTGGATGAAGATGGCGAGGGCGAAACCCCGCAGATCACCGCGGCCAAACCGTTGCAAGTTGCGGTTGTAGGGCGCCCGAACGCTGGAAAATCCACCCTGATCAATAAGATCATCGGCGAAGATCGCCTACTGACCGGACCCGAGGCTGGCATTACGCGCGATGCGATCAGCCTGCGTATCGACTGGGCCGACCCCGATGGCGACAGCACGCCAATGCGAATTTTCGACACGGCGGGTATGCGCAAAAAGGCCAAAGTGCAGGAAAAGCTGGAGAAGCTCTCGGTCTCTGACGGGCTGCGCGCAGTAAAATTCGCCGAGGTTGTGGTGGTTCTGCTGGATGCCGCCATCCCGTTCGAACAGCAGGACCTGCGTATCGCCGACCTGGCAGAGCGCGAAGGCCGCGCTGTGGTTGTTGCTGTCAACAAATGGGACGTCGAAGAGAACAAGCACGAAAAGCTGCGCGAGTTGAAAGAGGCTTTCAACCGCCTGCTGCCACAATTGCGCGGTGCCCCATTGGTGACAGTTTCGGCCAAGACTGGCCGTGGGCTTGAGCGCCTTCGCGCGGCTATTCTACGGGCCCATGATGTCTGGAACCGGCGCGTTCCGACGGCCGCGTTGAACCGCTGGCTTACAACCATGCTGGAACAGCACCCGCCGCCTGCGCCGCAAGGTCGTCGGATCAAGCTGCGCTATATGACCCAGGCCAAGACCCGTCCGCCGGGCTTTGTCGTGATGTGCTCGCACCCGGATAAGATGCCGGACAGCTATACGCGGTATTTGGTAAACGGTCTGCGTGAAGATTTTGACATGCCCGGAACCCCCATCCGCCTGACATTGCGCGGACAGGGCGACAAAAACCCGTACAAAGGACGGCGCAAGAAAAACGCGGGCGCGCTGGCCAAACATCTGAAGGGCCGCGCGTAACTGCGCCAATTTTCAGCGTTTTCGGTGGAAGGGCGTGACAGGCCCGTTGCCGCAGGCTAGCATTCGCCTGCGTGCATGCGTTTTCTGCGCGCCACTTGAATACGAGGAAGACGCAAATAATTTCGCTATGATATTAACTTGGCCAAAGGTGGGGCAAGCTGAATGAATTTGCGGGAATACACACGGCAATATGCGGTTCAGGACAACAGACTTGCCGCGTTAAGTTATTTTGGAACCTTTGCCGTCTATTTCGGATCACTGGCACTGGCAATTGCCTATGTTGATCGCTGGTACATCATGGTCCCTGCCGGGGTTGTCTTCGCCTTCTCAGCCGTACGCCTTTACGTTTTGCAACATGATTGCGGTCATCATTCGCTGTTTGAAACGCGGGCGCAGAATGAGTGGGCCGGGCATGGATTGTCACCGTTCACCTTTGCCCCGTTCGAGGTGATGAAGCAAAACCACAATCTGCATCATGCGGGGATCGGCAATCTTGAGCACCGCGAGACAGGCGAAATTCACACCATGACGCTGCAGGAATGGAACACAGCAAACTGGCAAACGCGACTGTTCTATCGCCTCTACCGCAACCCGTTCATTCTGGTTCCGGTCGGCGCGTTGTTTACATATTTCATTCGCTACCGCTGGCCTAAAAATACGGTGCGGTTTGGGGTCAGGGGCGTGCTGCTGCACAATCTGTCGATCGTCGTATTTCTTGGGCTTCTTTTTCTTATCGCAGGGAGCACGGGCATTTTGGTCTGGCTAGTGTTTTCTCTGTTGGGCGGGATGTTGGGTGTCTTTCTGGTTTACCTGCAGCATAACTTTGAAGACACGTACTGGGATCGCCGTCCGGATCTTGACCCGCAACTGGCGGCGCTGCAGGGATCGTCTGCATTGGACTTTGGCTGGTGGTTCGACAATGCCGTGGCCTGTATAACGCTGCATGACATTCACCACTTCAATTCACGCATCCCCTCGTATCGCTTACGCGCGTGCCACTATAACCTTCCACCCGAATACACACCGCGCCGGATCAAATTCCCCGAGGCGGTGGCGGCGTTAAATTTGAAACTTTGGGATGAAGACGCAAAACGCCTCGTGCCCTTTCCCAAGAGCAGTCGCGCTAGCAGTCTTGCGCAGACCAATTGATAAACAGGAATGATATCAGGCCTATCGGCTTGCCGAAGTGTATATCCTCCGTATATACAAGAATAAATCAGGGAGAAAGGAAGGCCTCGTAATGACTGCAGTGACCGACGTTAACGGTGTAGGAGAAGCGCTTGGGCAGGCGCTGATTGCCAATGGATTCAAGACCGCCGAAGCCGTCGCAAGTGCCAGCCCCGACGATCTGGTCAAAGTCCCACGCATAGGGGCCGCGCGCGCATTGATCCTGATCGCTGCAGCGAAAGAGGCGATTGCAACCAAACCCGCGGCGAAAAGTTCGGCTGCTGCAAAGCCCGCGGCAGCAAAACCGGCAACACGCCGAGCGCCAGCGCGCAAACCTGCAACCCGCAGACCTGCAGCCAGAAAGACCGTAGCGGCCGCTGCGGCTGAAAAACGCGCTGAAGACGCGGCACGCAAAGCAGCCGAAGAAAAAGCCGCAGCCGAGGCCAAGGCCCGTAAAAAGGCGAAAGCCAAGGCCAAGGCTGAAAAGGCAGCCAAAAAGCTGCAAGAGATGGAGGCCGCATTCTCGAAGGCCAAGGATAAGGTGAAAGCCAAGGTCAAGAAGAAGGATAAGAAATCCAAGAAAGGCGGTAAGAAAAAGGACGACGCCAAGAAGGATAAAAAGAAAGACAAGAAGAAGGATAAGAAAAAGACGAAGAAGTAATCCTTCTTCGCCTTGCGTTTCTTGTTGAACCGGCACCGCGTGGCGCGGTAGCCGCTTTACTTTATGCCAGCGTACCGTCGAGTTGCAGCGTCAGCTTGCCGCCCAAATAGGGCGCAAGAACTTCGGGCAGGGTCACCGTGCCGTCCGCATTCTGGCCATTTTCAAGCACGGCGATCAGGCACCGTCCGACCGCCAGCCCCGAGCCGTTCAGCGTGTGCACGTACTCTGGCTTGCCCCCCGCTTCGGGACGGAAGCGTGCATTCATTCGGCGGGCTTGGAAGTCACCGCAGGTTGAGACCGAACTGATCTCACGATAGGTGTCCTGACCGGGCAGCCACGCTTCGATGTCGTAGGTGCGGCGCGCACCAAAACCCATATCGCCCGTGCACAAGATGACGGTGCGATAGGGGATGCCAAGCTTTTCCAAAATCCCCTCGGCGCAGCGCAACATGCGTTTTTGTTCGTCATCCGATTTGTCCGGATGGGTGACCGAGACCATCTCGACCTTTTCGAACTGATGCTGACGCAGCATGCCGCGCGTGTCTTTACCAGCCGATCCGGCCTCGGACCGGAAGCACAGGGAATGCGCGGTATAGCGGCGCGGCAGATAGCTTTCTTCGATCATCGTGTCGTTGACGATATTGGTCAGCGAAACCTCAGAGGTCGGGATCAACCACCACCCTTCGCGGGTCTGATAGCTGTCTTCGCCAAACTTCGGCAATTGGCCGGTGCCCTGCATCATTTCGGAGAGCACCAGAACCGGGCCGTTGACCTCGGTCAGTTCGTTTTCGTTGATATGCGTGTCCAGCATGAACTGCGCCAAAGCACGGTGAATGCGGGCAACGCCGCCAGACAGCAGCACAAAACGCGAGCCCGAGAGTTTGGCGGCGGTTTCGAAATCCATGCCATTCTGAACGGATTCGATTTCGAAGTGCTCCTTGGGAGCAAAACCCAGTTCCCGCGGAGTACCCCAGCGGTTGATCTCGACATTGTCAGCCTCATCCACGCCTTCGGGCACATCATCGGCGGGCAGGTTAGCGATACGGATCAGCTGGTCGGTCAGCAGAGCGTCAAGGTCTTTCGCCTCAGTCTGCATTCGGGCGACCTCGGCCTTTTTCTCTGCCACCAATGCGCGAAGGCGTTCGAATTCGGCCTCATCACCGCGCCCTTTTGCGGCACCCACCTCTTTCGAGGCTTTGTTCTGTTCGGCCTGCGCGGTTTCTGCCGCCAGAATCTTGGCGCGGCGGCTTTCGTCCAGCCGCAGCAGGTCTGACGACACCGGCGCGTCCCCACGGCGCGCAAGGGCGGCGTCAAAGGCGGCTGGGTTTTCGCGAATGGCGCGGATGTCGTGCATGGTTCAGGTCCTTAATCGTGAATCACTCGCGTCGCTTATGCACCATCTGGAGAGCAGGGTGTAGCACCGGTTACGACTTGTCGATTTCCGCGTGCGCTTCATGCGCCAGATGCCCATCCCATTCCACCGCGGGGATTTTCGGCTCGGGCGGGTCGGCCATGTAGGATGGCGTCATGATCTGCACGTTATTTTCATTGAAAACAGCCACGATGTTGCGGTGCAGGTCGGATTTGATCTTTGGAATGATACTGCCGCGCGTGGTATAGCCATTGATCTGATAGTTGATCGCGTAATCGGCCAAAGCGGTCCACAGCACGAATGGTTCGGGCCTGATCTTAATTCCATTGGTGCGATTGGCGGCCTCGATCAGCATCGCCTCAACCTTTTCGGGCGGTTCCTCGTAGCCGATGCCGACGGTGGTATGCAGCAACAGACCGCTACCGTCGGTTTTCTTGGAAAAGTTTACCACGTCCGAGTTCATCAACTGGGCATTCGGAATCGAGATCAGTTCATTCTTGATGGATTTCAGATGCGTCTCCATCAGTTTGATTTGCACCACATCGCCGATGTGATCCCCGATCTGGATACGGTCTCCGATCGAGGTGGAGCGGCGATAGATCACGAACAATCCCGCCAGCATGTTGGACACGACCGAGTTCGCGCCCAGTGACAGCATCGCGCCGACCAGAATGGTCAACCCCTGGAAGGCCGCCGAATCCGACCCGGGGATGTAGGGCACTGCAAAGACCAGCGCGATCAAAATCACCACGACCCGGGCGATGTTGAACGTCGGATTGATCCAGTGCTTCTCGAAATCGCCGATGTCGAACGAGCCTGCCTCGACCGCATCGAAGAACACGCGCATGCCTTTGATGATGTACATCGTGACCCAGGTGATCAGGCCCAACATGATCAGATTGGGGATGTATCCAATTATGCCCTTGAAGATCAGCAGCGCCGGTTCGGTCAGGTAAGTCAGCAGCAACTGCGCGAAATAGCGTGTCTCGGCAAACGCCAGAAGGACGAACGAGAGGTAGTAGTAAAAGCCGACGAAGAAGATGACCAACAGGACGAAGTTCAGGGCGTAGCGGACCAACGCGTCAATCGCTTCGGCCTGTACGCTTTTGGCGGTGGCTGTTTCCACGTCGCGCAAATACCGTTTGACGAATTTCAGCGTGCGGCGCCGGATACGTCGGTACAGCCACAGGATCGCCACGCTAAACACCACAAAGCCAAACGTCCAGGCCGCGGCCTCGATGGCGCCAGAGACAAGGGCCTGTTCGGTCCGGTTGGCGCGGTACGAGATGATGGCATCCTCGATGGCTTCGCCATGCAGAAGGCTAAGAACGTCCAGTTCCATCTGCTCCAGTTCGGCATCGGCTGCAGTGACCAGGGATATGATTTCCCCGTCAGCCAGGATGCGGATACCCAGATCGGTCTCTTCGAAGGAGATGTCGACGGTTGGGTTTTCGGACGCCTCGGCGACTTCGACGATTGTGGTCTGAAGACGCTCGGCCCGCTCAGTGGCGGGCAGGGCGCTTGAGCCGCGCAGGAAGAACAGCGTATCGCCATCAACGACTACGGGAGCCTTGAAAACGTCTGAGTCGGTGATCTCGGTCTCGCCCGGCTCAGTAGAAGTCTCCTGCGCAAGGGCGAAGGTGGACAAAAGCAGGATTGCGCAGGCTGCGCGCAAAAGATGCACCAGCAACTCGAAGGGTTTGAAGTTCCTTGGCATTCGTCCTCCTCGCCCCCGACTATATCCAAGTCAGCAGACGTTCCTAGGACATATCTGCAACGCTTCGAAACATCCTTATGGCCGGGCATGGAAATCCGGAAATTTTCCGATACGGCCTTTGCTTGCAAACAGCTGCTTCAAAGCATAGGTTCTCGCAAAATTTGCGGCACTCGTTCGCAACTCCAAACCAAAAGGAATATCCCATGGAAGGTGGCGCAATCGCCCAGTTTCTCCCGCTGATTCTGATCTTTGCGATCATGTATTTCCTGCTGATCCGTCCGCAGCAGAAGAAGATGAAACAACATCAGGCCATGGTCGATGCCGTGCGCCGAGGCGATCAGGTGGTCACCCAGGGCGGCGTGATCGGCAAAGTTTCGAAGGTCAAGGAAGGCGAGAACGAGATTGAGGTCGAGATCGCCGACAACGTTAAGGTCCGCGTGGTCAAGTCAACCATCGCTCAGGTTTTGAACAAGACCGAACCGGCGAAGTAACTTCGCGCGACAATTCCTTGAAAAGGCAGGGTAATGCTGCAAATTGATACCTGGAAGCGGGTTCTGATCTGGCTGGTCTGCGTGACTGGCCTGCTCATGGCTCTGCCGAATGCGTTTTACACGCGCGTCGAGCAATCCAATGATGCCAAAGTCGAAATTGAACTTGGCATCGACACTCCGGAATTACAGGCCGAGGCGGCGCAGTGGCCCAATTGGCTGCCGTCCTCTTTGGTCAATCTTGGCCTGGACTTGCGCGGCGGTGCGCATTTGCTGGCCGAAGTGAAGGTCGAAGATGTGTACGAATCCCGGATGGAGGCCATGTGGCCGGAAATCCGGGACGCTTTGCGGGATGAACGTGCCACTGTCGGCACGATCCGCAAGCAGGAGTCGGCCCCGGATGAGATTCGCGTGCGCATCAGCCAGCCCGACGGCATGTCGCGCGCGCTGGAAGTCGTGCGTGGCCTTGCGCGACAGGTGCAGACCCTGACCGGAGTGGGGGCCACGGATATCGAGGCCCGCGCCGAGGGTGATACGATCATCGTACAGCTCTCAGAGGCTGAGAAACTGGCCTCTGATGACCGTACTGTTCGGCAGGCGCTGGAAATCATCCGGCGTCGTATCGACGAGGTGGGCACGCGTGAGCCGACGATTCAACGTCAGGGTGCCCAACGCATCCTGATTCAGGTACCCGGTATAGGAAGCGCGGGTGAGCTGAAGGAAATCATTGGCACGACCGCGCAACTGACCTTCAACCCGGTCGCCGGGCGCGGAACCGACCCTGATGCAGTACCGGGTATCGGCCAAGAAATTGTGCCATCCATTGATGAAACGGGCGTTTACTACACGCTAGAGTCCGCTCCGGTTGTTACGGGAGAGGAATTGGTGGACGCGCAGCCTTCCTTCGATCAGAACGGTCGCCCTGCGGTCAGCTTCCGGTTTAACACCTCGGGCGCGCGAAAGTTTGGCGATTATACGCTTGAAAACATCGGCGCGCCCTTTGCCATCGTACTGGATGATGAGGTGATTTCGGCCCCCGTGATCCAAAGCCATATTCCGGGCGGGTCGGGGATTATCACCGGGAATTTCACAGTCGAAGAAAGCACCAATCTGGCCGTCCTGTTGCGTGCCGGTGCTCTGCCTGCGGGGATGGAGTTCCTGGAAGAACGCACCATCGGCCCCGAGCTGGGGCAAGACAGTATCGACGCGGGTCAGGTGGCAACTGTAGTGGCTTTCGTCGCAGTGCTGGTCTTCATGGGGCTGAGCTATGGTCTGTTCGGCGTTTTTGCCAACATCGCGCTTATCATCAACGTGGGACTACTGTTTGGTCTGCTTTCCTTGATCGGGGCAACGCTGACATTGCCGGGTATTGCGGGCATCGTTCTGACCGTCGGCATGGCGGTCGACGCAAATGTGCTGATCTTTGAGCGTATTCGCGAGGAATTGAAATCAGCCAAAGGTCCGGCGCGCGCGATTGAACTCGGCTATGAAAAGGCGCTGTCGGCGATTTTGGATGCCAACGTGACAACATTCATTACCGCCGTGATCCTGTTTGCCATGGGCAGCGGCCCGGTGCGCGGGTTCGCGATTACACTGGGGCTGGGCATCCTGACGTCTGTCTTTACGGCGATCTTCGTGACCCGCCTGATGATCGTGATGTGGTTTGAACGGCGCCGTCCGAAAATGATCGAGGTTTGACATGAGACTGAAACTCGTACCCCAAAACACCTCGTTTGATTTTTTCAGCCGCTGGAAGGCGTGGCTGGGCATTTCGGGCGCATTGATGATCGTGGCGTTTGTGTCGTTCATGCTGCAAGGGTTGAACTTTGGTATCGACTTTCGCGGCGGGACGACGATCCGGACCGAAAGCGCGCAAGTGATTGACGTTGGTGCATATCGCGACGCCATCGCGCCGCTGGAGTTGGGCGACGTTTCGATCACCGAGATTTTTGATCCGACGTTCGGGCCGGATCAGAACGTCGCAATGATCCGCATTCAAGCGCAAGAAGGGGCCGAGGCCGTATCGGCTGCCACGGTTACAGCTGTGGAACAGGCGCTGAAGGTCGCGGCACCCGATATCGAATTTGCGTCCGTTGAATCGGTTGGCCCCAAAGTTTCAGGCGAGTTGATCCAGACCGCGGTAATCGCCGTTGTACTGGCTATCGGCGCTGTGCTTGTCTACATCTGGCTGCGCTTTGAATGGCAATTCGCGCTGGGGGCTGTAGCAGCTCTTGTCCATGACGTGATCCTGACCATCGGCATCTTCTCGGAACTGCAAATTCGGTTTGACCTGGCAATTATTGCGGCGTTGCTGACCATCGTGGGCTATTCGCTGAACGACACTGTGGTTGTCTTCGACCGCGTGCGTGAGAACCTACGGAAGTACAAGAAAAGGGACCTCAAAGAGGTTCTGAACATCTCGATCAACGAAACGCTCAGCCGGACCGTGATGACCTCGGTGACTACGCTGCTGGCGCTGATCTCGCTCTATGTACTGGGCGGTGACGTGATCCGAGGGTTCGTTTTTGCGATGATCTGGGGTGTGATCGTGGGGACGTATTCCTCGGTCTTCGTGGCCTCGACCATCCTGCTTTGGTTGGGGGTCAAACGCGACTGGTCGAAGCCGTCCAACACTTCAGGCAATCAGTTTGCCAATATCGACGCCTGAGTTTTTCGGCCAGTCCCCAACGGGGCTGGCTGTTGTTCTTTTTGCCGCATTTGTCGGCGGAGTGGTCCGCGGCTTTTCGGGCTTTGGAACCGCGTTGGTATTTCTTCCGATCGCTGCCCCTTATCTTGGCCCATTTGGTGCCTTGATTGGCTTGACCATCATGGACATCTTCGGCCCATTGCCGAACCTGCGCCGCGCCTGGCAAGCCGTGGATCGGGGCGATCTGGTTCGCTTGTTCGTGGGCTGCGTGTTTTTAATGCCGGTTGGACTGTGGGTGCTGACGCAAGTTGCGCCCGAGGTTTTCCAATATGCAGTCAGTCTTTTGGGGCTTTCGATGTTGGTCGTCCTGATCCTTGGGGTTCGTTATCACGGCCATGTTGGCCGCGTCATGGTTGCTGGCATCGGCGGAGCCGCTGGGTTTCTGGGCGGCGCGGCGGGTTTGCCCGGTCCGGCGGTGATCCTTTTCTATATGTCGCGCCCTCTGCCGGTCGACGTCATACGCGCAACAATTCTCTTGTTCCTGTTTGGATTCGATTTCCTTCTTCTTGGGTTTTTGACGGGGATGGAGCGGGTGACGCTGGCTGCATCGGCCCTTGGACTCGTGCTGGCCGTACCTAATCTTCTGGGCAATTGGCTGGGCGGCTGGTTGTTCAGGCCACAGCAAGAAAAGCTTTACCGGGGTGCTGCTTATCTAACGATTGCAGGAGCGGCCTTGTCTGGCCTGCCGCTTTGGGGATAGAACACGCTCATGCGCTTGAACGAGATTTCTTATACCAACGCGGCCCCGATTGACGGGTATGGCCCCGGGTTTTTCCGGATTGGCGGGCAGGTTTACCAGGGCGGTGTTGTGACTGGTCCGGCCGGAACGACCTCTTGGAGTGGATACATTGACGAGGCACCGTTGCTCGCGCTGGCTGACACCGTGGATGTTCTGTTCATCGGTACGGGTGCGGACCTGTCGCATATTCCGGCTGACCTGCGCGCGGCGCTTGAAAACGCTGGGCTGGGGGTTGAGATCATGAACTCTCCGGCTGCGTGCCGCACGTATAACGTGCTGTTGTCGGAAGGGCGGCGTATCGCGTTGGCCCTGTTGCCTGTCTGAGTCGACTAAATCCCCTGCGTCAAATCTTGTCTTTTGCCCCTGACGGCAATGAGATAAGCGGGACTTATGACATTAACTGTGACCGATCTGGCCATCGCCCGTGGTGGCGTCCCCGTGCTTGAAGGCCTGAGCTTTGCGCTGCATCCGGGTAAGGCGCTGATATTGCGCGGGCCGAACGGGATCGGCAAAACCACCTTGCTGCGGACGCTGGCCGGGTTGCAACCACCACTGTCCGGCCAGATTGATGGGGCCGAAGATCAGATCGCTTATGCTTCGCATTCCGATGGGTTGAAGCCGACGTTAACGGTGATGGAGAACCTGACGTTCTGGGCGTCGGTCTTTGGGACAAAGGGTATTCAACACGCGCTCGACGCCTTTGCGCTTAACGCGTTTTCTGATCGCTACGCGGGCAATCTGTCAGCGGGGCAGAAACGACGTCTGGGTCTTTCGCGGATGCTGGTGACAGGGCGGCCGATCTGGATGCTGGACGAGCCGACCGTTTCGCTTGACCGCGATGCCGTACAGATGTTCGCCGAGGCCGTGCGTAATCATCTGGGGCAGGGCGGATCGGCCCTGATTGCAACCCATATAGACCTGGGCCTGGACGGTGACGTATTGGACGTCACCCCGAACAAAGCCAAGCTGCAACCCATCGATGATCTCGACGGAGGTTTCCTGTGATCGCCTTGCTGATGCGCGACCTCAAACTGGCCTTCCGCGCGGGTGGCGGCTTTGGCCTTGGTCTGGCGTTTTTCCTGATCGTGACGGTGTTGGTGCCGTTTTCAGTTGGGCCGCAATCCTCATTGCTGTCGACCATCGCGCCAGGTGTCTTGTGGCTGGGCGCGCTGTTGGCGTGTCTGTTATCACTGGACCGGCTTTTGGCGCTGGATTGGGAGGACGGCTCGCTGGATCTTCTGGCAACCGCGCCTCTGCCGCTGGAATCCGTGGTCACGATCAAGGCGCTGGCCCATTGGCTGACCACCGGCCTGCCGCTGGTTCTGGCCGCGCCATTTCTGGGGATATTGTTGAACCTCCCGGTGCCGGGGTTCTTCTGGTTGGTCATCTCGCTGCTGGTCGGCACCCCGGCCATGAGTGTGATCGGCACGTTTGGTGCGGCCCTGACCGTTGGCCTGAAACGAGGAGGTCTCTTGCTGTCACTGCTTGTGCTGCCGCTTTACGTGCCAACGCTGATTTTCGGGGCCGAAGTCGCGCGCCGCGGAGCCACTGGGATGGAGACCCAGACCCCCCTATTGATGCTGGCCGGAATTACAGCGGCTACTATCGCGCTATTGCCCTTCGCAAGCGCTGCCGTTTTGCGTATTAACCTTCGATGACGCGGTCAAACTTTGACGGATGTCAATTGAGAACGAACACGAGTCGGACTAAATAACACCCATGTCGATCGCAGCCAAAGCCAACTCCCTCTGGGAATATGCCAACCCGCGGAAATTCCTCGCGACTAGTGAGCGGGTCTTGCCGTTTTTCTGGATCACTTCGGCAATCTGTGTCGTGGTTGGGCTGGTGTGGGGGTTCTTTTTTACACCGGATGACTACAAGCAGGGCTCGACCGTAAAAATCATCTACCTGCATGTCCCGGCGGCGTTGATGGCGATAAATTGCTGGCTGATGATGCTGGCCACGTCTTTGATTTGGCTGGTGCGGCGGCACCATGTCAGCGCGCTGGCCTCGCGTGCAGCGGCCCCGGTGGGCATTGTCATGACCCTTATTGCGCTGGTGACCGGCGCCATTTGGGGCCAGCCGATGTGGGGTACATGGTGGGCGTGGGATCCCCGCCTGACCTCGTTCCTGATCCTGTTCCTGTTCTATCTTGGCTATGTCGCTTTGTGGGAGGCGATCGAAGACCCCGATACCGCCGCTGATCTGACCTCGGTCCTGTGTCTGGTTGGGTCCGTTTTCGCGTTGCTCAGCAGATACGCGGTGAATTTCTGGAACCAGGGTCTGCATCAGGGTGCATCGGTGATGCGTGTCGCCGCGGTAACCGGCGCGGACACAGAAGAGAAGGTAAGCAACGTTTACTTCTACCCGCTGTTGCTTTGCATTATCGGGTTCGTGCTGTTGTTCATCGCATTGGTCTTGTATCGCACCGGCACTGAAATTCGGGCGCGGCGTATCAAAGCGCTGCAAGCGCGGGAAAGGGTAAGCGGATGATGCCCGACCTTGGGAAATATGCTGACACGGTTTTGTGGTCTTATGCGGCGTCGATTGTTCTGCTTGTATTGTTGCTGGTGATTAGTGTAGCGCGCGGGCGGAGGGTGCGCGCCGAAATGGAAAAGATCGAACAAAGGATGACGCGCGATGGCTAAAATTTCTCCGCTGATGATTGCGCCGCCTCTGATCTTCGGCGTATTCGCGGTGATGGCTGGCTTTGGTATGTTTCGCGACGACCCGGATGCGTTGCCTTCGGCGCGGGAAGGGCAGCCGGCACCGCCTGTTGTGCTGACCGAGTTTCCGGGGAAAACGATATTTGATGATGCCACCCTGCGCGACGGTGAGGTCAAGCTGGTCAATTATTGGGCAAGTTGGTGCGCGCCCTGCCGGGCTGAACACCCCAACCTTGAGGCGCTGTCCAACGAAGGCGTCCCCGTCTACGGCATCAACTACAAGGATAAGCTGAACAACGCTAAGGCATTCCTGACTGAGCTGGGTGATCCTTACCGGGCGATCGGACAGGATGAAAACGGCCGAATGGCGCTGGATTGGGGTCTTTACGGCGTGCCCGAGACCTACGTCATCGACGGAGATGGTACGATCATCCTGCGTTTTGCCGGTCCAATCACCCAACGTGTCATCGAAAGCACGATCCGACCTGCGTTGGAAAAGGCGGCGGGAAGTTAGTGCTTCGCACGTTGCGAACGCGGCAATCCGCCTGTCGACCACTGCGACAAGCTGCTACGGAAATACGAAAGGGCGCCCCATAGGACGCCCTTTTTTGTTGTTTAGCACGCGGGTTTAACTTGCTTTGGCAAGGTTGCGCAGCACGTAGTGAAGCACGCCACCGTTTTCGATGTATTCGATCTCGGGTGCCGTATCGATGCGGCACTTGAGGGTGATCGTCTTTTCTGTGCCATCGCCATAGGTGATGGTGCAGGGCACTTCTTGCAGCGGTTTGACCGAGTCCAAGCCATGGATTGAAACGGTCTCATCCCCCTTCAAGCCCAGCGATTTGCGTGTGTCGCCGCCGGTGAATTCGAATGGGATAACCCCCATGCCAACAAGGTTCGAACGGTGGATACGCTCGAAACTTTCGGCGATTACGGCCTTGACGCCCAGCAACGCGGTGCCCTTCGCGGCCCAGTCGCGTGACGAACCTGCACCGTATTGTTCACCGCCGAAGACAACCAGCGGTACCCCCTGTTTCTGGTAGGCCATCGACGCCTCGTAAACCGAGGTTTGCTGGCCATCGGGACCTTTCGTATAACCGCCTTCGACACCATCCAGCATCTCATTCTTCACACGGATATTCGCGAAAGTGCCGCGCATCATCACCTCGTGATTGCCGCGACGCGAGCCGTAAGAGTTGAACTCACGCGGCTGAACCTGGCGTTCTGTCAGATACTTGCCCGCCGGTGTCTGTGTCGCAAACGACCCTGCGGGCGAGATGTGGTCGGTGGTGATCATGTCACCCAGGATTAGCAGAACCTTTGCCCCTTCGATGTTCGAAATCGTTCCCGGCTCGGGTCCCATGCCTTGAAAATAGGGCGGGTTCTGGATGTAGGTCGACGTCGGTGGCCAGTCATAGGTTTCCTGTTGGGGAACCTCGACCTCGCGCCACTTCTCATCACCTTTGAACACGTCCGCATATTTCGACTGGAATGCTTCGCGCGTTACGGTCTGTTCGACAAGTTCGGCGATTTCGCTTTGTGTTGGCCAGATATCTTTCATGAAGACGTCGTTGCCATCTTTGTCTTGGCCGATCGGTTCGGAAGTCACGTCGATATCCATGGTGCCTGCCAGCGCGTAGACGACGACCAGCGGCGGTGAGGCCAGATAGTTGGCGCGCACGTCTGGTGAAATGCGACCTTCGAAATTCCGGTTGCCCGACAGGACCGAGGTCGCGACCAGATCGCCTTCGGCAATTGCTTCGCTGATCTCTGTCTGGAGCGGGCCCGAGTTGCCGATACAAGTGGTGCAGCCGTAGCCCACAAGGTTAAACCCGATGGCGTCCAGATGTTCCTGCAGACCGGCGGCCTCAAGATATTCCGACACCACCTGCGATCCGGGTGCCAAAGATGTCTTGACCCAAGGCTTGCGGTTCAGGCCGAGCTCATGCGCCTTTTTCGCCACCAGTCCGGCGCCGATCATCACATACGGGTTCGAGGTGTTCGTGCATGAGGTGATCGAAGCGATCACAACCTTGCCCGATTCCATCTTGTAGTCTTCGCCCTTGACCGGCACTTCCTTGCCCATCGGACGTTTGAAAGTCCTTTCCATTTCCTGGCGGAAAGCGGCCTTGGCATTCGTCAGTGGAACATAGTCCTGCGGGCGCTTGGGCCCCGAGATGGCCGGAACGATAGTGGCCATGTCCAACGAAAGCGTGTCAGTGTAGATCGGTGCATAGTTTTCATCCCGCCAGAACCCGTTTTCCTTGGCATAGGCTTCGACCAGCGCCAGACGCTCCTCATCGCGGCCGGTATTGCGCATATAGCGCAGGGTCTCACCGTCGATAGGGAAGAATCCGCATGTCGCGCCGTATTCCGGGGCCATATTCGCGATTGTCGCACGATCAGCCAGTGGCAGACGGTCCAGACCTTCGCCATAAAATTCAACGAATTTTCCAACCACGCCCTTTTCGCGCAGCATTTCGACAACCTTGAGCACCAGATCGGTGCCAGTGGTGCCCTCGACCATCGAGCCAGTGAGTTCAAAGCCCACGACCTCGGGGATCAGCATTGAGATCGGCTGACCCAGCATCGCGGCCTCGGCCTCAATACCTCCAACGCCCCAGCCCAGAACTGCCATTCCGTTGACCATGGTGGTGTGACTGTCAGTGCCGACCAATGTGTCGGGGTAGGCGACGTCTTCCCCGTTCTGGTCGGTGTCGGTCCAGACGGTTTGGGCCAGGTATTCCAGGTTTACCTGATGGCAGATGCCAGTTCCCGGCGGCACCACGCGAAAGTTGTTGAAGGCCGACTGACCCCATTTCAGGAACTGGTAGCGTTCCATGTTGCGCTCATACTCGCGGTCGACGTTCATCTGGAACGCGCGGGGATTGCCGAATTCGTCGATCATGACCGAGTGGTCGATAACCAGATCCACAGGGTTCAGCGGATTGATCTTTTGCGCATCGCCGCCCAAACCTTTGATGCCGTCGCGCATTGCGGCAAGGTCCACGACAGCCGGAACGCCGGTAAAGTCCTGCATCAGAACGCGGGCGGGTCGATATGCAATTTCCCGTGGGTTTTTGCCACCATTGGCCGCCCACTCTCCGAAAGCTTTGATGTCATCGACCGAGACAGAAAACCCGTTGTCCTCAAATCTCAGCATGTTTTCCAGCACCACTTTCAAAGCGGCGGGTAGACGTGAAAAATCGCCCAAGTTAGCCTCTTGTGCTGCGGGGATCGAGTAATAGGAAATGGACTTGCCGTTCACGCTCAGGCTGCGTCGTGTCTTGGCGGTATCTTGTCCAACAGTAATGGGCATTTAGTGGTCTCCCTCTCAAATGAATTGGATAATGGGATTCGCTGCATTTTTTTGTAGCATGATCGCTGCGCGTTCAAGGCTGGATGCCTTTGAATAGTATTTGTATACCAGTGAATACAAAGCAAGGGCGTGGCGTCAGAATTCTCAAGAAACCTTGATTGGAGATTTGGTGCTGATCCGTCTACATCTTGTGGGCATCCTCAAAAACCTGAGATTTTTTATGGTCAGAATTGCTTCAGCCGCCGTGTTTGCTTCGCTATTATGTGCCACTTCGGTCGCTGCCGAAAGTGATCCTGTGGTGGTCGAACTGTTTACGTCGCAGGGATGTTCGGCATGCCCGCCGGCGGATCGGTTGATGCATGATCTGGCGCAGCGCGAGGATGTGATCGGTTTAGCCCTGCATGTGGATTACTGGGACTACATCGGTTGGAAGGATGAGTTCGCCGATCCCAGTCATACCGAGCGGCAGCGCGACTATGCGCGGCAGGCTGGGCGCTCAATGATCTTCACGCCGCAGATGGTGGTGAATGGTCAGCAAGACGTCGTGGGTGCGCATGTATACGAATTGAATCAGTTGATAGATGCGCATCTGACCGCCGCCGCTGAGGCCGAGGTGGTGGCAACCCGTACGGGCAGTGAAGTCTTGGTGGATGTGACACCGGTCGAGCTGCCTGAGGGCGAAGTATATGATGTACGCGTGGTTCAATATACGCCGATGCGCCATGCCTCAATCCGCCGCGGTGAACTTGCCGGGTACGAGATGGAGTATGCAAATGTCGTGGAATCCTGGCATATAGCCGGACAGTGGGATGGGGCGGCGTCGCAGCAGTTTTCGGTGAAATTGACCGCAGACCTTCCAGCGGTGGCGCTGATTCAGCGGGTTGGGCACGGACTTATCGTAGCGGCTGCCCGCGTCAAGTGATCACGGCATATCTTCGGGTTGGACGCCCAAGCCATTCCACGCTTTCCAGCGGCGATGAATCCAAAACCACTGGCCCATATGCTGCCGTACGACGGCCTCAAGATCATCATTGGTGAACTGAGTCATGGTTTTTGGGTCGGTGTGTGGGACGGGGTCATGTAAAACGATCTCAAAATCAAGACCGTTGGGTTGGCGAATTGCATAGCACGGGATTAGCACCGCCTTGTATTTCATCGCCAATTCGGCATTCAGAACGGATGTAACGGCGGGTTTGCCGAAGAATGTCAGCTCTTCCCCGCCATGGGCATGCAGGTCTGACACGATGGCGATAATGCCACCTTTTTTGAGTGAGCGCACCATCTCGACCATTCCACGGCGACCCTGTTCGAACATGGGCGCACCCGTTTTATAGAACGCCTCGACATACATGTCGTTGAAATACGGGTTCGCCATGCGCCGGTAGAGGCATCCGATAGGTTGGCCGCTACGTGCCTGTAGTGCGATTCGGGCCGCAAGGTAGTGACCAAAATGCGCCGTGATCATCATGACTGGGCGCCCTTGGGCCACGGCGTCGTCAAACGCGGCAATGCCTGGCCCCGAGATCTTGGCATTGGCCTGGCGTTCGGTAAAACCTTCGGGCGAAAAATGCTCCATTATTGCACGGCCCGCATTGTCGGGGACATCTCGGCAGATGCGTTTGACTTCGGCTTCCGTCAGTTCGGGATGGGTTAGTTTTAGATTTCTGCGGACGCGTTCGGTGAATCCGACCAACGGAGCAAGCCCGCGCACAATTGCCCCCATCGCTGCGATGCGCCGCTCATACGGCAGCAGGCGCATCGTTCCGATAACACCTTTCATGAACAGACCGGTCACGTAGTACTTCCAGAGCGCCCCTCGGCTGAGTTCCGACTTTTCGACGGGCATTTTCTGGTCTCACCGGCTGTTGTGATTTGCTGGGCCAGACATACAAGGCACGTTGACCGACCACAAGCTTTCCTATGGTTCAAGTCTGGGTGTTTGCCTACTCTTCGCTGTCTTCTTCGATCAGTTTGATGACCCCTCCGTCCAGAAGGCTGCGGATCGTGCTTACAACCTTTGCCATCGCGTCCTCAGCCTCGGATTGCTTCACCTTGCCAAGATCCGCGACTTCATCGCGAAAACTGTCGGCCATTCGTGAAGGGATGCTAGACAGCAGAAATTCAACAGTCTTCTTATCTTCATCCGATGTAGCCCCGGCAAAGGCTGTAAACAGATCGGTCTGATCCAGTTCGCGAAGAATTGTCAGGACATCCCGGGCGCGAACCCGGGTTGAAATATGCGCAAAGGTAAAGATTGAACGGCGGACGACGCTGGCGAAATCCGCGTCCTCCTCGTCCAGTGCGTCCAACAAACCATCGCGCATGGACGCCGCTGAGTGGTTCAGAATTGCGCCGACGCGCGCGCCGGGACCATCGGTAAACGCCTGCAATGGTCGTTGATCCAGTTGGGTCGCCAGCGACCATCCGATCCGCTCGACCGCTTCGGGTGTAATGTTAGAGGTTTTGGAAACAGCATAAGTGATCCGTCGCGCCGTTGGGCCGGGCAGGTGCCCCAAGAGCTGAGCCGCCTTCGCGGTTTCCAACTTTGACAGCATGACTGCGGCGATCTCTGTGCTTTCTGCCTGTGCCATCTTGGCCAATTCTTCGGCAGGGACGTCACGCAGGCGCTGCCACGGATCACCGATCTGGCGAACTCCGGCGACTTTGCGCAGCCGCGCCGCCGTTGCAGGACCAATCTTACCGTCCACCGCATCCAGCGCGCCTGCCAGGCCATGTGGGAACGCGAGGCCGATACCGTCCAGCGCCTCGGCAAATTCCTGCGCGACTGCGTCCAGCGTCACACGATCCACCAAACCCATTTCTCCCAATTGGTGGGTCAGCTTTTCCTGCAATTCATCCGGCAGGTCTTCAAGTGGGATATCTGCGCCTTCGTTCAGCAGCAATCGCACGACCACAGCAGCCTTTTGTCTGCTGGTAAGCGTGCGGGGAACAAGCCGGGGGGCGCTATCGTCCTGATCAGCCAGCGGAGTTGCTGCCCCCGCGTCCAACTGTAACAATGAGTTTGTGTCTTGCATCTGCCTGCGGTGTCAAAGTTGCTTTCCGCAGGCAGATTAACGAGAATTGGGTAAAGAAAGACTGAAGTCTAGTAACTGTAAGTCAGACCAGTTTGAATCGCCTCACGCAGTGAAGTTTCGGCCCATGTTCCTTCACCGCCGCGGGCTTTGATTTCCCGCCACTGCATGATCGCAAGATCGGTTTTGCCTTCGCTGACAAACCCCTGACCCATGTAGCTGCGCGCCAGAATATTGTCGGGGTTGGCTTCGATGGCGTTGTTGTAATAGACGTTCGCCAGTTCAAGTTCGCCCATCTTACGGTATGTAAAACCCCAATAGGTCATCACGCGGTCATCGTCCTGATCCATGATGCGCAATATATTCTGCGCGTTCTCAAGTTGACCGTCATAGGCCAGTTCCCGCACAGCGTCGTACAATTCATCCTGGGTAAAGTTCGTCTTGTCCGGCTTCACGCAGCGCCCGGCATCCTTGTCATAGACGCGGCCAAACAGACATTTCTTGGTCGTGTTGGTTGGTTTAGGTGCAGTACTGCTGTCGCCACCCGCAGCATGCACAACAGGTGCAAAGGCAAATGCCTGAAGGGCAATTGCTGAGACTAATACAAGGCGCATCTTCCTACTCCGTTCAAAAAGCGGCTAAATTTTAGCTTAGCGCGAACTTACAAAAAGATAACGATCACTTGCTCGCTTTTCTTCACGAATAGGATAGATAGCTTCAGCTATTGACGAGTTTCGCGCAGGTCTGGCTTTCGGCGTCCCAATATGTGCCCGGCGCGCAGGATTGGGTTTGCTTTGAATGGCCGCTGCAGGCCAATGCAGCCGAAGCTGATATCGTAAGGGCCAAAGCACAAATCGTGATGCGGATCATAGCGTTTCTCCGGTTCGTATATACACCGACACCATAGCTGATTTTTGCAATTCAGGCAAAGAAACAGAGCCCGGGCCGCGTTTGGCGAACCGGGCTCTGACAACCGTTTGATTGGTCAGGTGTTATTCGCCGAATACACGCGCGAAGATCGTGTCGACATGTTTGGTGTGATAGCCAAGGTCGAATTTTTCTTCGATTTCTTCGGTACTCAGCGCGGCGGTCACGTCGGGGTCTGCCAGCAGTTCCTCTTTGAAATCGGTGCGATGTTCCCAGACTTTCAGCGCATTGCGCTGCACCATGGCATAGGCATCTTCGCGGCTGACCCCTGCTTGGGTCAGTGCCAGCAGAACACGCTGGCTCATCACCAGACCGGGGAACTTGTTCATGTTCTCGATCATGTTCTCGGGGAAGATCAGCATCTTGTCGACCACGCCGGTCAGTCGCGCCAGCGCGAAGTCCAGCGTGATCGTGGCATCTGGGCCAATCATGCGTTCAACCGAGGAATGCGAGATATCACGCTCGTGCCACAGCGCCACGTTTTCCATCGCCGGGATCACAGCCGCGCGCACCATGCGCGCCAGCCCGGTCAGGTTCTCGGTCAGCACGGGATTTTTCTTGTGGGGCATGGCCGAGGAGCCTTTTTGCCCCATCGAGAAGAACTCGGCCCCCTCCAGCACCTCGGTCCGCTGCATGTGGCGGATTTCGACGGCGATGTTCTCGATGCTGCTGGCGATGACGCCCAGCGTGGCAAAAAAGGCCGCGTGGCGGTCGCGCGGGATGACCTGCGTGCTGATCGGCTCGGGCACCAGACCCAGCTGGTCGCAGACATGCTCTTCGACGCGTGGGTCGATATTGGCGAAAGTGCCGACCGCGCCGCTGATCGCGCCAGTGGCGATTTCGGCGCGCGCGTCGCGCATACGGGACAGGTTGCGGTCCATTTCAGCATAGAAACGGGCAAAGGTCAGGCCCATCGTGGTGGGTTCCGCGTGAATGCCGTGGCTGCGCCCGATACGAATAGTGTCCTTGTGTTCGATCGCGCGGCGTTTCAGGGCCGCCAGCAAGCCTTCCAAATCCGCGATCAGAATATCGGCGGCACGCGTCAGCTGCACGTTAAAGCAGGTGTCCAGCACGTCCGAGCTGGTCATGCCCTGATGCACGAAGCGGGCCTCTTCGCTGCCGACATGCTCGGCAAGGTGAGTGAGAAAAGCGATGACGTCGTGCTTGGTGACGGCCTCGATCTCATCAATGCGGGCGACGTCAAATTCAACGTCTTTGGCTTTCCAGACAGCTTCGGCATTTTCACGCGGGATCACACCCAGATTGGCCATGGCGTCGCAGGCATGCGCCTCGATCTCGTACCAGATGCGAAACTTGGTCTCAGGCGACCAAATGGCGACCATGTCGGGGCGGGAATAGCGTGGAATCATTGGCGGCGTGACCTTTTTGTGATTGGCATGAGACGTTGGCGCGCGGTTTAAACCCGCAATCCCCAGGGAACAAGGCACGAGTGAAAGTATGAGACGGTTTGCCCTGATTTTGGCCCTTTTACCCGGAATTCTAGCGGCGGAAGATTTCCGCGCGCTGACCGGGGATGAGATTTTGGATGCTCTGACTGGTCAAAAGCTCGACTATGGTGACGGTGTTTGGCAGACATTCGACGAAAACATGCTGACGCAGTATTTCTCGGGTCGCGCCAGTTCCGGGTGCTGGGCGGTGCGCGAGGATCGGTATTGCTCGCTTTGGCCCCCGTCGGATAGGTGGGCCTGTTACGACGTGCTGCAAAGTGGTGACACGATCCGATTTGTCGATGACACTGGCGGCTTCACCGACGGAGCCTTTGCCCAATGACCTTGCCACGCAGCCTTTTCGATTTCGAAGGCAGTTGGAACCTGAGCCGCACCATTCACGATACTCGGGCGGGGCAAGTCGTGCACGCGCAGGGTCAGGCGAGTCTCGGCCCGACAAAAGGTGGTTTGGTCTATGATGAAGAGGTCTGTCTGCGTATCCCGGGCCAAGCCGAGATGAAAGGTACGCGACGGTATTTGTGGCTAGATGCGGGGGATCGGATTTCCGTCCATTTCGACGATGAACGGTACTTTCATGCCTTGTATCTGGGACAGGTGCGATCCTCGGATCACCACGATTGCCCGCCCGACAGTTATGATGCAGTCTACGATTTCTCGAGTTGGCCGACGTGGTCAGTGACTTGGACAGTCTCGGGGCCAAGAAAGGCCTACGAAATGACGACCGAATACCGCCCCAGATAGCGCAATCATCTTGAAGTACAGAGGCGAAATGGGCATTCATGTGCCAGAATTTCCGTCCAAACGTGGAGAAACAGAAATGAATACAAGTGTACTGGCCGAGGCCATCGGTCCGCGCGAAGGTACTGCGCTGCGGGTAAAACAGGTGGTGCTGGTCGCTCTGGGTATCTTGGCGCTGGCAGTTGCCGCGAAGATCAAGGTGCCGATGTGGCCGGTTCCGATCACCATGGGAACCTTTGCGGTTCTGACCATCGGTACTGCTTACGGCGCGCGGCTGGGTCTGGTCACCATGCTGGGATACTTGCTGATCGGTGCGCTTGGCTTTGACGTATTCGCGGGGTCTTCGGCCGAGAAGTTCGGGCTGACCTACATGATGGGCGGTACAGGTGGCTATCTTGTCGGATACGTGCTGGCCACCGTTCTTTTGGGTGCCTTGGCCGCCCGCGGATGGGATCGATCGGTCGGTAAAATGGCGCTGGCTCTGGTGCTCGCAAATGTTGTCATCTACGTGCCTGGTTTGCTGTGGTTGGGTCAACTTTACGGTTGGGACCAGCCGATCCTGGAGTGGGGCCTGACACCGTTCCTTGTGGGTGATGTGATCAAGCTGGCGCTGGCCGCGCTGCTGATTCCGGCCCTGTGGAAGCTGGTCGGCAACGCCCGCGCCTGATTTCTGACCATACATTTCGAACCCGCGCCCGGATCGCTTCGGGGGCGGGTTTTTTGTTGTCTTGCGCAAGAGAAACTGGACAAGGCAACTGGGCAGCGTTCAATCTGATTTCAAAGAAGTAATCAGGTTATAGAGATATGCGCATTTCATTTAGGTCATTCATCGCCGCCTGCGTCGCGCTGTGTTTTTGGGCATCAGTACCTGCGACGGCAGACACTCAGGTTACGTATACCGACGCGGGGCGGGCGTTGTTCAGCTTTGCCGTGCCGGACTTTTGGGCTGTGCGTACTGGCGGTCCGCGCGAAATTGAGGATACCGAGTTGGGCGATCTGCGCGCGGTGGCTCGGGTCATAGGCATTCGGCCCGTAACAGATGACACCGTGTGGATGGGGTTCGTTTCGCCGGCGGGCGTGTCTTCGATACAGGGTGGATTGCAGTATCTGGAAGATATAGACAAGTTTCTGGTCAAGGATCCATCTGTATCCGGAACAGCTGACGCCCGCATCGGAGGGCTGCCCGCACGCGTCATTCGCGGCACCGGCACCCGTGACGGGCGGGGGGTCAACTTTACCGCCTCAGTCATCGATCTGCCGAATGGTCGCGTGGCTGTGGTTGTTGCGATCCTGCGCGACGGTGCCGATCCGGCTTATGTTGACGATTTGAACGCCGTCTTCGCGTCGTTCCGGTCTATGCAGTGAGGAGACCCGCGATGACTACCAAATTCATCAAACGATTGGTCCTTGCGGTTGGCCTTGGGGCTGCAAGTTTCACCTTGTCAGCTTGTGAGGGCGTCTCGGTCGGCGTCGGGGTCGGGTATGGCTATGATCCGTTCTATGACTCGATGCTTTGGAATGACTATTATCGCAACGTTAACGTGGATATCGACGTTGATCGGCCATCAAGACCACGCCCGCCCGAAGGCAGACCACCGGCACGACCGACGCCGCCGATCGCGAAACCACCGGCCCGGCCACGTCCGCCGGTAGCCCGACCGCCGGTGGCCCGTCCGCCAGTAGCCAGACCTCCGATCCACCGGCCAGCGCCGCGACCCCGCAGATAGTTAAATAAGATCAGGTCAAAAGTTCAGTGGTTATATGGGCTGATTGCTCAAGCGTCCGGTGAACGGGGCATTTGTCAGCGATTTCCAACAAGCGCGCACGTTGTTCCTGATCCAGCGGCCCTTCCAGACGGATCTTGCGGCGGAACTGGTCGATCTTACCGTCTCCGGCCAGACCGGCATCTTGCGCGTGGACCTTGTTGTGACACACATCAACCGAAATAGCAGTCAGCGGCCACTGCTTGCGCCGCGCGTACATGCGAATTGTCATTGAGGTGCAAGCCCCCAGGCCCGAAGACACGAACCCGTAGGGAGACATTCCTTTATCAGTGCCGCCATAGGCTTCAGGTTCATCTGCCATGGTATGATGCTTTGGGCCGGACTGGATGTCCTGCAGGAAACCTGTTGGGTCAACCTCGCTTACACGTACGACACCTTCGGGCGCGCCGGGGGGAGGGGCTGGCGGACAGAGTTTGACATAGCGTTTTACCCATGCCGCGATCACATCCGCTGCATACTCAGCATCCGAGGCACGCGTGATCAGATGATCAGCATCGTCCAGAGTGACAAAGCTCTTAGGGTGTTTTGCCGCCTGAAAGATGGTGCCGGCATTGTCTATGCTGACCGTCTCATCCCTAGGGGCGTGCAGGATCAGCAACGCTGCCTTCAGATCGGAGATTGCGGATGTCAAAGCGGATTCCGAGATGTCCTCTACAAAAGCCTTGCCAATGCGGAACGGACGACCCCCCAGCATGACCACGGCTGAACCGTCCTGATTGATCTGCGGCAGCGCGTCTTCAAAATGGTGCGCGACATGGCCCGGGTCAGCGGGTGCACCCAGCGTGACCACCGCCTTGACGCTGGGTATGCCAGCACGCGCGCGCAGAACGGCTGCACCGCCCAATGAGTGTCCAACAAGCAGTGAAGGGGCCATGTCCCGCCCCGCCAGATAGTGCGCAGCTGCGATGAGGTCTTCCACATTCGAGGTGAAAGTGGTGTTCGCAAACTCACCGCCCGAATGACCCAGCCCTGTGAAGTCAAATCTTAGGACGGCAATGCCCATGGCCGCCAGACGAGCAGCGATGCGGCGGGCAGCAGGAATATCTTTCGAGCAGGTAAAACAATGTGCAAACAATGCGGTCGCCAGCACGGGTCCATCTGGCAGATCAAGGCGCGCAGCCAGTTGATCGCCGTCGTGACCGGCAAAGGTAATGCGTTCGGTGGGCATGAGACTTCCTTACGTATCGGGTTGACACTTATACTGTGTGCTTCGGTCTGGACGCTCAACCCCAATGTAAGACGCGTCACGGGAAGGTGAGGAACGCATTCGAATCCCGGGTGCTGAGCGGTCGTATAAAGTATCATTAATGGTGATTAGTGACCCATCAAATATTCGTTTTGTTTATTTTATGCGAATGCCCATCTTGCGGCCATCAGATACTCAGCCCAGGAGGCAATTATGGCACTTACCGCATCTTCTTCGCAAAACGCAGTAATCCACCCCGGTCTATTGATCGTCATCGCCTTGACTGGTGTTCTGGGATTCGCGTTGGGGCAAAACTGGAACCCGAATACGCCCGCAAACGCCGAAGCTGCCATCCCGTCCGAGGACTGGCATGGCAATGTCCGGCGCTCAACCTGGCCGGATTAGGATTTTATGTAAGGCCCATAAGCTGTGGATCGAACGGATAGGTGCTAAGATTTTCGTACCCGTCCTCGGTGATCAGAACCTGATCTTCCAGCTTGATGGAAAAGTCGCCCCCAACCTCACCAACGGCGGCTTCGACACATAGAACCATGCCGGGCTCAAGCGGATAGTCGTATGAGCCCGCAACCGCCTTATCCGGGTAGGCGACCAGCGGCCATTCATCACACAGGCCAACCCCATGCATCAGGCAGCCGTATTTCTGCGCCTGATACTTGTCGTCCAGTTTGTGTGCGTTTGCAGTAAGTTCGGGGATCATGACCCCGGGCTTCAGCATTTCCATATTGGTCATGATATGCTCATGCGCGTGCTGCATGGCATAGATCATGTCAGGGCGGGGTTTCTCGTCCCCGATCCACCAGGTGCGTGAGATGTCGATGCATATGCCGTAGGACCCAATCAGATCGGTGTCGAAGGCGATGATCTCATTCTTTTGCGTGATCCGTGGCCCGCATTCCTGGAACCAAGGATTGGTCCTCTGGCCCGAGGCGAGCAGGCGGGTTTCGATCCATTCCCCGCCGCGCCGGATGTTTTCGGCATGCAGAACCGCCCAGATATCATCCTCAGAGGTCTTGCCGTCACCCACATTGGCTCGTGCGAAGTTCTCCATCGCAGTAACGGCTGTTTCACAGGCATGATTGGCGCAGCGCATGGCCAGAATCTCATCCGGGCCTTTGATCGCACGGGTCTTTTCGGTGACCTCTTCGCCCTCCATGATCTCGAACCCCTGCGCCTCAAGCGCGCGCAGCCCGTGTAGCATGATCTTGTCCACGGCCAGACGTTTATTGCCGCCGCCATGTTCGTCGATCAGCACGCGGACCTCGTTTGAAAAAACGTCAGCCGCAACATCGACCTTGTCGCCCCGATCAAAATAGAACAGGTCCGCGCCCGAGCGCTGTTCGCGCACCAGCGGGTTGAACTTCGACAGGAACGGCGAGTTCTTGTAATCCCAGATCACCATGTAGCCATCGGCACACAAAAGAACGGCGCGGAAAGGGTTGTGCGTGTTCCAAAGCTGCATGTTGGTGCTGTCAGTGGCGTAGCGGATGTTGAGCGGATCGAACATCAGCAGCCCGCCATAGCCGCGATCGACAATGGCCTTGGTCAGGCGTTTCCACCGATATTCACGCATCCGCGCAAGGTTAGGCAGGGACAGGCCGGCGGCTTCCCATTCCGCAAAGGCCAGTTGCGTCGGGCCAATCTCGATCCGGTCATTCTGGTTCGGGGTGCCGTCGCCAAGTGTCACGCCTTTTGACGGGTCGATCTTGCGGGTATCGCGGTAGTGCTGGTTCATGGTGGGCCTCCCTGCCTGATTATGAAGCCTGAGGACTCATTTCCGCGCAGTCTTGAAAGTTTGCGACGGTTCAACAGTCGCTTTTTGACCGACAAGCCCGGAAACAGATGTTAGGTCAGGGAGATGACGATCCTTCAAACCTCAATTCCTTATGATCCGCTGAAATCACGACCCCTGCCGGGTATCCAGCCGCTTGCCATGGATGACTGGTTGCATTTTGACGATGCGTTTTCTGCCCAGATGCAAAGACGCGCGGCGTTGTTGGACGAACGGCGTGATGACGTTCTGGCGCTTGACCACAGCGCGGAACCTGCAGCGCAAGAGCTTTTGAACCTGGTCTTGCATCACGCCTATCCGGGCTGCTTGGATCATGCGACGCGCCCTGATGGTCAGATTGTCGAAATCGACCGGACACGCCCGTTGGAGACGCTCTGTCGTTTGGTGCAAGAGGATTTCTGCATCCTGCAAAAACAAGGGGATGAACATGTTCTGACAGGGGCTATCCTGTGTTTCCCGGCTAGTTGGCGCTTGTCGGAAAAGTTCATGCGCCCATTGGTCGATATTCACATTCCTGTCGCCAGCTATGACGCGAACATCGCGCGCCGGGTGCAGCGCCTGTTCGACGGGATACAGCCGGAACGCCCGCTGTGGCGGTTCAACGCCTTATGGTACGCGGATGCAGAGCTGTACCAACCCCGCAGCGCAACCGAGCCGCGTCACATCACGGATCCCGAAGCTGCAGGATTTTTGCGCAGTGAACGTCAGACCTTGTTGCGTTTGCCGCAAACACGCGCGGTTGTCTTTTCGATCCACACTTATGTGCTGCTGGCGGACCGCCTGCGCAAAATGGAAAACCCCGCCTGATGGCGGGGCCTCCTAGGAGGGTCTTTAGGTTAGTGCTACATGCCCAACGCGTTCGCGACACCGGCGATTGCCCCGCTTGTGCTGATAGCGGAGATAGCGACGGAGTAGGCAAGAACCTGCGTGTTCAGGCGGAAGTCTTCGCCTTTAATCAGGTTTACGGCGGCCAGAGAGACCGCGATCGGAACGGACACGCTGGCCACGGCCCCGGTTAATCCCCAACTGGTCAGTCGCAGGATATCGCTGGGGTGCTCGTGGTTGAGGGGGGGCGTGTCTTCGTTCCCATCAGTAGGCTGCTCGATGGGTTCTGTCCGAAAAGCAATGCTAAGCAATTGCTCATCCGACAGCTGGATCGGCCGGGCTGCTGGTGACAGCGCCTTTTTTTGTGGCTCGTCCAAGTCTTCTTCCGCAATGTCCAGCCCCGCGAACGGGCCTGTCACTGCCTCAAAGATCTGTTTTCTTTTTCGAGGTTTCGAGGGGGTCAGTGTATTAAAAGCGCTCATAAATTGATCGACGGTCAAGACTGTATTGGGCGACAACCACTCGATCCGCTGCGTCGCGCAGATATCGACCATCCGGTACAGGATGACCAC
Source organism: Ruegeria profundi (assembly GCF_020171505.1). Taxonomy (NCBI): domain Bacteria; kingdom Pseudomonadati; phylum Pseudomonadota; class Alphaproteobacteria; order Rhodobacterales; family Roseobacteraceae; genus Ruegeria; species Ruegeria profundi. The sequence continues at coordinate 685,946 of NZ_JAIUZS010000001.1, read as the reverse complement.
CAGCATGAGTTCAGAGATTTCGCTGTCATCCAGCAACGCGGACACAGGCGTGATGGTGATCGTCAAACGGTTTTCCGGAAGGACTGTGGTCGGTCTTTCCGCCGTCTTTAGGCCCGCGGCACGGTCCATTCGTTCGAACCGGTCTTCTTTTGCAGGCTGCCGAACATCCAGGGTCAGGGACACGAGGTATTGGCTGGATACGATGCTGGCCTCGGTTGAACTCAGGACCGACTTGCGTTCAATCAAGTGGCCATAGTCTTCCAGCGTCGCGGCAACAATTCTTCCAAAACGCTCTATTGCGCCATCGGCTTCACCGTTGAACTGCAGACCACCGTGATAGCTGTGCTTCGGTTTCACCGCGCATTCCTTTGTCGCATCCCGTTTCAGCAACTACGGTACCAACGGATATGGGGCAGATTTTGGCAAGAATGGAAAAAAATGACTAATCGTTAGGATTGATTACTCTTTGGAAACTTAGACATTTTAGCGACCACTTAATGTCTGTGGCAGAAATGTGGCCGTAATGAGAAGGGTCGGGCCAGCTTCATGGCGCGTCTTAGCCATCGATTCGAGCGGCCATAATCGCGATGGATTGCTGATAAACGGTGGCGGCGTTCCACTGTTCGATCACCGCGAAATTTGGTTGGCCGGGCTGATAGCCGCGCCCAGGTTTCCAACCCTTTTGACGCAGAAAGTTGGCGGTCGAGGCCAACGCGTCCGTCATGTTGTAGAAATCGACACGTCCGTCGCCTGTCGCATCCACCCCGTAGGTCAAAGCATTGCCCGGCAGGAACTGCGTGTGCCCCAATTCACCATGCTTGGCACCCTTGGTTGCGGTCGTAATGCTGCCTTGATCGATCAGTTTCAGTGCACCGATGGCGTGGGGAATAAAGAACTCGGAGCGGCGGCAATCATAGGCCAGCGTCGTGATCGCAGAGACAACCTGACTGTCGCCCATGAAATTTCCGAACCCTGTTTCCATTCCGTGGATCGCGATCAGCACGCCGCTGGGGACGCCGTATTGTCTTTCAAGCGCCGCGTAAAAGTCCGGGTTGCGGGCTTTGCGTTTGCGCCCTTGTGCAACGATGGTGTCTGCGCCACGGATTTGCATGAATTTGTCCAGCGAGTATTTAAAGCTCTTCTGGTTCCGATCTGCCGCGATCGTGCGGCTGGCGTATTGCGTCTGCGCAAGAGCTTGAAGCCCCTTTTTCTTCACACCGGCTTTTCGGGCCTGTTTCGCAAAGCTTTGCTTCCACGTTTCGAACCCAGCGCTTGTATTGCCGCAAGATGCCGCGAAACCGGGTGAGGCTGCGGAAATGATTAAAGCTGACGCGAAGCCGATAATGAGTTTCATGAACTGCTCACTTTCGTTCGAAAGACAATTGAGTAGACGATAGCCGCCTTGGTTAATACACAGAAGTAAAATGCGCAGGCGGGCGTTTCCTGCGCCCAACTTGTCTGTATTCAATTCGCGCTGCACCAGACCGACTGAGTAGTGTCGAGGATGCCTGAACAAAAAAAGGCGCCCCGTAAGGGACGCCCCATTTTTTCTGCAAAAGCCTGATTAGCAGCTGTAGTACATGCCGTATTCAACCGGGTGGGGTGTGTGCTCGTAGGTTTCGACCTCTTCCATCTTCAGCGCGATGTAGCCGTCGATCTGGTCCTTGGTGAACACGTCGCCCTGCAACAGGAAGTCGTGATCGGCTGCCAGAGCTTCCAGAGCCTCACGCAGCGAGCCGCAAACGGTCGGGATGTCGGCCAGTTCCTCGGCGGGCAGATCGTACAGGTTCTTGTCCATCGCTTCGCCCGGATCGATCTTGTTCTTGATGCCGTCAAGACCGGCCATCAGCAGAGCAGCAAATGCCAGGTAGGGGTTTGCTGCCGGATCGGGGAAGCGGGCCTCAACGCGCTTCGCTTTCGGGCTTTCGGTCCAAGGGATACGGACACAACCCGAACGGTTGCGGGCAGAATAGGCGCGCAGAACCGGTGCTTCGAAGCCCGGGATCAGACGTTTGTAGCTGTTGGTGGACGGGTTGGTGAAGGCGTTCAGGGTCTTGGCGTGCTTGAGGACACCACCAATGAACCATAGCGCTTCGTCCGACAGATCGGCGTATTTGTCGCCCGCGAACAGCGGTTTGCCGTCTTTCCAGATCGACATGTTCACGTGCATACCGGTGCCGTTGTCACCTGCGATCGGCTTCGGCATGAAGGTGGCCGATTTGCCGTAGGCGTGAGCAACGTTGTGGATGACATACTTGTACTTTTGCAGCTCGTCGGCCTGCTTGGTCAGGCTGTCAAAGATCAAGCCCAACTCATGCTGGCACGAGGCCACTTCGTGGTGGTGCTTGTCGACCTTCATGCCCAGGCGCTTCATGGTCGACAGCATTTCCGAACGCAGGTCCTGGCTTTCATCGATGGGGTTTACAGGGAAATACCCGCCTTTAACGCCCGGACGGTGGCCCATGTTGCCCATTTCGTATTCGGTGTCGGTGTTCCACGATGCGTCGGTTGCATCAACTTCGTAAGATACCTTGTTGATAGAATTCGAAAAACGAACATCGTCGAACAGGAAGAATTCTGCCTCGGGGCCGAAGAAAGCTGCATCGCCGATACCAGACGACTTCAGGTAGGCTTCGGCTTTCTGTGCGGTTCCGCGGGGGTCACGCTCGTAAGCTTCACCAGTGTCAGGCTCAACAACCGAGCAGTGGATGCAGATTGTTTTCTCTGCATAAAACGGATCGACATAAGCGCTAGCGGTGTCCGGCATCAGTTTCATGTCCGATGCTTCGATCGACTTCCAGCCCGCGATGGACGAACCGTCGAACATAAAGCCTTCTTCCAGAAAGTCTTCGTCGACCTGATCGGCCATGATGGTGACGTGCTGAAGCTTGCCGCGCGGGTCGGTAAAACGGATATCGACGTATTCGGCGTCTTCTTCTTTGATCAGCTGAAGAACTGCGTCCTTGCTCATACTCACTATTCCTCTGGTTTAGGTGTGTTCGATTACAGGGCTTCGGAACCGGTTTCGCCGGTACGAATGCGAATGGCTTGCTCAACGGGTGTTACGAAAATCTTGCCGTCGCCGATCTTGTCGGTTTTCGCAGCAGAAACGATGGCTTCGATGGCCGCGTCGACCTGATCATCGTCAAGAACGACTTCGACTTTTACCTTTGGCAAAAAATCGACAACGTATTCCGCGCCGCGATAAAGCTCGGTGTGGCCTTTTTGACGACCAAACCCTTTGACCTCGATCACGCTCAGGCCCTGGACCCCGACGTCCTGCAATGCCTCTTTCACTTCGTCCAGCTTGAACGGTTTGATGATCGCTTCGATCTTCTTCATCCCGGGCTCCCTCTCGCACTTGTCAGAATGGGACTGATCACGTCTATGATCGGTCGGCAATCTGATTGCGAAAATGGTCGTGTCCATGTGCTTGGAAATTAGGCGGCAGGTGAAATATTGATCGCCTTGCATAAAAAATAGTCACAATGGAATCGCTTTGGGGGGGGTTTGGAATGACAAAGCTACTGACAGCCGGGCAGATGAAAGCAATCGAAGGGGCCGCGATTGACTCGGGTGCTGTGACGGGGCTGCAACTGATGGAGTGCGCAGGGCAGGGCGTTGTCGATGCGATTCTCGAGGAATGGCCAGAGCTGGGTAAGCACGAGGTGGGACAAAAGGCAAAAGGCACTTTGGCCGCTGTCGTCTTGTGCGGACCGGGTAACAACGGGGGTGACGGGTTTGTTGTGGCGCGTCTGCTGAAGGCGCAGGGATGGACGGTTGAGGTTTTCTTATTCGGTGACCCGGATAAGCTGCCACCGGACGCGCGCGTGAATTACGAGAAATGGAGGCAGTTGGGGCCTGTCGGCGATCTGACAGCAAAAGATGCGCTTGGCGGTATTGCAGAACCGGATTTGATCATTGACGCAATTTTTGGAACTGGTTTGGTGCGGCGCATTGAGGGAGTGCTGGCACAGGTGTTGCAGTCAATTGACGCATTGATCGTGCGAGAAGCGGTCAGGGTTGTTGCAATCGACACGCCCTCGGGTCTGTGTTCGGATAGCGGTAAGTCACTCGGCACCTACTCGGGGGCTGATCTGACAGTCGCTTTTCATAGCGCCAAGCGGGGCCATTACCTTGACTGTGGGGCCGAAAAGTCGGGCCGGCTGATCGTGAAGCCGATCGGGTTGGATGAGATTTGGAATGAAAGGGCCGAAGGGCCAATAGTGGAGCTTGCGCAGGGCGTTCCGCAGTCGGTCGGCAAAACAACTCAGACCCACAAGTACTCGTACGGGCACGCGCTGATCCTGAGCGGTGGTGCAGGCAAAACCGGTGCGGCCCGGCTGGCGGCGCGCGGGGCGCTTCGTATCGGTGCGGGGCTGGTGACACTGGGGGTGCCACCAGCGGCCCAGATGGAGGTTGCTTCGCAGGTGACCGCCATCATGTTGAAACGGGTTGAGGGCGCGGATCACCTGTCCGAAGTGTTGCAGGACGAGCGGCTGAATGCTGTGTGTCTTGGTCCCGGATTGGGGGTTGAGCGTGCGCGTGATTTGGTGCCTGCGACCTTGCAGGCCAAACGAGCAACAGTGTTGGACGCAGATGCTTTGACGGCATTTGCCGATGACCCCTCGGTCCTTTTTACGAATTTGCATGAGAATTGTGTTCTTACCCCGCATGCGGGCGAATTCGCGCGTTTGTTCCCAGATATTGCCGAGAAATTGACAGCCATGCCCGAAAAAGGCCCGGCGTTTTCCAAGGTCGACGCTACGCAGGAAGCCGCGATGCGGGCGGGCTGTGTCATTCTTTTCAAAGGGCCTGATACTGTGATTGCTGCGCTAGACGGACAATGTGTAATCAATGCAGCGCTCTATGCGCGTACAGCCCCTTGGTTGGCGACGGCTGGGGCCGGGGATGTGTTGGCGGGTTTCGTCACCGGACTGCTTGCACGAGGACTGACCCCGATGCAAGCGGCAGGGGTCGCGGCTTGGCTGCATGTCGAATGCGCGCGCATATTCGGTCCGGGATTGGTCGCTGAAGACTTGCCTGAGCAACTGCCGTTGGCTCTAAAGAATTTGAATTTTTGACTGCCTAAGCGGGATATGGCTGATCCGTTTTGTTTTCGGCGGCATTCAGCCGACAGCGTCGCCAAGCAAAAAGAAGGAGCATTTGCTATGCGTTCTGACTGGGCGCAAAATTTCACGGGGGTGTGGCTTCTGTCCACGGTGTAATTCGCGGTAGTTCTTTGAAAAATTTTAAACAGCTATGCGCTCTGGAGGACAGGTGAGCGGGATTGGCAAGCTCGCGCAGAGGGCTGCCGATCCGGTGGCGGGATCACCGCGCGCGAAGATTGTGAAAGGCAGGGATAGTAAAGGTGAGCGAAATGACCAAACAGTTTAAATGGCTTTCAACAGTGGCGATTTTAGCCGCGACAACGGCCATACCGGCAATGGCGGAACTGAAGTACGAAAACAACAGTGGTGGCTATGTTCTGCTTTATGGGCAATTCGACCCGGTGATTGTGTCCGTTGACGACGGTGAAGAGACCGAGACACGGCTGCTCGACAATGACATGTCCAACAGCCGCGTAGGTCTGCGCTTGATGCAGCCTTATGGCAGCAACGAGTTTATGTTTCGTTTTGAAACTGGTTTGGGCCTGCCAAGCACCGCAACAGCCAACCAGGATGGAACCAACACGGAAGGGTGGTCACGAGAAGACATCCGGCATGTCGATTTCTCACTTGAAGGTGGGTACGGCAAGTTTTCCGCCGGTCAGGGCAGCATGGCCTCGGACGGGGCTGCCGAAACCGATCTTTCTTATGTCGGAACGGCTTTGTACTCCTTCACCAACGATGAAAATGGAGCGTTTTTCTATCGCGGATCGGACGGTATCCTAAGCGATATCACCGTCGGGGACTCAGCCGATAACTTTGATGGGGCCCGGCGCGGGCGTATCCGTTATGACACGCCTGATTTCAATGGCTTCTCTGCCTCGATCGCTTACGGACAAAACATCCTGTCCAGCAGCGATGACGACGACTACTACGACATCGCGATTTCTTACGGCAACACGTTTGCGAACGGCGTGGAATTTGCCGCAAGCGTGGCCTACGCGGTGCGTGATTTCGACGACAGTTCCGGCGAACGCAAAGACACGATCGCGTCTGGTTCGGTGCTGCTGCCCAATGGGCTGAGTTTTACGGCCGCCCTAGGCGCCCGAGACGACACAGCCGAGGGTGCCAGCGATCCGGACTATTGGTACACCAAGCTGGCCTATGAAGGCGACTGGATACGCTGGGGGAAAACAGGAGTAGGCATCGACTATTTTGACGGGTCGGATTTCGACAGCGAAGGATCCAGCACCAAGTCCTGGGGCATTGCTGTGGTTCAACGGATCGATAGCATTAACACGGATGCATACCTGAAGTATCGGAACCATGATTTCGACGACACGGTTGATTTCGATAAGAACGAAGCCTGGGTTCTGGGCGCGCTCTGGCAATTCTGACAAGCCTACCCAATGAGAAAAAGCGCCTCGCTGAATTACGGGGCGTTTTTTTGTTCAAATCGATGCCAAAACAAGGCTGATCCGGGCTTTGCCCCTTGCACGCGCGGGGCTGGACAAATAGAAGGCGTCAAATTTGCCCGGCGCGCCGTTTTGCGCGCCCCGAATCCTATGGGGACTACCATAATGCAGGTTACCGAGACGCTGAACGAAGGTCTGAAACGCGGCTACAATATTGTCGTTTCCGCATCTGAGCTGGATGACAAAGTCAACGAGAAACTGGTTGAAGCACAGCCCGAAGTCGAGATGAAGGGTTTCCGCAAAGGCAAGGTGCCGATGGCGCTGCTGAAAAAGCAATTTGGTCAGCGCCTGTTGGGCGAAGCGATGCAGGAAAGCATCGATGGCGCCATGAACAAACACTTCGAGGACAGCGGTGATCGTCCTGCGCTGCAGCCGCAGGTCAAGATGACCAATGAAGACTGGAAAGAAGGCGACGACGTTCATGTCGAGATGTCCTATGAGGCGCTGCCCGAGATTCCGGAAGTTGATCTGAAATCGGTCGAGCTGGAAAAGCTGGTCGTCAAAGCCGATGATGCAGCCATCGAAGAAGCGCTGAAAAGCCTGGCCGAAACCGCGCAGGATTTCAAAGCCCGCCGCAAAGGGTCCAAGGCGAAAGACGGCGATCAGGTCGTTATCGACTTTGTTGGCAAAGTGGATGGCGAAGAGTTCGAAGGCGGTTCGGCTGAAGACTATCCGCTGGTTCTGGGCTCCAACAGCTTTATTCCGGGCTTTGAAGAACAGTTGGTTGGCGTTAAGGCCGAAGAAGAAAAAGACGTCAACGTCACCTTCCCCGAAGAATACGGTGCCGAACATCTGGCAGGCAAAGACGCGGTGTTCACCTGCACCGTCAAAGAGGTGAAAGAGCCCGTCGCCGCTGAGATTAATGATGAACTGGCAACAAAATTTGGTGCCGAAGATCTGGCTGCTCTGAAAACTCAGATTGCCGAGCGTCTGGAAGCGGAATACGCAGGTGCGTCGCGCGCCGTGATGAAGCGTGCTCTGTTGGACGCGCTGGATGAGCTGGTCTCGTTTGACCTGCCGCCGTCGCTGGTCGAAGCCGAAGCCAAGCAGATCGCACATCAGTTGTTCCACGAGGAAAACCCCGATGTGGAAGGGCATGACCACGGCGAGATTGAGCCGACGGACGAGCACAACAAACTGGCGGAACGCCGCGTGCGTCTGGGCCTGCTTCTGGCCGAACTGGGCCAGAAAGCCGAGGTTGAAGTTTCTGATGCCGAGATGACCCAGGCAATCATGAACCAGGCGCGTCAGTACCCCGGTCAGGAGCGTCAGTTCTTTGAATTCGTGCAGCAGAATGCGCAGATGCAGCAACAGCTGCGCGCACCGATCTTCGAAGACAAAGTTATCGACTACGTGTTCGAACTGGCCCAGGTTTCTGACAAAGAGGTCAACAAAGACGACCTGCAGAAAGCCGTTGAGGCACTGGAAGAGGAATAATCCTCTTTCACCTGCGTTCCACGCAGTCAAAAAAAATCGGAGCCGTCTGAAGTTAGACGGCTCCGGTGGGTGGCTTTTGAATTTATGAGGTGAGGGGGTCAGGCCTCATGAGCAAAAGCACGGGGGGTACTTAGCAGAGCTGTCTTTTGCTCTGGCGTGAAGCGGTCCGAAAGGGATTCAATCAACCTCAATACGTCGTTGACTTCGTCTTGTGTCCTTGCTGCGTGCATCTGTTCGACGAAGTATCTTTCAAGCTCGGTCAGCGGTTGATGATCTATATTGGCGGGTTTTCTGGCCTTGCGGAGTTCAAAGCGCTCTAGCGCCTGTTCGTCGGTCAGGAAGACATCATGCTCGATGCCGGCATATTTCCGAATTCCGGAAATCCGTTCATCCGAGCAATCCATCAAAGCCGCCATTGCAACCACCTTGCCCATTGGCTTGGCCGTGCCAAGATAGTCATACGGCGCATTGCCCGAACGTTGCAGAACCCGGTTCATCACGGGATCAATCACGGCGATCGAGTCTAGAACACCGGCGGCTTTTGCATATTCGAACGAACCGATCATGACTTCGCTTGTTACATAAGATACCGAGTTCTTGCCGCGCCCACGCCCCAGGCGCTTGGTGTCGACACAGAACCGGGTTGCTTCCCAAACCTGTGAGCTGCGCACCGGTGGTTCGCCATCAAGGATCGAGTTGAAGACGTCCGCCAGCATGTGTGGACCCGTGGTCTGCAACAGGCGCATACATCCAACGACTTCCCCTTCGTCGTCGATGCTGACCACATGCGCCGGATTCAGGTCGTCGAACATATCACGCTCGCGCCCGTCTACGATGTTGACTTCCCATCCCAAACGATCCCCGAACACGCGCGCTCGAAGTTTGAACATTTCGTCCAGGACATCACTAAACATATGTTGGTTGATACCATCAATTACGATGATCATTTTCCATCCCCCTACAGTCTGGTTACCGTGGGGTTAAGGTTAACCAAACCGTAACCATAAACTATTGGGGGTATCCCGTATTTTTCGGCTTTTTTTGTTTATCCGGGCGCGATTAGACCTAAACCAATTGCTCGCCCGATGGCTTGAGGCGTGGTTAACGCGCCGAGCTTTTCACGACCGGAGCGCATATGAACCTCAACGGTTCGGTGGGAAATGGACAAAATATCGCCGATGTCCTGCTGAGATTTACCTTCGGCAACCCACTGCAGGATCTCTTTTTCGCGCGTGGAGAGGGCCGGCAGATACAATGCTTTGGCCAACAGGCCCGATTGCATCACCGTGTCATGGGCTTGCACAGCGGCCAGCTGAAGATCGCCCATTACGTGCCTCTTCAGCTTTTCCCATTCCTCATCCGAACAGTCACGAGTGACATTCAGCAACCCGCATTCCCCGTAGGGACCCCGAACAGGAACAGTCAAACCGCGGGATGTGATGCCAAAGTCGTGCGCATCCCGGAACATGGTATTGAACTTGTCATCCTTCTCGAACCTGGCCCAATCTACCGGCGCAATGCTGAGCGCCGACTTGTAAAGGGTCGGGTCAAAGCGGTGAAAGCCGTGGCTCCCGTAGTGGATTTTCCATTCGTCCGGATAGTTGGCATAACCCTGTATATCCCCTTTAACCGGATTCATGGTCGCGTAAGAGGCATAGTCAAAACCAAGCTCCTCACAGACAGCATTTGTGATGTCGGCGGCCGACTTATCGTTGTGGTCTATTGCGGCCAAGTCTATGAGTTTCACCTGTCCAACCTTTACTCGGTGCTATTTATCCCCAAAGCACCTTGCCCTTTTTAGTTCCACCCACGTTGCGTCAAGCGAGGTATTAAACGCAAGCGAATAGTTCATATCACACGTTCACAATGCGCAGCTTCGGCGAGCAAAATATTCAAATAGGCACAACATGCTCTGGGCTGCATGTATCGTGACGCGAACCGGCGTCGGATAGCTTCGGCTCGACACTTGGTGCGTCGGTTTCTACTCAGTTCGCAGTCCGGTTTCGACAAGCATTCCGCGCGCCTTGGCTTCCGGATAGTACCCCTTGGCGTAGAGATAAATCGCCCTTTTTTGATCGCCGTCGGACAACATCCAAGCGCCGCGCAGGTATTTTCCGGCGAACTTAAGATTGGTATCTGCATCCAATAGCCCCTGAGCGTTTCCCGAATACCCCATCGAACGCGCAGTTGCAGGAAGAATTTGCAACAGCCCGTAATACGGCTTGTTCACGGCCCAAGGACGGTGGGTGCTTTCACGGATCGCCAGTTTGTGCACAAGTTCGCGCGGCAGTTCGTAATGATCCGCCCATTTATTGATTGAGGCCCGAAGTTCTGGTGTTTCATTCGGATGAAGCGGGGGGGCAAAAGTACTTTTCTCTGCCTTGGAAACTTCGCCGCCACCGCAGGCGGCGAGGGGGATCATTAGCAATAAAGCCATGCAAAAGCGACGGGTACGTTTTGACATTTTGATCTCCAATGAACGCTTGGGGATGATATGGATTGGTCGGATGGTCGCAAGCTTAGATAAAGAAATGGGCTAAATTTTGCTCGTTATGCATGTGCAAGAAAAAAGGCCGCATGAAACATGCGGCCTTTCAAAATTCGATTAAGCCCGCTTAGGCTTTGGCTTCGTCTTCGTCAGCCGGGGCTTCTTCGGATGCGACGAGTTCTTCGTCTTCCGATGCTGCGGACCCAATATCGTCGAACAGCTCGGCGATCTCGAATTCTGCGGCTGCCTCTTCTTCAGCTGCCAGTTCCTGGATTGACTTGCCCGAAGCCTGAAGCTCAGCCTCTTCTTGCGAACGAGCGACGTTCATCTTGATCTCGACTTCGACCTCGGGGTGCAGTTTGACTGCCAGCGAGTGCAGACCCAGCTCTTTGATCGGTGCGAGCAGAACGATCTGTTTTTTGTCGACAGTGAAACCTGCTTCGGTGGCGGCGTCTGCGGCGTCACGCGGCGTGACCGAGCCATACAGCGCGCCGGCATCCGATGCCGAGCGAATCACGATGAATTGCTGACCGTCCAGCTTTTCAGCCAGTGCTTCAGCTTCTTTCTTGGTTTCCAGGTTGCGCGCCTCAAGCTGCGCTTTCTGAGCTTCGAACGACGCGATATTGGCGTCCGATGCGCTCAGCGCTTTGCCTTGTGGCAGCAGGAAGTTGCGGGCAAAGCCGGGCTTGACGTCAACGACGTCGCCCATCTGACCCAGTTTCGCAACGCGTTCCAGAAGGATAACTTGCATGTCAGTCTCTCCTTACTTCACGGCGTAGGGCAGCAGGGCGAGGAAGCGGGCGCGCTTGATAGCACGGGCCAGTTCACGCTGCTTTTTTGCCGAAACGGCAGTGATGCGGGAAGGTACGATCTTGCCGCGCTCAGAGATGTAGCGCTGCAGCAGACGGGTGTCCTTGTAGTCGATCTTCGGCGCGTTATCGCCCGAGAACGGGCAGACCTTGCGGCGGCGGAAAAATGGTTTTGCGGCCATGGTTTATGTCCTTTCGTCAGGCGTTGATCAGCGGCGCTCGCGGCGGCCTTCGCGCTCATCGCGCTTCTGCATCTGGACCGAGGGGCCCTCGGCATGCTCGTCGACCTTGATGGTCAGAACGCGCATAACGTCGTCATGCAGGCGCATCAGGCGTTCCATTTCCTGAACGGCGCCAGCAGGGGCGTCGGTTTTCAGGAAGGCATAGTGGCCCTTGCGGTTTTTGTTGATCTTGTAAGCCATCGTCTTAACGCCCCAGTACTCGCTTTCGACGACGTTACCGCCGTTGTCCGCCAGAACGGTGCCGAAATGTTCGACAAGGCTTTCTGCCTGCGCGTTGGACAGGTCCTGACGCGCGATCATTACATGCTCATATAGTGGCATGTGCACTCCTGTTTCTATCAAGGCGCATTTCATAGGCGGGGTCATTTTCACCTTCGCGACCCTGCCACGAGAGGCTGCGCGATTCATGTGTTTAGCGAAGGATGGCCTCGTATACACGTTTAAGCGTGAGGGGCAAGCCCCGCCTTAGATGCCTTTGTGAAGTCGTGCTATTTCCTTTGCACTGCCCAATTCCTGACGCTTTTCGGCTCAAAGTTGTTTTTCATACCGGGGAATATCCGGACACACCGGACCCAAGACGGCAACCTGAGAAACAGGGTGAGAGATATGACCGCGATGAATACGAATGCACTCCAGGAGTCCGCGAGTTCCGCGAACTATGAGAAATCGGTACCAGTTCTGATCGCGTTCGCGCCAAATTGGAAAGTCAGGATGGTTTTGGCCCGCATTGTAGGTGCCATTCTAATCGTTATGGCCTTTTCGATGTGGCTGGTATCCGGCTCGGTCATGGCGGCCGAGGTGTGGCCCATCAAGCTGGCTGCGTCATTGATGTTCCTGCTGGTCGGGGTCAGCCTGATGACAATTCAACTGCTGGATGCGCGTCCTGATGCGTATTTTGACCCGATCCGACGCGAGGTTCGCGTGCTGCAAAAGAACGAAAATGGTCGCCCGCAGACCGTCCTGCGCCGTAGTTATGACACGCTGGGCGGCGCGCGCTTTGTCGAAGACCAGGTTGAGCTTTATGACGTCGACGGCAGTCTGCTGATGAAACTGCCGCTGCAATCGGCGGATGTCAGCCATGCACTAAAAGGACAATTAAGTGGAAGTGTAACAATCTTCGCCTGAATTTTATTCTGTTCATATAGGAACAGGAGTTGTTAGCGGATGCTACTTGATGTGCTGCCCTCGGGCAGCACATTTGTGTTTTACAGCAACCCCCTCGGATTGCATCCACAAAACTGCGGAGATTATTATGAAATCTACTCTTCTGGCCGCCGCACTGGCCGTATCGGCGACATCCGTGTTTGCCAGCGCTGAAAAATACGTCCTGGACCCCAGCCACAGTCAGGTCGTCTTCAGTTATGACCACCTTGGGTTTTCGACCACGTATGGCATGTTCTCGGGCTTTGAGGGCGAGATCATGTTCAATCAAGAAGATCCAGCGGCATCCAGCGTCACCGTTTCGATACCCGTGCTTGAGATGATCACCGGTTGGAAACCGCGCGAAGATCACTTCATGACCGAGGATTTCTTTGGCGCGTCCGAGGGTGATATGATCACGTTTACCTCGACCGACATCGAGGTCACTGGCGAGGACACCGCCAACATCACCGGTGATCTGACCATGAACGGCGTTACAAAATCCGTCGTTCTGGACGCTAAGCTGAACCAAGCAGCAGACCATCCGATGGCAAACAAGCCCTGGGCAGGTTTCGATGCGACTACGACACTGGTGCGCAGCGAATTCGATCTTGGCCAATTCGCACCTTTTGTTAGCGACGAAGTCGAAGTTCGGATTTCTGTCGAAGCCCAGAAAGCCGAAACTCCAGAAGGCTGAATACGTCTGACCGAATTTGTTGGACGAAACCGTCGGGGGTCTGCCCCGGCGGTTTTCTTATGTCCCGCGCTGCGCTGTCAGATTGACTGACACCAACACATCGAAACCCAAAGACCCCTCAGTCGGTTGCGACGTGCCGACATCAAAATCCAGCCGGTTCAATTCCAGCTCACCAGACATGGTGGCGGTGTTGTCCTGCAGATTCAGCGTGAAAGGGAGGACTACGTCAACGGACTTGTCGCGTATTGTCAGCGGACCACGCGCCTCGTACCCGGTAGCCGTTTTATAGATGTCGGCTTTGAATTGGGCGGTGGGAAACTGTGCGCTGTCAAAGAAATCTGCGCCCATAGCTTGGTCTGTGACCGTCCCCAAGCTGAGCGATGTGATGGAGACCGTGACATCCACGCTGCCAGCCAACTCCGGTGCAGCCGGGTCTTCAAAGGTTATTGCGGCGGTCCAGTCAGCGAAATTGCCGGTTACCGGGCTGCCCAGTTGGGTGATAGTGATCGCCAGGTTTCCATTTTGCACCTGCCAATCTGATTGCACTTCGGTCAGTTGAGCGGTGTCGCTTGCAGCGGCGGAGTGGTCCGAGAATACACCGATTGACCAGCCGCCAACCAAAACCGCGCCCCAGACCGTCAAAGCCGTAAACGCCGGCGCGATCGAATGTTGTTGCGCAGGCGGCTTGGGCGCATCCGACCGACCGGGCAACATGCGACGCAGGGTGCTGTCTTTGTCGATCACGTGGTGTTTAAGGGCTCCGGCGATGTGCAGCGCCAACGACCCAGCCAGAACCCAGATAAACAGCCAATGCAGGTTGGCCGTAACCTCGGCAACATAGGGCGACTTGGGGACGAACGGCAGGGTTTGCCCAAACGGCCACAGGATTGGGGCGTACCCCTCGGCCGCGGCGTGGTGCACCCAGCCCGTCAGAGGCACCAGAACCAAAGAGGCATAGAGCATCCAGTGCACGGTCTCGGCCGCGAAGGCCTCGGGCTTGTTGTCTGCGTTCAGCAATCCGGGCTTCGTTTGCGTCATGGCCCAGAGGATACGGGCAAGGGCGACGAAAAACACTGTGACACCAACCGTTTTGTGCAGGGAAAACAGCTGCGCAGCCCGTGCAATGTCTTCCTCAGTTGTCGGGACCGAAGGGTCGCGGATCGCGTAGGCCATGTCATTGGCGATCCAGCCCAGCGGCAGGGCGGTAAAGATCAACAGGGCGGTCAGCCAGTGGAACGTTTTGGTCACGCTTCCATATGCTGAGAAAGAGTTTGTCGAGGGCATCAGGGGCTCCGGACTGGTGTGGTTGGCCTAAACCTAAGGCCATGGGATCAGGACTCAATAGCGTGATGCGCACAGTCAAGGTGCCATGATGCAGAAGTCAGGCAATGCTTGTGCCGCGCCCGCAGTCGGTTTACACCCCGCGACAACCTAACGTCATTCAAGAGGTCGCAATGACACGCGCATTCGTTTTTCCCGGGCAGGGCGCCCAAACCATCGGGATGGGCAAAGCTCTTGCCGAGGCCTATCCGGCTGCTCGGGCTGTTTTTGATGAGGTTGACGAGGCGCTGGGCGAAAAGCTGAGCGACCTGATTTGGGAAGGCGATATCGCGGATCTTACTCTGACGCAAAACGCGCAACCCGCATTGATGGCCACGTCGATGGCGGCGATGCGCGCACTTGAGGCCGAGGGCGTTGCGGTCACCGATGCTGCTTTTGTCGCGGGTCACTCGCTTGGTGAATATTCTGCGTTGGCCGCTGCTGGTGCGCTGTCCGTTGCTGATACGGCGCGACTTTTGCGCACACGTGGTCAAGCCATGCAAAGTGCGGTGCCGGTGGGCGAAGGTGCGATGGCCGCTATACTCGGTTTGGATTTGGATGCTGTGCGATCCGTGGCCGAAGAGGCCGCACAGGGCGAGGTTTGTCAGGCCGCGAACGACAACGATCCGACACAGGTCGTGGTATCTGGTTCCAAGGCCGCAGTAGAACGCGCCGCTGAGATCGCCAAGGAAAAAGGTGCGAAACGCGCTGTGATGCTGCCAGTCAGCGCACCGTTTCACTGCGCGCTGATGCAGCCTGCTGCCGACGTGATGGCCGAAGCTTTGGCGTCGGTCTCAATCAAGGCGCCGTCGGTGCCGCTGGTTGCGAATGTGCGCGCCGAGGCGGTTGCCGACCCTGATCTGATTCGCCAATTACTTGTCGAACAGGTCACCGGCTCGGTTCGCTGGCGTGAAAGCGTGCAATACATGGCGGCACAAGGCGTGACCGAGACATGGGAGATCGGCGCAGGCAAAGCCCTGTCGGGTATGATCCGAAAGATTGACCGCGACATCGCGGGCAAAGCCGTTGGTACACCGGAAGATGTGCAAAAGGTCCTCGGGGCCGAGTCGTAAGAATAAACGTCCCCACGGACGCACCAAGAGGGAAACCGAATGTTTGATTTGACAGGTAAGAACGCGCTGATCACTGGCGCTTCGGGTGGAATTGGGGGCGACATCGCGCGCGCGCTGCATGGCGCGGGGGCCACTGTCGGGCTTTCGGGCACTCGGGTTGAGCCGCTACAGGCACTGGCCGACGAGCTGGGTGAACGTGCGCATGTACTGCCTTGTAATCTGGGAGATGCCGAAGCCGTTGCAGCGCTGCCAAAGCAGGCGGCGGATGCGATGGGCTCGGTCGATATTCTGGTCAACAACGCAGGCATTACGCGAGACAACCTGTTCATGCGCATGTCGGACGAGGAATGGCAGAGCGTGATTGACGTGAACCTGACAGCCACCGCCAAGCTGTGCAAAGGCGTTCTGCGCGGCATGATGAAGGCGCGCTGGGGCCGGATCATCAATATCTCGTCCGTTGTTGGCGCAACTGGCAACCCCGGGCAGGCAAACTATGCCGCGTCCAAGGCGGGTATGGTCGGCATGACAAAATCGCTGGCTTATGAGGTCGCAAGCCGCGGAATCACTGCCAACGCAGTCGCCCCCGGCTTCATCACAACTGCGATGACAGATAAGCTGACCGACGATCAAAAATCCGGCATCCTGGGCCAGGTTCCCGCCGGACGTATGGGCGAACCAGCGGAAATTGCTGCAGCAGTTCTGTACCTTGCCAGCCCTGAGGCGGGCTATGTCACAGGAACAACCTTGCATGTGAATGGTGGTATGGCCATGTTGTGAGCGCCAACAAGGCAGGGCGCGAAAGCGTTTGCCTTGGGCGTTGTCTGTGCTATAGGCGGCGCATACATGCAGAGGTCGACCGATTGGTCGGCCTTCTACTTTCCCGGTCTTCCGGGACCCAACCGCCCGGACCGGGCACATCAAAGCCAGCCTGAGCGGGCAAGGGCTGAACCGGGCAATACGCCCTGAAATGGAATGAGGAATAGACATGAGCGACGTCGCAGATCGCGTTAAAAAGATCGTTGTTGAGCACCTGGGTGTTGAAGAAGACAAAGTAGCAGAGAACGCTTCGTTCATCGACGATCTGGGCGCAGACAGCTTGGACACAGTTGAGCTGGTTATGGCTTTCGAAGAAGAGTTTGGCATCGAGATCCCGGATGACGCTGCCGAGACAATCCAGACTTTCGGCGACGCCGTAAAATTCATCTCGGAAGCTTCTTAAGCGCTTCGAACAGATAAAAAACGGCGTTTCCGGGCAACGGAGGCGCCGTTTTTTTGTGCTTGCCCAAATTCATCCTTGCTAGGTGCCAATTCGCTAAGCACTGTTAGGCCTGAGGCAAATATCCGAGCGGGCAGGGCATGATACGATCCACCCCGACCATAAACACGGCGCGCTTGATGCTATGCGCAATGCGGCCCGAAGACTTCAACCGGTTCGCCGAGATCTGGCGCAACCCTTGCATCGTGCACCATATTGGCGGCAAGCCGCGGTCACGAGGCGAGGCGTGGGATTCGTTTCTTCGGAATGCGGGGCATTGGCAGATGGCCGGATTCGGGCAGTGGGCTGTATTGCAGCAATCGAATCGGTTGTTGATCGGTCAGGCTGGTTTTTTCTACGGCAATCGTGCGCTGGGCGACGATTTTGACTGCTACCCCGAGGCTGGATGGGTTCTGGTGCCCGAGGCACAGGGCCAGGGATTGGGACTGGAAGCTGCGCAAGCCGCCCATGACTGGTTTGACCGCGTTATGCCTGGACCATTGGTTGCAATGGTAAATTCGGCCAATACCGTGTCGCAAAAGCTGGCTGACAAGCTGGGATATGTCCCCATGCGAAGCTGCGAGTACAACGGTACTCCGGTCGTGCTGTTGCGACGGAACGGTCCGCCGACAAGGATGTGACGAGACCGGCAATCATGCCGCAAAATACCCTCAGTTTGCCGAAACCAGTATTCTTCGAGGTTCATCCGGCGTGTATAGTGCGCTGGATTGCAACGCGACTGGGAGAGGGAGCGGGCTCATGAGGATTTATCCCACAATGGAACTGCAGAACGGCCGGTGTGTCACGCTGGACAAGGGCCGTCTGGACAATGCCATGATCTGGCATGTGGACCCTATTGAAACGGCGCGCGGCTGGTCGGCCGCCGGCGCTGAGTGGATGCAGCTGACGGACTTTGATGCGATCGAAGGACGGGATACCAACTTCGGGTTGGTTGAAGAGATCATTCGCTCGGCCGAGATGCCAGTGCAGCTGGCTGGAGGTATGCGCAGCCGTGAGCAAGTTGCGCATTGGATCGACAAAGGTGCAGGGCGGGTCGTGATCGGCACGCTTGCTGCGCGAGATCCCAATCTGGTGAAAGAACTGGCCAAGTTATACCCCGATCAGATCGTTCTGGCGGTTGATGTCTGGCGGGGGTTTGTAATGACCGACGGCTGGCGCAGTCAGAGTGCATTCACTCCGGAAGCGTTTATCCAAGCCTTCGAGAATACTCCGTTTGCCGGTATTGTTGTGACCGATATCGACAGCGATATGGAAGATGTCGAGGCGCAGCTGGGGCTCATCTCGGGACTTGCGGAAAAGTCCCGAACGCCAATCATCGCCAGCGGTGTGGTGCGTACAGCGGACGACATTTCCAGATTGGCATACATCCCCAACATCTCGGGCGCGATTGTTGGGCGTGCGTTGTTCCGCAAGACACTCGGCCTGGCGGATGCGCTGCAAGTGGCCAAAACGGCGCATGAGCCGGTGGCACAGTTTCAGTAAGCCAACTGCAATTCAAAACCGCCTGTTGTCGTCACTGGTGACCGGCGGTTTTTTTGTCGAAAGAACCGATTTTATTGCCAAGCTTTTGCTTCGTGTGGCGAAATCGTGCCGGAGGGGAATCTGCCGTGGCTCTTGCCCCCGGACCCCGGGCCGGGGTAAGAGCGGTTCTCAAATAGGAAGCAGGCAAGAGGCATTTCATGCGCAGAGTCGTTGTAACCGGTCTGGGGTTGGTCACGCCATTGGCCAGCGGTGTCGAAGAATCCTGGTCGCGGCTGCTGGACGGAGAATCCGGTGCAGGCCCGATCACTCAGTTCGACGCCGAGGCAAGCGGGGTCACCACGACCTATGCCTGTGAAGTTCCACGTGGCGACGGGTCGAACGGGACCTTCAACCCGGACGATTGGTTGCCGCCAAAAGAGCAGCGTAAGATCGAGGACTTTATTCTCTATTCCATCGCGGCGGCCGATATGGCCTGTCAGGATGCGAACTGGTTGCCCGAAGACGAAGAGGAGCGCCTGCGGACAGGTGTACTGATTGGCTCTGGTATCGGTGGCCTCGGCTCCATTGCGAACACGGCCAACCTTATCAGAGACAAAGGCCCGCGCCGTGTATCACCGTTCTTTATTCCGGGCGCGCTGATCAACCTGGCCTCGGGCCAGGTTTCGATCCGCCACGGTTTTAAAGGCCCGAACCATTCGGTGGTCACAGCCTGTTCGACCGGGGCGCATGCCATTGGCGATGCTAGCCGCATTATTCGTGCTGGTGACGCGGATGTCATGGTTGCGGGCGGCGGCGAAGGCTGCATCTGTGAGATTGGGATTGCGGGCTTTAACGCATGTAAGGCGCTGTCGACCAAATACGCTGACGACCCCAAGAAAGCCAGCCGGCCCTATGACGTGGATCGTGATGGTTTCGTGATGGGCGAAGGCGCGGGTATTGTGGTTCTGGAGGAATACGAACACGCCAAGGCGCGCGGCGCAAAGATTTACGCCGAAGTCTTGGGCTATGGCATGTCCGGTGACGCGTACCATATTACGGCGCCGTCCGAAGATGGCGACGGTGCCGAACGCGCGATGCGGGCTGCGCTACGCAGTGCCGGGTTGGAGCCGAAAGATCTGGACTATATTAACGCGCACGGCACCTCGACCATGGCGGATACGATTGAACTGGGTGCAGTGGAACGCCTGCTCGGCGAACATGCGGGTAGTGCGACGATGACCTCGACCAAGTCGGCCACTGGTCACCTGCTGGGTGCGGCCGGCGCGATCGAGGCGATCTTTTCGATCCTGGCGATCCGGGATCAGGTGGCTCCGCCGACGATCAACCTGGATAACCCCGCAGTCGAAACTCCGATCGACCTTGCTCCGAACGCAAAGCGCGAGCGGGAAATCAACGTGGCCCTATCGAACTCGTTTGGCTTTGGTGGCACCAACGCCAGCGTGATCTTCGGGAAGGTCGGCTAAATGTGGCGGGCTTTGGCGTCGAATGCGTTGACCATCCTTGTGGTCGGCCTGTTCCTGGCTGGCGGCGTGATCCTGTGGGGCCAGTCGCAGTTCAAAAGCGAAGGCCCGCTGGAAACCGCCATTTGCTTACAGGTCAAGCGTGGCTCAAACATGACCGAGGTCAGCCAACAGCTTGAAGAGGACGGTGCCATCAGTAGTGCGGTTATCTTCAGGATGGGTGCGGATTACACCGACAAGGCTGGGCAGTTGAAAGCGGGAAGCTTTCTGGTACATGAAGGTTCGTCGATGGAGCAGATCATCGACAAGATCACCAGCAGCGGCGCCAGCACATGCGGTTCCGAGATCGAGTATCGGATTGGGGTGACCCGCCTGCAAACGCGGGTACGCGAACTGGACCCGGCGACACTGGACTTCGTCGAGATCGCCAATTTTGAAGTCGGCGTAGATGAAACCCCTGCGGAATATACCGAAAAGCGTCAAGATGCCGACACTCGGTATCGTGTTTCCCTTGCCGAGGGGGTGACCTCATGGCAGGTGGTCGAAGCTTTGAAGGGGGTGGATGCGCTTACTGGTGATGTCACCGAAGTCCCGGCCGAGGGCATGCTGGCACCAGACAGTTATGACGTGAGGCCCGGAGATGACCGCGTAACCCTGCTTCAGAATATGCAGGAGAAACAGCAGCTTCGCATCAACGCGGTTTGGGAAAGCCGTCAGGACGGCTTACCGATTTCCAGCCCGGAAGAGATGCTGATCCTTGCCTCCATCATCGAAAAGGAAACCGGTGTCCCGCATGAGCGGGGACAGGTTGCCAGCGTCTTCATAAATCGCCTTGAAAAGGGTATGAGACTTCAAACGGACCCGACCGTGATCTATGGCGTTACAAAAGGGCAAGGCGTACTTGGCCGTGGTTTGCGCCAGAGTGAACTTCGCCGTGCAACACCTTGGAATACATATGTGATTGACGGTTTGCCGCCGACGCCGATTGCCAATCCCGGTTTGGCCAGCCTTCAGGCGGCGGTGGCCCCGGAAGAGACCCAGTATGTGTTCTTTGTCGCGGATGGAACAGGTGGACACGCTTTTGCGGAAACCCTGGATGAGCATAATCGAAACGTCGCCAAATGGCGCGAGATCGAAGCTGAGAGAAACGGCTCCAACAATTAGAACACGGGCCGCGTTTCGCAACGCGGCCCTTTTCTTTTGCCTACGCGGCTGAACGTCTGCGCGGACGGCGCTGCTTGGACCCTTGGGGCTTCCTTCCCGTGTTGGTGCCCTGAGGGCGGCGGCCCCGGAACCCTCCGCGTTTGCGCGGGGCTTTGGGTTCTGCAACTTCGGGCATCGAGCCGCTGGCGACCGGAATCTCAATCTTCATCAGCTTTTGTATCTGGCGCAGCTGGTCCACTTCATCAGGCGCGCAAAAGGCGATGCCTTCGCCTTCACGTCCTGCGCGCGCCGTTCGGCCAATGCGGTGGACATAATTGTCAGGCACTTCAGGTAAGTCGTAGTTGATCACATAGGCAACGCCGGGAATATCGATACCCCGTGCAGCAACGTCGGTGGCGACCAAAATCGTGATCTCTCCGGCTCGGAATGCCTTGATCGCGCGGTCTCTTTGACCTTGGCTTTTGTTCCCGTGGATCGAAGCAGCATTAAAGCCGTCCTCCACAAGACCTTTCATAAGTTTTTCCGCGCCATGCTTCGTACGGGCGAAAACCAGCGTCAGGGCATCCGTGTCTTTTGAAAGGATGTCGCGCAGTTTCCCGGGCTTTTCCGCTCGGCTGAGGAAATGCACGGATTGCGTGATCTTGTCTGCGGCTTTGCCCGGAGGTGAAACCTGCACCCTTTGTGGGTTGGACAGGTATGCTTGGCTGAGTTCTTCCATCTGCTTGGGCATAGTCGCTGAAAACAACATTGTCTGGCGCGGGGTGCCCAGTTCCGGCGCAATCCGACGCAGAGCGTGGATAAAGCCCATGTCCAACATCTGATCAGCTTCGTCCAGAACAAGGTGGCGCACTGAGCTGAGATCAACGGCGCCGCGCTCCATCAAATCGATCAGGCGGCCCGGCGTGGCGACCAAAATGTCGGTGCCGCGCGACAGGAATGAGATTTGCTTGCCGATGGATTGCCCACCCACAACGGTGGCAACGCGGAGCCTTGTTTTTTTGGTCAGATTGCGGAGGCTTTCGGCGATCTGATTAACCAATTCCCGGGTAGGGGCCAGGATCAGTGCCTTGGCCGCCTTAGGAGCGGGTTTGCCGGGCTGTGCCAGCAGATGATCAATCAGCGGCAGACCGAAAGCCAATGTCTTGCCGGTGCCGGTTTGGGCCAGTCCAAGAATATCATGGCCTTCAAGTGCCAGCGGGATCGCCTTGTTTTGGATCGGCGTGGGCTGGGAAAAATTGGCGCGTTTCAGCGCGTCATTCAGGGCTGGGGCAAGGCCCAGCATGTCAAAATCGAACAAGTGTCATTCCTTTATGATCCGCGACGATTTATCAGTCACGGACGAGCGCGTTTGGCCACGTTCAAGACGTGACCGGCAAGGGTTTCGCGTAACCTCGGGACACACAGGCGCTTCCTATGGTGTCCGGTCGACGCGTCAAGAACCCTGCGTGATGGGGAACTGGAGTATCGTGGTGCGCTGTTCGGGCCAATACAGCCCGTAATGCTCACGCGGCAGCGCTTTGATTAAAGGGCACATGCGGGTTTGTCGCTGGAATGTCAAGCGGTGGTTTTTCTGATAGTGGCCGGGGGTGAGTGGACAAGTCAGCCATGCCGCCGTTAAAAATCACGCACTGAACTAAGCCAGTATCGAAAAGAACCTGCAGCGAGTTGGTGGAATTGCGTGGAGCGCGGTAGACGGTACAGGTGCGTCTTGGCGGTCCCTCGGGTTGCGCCAAGTCACAAACAGCCGCCGACGCAACCAACGATTACGAAATGTTAAGGTGCCAAGCACGGTGCCCGTTGCGTCGCTGTTGCGCAAGGCATTGACATTACGATCTTTTTCCCGTATGAATTATGTCATGCTAGAAGAAATGGGCAAACGGCCCCGGGGCAACCCGGCGGCCGTTTCTCGTTTCTCTCGTGCGGAAAAACTCACGCATGAGGTCACAGGCAAACATGACTTTGATTACCCCGGAAGAGCGGATGTCACAAACGGCGGAGCTTTTGCAGTCACTTGAGACATCCATTCGCGGTTTGCGCCAAGCAGCGGAAGAACTGCGCAGGCAAATTGGCACCGGGGAGGATGCAGACTTGGCTGGTGCAGCCAAACAACTCGGACAGCTAGAGGGGCTGATCCGAAGTTGTCAGAAAGTGGAGACAAGCTTTGTCGAACAACATCACAGACAAGCCGGAATTGCCCAAGGGGGGTATGCGCTCGACCTTGAGCGCGCTCGATTTGAAATCGGGTGCAGGTTGGCTCGCCTCCGCCGATGCTGCGGTTCGGGAAAGATTTCTGAGTGAGATCGGGGAGGGGGGGCTATGTGCCCTCCCTTTCCTGTTTGAGTTCTGGGCGCTGCCGCACCAGTTACCGCCCGAGGGTGATTGGCGGTCCTGGGTAATCATGGGCGGGCGTGGCGCAGGCAAGACGCGGGCCGGAGCGGAATGGGTGCGGTCGATGGTTGAAGGGTCATTGCCGTTGGATAAGGGTGAGGCATGTCGCGTGGCTTTGGTCGGTGAAACCTTTGATCAGGTGCGCGACGTGATGATTTTTGGCGATAGCGGGATTTTGCAGTGTTCGCCGCCGGACCGGCGACCTGCGTGGAAGGCGTCGGAACGGAAACTGATCTGGCCCAACGGGGCCGAGGCACAGGCGTTTTCGGCGCATGATCCCGAGGGGCTGCGCGGTCCTCAGTTCGATGCGGCTTGGGTGGATGAGCTGGCCAAGTGGAAGAAGGCGGGCGAGACATGGGACATGCTGCAATTCGCCTTGCGGTTGGGGGAGCGGCCCCGCGTCTGCGTGACGACCACGCCGAGGAATGTAAAGGTTTTGAAAGCGCTACTGGCGTCGCCATCTACTGTGCAGACTCATGCGCCGACCGAGGCGAACCGGGCCAACCTAGCGGACTCGTTTTTGGACGAGGTTCGCGCGCGCTACGCTGGCACGCGGCTGGGGCGGCAGGAGTTGGATGGCGTGCTGCTGTCGGATGCAGAAGGGGCGTTGTGGACGAGTTCGATGCTGGAGGCGGCGCGGTGTGTACGGCCGCCCGAGTTGGATCGTATCGTAGTGGCGCTGGACCCGGCGGTAACGGCGGGGTCGGATGCGGATGCTTGCGGGATCGTGGTTGTGGGCGCGCAGGTGCAGGGACCGCCCGAAGGCTGGCGCGCCTATGTGCTGGCCGACCGGACGGTGCAGGGCGTCGGCCCGGCAGGCTGGGCGCAGGCGGCGATTGACGCGATGGACGAATTCGGGGCCGAGCGGCTGGTGGCCGAGGTCAATCAGGGCGGGCAACTGGTGGAGGAGGTCGTGCGGCAGGTAGACCCTCTGGTCCCGTTTCGTGCGGTGCGGGCGTCACGCGGCAAGGTCGCACGTGCCGAGCCTGTGGCGGCGTTGTATGAGCAGGGGCGGGTGGCGCATGTGGCCGGGCTGATCGCGCTTGAGGAGCAGATGTGCCAGATGACCTCGCGCGGGTTCGAGGGGCAGGGCTCACCTGATCGCGTGGACGCGCTGGTCTGGGCGCTGCATGAGTTAGTTGTTGGGCCTGCGGGGGCGTATCGGCGGCCTAGGTTGCGGAGTTTGTGAGGGACTCCCATGTAGAGCCGAAAATGCCTTGGTTGGGGCGACCAAGTCTTCTGGTCGCCATTTAACAATTAGTTTGGCCTCTCAGGTTCATCGGGCTTAAGCCAAAATGCGCCGGCACTGATTATGCAGTTCCAAAACATGTGTTGCCCAAGCGTGTCCATTTTTATTCCAGCTTCGAAGAAAGCATTTGCAAACCAACTGAAGGCGGTAGGAAACGACAGGAACCCGAATACCTGAAACGATTGAACCAACCGGCTTTCGTAGCTGAGACCCAGTTTGAATAGGTTCCGGTTGAGAATACGTGCAACGCGCCCGCCAATCGCGACGCCAGCGAACATGCTACCGACGAGAATGAGAATTACCGCCAGCATCCAAACGTCGCCTGTCATGCCACCAAACAGTGCAGCGATCAGGACGATTGCCAGACTTATCCATGGCCATAATCCACTAAGCTTTAGTCGTTTGAATAATTCAGCCAACATGTTTGTTTAATACGCGGTCTAATCCTCTCTTTCTACTGTTTTGACGGATTTGGTGAAATAGAAACAACTGTCGTTTTCGCAATAGTTCCTGCGCTCGTCCCCGTTGCCCAACGCCCGTACGCCCCATTCCCAAGCCCTAAACTTCTTTCCGTCATAACTCCTTTCAACAAGCCGGGCAGAGCGGCGGCAGAAAGGAGCACAGATGGTATTCGATTTCTTACGTCGCGGAGCGGCCGGGGAAGCGCCTGAGGCTAAGGCGAGCGCGGCGGGACCGGTGGTGGCGTGGCAGACCGGTGGGCGCGTGGCGTGGAGCCCTCGGGACACGGTAACGCTGACGCGGACGGGGTTTTCGGGAAACCCGGTGGGGTTCCGCTCGGTCAAGCTGATTGCCGAGGCGGCGGCGGCTTTGCCTCTGGTGTTGCAGGATCGCGAGCAGCGGTTCGAAACGCATCCCATGCTGACATTAATGCGCCGTCCGAACGCAGCGCAAGGGCGGGCGGAGTTGATGGAGGCCGTGTTTGGCCAGCTTCTGTTGTCCGGCAACGCATATATCGAGGCGGTCCAGGCCGAAGATGGGCTTCCGGTTGAACTGCACGTCCTGCGATCCGACCGGATGAGCGTGGTACCCGGCGCGGATGGCTGGCCCAAGGCCTATGACTACACAGCTGGTGGAAAAACACACCGTTTCCCGGCAGAATTTATCTGCCACATTAAGTCCTTCCACCCGCAGGATGACCACTACGGGTTTTCGCCGATGCAGGCGGCGGCCATGGCGATAGATGTACATAACAGCGCGTCACGCTGGTCGAAATCGTTGCTGGATAACGCGGCACGGCCTTCGGGGGCTCTGGTGTGGAAGGGCGGCGATGGTCACGGGGTGATGGCCGAGGATCAGTTCCGCCGTCTGTCTGATGAGATTGAGCAGAACTATCGGGGCGCGCGGAATGCTGGCCGTCCGATGGTTCTGGAAGGAGGGTTGGATTGGAAGCCGATGGGCTTCTCGCCCTCGGATATGGAGTTTCAAAAGACCAAGGAAGCCGCCGCCCGCGAGATCGCGTTGGCCTTCGGTGTCCCGCCGATGCTGCTGGGAATTCAAGGCGACGCGACCTATTCGAACTATCAGGAGGCCAACCGGGCGTTTTATCGCCTGACAGTTCTGCCCCTGGTGACGCGGGTGGCGGCGGCGGTGTCAGAGTGGCTCTCGGGCTTTTCTGGTGAGGATCTGATGCTGAAACCCGATCTGGATCAGGTGCCCGCGCTGGCGACCGAGCGGGACGCGCAGTGGACCCGCGTCAGCAATGCCGATTTCCTGACGGACGTCGAGAAACGATCTCTGCTGGGCCTGCCGGCGCTGGCGGAGGATTCGGATGGCTGAGGGGTATCCCCCGTTTGATTGCGCGCCAGGCTTGCGCCTGGCAGCGCATGAAAGAGTGGCCGAAATTCAGCACGCGCATCTGTGCAAGAGGTTGGATCAGATCGAAGAGATGATGGAGCGACTTGAGCGGCGGCTGTGGCTGACTGTTTACGGTGTGGCAGCCGTGATCCTTGCACAAGCGTTTCAGTCATTTCTTTCGGTAGCACCGTAAGGTCAATGGCTTATGAGGAGTTATTAGTGGATTTAGAACATAAATTCGCACGCTTTGGAGATGGGTTGTCGGTATCGGACGACGCAATAATCGAGGGCTATGCCAGCCTGTTTGGTCACGTGGATCAGGGCAGTGACGTCGTGCAGAAAGGTGCGTATCGCGCGTCACTTGCGGGGCTGGCTAAGGCGGGTCAGCGGGTCAAGATGCTGTGGCAGCACGATCCTGCGCAGCCTATCGGCGTCTGGGACGAAGTGCGCGAAGATGACCGGGGCCTATGGGTCAAGGGGCGACTGTTGGAAAGCACTCAAAAGGGCCGTGAAGCGGCGGAACTGATCCGAGCAGGTGCTATGGACGGCCTGTCGATTGGCTATCGTACAAAGCGGGCCGTGAAGAATGACAAGGGCCAGAGGGTCCTGACGGAACTGGAGCTGTGGGAGGTTTCTTTGGTAACCTTCCCGATGCTGCCCAGTGCGCGGGTGGCGGCCAAAGGCACTGAGCCTGCGGCCGAGGATACCTGGCGCAATATTGCCGAGGTGTTCAATGACGCCCGGCAGGAGCTGGCGCGACCCTAGCGCGCCTCAAACCCACCCAAAGAATGGAAGTGCTGATGAGCAAGACCGAGACCCCGGCCTTGACCGGAGAGGGTGCGCCCCTGGTTCAGGAGGTGAAGCAGGCGATGACCGGCTTCGTAAATGAATTCAAGGGCCTGAAGGCTGAAGTGAAAACCAAACTGCAACAGACAGAAGAGCGACTGACAATGCTGGATCGTAAATCAACCATCGCGGCGCGTCCGCACCTTGCGGCCTCGACCCTTGACGGCGCGCCGCACCAAAAAGCTTTTGATGCTTATGTCCGTTCGGGTAACGATGACGGCCTTCGTGGTCTGGAGATGGAGGCTAAGTCTCTGACCAGCGCGGTCAACAGCGACGGTGGTTATCTGGTTGACCCGCAGACGGCTGAGATGATCAAGTCGGTGCTGAAATCCACTGCTTCGATCCGTTCGATTGCATCGGTCGTGAATGTCGAGGCGAACTCGTTCGATGTTCTGATCGACCATACGGATGTTGGTGCTGGTTGGGCGGATGAGGCTTCGTCTGCTACCGAAACCGCGACCCCGTCGATTGACCGTATTTCAATCGCGCTGCACGAACTGAGCGCGCTTCCCAAAGCTTCGCAACGTCTTCTGGACGACAGTGCGTTCGATGTCGAAGGTTGGCTGGCCGGTCGCATCGCCGACAAGTTTGCCCGCGCCGAAGCGTCAGCCTTTATCAGTGGTGATGGTGTAGACAAGCCCAAAGGCATTCTGAACCACGCCAAGGTCGATAATGACGTCTGGGCATGGGGCAACCTTGGGTATGTTCCCACAGGCATTGATGGCGGTGTTGATGCCGATGCCATCGTTGACGTGGTCTATGCACTGGGCGCGCAGTACCGGGTCAATGGCACGTTCGTCATGAACTCGAAGACCGCTGGTTTGATCCGCAAGCTGAAGGACAGCGATGGCCGCTTTTTGTGGTCGGACGGGCTGGCGGCGGGTGAGCCCGCGCGTCTGATGGGCTATCCCGTTTTGATCGCCGAGGACATGCCGGATGCGGCATCCGACAGTTTCTCGATCGCTTTCGGTGACTTCCAGGCCGGTTACACCATCGCCGAACGTCCTGACCTGCGGGTGCTGCGCGACCCCTTCAGCGCCAAGCCGCATGTCCTGTTCTACGCGACCAAACGCGTTGGCGGTGATGTGAGCGACTTTGCCGCAATCAAGCTTGTGAAATTCGGCATCGCCTAAGCGGTGACGGATCCGAGGGGCCGGAAATCGGCCTTTCGGACGGCGGGCGCGGGCTGGGGTGAGATCCCCCGCGTTGTCTAGCTGCTCCCCTCCGTCCGAGCAACGTGGGGCGGCACGTGCCCGCCAGTTTACTGAAGTGACGACCCCCGTAGCGGGGCCGAGATTGCGGAGTGAATGGATGATGTTGATCGAAGAAACCGCCATCGCGGATGCGGCGCTGCCGGTGGATCAGTTCAAGGCGCATCTGCGGCTGGGAACCGGCTTTGCCGAAGGCAGCGTGCAGGACGAGGTTTTGAATGGCTTTCTGCGGGCAGCGATCGCAGCGATTGAGGCGCGCACCGGCAAGGTGCTGATTGAACGCGAATTTTCATGGACCCTGAATGCGTGGCGTGACTCTGCAGGCGAAGTGCTGCCGGTCGCCCCAGTGAAAGCAGTGAAAGCGGTTTCAGTCTTTGACGCAGCGGGCGCGGAAAGCGCAATCGCGCTGGAAGCTTACCGATTGGAACAAGACAGCCAGCGCCCCCGGCTGCGCCCGACTGGCTTGATGTTGCCGAGACTTGCAACTAGTGGCACGGCCAAGATCGCCTTTATCGCAGGTATGTCGGTGGATTGGTCTGGCTTGCCAGCTGATCTGGGGCAGGCAGTGCTGCTGCTGGCGGCGCACTACTACGAATATCGGGACGAAACGGCCCTTGGTGCAGGTTGCATGCCGTTTGGTGTGACCAGCCTGATCCAGCGCTATCGCACGGTCCGCTTCGGCGCAGGGGTGGCTTGATGAAAAAGCCACAACTGAACCGAAAGCTTGTGCTTGAGGCGCCAGTCCGTACGGCTGATGGCGCGGGTGGATACACCGAGACCTGGCAGGCGCTGGGTACCGTTTGGGCCGAGATCACTGCGCGCAGCGGGTCTGAGCGTCAGGTGGCGGGCGTGCCCATATCACGTGTCGGGTATCGGATCGTGGTTCGCGGTGCACCCAAGGAGACAACGATGCGGCCTTCACCAGATCAGCGTTTTGCAGAGGGATCGCGTCGTTTTGTGATCCGCGCTGTCGCGGACCGTGACCCCCGCGGTCAATACCTGACCTGTTTTGCAGATGAGGAGGTCGCGGCATGAGCTACGGCGTTTCAGCCGCCTTGCAAGCGGCGGTGTTTCAAAGACTTACGGATGATGCGCAGGTCAACACGCTCTCGGATGGCGCGATTTACGACGCGGTACCTGCGGGGTCGGTGCCCCAGGCCTATGTCACGCTGGGACCGGAAGAGGTGCGCGACGCCTCGGACCAATCTGGCGTAGGGGCGACGCATCGCTTCATTGTGTCGGTGATATCCGAGGCCGGCGGGTTTGGTGCCGCCAAAGCATTGGCCGGAGCGGTGTGCGATGCGCTTGAAGGTGCGGCGCTGACGCTGGATCGCGGGCGGCTGGTCGGTTTGTGGTTCGAGCGCGCTTCGGCCCGTCGCACAGGTACTGGCGGCGCAGTTCGCCAGATCGACCTGAAATTCCGCGCCCGCGTGGAAGATGACTAACCAATCAACGGAGAGAGTACATGGCTGCCCAAAACGGAAAAGACCTGTTGGTCAAAGTGGATATGAACGGCTCGGGCCTGTTCGAGACGATCGCGGGTTTGCGGGCCACGCGGGTCAGTTTCAACGCGGAAAGCGTGGATGTTACCAGCCTTGAAAGTCAGGGTGGCTGGCGTGAGCTTTTGTCGGGGGCCGGGGTGAAATCCGCCGCGATTTCTGGATCGGGGGTTTTCAAAGACGCCGACACGGACGAACGCGCGCGACAGCTGTTCTTTGATGGGGAAACGCCCAATTTTCAAGTCATTATCCCTGATTTTGGCATCGTCGAAGGGGCGTTTCAGGTGACCGGAATCGAGTACGCAGGCTCACATAATGGCGAGGCAACGTATGAGATGAGCTTGGCGAGCGCCGGCGCGCTGGCATTCACGGCGCTGTAATCGATGGCTAATCCGTGGACGGGCGAGGTGGCATTGACCATCGATGGGGAACGGAGGGTGCTCAAGCTGACGCTGGGCGCTTTGGCTGAATTGGAGCAGGCACTGGGTACGGGGTCTTTGGTGGACTTGGTCCAGCGGTTCGAAGGCGGAGTCTATTCCAGCGGTGACGTACTGGCGTTGATCGTGGCCGGGCTGCGCGGCGGTGGGGCCAATGTAGCCCAAGCCGACTTGCTGCGTGCCGAGATCGAAGGTGGGCCGATGGCTGGTGTACGGGCCGCGGCTGAGCTGCTGGCTCGCGCCTTCATGGTACCTGGTGGCGCATGAATGGGTTCGACTGGCCCGCCCTTATGCGTGCGGGTTTCATTGGCTTGCGTCTGACGCCGGATCAATTCTGGCGTCTGACCCCGGCAGAGTTGAGGCTGATGTTAGGACAGGGCGCAGGGCTGCCAGCGATGAACCGGGCGGGTCTTGACGCGCTGCTTGCGGCTTACCCGGACAAAAAACAAGGAGACCGTGATGACGGATCGTGATGGTTTGGACGACCTGCAGGAACGGGGTGAGGCACTGGGTGACTCGCTTGGGGATGCGGCGTCGATGGCTGCGGCTTTTGACAGTCAAATGAAACGCATTGGCGCAGCATTTGAAGAGACAGGCAAAGACGTTGCAACACTTGAGCGCGGTATGTCCGGCGGATTGCGTAAGGCTTTCGATGGTGTGGTGCTGGATGGGATGAACCTGTCCGACGCGCTGGGCGTGCTGAAAAACTCGATGATTCAGACAGCATATGCGGCGGCAATCAAGCCCGTGACAGATCATTTTGGGGGCATGCTGGCCAATACGGTCGGCAGTTTCGTGCAAGGAGTCCTGCCTTTTGCAGATGGCGGCAGCTTTTCTCAGGGGCGGGTGATGCCCTTTGCCAATGGCGGCGTGATCAGTGGCCCGACGACATTTCCAATGCGCGGCGGTACCGGTCTGATGGGCGAGGCTGGACCAGAGGCCATCATGCCGCTGGCGCGCGGTCCCGACGGCAAACTCGGCGTGCGCACATCCGGTGCCGGCCGCGCAGTGAACGTGGTGATGAACATCACAACACCGGATGTGCAGGGCTTCCGGCGCAGCCAGGGGCAGATTGCCGCTCAGATGGGCCGCGCGCTGGGACGTGGCAATCGAAACAGGTAACACGAGAGAGCAGCAGATGAATTTTCATGAAGTAAGATTTCCCGCCAGTCTGAGCTTTGGTTCGGTTGGTGGTCCCGAGCGGCGAACCGATATCGTGACGCTTGCCAACGGGTTCGAAGAGCGCAACACGCCCTGGGCGCACTCGCGTCGTCGCTATGACGCCGGGCTGGGGATGCGATCGCTGGACGATATCGAAACGCTGGTTTCGTTCTTTGAGGCTCGTCAGGGGCAAATGTTTGGCTTTCGGTGGAAAGACTGGTCGGACTACAAGTCCGGTCCGGCAACCGCAGACGTAACTCAAGGCGATCAGGTCATAGCACGAGGCGATGGAACCCGTACTGCGTTTCAGTTGGTGAAAACCTACAGTTCTGGTGGGTTAACTTATGTCCGTCCCATCGTCAAACCCGTTTTGGGGACGGTCCAAGTCGGGCTGGAACAAGATCAGATGCGCGAAGGAGTAGACTTTGAAATAGACCTTGCGAGCGGGCTTGTAACCTTTTCAGCGCCACCGCCGGAAGAGGTCGAGGTGACTGCCGGGTTTGAGTTTGACGTTCCGGTTCGTTTCGACACGGACAAAATCCAGACCAGTGTAGCCAGCTTTCAAGCGGGTGACGTACCTAATGTTCCAGTGGTCGAGGTGCGTGTCTGATGAATGGTGATAAGCAAGGACTCTACGCCCACCTACAAAGTGGGCTGACCACAACCTGTCGGTGTTGGGCTATCCGGCGTAGGGACGGGCAAGAATACGGTTTTACGGACCACGACATGAAGCTGAGCTTTGAAGGGATTGAATTCAAAGCCAGTACCGGCCTGACTGCCTCGGTCATCGAGCAGGCCACCGGTCTGTCCATTGATAACTCTGAGGCAATGGGTGCCTTGTCTGATGCAGCCGTTACTGAGCAGGACATTGAGGCGGGCCGTTTCGATGGCGCCGAGGTGCGCGCTTGGTTGGTCAATTGGGCAAAGCCCGAACAACGATTACTGCAGTTCAAGGGCTCGATCGGTGAAATGCGCCGTGCTGGCGGCGCGTTCCATGCAGAATTGCGCGGCCTGACGGATTTGCTGAACCGACCGTTGGGCCGGATTTATCAGAAACCGTGTACGGCGGTTCTGGGGGATGAGGCTTGCATGTTTAATCTGAATACGCCCGGCTATCAGTCAGAGGCCGAAATTGTAAGTTTGGTTTCACACGCCGTTTTGCAAGTAAAAGGTGCCGAAGGGCCGGACACAGCGTGGTTTAAGCACGGCAGGGTGGACGTAGTCTCTGGACAAGCGCAAGGGCTGTGGGCCTCGATCAAGGAAGATGAACGGCTGGCGGGTGGACGCAACATCAAGCTGTGGTCCGGTATCACGGGTGGTCTGGCTGTTGGCGATCGCGTCAGGCTGACTGCTGGCTGCGATAAAGGCATGGATGCGTGTCGCAAGAAGTTTAATAATTTCATTAACTTTCAAGGCTTCCCTGATCTTCCAGGAGAAGACTGGATGATGGCCGTCCCCAAGCAAAGCAACCCGAACACCGGGGGGAGCAGACGATGAGCGCGCATAGGCAGGTTGTGGTGGATGAGGCGCGCCGTTGGCTGGGCACACCCTATGTGCATCAGGCGTCGGTCAAGGGGGTCGGTACGGATTGCCTGGGCCTTTTGCGCGGTGTGTGGCGCGCTTTGCTTGGGAACGAACCCGAAGCTGTACCAACCTACAGCATGGATTGGTCTGAACCGCAGGGCGAAGAACGAATGTGGGCTGCTGCACGCCGTCATCTGATCGAAAAGAAAGCCGACAATGTGATGACCGGCGATGTCCTGTTGTTTCGCATGCGCGACGGTCGCGTCGCCAAGCATGTAGGTATCGTCAGTGAAACAGAACCCGTGCCGCGCTTTGTCCACGCCTATTCCGGGTACGGAGTCGTCGAAAGCACGCTGAGCAACCCCTGGCGACGCCGGGTGGTTGCCTGTTTTGAATTTCCGCTGGAGGACAAGTGAATGGCAACAATAATTCTGTCTGCAGCCGGTGCTGCGGTCGGTGGCGCAATCGGCGGCACTGTTGCGGGGTTGTCCTCGGCCGTTGTTGGGCGTGCTGTTGGTGCGACACTGGGTCGGGTCATTGATCAGCGTTTGATGGGGCAGTCGGTTATGGGTGGCGGCAGCGAAGTCGTTGAGACGGGACGCCTGGACCGATTTCGCCTGACAGAGACCGGAGAGGGCGCCCCGGTCTTAACGATCTATGGGCGTATGCGTGTGGGTGGTCAGGTCATCTGGGCCTCGGATTTTCTTGAGACAAAGAGCACGAGCACGACCACCCAAGGTGGCGGTGGTGGCAAGGGCTCTCCTAAATCGCCAGAGGTCACGACAACCACGCACAGCTACAGCTACTCGATCTCGCTGGCCATAGCGGTAGGTGCCGGCCAGATTTCGGACGTCTCACGTATTTGGGCGGACGGAGAAGAGTTGGAACGTGCGGGTCTGAACATGCGGATTTATACGGGCGACAATCATCAACTGCCCGATCCCCTGATTGAAGCCATCGAAGGTTCAGACAGTGTTCCAGCCTATCGCGGGACAGCCTACGTCGTCATCGAAGATCTTCAACTGGCATCTTTTGGAAACAGGGTGCCGCAGTTTTCGTTTGAAGTCGTGCGACAAGAACAGCCGGATTTGCCGGACACATCTGATGCACTGTCGAAAACGGTCCGGGGCGTCGCATTGATGCCCGGCACCGGCGAATACGCCTTGGCCAGCGAACAGATCAACTACACCAAGGGGCGGGGGCAAAGCTGGGCCGCGAATGTCAACTCTGCTTCGGGGCTGCCGGATCTGGTGACCTCGGTCCGGGCGCTGCAAGTCGAACTGCCAGCCTGTGATGCGGCTTCGCTAATCGTGTCGTGGTTTGGGGGCGACCTGCGGTGCGGGCAATGTCAGATACAGCCGAAGGTTTTGCATAAGGATATTGAGGGGGAAAACATGCCCTGGTCCGTGGCAGGGCTGAACCGTCAAACAGCCGAGGCGGTTCGGCATGCAGATGAACGTCCCGTTTACGGTGCGACACCAGCGGACCAGTCCGTCATACAGGCGATCCAGCACATGAAAAGCATCGGAAAACGCGTGATGTTTTATCCGTTTATCCTGATGGACCAACTGCAGGATAACGGTTTGCCCGATCCGTGGTCAGGCTCGGACAGCCAGCCACACCTGCCGTGGCGTGGGCGGATCACGTTAAGCATCGCTCCGGGGCGGGAAGGATCGCCGGATCAGACCGCAGCGGCGGATGCACAGGTAGCTTCTTTCTTCGGTGCTGCACGTGCGAGCGATTTTGACATCGGCGACGGTGTTGTCGCCTATAATGGTCCGCAGGAATGGGGCTTTCGCCGGTTTATCCTGCACTATGCGGCGTTGTGCAAGGCAGCCGGTGGGGTGGAGTCGTTCTGCATCGGCTCTGAGATGCGGGGGTTGACGCAAATCCGTGGCCTTTCCGGTTTTCCGGCTGTCGCGCAGTTTCGGGCGCTTGCCGCGGATGTGCGTGAGATATTGGGGCCGGACGCGAAAATCGGCTATGCGGCGGATTGGAGTGAGTACTTTGGCTATCAGCCCAGCGATGGAACAGGGGACAGGTATTTCCACCTCGATCCGCTTTGGGCCGACGAGAATATCGACTTTGTTGGCATCGACAATTACATGCCGTTGTCCGACTGGCGGAACGGCGAGGATCACCTGGACCGACAGGTCGGAGCCGATGCGATCTATGATCTCGACTATCTTCGCGGAAATATCGAGGGCGGTGAAGGATACGACTGGTTCTATGCCTCACCCGAGGAAGCCGAAGCGCAGATTCGGACGCCAATCACGGATCATGAACACGATGAGCCGTGGGTCTGGCGGTATAAGGATTTGCGAAACTGGTGGTCGAACCGCCACCATGAACGCATTGGCGGTGTCCGGCAAACGGACCCGACGGATTGGCTGCCTGGATCCAAGCCGATCTGGTTCACGGAACTGGGTTGCGCGGCGATCGACAAGGGAAGCAATCAACCAAACAAGTTTCTTGACCCCAAGTCGTCGGAATCCAGTACTCCGCGATATTCAAATGGTGCACGCGACGACTTTATGCAGGTGCAGTACCTGAAGGCTATGCTTGGCTACTGGTCTGATCCCCACGTGAACCCCGTTTCCGATCAGTATGGCGGTCAGATGGTGGATATGTCGAACGCCTACATATGGGCTTGGGATGCGCGTCCCTTTCCTGCTTTTCCAAATCTACGAAGCCAGTGGAGCGATGGGGAAAACTATCCACGTGGTCACTGGTTGAACGGGCGATCGGGCACGCGGACTTTGGCCTCGGTCGTTGCGGAAATCTGCTACGGCGCTGGTGTTACGGATATTGATGTTTCTCGCCTTTACGGGGTTGTGAGAGGGTACATGGTCGAGGATGTCTCTACTGCGCGCGCAGCTTTGCAGCCGTTGATGCTGCGCTATGGTTTCGATGCGATCGAGCGGGACGGTTTATTGCGGTTTCAGATGCGCGGCGGTCACGGGGCCAAAGAGCTTGCAAGCGACGTTCTGGCTGACAGCCCTGAAATCACTGGACGTGTCGAGTTTCGCCGCGAGGCAGAGGCCGAGATGACTGGCCGTGTGCGCATTAGCTTTGTTCAATCCGATGCGGATCATGACGTCGTTTCGGAAGAGGCCATCTTGCCGGACAATGAAACGCATTCAGTATCGGTGAACGAGTTTCCTTTGTCGATGACACGAGCCGAAGGTCGACAGACCGCCGAACGGTGGTTGAGTGAGGCGCGTACTGCGCGCGAGACAGCAAGATTTGCCTTGCCGCCGTCGATGCTGCATTTGGGTGCAGGTGATGTCGTCAGCCTGACTAATGAGGGCCAGAGTGCGCGCTACCGCATCGACCGGTTCGAACAGTCTGATTTGCAGTTGGTCGAAGCGGTCCGGGTTGAACCGGATGTCTATGCGCCTTCGAATCTGCCGGACGACTCGGTTTCCGAAAAACCCTTCGTTGCACCAGTGCCTGTTTTACCCGTATTTATGGATCTTCCGCTGATCACCGGGTCGGAAACACCGCATGCCCCGTATCTGGCCGCATCGGCAAATCCGTGGCCTGGCAGCGTAGCGGTCTATTCGGCATCAGGCGACGAAGGCTATGCATTGCAAGACGTCATTCCCGGACAGGCAGTGATTGGCTTTACTGAAACGCCGCTTAAACGCGCAAGCGCAGGCATCTGGGATGAAGGGGCGGCTCTGCGTGTTAGGCTTGTCGACGGTTTGCTGGAATCCCGCACCCAAGAGGCGCTGCTAAATGGTGCCAATCTGGCTGCGATTGGGGATGGCACGCCTGGAAACTGGGAAGTTTTTCAATTCGCCGAGGCAAATTTGCAAGAGGCGGGCATGTACGCCTTGTCCAGCCGGTTGCGTGGTCAGCTTGGAACAGATGCAATCATTCCCGAAGTTTGGCCCGAAGGATCGATGTTCGTTTTGCTTGATCAACGCGTATACCAAACCAATCTGTTGCGATCCGAGCGGCGCGTGACCAAGCATTATCGCATTGGACCCGCGACACGTGGCTATGAAGACCCATCTTTTGTACACTTGGTCGAGGCGTTCGACGGAAACGGACTGCGCCCATACGCGCCGGTTCACCTATGCGCAAAGCACACGCCATCCGGTGATCAATTGTCCTGGATACGCCGAACCCGTCTGGACGGAGATTATTGGGCAGGGCTGGACGTGCCGCTGGCAGAGGAGAACGAATCCTATCTTGTTCAAATAAGCGTGAATGGTGCTTTGGTGCGGGAACAGGTCGTAACTGAGCCGACCTTGTTTTACCCCACCGCGGCGCAAGCGGCAGATGGTGTCAGCGGCGCGTACAGCGTTCGGGTTGCGCAGGTATCGGCCAGCTACGGGTCGGGCTTGTACGCCAGCCTGACAGTTGGGTAGGCCAAACGATGCGTCCTGTACTACACGGGGACGTCAGCGCGGCGGCGCGGGCTTTGCTGGCCGCGCCGCTGGAAGATCGTGAAAGCTTGTGTGCTCGCATGTTCCGCGAAGCTCAACTGGCCTACAAACACGTTTCCCAGACAGGACAACTGCACCCCAAGTTCGGCAATGGCTCATTGATGGCCGTCGCACGTAACAGACCGTTGGCTGATGAGCCTTGTTTTGATGATCTGCACTATTGTCGGTGCTTCGAACTGGTCCTGCGCCACCTGGGCCTGTTTCTTGCAACTCGCTGCTAATGCGATGGGATTTTTTGCTCTCAGATGCAAATTCATAGGCCCCTTTTGGCCTTGTAACCGGTTTATTCCGTTTCATATTTTTTTGTTACCATACCGATCACGGGTTTGCGTTTGGCGTTTTACCAACTAAATGGCATGCTAAGCGCAGCAAAGGAACAATAGTTATGTTGGAAAAGCGCAGTCATGTGACACCGGTTGATCCGGTCTGGACACGTATTACGAGCGAAGCCCAAGCGGCTGTCGAAAATGAGCCGTTGATGGGCGGGTTAGTGCATGCCTGCATATTGCACCATCGCAGCCTGGGTCGGGCTCTGTCCTATCGCATCTCGGCCAAGCTGTGTTCGAACGAAATGTCGATGATGGTCCTGCGCGAGGTCGTGGACGAAGCATATGCGGATGACCCCACGCTGATTGAGGCGGCGCGTGCAGACCTGATGGCCGTTTACGAACGTGATCCAGCCTGCCACCGCTTGTTGCAACCGGTCCTGTATTTCAAAGGCTATCAGGCCATGCAGACCTACCGCGTTGCGCATTGGCTTTGGCGGAAAGGGCGCCATGATTTGGCATATTTCTTCCAGATGCGTTCGTCCGAAATCTTCGGAACCGACATCCATCCCGCCGCAAAAATTGGCAAGGGCATCATGATCGACCACGCGCATTCCATCGTCATTGGTGAAACGGCCGTGGTAGGGGACAATGTTTCGATGCTGCATTCCGTTACATTGGGCGGAACAGGTAAGGAAGAAGAAGACCGCCATCCAAAAATAGGAGATGGCGTGCTTATTGGTGCCGGGGCCAAGGTGCTTGGTAATATTTCGGTTGGACGTTGCAGCCGTATCGCTGCGGGCTCCGTCGTATTGCAAGACGTGCCGGCCTGCAAAACGGTTGCTGGCATTCCAGCCAAGATCGTTGGTGAGGCAGGTTGTGATCAGCCTTCCATCTCGATGGATCACATGCTGGGCAAGAACGGGTAGCGAGACTTTGAGATTTAAGCGCGCCCCACAAGGCGCGCTTTTTGATTTCGACCAGCTGACTCGCAAACAGAACGAGAAATGTACCCCGTTAGACTTTGGACACAATTCAGCGTTTCGTCACAGGAACATCAACACATGCCGCAGCGCATAAAAAACCCCTCCAATTGAGGGGTTTTTTTGGGGTTCAAACAGGGTGTCGCTGTTAGGCCAGCATGACCATCGGGTTTTCGAGACTATCGACGATAGCCTGTAGCAATTGTGCGCCAAGCGCGCCGTCAATGACTCTATGATCAACTGACATGGTAACCGACATCACGGTGGCGACCGTCAACTCTCCGTCATCGCCCACCACTGGCTTTTTAAGGCCGGTGCCGACTGCAAGAATACCCGCGTGGGGTGGGTTCACGATTGCGTCGAAATTGTCGATGCCGAACATGCCTAGGTTCGAGACCGCGAAGGTCCCGCCCTGGTATTCGTGCGGGGCCAGTTTGCGGTCGCGGGCACGGGCTGCAAGGTCTTTCATCTCAGTTGACAGAGCTGACAGAGATTTTGTGTCAGCATCCTGCAAGACCGGGGTGAACAAGCCGCCCTCAATCGCCACAGCAACGGCCACATCCGAAGGTTTCAGCTGCAATACGCGGTCACCGGCCCAAACTGCGTTGCATTCAGGGACCTGCTGCAAAGCGTTAGCGACAGCTTTGATTATAAAGTCGTTAACGCTGAGCTTTACGCCACGGCCTTCCAGTTGTTTGTTCAACTGGCCGCGGAATTTCAGCAGCGCGTCCAGCTTGATGTCGCGGCGCAGGTAGAAATGCGGGATGGTCTGTTTGGCTTCGGACAGGCGTGCGGCAATCGTTTTGCGCATACCGTCGAGTTTGATTTCCTCGTATTCCCGACCTTCGTACATCTTGGCGACTGCATCCGCTGATGGTCCTGCCGGGGCGGCTGCGGGTGCATGTGCTGCCTGAGCCGAGGCAGGTGCGGACGCCGGAGCAGATGCGGTCGCAGTTTCAACGTCTGCTTTGACGATACGGCCATGCGGCCCGGACCCCTTGATCTGCGATAGGTCAAGTCCTTTCTGAGCGGCAATCCTGCGAGCCAGCGGAGATGCGAAAATGCGACCACCATCCGCTTTGACCGGAGCAGTCGGGGCAGGGGCAGGCGCCTCGGACGCCGCAGGAGCGGCGGCCTCGTTGCCTGCGGCGGCTTCTGGCGAAGCCTCCGGTGCTGCTGCGCGTGTGGCAGCGATATCATCGGCGCTTTCACCCTCTTCCAGCAGAACCGCAATTGCGGTGTTGACCTTTACTCCTTCAGAGCCTTCGGGGACCAGGATTTTGCCAATGGTGCCTTCATCGACAGCCTCGAACTCCATCGTTGCCTTGTCGGTTTCAATCTCGGCCAGTAGGTCGCCGGAGGACACGGTATCGCCTTCCTTGACCAGCCATTTTGCAAGTGTGCCTTCCTCCATCGTCGGTGAAAGGGCGGGCATCAGAATTTCGGTGGGCATCTGTCTGTCGCTCCTTACCGGTAGGTCACTTGTTTGACGGCGGCGATCACCTCATCGGTGGTGATCAGGGCCAGTTTTTCCAGGTTTGCTGCATACGGCATCGGAACATCCTTACCGGTGCAGTTGATTACGGGCGCATCAAGGTAGTCGAACGCTTCCTGCATCACGACCGAGCTGATGTAGCTGCCGACGGAACCTTGCGGCCAACCTTCTTCGACGGTTACCAGGCGGTTGGTTTTCATCACCGAGTTGATGATTGCACCCGTATCCATTGGACGAAGGGTGCGCAGGTCGAGTACCTCGGCGTTGATGCCTTCCTCGGCCAGTTTGTCGGCGGCTTCCAATGCGTATTGCATACCGATGCCAAAGCTGACGATGGTTACATCCGATCCCTCGCGCCAGATGCGGGCCTTGCCCAGCGGGATGGTCAGATCATCGACTTGCGGCACATCGGACGAGCGACCGTATAAGATCTCGTTTTCCAGAAAGATCACCGGGTTGGGGTCACGGATTGCCGATTTCAACAGACCTTTTGCATCGGCTGCCGAATAGGGCATAACGACCTTCAGACCCGGGATTTGCATATACCATGCGGCGTAGTCCTGACTGTGTTGAGCAGCCACGCGGGCGGCAGCACCATTAGGACCACGGAAAACGATGGGGCAGCCCATCTGACCACCGGACATATACAGCGTTTTGGCGGCAGAGTTGATGATCTGGTCAATCGCCTGCATGGCGAAGTTGAAGGTCATGAACTCAACAATCGGCTTCAATCCGCCAAAGGCTGAACCAACGGCGATCCCGGCAAAGCCGTGCTCGGTGATCGGGGTGTCGATCACGCGCTTGCTGCCGAACTCGTCCAGAAGACCCTGAGAGACTTTGTAGGCGCCTTGGTACTCGGCGACCTCTTCGCCCATCAGGTAAACATCTGCGTCGCTGCGCATCTCTTCGGCCATCGCATCGCGCAACGCTTCACGCACGGTTTGCTGCGCCATTTCCGCGTCGGCGGGCCAGTCAGGCGACAGATCGACCTTCGGAGCGGCAGGGGCTGATGATGCGGCAGGAGCCGAGGCCTCAACCGCCGCTCGGGCGGCCTCAGCCTCCGCTGCGGCTGCGGGCGCAGCCTCGGGCAGGGCGGACGCGTCTTCGCCTTCTTCGACCAGGATCGCGATGGGGGTGTTGACCTTAACCCCCTCAGTGCCTTCTTCGATCAGAATCTTACCGACGATACCTTCGTCGACTGCTTCGAATTCCATCGTTGCCTTGTCAGTTTCGATCTCGGCCATGATGTCGCCTGAAGAAACGGTATCGCCTTCTTTGACCAGCCATTTGGCCAGCGTGCCCTCTTCCATGGTCGGGGACAGGGCGGGCATCAGGATCTCGGTCGCCATTACACGGCCTCCTGCGGAATTTCGTCTGCATAAATATCGGTCCAGAGCTCTTCGACGGAAGGCTCGGGGCTTTCTTTTGAGAATTCGGCGGCCTGGTTGACGATCTCTTTGATTTCCTTGTCGATCGCCTTCAGATCCTCCTCGGTTGCGTGCTTGCCGGTCAGCAGCAGCTCGCGCACGTGCTCGATCGGGTCGCTTTGTTCGCGGACTTTCTGAACCTCTTCGCGGGTTCGGTACTTGGCCGGGTCGGACATTGAGTGGCCGCGATAGCGGTACGTCTTGATTTCCAGGATGTACGGACCTTTTCCGGCGCGACAGTGGGCAACGGCCTTTTCTCCGGCTGCCTTCACCGCAAGCACATCCATGCCGTCGACGATTTCACCCGGAATGCCAAACGCCTCACCACGGTGGTAGATATCCTTGGTCGAAGTCGAACGGGCCTGAGATGTACCCATCGCATATTGGTTGTTCTCGATCACGAACACCACAGGCAGGCTCCAGATCGCGGCCATGTTGAACGTCTCATAGACCTGACCCTGGTTGGCCGCACCGTCCCCAAAATAGGTGAAGGTCACACCGCCGTTTTCCTTATACTTGTCGGCAAAGGCCAGTCCCGCGCCCAGCGGTACCTGCGCGGCGACGATGCCGTGACCGCCGTAAAAGTGCTTTTCTTTCGAGAACATGTGCATCGAGCCGCCCTTACCTTTGGACAGCCCGCCGATGCGTCCGGTCAGTTCAGCCATCACACCGCCTGGCTCCATCCCGCAGGCAAGCATGTGACCGTGATCCCGGTAGGACGTGATGCGCTTGTCGCCCTCTTTGGCGGCGGCCTCAAGGCCCACGACGACGGCTTCCTGCCCGATGTAGAGGTGGCAGAACCCACCGATCAGACCCATGCCATACAGCTGACCAGCCTTTTCTTCGAATCGGCGGATCAACAGCATTTCGCGGTAATACGTTTTGAGTTCTTCCGCAGAAACGTTTGGTTTCTTTGTGGTTTTTCGCGCAGCCATTGTGGCGATCTCCCCCTTTCGGACAGATAGTTTAGCGTTAAACTATTTCATAAAGCATTTCCGTCAATCTTGCGAGGGTAAATGTTACGCGGTGTCGGATGTGCGAACTCCGGCCCTTGGCTTACGGCAAGGCTAGCAGTTGAAACGCATTATCAGACCGAGTTCAGCGGATGACAATCTCGTCCGAGCGGATCATGCCGAGAACCGAACGCGCCTGTTGGTCCAGCAGATCAAGATCCAGATAGGTGTCAGACAAACGACGTGTCAGGTTTTCCATTTCCGCGATCTCGGCCTCAAGCTTGGCAAGATCGCGCGACAGGGCGTCCCGTTCTGCTGCAATTTCGACCCGTCTGAACAGGCCATAGTCACCCTGCACGGCGGCAAAGGTGAAGTACACACCCAGCATAAATGCCACCATGAAGAAGACGACTGCGCCTAAGCCGGGTCGATGAGAACGGGACACTCTGTTTACCGCCGTATGAAGTTTGCCTCAATAACGTGCCCTTTTCGGGCATCTCAAAGCACTATGTCACAGGTGATTCGGGTTGTGAATCCCTTACCTGGTATTTTTTCATGTGTAGGTGGTTGATAATCACTGCAGTGTTTCCAGCACTTTGTTTCGCGCCAGCGTCTGTTCTTCCATGCAGCTCCAGTAGAACATCGCGTCTGCGCTGCCACCTGCGGATAGCTCGGGCTCGCAGATCGCGTCCCGTGACTTCAACCACGCGCGCTGCTGCTCCAGCAGGGCCTGACCCTCGCCGCGTGTGTCCGCCAAAGGTTTGACTTCGCCCCAGATGCGGTTGAGTTCACGGTCCGCGATCTCCCACTTTTCCTTGGCGCAGAAATTGAGGTCGAACTGCGTTTGGCCATTGCAACTGGATT
Source organism: Ruegeria profundi (assembly GCF_020171505.1). NCBI lineage: Bacteria > Pseudomonadati > Pseudomonadota > Alphaproteobacteria > Rhodobacterales > Roseobacteraceae > Ruegeria > Ruegeria profundi. The sequence goes on along the minus strand of NZ_JAIUZS010000001.1, from coordinate 642,200 downwards.
GCGCGACAGCAGACGGTGGAAGCAAGGCAGCTATCAGAAATGCAAGGCCTCTCATGGCAAAATCTCCGCTTGAACGGTGATCCTACCATGAGCAGTGCCATTTGCCCAAAACGGACCAGATGATTACCCTTCCAGCGCGGCGACGCCCGGCAGGGTTTTGCCCTCCATCCACTCAAGAAATGCGCCACCTGCTGTTGAGATGTACGAGAAATCTGCTGCCGCACCGGACGCATTCAGCGCGGCCACGGTATCGCCCCCGCCTGCGACGGACACCAACTTGCCCGCGCGGGTAAGCTCCGCCGCCTTCAGCGCAGCGGCATCGGTCGCAGCATTGAACGGTGCGATCTCAAAAGCACCCAACGGGCCATTCCAGATCAGGGTCCGGCTTTTGGCAAAGATGTCCGAGATGGCTGCGACACTTTCGGGACCGGCATCAAGGATCATGCCGTCATCGGTGCATTGATTGGTAGGCAGCACTTCGTACGCCGCGTTGGCTGCAAACTCTGCGGCAACAATCACGTCCGAAGGCAGAACAATCGTGCAGCCCGCGCTTTCGGCTTTGGCTAGAATTTCAGCTGCGGTGTCTTTCATCGCGGTTTCGGCCAGCGACTTGCCGACATTCAGCCCCTTGGCGACGAGGAAAGTGTTTGCCATACCGCCGCCGATCACCAGAAAATCCACCTTGTTGATCAGGTTGCCTAGCAGTTCCAGCTTGGTCGACACTTTTGCCCCACCAACCACGGCAGTCACGGGCCGCTTGGGATCACCCAAAGCACCCTCCAGCGCCTCAAGCTCGGCCTGCATCAAACGACCCGCGCAGGAGGGCAGCAGGCGGGCGATAGCCTCGGTCGAGCTGTGGGCGCGATGTGCGGCCGAGAAGGCATCGTTGCAGTAAACCTCACCAAGCTTGGCCATACCTGCGGCCAATTCGGCGTCATTCTTCGTTTCAGCTGCGTGAAAACGCGTGTTTTCCAACAGCAGAACCTGACCCGATGGCAGCGCGTCCGCGGCCTGTTCAGCCTCGGCACCGACGCAATCGGGAGCGAAACGGACAGCGGCACCAAAGGCGGTTTCAAGAGCAGGAACCAGTTGTTGCAATGACAGGTCCATTTTCCGTTCGCCCCCCGGACGACCGAAATGAGCCAACAGAATTGGCTTGCCGCCAGCTGCAAGAACATCGCGAACGGTCGGCACGATGCGCTGAATGCGGGTATCGTCCGTCACCACCCCGTCAGCGACCGGTACGTTGATATCCACACGTATCAGCACGCGTTTGCCGTTCAGGTCCATATCGTCAAGAGTTTTCCAGCCCATCGCGCAATCCTTGGTATTTTAAAACAGATTTAGGCGGTTCTTTTCCTGCATTTTGCCCTCAGGTCAATGCGTCACTTGGCATTCAGGCGCATGGCGAATAGGTAAATGCGCAAGACAAACGACAGGAGGGCCACATGGCCGAGATCAAGGATCCCGAAAACACCATCATCATCGAACTGAAAGATGGCAAGGTCGTCATTGAACTGCTGCCCGACGTGGCACCGCAGCACAGTGCCCGGATGAAGGAACTGGCGCGCGGCGGTGAATATGACAATGTGGCTTTCCACCGTGTGATTGACGGTTTCATGGCGCAGACCGGCGACGTGCAGCACGGCGATATGGAAGACGGGTTCAACATTCGCATGGCGGGAACTGGCGGCTCGTCGCTGCCCAACGTACCGGCAGAGTTCTCAAAGCTTCCGCATGATCGCGGAACTCTGGGCGCGGCGCGGTCGCAGAACCCAGACTCGGCGAACTCGCAATTCTTCATCAACTTCAAGGACAATCACTTCCTGAACGGCCAATACACCGTTTACGGTCGAGTGATCGACGGAATGGAGCATGTGGACGCTATCGTACGTGGTGAGCCGCCTGCGAACCCTGACCGCATGATCAGCGTCAAGGTGGCAGCAGATGTATAAACTGGCCGCAGCATTTGTCCTGCTGGCCAGCCCCGCGCTGGCTACAGGCCTACAGATCGAGATCGAAGGTGAGGGGGCCAATGGGACGGTCACCGTCGATCTGTTCGAAGATCTCGCCCCGAAGCATGTTGAACAGATCAGCACCCTCGCCGCCGAGGGCAAGTATGATGGCGTGGTGTTCCACCGCGTGATCGACGGTTTCATGGCGCAGACCGGGGATGTTGAGTTCGGTCGCATCGGAGGCGACATGCGCCGGGCGGGCACCGGTGGGTCGGATCGTCCCGATTTGCCAGCCGAATTCTCGGACTTCAACTATGACCGCGGTGTGGTGGGCATGGCGCGGGCGCAGGACCCGGACAGCGCGAATTCGCAATTCTTCATCATGTTTGAACCAGGTCCATTCCTGAACGGCCAGTACACGGTTGTTGGCCAAGTTACTGACGGCATGGACGTGGTTGATATGATCAAGCGGGGCGACGGACCCAACGGTGCCGTGATTGGTCAGCCTGACGTTATGAAAACGGTTACCGTCACTGAATGATTAGAAAAGCCCCGGAGTTGATCGCTGCGGGGCTTTCCTATTGCAAGTATTTAGTCGTCGCCCATCGCTTGCCAGATAAGCGCGCCAATAGCGGCACCGACTAGTGGGGCAACCCAGAATAGCCAAAGCTGCGCCAAAGCTGGGCCATCAGCAAACAGAGCGACACCAGTTGAACGCGCGGGATTTACTGATGTGTTCGTTACAGGGATGGAAATGAGGTGGATCAGCGTAAGGCACAGCCCGATAGCGATCGGAGCAAACCCTTCGGGTGCGAAATTGGATGTTGCGCCAAGAATGACCACGACGAAGAATGCGGTCATCACGATCTCGATCACCAGCGCAGAGGTCAGCGAATATCCCTCGGGTGAAGCCTCGCCGTATCCGTTAGTGGCAAAACTGCCGACGCTCTCAAAACCCGGCGCGCCACTCACGATCAGGTATAGCACTGCGGCTGCAGCAATCGCGCCAATCACTTGTGCGATCCAATAGGGGATCAGTTCGCTTGCCGGGAACCTGCCGCCTATCATCAGGCCGAGGCTGACTGCCGGGTTGAAATGTCCGCCCGAGATATGCCCGACAGCATATGCCATCGTCAAAACGGTCAGTCCAAACGCAAAAGAAACGCCCAGCCAACCGATGCCGACATCAGCAACGCCTGCAGCTAATACTGCACTCCCGCAGCCGCCGAGTACCAACCAGAACGTACCGAAAAATTCGGCCATGAGTTTTGGAAACATGAAAAGTCCTCCCGAAAACAACGGGTTTCACTATAATTCAATTATCTTTATTTGATAACTACTTGCGAAACTACACAGCTTGAACCGGCTTAACTCCAACTCACGGGGTCGAGCCGAAACAGTTTCGAAAGCTGTGCATAGACTTCGGGCACAGCAGCTTTCAACTGTTTTGGTTGTTCAAAGAAGACCTCGACCGAAACGGCAAAAAACTCTTCGTGGCCTACCGCTCCGTAAGGGTCAATGACGGTATGCCTGCCATGCTCGACCGCGTTTACATGGGCGTCATAGGCAGTCAGAAACACGCGTTCCCACTCTGCAAAGCTTTGCCCGTCGCTCAGGATCGGAACGCCATTGGTTCCGCCGGACATGTCGTCGACCTGATGTGCAAACTCGTGCAAAACGACGTTCTGGCCGTCATGGTCATTTGCCGCGCCTTTGCGGCTGTGTGACCAGGATAGAATCACGGGTCCGCGATCCCAGCTTTCGCCGGTGCGAACGATTTCTTTTTCGCTCACGACATAGCCGTCCTGCCTGCGTTGCCGCGACTTAAACGCATTTGGGTAGATCAGGATGGTGGTCAGATGATCGTACCATTGGTCACTGTTGACCAGCAGCAGGCTGGCTTGCGCAGCGATGGCAAGCTCCATCTCTTCGGTGACCTCAAGCCCATCGCACCCAAAAAAGCGGACCTGATCCAGAAACAGGTTTACCTTGCCATCAAGCTTGGCGCGCAGGTCAGAGGGCAGTCGGCGGATCAGCGGGACTTGCTGTTCGATAACCTTGCGCTGATGGTCGGTCAGTGATGTCGAAAGCAGCCGTTGCCGAGCTTGGGATTTTGACCAATGGCGGTACAGGAAGAAGCCGACAATCAGCAGCAGGACAGAGAAAAAGATCAGCATAGAGAGACTTTATACCGACCTTTTCGTTCAGCAAGAGCAAAGAAAAACGCCGCAGGGAACCTGCGGCGCTCAATCGTTCTGCAACAGGCAGAGTGTTACTGTTTGACCTCAGCCGCGGGGTTTGCACCCGGCTTTGCGCTGCGGCCAGGGTTCAGTGGATCGTCCTGACGCTGCACCGAGCCTTCGAAATGCGCGCCGCTTTCGATGGCAATGGTCTTGTGGATAATGTCGCCCTCGACCCGTGCAGTCGACGTAAGGCGTACTTTCAAGCCCCGCACACGGCCTACGATGCGGCCGTTCACGACGACGTCGTCTGCGGTGACTTCACCCTTGATGGTCGCCGTTTCGCCGATGGTCAGCAGATGCGCGCGGATGTCGCCCTCTACGGTACCTTCGACCTGAATGTCGCCCGATGTCTTGAGGTTGCCGGTGATGTGCAGGTCAGACGACAGGACCGATGCCGGAGGCTTGGGCTTTGGCGCGGTACTGGCCTTGTTTTCTGCGGGTGCAGGTGCCGCCGGTTTCGCCGGTGCCGCGGGTTTCGCCGCCTCTTGGGCGTTGGACGCGGGCTCGTTGATTTTGCTTTTAGAAAACATTTCTCGCAGCCTTGATGTAAGTCATTGGGTTAACAGGTTTTCCATTAACGCGCACTTCATAGTGCAAATGCGTTCCGGTAGACCGTCCAGTGCTACCCATATCAGCAATATGATCCCCGCGCGAGACCCTTTGACCAACCTTTACGCGGATCTTGGTATTATGAGCGTAAAGCGTCTCAATTCCAAAGGCGTGTTTGATTTTCACCAAGCGTCCAAAACCGGATTGCCAGCCTGCCTGGGTGACCACTCCGTCAGCCGTCGCAAAGATATCGGTGCCATGCGCGCCAGCGAAATCTGCGCCGTTATGCATGCGCCGACCACCAGTTTTGGGATCGCGGCGCTTTCCGAATCCGCTGGTGTAACGGACAGCTGCGTGCACAGGGCTGGCAAAGGGGGCTTTTTCGGCGGCAATGCGGTACAGGTTCAGCTGATCCATCTGTTGCAGAAGCACGTTGGCTCGGATTTCGTCCGGCGTCAGTTCCCCGCCGCGCGTGCTGAACGAAATGGGGGTCAGAGGGCCGCCCATGCCGCTGTACCCGCGGCGGATTTCTTCGATGATGCGGTCCGTAGGCATTCCGGCCTGGCGGAACATCTTGTCCAGTGGCTCGACCGAAATCACCATCGCCTCTTCCAGCTGGCGGAAAATCTCGTCGCTGCGTTCCTGCATCAGCTGGATTTCCAGCTCTAGTTCTTCACGCTGTTCCAGCGCGTTTTGTGCATCTGAGGCGATCTGATCGCGTTCCTGCGCGGTGCGAGCCAGCGCCTCAGTCATGAAGGTCATCTGTTCGGGGGCGGCCAAGGCGGTCACGTAGGTATCGCTCTCGCCGGCTTCTGCCTGCAGGCTAGCCAGTTCAGCGCGAGCCTCTTCGCGCTGCTTCATTGTGGCGCGCAGGGTGGTCTGAATGACCTCGATACCGGTTTCAAGCTCACGGCGACGGTTTTCCGACGCCAAAAGCTCGGATTGCATCGCCGATATCTGCTCAAGCGCTGTGTTGAACCGGTCATGCGCGGCAAGCGCTTCAATCGCGCGGGCGTCGCGTTCGGCGGACAGGACGTTCAGACGCTCTTGATAAGTTGCCTGATCCCGTTTGGCCTGCTCGCGGAAATTGCCTGATCCGATGCTGTCCATCAACAGGATCGCTGTCGCGACGGCCGTCCATCCTATGATTACGGACACCCCGGCAACGGCGGCCACCTGCGTTTCCGAGCTGAGCCGGATAAACCGCGTATCGTTATCAGATTTCAGAAAGACCCGGCGCTCCGGGAAATACCGTTCGAACAGTGAGTGTAGTTTTATTGCCAGACGGGTTCGCACGCGTCTTTACCTCTCAATCCCCATGATCGGGACCGGTCGTGAGCGTCCGCCGTCCCTTGGCGCATTGCATAAAGGGCGCGTTTGATTAGGGCAAGTTTGTTAACCTGTTCACCCTTGAAACCATCTTTTTCCCGCCAATTCTCGGCGGGAAATTGCCGAAAACACTGATTTGAGCAAACCTAATCCGCGCTGCCGGGCGCCGGCAGATCCTCGGTCAGTGGCCAGTAAAAGTCAGGCGGCAGCCCGGCTTCGGCGCGTTTCTCCTCATTGAAAGGAGGTTTGAGAACGCCGTGGAAATAACGCCGGACCAATTGGTGAAACACGTCTTTGGGATCGGCATTTTCACGCCCGCACAAGAAGTGGAACCATTTCGAGCCATAGGCCACATGCCCGACCTCTTCGGCGTAGATCACTTCCAGCGCGGCGATGGCCTGTTCGTCCTTGGCCTTTCGGAAGATGTTGATCATGCCGGGTGTCACATCCAACCCGCGCGCCTCAAGCACCATGGGAACGACAGCCAAGCGGCCCATCAGATCATCGGCGGTGTCCTCTGCCGCGCGCCACATGCCGGCATGGGCGGGCAGGGCACCATAATGACTGCCCATGTTTTCAAGGCAGTCGCAGACCATCTCGAAATGGCGTGACTCTTCCTCGGCGCATTTGACCCAATCATCATAAAATCCGATCGGCATGCGCACGTGTCCGAACCGGGCGATGATGTCCCAGTGCAGGTCGACGGCGTTCAACTCGATATGTGCCACTGCGTGCAGCAAGGCGATGCGGCCAGCCTCGGAGCCGGGCTTGCGTTTGGGAACTTCGCGTGGAGACAGAAGTTCGGGCCGCTCGGGGCGGGCGGGCTGCAACGGAGGTGTTGCTGTGCCGATCTCAATTGCGGGTGACTCACCCTTGCGCGAGGCAAACCATGTTGCGGCGTGGCGCTTGGAAAGGGCGGTTTTTTCCCGCCCATCCGCCGTGGTCAGAACTTCGGTCGCCATCTGGGTTAACTTTTTGGACACCGGGTATCTCCGCCTGTTGAGGTGCGCGGGTCTTAGACCGGTTGGCGAGCGCGGTCGAGAGCGTTCACATCGCGCGCACGGCTTCCAGCACCTCATTCACGTGGCCGGGTACTTTGACCTTGCGCCAAACCTTGGCGATCTTGCCTTCGGCGTCGATGATGAAGGTCGAACGCTCGATTCCCATAGACTTTTTGCCGTACATGTTTTTCTCGACCCAAACACCGTAGTCTTCACAAACGGTTGAACCTTCGTCTGACAGCAAAGGCGTGGTCAGGTTGTGCTTGGCAACGAACTTGTCGTGCTTGGCAACGCTGTCCCGCGAAATCCCGAAAACGTGAGCGCCCGCATCAGCAAAGGCTTGAAGTTGTTCCGAGAAACCGGTGGATTCCTTGGTGCAGCCCGGCGTATCATCGCGGGGATAGAAAAACAGAACAACAACGCCGCCGCGCATGGCTGACAAGCTGACCTCACCGCCGCCGTCGCGGGGCAAAGTGAAATCCGGGGCGATGTCTGAAACGTCGGGCATTGGAAACTCCGTTAAAGTTTTCTAAGGGCTGCCCGTCATCATAGGGCGCTGCGAGCGGGTTGAAAGACGTGGATGGAAAATTGATGCAGCACGAAGACGAAAGTGCGCCGCAGACGGAGGCCTCTCCGCGCCGTCGGTCGCGCCGTCGTATCGCTGTGCATTTTTCTGGCTGGACCGTGCTGTCTATCGGGGTTTTGGCCTTTACCGGTTGGTATTTCCTGTTCGGCCAGAACCTTCACGCGCCTGAATGGGTGCGCGAAAAGGTCGAGCAGCGGCTGGAAGAAAGCCTTGGGGGTCTTCAGTTCCAGTTCGGCGACGCCAGTTTCATCGTCAACGAGGAATGGCGGCCACGGCTGCGACTAACCGATGTCACGATCAGCGATGCGTCAGGCCAACAGATTGCGCAGATGTCGGACCTGCGGACTCGCCTTTCAATGCGCGGCTTGTTGAGGGGGCAAATCCGTCCGCGCCGCATCATTGTGCGGGATGCGCAAGTCTCGCTGACCCGAGGGCAGGATGGGGCCTTGTCGCTAACCGTCGGCTCGGGAAGTACGCCGGTGCAGAAAGCACCGGATTTGGCACAACTGATCGACCAATTGGATGATGTGTTCTTGTCGCCGATCCTGTCTGGCATTCGGTCGGTGGAATTGGAATCCTTGACGCTGGACTATCAGGATCTGCGCCTTGGCCGAGCTTGGGTGTTCGATGGCGGTCACGTCACAGTTACGCGCAACAAGGATGAGTTGCGTCTTGCCACCGGGTTCTCGGTGCTGACAGGGCGCGACTATGCCAGCACGATCGAGGCCAATTACGCGAGCGTTCTTGGATCATCACAGGCTGAGTTCGGCGTTTCGATCACCGACCTTCCGGCGGAAGACATCGCCAGCCAAAGTTTGGCCCTGTCATGGTTGCAGGTCCTCAAAGCACCGATTTCAGGCGCGTTGCGCGGCAGCATCGACGCAACCACGGCACTTGGGCCGCTCTATGCCACACTCAATCTTGGGGCAGGGGTGGTGCAACCGACACAAGAAACCAAACCGATCCCGTTCGAATCTGCCCGAACCTACTTCACCTATGAACCCAAGCGGCAGGAACTGGATTTCAACGAGGTTTCAGTGGTTTCGGCCTGGGGCTCTTTTCAGGCTGAAGGCAAGGCGTATCTTGAGGGGATCGAGAATGGCACTCTGGACAGTCTGACCTCGCAGCTCAGCCTCAGTAATATCAACATCAACCCGGCTGACCTGTTTCCAGTACCGTTGTCATTGGCGCGCGCCGATCTGGACATGCAGATGAAGCTGGCTCCGTTCCGGTTGCGCTTGGGTCAGATCATGGTCGAAGACGCCAATTACCAGCTGCTCGGCTCGGGTAATTTGATTGGTGAAGCCAATGGCTGGGTAGCAGATCTGGACGCGCATCTTGACGGTATGAACGCTGATGAGCTTCTGAACTACTGGCCTGAACGACTGGCACCGAAGCCGCGGATTTGGGTTGAGACAAACCTGTATGAAGGCAGGGTTTCGGACGTTGATTTTGCGCTGCGTTTCCGGCCTGACAATAAGCCGGACATATATCTGGATTTTGGGTTCGAGGATGCGAAAATTCGCTTTGCAAAGACCCTGCCACCGCTTGAATACGCGCAGGGCCAAGCCAGCCTGATCAATCGCCGCTTTACCGCGACGGCTGAGGCGGGCGTGGTCTTTGCCGATGAAGGGGGTGCAATCGACGCATCCGGTACGTCTTTCATCATCCCTGATACAGGCATCAAGGAAGACTCACCATCAATCACCCGGATCACCGCCAAGGGCACTACAACAGCGGCCTTGTCGCTGCTTGACAGACCACCGCTGGAATTGCTGACCAAGGCAAACCTGCCCGTGAACCTGGCTGAAGGGCATGTGGGCCTTTCCGGGACGCTGTTCCTGCCGCTGAAGAAAAAACTGAAGTTCGAAGAAACGCAGTTCCACTTCCTCGGCGAAATAGATGATGTCCAAAGCGACGGGCTGGTTCCGGGTTTCTCAGTCGCCGCCGACCGGCTTGAGGTAACGGGCAATGAGACCAAGGTTGAAGTATCCGGCGACGGGGTGTTCGGTGATGTTCCGATCCAGGCCACTTGGCGGCAACCTATCGGTGGGACCGAACCACAACGCAGCGAGGTCACAGGCCAGATCGAACTGTCCCCCCGTCTGATGACCGAATTAAAGGCCGGTCTGCCGCAAGGCATGCTGACAGGGAAAGGAACTGCGGATATTGCCCTTGAAATAGGGGCAGGGACACCACCAAAGCTAACCGCGTCGTCCGATCTGGCGGGTGTTTCCCTGGCCATTCCCGAACTCGGTTGGCGCAAGGGGCCCGGCTCAACTGGAACCATGAGGGTTGAGGCCACGCTGGGTGAAAATCTACGCGTTGATGAACTGGTGCTCGACGCTGCTGGATTGCGCATGTCGGCTTCCATTTCCTTTAATGACGGGGGGTTCGACCGTGTGCAGTTCAGCTCGTTCGATCTGGGGGATTGGTTGGCAGTTCCTGCCGAACTGGTCAACAGTGGCGGGGCGGTGCCCAATATTCGCGTTCTGGGCGGCGTGATGAACCTTGCGCGCGCGACCTTCGGCAGCGGTGGCGGAGGCGGCGCGGGCGCTGGTGCCGGTCCCCGGCTTGATGTGGCCTTGGATCGCCTTCAGGTCACCGAAACCGTTGCTTTGACCGGGTTTAACGGTGCGTTTCAGACCAGCGGCGGTGTTAACGGCGCTTTCACAGCCGCTGTGAACGGTGGCGCCCCGGTACGCGGACAGGTCACTCCGCGCGACGGCCGCAGCGCGGTTACGCTCAGGTCAGAGGATGCCGGGGCGGTGTTGCGGTCGGCGGGTATGATCACGCAGGCACGTGGCGGGGATTTGGATTTACAACTGGAACCGGTGGCGGGTCCGGGCAATTACGACGTGATCCTCAATATTTCTGACACGCGCATCAAGGACGCTCCGGCCATGGCAGCACTGCTGAACGCAATCAGCCTTGTGGGCTTGCTGGATGAAATGGCGGGGCAAGGAATCTTTTTTGCCAGCATCGACAGCCGCATGCGGATCACGCCGACCGAGGTAAAAGTTCTAAGTGGCAGCGCCGTTGGCCCGTCAATGGGCCTGTCGTTTGACGGCACCATAGATACGGTAGCCGGCGTTCTGGATTTGCGGGGTGCGATTTCACCTATCTATCTGGTCAACGCAATTGGCAGCGTTTTCACCCGGAAAGGTGAGGGCGTCATAGGGTTCAACTATACTCTGACCGGGCCGTTGCGGCAGCCGAAGGTCTCGGTGAACCCGCTTTCTGGTCTGGCACCGCTGTTTCTGCGTAACCTACTGCGCGACCCGGCCCCCACGGTCTCCGATGGACCCAACGCACAGCCCATCAAGCCCGATGAGCCAAAACGAACTTTTGGATCATCAGCCGAGGAGCGTTGATTTGGAATGACGGGCGCTGTATGGCGCGGCCATGAAACTCAGCGATTTTGATTTCCACCTTCCCGAAGACCTGATTGCAACGCGACCCGCCAGCCCGCGCTCATCGGCGCGGATGCTTGTTGCAAGCAAGGATACGCTGTCGGATGCGCACGTGTTCGATCTTCCCGATTGGCTGCAACCCGGCGATCGGCTGGTTCTAAACGATACCCGCGTCATCCCCGCGCGCCTGAATGGTCGCCGCCATCGTGACAGCGCTCAGGGACCAGTTTCAGCTGCAATTGAGGCAACCTTGTTGGACCCGCAGGCCGATGGCACATGGGGGGCACTGATCAAGCCGTTAAAAAAGGTTAGGCTAGGAGAAGACATCCAGTTTTCCGATGACCTCAGCGCGACGCTTGAGCGCGCGGAAGGTGGGCAGGCCTATCTGAGGTTTAACCTGACAGGGGATGATTTCGACGCGGCATTGGAACAGGCAGGTGCGATGCCTCTGCCACCGTATATCGCCGCCAAACGCCCGGCGGACGAGCGGGACAAGACAGATTACCAAACGATCTGGGCGCGAAACTCTGGCGCGGTTGCGGCTCCTACAGCCTCGCTGCATTTTGATGAGCCCCTGATGCAGGCGCTTGCAGTGCGCGGCGTCGAACTTAGCCATGTGACGCTGCATGTGGGCGCTGGCACCTTTCTTCCGGTCAAAGTTGAAGACGTAACCACCCATAAAATGCACGCAGAGTGGGGTAGGGTCAGCGCTGAGGCCGCAGAGGAAATCCGCGCAACAAAAGCGGCTGGTGGTCGGATCATCCCAGTCGGAACTACCGCCCTGCGCCTGATCGAAAGCGCGGGACGTTCTGGCCGGATTGAACCTTGGGAAGGTGAGACGGATATTTTTATCTACCCCGGCTTTAAATTCCATGTGGCAGACGCGTTGATGACCAATTTCCACCTGCCAAAATCCACACTTTTGATGCTGGTGTCGGCACTTATGGGGCAGGACAGAATGCGCGAGGTCTACGCCCATGCCATCGCGCAGGAATACCGGTTCTTTTCCTATGGTGACGCGTCGCTTTTGATCCCGTAAGAGGCGCGTTGTCGGGATCATTTGCCCGCAATGTCGTAGACAAGCACGAACAGAGCCGTTTTTCCTATACAAGCGATTCCACAGTTCAGGTCGAAATTACATTTCTTGGAGGCGCGAATGCTTCAGGTTCTTTCCAGCGCATGGGCGCTTCTTCTGGGGATGGGGCTTCTGATGGTCGGCAACGGCCTGCAAGGCACGATTCTTGGTGTTCGCGGTGAAATCGAAGGGTTCTCGACCCTGGAGATGTCGTTTGTGATGTCGGCGTATTTCCTTGGCTTTCTTGGCGGCTCGCGCCTGGCACCCGAGATGATCCGACGCGTCGGACATGTGCGTGTATTCGCGGCACTGGCGTCGTTCATCTCGGCAGTGATGATTTTGTACCCGTTGATGACCAATCCCGTGGTCTGGATTCTGGGGCGCGTTCTGATCGGGTTCTGCTTTTCCGGCGTGTATGTCACGGCCGAGAGCTGGTTGAATAATGCCGCCAGCAACGAAAACCGCGGACAGGCGCTGTCGCTTTACATGATCTTTCAGATGGTGGGCATTATCAGCGCCCAAGGCTTGGTTCTTTTGGGAGACCCTGCTGGGTTCGACACATTCGTGATCGCCTCGATCCTGGTTTCGGTTTCGTTTGCGCCGATCCTGTTGTCGATTTCACCGACACCCGCATTTGACACCACCAAACCCATGACCCTGCGCGAATTGTTCGGGTATTCACCGCTTGGCTGCGTCGGTATGTTTCTGTTGGGCGGAGTGTTCTCGGCTCAGTTCGGCATGGCCTCGGTTTACGGGGCGCGAGCAGATCTTTCATTGGCTGAAATCTCGACCTTCGTTGCTGCGTTTTATGTCGGCGCATTGGTTTTGCAATATCCGCTGGGCTGGTTCTCGGACCGTATGGACCGCCGCGTCCTGATCATGGTGGTTGCGGTCACTGGTGCGTGCGGCGCGATTGCAGGAATGCTGTTTGGTTTGGCTTTCCCGATCCTGCTGGTCTCGGCCTTTGTGATCGGAGGGATGTCGAACCCGCTGTATTCCCTTCTCATCGCTCACGCGAACGACTTTTTGCAGCATGAGGATATGGCCGCCGCATCGGGTGGGTTGTTGTTCATCAACGGCCTTGGCGCGATTGCCGGTCCGCTGATTACGGGGTGGCTTATGGGGGATGCGGTGTTTGGCCCGCAAGGATTTTTCCTGTTCATCGCCGCGCTTCTAGTTACCACGGCTGTTTACGCGCTGTACCGTATGACCCAGCGTGCCGCGATCCCGGTTGACGAGACAGGCACCATGTCCACGGTCTATGCGACAGCTTCGCCTGTTGCGGTAGAACTGGCGCAGGAGGTCGCTATAGAAGCCGCCGAAGCCGACGCTGAAACGCAAGATGTTGCCTGAAACACAAGATTATGACGCAAGTGTTGCAATTTTTTACTGTAACAAATCTGTAAATAGGCATTTAATGACCTTACGTCCCTGGGGAGGGCAACACGACGGAGTTTAGGGCAATGGTTGGGCCTGAAGAAGTATTGAGTTTTTGGTTAGATGAAATTGGTCCCAAGGGTTGGTATCTACAAGACGACGCTTTGGATGCAGATATTCGCGAACGGTTCTTGACCACGTGGGAAGCCGCGCATGAAGGTAAGTTTTCGCTTTGGTTGACTTATCCCAATGGGGCTTTGGCTTACATCATACTGATGGACCAGTTCCCGCGAAACATGTTCCGCGGCAGCGCCAAGGCATTCGCGTCTGATCGTGCTGCCCTGTCGGCAGCCAAGTGTGCGATAGACAAAGGCTGGGATCTTAAGATTGACGAACCTGCGCGGCAGTTCTTTTACCTGCCTTTGATGCATTCGGAAAACCTCTGCGATCAGGAACGCTGTGTCCGTCTGATGTGTCAGAATATGTCCAGCAGCGATCAAAGCAATCTGTTGCACGCACGTGCGCATCGTGAAGTGATCCGCAAGTTTGGGCGGTTTCCATACCGGAACGAAGCCCTAAAGCGCCCGATGACGGCACACGAAGCAGCCTATGTCGACATGGGCGGATATGGTGCAACGGTTCGCGAACTGCAGGCCGCCGGTTAGGACTGGGGCACGCAGCCACGAACAGCAATGATCCGGTCGGCGACCACGTCGGCCGATTTTTCTATGGCAGAGTTGATCAACGTCTGTGGTGACTCGGTAATTTCTGCAATGCGGGCCTGCGAATCCTGCATCCTGGCTTCCATGTTATCCAGCGTTGCCAAAGCCGTTGAAATACGCAGTTTCTCGGCAATATCCGTGACAGTTCCGCTGTCCTGAATGTTTGTAAGATCGCTGCGCAGGGCTGCAATCTCGCCTCGGATACCGCGAATTTCGTCTTTTAGCGGCGCGACAATCTGCACTTTTTCAGAAAAGACTGTGGTGATGTCTTCTACGGTCGTTGCCAGCCTCCACCCCAGAAAAAGGCAAAGCGCCACAAGGATAAGCGTGGCATTGAGCAGGGCAAGCAAAAGATCTTTGAACGTTTTGGCCATGATAAGCCTCTCGAATAACTTGCGTTTAGGACTGAACGTCTAATTCGGCACCTATGTTCTAGCCATTGAAACTCGTGCGGTATAGGCTGAAATCCGCATGAAGCGTTACATTTCGCCCGCGTCTGTTTTGTCGCGGGAAAGGTGTGTTGATGCGTTTCAGGATATAGTTTAATGGTAAACTAATTTTACAACCGACCTGCGCCGAGAGGGAACCATGGCTGCACAATCTTTTGATCTGATCGTAATCGGCGCCGGTCCAGGCGGTTATGTGGCTGCCATTCGCGCGGCACAGCTAGGCTTGAAAACGGCCGTGGTCGAGCGTGAGCACCTGGGCGGCATTTGCCTGAACTGGGGATGCATCCCGACCAAAGCGATGCTGAGGTCTTCGGAAGTGTTTCACCTGATGGAGCGCGCCAAAGATTTTGGCCTGACCGCAGACAAGTTCGGCTATGATCTGGATGCTGTGGTCAAACGCTCTCGCGGAGTGGCGAAACAACTGACCAGTGGCGTTGGTCATCTTCTCAAGAAGAATAAGGTCACCGTGATCATGGGTGAGGCAACGATCCCGGCAAAAGGCAAGGTGAGCGTGAAAACCGATAAGGGCAGCGAAGAGTTGACCGCGAAGAACATCGTCCTTGCGACGGGTGCCCGGGCGCGTGAGCTGCCGGGGCTTGAGGCTGACGGCGATCTGGTTTGGACCTACAAACATGCCCTGATGCCGCCGCGCATGCCTGAAAAACTGCTGGTCATTGGTTCGGGTGCGATCGGCATCGAATTTGCCAGTTTTTACAATACCCTCGGCGCGGATACGACAGTGGTCGAGGTGATGGATCGAGTATTGCCGGTCGAAGATGCTGAGATCAGCGCCTTTGCCAAGAAGGCCTTCACCAAGCAGGGTATGACCATCATGGAAAAGGCGATGGTCAAACAACTGGACCGCGCCAAGGGCAAAGTCACCGCGCATATCGAAGTGAAGGGCAAGGTCGAGAAGCACGAGTTTGACACTGTAATCTCGGCTGTGGGGATCGTCGGCAACGTTGAAAATCTCGGACTTGAGGCGCTGGGTGTTAAGGTAGATCGGACGCATGTCGTGACTGATGAGTTCTGCCGCACCGGGGTTGATGGGCTTTATGCCATCGGTGACATCGCGGGCGCGCCTTGGCTTGCGCACAAGGCCAGCCATGAAGGCGTCATGGTGGCCGAGTTGATCGCAGGCAAACACGCGCATCCGGTCAAACCCGAAAGCATCGCAGGCTGCACCTATTGCCACCCGCAGGTTGCCTCGGTCGGATACACCGAAGCCAAGGCCAAAGAACTTGGCCATGAAGTCAAAGTGGGCCGTTTTCCCTTTATCGGTAACGGCAAAGCCATTGCTTTGGGTGAGCCCGAGGGGATGATCAAAACCGTGTTTGACGCCAAGACAGGTGAGTTGCTGGGCGCGCATATGATCGGTGCAGAAGTGACCGAGCTGATTCAGGGCTATGTTGTGGGGCGGCAGTTGGAAACAACGGAAGAAGACCTGATGAACACGGTGTTCCCGCACCCGACGCTGTCAGAGATGATGCACGAGAGCGTGTTGGACGCTTACGGTCAAGTCATTCACATGTAAGTTTGGCTTGAAGCCAATTTGAAGGCACCGCTGGGTAAGCGGTGCCTTTTTTCTTTAGCGGGTCAAGGCATCCAGAATGCGTGCCCAGGACCTGATGCCCTTGTGAAAGCTTTTCACGTCATACTTTTCATTTGGCGAGTGGATGGCATCGTCTTCATTCGCAAAACCGACCAACATCGAATCCAGCCCGAGTTCCGTGTTGAAATACCCCACAACTGGAATCGATCCGCCCATTCCGGTGAACACGGCCTCGCGGCCCCATTCATCTGACAAAGCACCACGGGCAGCTTCGAATTCCGGGCGATCCAAGTTCATGACCGAAGCAGGAGACCCCTCAAGATCATTGTCCCACTCGATCTTTGCATCGGGTGACAGGCGGTCTTCGACATGTTTGCGAATTTTGTCACGCAGGGCGTCAGGGTCCATGTCGCCGACCAACCGGCAGGTGATCTTGCAATGCGCTTGTGACGGGATGACCGTTTTCGATCCGGCGCCGTTATATCCACCCCACAGGCCGTTAACCTCAAGCGTCGGTCGTGCCCATTGCTGTTCCAGCGTTGAGTATCCCTTTTCACCATGGGGCTGCGAGTATCCGACGGACTTCAGGTAGTCGTCTTCGTCAAAGCCGCAGGTTTCCCATTGCTTCAACTGCTCGGCCGGCACTTCGTGGACACCTTCATAGAACCCTTCGACCGCGACGCGACCAGTTTCATCGTCATAGAATGAGGCGACGATTTTCGACAACTCTCGCAGTGGGTTCAAACCGGGGCCGCCGTAGTGGCCCGAATGCAGGTCGATCCGCGGGCCGATGATGGTGAATTCGTCCTTGAGCATACCGCGCAATTGCGAGGCAATCGATGGCACACCGCGCGAGACCATAGCGGTGTCGCACACCAGCGCCAGATCGGCTTTCAACTCGGCCGCGTTTTCGCGAAGGAAGGGAACCAAGGAAGGAGAGCCAGATTCCTCTTCGCCCTCAAAGAAAAAGGTGATGCGGCAGGGCAGGGACCCATGCACCGCTTTCCACGCCCGGCAGGCCTCGACAAATGTCATCAACTGGCCCTTGTCGTCCGACGATCCACGGCCCCGGATGACGGGTCCGTTGTCGGTCTCTTCGATGGCCGGATCGAACGGGTCGCGCGTCCACAGGTTCAATGGGTCCACCGGTTGCACATCGTAGTGCCCGTAAAACAGGACATGCGGCGCGTCGCTGTCTTCTCCGATGTGGCCTACGACCATGGGATGACCAGTTGTTTTGCGCTTTTCTGCCGCGATGCCAATCGTTTGCAGATCAGCCACCAGCCAATCGGCAGCCTGATCCACCTGCGCGTCATAGGCCGGGTCCGTCGAAATTGACGGAATGCGCAGCAGTTCCATCAGACGGTCGATAGAGGTCTGCAAATCAGCGTCAATGCGGTTCAAAACGTCGTCCAGCGACATAGGGGTCTCCTGCTTGTAAAATTTGACGGGACCCTATCAGCGCCACCAGCGCCGTCCAGTCCGCTTTGGCGGAATGTGGTACAATATCGGAAACACTTGGAAACACCTGCGTCGTTTCCCCGCGTCTGGGGGCAGTAACTTTACTTGTCCATGCTGATGTGACGGGATATTTGATGCAAATCAAACATGTGATCCCAATGTCGTTTATACGTAATTGCTACAAGGGAACGCATAGGCGCGCGCTCGGCTTTGTCCGGTCATGGCGTCAGGAACATCGCCGGGCCGAATAAGTCTTGGGTCGGGCACGTAAGGAGACATCGGTGGACTATACTGCTCAGCTCGATACAGCGATTGCCAGGCTACATGATGAAGGACGTTACCGGACCTTTATCGATATCGAACGCCGAAACGGCCATTTCCCACATGCGGTGCGGACACGCCCGGACGGGTCACAGCAGAATGTCACCGTTTGGTGTGGCAATGACTATCTGGGCATGGGGCAGAACCCTATTGTTCTGAATGCCATGCACGAAGCTATTGAGTCAGCCGGGGCAGGCTCGGGTGGTACGCGCAATATCTCGGGCACCACGGTTTACCACAAGCGTCTTGAGGCTGAACTGGCTGATCTGCATGGCAAAGAGGCCGCGCTTTTGTTCACCAGCGCGTATATTGCCAATGACGCCACGCTCAGCACCCTGCCGAAACTGTTTCCGGGCCTGATCATTTATTCTGATGCGCTGAACCATGCCTCGATGATCGAAGGCGTGCGCCGTAATGGCGGTGCCAAGCGTATTTTCCGCCACAATGATGTAGCCCATCTGCGCGAACTGCTTGAGGCAGATGATCCTGATGCGCCCAAGTTGATCGCCTTCGAATCGATCTATTCGATGGACGGTGATTTTGGTCCGATCGAAGCGATCTGCGACCTGGCAGACGAATTCGGTGCCTTGACTTATATCGACGAAGTGCACGCTGTTGGTATGTATGGCCCGCGCGGCGGTGGTGTGACTGAGCGTGATCGCCTGGCGCATCGCATCGACATCATCAACGGAACGCTAGCCAAAGCGTTTGGCGTTATGGGGGGCTATATCGCGGCCAGCGAGAAAATGTGCGATGCCGTGCGCTCTTACGCGCCGGGCTTCATCTTTACGACGTCTTTGCCACCAGCGGTTGCGGCGGGCGCGGCAGCATCCGTCGCCCATTTGAAAACAGCTGTTGAACTGCGTGAGCAGCATCAAACGCAGGCCAAAATCCTGAAGCTGCGCCTCAAGGGGCTGGGTTTGCCGTTGATCGACCATGGAAGCCACATCGTTCCTGTGATCGTCGGCGACCCCGTGCATACCAAAATCCTCAGCGACCGGTTGCTTGATGACTTTGGAATCTACGTGCAGCCGATCAATTTCCCGACTGTCCCGCGCGGAACAGAGCGGCTGCGTTTTACCCCATCCCCAGTACACGGACCCAACGAAATGGACCGCTTGGTTCACGCCATGGACGAACTTTGGTCACATTGTGCGCTAAATCGCGCCGAACTTGCAGGTTAACCTCACGGGAAAGTGTGCAACTGGTTTGTCGCGTGTTAGAGTTAAGTAACAAAATTAGCGGGCGAATCATTTACAAAGCGATTCTCCGTTAGCGTGAAACACGCGAAGGCAAAATGGGGCAGCAGGGATGATTGGGCGCAGATCTCAGCGCGAATCCGAACGCGATACTGACGTCAGGCCAAAGGGTTATGACGATTATGAAGTTCGGCTTGGCGACCGGATGCGGGGTGAGCGCGCAACAATGGGCAAGTCCCTTCTCGATGTTCAGCGGGAATTGCGCATCAAAGCCAACTACATAGCTGCAATCGAAGACGCGGACCCAGACGCGTTCGACACACCCGGCTTTATTGCCGGGTACGTGCGTTCCTATGCGCGGTATCTCGGGATGAACCCGGACGATACATTTGTTGCCTTCTGTGAAGAAAGCGGTTTTGAGGTCGCGCATGGTATGTCGGCCGAAGCGTCGGTTGTGCGGAAACCAACTGGTGGTCTGCGTACTCAAGGGTCGATGGGCCGCGATCCGTTCATCTCTCCCAATACGCCGTACCTACCGGGTCGGGAATCGCTGGTCAGCCAGATTGAACCGCGGGCTATTGGATCGTCATTGGTGCTGATCGCGGTGATCTGCGGCATCGGTTATGGCGGCTGGTCGGTTCTGAACCGGATTCAGCAAGTGCAGGTCAGCCCGGTTGAGCAAGCACCCGTCGTTCTGTCTGATCTTGATCCGCTGGATACCGCACGCTCTGGTGGCGCGACCGAAGCCAACGTTGCAGACAATCCCAGCACCGAGGCATTGGACCGCCTGTATCGCCCACAGGCTTTGGACGTGCCGGTCTTGGTGGCGCGTGATGCGCCAATCTCAACTCTGGACCCGCGCACTGTCGGAACCTTCCTGCCGCAGCAGTTGCCGCAGGTTGAGATCGCCGAGGTTCACACGGTTGAGCGCCCTGCTTTGCCGCAGGTGGTTGAACAGATTGATACGACGTTAAAGATCGTTGCGGTGAACCCATCATGGATGCGGGTAACGGCTGCGGATGGCAGCGTGATTTTCGAAGGCACCCTTGGCACAGTTGAACAGGGCAGTGTTTTTGAGGTTCCGCTGACCGAAGAACCACCATTGCTGCGTGCAGGCGCTTCGGGATCGGTGTTCTTTTCGATGAATGGCGAACACTACGGACCTGCGGGTGCGCCGGGTACAGTTGCCAAAGGTGTAGTGCTGTCCAAGGATGCCGTTGCTGAAAGCTATGCCGTTGCTGATCTTGAGGCAGAGCAAAACAGCGCCCTCAAACAGTTGGTTGCCGAATTGCAGGCGCAAGCGGCCGAAGCCCCTGCAGAGTGATCTAGCCATTGCGATGCTCCGGTAGGCGGACTATTTAAAGACCTAATCTAGCCAGCCTTGGATTTGTCTTTATGTCGCTCAATCATGTTCGTCCGTGGCGCAATATCTATCGCCGCAAGTCCCGTCAGATCATGGTCGGTAATGTTCCCGTCGGCGGCGACGCGCCGATTGCGGTTCAGACGATGACCAACACACTGACAACCGACGTGGCTGCGACCGTGGCCCAGGTGCAAGCCGCGGCTGAGGCGGGCGCGGATATCGTGCGGGTCTCGGTCCCGGATGAGGCATCGTCAAAGGCGTTGAAAGAGATTGTGCGCGAAAGCCCGGTGCCGATCGTTGCCGACATCCACTTCCATTACAAAAGAGGGATTGAATCTGCCGAGGCCGGTGCGGCCTGCTTGCGGATAAATCCGGGCAATATTGGTGATGAAGCGCGTGTGAAAGAGGTCATCAAAGCGGCCCGAGACCACAATTGCTCGATCCGGATCGGGGTGAATGCGGGCAGTCTGGAAAAGCACTTGCTTGAAAAATATGCTGAGCCTTGTCCCGAGGCGATGGTTGAAAGCGGGTTAGAGCATATCCGCATCCTTCAGGACAACGACTTTCACGAGTTCAAAATAAGCGTAAAGGCCAGCGACGTATTCCTGTCGGCGGCTGCGTATCAGGGTATCGCCGAGGCAACCGACGCACCGATCCATCTGGGTATTACCGAGGCTGGGGGGCTGGTCTCAGGCACCATCAAATCGGCTATCGGGCTGGGTAATTTGCTGTGGATGGGGATCGGTGACACGATCCGCGTAAGCTTGTCCGCCGATCCGGTCGAAGAGGTCAAGGTTGGCTATGAAATCCTGAAATCTCTTGGGTTGCGCCACCGCGGCGTAAACATCATCTCCTGCCCGTCCTGCGCGCGGCAGGGCTTCGATGTGATAAAGACTGTTGAGGCGTTGGAGCAGCGTCTAGAACATATCAAAACGCCGATGAGCCTGTCGATCATCGGCTGTGTAGTAAACGGCCCGGGCGAGGCGCTGATGACCGATGTCGGCTTCACAGGCGGCGGTGCGGGGTCAGGTATGGTCTATCTTGCGGGCAAGGCCAGCCATAAGATGTCGAACGATCAGATGATTGATCACATCGTCGAACAGGTTGAGAAAAAGGCGGCTGAGTTAGACGCGGCGCAGGAAGCCGCCGAGTAAACCACCTCGGTGGGTAAGCGTGGATGATATCAAAGCCGCTGAAGGGCAATTGCAAGTGGTAGATATCTGTAACCTGTTGCAGCGTTGGGTATACCAGCTCAGTCTGGGGGAAAACGAGTGTGTTTGATTCGGGTTTTGTGCCAGACAAGCTATGAGTTTTACTTCGCAGATGAATGCTTTGCATGCAGATCAAACCACCCGATGATCTCAGCAAAGAGGTTGTTAGGCGCGGTTTGAGTGGCCAGATTCAGCGCCTTTTGAATTTTCAAAGCGTCTTCGTAAGAAATCCATTTTCCGGGCAGATCTTCGCCAAATACGCCCGACGCGCTTGATTTGAACTTATGATTAACGATCTTGCCGTGCGGCGAAAGGGGCGAAACCGTCTGAGTTTCAACATATTTCTGGTTCGAAAATTTGAACCCGTCATACCCGTTCTCATGCAGAATGTTGAGCATGTCCGAGCTGCCGTTTTCGACCGAAACATAACGTGGCAGGTTCGGAAGCTTCATGATTTGTGAAAGCGCAACACTATCATAACCTTCGATATCGATCTTAATATAAAGAATCTGCCCGGAAACCGAGCTTAGTTCACTGGACAAATCTACCGCAGGGACACTGATCTTTTCGGCCCCTTTGAGTCGGCTGCCGATTCTTTCGTCGACTGAACTCCAGGCTGAAATATGCTTATTCACGTAAAACGCGACTTCGTCTGTGGTGTCGTCGGTTACAGCAAAATTCCGGATATCGACCCCATCGACGCCGAGATCCGCGAATTGTTTGGCCACTGTGGCGCACAAGTCCGGAATGGCCTCGACAGCAATGACATGAAACCCTCTTTTTCGGTAATAATGCGTGTCCTTACCATCGTTCATGCCGACATCGACAATGATACCCTGATCCGCCTTTGGATATTGGGGTGTGTCGTCTGAGGTCGTTTTTGCGACTTTCGGCCGATAAGCATCTGGATCGGAGGCGATTTTCTTTCCCCGAAGAACTCGTCCCGCATCACGAACACGCCGCGCGGCGCGGGAAAGTCCAGAGTTCTTGTTGCTACTCATGCGCACCCCGGCCTATAGGTCAATGACTTTGATATATTCAAAGATATCGTTCAAAACGCGGGTTGTGAACTTGAAATTTGCCGACACCCAAGGAAGGCGGTCATGAGTTGCGCCTCAGCAGTTGTGAGGGGAAATAAATCTGCCTGTGGTCCTTCCCGGCGCAGCTAAGAGAGTTGTGGCTGATCGGTGATGCAGCCCTTTTTGCAGCGTTTTGCGACTCGTGGGCAAATCGGAGCTTAATGAATGTGCTTTTTTTTACTCCGATGCCCCCTCAATCGGGTGGGGGGCGGATTATCCGCCCCTACTGTTTAGCTACGACTTGCGCGTACACCGTCGGCGATTTGTTGCATTTGCTCGGCCGGCAGGAAGCCGCGTAGCATTTCGGTACCTAGGACGAAAGACGGCGTTCCCGAGATATTCATACGCTGGGCCAGTGCACGGGTGCGGGAGATTTCGTCGGTCACCTGGTCACTGTCCATCGCCGCGATGATTGCGTCGCTGTCCAATCCCAAACCGTCAGAAATACGGCGCAAAGAAATCTCATTCGGTTCACCGTTGAATTCCATCAGGGCGTCATGGACCTGTTTATACGCGTCGTCACCGGCCACGTGTTTGGTAGCCACGGCAAAGCGCGAGGACAGGACCGAGGCCTCGCCCAGGATCGGAAATTCCTTAATTACAAAGCGGATATTGCCATCTTCGGCCAGCAGGCTGGCAACCTCGGACACTGCGCGGCGGCAATAGCCACAGCGGTAATCCATGAACTCGACCAAGGTAATGTCGCCCTCGGGGTTGCCGCCGACCCAGCTATAGCCGTCGTTGAACAACTCATCCGTATTTGCCTTGACCAGTTCTTTGTCGGCCGCCACTTCCAGCGCGGCATTGCGCTGTTCCAGGATGTTGATCGCTTCAAGGATCACTTCGGGGTTTTCCAAAAGGTATTCGCGCACCTGTGCGCCAAACTCTGCTTTTTCAGCATCGCTGAGCGCGTTCAGGTCCAACGCCAGGGCTGGGCCGGCCAAAAGAGAAAGCCCGACAAGGGCGGGTGCTGCACGTCTGAGCATCATTTCAGTTTCCTTTTCGCTTTCTTTGCGCGTTCCGAGGCAATCAACACGTCCTGTGCCCGTTGCCAACCTGGTGAGCCTTCGGGCAGTTGTCCTAAGGCGCGTTTTGCATGAATACCCGCGTCGGCCAATTGGCCTTGCAAAGCATATCGTTCTGCTGTCACGACCGAAGCCATTCCGTTGTTTCCAACCTTCGCATACGCCATTCCAAGGTCATGCATCAGGCGGGCATTCAGGTAGTCTCTTTCTCTTGCCTTTTCAAGCGCTTGTAATGCTTTCTTCGTTTGACCGCTTGCTAAAAGGGCGCGTCCGTAGCCAGCAAGAATCAATGCGTTATTCGGGGCTTTGTCCACAGCATTGCTATAGGCAGTGACTGCGTCCTGCAACTGGCGGTTTTCCAGCAAGATCTGGCCCTTTAACTCATAATAGAACGGATCGTCCGGACGAATAGCCAATGCGCCATCTATTGCAGATCGAGCTGATGGCAGATCACGGTTTCGATGAAAGGCCGCTGCTTCGCGCATCAGGCGTATGTCCTGCGCGGTTTCTTCTTTCGCGCGCCGCATCGTCCACGTTGATGACCGAAGGAAGGCAGATAATTTACCTTTCACACGCGCGAACCAGTACTCGGCATTTGGGTCTGTCTTCGACCAGTCGCCGTATTGGTCCAGAAAGGCTTCGGCTGCGCGCAGACGTTCGCGGCTGGTGGGGTGCGAACGCATATATGGGTCTTGATTGACCGGGTTCAGCAGTTCTTGCCCTGCGAATTTTCGATGTAACGCAACCATACCAGCGGGCGAAATTCCCGCCGACCTGAGATAGCTGGCGGCGCTGCGATCGGCCGAGGCTTCTTCGGTGCGCGTGTGGCTCAGAAAGCTGCGCAAAGCCGCGCTTTGGGTGCCCGCAGCGATACCTGCTGCGGCTTCACCGCCGCCGGCAATTGCTGCAATCAGAGCCAGCGCAGTGCCAATTCCGGCGTTACGGTTCGCAGCCCCCAGGTTCTCAACGCGCCTGGCCAGATGACCATTGGCGATATGCGCGGCCTCGTGCGCGATGACCGCTTGCAGCATATCGGGGCTGTCGACGGACAAAATCAGCCCGTAATTTAAATAGATTGCACCATAGTCGATGACAAAGGCGTTGAATGTGCCGTCATTGACTACCAGAATTCTAACCCGGTTAGTATTCAACCCGGCGGCGCGCAGTATTGGAAAGGCCAGTTCCCGCAACCCGTGTTCGATATCGGGGTCTCGAATCAAACCCTGCGCGGATGCCGGAACAACGCTTGCCATCCATGTCACTGCTGCCAGCAACACGGCCGGGATTGACGCCACCCTGCATAAGCGTTCAAAAGCCATGGTCGCAACATGGGAGATGGGCATGAAAAACTCAACCCGGTCCGGGGTCGATCCTTTTATCGTGATGGACGTGATGGAGGCCGCACGCCGCGCCGAAGAAGCCGGGCGCCACATTATCCACATGGAGGTGGGCCAGCCCGGAACCGGTGCACCCACTGGGGCGACCAAGGCGCTGGCACAAGCAATGGAGCAGGGCCCGTTGGGATACACGGTGGCTTTGGGTCTGCCCGCGCTGCGCCAGCGGATCGCGCGGCTTTACGGCGAGTGGTATAACCTAGATCTGAATCCGGATCGGGTGGTGATTACGCCGGGCTCGTCGGGCGGATTCCTTCTTGCGTTTACGGCGCTGTTCGACAGCGGAGACCGGGTAGGCATCGGCGCGCCGGGCTATCCATCTTACCGGCAGATCCTCAAGGCGCTGGGTTTGGTTCCGGTCGATCTGCCGACCGCGCCTGAAAACCGTTTGCAGCCGGTGCCTGCTGATTTTGCTGGGCTCGACCTGCAAGGTCTGATGGTTGCGTCTCCGGCCAATCCCACCGGCACAATGTTGGATCACACCGCCATGTCCGCGCTGATCGAGGCGGCGCACGGGCAAGTGGCGTCGTTCATCAGTGATGAGATTTACCACGGTCTGGAATACGAGGCCAAAGCCGTGACCGCGCTGGAAGTGACGGATGAGTGTTACGTCATCAACTCATTCTCAAAGTATTTTTCAATGACAGGCTGGCGGGTCGGATGGATGGTTGTGCCTGAAGATCAGGTACGCGTGATCGAACGCATTGCCCAGAACATGTTCATCTGCGCCCCGCACGCCAGCCAGGTCGCGGCGCTGGCGGCTATGGATTGTGAAGAAGAGCTTCAGGCCAACCTGGACGTATATCGCCGCAATCGCGCGCTGATGCTGGATGGTCTGCCGAAGGCAGGGTTTACCAATATTGCACCGCCTGACGGGGCTTTCTACGTCTATGCCGATGTCTCTGACCTGACCGATGATAGCCGCGCCTTTGCTGCTGAAATTCTCGAAAAGGCCGGGGTGGCCGTTACGCCTGGGCTGGATTTCGACCCGGTGAGGGGCCATCACACGCTGCGGTTTTCCTATGCCCGCGCGTCCGAAGATATCGAAGAAGGGTTGCTTCGCCTGCAGCGTTTCATGGCGCAACGTGCGGCGCGCGCAACACCAGCGTAACCCGTTCACAAAACAGCGCGGGTCGGTTAGGCTGTTGGTCAAACGATCTCGGGAAAACTTGAGGCCATGAGCAGGATTTTCTACACCATCGCCCTGATCTGGGCGCTGACGGGTACTGCGCTTGCGCACGACTTCAGTGCGCTTGCGCGCATTCTGCCCGATCAGAGCCGTATTGCGGATCACGGTCGCGCGGGTGTTCGCGTCGATCTTGGTTTAAGCCAGGGTGTGCCATACCGGGTTTTCACCCTTCGCGATCCCTATCGAATGGTTCTGGATTTCCAGGAAGTTGATTGGACAGGGCTTGAGGTCGACAGTTTTTTGCAGACTGACCGGATCAGCGACGTGAAATTTGGTGCGTATGTTCCGGGTTGGTCGCGGATGGTGTTAGAGCTTGGTGCTCCGCTGGCCGTGGATACCGCGGACATGCGCGTTGATCAGGTGAACGGAACAGCGCATCTTTCGCTTGGCTTACGCGGCACTGATTTCGACAGTTTTGCCGCCAGTGCCGGCGCACCGCGCCAACCGGACTGGGACTTGCCGGAACCGGCAGTCCGGCCTGCAACGCCGGGGCGCGATGGTACGCGCCCATTGCTGGTTATGCTGGACCCCGGCCATGGTGGCATTGATCCGGGGGCCGAGGCCGGCGGGACGAATGAGAAAACCCTGATGCTGACCTTCGCACGCGAGCTGCGCGAAACTCTGCTGCGTGCCGGTGGCTATCAGGTGATGCTGACGCGTGTTGACGATCATTTCGTCAGCCTTGAACGCCGCATTGCCTTGGCACACCGGGCGGGCGCGGATGTTTTTATCTCGTTGCACGCAGATATCCTGTCGGAAGGACAAGCGCACGGAGCAGCTATTTACACGCTGTCCGACGATGCGTCGGACATCGCCAGCCGCAAGTTGGCTGAACGTCATGACCGGGGCGACCTGATTTCGGGTATCGATCTAAGCGGGGCAGACGACCAAGTGGCCGATGTGTTGATGGATATTGCTCGGCAGGAAACCAAGCCTCGTACCGACGCCCTGGCTCGGGCGCTTGCGGACGGGATGGCGCAGCAAGGTGGGCCGATGAACAACCACCCAGTCCGCAGGGCGTCTTTCTCTGTTCTCAAGGCTGCTGATATTCCTTCCGTTCTGGTGGAACTTGGGTTTCTCTCCGACACCAGAGACCTCAGAAACATAAAGGACCCCGAATGGCGCAAAGCCATGGCGCGTGGGATTCTGCACGGGTTAGAGCAATGGCGCCGGGATGATCAGGTAAAAAGGTCCCTGATTGGCCAGTGACCCTGCGGCGCAAACCGGCTAATATAAGCCACCACGTTTTGACCTCGCAACGGGGCATCACTATATAGGCGGCAGCGCGAGTAAAAGGCAGTGACGTGATCCGTTTCATTCTTTCTTTTTTCGGGGCAATCTTCAGCCTCGTTACCTTGGGTATTTTTATGGCCGCGCTGGTGATCGGCGCGATCTTCTGGATGTATGGGCGCGACCTGCCCAGCCATGAATCGCTGGCGCAGTATAAACCGCCGACGATCAGCCGGATTTATTCGGGCAAGGGGCAACTGATTGACGAGTTCGCGCAGGAACGACGCCTTTTTACTCCGTCGGAAGAGATACCTGATCTGGTGAAGCAGGCATTTATCTCGGCCGAAGACAAGAATTTCTACACTCATCAGGGATATGACCCGCGCGGGATCATCGCCGCTGGCGTCGAGGCGGTGAAATCCAAGGGCGAAAACGTACGCGGTGCTTCGACGATTACGCAGCAGGTAATGAAGAACTTTCTGTTGTCTGGTGATCGCCGCGCCGAGCGAAAGATCAAAGAGATCATCCTTGCCACCCGGCTTGAGGATACGCTGGATAAGGAACAGATCCTCGAACTCTACATGAACGAGATTTTTCTGGGTCAGAACTCCTATGGCGTAACCGCTGCCGCGCAGACCTATTTCAACAAAACACTGCAAGAGCTGGAACCGCACGAGGCCGCGACGCTGGCAGCGATGCCCAAAGCGCCGTCTGATTACCACCCTGTTCGGCAAAAGGATCGGTTGCTGGCGCGCCGGAACTATGTGCTGCGCGAGATGCAGCAAAACGGCTACATTGATCGGGCCACGTATGAAGACGAAGTCGCACAACCGCTGCGCTCGGTTCAGAACGGTGATTTTGAAAGCTTCCGCACGGCGCTGCCGCCCCGCGATTACTTCACTGACGAAATTCGCCGCCAACTGAGCGAGGATTTTGGTGAGGGTGAGTTCTTTACCGGCGGCTTCACCGTGCGCGCCTCGGTGGATGAGGAAATGCAGGTCGAGGCGGCCAAGGCGCTGCGCACTGCCTTACAGAAATACGACCGGTCGCGTGGCAGATGGCGTGGCACGGGTGAGGTGATCCCCGAAGAAAAACTGGCCGATGAGACCCAGTGGCGTGAGGCGCTGGCGATCATGGAAATCCCACGCGACGTGGTGCTGCCAACACAGTGGTACCCGGCAGTGGTTTTGAACGTGGCCGAACAGTCGCTGACCGTGGGCATTGAGGATGGACCAGCAGACGGTGTTATTCCACGGTCTGATATCTCGTGGATGCAGGGCGACTTCGCGGCAAACTTTAAACGCGGCGATGTTATTCTGGTAATGGCCGGCGAGGAAGGCCAGTGGTCCGCCCGACAGGTGCCCGAAGTTCAGGGCGGCTTTGTTGCGATGGATGTAAACTCGGGACGTGTTCTGGCGATGCAGGGCGGGTTCTCGTATCAGGACTCGGTGTTCAACCGCGCCACGCAGGCACAGCGCCAGCCGGGGTCGAGCTTTAAGCCCTTCGTGTATGCGGCAGCGCTGGACAGCGGCTATAGCCCGGCGACGATTGTTGTTGATGCTCCGATCGAGGTGAATACGCCGCAGGGTTTGTGGCGTCCCAAGAACTCTACGAACAAATTCTACGGTCCCACACCGCTGCGGACAGGGATTGAGCAATCGCGAAACCTGATGACGATCCGTCTGGCGCAAGAGGTCACGATGCCTGTGGTCGCAGGATACGCGGAACGCTTTGGCGTTTATGACCGGATGGGTGCATTCCTGGCCAATTCGCTAGGTGCCGAGGAAACGACGCTTTACAAAATGGTCGCGGCCTACGCGATGTTTGCAAATGGCGGTGAGCGGGTCGAGCCCACGCTGGTTGACCGCATTCAGGACCGGTTCGGCAAGACCATTTACCGCCACGATGACCGCCAGTGCGTGGACTGTAACTCGGGCTGGCTTGAGCCGGACGAGTCGCCCACTATCGTGACTGATCGCTGGCAGGTCATGGATGCGATTACCGCGTATCAGTTGACGTCGATGATGAAGGGCGTTGTCGATCGCGGTACGGCGTCGTCAGTCGTCAACCTGCCTGTGCCGACGGCGGGCAAGACAGGCACCACCAACGAATCCAAGGATGCGTGGTTCATCGGTTTCACCTCGAATATCGTGGCTGGCTGCTATATCGGCTATGACCGCCCGCGTCCGATGGGGCGGGGGGCTTATGGCGGCACGTTGTGCGGTCCGGTCTTCCAAAGCTTCATGGAAAAAGCGGTTGAGAAATATGGGGGTGGCCCGTTCGAGGTGCCACCGGGTGGTCAATTCATAAAAATCGACCGTTTCAGCGGCGCGCGGCTGCCGGAAGATGCCACCGGTGACTATGTGGTGGCTGAATATTTCCGCGACGGTGTCGATGGTTTCATCGACCGCGTCTATGACGGCGGGTTTGCCATGGGGTCTGACTTGCCGCTGTTCGAAGAGGCAAGCTCGGGCCGTCAGGTCACCACGTCAACCGGCAGTACCGTCACCGTTGGACCAAATGCCAGCCAGGGTGATCTACAGGGCGGTGGCCTTTACTGACATCTGAAGTGTTTCGCGGCGCTGCTGTCTTGTGGTGCCCGTAACCTCTTGCTATCAGGCAGTCCTTATTGAGTGAGTTGGAACAAGACCATGCGCGCCGAAACCCAGAATATTGTGGCAGAGATTGAAAAGTCACTAGAGCTGCTGGCGCAGCGTATGGACTATGAAACCGCTCCACATCGACTTGAAGAGTTCAATGCGCGTGTCGAGGATCCCAATCTGTGGGATAACCCGGAAAACGCGCAGAAACTGATGCGTGACCGGCAGCTTTTGGTCGATGCAATTGAGACCTACGAATCCATCAAAACCGATCTGAGCGATAATATCGAGTTGATCGAACTGGGCGAGATGGAAGAGGATGAAGAGGTCGTAACCGACGCCGAGCAGGCCATAAAGGGCCTGAAATCCAAAGCCGCCAAAAAAGAACTTGAGGCGTTGCTGGACGGCGAGGCCGACGGTAATGATACCTTCCTCGAAATCAACTCGGGCGCGGGCGGGACCGAAAGTTGCGACTGGGCTTCGATGCTTGCGCGGATGTATGTGCGGTGGGCCGAAAAAAAGGGCTATACGGTCGAATTGCAGTCTGAGACCGCGGGCGAGGAGGCCGGGATTAAATCTGCCGCCTATAAAATATCCGGTCATAACGCCTATGGCTGGTTAAAGTCTGAAAGTGGCGTGCACCGTTTGGTCAGAATTTCACCCTTCGACTCGGCGGCCAAGCGACACACTTCGTTCAGCTCGGTCTGGGTTTATCCGGTGGTCGACGACAATATCGAGATTGAAGTTAACCCGTCCGATATCCGGATCGACACATACCGGTCTTCGGGCGCAGGTGGGCAGCACGTGAACACCACCGACTCGGCCGTGCGGATCACGCACATTCCTACGGGAATCGTTGTGACCTCGTCCGAGAAATCGCAGCACCAGAACCGGGATATCGCGATGAAGGCCCTGAAATCGCGTTTGTACCAGCAAGAGCTGGACCGTCGGAACGCGGATATCAACGCGGCCCATGAGGCCAAGGGCGATGCAGGTTGGGGCAATCAGATCAGATCCTACGTTTTGCAGCCCTATCAGATGGTCAAGGACCTGCGCACGAATTATGAAACTTCGGACACCAAGGGCGTTCTGGATGGTGATCTGGACGGGTTCATGGCAGCGACACTTGCGCTGAACGTGGCGGGCAAAAGCCGATCCGAGGCGCAGGGCGATTAAGCGATGCAGGGGGTTTGCGCCCTATCTTTCCTGTACCGTTTGGTGAATTGAACTTGCCTCTCTCATGCCGTCTGCGCGGTGCCGCGGGCGCTAAAAAAGATTCATTTAAACAACGGGTTTAAATGAGGGTGTGCCCCCGCTAGGCTGACCTTGCACGAGGGATAGCCCAGAATGAATCTTAGCCAAGCGACTGCACGCGATCTGTTGAGCGCGATGAACGCCGGACGGTTGTCGGCGCGTGAGTTGATGCAATTGACGCTGGATCGAATTGCTGCGGTGAACGGGTCGGCGAATGCGATTGTTGCCCTGCGTGACCCGGATGAGTTGATGGCTGAGGCGCGTGCACTGGATGAGGGGGGAATTCAAGGCCCGCTGCACGGATTGCCGATTGCGGTTAAGGATCTGGTAAATGTCGCCGGGGTGGTGTCCTCTCAGGGCTCGCCGATTTTTCGGAACCATATGCCAGAGAAAGACGACCTGATCGCCGCGCGTATGCGTGCTGCGGGGGCAATTCTGATTGGCAAAACCAATACGCCGGAATTCGGTTTGGGCTCTCATACGTTCAATCCGGTCTACGGGGCGACGCGTAATGCTTACGATCCGACGCGTTCATGCGGTGGGTCATCGGGGGGTGCTGCCGTGGCGCTTGCGACGGGAATGGTCGCATTGGCGGATGGGTCGGACATGATGGGCAGTCTGCGCAACCCTGCCGCGTGGAACAATGTGTACGGGTTCCGACCCAGTTGGGGGCGGGTGCCGTCCGAACCTGTGGGCGACGGGTTCCTGCATCAGCTCTCGACGCTTGGCCCAATAGCGCGGAGCCCCGAGGATTTGGGCCTGTTGTTGGACGTGATTTCGGGGCCTGATCCGCGGCAACCTCATGGATGCTACGACGCGGCTGTGTCTCCGGTCCAGGCGGTCAATTTGAAGGGGCTGCGGATTGGGTGGCTGAAAGACTGGGGCGGAGCATTCCCGTTTGAGGATGGTATCATGGGCCTGTGCCGGGATGCTTTGAAGGTATTCGAGCGACTCGGGGCCGACATAATCCCGGTTACGCCGCCTTTCGAGGCGGAGCGGATGTGGGAGAGTTGGGTTACACTCCGCGCGTGGAGCGTGGCCGCAAGCCTTGCCTCGCTATCGGGGCACCGAGACGCGCTGAAAGAGACCGCGCAATGGGAATTGGACCGCGGTATGAGTCTGACCGCGATGCAGGTTCATGACGCCAGTGTCGTGCGATCTGAGTGGTTTCGCCGAGCCGCTCAATTATTTGAGGAATATGATGCATTGATCCTGCCATCAGCGCAGGTCTGGCCATTCGAGATTGAAACGCCGTACCCGACAGCCATCGCCGGGACACAGATGGACACCTATCACAGGTGGATGCAGGTCGTGGTGCCTGTCAGTCTGATTGGCCTGCCGTGCCTGTCGGTTCCTGTCGGTTTCGGCGCGCGGGGGCTTCCGATGGGAATGCAGCTCTTTGGCCCGCGGGGATCGGATGCCCGTATACTGTCGATGGGCGCAGCCTATCATGCGGCGACTGGCTGGCCACAGAAAAGACCGGCCTGATTTTGGAATGGAGGGGAGGAGGATTAACATGGACAAACCATTTGGTGTACCCGACATGGGTCCGGTGAGCATCGAGATGCTGCGTGAGGCTCTGCGCCGCGCCTGGGCTGATTATCGTCGGGCGCCGCTGTTTGGGCTGCTGTTCGCAGGTTTCTACGTGCTTGCGGGCTGGGCAATGGCATGGATCACGATACAGACCGGTACGTCCTATTGGCTGGTGTTGGCTGCCATCGGATTTCCGCTGCTCGGACCGTTTGTGGCGGTCGGGATGTATGAGGTCTCGCACCAGTTGGAGCAGGGCGAGAAGTTGGATTTTGGCGCGATATTCGGTGTCGTGGTTCAGCAGGGGCGCCGTCAGTTACCATCAATCTGTGCGATCATCGTCGTGATGTTCCTGTTCTGGTTCTTTCTGGGGCACATGATTTTTGCCCTGTTTATGGGCCTGTCAACCATGACCAACGTGTCGACCTCTGCCGAGGTTTATCTGACCCCGAACGGCCTGACGATGCTCGCCGTGGGTACTGCGGTCGGGGCCGTGTTTGCCACTGTTCTGTATATGATCACTGTACTTTCTATCCCGATGCTTCTGGACCGAGAGCTGGATTTCGTGTCGGCCATGATCGCCAGCTTCAGCTATGTCCGCGACCACCTGATCATCATGCTGTCATGGGGTGCATTTATCGCGGTTTTGACCTTTGTGGCCATTATTCCGTGGTTTTTGGGCTTGTTGGTTGTGTTGCCGATACTGGGGCACGCAAGCTGGCATTTGTACCGGTTGATCACACAGGCATCCGAGGCAAGCACCGCGTGATGTCTATTTCGTCCCTTGCTGGAAGGTCCGCTCGGCCCGCTGGGCGGTTCGCGCTGCGGCCAGTACGGATGACGTGTCATTTCCTAAATGGCGTAAAAGAATACGTCGGGTCGTCGCAACATTAGCTGTGGTTTTCGACAGACAGATTGCCACCCCGCGCCAATGGTCAGAATTTTCATCTGACCCGCGCGTAACCAAGTAGATCCGACTGTTTTGCGCCGCACGGCTGGACATAAGGATATAGATTTGTCGCCCGGCACTGGCTGCGATGCCCTGCACTTCGCGCTCGTTCGGGGTGGCACCGGGCATGCTGGCCTTGGGCTCAAACCCGCGCACCAGCGTGCATTGCGGTAACCGGCGAACGTAATATAGCCTGTGCCGCGAGGGTTGATGTTCATCCACCTCGGTTTCCGTCGCATAGTAAAACCCTGCCGGAAGCAGGCTCTCGGTCAGTGTTTTTGGGCCTGACCCTAAGAATTCGGTCAAGGCGGCTGCGGCAGGGTGCGGCGGTGATCTGTCGATTTCGTCCAGTGGTTGCAGCAATATGCGGGCGTCGACGTCAAAAAAGCGGCAAATTCGGTCAAGAACATCAGGCCGCGGAAAGCTTTCACCGCCAAGGTATCTGTTGAACTGAGTTCGGTTGACGCCCAAGTGTCGGCAAAGTTCTGAAATGGAAGTGTATTGCTTGGCAAGCTGCCTGAGATTCGCGCCGAACATCCTACGTAGTTCGTCCGGGTTACGAAAATCTTTTGCCATAAGCGTCTCAGGTTCCAGCGACTTGACTAGCGTACATCGCGGCTTTGACCCGGTGGCCGAAACAACGAATAAGCACGCAAATACTACAAGGCCGGGCGCATCCCTACGCCACGACAGTCCCTGAGGCTAACGTTCAATCCTATAAACGCAATAGGCTTTATCCTATTTTGTGTGATCTTTTTGGCTCTATTCCACGAATAAACGCCGCATTTTCTAAAAGTGGCAAATGTATGGCAGTCAAACAACGCAATACCCCACCCTTAGCGTGAAATTCGAAAGGGTGGGGTGCGGGTTATTCTCCGCGAAGCAGTGCAGCGACACCAGTGCGCGCCACTTCAACCAGACCCAGCGGGCGCATAAGGTCGGCAAACGCATCGATTTTGTCCGGTGCGCCGGTGATCTCAAAGATGAAGGAGCCCAGCGTACTGTCGACCACGTTGGCGCGGAAAATATCAGCCAGCCGCAGCGCTTCGACCCGTTTGTCGCCCGCGCCGACAACTTTTATGATGGCAAGCTCGCGCTCAACCGCGTCCCCTTCAACGGTCAGGTCATGCACTTCATGGACGGGGACGATCCGGCCCAGCTGCGCCTTGATCTGTTCAATAACTTGCGGTGTGCCGACGGTCACGATGGTGATACGGCTGAGATGACCGGTGTGGTCGACCTCAGCTACTGTCAGGCTTTCAATGTTGTAGCCACGGCCCGAGAACAGCCCGATCACGCGGGCCAAGACACCGGGTTCATTCTCGACCAAAAGCGCAATCGTGTGGCGTTCCTGCAGGTCGGAAAATGTTGGGCGTAGGTTATAGGCAGAATGGCGTGTGGCGCCTTTTTTGATATGTAGGGCAGACATTTATGTCCCTTTCATCATCCTCGTGGTGCCGGGCGCAAGGACGCCCGACAAAATTCGTCGCATGCTTTAAACCAGAACCGAGCCTTTGCTATCGATCACGCCCTGCGTTTCGGCCTCACCCAGCAGCATTTCGTTATGCGCCTTGCCGGACGGGATCATGGGGAAGCAGTTTTCGTGCTTTTCAACCAGGCAGTCAAAGATCACCGGGCCGTCATAGTTGATCATTTCCATGATCGCATCATCAAGATCGGCAGGGTCCGAGCACAAGATGCCCTTGGCCCCAAACGCTTCGGCGAGTTTGACAAAATCGGGCAGAGCCTCGGACCAGGAATGCGAATACCGCTCACCATGCAGCAGTTCCTGCCACTGCCGCACCATGCCCAGACGTTCGTTGTTCAGGATGAACTGCTTAACCGGCAGGCGGTATTGAACGGCTGTGCCCATCTCTTGCATGTTCATCAGCCACGAAGCTTCGCCCGCCACGTTGATGACCAGCGCGTCAGGATGGGCCATTTGCACGCCAATGGAGGCCGGAAAGCCGTAACCCATTGTCCCCAATCCGCCAGATGTCATCCAGCGGTTAGGATCTTCGAAACCTAAATACTGTGCCGCCCACATCTGATGCTGGCCAACCTCGGTCGCGATGTAGCGATCGTGGTTTTTGGTCAGTTCTTCAAGGCGTTGCAGTGCGTATTGTGGCTTGATCGACTTTTCGCTGTTGGTGTAGGCAAGGCAATTCACCTTGCGCCATTCGCTGATCTGCGCCTGCCACTTCTTGACAGCGGCGGCATTGGTCTTGCGCCCGCGCGCCTTCCAGACCTTCAGGATGTCCTCAAGCACATGAGCTACGTCGCCAACAATCGGTATGTCCACGCGGATAACCTTGTTGATCGACGAGGGATCGATGTCGATATGCGCCTTTTTTGACTTTGGCGAGAAAGCATCAATCCGTCCGGTGATCCGGTCATCGAACCGCGCGCCAATGTTGATCATCAGGTCGCAGTCATGCATCGCAAGGTTGGCCTCGTACAGACCATGCATGCCCAGCATGCCCAACCAGTTTTCACCGGAAGCCGGATATGCGCCAAGGCCCATAAGGGTCGAGGTGACCGGAAAGCCCGTCGCGTCAACAAGTTCGCGCAGCAATTGGCTGGCTGCAGGACCCGAGTTGATGACACCGCCACCGGTATAAAAGACAGGCTTCTTCGCTGTCTCCATCGCGGCAACCAGTTCTGTGATCTCTTCAAGATCGCCTTTCAGAACCGGCTGGTAATGCGAGGTTGACGGTTTCGGCGGGCTGTATTTCCCGGACGCAAACTGAACGTCTTTGGGAATGTCGATCAATACCGGGCCTGGGCGGCCCGAGGTGGCGACATGAAACGCCTCGTGCACCGTTTCGGCCAGCGTGTCCGTTTCCTTGACGAGCCAGTTGTGCTTGGTGCAAGGGCGGGTGATGCCTACAGTATCAGCCTCTTGGAACGCGTCCGAGCCGATCATGAAGGTCGGCACCTGACCGGTCAGAACCACAATCGGGATCGAGTCCATCAACGCATCCGTCAGGCCGGTCACCGCGTTGGTGGCACCGGGACCCGAGGTCACAAGCGCGACGCCCGGCTTGCCGGTCGAGCGGGCATATCCTTCGGCAGCGTGTACCGCTCCTTGCTCATGGCGCACCAGAATGTGACGAATGTCGTTTTGCAGAAAGATCTCATCATAGATCGGTAGGACGGCGCCACCAGGGTATCCGAATACCGTGTCCACGCCCTGGTCCTTGAGGGCTTGAACCACCATCTTTGCGCCGGTCATCTCACGTGTCATCTGCTTTGCTCCGTTCGCGACATGTGTCTTGCGTTTCGCATAAA
Organism: Ruegeria profundi; assembly: GCF_020171505.1. Taxonomy (NCBI): domain Bacteria; kingdom Pseudomonadati; phylum Pseudomonadota; class Alphaproteobacteria; order Rhodobacterales; family Roseobacteraceae; genus Ruegeria; species Ruegeria profundi. Next base: position 604,853 of record NZ_JAIUZS010000001.1, on the reverse strand, counting down.
AAAAGCCCCCGAGATTTTTCGGAGGCGCATGGGTTCGATTATGGATTACCGTTACCGGCCCATGCGCGTTGTTCCTACGATTACGACTAGCGTTTTCATCGCCAGAGGCTCCTTTTTAGCTTGGAGGGACATTATGGGCGGGCGCTGAAGTCGTCAACAGGCAATCTTACCAATTTTGTAACCTCAATTGCTGATTTTGCGACATTTTATTGCGCAGATTGCCGCAGGTAGGGAATTTTCGAGAATTTCGTCCTGATTACCCAGGGCTGCGGGGATTTTGGCAGGTCAAAAAGCGTCAGCGCGATGTCCGAAACAGACATGAGCCGCGCGTTTCTCTGTTTCACGCTTATCGCAGGCGGACAGTTCAGGGAGGCGCATGATGCTACAAGACTTGGTTGATCTTGGTCGGTATCCAATCGATCGGCAGGGGTCTCGGGCTTATGATCAGATGATCACCGATTTGAGGCGCGCGTTGGATCAGGATGGTTGCGCGGTCCTGCCCGGATTTGTGCACCAGGACGGGCTGGACCTTTTGGTGCGCGAGGCTGACAAGGTCGCCCCGAAAGCCCATCGGTCCTTTAACCGGACGAATGCCTATTTCACCAAAGATGATCCCAGCCTTGGCATTGGTCATCCGTTACGTCGATTTTACGATCGTTCAAACGCATTTGTGCCGGCTGATAATTTTCCTGCGTCGGGCCCTCTGCGCCGGATATATGAATACGCGTGGTTTATGCCGTTTATCCGGGACGCGCTGGATGAGCCCGAAGACCAGTTCTTTCGCTACGATGACCCACTGGCGGATGTCATAATTAACGTGGTCGAAGAAGGGCAGGGCTTTCCTTGGCATTTCGATACCAACAATTACACCGTCACCCTCGCCATTCAGAACGGAGACGCCGGTGGCGCATTTGAATACGTGCCCAATCTGAGAACGCCGAAGAATGAAAACTTCGCGGCCGTGGCCTCGATCCTCGATGGGGACAGGACGCAGGTGCGCGAACTGGAGTTACAGCCGGGTGATTTGCAGATTTTCAAAGGGCGCTATGCGCTGCACAGGGTCGCGCCGGTATCCGGTGAACGCAGCCGATACGTTGGCATTTTCTCTTTTGTCGAGGCCCAGGGGATGTGTGGTGGGGTTGAGCGCACACGGCAGCTTTACGGGCGCGTATTGCCTCATCATCATGAACGGGAAGGGATGAGAAACGACGAACTATTGGATTGAGCTGTGTCAGGTTGATGTGAGACAAACCAGAGGCTCGGATGCCTAAGGTTTTGCAGCTTTCGCCGTTTGTTTTGTGTGCGTCCACCCTTTGACCAGCCGTATCAACAGCGCGAGCCTCAAGTGGCTGACGAAGACGGAACGCTGGCTTTTTTGGTCAGCATATTCGGCCAAGGTCGTAAATCTCTGGCCATGAACGCTCCCGCCCGTTGTCGATGCGCCGGGGGCGCATGTCCGCCGGTTGGGCCGGGCAGCGCTGCGCGCTGCGGCGGCGTTTAAAAGCCCGGGCTGGTGCCTTGTAGTACGCCATGCTCCATCGCGTAGCGGGTCAGCCCTGCGGTTGAAGAGATGCCGAGCTTGCGCTTGATATTCTTACGATGCGTCTCAACCGTGCGAACCGATATGTCGAGGACCAGCGCAACTTCCTTGTTGGATTTGCCCTGCGCCAGTTCGAGCAGAATTGTCTGTTCGCGCCCCGTCAGCGCATCACGCGTGCCGTCCAGTTTGGGTTGCAGCGAGCCGCTGGCGCCGGTGCACAGGTACCGCTCACCCCGCATCACTGCGTCGATAGCCTGTTTAATCTCGTCCGTAGGGACGTCCTTCAGCACATAGCCCTTTGCGCCATGGCTAAGCGCGGTTGAGATATATTCCGGGCTGTCATGCATCGACAGGATCAGGATGCGCGTATCCGGCAGGCGTTCGAGAATGATCTCGGTGGCACCCAGCCCGCCAAGGCCGGGCATGTTCAAATCCATCAGGATAACATCAGGGACAAGATCGGCGGCCTGATCAACGGCCTCTTGCCCGGTTCCGAGAGTACCGACGACTTCGATCTCGGGATAGCTTTCAAGGATCGACTGAATCCCTTCGGCCACCATCGGGTGGTCATCGACTATCAGAACTCGAATCGTCATGTGCCGGCCTTTCGGTTCGGTGTGGCTTCTTCCTGCGGCGGCAGCAGATGGCTGAGGGGTAGGGTGACTTCGATCACGGTGCCGCCTTGCGGGCCGCGTGATGACAGAATCCGCAGGTAGCCGTCAAGCTGTTCGATCCGCTCTTGCATGTTGCGCAATCCGATGCCCGAGCTTGCATGACCCGGCTCACGCGGAAGACCGCGGCCATTATCTGTAATCCGCATCGTTGCACCTTTCTTGTGGCCGCGCAGGTCAATGGTAACGCGGGTCGCATCTGCGTGACGCTCGATATTGGTCAGGGCTTCCTGCGCTATCCTGTACAGCGCGATCTTGGCCTCTTGATCCAGCCGGTTGCGGAAAACCACGGTCGAGAATTCTGTTTCGATGCCGGTGCGCTCACTGAAGTCGTCTGTCAGCGCCTGCAACGCGGGACCGAGGCCCAGATCGTCCAAGACGCCAGGGCGCAGATCGCGGCTGATACGGCGGACTTCGATGATGGCAGTGCCCAGATTTTCTATGCCTTTATACAGAGGGTCGCGGGCGGCCTCATCGTCTCCGCGTTCAAGCCGACGCCGAGCGTTGTCCAATGCATAGCGCACACCAACCAACATCTGACTGATACCATCATGCAGTTCGCGCGCCACGCGACCGCGTTCTTCCTCTTGCGTGTCGAGCACCCGCTGCGTCAACTCTTTCAGCTTGGCATCCGCCAGTCGCCGCTCGCGAAAATTCAGGAACATACCTGAGGCAAAGACGATCAGGACTGCCGCCAGAGTGATCCCGCCAATATAGTAGAATGTCCGCTGCACGCGGGCCTCGACCTCGGCCCGGGCTGCGGCGATCGAGGCGACGACATCGTCTATGAAAACGCCAGTGCCGACCGCCCACTGCCAATTGGGAAAACTGGTCACGTAGGTGATCATCTGCGCCTCTTCCCCGGTTGAGGGCTTGGGCCAAAGATAGGTGTGATACCCAGCACCCTGCCTTGCGACCCGAATCAATTCGTCCACAATCGGCGTGCCTTCGCTATCGGTCAGGCCGCTCCAGTTCTTGTTGATGAACTCAGTCTGGCGCGGGCTGACAAGATTGTTACCATCGTAATCATACACAAAGAAGAACCCGTCATCGCCGTAGATCATCGCTGACAGGATCTGCGTCACCTGATCCTTTGCTTCCTGGTCATCGGGTTGGGCCGAGCCGTAGACGAAATAGAATCCGTTGCGGGCTTGGGTCACGTAGTTACGCAATTCTGCCTTCTTGGCTTCGATAAGCTGTGCCTCAAGCTGAACAATTTCGCCTTCGGCGAGTTTGCGGGATTGGTCCGCCACAAGGATCGCAATCGCGGCCACCGCAACGATGAGCGGCAACGTGGCCAGCAGCGACAGCTTCTGCGCATAGTTTGGTCGAAAAACGTTCCGGAATCTCCCCATACCCCTGCGATATTCAAATTTTGCACAAAAAGCAAAGTCCAGCCGTCCGAGGATACGGAGGTAAGGGCAAAACCGAAATAATCAGGGGCAAATCCAATGGTTTGGCCCAAAGAAAGGCGGTTTCTACGTAGTAATAGGTATTTTCTTCACGGGTCGCGGCGATATGATGCCCGACACTGAAAACGATCAACTGCCCCAACGGGCAGACCACGACTTTGGGAGGACTGACTAAATGGATCGTCGTTCATTTTTGAAAACCACCGCTCTGGGCAGCAGCGCGGCGGCAGCAACGGCGCTGGCCGCACCTGCCTATGCTCAGGGTAAGCGGACCCTGACAATGGTGACATCATGGCCGCGCGGCTTTGCCGTTCTGGATGACGCCGCCACCTATATGGAGCAGATGGTCGGCGAGATGTCCGACGGTCAGTTGACCATTGAAAAGAAAGCACCGGGCGAACTGGTGGGCGCGCTGGAAGTATTCGACGCTGTTTCATCGGGTCAGGCGGATATGTATCACTCGGCCGACTACTACTTTATCGGTCAGCACCCCGGTTATGCCTATTTCACGGCTGTTCCGTTTGGCGGAACCGCGCAGGAACTGACCAACTGGTACTATCACGGCGGCGGCGAAGAGCTGCATGACGAGCTGGGCCAGATCTTTAACCTCAAAGGCTTGCTGGCAGGAAACTCGGGTTCGCAGTCCGGTGGCTGGTTCCGCAACGAGATCAACTCGGCCGCAGACTTCAACGGGTTGAAGTTCCGCATGCCCGGTCTGGGCGGTAAGGTTTTGGGTAAACTGGGTGCGTCCGTTCAGAACATTCCCGGTGGTGAACTGTATCAGGCGCTGTCTTCGGGTGCGCTGGATGGTCTGGAGTGGGTTGGCCCCATGGCCGATGAACGCGCCGGGTTCCAGGAAGTTGCCAAGGTCTACTACACCGCTGGCTTCCACGAGCCGGGCTCGGGTCTGTCATCGTCCGTTAACCTGGACGTCTGGAACGAGCTGACTCCTGCGCAACAGGCAATCATGCGCTATGCGTCGATGGCCACGACCCACTATCAGCTGGCAGAAACGCTGGCCAATAACGGTGCCGCGTTGGCACGTCTGCAGTCGCAGGGCGTCAAGACGCTGCAGTTCTCGGATGATGTCTGGGATGCGTTCGGAAAAGCATCTGCCGAAGTCATGGACGAGAACATGGGTGACGAGCTGTTTGCCCGCATCCGGACATCGTTCGAGGAATCGCTGGCAACATCGGCGTCGTGGATCAACAAATCCGACGGCTACTATGTCCAACAGCGTGTCCGCGTTCTGGGTGGCTAAGTAACAGCCCGAAATCCTTGAGGCCTCACGCATGTGGGGCCTCTTTTCAATAGATATTCTCTGAATCTGGGGACCCCTGCTAAAGTAGAGGCCACGGACATTCAGATGAGTGAGGGACATCATGGACGATAGCAGCTCGGTTGGTTTGACCGACGCTCTTGCCGCAATCGGCGGCGGGATAGTCTGGGTTCTGCAAAATCTGGCGCAAGCCTTTTACAATATTGGCTACGCGGTGACCCATCCGGGCCTTTGGCTGGATTGGTCCGACAAAGAAGCTGTCATGCGCTTCGTCTACTATGGCGGGTCGGTTGAGTTCTTCTTTGCCGTTTTTGCAATTCTTCTGGTCATCACGATCATCGGTATAATTCGCAACCCCTTCATGTGGGGCTGTGTCAGGGTGCTTGAAGGATTCACAAATACCCTTGGCAGGTTCTTTGCATGGGCCGGTCTGCTGATGGTGCTGCAACAGATCATCATCGTGATCATGCAGCGCATTTTCACAAGGCCCGACATTGTGATCGCGTTTGGTATTCCGGTGCAATTTGACATCAGCTGGTATGCAGAAATGCTGAAGTTTTACAACGCGTTGGTGGTGTCCTTTTGCGTGGGTTACACGTTTGTCCAGGGCGGACATGTGCGCGTTGACCTGCTGTATGCGCCAGCGCGGTTCGGCACCAAGAAGGTGGTCGACATGCTGGGCTCTGTCTTCTTCATGATGCCACTGGCGGTTCTGGTCTGGATGTATGGCTGGTACTTCATGTGGCGGCATCTGATCGTGCCGAAACCATCGGCCAGCGACACACTGGATCGTCTTTTGATGAAGGCCAGGGCAATGCGATGGAATGTCGAGACCATCGGCTTCAGCCCCAACGGATTCACCGCGTACTTCCTGTTCAAGATCATGCTGGTGGCGTTTGCCGGGCTGGTGTTTCTGCAGGCAGTCGCATTCTTGTACCGGTCGTATCTTGAATATGTCGAAGGGCCGGAGAGTGATGGAAAATACCTTGACAAGGACAGCCTTGGCGAGGGCGAAGAAGCCTACGAAGGCGCTCATTAAGGACGGAGACCAAGACAATGCTATTCGGACTTGATGGCGTCGAAATAGGCCTCATTATCGTATTTTTCTGCCTTTTCGGAGGCATCCTTTCCGGGTTCCCGGTGGCTTTTGCCATCGGCGGGGCCGGTATCATCTCATTCGGGATCATCGCGGCGTTGGACAGCGCCGGGTTGTTGATACACCAGGCGATCGACACAGGCACGCAAGCCTATCGGGATTTGGTGAACTCGGGGGTAAAGCCAGAGACGATATCCATATTCCGGTTCCCGGAATTACCAAGGATAGGCGAGCCGGTCTTCCCCTCGGGTTGGGAAACCGCGTTGGATCGCAACGTGTCCTTTATCGTCAACCGCATCAACGAACGCGTCTTGGCGGGACAGGCGATCGAGACACTGCTGGCCGTCCTGATGTTCGTTTTGATGGGGATCACGCTGGAGCGGTCGAAGATCGCCAATGATCTGCTGACTACAATGGCGCGCGTCTTCGGTCCTTTGCCGGGCGGTCTGGCCGTTTCGATCGTTGTCGTCGGCGCGTTTCTGGCCGCTTCGACCGGGATCGTGGGCGCGACCGTTGTGACGATGGGTCTTCTGGCGCTGCCGACCATGTTGCGGAACAACTATGCGCCGGAACTGGCGACAGGTGTCATCGCGGCCTCGGGAACGCTTGGGCAGATCATCCCACCGTCAATCGTGATTGTTCTGTTGGGGACATTGGCGGGCGATCTGTATTCAACCGCTCAGGAAACCCGCGCGGTTGAGGCCGGGTGTACGGACGCTCTGACTTACCTGGGTGAGCCTGCGGTTGTTTCGGTAGGGACGCTGTTCCAGGCGGCTCTGCTTCCGGGTATCATGCTTGCTTTGCTATATGCCCTCTATGCCTTTGGTTACGCATTACTGAACCCCGAGAAAGCCCCAGCGGTTGAGCTTGGTGGTAGCGGTGGTGAGCCGATTACCCGCAGTGAAGGTCTGACCTGGCTTTTGGGTGCGCCTGTTGCGCTGATTGTTGGCGTCCTGTTGTTGGGCAATATGGGCGTCATTGGTAGCCAGAACATCACTGTCTCGGCGTTTTCGGATATAGGTGAGGGCGCTTCGCTGCGTACCAACGTATCGGAAGAATGTAAGGCTTCGATGATCGAACTTCACGGTCAGTCCGCCTGGGATCAGGCCGTGGCCGAGCAACAAGCGCTGGACGAAGCCGGTGGCGTCACGCAGGCACAACGTCTGTCCGAGGAAGAACTGGCCGCCGCACAGGATGCCAAGATTGCTGCGGCAGCTCCGATTGGCACTGGCGTTGCGGTCATCGTCGTACTGCTGGGTCTGACGTTGCTGATGGGCCGCGGCATTGCCCCTTCACAATCGACGCAGCCGCTGATCGTGGGGGCCATTGGGCTTCTGTTGATGCTGCTGGTTGACCTTGTGGCGATCTCTCCGACAACGACGTCCGGGACCACGTTCCTGCTTTTGGCGGTGCCATTTGCGCTGGCAATCTATGGCTGCAAATTCGCAGCCGAGCGCTGCGCCACCAATGATCTGATCCGGGTGGTGTTCCCGCCGTTGGTTCTGATCATCGCGGTGCTTGGCTCGATCCTGGGGGGTATCACCAACCCAACACCAGCCGCGGCGCTGGGTGCGGGTGGTGCGATCATGCTGGCGGCCTATCGCAAGCTACAGGATCAGGGCCTCACCGGAAAAGTGATCATCTGGTCAACTCTTGCCATCATCATCTGCATGCTGATGGGGATCAACTTTGACCTGCGGATCAATCAGGATGGTGTGACAGTCGAAAGCTGGATTGCCTTCTTCATTGCCTACGCAGCTTACCTCTACGCGCTGTTCGGCCTGATTTTTGCATGCTGGGTGTTGTATTCAGGCGGTGTTCTGACCCCAATCGTACGTGAGACGGCCAAAGTGACCTCGATGGTTTTCACCATCCTGATCGGATCGCAACTTCTGAACCTGGTTGTGATCTCGTTCGGTGGTGAGCACTATATCCAGCAGTTCCTGCGTAGTTTCGACAATGAGTTCACTGTCTTCCTGATCGTGATGCTCGTGCTGTTCATCCTGGGTTTCGTGCTGGATTTCCTTGAGATCATTTACATCGTGATCCCAATCGTCGGGCCGGTGATTTATGGTGGCTCATTTGATCCGAAATGGGTGACGATCATGGTGGCCGTGAACTTGCAGACCTCGTTCCTAACGCCACCGTTCGGGTTTGCTTTGTTCTATCTACGAGGCGTCGCGCCGAAAGAGGTGACAACCGGTCATATCTATCGGGGTATCATACCGTTCGTGATCATCCAAGTGGTTGGGATCGGCATCCTGTGGACCTTCCCGTCGATTGTCACGATCATTCCGGATCTGATCCCGAATTGATCCGATCGGATTAAAACAACACAGCCGGGGGCTTTCGAGCCTCCGGCTTTTTTGTTGCTTCTATTTCGTGGGGTTCGGTCAGCAGGCTGAGACACCAATTTTGTCACGCCCGATAGATGGGGCGACAACGCAAACCCTCTCCAACTTGGGTAAGGTGAACGGCTCACTCAGAGAATTGGAGCAAATCCCATCGGTTGCCAAATGGATCGCGCCAGACAGCCACCGTGCCATAGGGTTCATGGCGTGGCTCTTCTTCGAAATGGACACCATTAGCCATCATCGCCGCGTAATCGCGTTCAAAATTATCTGTTTGCAGGAAAAATCCGACGCGACCTCCGGTCTGGTTTCCGACGGCGGCGACCTGATCAGGACCTTGTGCACGCGCCAAAAGCAATGAGCCTGAATCGGTTCCCGGAGGCGTTACCAGCACCCAACGTTTGCCGCCGCCAAGGTCGATGTCCTTGGTTAAGGTGAAGTTGAGCTTCTGGGTATAGAAGGCAATAGCGGCATCATCGTCCGGCACCACAAGGGTGACAGCATGAAGCGTTTGATGCATGTGTGATCAGCCTTTGGTGGGGTGACGATCGGGTAATTGAATACCCGCGACCTGTTCGGCAATGGGGGCTGTAGACAGGGGGTGATGGGCGGTTTCGTTCAGGTCGTCCGGGTTTTTGATACGGCGCCATTCACCTTGCATGTAAGCCTCAAGACCGGCAAACCGCGCCTTGTACCCCATCTTCGGGCTGCCCGGAACCCAATAGCCCAAATAGACGTAAGGCAGACCCGCCTCGCGCGCGATATCAATGTGATCCAGGATCATGTATGTCCCCAATGAGCTTTGCGGCTGCTCGGGGTCATAGAACGAATAAACCATGCTCAGACCGTCATCCAGAACGTCCGTCAGGCTTACCGCGATCAGTTCTTTGGTATCGGGATCGGCATACTCGACGACGCGGCTGCGGATCGGGGTTTCTTCGATCATCGCGGCGAACTCGAAAACGTCCATATCGGCCATACCACCATCGGCGTGGCGCGTGTCGAGGTAGCGCCGGAACAGCTCGTACTGTTCGTCTGTTGCCCAAGGGGAATTCGCGCGGCGTTGCAGGTGAGAATTACGCTTGGCCGTGCGTTTTTGACTTTTGTTGGGGCGGAAGGCCGATACGTCGATTCTGGCCGACAAGCAGGCGGCGCAATCGGTGCATGATGGGCGATAGAGCACGTTTTGCGACCGGCGAAACCCTTGTTGCGAAAGGGAATTGTTCAACTGATCAGCGCCTTCCCCCTGAAGGGCTGTGAACAACTTACGCTCCATCCTGCCCTCAAGGTAAGGGCAGGGTTGGGGTGCGGTTACATAGAATTGCGGCGCAATTGGCAGCGTGTGTCGCATGAAGGTCCCGTCTCTCCTGAAACGGGATGATAGCAACGGTTCCCTGAGCCGCCAAGTGATTCACTTGATTGAATTTATGCCCGCTGATTGATCATGACCGTTCCAAGGAACGAGTCCGTCAAACCCTGGCAACGTGCGTTCGTTAGCATCATGATGACCGAGATGATTTGCACCACGAAAAACGCCATGCTGACAAAGTATCCGGCGGTATGGGCCACAGCTTTGCCAGTATCCAGGCGCGATCCGAACGCATCGCGTAACTCGATGCCCATAAAGCGCATGCCCAACGTTGCGGATGCATTTGCAATCGTAACGACGCGATAGACAAAGCTGAGGACAGCATAGATCAGCGGTAGAAAGAAAAGCCCCGCGCCGAGCGTCAGGAAGACCGGCACGATGCACAGCAGTGAGATAAAAGCGATATCAAAAAGCCACGCTACAAAGCGTTTGGTCACCACCGACTGATAGAATTCGGGTTGGCTGTCTGGATCGGGTAGGTGGGTCATTCAGTTTTTCCGGGAGGTTGTTCTGGACTACCCTGTCCCGAAATCCGGGACAGGGCAAGATTGGATCAGGCACGTTCGCCGTTGTCGCCTTCATCGCGGTTTTCGCGGGCGCGCTCGTCCATGAACTGGTCGAATTCAGCCTTGTCTTTGGCTTCGCGCAGGCGGCGCAGGAACGCTTCGAAATCTTGCTGTTCCCGTTCTAACCGGGCGAGTGTATCCGACTTGTAGGCGTCAAAGGCGCTGTTGCCCGACGGTTTCATGGCGCTCATGTGACTTTGCCACGACTTGCGGCGGCTGCAGGATTTGCTGAACATGCGTTTGCTCCAAATCATATAGGCCAGAAGGGCAAGGCCAACGGGCCAAAAAAAGATGAAACCCAGCACCATGGCGGCGATCCAGGCGCCCTTGCCCTTGTCATCCATCCAGGCCTCGGCACGGTAAAGCCATCCCGGGTTTGCAGGAACGGCGTGGTCGGATAGTGCGGTCATTTCGTATCTCCTGGGTTGATGTAAATCGTATTCACATTCTAAAGATGGGATGTACAAGGCCAGTTGCAAGGGGTCTATGTGAAAAAGATTTACATTGACAGATGAGGGGCGGTCTCTGGTTGACCTTCGCCGTGATCGGGCGCAGGTTTCGCACATGCAAAACAACGATGTTAAACCCACCCCTTCGCTTGAAGATATCCTTTCTCTGGAAAAGCAGGTTTGGAAGGCGCTGGTCGATGGCAATGCGTCGGCTGATCGGGCGCTGTTGAGTGCGGATTTTCTGGGAGTGTACCCCACCGGGTTTGCAAATCGGGATGATCACGTCAGTCAGTTCGCCGATGCGCCAACAATGGCCCGGTACGAATTGAGCCAAGCTCAGCTGCGGGTTTTGACCCCGGACATAGTGTTACTGAGCTACCGAGCCGACTACCAGCGCACAGGGCTTGATGTGCAAGAGGCGATGTTGATCTCATCCCTGTGGGAGCGTCGCAATGAGGTTTGGGTCAACAGCTTCAGTCAGGACACCCCGTTGGAGGTCCGATGACTGCGCCGCTGACCATTCATCGCGTACCACGCGCATTCGATGCCCCGCTTGGCGAGGAAGCCCTGCGCGCCGTAGCAGACGTTACGCCGGAACAGCGTGAATTGATCGCAGGCGCAGCGGGGAGTAGCCCGTATCTGAAAGGGTTGATCGAGCAAGAGCGCGATTGGCTGCCCGGTGCCTTGCTGCACCCCGACCAGGCATTGGCTGATTTGATGGACGCGGTGCGACGACTTCCTCCGGACCAGCTTAAACCCGGATTGCGACAGGCCAAACGGCGGCTGGCGCTGCTGACCGCGCTGGCCGATCTGGCGGGCGCATGGCCGCTGGAAAAGGTGACCGGGGCGTTGACGGAGTTTGGGGCGCTGGCTGCGGATGTGGCCGCAAAGGCCGAAATCGCAGCGCTCATCCGGCGTGGCAAACTGCCGGGGATGGGGCCGGACGACGTGGAAACAGCCGCCGGGATGATTATCCTTGCGATGGGCAAGATGGGCGCGTTTGAGTTGAACTACAGCTCGGACATCGACCTGATTGTGCTGTTTGACGAAACTCGGTTTGACCCGGATGATTTCTACGACGCGCGGCACGGTATGGTGCGTGCTACGCGTAATTTCTGCGCCACGCTCAGCGATAAGACCGCTGATGGCTATGTGTTCCGCACCGATTTGCGACTGCGCCCTGATCCAGCGGTAACGCCGGTCTGCATGGCGGCTGAAGCGGCTGAACGCTATTACGAAAGCCTGGGCCGCACGTGGGAGCGGGCAGCCTACATCAAAGCACGCCCCTGCGCCGGCGACATCGCTGCCGGGCAGCGGTTCCTTGATACGCTGCGCCCGTTTGTCTGGCGCCGTCATCTGGATTTTGCGGCCATTCAGGACGCCCATGACATGCGCCTGCGCATTCGCGAGAACAAAGGAACCGGTGGCGCACTGACAATACCGGGCCACGACATGAAACTGGGGCAGGGCGGTATCCGAGAGATCGAGTTCTTCACTCAGACCCGTCAGTTGATCGCCGGGGGGCGCGATCCCGACCTGCGCGTGCGCGGCACCGTGCCTAGTCTGTCTGCGCTTGCTGAAAAAGACTGGATCCCTCAGGAGGTCGCGGAAAAACTGACCGATCACTACCGCGCTCATCGTCAGGTCGAACACCGTATCCAGATGGTTCATGATGCGCAGACCCACAAGGTCCCGCAGTCTGCAGACGGGATTGAGCGTGTGGCCTGTCTGATGGGGATTGACGGCGCAGAGCTAACTGCCGACCTGACCCGCCGTCTGACCGAGGTGCACGAGTTGACCGAAGGGTTCTTTGCCCCCGGGTCTTCGACTCCGGCACCGGCCAGAGAGGCCGAATTCGACCAAGGTGTTCTGGCCCGCTGGACCACGTATCCAGCGCTCCGCTCGCAACGCGGGCGGCGGATATTCGAACGGCTGAAGCCCGAGCTTCTTTCACGTCTTTCGAAAACGGCGAAACCGGATGAGGCGTTGCTGGCGTTGGACGGGTTCTTGTCAGGTTTGCCTGCTGGCGTGCAACTGTTTTCCCTGTTCGAGGCAAACCCGCATTTGATCGATCTACTGGTTGATATCGTCGGTACTTCACACACGCTGGCGGCGCATCTGTCGCGCAACGCATCCGTGTTTGACGCGGTGATCGGTGGCAGCTTCTTTGCCGCCTGGCCCGGGCAATCAGTCTTGCAGGCCGAGTTGGAACAGGCTCTTGAGCAAGAGCATGACTATGAAACGAAACTGGATTTTGCGCGCCGCTGGTGCAAGGAGTGGCATTTCCGTATCGGTGTTCACCACCTGCGCGGGTTGATCGATGGCGTTAAGGCCGGGCAATACTATGCCGAACTGGCCAGCGCCGTTATCGCAGCGATCTTGCCTTGCGTTACCGAACAATTCGCAAAGAAACATGGGCCTGCGCCGGGGCGCGGGGCATCCGTTTTAGGTATGGGATCGTTGGGGGCAGGGCGGATCAATTCGCAATCCGATCTGGACATGATCGTCATTTATGACCCGCTGGATCAGGAGATGTCTGACGGACCGCGCCCGCTTGCCACGCGCACATACTATGCCCGGTTCACGCAGGCACTAATCACAGCGCTATCAGCGCCGATGTCGCAGGGGCGGCTTTATGAGGTCGACATGCGCCTGCGCCCCTCGGGCAATCAGGGGCCAGTAGCAACCAGCCTGTCCAGTTTCATCAGCTACCAGCAAAACAAAGCCTGGGTGTGGGAGCATCTGGCCCTGACCCGTGCCCGCGTGGTTGCCGGTGATTCAGGGTTGGCACAGGATATTGAGGCATTCCGCACAGATTTTCTGTCTGAGCCCGTAGATCGCCACAAGGTTCTGCGCGAAGTGGCCGAGATGCGGGCGCGTCTGGCGGCAGCCAAATCTCCGGCGGGCATCTGGGATGTCAAGAATGGTGCAGGGCGAATGATGGATATCGAGTTGGTGGCGGAAACCGGCGCCCTGATATCCGGTGTTGCGCAGCGTGATGTCTCCAGCGGGTTGGACGGTGCTGTCGCAGCCGGATTACTGGACGTCGCCCAGGCGCAAAATCTCAAGGCCTGCTATGATCTATGCTGGTCCGTGCAATGCGCTGCCCGGTTGTTGTCTGGCAAGGTTATTGAGGCTGATAAGATCGGCGAGGGCGGCACGGCCTTCCTGTGCCGGGCCACTGGCTTTGAGCAGGTCGAACAGTTGCAGGCAGCGCTGCAAGAGAGTTATACCGCCGCCGCCGATATCATCGGCCGCGTGATCGAGGAGGGGCAGGATGCCGCGCAATAATGATCCAAACGATCACAAGGGTCTGATCCGCGAAGCCTATCGTATCGAAGGGATCACACTGCCCGAATGCCGCAGTATCTTTCTGGACTGGGCGCTTAGCCTGCCTGCTGATCGGGATCAAACGCAGGCTCTGAACGATCTTCACGCCGTCTATGCCGCGCAAGAAGCGGATCATCCTATGACGCAGGTGCTGGCCGAAGGGTTGCAATCGGCCAAGGCACCGAAACGGCGCGGCGGGTGGCGATCTCGGCCCCGCTAGGGCTTTTCCCCGGACGCGTTCGCCACTAAGAGGGCGTCATGACCCAAGCCACCGACCGCCCCCGTATCCGCCTGAAACCCAAAGCCAACGCACGTGGCCTGCGACATGGTTTTCCGTGGGTCTACGCCAATGATATCGTGACCGACCGCCGGACACGCAAAATTCCTTCGGGTACCTTGGCGGTGCTCGAGGACGACAAACGCAATCCGATCGCGTTGGTCGCCGTGAACCCAGACTCGAAGATCATGTGCCGTGTGCTGGACCGCGATCTGGATGCGCAACTGGATGCCGATTGGTTCGAAACCCTCCTGCGCCGCGCGCTTGAGATGCGCGAACGCCTGTTCGACGCGCCGTACTACCGTCTGATCCATGCCGAGGCGGATGGCTTTCCCGGCGTGATTATCGACCGCTTTGGTGAGGCTTGCGTGATTCAGCCCAACGCCGCCTGGGCCGAAGTGCATCTGGAAACTCTGACCGACGCGCTGGTTGCGGTGACGGGCGTGACGACAGTTCTGAAAAACGCCTCGGGTCGCACACGCGGGCTTGAGGGGCTGGATGACGTAAACAAGGTCTTGCGAGGAACGGCGCCTGACGCTCCGCTGTCCGTGCCGATGAATTGCGCGACCTATATGGCTGACCTCACCGGAGGCCAGAAAACCGGTCTGTTTTATGACCAACGCCCCAACCATGCCTTCGCCGCACGGTTGGTGCAGCCGGGTGCAAAGGTGCTTGACGTGTTCAGCCACGTGGGGGGCTTTGGCTTGGCGATGCTGGCCGGAGGGGCCGAACACGCCTTGTCCGTTGATGGTTCGGTCGCAGCGCTTGAACTGGCGGCGCAGGGCGCGCAGGCCTCGGGCTTTGCAGATCGTTTGCAGACTCGCCAAGGCGATGCCTTCGACGTGCTGACGCAACTGGGCGAGGAGGGCGCGCAATTCGACGTAGTCATCTGCGACCCACCCGCTTTTGCACCGTCAAAACAGGCGCTGGATGCAGGGTTGCGCGCCTATGAACGCATCGCGCGCCTTGCTGCGCCACTGGTGACGCCCGGTGGGTATCTTGGTCTCTGTTCATGCTCGCATGCGGCTGATCTGGGCCGGTTCCGTGATGCGTCCTCACGCGGGATTGGTCGGGCAGGGCGACAGGCTCAACTGATCCATACGGGTTTCGCTGGCCCCGACCATCCGCAACTGCCGCAACTGGCGGAAAGTGGCTACCTCAAGGCGGTGTTTTACCGGTTATGAAGGCGGTTCTTGATACCTGCGTCATCTATCCCACGGTGATGCGAGAGATGCTGCTGGGCGCCGCCAGGCTGGGCCATTTTACGCCGGTGTGGTCTGCACGAATCCTTGAAGAATGGGCTCGCGCAGCCCGCAAACTGGGACCGGAAGGTGAGGTTCAGGCCCGTGCCGAAATCGCCTTGACCCAAGCACAATGGCCAGAGGCCGAACGCAACGCGAACCCGGGGCTTGAACAGCGGCTGTGGCTGCCTGACAGCGCTGATATTCACGTTCTTGCAACGGCAGTGGGCGCATCGGCGGACGTCATCGTAACCGTCAATGCAAAGGATTTTCCAAAGAACATTCTTTCGGAAGAAGGTCTTGACCGCCGCGACCCTGACAGCTTGTTACTCGGGTTCTGGCAAATTGACCCCGCCGGAATGGGGGATGTTGCCGCGCGTGTGCTGTCAGAAGCCAATCGATTGTCCGGCGACCAATGGGCCATGCGGGCGTTGATGAAAAAGGCGCGCTTGCCGCGTTTGGGGAAGGCGTTGGCCACCTAAGGCCTGTCCCGAGGCAAGCGAATTGCCGCGCCTGTCTAGGCTTCTGTGCCCCAGCGCTGCTCAAGCGCCTCAAGCGCGGCGATGCGTTCGTCGGTTTTGGGGTGGCTCATCAGCCAAGCAGGAACGACACCGGCCCGCTGCTGCGTCAGGTTTTCCAACTTGTGAAACAGGGACTTTTGCGGCCCTATCCCGATCCCTGCCTTTGTCAGCAGGGCGGCTGCATATTCATCGGCCTCATACTCATCCCCGCGTGACAGACGCGACGCGAGAAGATGGGTCAGAGCATTGGCAATCCACGCCCCGATAAAGGGAATGAAGCGGTTCAGAAGCATCATCAACGCCGCCCGCATCGCGTTTTGGCCCGAGAAATCAATCATCCGCCGACGCGCGTGACCCAAGGCCACATGCCCCAATTCATGCGCAATCACGCTGGCCATTTCCTCGGCCGAGACCTCTCCGCTGCGAAACTTGCGATAAAAACCACGCGTGATGAAAATTCGACCATCAGGCGCAGCAAGGCCATTCACGGGGTCGATTTCGTAGATATAGACGGGAACGCGTTCGATACCCAACGCCGCTGCAAGCCGATCGGTCATACGTTTCAGTGCCGGATCTGCAAGTTCGGTTGATTTTGCATCCAGCTCGCGATGCGTGCGCCAGACGGAAACACGATACATCACAAGGGCATAGGCGATTGCCAGCAGGATTGGGGTAAAACGAAACATGCCCAAGATATGGGTGCGTCTGGAGACAAGGGCAATCAAAAAGTTGTTGGTTGTTCGTGGACACGTCATCCGCAGCCACGACCAGCATTTGCTTAGTGGCCCTAGCACTCAACAATCAGATGCCGTCGATTAACGTGTCAGCTCTCGCATGCCTTTTTCAAGCCCTGCAAGTGTCATTGGCATCATACGGTCCTCGAAAATGTCCTGAATCATGCCGATGGAGTGGGTGTAATTCCACTGCTTTTCCGGCACCGGATTGATCCACAGGTTTGACGGCCACTGCTCGCGCGCGCGCTGCAGCCAGACCTGCCCAGATTCCTGGTTCCAATGCTCGTTCGCGCCGCCGGGATAAGCGATTTCATAAGGGCTCATCGAGGCATCGCCAACAAAGATGCACTTATAATCCGAGCCATAGGTGCGCAGTACCTCATAAGTGGGTATTTGCTGATCCCAGCGACGGCGGTTGTCGCGCCAGACACCTTCATAAAGGCAGTTGTGGAAATAGTAGTATTCCAAATGCTTGAACTCGGTCCGGGCGGCCGAGAACAATTCCTCGACCACTTTGACATGCGGATCCATTGAACCGCCGACATCTAGGAACAGCAGAACCTTTACCGCGTTGTGGCGTTCGGGGCGGGTTTTGACATCCAGATAGCCATGTTCGGCGGTGGCGCGGATCGTGCCATCAAGGTCAAGCTCTTCAGCCGCGCCTTCGCGCACCCAGCGGCGCAGGCGTTTCAGCGCGACCTTGATGTTACGGGTGCCCAGCTCAACCGTGTCGTCCAGGTTCTTGAACTCCCGCTTGTCCCAGACTTTGACCGCACGCTTGTGGCGGCTTTCTTTCTGGCCGATGCGGACACCTTCAGGATTATACCCATACGCCCCGAACGGAGAAGTTCCGGCCGTCCCGATCCACTTGTTGCCGCCCTGATGACGGCCTTGCTGCTCGCTGAGCCGTTCGCGCAGCGTTTCCATCAGCTTGTCAAAACCACCAAGGGCTTCGATCTCAGCTTTTTCTTCATCGGAGAGGTGCTTTTCAGCCATCTTGGCCAGCCAGTCAGCAGGGATGTCGACCGCCTCCATCACCTGCTCAAAGCTGATCGCATCCAAGCCTTCAAAACTGGCGGCAAAGGCGCGATCGAACTTGTCGATGTTGCGTTCGTCTTTCACCATCGAGACGCGGGCGAGGTAGTAGAACGCCTCAACATCATAGGTCGCCAGACCCTTTTTCATGCCCTCAAGAAAGGTCAGGTATTCGCGCAATGAAACGGGAACGCCGGATTTCCTGAGGTTTTCGAAGAAGGGCAGAAACATCGGTCAGACCACAAACCGCACAAGGAGCAGCGACAAAACCAACCCCAGCAGAGCAAAGGCGATGCCGTAGCCAGCGGCATATTGTGCGATGTCTGCACCGCTGCCCTTGCGTTTGCGCGCAGTCATCGCCCCAAGGATTGCCCCCAGTATCGCCATTCCCAGAACTACGACCATGCGCTATCCGCCTCTGCTGTTGGCGGGTCCTTCGGCAACGTTTTGCATCAACGACCGGACCACTGTTTCCGAGCCGAACCCGTAGCGCGCCCACCCAAGACTGTCCAGTCTGACGGAACGTGCCTGAGCGGAACGCCCGGCCTGATTGAGCGCTTCGGATTTCAATAGCAGCAACGTCGCCAGTTGCGAGGCGTTCTCGGCCCGTGTCATGACGCCGATGGCTTTGTCCAGTTCGGGCAGAATCTCAGGCCCCTTGCCGCGTGCAAGGGCAAAAGCGGCAGTTTGGGTCGTTACATATGCCTGATGCACCTCGGTGCCGGGTGCGGCGCGCAGGTATTGCAAGGCAAGCTGATAGTGCTGCAAAGCCTTCTGCGGGTTGTCGAACTGGGCCATGCGTCCCATCACGTAATACGGATAGGCGCGACGGTGGTCGGTCCAACCTTGTTCCTGTCCGATTTGCGCGGCCCTCTGCGCGGCCCGCATGCGCCGTTGTGCGCTCACTTGCGGGCGCAGTGATTTCTGAATCGCATTAATCCATTCTCGGGGCGTGTCGGAAACTGGCTGCGCAGGCAGGGTGTTTCCGCGCGGGTTCAGACGGCTCAGCACGCCCGGCAGGACGGCTTCAACCTGTTCGCGCGTCATGCCGCTGCGCAACTCGGGCGCATAGACGGTGCGCAGAATCAGCATGTCAAACCCCGTCAGAACGGTGTGGATGTTATCATCGTTGAACACCGAATCCGGCAGATGATAGAGATCGTTCAGCGGCCCCAGCGCCTGTGCGACCTCTTCATGCAAGCAATCGCGTTTTTCCTGTGGACTGACGTCATACGGGACAAAAATGCCCAGGCGCTCGCGGCTGTTCAGGCGGCTCCAACTGCTTTTCTGTTTGCGGCGGTCGCGGCGATATTCCTCGAAACTCGAAGAGTTGGGCACTACGAAACAGGCGGCCTGCGGCAGAATTTCGTGGATTTGATCCTGGCTGACGGCCTCGATCGTGATGTTGGCGGTGCCGTCCGAGATTTGGCGGATGTCGATCCCAGCTTCGCGCCGCAGCCGGTTCAGCAACAGGGTGAGGTCCCGCTGCATCGAGGGCGTGGGCAAGCCGGTGAGACGTACGGTGATAGGCGTTTCAAACCGCGTGAAAACCGGCAATTGCGCGCCACCTTCCAGCGCAAAATGCAACGCCACGAAGTCTGACGCGATATTCGCGTTTGACCGGACCGGAGGCGTTGGCGACGCGCGCGCGAATGTCTTTGCCGGTGGCAACGTCTCTTCAATCGCCTTGACGCGGGTGGGAACTTCGACCGGTTCAACCGTTGCGCAGCCAGCCAACACTGCTGCGGCAAGAAGAGCGGCCCATCGTATCATGAGCGCTGGTACCGGATGAACGGTGTCTGCTTGCAGATGCGGTCATACAGCTTGCGGGCGGTATCGTTGAATTCCTGCGTCAGCCAATAAACCGATGAGGCGCGCTGACGGTCAGCTTCGTCATAAACAGCCTGAATAAGCGCACGCCCGACACCGGTGCCGCGCGCCTGGGGGCGCGTGAAAAGGTCCTGCAGATAGCAGACGTCTTCGATTTTCCAAGCGTGCCGGTGAAACAGGTAATGCGTCAGACCCAGCAATTCACCGTCGCGTTCCGCAACAAAGCAGGAAAAATCATGTGTATCGTCGCCGAGCAGTCGCGCGAATGTGGTGGCATACACCTCGTCCGAGACGGTGGTCTCGTAAAAGGCAAGATAGTCGTGCCACATCTCAGACCACTCTGGTCGGTCTTCGGGCCGCAACGCGCGGATGGTCAAAGTGTCAGCCAATCACAGTGTCCCGTTCTGTCCCGATCCAACCAGGCCCGGTTCGACCGGACCGCCACCTTCAATGCTGACAGCCAGACCCGTCCAACGCAAGCAGCGATCTGAATATGGCCTGCTGTTTAGCGTTTGCTGCGTGCCATAAAGGCAAGCCGTTCGAACAAGTGCACGTCCTGTTCATTCTTCAGCAACGCACCGTGCAGCTTGGGAAGGGCATTTACACCATCGCGTTTCAGGTCCTCTGCGCTCAGGTCTTCTGCCAACAACAACTTCAACCAATCCAACACCTCAGAGGTAGACGGCTTTTTCTTCAGCCCCTGTGTGTCGCGAAGCTCATAGAACTGTGTCAGCGCGGTGGTCAAAAGCGCGTCTTTGATACCCGGATGGTGAACCTCGACGATCCGACGCATGGTCGCCTCGTCCGGGAAGCGGATGTAATGAAAGAAACAGCGGCGCAGAAAGGCGTCGGGCAGTTCCTTTTCGTTGTTCGACGTGATGATGACGATAGGGCGGTGCTTGGCGCGGATCGTCTCACCCGTCTCATAGACGTGGAACTCCATTTTATCGAGCTCCTGCAACAGGTCATTGGGAAACTCGATATCGGCCTTGTCGATCTCATCGATCAGAAGAACAACTTTTTCATCTGCCTCGAACGCCTGCCACAGTTTCCCCTTACGGATATAATTCGAAACGTCATGCACACGTTCTTCGCCAAGTTGGCTGTCGCGCAGCCGGCTGACCGCATCGTATTCGTACAAACCCTGCTGCGCGCGGGTTGTCGATTTGACGTTCCATTCGATCATCTTCAGGTTCAGTGCCCCGGCCACCTGTCTGGCCAGCTCGGTCTTGCCGGTGCCAGGCTCACCTTTCACAAGCAGGGGCCGCTCGAGCGTTACGGCAGCGTTTACCGCGATAGTCAGATCATCTGTGGCGACATATTCTGCTGTGCCTTGAAAACGTGCGGTCATGGGCCCCTCGTGTGGTTTGGCGCGAACTGTGCTGTTCGGGTTACAGAGGGGCGATGATTTTGACAAGCGGGCCGCGACGTCCCGTGATCGGAAATTCACAGCGAGTCCATCTTTTTCTGGCGATCACAGAATTCTGACGTGCCATGACGGTCTTGTGCCGCCCAAATTTTGCCCGATATTTTCCACAGAAAAACAAGGTTTTGGTGTTCTGTGTCTCAATAACTAACAGGTCTGAGCCATAAAGTATCACGTTGACGTTTGTGTAGTGACATTCGCACGCGCGTCGGATACACGCTCCGCAGAAGGGGGTGCCAAATGTCAGGTGAAACATCAGCAACCGACGTCACTGGCTATACCGAGGGAGCAAAGATGAAGCAGGAAGTTTTTCTGCCGGAAGATTATCGCCCGGCCGAAGATGAACCTTTCATGAATGACCGCCAGCTTGAGTATTTCCGCCGCAAGCTGCTGGATTGGAAGAACGAACTTTTGGCTGGCAGCCGCGATACGATCGAAGGGCTACAGGACAACACACGCAACATTCCGGACGTTGCAGACCGGGCGAGCGAGGAAACAGACCGCGCCCTGGAACTGCGGACCAGAGACCGTCAGCGTAAACTGGTTGCCAAGATCGATTCGGCCCTGCGCCGCATCGAAGAAGGTGAGTACGGCTATTGCGAGATGACCGGCGATCCGATTTCGCTGAAACGTCTCGACGCGCGTCCGATCGCAACCATGACGCTTGAGGCGCAGGAACGGCACGAGCGCCGCGAGAAGGTGCACCGCGACGATTGATCGCTGCACAATTCTGGAAAACACGAACGCCAGGGCCTGTTGCTCTGGCGTTTTTGCGTTAAATCCACGCTATGAAACTTCAAGGCTTAAAGTTTAATGTCATTGGTGGTGGAATAGGGGGGCTGGCGTCGGGTTTGGCGCTGCGGCAACGCGGGGCGCAGGTCACGGTGCTGGAACAAGCCCCAGCCTTTAGCGAGGTCGGGGCGGGGTTACAGATAAGCGCCAATGGGTTTGCGGTTCTTCGCGCACTAGGTGTCGTGCAAGACGTGCCAGAGGACGCGCAAATTTCCCATGGGACGATCATACGGGATTATCGCGAGGGTCGCGTCATCAGCCGCATTCCTGCGCCCGACGCTGGACCGACCTACTACTATCACCGTGCGGACCTTCTTGACCTGCTGCATCGGGCGGCAACAGAGGCTGGCGTAGAAATTCGCCTTGGTGCGCGCGTGGTGCAGGTTCACGAACATCCTACCGAAGCCGAATTGGTGTTGGACACGGGCGAGTCTCTGCGCTGTGACTGCGCGATTGCGGCTGACGGGGGCCGCAGCGCCATACGCCCTATCCTGAACGGAGCAGAGACACCGCAGTTTACCAATCAAGTCGCATGGCGTGCTGTTATTCCTTGGGCGATCAGCGAACTGATGCCGTGCGCCTCGCTAACGATGGGGCCGGGACGTCACGTGGTGACCTATCCTCTGCGCGATCAACAGTTGATGAACGTGGTCGCGATCGAAGAACGTTCGGACTGGCAAGAGGAAAGCTGGCGTCTGCAGGGTGACCCCGACGAACTGCGCGCGCGTTTTGCAGATTTCGGAGGGAACGTGCGAGATATCCTGTCGGATGTGACCGAGACACACCTCTGGGCTTTGTTCCTGCGTCCCGTGGCGGAACACTGGCAGAACGGGCAGTTGGCCCTGCTTGGCGATGCCGCGCATCCAACGCTGCCCTTCATGGCGCAAGGGGCTTGTCTAGCACTCGAGGACGCCTGGGTGCTGGCGCAATCTTTTGAAGAGCAATCCGGAGTCGCACAGGCGCTGGCCGCGTATGAATCCCGCCGTCTTACAAGAACAAAAAAGGTGGTTGCCACCGCAGGGTCAAACGCGCGGAACTTTCACCTGCGCGGCCCAATGCGTCTTGCGGCACAAGTGGCGTTGAAGGCCATCGGCCCCCGGCTTTCCAAGAGATACGAGTGGATCTACGCCTACGACGCGACGGCCTGACGCCTTAAACGTCAAGATCGACCCAGACCGGAACGTGATCCGACGGTTTCTCGTGTCCGCGCACAGCGGCATCAATCTGGCAATCGCGCATTAGGTCTGCGGCCTGCGGTGTTAGCAAAAAGTGATCAATCCGGATACCGTCATTCTTGTTCCAGGCACCTGCCTGATAATCCCAGAATGAATAGTGGCCAGGACCCTGAACGCGTGCCCGGAAGGCTTCGGTAAACCCAAGGTTCAGGATTTTTCGAAAAGCCGCGCGGCTTTCAGGGCGAAACAAGGCATCCTCGCGCCAGGCGTCTGGATGGGCGGCGTCTTCGGCTTGCGGGATGATATTGTAATCACCTGCCATAAGCGCCGGCTCTTCGCTGGCCAAAAGATCACCTGCGCGGTGATAAAGCCGTTCCATCCAAGCAAGTTTATAGTCGTATTTCGGGCCCGGCACGGGGTTACCATTGGGTAGGTACAACCCGCAAATGCGCAAGGCGCTTTTGCCAATTACCGTGGCTTCGATCCAGCGCGCTTGCTCGTCCTCGTTATCTCCGGGCAGCCCGCGCGTCACATCCTCAAGCGGCAGCTTCGACAGGATCGCAACGCCGTTAAAGCTTTTCTGACCGTGGGTTTCGACGTTATACCCGCGTTCCTCGAACATCTCACGCGGAAAGTTTTCATCAACCGATTTGATTTCCTGCAATAAAACGACATCGGGCTGCGCCTCGTCAAGCCACCGCGGCAGAGCTTCGGCCCGCGCTTTGATGCCGTTAATGTTGAACGTGGCGATTTTCATGCGCGATCCTCCGAAGCCTTATGGCAACCTATCGCGCAGAACCGGCCCAACGGCAAGTCGAAGAGCGGGTTTGCGAGGCTCTGCCTCGCGCTCCGGGATATTTTTGGCCAAATGAAGTAACGAACCCTTAACTGTTTTGAGCAATAGAAGTTCTGCGGTACAGGCGGGGACGCCGATGACCGCGCCAGGTGAAGCTCTCCGGCGAAAGGGTCGGAGAGCGGACACCTGCTTCATCTGGCTGGAAATATCCTGGGGGTGTGGGGGCAAAGCCCCCGCTGGCGATTACATAGAAAAGGACGTACCGCAGCCACAGGAAGAGGTCGCGTTCGGATTTTCAATAACAAACCGCGCGCCGATCAGTTCCTGAGTAAAGTCAATAACGGCATTTTCAAGAAATGGCAGTGAAACCGAGTCGACAATGACCTTTTGCCCTTTGCCTTCCAATACAAGGTCGTCCTCCTTCGGTGTGTCCAGCGCGATTTCGTACTGAAAACCGGAACATCCGCCGCCTTCAACAGCGACCCGCAGGGCCTGACCCTGATCAGCGGCGCCAATTTCGGCCAACCGGTCAAAAGCGCGTTCTGTGACTGTTGGGGGCAGATTCATACCGGACTCCAAAGGTTTATTTCTCGACCACGCTACAATATATGAAACCTTAGGACAGGCGACAAGGATAAGACTTTTGGAAAGAGCGGGATTTGCCTCGGATCCGGGCCGCGCGAAGGGGCGGCTTGTGCCCGAGGAAGAAAGCAGTTTCCGATCATGTTTCCAGCGTGACAGGGACCGGATCATTCATGCCAGCGCGTTTCGGAGGCTCAAACACAAGACGCAGGTTTTTGTTGAGCATGAAGGGGACAGCTATCGAACCCGTCTGACTCATTCCATCGAGGTCGCCCAGGTGGCCCGCACGATTGCCGGTGCTTTGGGTCTGAACCCCGAACTAACCGAAGCTGTCGCATTGGCACATGATCTTGGACACACGCCTTTCGGTCATACCGGAGAAGACGCGCTGCACGCGCTGATGGAACCATATGGCGGATTTGACCACAACGCTCAGGCCATTCGTATCGTTACCAAGCTGGAACGCCACTACGCCGAATTCGATGGCTGTAACCTGACGTGGGAGTGCCTGGAGGGAATTGCCAAGCATAACGGCCCTGTAGTCGGTAGCTTGCCTTGGGCTTTGGCCGAATGTAACAGCACCTTCGATCTGGAACTGCACACGCATGCCAGCGCCGAGGCGCAGGTGGCGGCGCTGTCTGATGACATTGCTTACAATAACCACGATCTGCTGGATGGTTTGCGCGCCAATTTGTTCACCGATGAAGAAATCCGGGAATTACCCATCGTGGGAGATTGTTATGCCGAAGTAGACCGAAAATACCCCGGGCTTGACCCATACCGCCGCAGGCACGAGGCGTTGCGGCGTGTTTTTGGTGTCATGGTTTCAGACGTGATTGACACGTCGCGCAGCCTCATCGCCAAATCAGGCGCGCAACGTGTCGAGGATATTCGGAATCTGGGCTATTCCGTGATTCAGTTCTCAGTCGGCCTGTGGTCGCAGCTTAAAGAAATCCGGACGTTTCTGTTTTCGCGCATGTATCGCGCCCCCAGTGTGATGAAAGTCAGGGCCGAGGTCAGCAAAGTTGTTGAGGACCTCTTTCCGATCTACCTCGCTGATCCCAAACAGATGCCTACACGGTGGCACGGTGATATCGAGGCTGCCCAAGATGAAACTGCGTTGGCCCGGATTGTGTCGGACTATATTGCAGGAATGACTGACCGCTTTGCCCTTCAGGACCACAAAAGACTGACGGGCAGCTAGCTGTCCGAGAGCACCCAGACATGCCTGCATACGAACGAACGGCCCTGTTGTTGATGGCTATCCGGTCTGAAACTGACCGCTTCCATTGACCTTGCCGTGACGCGTGTTAAACCGCCCGACAAGCAAAAGGACATCTGAAATGAACCTGTTTTCCGAGATCCGCGGCCTTGTGCTGGACGCGCTGGCGCAGATGCAGTCCGAAGGTACACTGCCCGAGGGGCTGAACTTTGACAATGTGGCGGTCGAACCGCCGCGCGATGCGGCGCATGGCGATATGGCCTCAAACGCAGCAATGGTGCTTGCGAAACCCGCCAAGATGAAACCGCGCGAGATTGCCGATGTGCTGGCGGGAAAGCTGGCGGCGGATGACCGGATCACCAATGCCGAGGTGGCCGGGCCGGGGTTCCTGAACCTGCGACTTGCACCGACGGTGTGGCAGGGCGTTCTGGCGGCTGTGTTGGAAAAGGGCACCGACTATGGGCGCTCGACCATGGGCCATGGGCAGAATGTCAACGTGGAATATGTCTCGGCTAACCCAACCGGTCCGCTGCATGTGGGTCACACGCGAGGGGCGGTGTTTGGTGACGCGTTAGCCAGTTTGTTGGCCTATTCCGGCCATGACGTGACGCGTGAATACTACATTAATGATGGTGGCGCGCAGGTGGATGTGCTGGCGCGCTCGGCTTACGAGCGGTATCGCGAAGCCAATGGCCTGAGCCCCGAGATTGCCGAGGGACTTTATCCGGGCGACTACCTGATCCCGATTGGTGAAGCACTGAAAGAGAAATACGGCGACAGCTTGATCGACAAACCGGAAAGCGAGTGGCTGGAAGAGCTGCGCAACTTTGCCACCGACGCGATGATGGATCTGATCCGCGATGACCTGAAGGCGCTGGGCGTTGAGATGGATGTGTTCTTCTCGGAGAAATCGCTTTACGGCACCGGCAAGATCGAGGCCGCGCTGAAATCGTTGAGCGACAAAGGCCTGATCTACGAAGGCGTGCTAGAGCCGCCCAAGGGCAAAAAACCCGAAGACTGGGAACCGCGTGAGCAGACACTGTTCAAATCCACCGAACACGGCGACGACGTGGATCGCCCGGTCAAGAAATCGGATGGCAGCTGGACTTATTTCGCGCCAGATATCGCCTATCACTATGACAAGGTCACCCGCGGTTTTGACGCGCTGATCGACGTATTCGGTGCGGACCATGGTGGCTATGTCAAACGGATGAAGGCAGCCGTTTCGGCGTTGTCGGACGGCAAGGTGCCTCTGGATATTAAGCTGACCCAATTGGTAAAGCTGTGGAAGAATGGTGAGCCGTTCAAGATGTCCAAGCGGGCAGGGAACTTTGTCACCCTGCGCGACGTGGTGGATCAGGTCGGCCCGGATGTGACCCGGTTCGTCATGTTGACCCGCAAGAACGACGCGTCGCTTGACTTCGATTTTGACAAGGTGCTTGAGCAGAGCCGTGAAAATCCCGTGTTTTATGTTCAATACGCGCATGCCCGCGTCATGAGCGTGCTGCGCCGTGCTGCCGAAGCCGGTATCGCCGCCGATGACGCGACCCTTGCCAGCGCGGACCTGAGCAAGAACGACCACCCCTCTGAGCTGATGGTCGCCAAAAAGCTGGCGGAATGGCCGCGTCTGGTCGAAATCGCGGCGCGCACCAACGAGCCGCATCGCGTTGCCTTTTACCTGTACGAGCTTGCAGGTGATTTCCACGCGCTGTGGAACAAGGGGAACGACGAAACTCAACTGCGCTTCATTCAAGATGGCGATGTTGCCACAAGCCAGTCGAAAATCGCATTGGCCCGGGCTGTTTCTGTTGTGATTTCAGCAGGCTTGGGTATTCTTGGGGTCACTCCGGCGCAGGAGATGCGGTAACAAACTCCGCCCGACGCGTCGGTTCGAGGTAGGCAAGAAATGACCCGCGCGCCTTATTTTCCGGCGCGAAACGGGCGGTGAGGCGGACATGGCACGTTACGATTACGCGGGGCAGGCGCGCCCCGACCATATGCATTATACGAATCAACCGTATCCGCAGGATGGTTATGAGTATCCCGAGGATTTGCCGGACTATGATGAGGCACCGCGTGTTGCGGGGCTGGGTCGTATCCTGAACGCTATGGGAGCGGTTGCATCGCTGGCACTGGTCGCTGGGATTGGTGTCTGGGGCTACAAGCTTGTCATGCGGGACGTCAGCGGCGTGCCGGTGGTGCGGGCCATCGAAGGACCGATGCGAATTCAGCCTGAAAACCCGGGCGGAACGCCTGCGGATCACCAAGGGCTTGCTGTGAATACTGTGGCTGCAGTCGGGACTGCAGCGCCTCCGGCGGATAGGCTGATCCTTGCGCCCCGCCCGGTTTCTTTGGCGGATGAGGATATCCCGGTTGAACCCTTAAGTGCCACTCCTGCAGTGCATGTCGTGCAGGAAGAGATTTCCGATCAGGAAGCCGCGCGGTTGCGTCAGGGCAACGTGGATGCTCTGGTCGCTGAACTGGCAGGCGAGGCGGCAAAAATCGACAACACGACCGAAGATGGAGTGCAGCTTGCCGCACTGGTAACGCCCGAAGAAGAGCCTGCGATTGACCCTGCCGATCTGGCGGCGCTTCTGCCCGATCCAGAACTGGCAGCCCTGCCGGGTGTTCGCCGTTCGCTGCGGCCCATTACCCGCCCGGCGCGTTCCAGACCGAGTGGTTTTTCGACCAGCAAAAGCACTGAGGACGCGATCAACGCTGCCGTCAAGGCGGCGGTGGGTCTGGATGTGGACCCAAACACGCTGACCAAAGGCACAAGAATGGCCCAGCTGGGGGCGTATGAAAGCCCTGATGTTGCATCGGCAGAATGGGATCGTTTGAATGGTCGATTTGGTGAATATATGGTTGGTAAACAACGGGTTATACAGAAAAATTCACGTGGCGGGCGGACATTTTACCGCCTGCGCGTTGTCGGATTTGACGACCTGAGCGACTCTCGCCAGTTCTGTGCCGCGCTTGAGGCGCAGGGCGCTGATTGTATTCCGGTCGCCGCTCGGTGACGTTCGGCGCGGCAATCAGCGATGCGGAAGGTTTACGCCTGACGCCCGAAGAAAAAAGCCTGTTTCGTGAAATGAACCCCTTCGGGTTCATTCTGTTCGCCCGAAACATTGAGACCGCCGATCAGGTGCGTGCCCTCTGCGATGACTTCCGCAACGCTGTGGACCGCAACTGCCCTATCACGATCGATCAGGAGGGCGGCCGGGTTCAGCGCGCGCGCGGCCCTTTGGCGCGGGACTGGATGCCACCGCTTGATCACGTGCAGCGTGCCGGGGATCATGCCGAACGGGCCATGTATCTACGATATCGTCTGATCGCTCATGAACTTTTTGAGCTTGGCATTGACAGCAACTGCGCGCCGATGGTCGATCTGGCGCGCCAGGACACCCACGCGTTCCTGAAAAACCGATGCTATGGCTCTGATCCGAAAGTGGTTTCCCAGATCGGAAAGGCTGTCGCACAGGGGCATCTGGACGGGGGCGTTTTGCCGGTTCTCAAACATATGCCGGGGCATGGCTTGTCGACCTTGGACAGCCACCACGATCTGCCGCATGTGAGCCTGACGCAAGATGCGCTGGAACAGATGGATTTTGCGCCGTTCCGCGCCCTCAACACCTTGCCGATGGGGATGACCGCGCATTTGGTGTATGACGTTATCGACTCTCAGCCAGCTACGATTTCATCCACTATGGTCGACTTGATCCGCAACACAATCGGTTTTGACGGGTTGATCATGACGGACGATATCTCAATGAAAGCCCTCAGCGGCGCGCCCGAGGATATTGCGCGCAAGGCGCTGAGCGCCGGGTGCGACGTCGTATTGCATTGCAACGGATCGTTCGCCGCCCGCGAAAAGGTTCTGATTGCGGCCGGAGAAATGACAGCACAGGCACAGAAACGCGCAGAAAGGGCGCTGGCTATGCGTCAAAAGCCTGCGGAACTTGACATCCAAGCTGCCGAAGCGGAACTATCTGCCCTAATGGGCGGGCAGGTGAATGAACGATAACCTTTTCAGCGAAGACCCGGTCTCGGTCGCGGATCGCCTTGCGGCCGAAGCGCTGATTGTTGATGTCGACGGGTTCGAAGGCCCGTTGGACGTATTACTGACCCTATCCCGTACACAAAAAGTCGACCTGCGGAAAATCTCGGTCTTAGCGCTGGCGCATCAATATCTTGCCTTTGTGGAGAAGGCACGTGCACTGCGCATCGAACTGGCTGCTGACTATCTGGTGATGGCGGCTTGGCTGGCCTTTCTGAAGTCTCGCCTGCTGTTGCCCCCTGATCCCGATGACGAGGGGCCATCTGGTGAAGAGCTGGCCGCGCATCTGGCGTTTCAGCTTGAACGCCTTCAGGCCATGCGCGACGCCGCCGCACGTCTGATGGCGCGGGACCAACTGGGGCGCGATTTCTTCAAACGCGGGCAGGGTGAGGATGTCACTCGCATCCGCACGGTGACATATTCGGCCACTTTGCTGGACCTCATGCAGGGGTATGCGCGTATTCGTACACGTGACGAATTCCGCCCCTTTGTCATGGATCGCGATGCGGTGTTTACCATGGAGCAGGCGCTGGAACGGATGCGACCCCTGATTGGATTTGCTGGGACTTGGACGGATATGGAAACTTATCTGCCCCAAGGCTGGGATGCTGATCCAGTGCGTCGCAGGTCGGCCACCGCGGCGACGTTCGCGGCCTCGCTGGAACTGGTGAAAGAAGGACATATGGAGATCAAGCAGGCCAAAACCTTTGCCCCGATCCAACTGCGCAAGAGGACTGACAACCGTGATTGACGCCCCCGAAGACGAAGGCACCGGCACCCTGTTCGAAGCGCCCCCAATGGCAGAGCAGGAACGCATGGTCGAAGCCGTGTTGTTCGCCAGCGCCGAGCCGGTGACGATCGCCGATCTTGAGGCCCGTATGCCGCATGGTAGCGACGCAGCGCAAGCCGTTGAAATACTTCAGAAACGCTATGAGGGTCGCGGTGTTCGGGTCACCCGTGTTGGCGAAGCCTGGGCCATTCGAACGGCCCCGGATTTGGGATTTCTGATGCAAAAGGAAACGGTCGAGACTCGCAAGTTGAGTCGTGCCGCGATCGAGACGCTGGCCATCGTGGCGTACCACCAACCCTGCACAAGGGCTGAAATCGAGGAGATACGCGGCGTTTCGGTTTCGCGCGGGACCATCGATCAATTGCTTGAGATGGAGTGGATCAGGCTGGGTCGCCGCCGTATGACGCCGGGCCGTCCGGTGACGTTTGTGGTCACGCCGCAGTTCCTTGACCATTTCGGGCTTGAAAACGCCCGCGACCTGCCTGGGCTCAAAGAACTGCGTGCAGCGGGGTTGCTGGAAAACCGCCCACCGCCCGGCACTGTTCCGTTGGGCGAGGGACAGGAAATCGAAGAAGACGAAGATCAGACGGAGCTGTTCGAGGAAGAGTGATCAGCGGGGCCTTTTGTTGCCACACTGATCGCTTATGTTATGGCTCAGGAAATGGAGTTGAACTATGAACGCCAATCGGATCATTGACATGATCGTCCGTCAGGTCATGCGTCGCCTCATCAACAAAGGCGTCGACAAGGGCTTTGACGTGGCAAGCCGAATGGGTGGCGGGTCGGACCAAGGCACCGATGCACCCAAACGCGGCAACACCACAGGGCCGCGCCCGTCACAACAGCTGGGTCAGGCACGAAGAGTAACGCGTCAGATGCGTCGGTTCATGAAATTCTGATCAGTCAACTCTGAAGTGTTTGGAAAGCTTCAAGCCTTGACCCTGATAGTTTGACGCGATGCCCGAGCCATAAAGCTGCGTGGGCATCTCGGCCATTTTTTCATAGACCAGTCGACCGACGACCTGACCGTGTTCCAGAACAAACGGTGCTTCGTGGCAGCGTACTTCCAGCACACCGCGTGATCCCGCACCACCTGCTGCGGCGTGGCCAAAACCGGGGTCGAAGAAACCGGCATAATGCACCCGAAACTCACCAACCATGGCAAGATAAGGGGCCATCTCTGCCGCATACATGGGCGGGATGTGCACCGCCTCACGACTGACCAGTATATAGAATGCGCCGGGGTCCAGAATAATGCGACCTTCCGTTGTCCGCACCTCTTCCCAGTATTCCTGCGGGTCGTATTCGCCGATCCGGTCCAGATCGATCACGCCTGTATGTGGCTTGGCACGATAGCCGACAAGATCGGTGTCGGGCAGTTGCAGGTCGACGGAAAAGCCCAGCCCGTCCTGAATCACCGCCGGCCCGTCAACTAATGGCGAGTCGCTGTGCAACGCGGTCAGTTCCGCGTCGCTAAGCACGGCCTGACCTTGTCGGAACCGAATCTGGTTCAGCCGCATCCCCGGCCGGACCAGCACCGAGAAGGAACGGGGGCAGATCTCCGCGTACAAAGGACCAGCATAGCCCGCAGGCACGCGGTCGAACTCGGTACCTCCATCGGTGATGGTGCGGGTTAACAGGTCCAGCCGTCCGGTCGAGCTTTTGGCGTTAGCAACCGCGGTTACGCTTTTGGGCAGCGCGAGCGACTCCATCAAAGGCACCAGATAGACGCACCCTTTTTCAAGAACCGCCCCGTTCGAGATATCGATTCGGTGCATCTCAAACTCGGCCAGCCGATCAGAGACCGAGCGCCCTTCGCCTGCCAGAAACGACGCACGGACCCGGTAAGCGACTGTTCCCAAACGTAAATCAAGGCTTGCAGGTTGAACTTGTGCAGGGATCACCTCGGGGTTGGCGGTGATCTCACCACGCGCGATCATCGCTTCGATCTGCTGGTTCGGGCATACACCTGTCATTCCGATCCCCCCTGATGCCAGAGCGGGATCTGGCCTGTCTGCCATAAACGTCGGTGTGATTTGGTCGGGCTAGCAGGACTCGAACCTGCGACCTTCCGTCCCCCAGACGGACGCGCTACCAGGCTGCGCCATAGCCCGACGTTGAGGTGTTCATAAAGACTTTCCCGGCAGGGGCAAGAGGAAATCATCGCCTTTTTTTCTTATCCCGCCGTTCGGTTTTCCATACGCTCCAGAATGGCGCGCAAGTCCTTTGCCATAGGAGCAATCTGCTTCAAAAGCTGGTCATCGAAATCCATTCGGGTCCAAGCTTGCGTTGCGATACCGCGCTTCTGAGGTGCTTTATCCTGACCGTCCGGTCTGGCCGCCTCGGGTCTTGTTTCAGGTTCGGGCGATGCAGCTTTTGCCCGTGCTGCGGGTGCAACTGTTCCAATGGCCGGTTCACTCTCGCCCAAGTCCATTTTGACCTGTTCGCCCGTCTGTACGGGTTTAGAAGTGAACGGAACAACAACATTTTCCTCTGCCGCGGTGTCCGCCTCTGCCACGTCGTCCAAGCTTGGGGAAAGCGCGGCAACATAGGCCACACCCTTTTCGCGCAGGATACGTTGCACACCTTTGATGGTGATCCCATCCTCATGCAGCAATTTCTTGATGCCACCCAGAAGACGCATATCGTTGGGACGGTAATACCGACGACCTCCGGCGCGCTTTACCGGTTTGACCTGGCTGAAACGGCTTTCCCAGAATCGCAAAACATGAGCCTGAACGTCCAGCCAGACCGCAACTTCACTGATGGTGCGAAACGCGTCGGGGGACTTGCTCATGACCGTGCCGCCCCGATCTTACTTTCGATTCCCTGCGGCGACGCGATCCTTCATCAGGTGCGACGGTCGAAAGGTCAGAACACGGCGCGGCTGAATCGGAACCTCTTCGCCTGTTTTGGGGTTGCGGCCGATGCGGGCGGTCTTATCCCGAACGCTGAACGTGCCAAAAGACGAGATTTTCACCTGTTCACCGCGCACCAGCGCGTCGGACATATGATTCAAAACGCTTTCCACGAGTTGCGCGCTTTCGTTACGTGACAGGCCGACCTCACGAAAGACAGCCTCGCTCAGATCCATTCGGGTCAGTGTTTTATCGCCCATACCTTTTCCCCTGTTGCTGTCCGAGAATATGGCGAGGGGAAATTCGCTGTCAATATCAATGAATTGCGCGCCTGTGTGTAAGCTGATTTGCGCCGGTTACCAGCGCAGAACCACCGCGCCCCAGGCCAAACCGCCGCCAATGGCCTCAGTCACGACAAGATCGCCTTGTTTGATCTGGCCACGCTGTTTGCCCACGGACAGGGCAAGCGGGATAGACGCAGCCGACGTATTGCCGTGGTCCTGCACGGTGACGACCACGTTATCCATCGACAGACCCATTTTCTTGGCAGTGCCCTGAATAATCCGGATATTGGCCTGATGGGGCACGATCCAGTCAACATCCGCACTGCTGAGGCCAGCCGATTCCAAGGCGGTTTCAGCCGTTTTTGCAAGTTTTTCAACGGCATGGCGGAAGACCTGATTGCCTTGCATACGCAAATGACCTGTCGACTGGGTGGACACGCCGCCATCGACATAAAGCAAATCTTTGTATCGCCCGTCCGAGTTAAGGTCGATCGCCAGAATGCCCCGATCCTGTGCGGTTCCTTCGCCCTCTTGCAGTTCCAGCACCAAGGCGCCAGCACCGTCGCCGAATAGCACGCAGGTCGACCGGTCCGTCCAGTCCATGATTCGTGAAAAGGTTTCGGCCCCTATGACAAGCACGCGCTTGGCCTGTCCTGACAAGATCAGGGCGTTGGCATTGCTGAGCGCAAAGACAAACCCGGCGCAAACGGCCTGAACATCAAAAGCGAACCCTTTGGTCATGCCCAACTGGGCCTGAACCATCGTGGCAGCAGAGGGAAAGGTCAGGTCGGCTGTCGAAGTGGCCAGAACAATCGCATCGATATCGTCGGCGGTCATACCGGCATCGTCCAAAGCCGCCTGAGCCGCTTTGGAAGCCAGATCCGACGTCTTTTCATCATCTGCGGCAAAATGCCGGCGTTCGATCCCCGAGCGGGTTCTGATCCACTCATCCGTTGTATCAAGCGTCTTTTCAAACTCGGAATTCGGAACGATGCGCTCTGGCAAATAATGTCCGACACCTACGACAACTGAACGGCCTGCCATTTGGGGGTACTGCCTTTTTTGTTATTCGCCGGCCTTTGACGGCGTGTGGGCGGCATCTTGTGCAAGCTCGGCTGTTGATGCAACCCGTGCCGCCAATTTTTCGGCGAAACCAGACTGTGCCAGGGTATAGGCCAGTTTGACTGCTGCCGAGACTCCGGTGGCATCCGCGCCACCATGCGATTTTACCACTGTTCCATTGAGGCCAAGGAAGACCCCACCATTCACGCGGCGCGGATCAATGCGCTTTTTTAGACGATTGAGCGACGTGATGGCTAGCACCGAGGCCAGACGGGAGAGTGGAGAGTACTTGAAAGCCTGGCGCAGAAGCTCACCGATCAGGCTTGCCGTACCTTCACCGGTCTTGATTGCGACGTTGCCGGTAAATCCATCGGTTACAACGACATCGGCCTTGTCACCGGGAATGTCGCTGCCCTCGACAAAGCCCACGAAGTCAAAATTTGCTTGCTCAGCAAACTCTGCGATCAAGGCGTGCGCCTCTTTCAGTTCAGCGCGGCCTTTGTGTTCTTCGGTACCCACATTCAGCAGACCGATCCGAGGGCGTTCAAGCGCCATCCCGTTTCGGGCGTAGGATGCACCCATCAGCGCATATTGCAGCAGATCCTTGGCGTCGGCGCGCACATCCGCGCCTACATCCAGCATAACGTTGAACCCTTGCGGGTTGCGGGACGGCCACAGAATCGCAATCGCCGGGCGGTTCACACCCGGCAATTTACGCAGACGTATCATCGACAGCGCCATTAACGCGCCCGTGTTGCCACAGGAAACGGCACCGTGCGCCTCATTCTGGCGGACGGACTCAAGCGCCGACCACATCGACGTCTGCTTGCTGCTGCGGACCACCTGACTGGGCTTGTCCTCCATCGTGACCACATCGGGGCAATCACGAAAAACGACGCGACCCTCAAGGACACGCCGTTTTGCGACAAGTTTGCGCAAAGTCTGCTCAGGCCCGTGCAGGATGAACGCAATGTCGGGGTTTTTGTTTGCCGATTTGGCAATGCCCGCAACCACGGTTGCGGGCCCCGAATCTCCGCCCATAGCGTCAACCGAGATGGTAATCCGTCCGGCGTGCGAGGGCTGTTCAGTCATGCCTTGCCTGCTGTTTTAAAGGCTTAGGCCGCGTCTTCGTCCAGATCGATTTCGTCGGCCTGTGCGACGACTTCGCGGTCATCGTAGTGGCCGCAGGCTGCACAAACATGGTGCGGGCGCTTCAACTCGCCACAGTTCGGGCATTCGTTCGGGTTTGCAGCAACCAGAGCGTCGTGTGCGCGGCGATTGTTGCGACGCGACTTGGAAACTTTGTTCTGTTGGACGGCCATGGTCTCAACCTTTGTATAACTATGGGCCAACAGATTCGCTGAGGGCCGGGTTTCATTCTTCGTTTTTTTCGTGGTTTGACGCGCGTTTAGGGCACAAGCCCCACGTTGTCCAACCCAAATTCCGATGAGCGCGCGAAAATACTGCGATTCTCGTCATGTTCAAGCGATTTTTCTGAGGGCCTGCTATGACAGGAAAACCAGCCTGTGTCACTCGTCTTTTTTCAACGCGTCACGCAAACCAGCCAGACCTGCGAACGGTTTGACATCTTCGTCCGTCATCGCCTGCTTGCCGGGCTCGGTAAAGTCAGCCTGACCTAGTTCAGCACCGTCTTTGCGCGGATATTGGGGCAGGGCCAGGGACAATGCCTCGACCATAACAAGGGTGGGGTCGATCTCAGCACCAAGCTGTTCGGTGTCGTCGCCTTCGGGAATTTCAAACTCGGCTTCCGTGGGATCGACCCAATCAGCCACAAAGATTCGGGCCACTGGGATTTCGATCCGGGTTGTCACAGGCTCAAGCGTGACGACGCATGGCTGAATCACCGTGGCACCCAGTTTGCCGTTCAGGGCCCAGTCCCGCTTGCCTTGTGCCCTCACATCACCTACGAAACTGAGCTTGCGTAGACCAAGCAGGCCAAGATCGTCTTTAATAGCCTCTAGTGCCTTGGCGTCAGGGCGCAAGTCAAACGGCGTTGGCGCGTTTTGGGGCAGGTCGGCCACCCGCAGAGATGTCTGGTTGCTCATTCGTGACCCTTTCCTGTGTTGAACCGGGGCTGCGGTTTCTGTAATCGGATAGGGTCCGTACGGGGCCAAGGCAAGAGGGTGTAAATGTTGAAGCTTGTAAACAGGTTAAAACCGGCGTCGAAAACGCTTGTCTTTGTGGCCTGTCTGGCGGCTGCCAGTGCGTGTACGCCCGTGTTCAAGAATCATGGATATATCCCGCCCCCCGAGGACCTGGCCGAGATCACGGTGGGCGTGGACACCCGCGACAGCGTGGCCGAAGCGGTAGGTGCCCCAAGCTCATCAGGTGTGGTTCGGGATTCGGGCTATTACTACGTGCGGTCTCGCGTTCGTCACTACGGCCCGAAAAAGCCCGAGGTGGTCTCGCGCGAGTTGGTAGCGATCAGCTTTGATGACCGCGGAGTTGTCCGGAACATCGAACGGTTCGGGCTTGAAGATGGTATCGTTGTTCAACTGGACCGCCGCGTGACCGAATCCACAATTCAGGGTCAGGGCTTTATCCGTCAGCTGCTTGGTAACATCGGCAACTTCAACCCGGCCAACATTCCGGGCGCGTCGCAGGAGTAACAGCCACATCTCGCGATAGTCATACGACAGTCATGCAGTCTGTGGTAAGGACGCGGCAAGAGGAAACCGGTCAGCAACCGTGGAGGATGCGACCATGGCACACTTGCTTTTGAAAGGGCGGTACCGCGCCCGTCTTGCGCAATCGCATCACGATCTGGCGTTGGCGCAGCGGCTTCGGACGCTGGCCTTCGGCACGGAACAGACCGATCAGGATCAGTTCGATCCGGTCTGCGCTCATATCCTTATTGAAGACATGCGGGAGGGCGGACAGATAGTCTGCTGCTTCCGCATGTTGACCATGGAAGATGGGTCCGAGATCGGCCAAAGCTATTCGAGCCAATTCTATGACCTGTCTGCTCTGGAAGGGTTCCAAGGCCGGATGGTCGAAATGGGGCGATTCTGCATCCATCCTGACTGGACCGACCCGGACATCCTTCGCGTCGCTTGGGGGGCGATGACCGCCTATGTCGATCAGAAAGGGGTTGAGATGCTGTTTGGCTGTTCCTCTTTCGCAGGAACCGAGACCAAAGAGTATCTGGACGCCTTCGCCATGCTGAAACATCGCCATCTTGCGCCAAAACGCTGGTTGCCACGGGTGAAGGCACCGGATGTTTTTCGGTTTGCCGCGCGTCTGCGCCGCAGACCGGACGTAAAAAAGGCGATGATGCGGATGCCACCCTTGCTGCGAACCTACTTGATGATGGGCGGCTGGGTCAGCGATCACGCAGTAGTAGATCGCCACATGAATACGCTGCATGTCTTTACCGGGCTTGAGATTGGCGCGATTCCCCCGGCGCGGAAACGTCTGCTGCGGGCGGTGGCCGGGTAATCGCCGTTGACGCTATGGCCTTACCGGTTTAGCTGGCGGGCATGGCGAGAATTCCTTTGTTGCAGATGTCCGGCATTTCCCTGACTTTCGGGGGTGATCCGGTGTTTTCCGAACTTGATTTGGTGGTCCAGCCCGGTGATCGCGTAGCACTGGTTGGGCGGAACGGGTCGGGAAAGTCCACCCTGATGAAAGTCATGGCCGGGTTGGTTGAGGCTGACCAAGGTGACATCGTGGTGCCGCCCGGAAAATCCGTTGGATACATGGAGCAGGATCCCGGCATGGAAGGGTTCGCAACGCTGGGTGATTATGCCTCCAGCGGGTTAGAGCCGGGCGAATTGTATAAGGTTGAGCGCGCCGGAGAAGGGTTGAAGTTCGATCCCGCACGCGCGGTCGAAACCGCCTCGGGTGGTGAGCGTCGGCGGGCGGCGCTTGCCAAGTTGATGGCCGAAGCGCCCGATTTAATGTTGTTGGACGAACCGACCAACCACCTGGATATCGAAGCCATCACATGGCTGGAACGCGAGTTGGGATCGACGCGGGCGGCTTTTGTGTTGATCTCGCATGACCGGGCATTCCTGCGGGCTCTGACCCGCGCGACCTTGTGGATTGACCGTGGAATGGTGCGGCGGCAGGAACAGGGATTCGAAGCGTTCGAAGCATGGCGTGACAAGGTCTGGGAAGAAGAGGACCAGCAGCGCCACAAGCTGAATCGCCTGATCAAGTCCGAGGCCAAATGGGCTGTCGAGGGCATCAGCGCGCGGCGGAAACGCAACCAGGGCCGGGTGCGCGCCTTGCAAGCCCTTCGCGCCGAAAAGGCGGCTCAGATCAAGCGTCAGGGTGCGGCTGCTATGGCGCTGGAGGCGGGACCGAAGTCCGGTAGAAAAGTGATCGAAGCCAAGGGCGTGTCGAAGTCTTTTGGCGAAACGCAGATTGTACGGAACCTGGACCTGCTGGTGCAACGCAGCGACCGGGTGGCCTTTGTCGGGCCAAACGGAGTGGGCAAGACGACGCTCCTGAAAATACTGTTGGGTCAGGAACAGCCAGATGAGGGCTCCGTAACGTTGGGTACCAACCTCGAGATCGCCGTGTTTGACCAAACCCGTGCGCAACTGGACCCGGAAATGACCCTTTGGGACAGTCTGACCGGTGACCCGGAGATGCGGGTATCTGGCAAGGCTGATCAGGTCATGGTCGGAGGTCAACCCAAGCACGTGGTCGGTTACCTCAAGGAGTTTCTGTTCGACGAAGCGCAGGCAAGGGCGGCTGTTAAGTCTTTGTCAGGTGGTGAGAAAGCGCGTTTGCTTCTGGCGAAGCTGATGGCGAAACCTTCGAACCTGCTGGTGC
Organism: Ruegeria profundi; assembly: GCF_020171505.1. NCBI lineage: Bacteria > Pseudomonadati > Pseudomonadota > Alphaproteobacteria > Rhodobacterales > Roseobacteraceae > Ruegeria > Ruegeria profundi. The sequence goes on along the minus strand of NZ_JAIUZS010000001.1, from coordinate 565,305 downwards.
TGGACGAACCAACCAATGATCTGGATGTTGAAACACTGGATCTGCTGCAAGAACTGCTGGATGATTATGACGGCACTGTTCTGCTGGTCAGTCATGACCGGGATTTTCTGGATCGTGTCGCCACAACGACCATAGCTATGGAAGGTAATGGCCGTGCAACCGTTTATGCGGGCGGCTGGTCAGACTACATCACGCAGCGGGGTGATGTTGTCGAGAAGAAGTCCGAAAAAACAAAGCCTTCAACCCCGAAGATAAAGTCGGAAAGCCAACCGAAATCGGGCCTGTCGTTCTCGGAAAAACACCGGCTTGAAAAACTGCCCGCCGAGATTGCCCGGCTGGAGGCTGAGATCGGCAAGCTGGAAGAGCTCATGTCTGATCCCGAACTCTTTACGCGCGAGCCGGTCAAATTCCAAAAAGCCACCGAAGCTTTGGTTGAACGGCAAGAGAAACTGGCGGCAGCTGAGGATGAATGGCTGACGCTCGAAGAAAAGGCTGAAGGCGCCTAGGGGCGCCGAAGCGGCTTGGCGGGATTACCCACAACTGTTTCTCCGGCGGCAACGTCCTTGGTTACGACGCTACCTGCGCCGATGGTTGCATTGTCGCCAATAGTAATGCCGGGCATCAGGATAGCCCCACCGCCAACCCAGACGTGTCGACCAATCGTGACGGGCAGCCCGATTTCCAGCCCTTGCGCGCGCTCATCCGGGTCTTTGGCATGTTGGGCGCAATAGATTTGAACATGCGGGCCGAACATCGAGTCATCTCCGACCCGCACGGGTGCAGTATCCAGAATCACGCAGCCCGCGTTGAAGAACACCCGCGCGCCAAGGTGAATGTTGATCCCGTATGCGCAGTGAAACGGAGCTTCGAAAAAGCAATCCGATCCAACGCTTGCGAACAGCGCCAGTAACTCCGGAGCCATCGCTCCCCGCGCATCCGGGGGACAGGTGTTGTGCGCGTGTACTGCGCGTCGGGCATGGGCGCGCAAATCGTCAAGCTCGGGGTCCAGACAGCAATACCATTGCCCGGCCTGCATCTTTTCTCTTTCGGTCATGGGGCAGACCTATCGCATGCGCAATGCGCCGTCGATACGGATAACTTCACCGTTCAGATACCCCATCTCGACGATGAAACCGGCCAGCCGTCCATACTCACGCGGATCACCCAGGCGTGCGGGGTTGGGAACGTCAGCGGCCAGCTGTTGCTGTACCTCTTCGGGCAGCCCGGCCAGCATCGGGGTCATGAATATGCCCGGTGCGATGGCCATAACCCGGATGCCGGTCGAGGCCAGATCGCGCGCCATGGGCAGCGTCATTCCTACGACACCGCCTTTCGAGGCTGCATAAGCCGCCTGACCCTTTTGCCCATCAAAAGCCGCGATCGAAGCGGTATTGATGATCACGCCACGCGCGCCGTCCGGTTCGGGTTCGTTCTTTGCCATTTCGGCCGCGGCCAGGCGTGAGACGTTGAAGGTTCCGACCAAGTTGATGTCAATGGTGCGTTGGAAGGCGTCCAAAGGGTGGGGGCCGTCTTTCCCAACGGTCTTGATCCCAAACGCGACCCCCGCGCAGTTCACCGCGGCCGTGATTCGACCCATTTTGTCCATCGCCTGCGCTATGGCCGCTGCAACCGATCCTTCGTCTGTTACGTCCGTGTGCGCGAAATAACCGCCAATTTCGGATGCAACCCTTTCGCCCCGCTCGGAATCGCGATCAAGAATCGTAACTTGCGCGCCCTGTTCGGCAAAATACCGGGCGGTCGCTTCGCCAAGCCCCGAAGCGCCACCAGTGATGACCGCGGATGTGGAAGACAATTGCATGGCGGATCCTTTCCTTCGGGATATGAACGTATGTTCATTTAATGCAAGGGTTAGGGTTCTGTCCACGGTTTTGATGCCTCAGAGACAGTTTTCAAAGCGTTTCTCAAGGCAATCTCAGACAATCTTTAACCACGCTTAATACCCGAGTCTCACATCGATATCGAATGCGATGAGGCGTGGCACGAACACTAAGCAAGGAGACAAGCGATATGTTCAAGAGTTCAAAGGTCAGAGTTCCCGCGCTGATAGCGGCACCTTTTCTGACCGTGATAGCAGCAGGCAGTGTCGCAGCGGCACCAGAGGTCTGCAATTGGAAAACCGCGCGGGATGCTGCAAACCGAGGTGATTACAGGGCGTTGTGTGAGTGTCAGCAGGTTACGCCCAGCTTCTTGGAGCGTCTGCAATCGCGGTCAGATTTTGCAACAACACCACAAAACACGTCTGCGCAATGCCCTGGGTTGGCCGCCTTGTTAACGGACTTGCCAACCGCATCAATCACTGCGTCAGGTAATTTGGGCGAGTCCCGCGGAGGTGAAGAGTTTGCATCGTCGGGCGTGGACAACGGAGGTGACTCTGACGGAGGAAGTGGCCCCGGTAATGGTGGCGGAAGCGGTCCGGGTAATGGCGGCGGCAGCGGTCCGGATGATGGCGGAGGAAGCGACCCCGGTGACGGCGGAGGAAGCGGCCCCGGTAATGGTGGCGGCAGCGGTCCGGGTGATGGTGGCGGAAGCGACCCCGGTGACGGCGGTGGTTCCGGCAATGGTAACGGCGGTAACAACGGCGGCGGTGGTGGCAACCACGGCAATGGCAACGGCGGTAACAACGGCGGCGGTCACGGTGGCAACCACGGTAACGGCAACGCCGGCAACAACGGCGGCGGTGGCAACCACGGCAACGGCAATGGTGGAAACAACGGCGGCGGAAAAGGCGGTAAGCGATAATCGCGCCGTTACTTACGTCCAACAGAAACGGCCACCCAATCAGGTGGCCGTTTTATGCTTCCTTCAGGTTTAGATCAGCCCAACTGAACCAGAGCGTGCCGCTTTTTCCCGGCGCTCAGTTTGATTGGGGAGGACAGCGCAGCTGCATCAATCATCAGCCCTGCATCGGTCAGCGGTGCGTCATCCAGCTTGGCGCCGTTTTCGGCGATCAGACGCTTGGCCTCTTTGCCCGATTTTGCCAGCCCTGATTTCACGATGATCTGCACGATGGACATCCCGTCGCCCAGCTCATCTGAGCTTAGCGTCAGGGTGGGAAGGTCTCCGCCCACACCGCCTTTTTCAAACACCTCGCGTGCGGTGGCTTCGGCGGTCTCAGCGGCCCGGGCTCCGTGGGCCAGTGTCGTCACTTCATTGGCAAGGCGGATCTTGGCCTCGTTGATCTCGGACCCTTGCAGCGCACCCAGACGGTCACACTCATCCAAGGGCAGTTCGGTATAAAGCTTCAGGAAGCGCCCCACATCCGCATCGGTGGTATTGCGCCAGAACTGCCAGAACTCGTAGGGAGAACGCATGTCGGCGTTCAGCCAAACCGCGCCATCCTGAGATTTGCCCATCTTCTTGCCGTCGCTGGTGGTCAGCAGGGGCGATGTCAGGCCGTAGATTTCGTGGTCCAGAACGCGGCGGGTCAGGTCGATACCGTTGACGATGTTACCCCACTGGTCACTGCCGCCCATCTGCAGAACACAGCCATACCGGCGGTTCAACTCGAGGAAGTCATAGGCCTGAAGGATCATGTAGTTGAATTCAAGGAAGCTCAGCGATTGCTCGCGATCCAGCCGCGATTTCACGGACTCGAACGAAAGCATCCGGTTGACCGAGAAATGCCGCCCGATATCGCGCAGGAAATCGAGGTAGTTCAAACCGTCCAGCCACTCGGCATTGTTCAGCATCAGCGCTTTGTTTTCGGCGTCAGTGTCATAGTCGACGTAGGCCGCGAACACCTTCTTGATGCCTGCGATGTTTTCGTCGATCTGTTCCGGGCCCAACAGGGGGCGTTCATCCGCACGAAAAGACGGGTCGCCCACCTTGGTGGTACCGCCCCCCATCAGGGTGATCGGCTGGTGGCCGGTTTTCTGGAACCAGCGCAGCATCATGATCTGAATCAGGCTGCCCACATGCAACGACTTGGCCGTTGCATCAAAGCCGATATATGCCGGTTTGCACCCACTGATCAGCGCTTCGTCAAGGCCCTGATAATCGGTGCAGTCGGCGAGAAAGCCGCGCTCGATCATCGTGGCGATGAAATCCGATTTGGGGTGGTAGGTCATATCGTGCCCTTTGGGTTTATGTTGCGGGGCACTGTATAGGCGGCGTGTCAGGCAAGGAAAAGGCACCTTTTCCACGAAAACGTGGGCTGGTGACCGCGATCGTTACCCGTTCCACGATTTCGTTCCGAGTTTTTGTGGTTTCAGGCGCGCATGTAATTCCAAATTACTCGGTTTGCGTTCGATGTGACTTGCCTTTCCGATCATCCGACGTGCAGGTTGTGCGTCACATAACAAGAAAAACGAGGTGAGTGTGAAGCGGGCCATCAGGAAACACGGGCCGATCAGGGCCTTGGGGGCGATGTCTGGTACATCGCTGGATGGCGTGGATGCCGCGGTTGTTGAAACTGACGGGCACCAGATTTTCGGGTTCGGCCCAAGCGGGTATCGCGCATACTCAAAAACGGAACGAGCTGATCTGCACGCCGCACTGGGCCATTGGCACGGGCCGATGGTGGATAAGGCGGCTGAGTTGGTGACGATTGCTCATGCCGAGGTGCTCTCGGAATTCGATAAGGTTGACCTGATCGGATTTCATGGACAGACCCTGGCGCACGAGCCGCGCGGGCGGGGTACCCTGCAGGTGGGCGATGGCAAAGGGCTGGCGCAGGCGCTGGGCGTGCCGGTTGTATGGGATTTCCGAAGTGATGATATCGCAATGGGGGGTGAGGGTGCGCCTCTGGCGCCGTTCTTTCATTTCGCCTGCGCCAAATGGATCGGCGCGACTCAGCCGCTGTGTTTCCTGAATCTGGGCGGCGTGGGTAACCTTACCTATGTAGACCCCAGCTTTGACGCGCCAGAGAGGCCCGGAGCCTTGTTGGCATTTGACACCGGTCCAGCCAACGCACCGGTGGATGACCTTATGCAAGCGCGTTTCGGCCTGCAGATGGATCGCGATGGAGCAATGGCCAAAGGCGGCACGGTTGAGACCGGCGCGCTCGAACTTTTTCTGGCTGAGGCGTATTTTAACCGAATGCCGCCCAAATCTCTGGACCGAAACGACTTTGTCGAGATGATCAAGCTGGTGAAGGAACTGGAAGATGCCGATGCCGTAGCCACGTTGACCGCCATGTGTGCGGCAGGCGTGGCGCAGGGGATGGAGCATTGCCCGAAACCGCCTGCGCGCGTCTTGGTAACCGGGGGTGGGCGGCACAACCCGGTGCTGATGGAAATGCTGCGTGTCTCACTTGACTGTCCGGTCGAACCGGTCGAGGCGGTGGGTCTGGACGGCGACATGCTTGAGGCGCAAGCCTTTGCCTATCTGGCCGTCCGCGTTGCGCGCGGCCTGCCAACCTCGTGCCCCGGAACAACAGGGGTCAAAGCGCTTGTTGGCGGCGGGGTTGTGAGCATGGTTCCGGGGCGAAACCAGACAATTGCCAAAGCTTGAAAACCGGGGTCGACACTAATGAGCGCGCAAAAGCTAGCCTTTCAACCGCGCGGAATATCAAATCCCAGCTCGGCCAACACGAAGCCACCAAACTCGAAACCGGGCGAGACGGTGCAACTGACCAGAGTATAGTCGCCTGTCGTGCGCGCAGACTGCCAGTGGTTCTTGGGCACAATCACTTGCGGCGCACCTTTGGTCAGGTCAGGGGTTAGCACGTGGTCGGTTGCTGGGCCTTCATCCGTAGGGCTGAGGGTTAGGGTCAGCGGCGCACCTGAGTGGAACAACCATATCTCGGTTGCGTCAACACGGTGCCAGTGGCTGCGCTCACCCGCTTGCAAAAGGAAATAGATGCAGGTGCCCGTAGCGCGACCAGCGTTGTCGGCCCGCCAGGTTTCGCGGAACCAGCCGCCTTCGGGGTGGCGTTGCAGGTGCAGGCGGTCGATGATCTCTTGCGCGGTCATGGGGTCCTCGGCGGGTGTTGGATCGATTATGCATGCGGGTGTGCGATCCGCTATGGTATTTGGGCGTTTCGACAATATGTTTGCGGCATGACCTTGAATATCCCTTTTGACAACAGCTACGCCAGGCTCCCGAACACCTTCTTCGCCCGTCAGGCGCCGGTTCCCGTGCGCGCGCCGCGCCTTGTCGCATTCAATGACAACTTGGCACAAATTTTGCGCATAACCCCCGGTGAAATAGAGGAAATGGCCCAGACTTTTGCTGGGAATGTCGTTCCTGAAGGAGCCGAACCGATTGCGCAACTGTATTCGGGGCATCAGTTCGGGAATTACAACCCCCAGCTTGGCGATGGACGTGCCGTGCTTCTGGGTGAGACTGTCGGTACTGATGGCGTGCGTCGCGACATTCAGTTAAAGGGGTCCGGTCAGACCCCGTTCAGCCGCCGGGGCGATGGCCGTGCGTGGCTGGGGCCGGTACTGCGGGAATACGTAGTGTCTGAGGCGATGCACGCGCTGGGCATTCCCACGACCCGAGCGCTGGCCGCGGTTGAAACCGGTGAGGTTGTTCTGCGCGAAGGTCCGATGCCCGGCGCGGTTCTGACACGCATCGCACAAAGCCATCTGCGTGTGGGAACGTTTCAGGTGTTTGCCGGACGGGGACAGATTGACAGCCTGAAGCAGCTGACCGACTACGCCATCGCCCGACACTATCCAAACGCATCGGGGCCGATGGACCTTTTGCGCGCGGTGCGCGACGCACAGGCACGGCTGATTGCAGGTTGGATGAGCGTGGGTTTTATCCATGGGGTGATGAACACCGACAATTTCTCAATCGCCGGCGAAACGATTGACTATGGTCCCTGCGCTTTTATGGACAGCTACCACCCCAATACGGTTTACAGCTCGATCGATCGGATGGGGCGCTATGCGTATTCCAATCAACCCGACATTGCCGTGTGGAACTTGGCGCAGTTTGCAACGGCGTTGATCCAGCAATTCGATGACCCCGAACGAGCCGTTGAGGAAGCGACCGAGATCGTGCATGCGATGCCTGGTCTGATACAGCAGGAATGGCTGGCCCGGTTCCGGGCCAAGATCGGCCTGTTATCCGAAGACGAGGGCGATGAGGCGCTGATCGCTGACCTGCTGACCCGGATGGCGCAGAACTCGGCCGATTTCACCAATACCTTCCGGGCGTTAAGCAGTGGCAAGGCTCGCGATCAGTTCCTTGCCTCCGACGCATTCGATGACTGGGTGAAGGTGTGGCGTGAACGGCTGAAGCGCGAGGAAAACCCTCAGGCCGTGATGAATGCCGCCAACCCCGCCTTTATCCCGCGCAACCACAGGGTTGAGCAGATGATCCAGGCGGCTGTTCAAGGGGACTATGCCCCTTTCCACCGGCTCAACGCCGTGTTTGCACACCCCTACGAAGATCAGCCCGAGGCCACCGATCTAGCGCGGCCTCCGACCGAAAGGGAAGTGGTCCACGCGACCTTCTGCGGGACGTAAAGGTGCCAAGGGGTTGATCTGAACGTTTAAAGCCCCTGCCGGTAGACACCTGGCTTGCCTTTTAATCCCGCAAAATCTCTGACACGGCGGCGGTTACGATCAGCGCTGCGCCAAACGCTTCGCGCAGGCGATAGCTTGGTCGCAGGCCAGATCGTAATGAAGATCATTGGCAAAATGTAAATCGCTGACAGAAGCGCCAAGCCCAGCACTATGTTAATGACACCCGAAACGACAGGGCAGATATCCCGTGTCGTGTCGGCATAAGGTGCCAAGGGCGCGGTGATCAAGAGGAGCTGCATTTGCCGCCTATTTTTTAGTCAGGTTGTCGCGGTTCGCCCTGTATGGCGGGAATCAGGGGGTTGCACCCAGCGCCCAGCGTGGCACTTTATCTGTATTTGTTTGATCAGAGCCACATGAAACCCCAGTCGACCCTGCGCATTGCCAGCTACAATATTCAGAAATGCGTCGGCCTTGATTTCCGACGGCAGCCCCAGCGCATCATGCAGGTTATCGACAGCATGAAGGCTGACATCGTGGTGCTGCAAGAGGCCGACAAACGCCTACCGCCGCGCCCTGCTGCGTTGCCGCATTTCATGCTGGATGAGGCGGGGTGGCAGATTGTTGATCTGGGTGGGGCAGGCAGTCTGGGTTGGCATGGCAACGCCGTGATTTGGCGCGGCGACGCGATCCGTGTGCGCCAGAAGGGACATCACGACCTGCCGGGGCTAGAGCCACGGGGCATGGTGCAGGTCGAGTTCGACACGCACATCGGGCCGTTGCGCGTGATTGGCATGCATCTGGGTCTGCTGCCAGCATCCAGACGGCAGCAAATCACCCATATCCGCCGATTTGACAAGAAGCTGAACGATATGCCGACCGTGTGGGCTGGGGATTTCAACGAATGGTCACGCCAGCCGGTGCTGGATCATCTGGCCCCTGATATGCGATTTCTGCCGCCGGTTCCGAGTTTTCCGGCTGCCCAACCGCTGGGCGCGCTGGATCGGATCGCGCTGGGCGGGGGCCTAGAGGCTGTGTTGCACGGCGTGCATGATGCTCGACCGGCGCATATCGCCTCGGATCATCTGCCGATCTGGGCTGATCTGCGCCGTGTGACCCAAGATGCAAATCCCCTGTGGCACCATCCGCACAGACGTATTAAGACATAAGCCCGAATTACTCTGAGGGTCACACATGACCGATACGATTATCGCCCGCTGCGAAGCAAAAGGACTGCGCATGACGGGCCAGCGCCGCACAATTGCCCAGGTGCTGCAACAAAGCGACGATCACCCCGACGTCGAGGAGCTTTATGCCCGCGCGTCCAAGGTGGATTCGGGTATCTCGATCGCTACGGTCTATCGTACCGTCAAACTGTTCGAAGAGGCGGGCATTCTCGACCGGCTGGAGTTCGGAGACGGGCGGGCGCGTTATGAAGATGCCGAACGTGATCACCACGACCACCTGATCGACATGCAGTCAGGCGAAGTGATCGAGTTCGTCGATCCTGAAATCGAAGTGTTGCAGGAAAAGATCGCCGCCAAGCTGGGTTACAAGCTGAAAGGCCACCGGCTGGAACTGTACGGCGTGCCGCTCAAACAGGACTGAACCATCACGAATAGCGAAGGGCAGGCGCACGGGAATTCATGTTTTCCAGCCCGATAACGCTTGCCCGTGAGGCTCGGTTGCGCTTTTGGTGAAGATTGCGGCCGTGAGTCGGGCCGCAGGTTTCAACGGACATGATCATGAACAACGTAAACGGCATATTGCTGGTCGTCGGTGCGATGGCGGCCTTCACTCTTGAGGACATGTTTATCAAGCACCTGTCGTCCACTGTGCCGACCGGTCAGATCATGATTGTTCTTGGGCTGGTCTGCGGGCTGGTTTTTGCCGTGATGTCGGTGGTCACGCGAAAACGTATCTTTGATCCGTTTGCATGGCGTCCGCTTCCCTTGGTACGTGCCGGTGCCGAAGCGGTTGGCGCGCTGACGTTTGTGACCGCACTGTCTTTGGTGGATCTGTCCACCGTGGCCGCCGTGTTTCAGGCAATGCCGCTGGCTGTCACTATGGGAGCTGCCCTGTTTCTGGGCGAGCATGTCGGCTGGCGACGTTGGAGCGCGATTGGCGTGGGTTTCATCGGTGTCTTGATGATTATCCGCCCGGGGCTTCAGGGTTTTCAGCCCGAGTCGCTGTTTGTCGTGGCCACTGTTATTGCGATTGCCGCGCGCGACTTGATCACGCGTAAGCTGGATGTCCGGGTAGCTTCTTCTGTCGTGGCGCTTCAGGCCTATCTTGCGATTGCGCTGGCCGGCCTCGTTCTAATGTTTGTTACTGCGCAACCCGTGGTGCCACTGCAAACGGCCCAAATCGGTCCGTATTTGGGTGCCATCTTGTTTGGCGTCGTCGCTTACTATGGGATCGTCACCGCCATGCGGATTGGTGAGGCGTCGGCGCTGACGCCGTTTCGCTACACGCGGTTGGTCTTTTCGATTGCGGCGGGAATGCTGATGTTTGGCGAGCGTCCTGATCTGATGACACTGGCCGGTGCCACGTTGATCATGGGGTCGGGCATGTACACCTTCATGAGAGAGCGCAAATTGGCCCGTGAGCTTGCGGCAGTGGTCTGAGGGATCGCCACAGGCAGACAAAAACGATAAACTGTTAGCCCTAAACCCTCGTATTTATCTGTGTTAGCGGTAACGTATCCGGTTTACTTTTTGCCGGGTGATGGTATGAGGCGTGCAAGTTATTTTAGCGACAGGAATGCGCCTCATGAGCACCATCATCGACATCCACGCACGGGAAATACTGGACAGCCGGGGTAACCCGACCGTTGAGGTGGACGTGATTCTGGAAGACGGCACCATGGGCCGCGCTGCTGTACCCTCTGGTGCGTCTACCGGAGCCTATGAGGCGGTGGAAAAGCGTGACGGCGACAAGTCGCGCTATATGGGCAAGGGCGTGCTCGAGGCCGTCGCGGCGGTCAACGGTGAAATTGCCGAGGAACTGGTTGGTTTTGACGCGACCGAGCAGGTCGCCATCGACCAAGCCATGATTGAACTGGACGGGACCGAGAACAAAGGCCGTCTGGGGGCAAATGCCATTCTGGGCGTTTCACTGGCGACTGCGAAGGCGGCGGCAGATTTCACCACTCAGCCCTTGTACCGTTATGTTGGCGGCACCTCGGCCCGCGTTTTGCCAGTACCGATGATGAATATCATCAACGGGGGCGAGCATGCAGATAACCCGATCGACATTCAGGAATTCATGATCATGCCCGTTTCGGCCGCGAATATCCGCGAAGCCGTGCGCATGGGCTCCGAAGTGTTCCACACGCTGAAAAAAGAACTGTCAGCGGCGGGGCTGGCCACGGGTGTCGGTGATGAAGGCGGTTTTGCACCCAACATCGCCTCCACCCGCGAAGCGCTGGATTTCATTCTGAAGTCCATCGAAAAGGCGGGCTACAAACCGGGTGAGGAGATTCACCTGGCGCTCGATTGTGCGGCGACTGAGTATTACAAGGATGGCAAATACGTTCTGTCGGGTGAGGGCAAGAGCCTGACCTCAGAAGAGAATGCGGACTACCTTGCGGCTCTGGTCAACGACTATCCGATCATTTCGATCGAAGATGGCATGTCCGAGGATGATTGGGACGGCTGGAAGGCCCTGACCGACGCTATCGGCGACAAAGTGCAACTGGTGGGTGACGACCTGTTCGTGACCAACCCCGCGCGTCTGGCCGAGGGGATCGAACGCGGTTGCGCGAACTCGATGCTGGTCAAGGTGAACCAGATCGGATCACTCTCCGAAACCCTGCGCGCCGTCGATATGGCCCACCGTGCGCGCTATACCAACGTGATGTCGCACCGCTCGGGTGAAACCGAAGATGCCACAATTGCCGATCTTGCTGTCGCAACGAATTGCGGACAGATCAAGACCGGCTCGCTTGCGCGCTCGGACCGGTTGGCCAAGTACAACCAATTGATCCGCATCGAAGAATCTCTGGGCGAAGTGGCAGAATATGCCGGGGCTTCGATCCTTAAGCGCTGAATGCTACGCTGATCCGTGAGTTGAACGAGGATCAGCCTGTGCTTCGCATTACAGAACCCACAACGCCGGACCAAGTCGAAGCGGTCCGGCGTCTGTGCTGGGACTATCGTGATTTTCTGCTAACGCTGGATGCGCACTCTCGGAAAATAGTTCGAACCTTCTATCCGCGCGAAAAATACGCTCGGATGCTTTCTTCTATACAAACGGAACACAGCCCGCCAAACGGTGGCATGCGTCTTGCTTTGAAAGATGATCAACCGGTCGGGTGCGGGATGTTCCACACCATCGCCCCGCACGTAGCCGAGATAAAACGCGTTTTCGTGGCAGATAGCGTGCGGGGCGCAGGTGTTGGTTTTGCGATAATGCAATCCCTTATCGAACAGTGCCGCGAGCGCGGATTTGATTATATTCGTATGGACACAGGCAAACCGATGCAGACTGCTGCGCGTTTGTACCTGTCGATGGGGTTCTCTTTGCGGGATGCTTATTCAGAGATTCCAGAAATCGCGAGGGGTCATCTGCTGTTTTTTGAGATGGATCTGCGCGCGAACAACTCTGCCTGAAGAACATGCATAGATTTTATGCTTGGTTTTCGAATTGAAAACGCAGAGGAATCCATCGCGCAAAAAATAAAATATCAAATATATCATTATGTGTGAACTTTTTCATACTTGCCCCGGATCGAGTTGAGGTATTCTGAACAAATTAAAGAAAGGAGCATACCATGACTGGTTCTAAATTCCTTCTCGTAGCTTCAGTGATCAGCACCATATTCTTGGCGGCCTGTGCGGGGCCGGGGACGTACCCAATCACCGGTGAAGCTGTGTCATCCGGCGACCCGGTTCAAGACATGGATACGCCGATGTTCATCTTCCGCGGCGAGTCGCGCTAAAGAACCTTGCTCATCAGCATGTATTTGTCGCGCGGTTTGAACCCCGTGCGCAGGTAAAGCTTCTGCGCGGTCTCGTTCGCCCGATCGACTTCAAGGTGCAGGGCGGTCAATCCTGCATGGGACAGTGCCTTAGGCAGATTGTGCAGCACTTCTGTGGCGATGCCGCGCCCGCGGATGGCAGGGCGAATGTAGATTTCATCGACAAAGCCGTCCATGCCACCAAACTCGACTGACCAGCCGAAGGTCAGGATGATGTAGCCCAACGGTGCGCGACCCGGACCGATCAGGTAAATGCATCCGTGGGGGATACCCTCCAGCAATGGCAAAAGGGCGTCACGTCTTTGATCCGCGTCCTGTTCAATGCCTTCTTCCGCATGAAAAGCCGCGACCAAGCTCATGAGGCGGTCCAGATCATCGGGGCGGGCGAGCTTAAGTGCGGCGCTCATTTCATAATTTCCAATACTTTGGCTTCTGCTTTGGCAACCCAGTCGGATTTGCAGTCGCCATAAGCGTGGTAGTCGTTCGGGTGCAGATTTCCGCACCGGGTCTTTTCCGCCGCGTAAGCATCCCGAAGCGCCGGATCGGCGCGTAGCGCATCGCGGAACGCGAGGTGGCGGGTGATCTCTGATGAATCCTGGACGTAACAATGGGCCTGCACAATCCGTTTACCTGTCGCAGGATCGTCTTTGCGGACATAGCGCCGACCAGGCAGACCGAATTCACCCAGCCATTCGTATCCCAATGCTTCGATCAAAGGCCGGGCGGCATCCATTTGATCGAGGTCCGAAAAGACCGGCAGCAGATCGATGATCGGCTTCGCAGGCAGATGAGGGACCGAGGTTGAGCCGATATGATGGATCTCAACAAGACCGGGCAAATCGGCATTCTGCCAGCGCGTGACTTCGGTGATAGCCTGCTGCGGCCACGCTGGATCGGGCGAGGAAAGAAGGCTCATAACCGGGCCAGTCTTTCTGTCAGCAGATCGAAGAAGCCATCGGCGTCAATATCCCCGATGAACAACGCGTTGGGCGGGCGGTCCGTGACGCCCCACCAGTCGGCGACGGTCATGCCCATGGTCAATTCAGACTGTGTTTCAATCTGAACGTTTATGTGACGGCCCGAAAACAGCTCTGGCCGGATCAGATAGGCCGTCACGCAGGGGTCGTGCAACGGCGCGCCTTCCGAGCCGTATTTTTCCTTGTCGAAGCGTTCGAAGAAATCCGTCATTTCGGCCACAGCCTGGCCGACCTTGGTAACCAGCGCGCGGAAGGCATCGTTGCGCTGTTTCGTAACCAACGCCTTATGCGTTACGTCCAGCGGCATAACGACGGTTGGAACGCCTGATTTAAACACGATATCAGCGGCTTCAGGATCGACGTAAATGTTGAATTCAGCGGTTGGTGTGATGTTTCCAACCTCGAAATACGCTCCGCCCATCAAGATAATTTCCTGCACCCGGTCGATGATGTCAGGGGTTTTCTGAAAAGCGGTGGCAATGTTGGTCAGCGGCCCAAGCGGGCACAACGTGACAGTTCCAGGCTTGTTCTTACGCAGCGTGTCGATGATGAACTCCACCGCGTGCCCGTCGGTCAAAGCCATTTGTGGATCAGGGAGAACGGGGCCATCAAGCCCGGTTTTGCCATGCACATGCTCTGCCGTGACCAAAGGGCGTTTCAGAGGGCGGTCGCAACCGGCGTAAACTGGAATATGCGTTTTACCCGCCAATTCGCAGACAATGCGCGCGTTCTTGGCGGTCAACTCCAGCGGCACGTTTCCGGCGACGGCGGTGATCCCCAACACCTCAATTTCTTCCGGGCTGGCCAGCGCCAGCAGGATGGCCACAGCGTCGTCCTGACCAGGATCGGTGTCTATGATGATTTTGCGCGGTGCCATGCCTTACCTCAGGAATCTTGAAGCGCGGACACTCGCAAGTGTCACCGAGCTTGTCCAGCGGTTTCAGGCGGTGCTCGTTACATCCACAGGCGGGAGTTTGCCATTGGCGCGATGCTCTTCGGTTTTCACCTCATCCCAGAGCGCATCCATCTCGGCCAGGTCGCTTTGTGATGGGGTCTTGCCACGGGCGGCCAGGCGTGCCTCAACCTGTTCAAAGCGACGGGTGAACTTGGCGTTGGTGCGGCGCAGAGCGGCCTCTGGCTCGATACCCAGATGGCGGCCCAGATTGACCATCACGAACAGCAGATCGCCGAACTCATCTTCAAGCGCGTCGGGGTCCATCCGGTTGCGTGCCTCTTCCAACTCGGCGGCTTCTTCGGTGATCTTTGCAAGTACGTGGCTCGCATCAGGCCAGTCGAACCCCACGCGCGCGGCGCGTTTTTGCAGCTTGTGGGCGCGCAGCAGGGCGGGCAGGTTTGCTGCAAGACCGTCCAGCGCACCTTTTTGTTCTTTGCCAGCGCGTTCTGCTGCTTTGATCGTTTCCCAATCCAGCGTCTGCTGCTCCGCAGATTTTTCACGGGATTCGTCTCCGAACACGTGCGGATGGCGGGCGACCATCTTGTCCGACATGGTGCGGACCACGTCCTGAAAGGTAAAATACCCGGCTTCTTCGGCCATCTGCGCATGGAAGACGGATTGGAACAGCAAATCGCCCAATTCCCCCTTCAACTCGTCATAGGCCTCGCGTTCGATGGCGTCGGCGACCTCATAGGCCTCTTCAATCGTGTAGGGCGCAATCGTGCCAAAATCCTGTTCGATATCCCACGGGCAGCCTGTTTCAGGATCGCGCAGGCGGCGCATAATTTCCAGAAGACGCTCGATCCCGGCGTCGCTGTCGTGGATCAGAGGATTTTCGGCCATTGCGAACCCTTTCGTTCCGGTGTCAGATGCATGCATTCCGCACTCAGGATCAGGAGTCCACCCCAGATGCCGGTCGTCAACCGAATTGCTGATTTCTCATCCGATATGGCCACGTGGCGCCGACATCTGCATTCCATCCCTGAACTTGCCTTCGACTGCCATGAAACGGCGGCTTTCGTAGCTGAACGGTTGCGAGGGTTCGGCGTGGATGAGCTGCACGAAGGAATCGCAACAACGGGGATTGTCGCGATCATCAATGGGCAAAGCGACGGCCCGACAATTGGCCTGCGGGCAGATATGGACGCGCTGCCGATACCTGAGGATACGGGTGTCGAATACGCTTCGAAGCATCCCGGCAAAATGCATGCCTGTGGTCATGACGGCCACACCACGATGCTGTTGGGGGCCGCGCGATACCTGGCCGAGACGCGGAATTTTCGTGGTCGGGTGGCTCTGATCTTTCAACCCGCCGAAGAAGAGGGCGGCGGTGCCGGTGTTATGGTCGAAGAAGGCATTATGGATCGGTTCGACATTGCCCAAGTCTATGCGCTGCACAACGCGCCGGGCCTGCCCGAGGGGGCCTTTCACACGACACCGGGTGCGATCATGGCGGCGGTGGATACGTTCCATGTGTATATCCAAGGTGTTGGCGGTCATGGCGCCATGCCGCACGAGACCCGCGATCCGGTCATGGCCGCCTGTGGTATCGCGCAGGCGCTTCAGACCATCGTCAGTCGAAATCACCACGCGCTTGACGATCTTGTCGTTTCCGTCACGCAGATTCACACAGGTACGGTGAATAACGTCGTCCCCGATACAGCCTATATCAACGGCACGGTGCGCACGTTCGATCCATCAGTACAACAGATGGTGATCGAGCGGATGGAGCAGATCGTGCAGGGGCAGGCGGCCTCGTTCGGGGTCGAGGCACGGCTGGACTATGAGATCGACTATCCCGCCACGATCAACGACGCCGAAAGCACCAATTTCGCGGCGGACGTCGCGCGCGAAGTCTCGGGGTCCGAACAGGTTGTCGACAATATGACCCGCAACATGGGGGCCGAGGCTTTTTTATACATGCTGCAGGTCCGTCCGGGCGCCTACCTGTTTCTGGGTCAGGGCGAGGGGGTCGGGCTGCGCCATCCTAAATACAACTTCAATGACGAGATCGCGCCGGTGGGCGCATCGTTCCTTGCGCGGATCGTGGAAAAGGCGCAGCCGCTGGGGTAAAAAGGAAACCACATGGCACTGGAAGACGCAAAGACTCAGGTAGACGAAGCTTTTACCAACCCGGACCTCAAAGGGTTGTCTTTTGAAAATACGTTTGGCGGGGCAACCTCGTTCCTGAGGCGGCTTTACACCAAGAATCTGACCGGTGTGGATATCGCCGTCACCGGCGTGCCGTTCGATCAGGCCGTCACCAACCGCCCCGGGACCCGCCTTGGTCCCCGTGCGATCCGCGAGGCCAGCGCGTTGCAATCCCCTGATGCACCCTATGGCTGGCCGTTTGATGCGCTGAGTGAGCTGGCAATCATCGACTACGGCGACGTGGCCTATGACTATGCCAATATTCCGGCCTTCCCCAATCTGCTGACCGACCATATCCGAACGATCCTGGCGGCTGATGTGGCCTCTGTTTCGCTGGGTGGCGACCACTATATCAGCTTTCCGATCCTGAAAGCCTATGCCGAGAAATATGGGCCCATGTCGCTGCTGCAATTTGATGCGCATACCGACACATGGGCGGATGACGATATGTCCCGCGTTGATCACGGGACGATGTTCTACAAGGCAGTGAAGTCTGGGATCGTTGACCCTAAACGCTCGGTTCAGGTGGGAATTCGCACCACCAACGAAGATACGCTGGGCGTCAACATTATCGACGCACGCGAGGTTTATGAAGCCGGACCCGCTGCAGTGGCGGAAAAGATCAAGGGCATTCTTGGCGACAGCCCGGTTTACCTGAGCTTTGATATTGACGGTCTGGACCCCGCTTTTGCCCCCGGTACAGGTACGCCGGTCTGGGGCGGTCTAAGCTCGATCCAGGCGCAGATCATCCTGCGCGATATCGCAGGCATCAACATCAAAGGTGGGGACGTGGTCGAGGTCTCTCCGCCCTATGACACATCGGGCGCGACGGCGATTGCGGGGGCGCATGTAGCAACGCAGATCATCTGCCTGTTGGGTTGGAGAAAGTTGGAACAGGGTTAACCATTGGTTAGCCATCTTTCCGCTATCTGGCTAACCAAACGGCCAGACGGGAGAAATTCAAGAATGACTGATTTTAACCAGCCCATCAGCGGCAATGACCTTGCGCGGTTTTCGGGGCCAAACACGTTCATGCGTCTGCCGCAATCGGATAAACTGGCCGGGCTGGATGTGGCTGTTTTGGGCATTCCAATGGATATCGGGACCTCGTGGCGGTCTGGGACTCGATTCGGGCCCAAGCAAATTCGCAGCGAAAGCGCGATGATCCGGCCCTACAACATGGCAAACTCTGCAGCGCCCTTTGACAGTTTGCAGATCGCCGATATTGGTGATCTGGCAATCAACACCTTTTCACTGGCCGACAGTTTGAAGATCATTAAGGAAAGCTACGATACCATCGTGGCCAACGGAGTGACGCCTGTTGCCATAGGGGGCGATCATTCGATCACATTGCCGATCCTGCGAGCGATCGCAGCCAAGCGCGGGCCGGTTGCGTTGGTCCATGTGGACGCGCATGCAGATGTCAACGATGAGATGTTTGGCGAGAAAGAGACACATGGCACCGTCTTCCGCCGCGCTTACGAAGAGGGGCTGATCATTCCTGACAAGACCTTTCAGATCGGCATTCGCGGCTCGGGCTACGCAGCATCGGATTTTTCCGAGGCCGAGGGCTGGGGTTTCCGCCAGTTCCCCGCGTGGGAACTGTGGCAGCAAAACCTTACAGAAATCGGGTCGCAGATCCGCAAGATCGTCGGGGATCACCCAGTTTACCTGTCTTTTGACATCGACAGCCTGGACCCGTCTTTCGCACCGGGAACGGGCACGCCCGAGATCGGGGGGCTAACAACCCCGCAGGCGCTGCAATTGATCCATGCGCTTGGCGGAATCAACCTAGTGGGTTGCGATCTGGTTGAGGTCTCACCGCCCTACGACCCGTCAGGCAATACGGCACTTACGGCCGCAAACCTGCTGTTTGAGATGCTGTGCATCCTGCCTGGGGTGGCATCACGGTAGAAATTCTGCCACGCACTCTATTTCAATGATCAGAGAACTGCTCTGCAGAACAAAAGGTTCGGGATGAAACGAGTGTTGATTTTAGTGGTGCTGGCCTTCTTGATCGCATTGACCGCGTTTCGTTTCGCCCCGTCTGACCCTGATCGCTGGCACGTTGCCCTTGCCGGTGACGCCGATCGGGACATGCCCGGCGGTGTGTTCCGCATTGTCGAAGATCTACCCAATGGCCTAGAGCGTCTGCATGTCATTGCCACGCAAGAGCCCCGTACCGAAGTGTTGGCGGGATCGGTGTCAGAGGGAATGGTAACCTACGTAACGCGCAGCAGGGTCTTTGGTTTTCCGGACTACACAACAGCGCAGCAGGACGGTGACACCCTGCGCATACACGGGCGTCTACGATTTGGGCAGAGCGATTTCGGGGTAAATCGGGACCGAGTTGATGGATGGCTGGATGCTCTGAAGGTTTGACGACAAGCACCCCTCCTGCACTTCGCGCCACATCGGCACGTTCAGCGACATCTGGCACTGGGCCGTGAACATGCGGCCATCGACCTGAAGGCAGATCAACTCGCCCAGTTCGATGCGTGTGCCGGATTTATCGGTACAATAGCAGTCCTGTACCTTGCCGCCAGGGCCTACAACATCGGCTAGGGCAGGGGCTGCGCACAATAGAAAAACAAGCGCCAAACCTTTCATGAGCTGCAGCTTAGCACACGGTCGGCCCTTGACCAAAGCCTCGGATTAAGAGACACCGCGCGGATGATCCCAGAAGAACGCCTTGTGCAGATAACCCAGCGATTCCAGTACCTCGAAGCGGCCATGGCGGATGGTGCCTCGGGCGGGGATATCGCGGCGCTGGCCAAGGAGTATTCTGACCTAAAGCCGGTTGTTGATCAGATCATGTCGTGGCGTCAGCTTGTCGCTGATCTGGCTGAGGCCAAGGAGATGCTGTCTGATCCGGATATGAAGGAATTGGCCGAAGAGGAGATTCCAGCGCTGCAAGCCCGTATCCCCGAGGCCGAACATGCGCTGCAACTGGCGCTTTTGCCGCGTGACAAGGCGGACGCGCGCCCAGCGATGCTTGAGATCAGGCCGGGCACAGGTGGGGATGAGGCCGCGTTGTTCGCGGGTGACCTCCTCCGGATGTATCAGCGCTATGCAGAAAACCGCGGCTGGCAATTTGAAATCATCGAGGAACAGACATCGGACCTTGGCGGGATCAAGGAGGTGGTCGCCCATATCAAAGGCGAAAATGTCTTTGCCCGGATGAAATACGAATCCGGCGTGCATCGCGTTCAGCGCGTACCGGAAACCGAAAGCGGCGGGCGCATCCATACGTCGGCCGCAACGGTCGCGGTTCTGCCCGAAGCCGAGGATGTCGATATTCAGATTGACGCCAACGACATTCGTATCGACACGATGCGCAGTTCGGGGGCCGGGGGGCAGCATGTAAACACAACCGACTCGGCGGTGCGGATCACACACCTGCCGACCGGTTTGGTGGTGACGAGCTCGGAAAAGTCGCAGCATCGCAACCGAGAGATCGCGATGCAGGTGCTGAAAACACGCCTTTTTGATCTGGAACGGCAGCGGATCGACAGTGAACGCTCAGCAGATCGGGCCAGCCAGGTTGGCTCGGGCGATCGGTCCGAACGCATCCGGACGTATAATTTTCCGCAGGGCCGTATGACGGATCACCGGATTAACCTGACGCTGTACAAGCTGGATCAGGTCATGCAAGGCGACTTGGATGAGGTGATCGACGCGCTGACGGCTGATGATCAGGCGCGGCTATTGGCGGAGATGGCGCAATGATCGCTGCGCTGACGGCAGCGCAGGCCATGGTCGCAGCCACCGCACGCCTGCGGGCCGCGGGTGTGGATGATCCGGCTCGTGATGCGCGGGTCCTGTTGGCCCACGCCGCGCGGATTGAAGCCAGCCGGGTTACACTGATCGCGCCTGAAGAACTGTCACCCGAAATCGCGGAACGCTATGACCAATTGATCTCATTGCGGGCCATTCGGGTGCCGGTATCTCATCTTCTGGGTGAACGTGAATTCTACGGCCGCCGGTTCCGTGTCAGCCGCGATGTTCTGGACCCGCGCCCCGAAACCGAAACGCTGATCGAGGCCGCGCTGAGCGAACCGTTTGACCATGTATTGGATTTGGGCACCGGTTCCGGCTGTATCCTGATCACACTGTTGCTTGAGCGGACCAGCGCGACGGGTGTTGGCGCAGATCTGAGCGAGGCCGCTTGCCTGCAGGCCAGCGCAAATGCGGTCTCTCATAAGATACAAGGGCGTGCCGAAGTTGTATGCTCTGACTGGTTTGAGAACATTCAAGGCCAGTTCGATCTAATTGTTTCCAATCCGCCTTATATTGCGCTGAGTGAGCTGCAGGACCTTTCGCCCGAAGTGCGAGAGCACGAGCCGCGTATGGCCTTGACGGACGAGGGTGATGGCCTTGGCGCATATCGCCATATCGCTGCCTCGGCACCGGACTTCCTGATGCCCGGAGGGCGCATCCTCGTTGAAATTGGACCAACTCAGGGAAAATGCGTTGTGTCGTTGTTTGAAGCAGCGGGTCTGACGGGAACGCGGATCATCCCCGATCTGGACGGTCGTGATCGTGTTGTTATGGCCAGAATGCCATAGTTGCAGCCCAAGGTGAGGCTAAAAAGTGCCGATAATTGTAAAAAAGCTGCGAATTTTCGGACAAACCTCTTGTCTGCACGCGCTGGACATGCTTACTCAGAGTCAGTCGGCGAGGCTGACGCTGTTTCAGCGGGCCCCTGACGCCAAGCCCAAAAAAGTCGACATCGCGTGACGGCTAAAGCCATTGAGCAGTGCAGGGCGCGACGTGATCGGCACCGAATGACAAGGCTGACGTAAATTAAGATGAGATCTTCCAAATCCCGCTCGCGGGCCAAGAATAACCGCAATCGCCCTTCTGGTGGCAACGTTGTGAACCGGGTTTTTGACAGCTCGGGTCCTGAAGGCAAGGTGCGTGGTACGCCCCAGCAGATCATTGACAAATACAACCAATTGGCGCGCGATGCCCAGCTTTCGAATGACCGTGTGGCTGCCGAGAACTTTCAGCAGCATGCCGAGCATTACTTGCGTTTGCTGAGCGAAGCGCAGCGCGAAATCGAAGCACGCCGGGAAGAGCAGGAGCGCCAGAATCGTGAACGCCAGGCCGAGCGTGACCGCGAACGCGCCGAGCGGCAGGAGCGGGAAGCCGCCCGCCAAGCCGATCTGGCCGAATCTCCACAACCTGATGTGATGGATTTCGCAAGCGAAGGGTCAGCCCCGGAATCCGGCCTGGTCGAGACGCCGGAAAGTCAGACTGCGGCTCCGGCGGTAGACGTGCCCGAGAAGAAAGAAAAGCCGGCCCGTCGTCCGCGCACGCGAAAGCCCAAGGCTGCGCCAGCGGACGAAGCGCCGAATACAGATGGGGACGCACCCGAAGCTGCGGAATAAGCGCAAACACCAGCATTGCCAAAAGCCTCGGGTCATTCCGGGGCTTTTCATTTTTGCCTAGTCTTTTTGAATTTCGCGGGCCAATGCGCAGAAAGCTTCAAGCGGGACCTGCTCGGCGCGCTGTGTTGGCTTGATTCCCGCAGCCAGAAGCCGGTCTTCGATATCAGGTTTAACGCCCTTAAGCGAAGCCCGCAGCATTTTACGCCGCTGATTAAAGGCGGCTGCAACGACACGTGACAGCGTGGCCGCGTCTGCGGGAAAACGCGGCTCGGGCAGTGCCGTCAGGTGAACAACGGTGCTGGACACCTTGGGTGGCGGCGTAAACGCGTCTGGGGGCAGAGACATGGCAATCCGTGCCTCGGCCCGCCACTGAGCAAGGATGGCAAGGCGGCCATAGGCTTTGCTGCCGGGTTGGGCGACGATCCGCTCAGCGACCTCACGCTGGAACATCAGTGTCAGGCTTTTCCAAAACGGCGGCCATTGCGGTGGGGTCAACCAGCGGACCAGCAACTCGGTCCCTACGTTATAAGGCAGGTTGGCCGCGATACGGATTGGTTGCGTCAGGTGATCAAGAGGGTCGATTTCCAGCGCATCGCCGTTAATCACTTCAAGCCGTCCGGGATAAGCCGCTGCAATGTCGTTAAGAGCCGCGATACAGCGCGTATCCTTTTCCACTGCAACAACCTTCCGCGCGCCCTCAGAGAGCAGTCCGCGTGTCAATCCACCAGGGCCGGGGCCGATTTCCAGCACGTCGCATTCGCTGAGATCTCCAGCCTGGCGGGCAATTTTTGCTGTCAGGTTAAGATCCAGCAGAAAGTTCTGACCCAGCGATTTGCGTGCTGATAGTTGGTGTTTTGCGATGACCTCGCGCAGCGGGGGAAGATTGTCGATTGTGCTCATGACTTGGTTGCCGACATGCTGAGTTTTGAGCTGTGCGCCATCCGCTGTGCGAGTTTTAAGGCTTCGATCAGACTTGTGGGGGTAGCGATACCCTGTCCAGCAATATCAAGCGCGGTGCCGTGGTCGGGTGAGGTGCGGATAAAAGGCAAACCAAGCGTGACGTTCACGCCTTTGTCGAAATCCAGCGTTTTGATAGGAATCAGCGCCTGATCATGATACATCGCTATCGCTGCGTCATAACGGACGCGGGCGGCGGCATGGAACATCGTATCCGCCGGGTGTGGGCCGGTGACGGTAAAATCCTTCGTAGGCAGATCAGTGATCAGGTTTGCGATCCAGTCCACTTCCTCGGACCCTATTTTACCACCTTCGCCCGCATGCGGGTTGAGCCCGGCAACGGCAATCCGGGGGTGTGCGATGCCAAAATTACGGCGCAGTCCCTCAGCGGTAATCAAGATGGTTTCGGTCAGCAACTCGGGGGTCAAAGCTGAGGGTACTTGGGACAATGCGATGTGGATGGTTGCTGGCACCACACGCAACTGATCGCTGGCCAACATCATGACAACACGGTCCCGGCCTGCAAGCGCGGCCAGAAACTCGGTATGTCCGGGATAGCCAAAACCAGCGCCGTCAATCAGGGCTTTCTTGTGAATTGGCGCCGTACACAGCGCCGACGCAGCACCCGCTTGTACCAGTGACACGCCCCTTTCAATCGCGGCAACCACCGATGGCGCGTTGGCCGGGTCGAGTTCGCCGGACACATTGGGCGCGGGAAAGTCCAGTTGAAGAACCGGCAGAGCAGTGGCGCAGATATCTTTCGCCTCGGACGGGTGTGAAATGCGCGCAACAGGTGTCGCAGGCGGCAAATGCTCTGCATCACCGATGTAAAAGAAGGGGCAGCTGTCGCGCAGAGCCGACCACGCCTTTGCTGCTATTTCCGGGCCAATTCCTGCCGGTTCACCGCAGCTGAGCGCAATCGGCGCTGTCATTGTTCGACGATGTTTGCTTCTGCACGCAGCTGGGCTAGCAGGCTTTCTGCAAAAGCTGCAAGCCGCTGTTGAGTCAGTGCGTTGGCGACGTCGGTGCGCGACGTGTCCTCGCCCAGTTCGCGGGTGCGGGTGCAGAGCATCAGGAACAACAGCGTTTGACCATTGTTGCGTGTCAGTGCGGTCGAGACCTCGTTCAGATCGAGCTTTGCAAGCTCAAGCGCTATGTCACGCGGAATTTCGCTGGGGCTGGCCTGAATGCGTTGCAGAAATTCGGGCGGCTGACCCTGCGCGACGCCGTAGAGGTCGTCGCATGTGTCAATGTCCTCGCGGAGCCTGGCAGCCCTTGCCAGTGTTTCGGCGCTGCGGCCACCGGGCAAATTGTAAATCGCGTAGTCGATCTCGGAAAAACGGGTCGTTCCGGCGGCCACCTCGCGGATGCCGCGCATCTGGAACAGGGCGATGGCGTTGGGCAGGGACAATGGCTGCGTAATGTCGCCGTCTTTCAGCCCCAGCACAACTGGCTGCAGCGCAGGAGGAAGGTCAGACAGGTTCAGCCAATCCAAACGCCCGCCGTTGTCCCGCGTGGCCGCCGCCGAATACTGCGTTGCGGCCGATGAAAACGTATCGAATCCCTGTAACTGGGAAATTTCCTGCGCCAAAAGCTCGGCCTGCGCTACGGTTTGGGGATTAACCGGGATGATGATTTCGGACAGCAGAACTTGTAAACCGCCGCCACCAGCTTCACCAAGGGCACGGTTGATCTCTTCCTCGCTTGGGCGGGCTTGTGACAGGAAACGCGCGCTGACGTAGTCGCGCCAGGAAAGCTGATCTGCAACAAAATCACGTACAGTTTCGCGATCGACTCCTTCATCAGCCAGCAATTGCAGGAACTGGTCGGTCGATAACTGTCCCCGCGCGGCGAATTCGTCGATGCCAAGCTCGATGTCTTCGGGGGCGGCTTCAATCCCGGCTTCGCGCATGACTTGGCGGCGCAGCCTGTCGTCGATCAGGGCGTCGCGTACTTCATCCTCGGTCGCGCCCGGAGCGCCAAGTGCAATCAACATTTGCTGCCGCTGTGTCAGTTCATACCAGGTGATTATGTCCTGGTTGACCTTGATCGCCGGTGAGAATGGGCTTTGGGCGTGCGCCTGTGGTGATGCCAAAGCAAGCATTGCCCCGACAAGGGCAGGGGCGACCGAACGAAGCCAACCGGAGCGGAGGAAACTGGTGAAACCTGAAATCAACTGCATCTTCTCTTGTATTGTTGGCCGCCACTTTTGACGGAGTAACCCGTCAGGGCTACGGTAAACCCGAATTCGGTCGAAGGCTCAATACTTGACGACGAAGTAAATCGCCTGCTGACATTCATGTTAACCTGCACGCATTCGTTCCGATACGTCACACCAAGCCCATAACGGATCGGTTCAGATTCGCTAAGGTCATACTGCGCCGACGCCCGCGTGTTCCAGTTTTCATCCACCCTGTAACGCCCGGTCAACCGGATTTCCGAAATCTCGTCGTCCACATTTTCGTCCGGGTCGGGCTCTTGCCAGACATAGCTGCCCGTGGCACCAACTGTCTGCTGTTGCCAGCCTGCACGCAGCTCAGCCTTGGCAAAGCTGAAATCCCCGTTCAAAAGGCCGCGGCCGGCCAAGGTCCAGCCATTGGCCGTGCTAAGCTGTCCCGCCAACAACAGGTCCGAGGACGTACCCTGCAAACCCGATGTCAGGTTGAAATTCGGGTCGGCATCTGCGCGAAACACCTGACCGATCGTGACCAGCGCGCGCCAGTTCCCGGCTGTATAGCGCGACCAATTTACCCCGAATACACCTGTAAGCCCGTCTTCGCGCCGATCCGGGGCGGGAAATCGGGACAGGGACAAAAGATTGCCCTGATCAAAT
Source organism: Ruegeria profundi (assembly GCF_020171505.1). Classification (NCBI taxonomy): domain Bacteria; kingdom Pseudomonadati; phylum Pseudomonadota; class Alphaproteobacteria; order Rhodobacterales; family Roseobacteraceae; genus Ruegeria; species Ruegeria profundi. Next base: position 539,622 of record NZ_JAIUZS010000001.1, on the reverse strand, counting down.
TCTTGAAAAGTGCTTTCGTCGTTTGGAATATCTTCGTCGGACACATGGGTCCAGCCGATCTGGGCAATCGGTTCCAGGACTTGCGTCGCGCCCGAGCTCTCTTGCTTACGAAGCGGATAGCGCAGTGTCAGCGCAGCGCGCGGCGTGGTTCGGGTGACATTGTTAGGGAACTCGCTGTCATTGCGAATATCGAACCTGTCGATTGATGCGCCCAGGCGCGCTTCGACCCGCAGGCCGGTCGCGAATGTCCAGTTGCGCAGCCATTCTGCATCAACGGTGGCACGGGCGACGTCACGCCCGATAATATCCTCGTCACTGGTCCGCTCATGAGTGTGGGCAATAAAGCCCAGCCGCACCTCGCCGCCGACAGAGGTCGGGAACAAGCGCTTTTGGTAGTAGAGATCAAACACTCGCGACGGGATTTCATCCTGATCTTCGCTGTCACGCAGTGTTTTGTAGTGGATAAAGCTGGTGCGAAAAGCAGTGTCGCGTTTGATCCGCTCCAGCGCGATCTCACTGCGCAGGCGGTCAAAGTCAGGCAGGCCATAGTCGGCGAGGTATGCGTCGTCTGACGTGGTCTTGATGTTGAAAAGGAAACGGTATCCGTTCAGGACATTGAACCAACCGTTGGCAAACAGGTATCCGCGATCCTCGTCCGGTTGCAGATCGTCACGTGTATAGGCGCCTTCAAGCTGAATGCGGCCTTTCTTGAAAGCCTGACGATAGCGCAGCCCCAGGGTTTTAGTCTTGGATGAAACATACGGGGTGAGCGTAAGGTCCCTGTGATCACCCAACTTGATGAAATACGGTACCTGCAGGCCCGTTCCCAGTTGCGATGTGGTGCGCACCGAGGGCACCAAAAACCCTGTTGCGCGCTCCAACGTTGGGTCAGGCAGTCTCAGATAGGGAAAGTAGAACACCGGCAGGTCCAGCACGCGGAACTGCGCGCCTTCAAAATACAGTTGCCGTTCCAGTTGATCATGCGTCACTTTCCTGGCGCGGATCTGCCAGATTGGCGGTCGCCCGTTGGCGCAGACGTGACATGAGGTGGCCGATACCTTGCTAAATTGCGTATACCGGCCGCCAGCACGGGTCGCCTGGACCGACGCGATCTGAACCTGCTGGTCGAACACCATTCGCGCGCCAATCAGCAGGCCGTTCTGAATTCCGTCATCCAGTTCACCCGAATCCGCCAGCAGCGTTGTCTCTCCGGCCTCATCGATGCGGATTGGCCCTTCGAGCGTAAGCGCGCCGCTTTCTCGGTCATAAGTGATGCGGTCAGCGGTGATTTTGATGTCGCCCTGAAAGGCTTCGACGTTGCCTTCAGCCACCAATACACGGTCAGGCGTGATGAAAACCTTGTCCGCCACAAGCAGGGCGGGCTGGTCTTCCTGTTGTGTATCCTGCGCCGGGTTGGCTGATGGCTGGGTCTGTGCCGCCGCTACCGCCGGCAGGGCCAGAGCGACGGCACCGGACAGCAAAAGGCTGGAAATGAGCCGCATCAGCCGTCCTCCGCATGAAGCAGAAGACCAAGAGACAGAAGAATGGCTGCAAAGGGCGGTGCCCAGGCTGCGACTAAGATAGGCAATTGACCGTTTTCCCCGAGTATTTGGGCAAAATTGCGAACGAAGTAGATGGCAAAGCCCAGCAGAACGGCAGACAACACCGCAATCCCCGTGCCGCCAAAGCGAACATGGCGCATGGTAAAGGCTGCGCCGATCATGACCATTGCCATCAGAAACAGAGGCCGCGCAAGTTCGACCTGCAGCCACACCTCATATTGTTTGGTGGAAAACCCGGCCTCTTTGAGGTCGCGGATAAGCTGGGGCAGATCATATATCGAAATCAGACCCTGTTGGCTCAGCGTGTCCAGAATTCTCTGCCGCGTGAGAGTGGTGGGGATTTCGATCTGCTCGTGTACTTCGGCGGCGCCCTCAGGATTTACGTCATCTGCCAACGACCAGATCTTTGCGTTCGACAGAACCCAAGAGGCGCTCGACAAGCGTGCTTTGTCGGCAATGATTTGTTGCGTCGGTTTTCCATCCGGCGAGAAGGTGATGATTGTGACCCGGGTGAGTTCAAGCGCATCTGAAGCCGTTGTGCCGCGTGCGTGAATGACGGACTGCCCGTTGGCCGAACCCTGACGCAGCCACACGCCTTCTCTCGTAATCGATAGCGCGGAATCGTCCTGGTTCTTGTAGGCACCGGAAAGGCGCCAGTATTCCTCGGATGTGGCAGCTGAGATTGGGTTCAGCAGCGCGACAGCCATCGCGCCGATGATCAGCGCCAGCGCCACAGGGGCAAACAACGCACGGATACCTGATCGCCCAATGGCCCGCGTCACCACCAGTTCCGAACTGCGCGCCATACCAATAAAAAGCGCGATTGTAGCCAGAATAACCAGCAGTGGCAGCATCTCGTTAATGGCTGCCGGAGTATTCAAAAGGGTTAGGTGCAACAATTTGCCGAATGACAGGTTCTCTGAATTGAATCGCCGGGCTTGCTCAACCAGGTCGATCAGAATCATCAACGTCAGAAAAATACCGCCGATAACCAGAAAGCTTTGCATGAAACGACGGGCAAAATAACGGTCGAGGATCACGGCCGAGCCTCCCACCCGCGAAGGTCGATGTGGGAACAGAGGCATATGTGGCTATAGCCGCAATCGCCTACGCAGATGCGCTTCGGCATATGCCTGCCCTGTTTCGCCAATTCACTGTCCCTCGATCCGGCCGGTTTTTTTCCGGACTGTAATGCAATTGGCGCGCGGGGAAAACTGCTATCTGGTCAAGATGCTTAGCGCGGGCTAGGTCTTGGTGAACAGAATCTGAGGAGCTTGCGATGAGCAGTCTTGTACCTATCCGGTTTCAACCTTTCGACGCGGACCTAATGACACAGGCCGAGGGCAGGGTCGCCATTATCATTCCGGCCGATGGAAAGATGAGCCCCGCAGTGCGCCGCGCCAACCGCCTGACTCGTGGTGCGGTGGCGCGGTTGGTTGAAAGCGACCGGTTTGAAAAGGTCAAAACTGGCGACGTGATCTCGCTGGCTTGGCCCGGCGGCATGGCGGCCGAAGCGCTGGATATCGTGGTCCTACCGCGCCGCCCCGACGCGGAAGAGGCGCGAAAGGCCGGTGCGGCGTTGGCAAAGCTGGCAGGCGGCAAGGACATCCTTGTGATGGCAGGCAACCAGGTTCGAACGGAAGAGTTGGCAATGGGGCTCGTGCTGCGCAGCTATGCGTTTGATTCGCACAAGACCAAGGACACGGACGAAGGCGGCTCTGTCACGATCAGCCACCAGAAGTCTGACGAAGTCGAAGCCGCCTTTGCTCCGCTCTACGCCGTGGCCGATGGTGTGCGGATGACGCGTGATCTGACCAACGAACCGGCCAACGTTCTGACCACCACCGAATTCGCTGCGCGTTTGGTTGAGATGAAAGAGCTGGGGCTTGAGGTCGAGGTTCTGGAAGAAGACAAGCTGGCTGAGCTTGGTATGCGTACGCTGCTAAGCGTCGGGCAGGGATCGGTCAGCCCGTCCAAGGTTGTTGTGATGCAGTGGAACGGCGGCGACAAGGATGATGCGCCGCTGGCCTTGGTCGGAAAAGGCGTCGTCTTCGACACAGGTGGTATCTCGCTGAAGCCAGCGGGCGGCATGGAAGACATGACGATGGATATGGGTGGTGCCGGGGTCGTTGCTGGCGCCATGCGGGCGCTGGCCAAGCGCAAGGCCAAGGCGAATGTCGTGGGGCTGGTCGGTCTGGTCGAGAACATGCCGTCCGGAAACGCGACGCGCCCCGGTGACGTGGTCAAGTCGATGAAGGGCGATACGGTCGAGATCATCAACACCGACGCCGAAGGTCGTTTGGTTCTGTGCGACGTCATGTGGTACGCGCAAGAGCGGTTCAAGCCGGTGGGCATGATCGACCTTGCCACCCTGACCGGCGCGATCATCATCGGTCTGGGGCATGAGAATGCTGGCGTCTTCTCGAACAACGATACGTTCTGCGATGCCTTCCTGAAATCGGCCAAGGCCGAGGATGAAGGCGCGTGGCGGATGCCCTTGGGCGACGCCTATGACAAACAGTTGAAATCGCGCATCGCGGACATGAAGAATGTCGGCGGTCGCCCGGCAGGCTCGATCACGGCAGCGCAGTTCCTGCAGCGTTTCGTAAAAGAGGAAACGCCGTGGATTCATCTGGATATCGCGGGAGTCGCCTCGGTATCGTCAGAAACCTCCTACGCGCCCAAAGGGGCAACAGGCTGGGGTGTTCGCGCGCTCAGCCGCCTTGTGCAGGATCACTTCGAGTAACCTGATGGGCGCCGTCTATTTCTATCACCTGACGCGACAGCCTTTGGAAGCAACACTGCCGGTGTTGCTGGACAAGGCACGTCAGGCCGGATGGAAAATTGCCGTGCGGGGTACCGATCCCGCGCGGATGGATTGGCTGGATGAAAAGCTGTGGTTGGGACCGGAAGATGGGTTCTTGCCACATGGCCGCGCTGGTGGTCCGCATGACGCGGCGCAGCCCATATTGCTGACGACTGAACCAGAGGCTGCGAATGATCCCGCCTGTCTAATGGCGGTAGACGGCGCGCCTGTGGATGCGGATGAAGTATCCGCGTTGGAACGGGTATGCATCCTGTTCGATGGCAATGATGATCACGCCGTTCAGCATGCGCGCGGTCAGTGGAAAGCGCTGACAGCCGCAGGCTGCGCGGCGCAATACTGGTCCGAGGAAACGGGCCGTTGGGAAAAAAAGGCCGAAGCATAACGCTCTGGTCCCGAAAGACTTCTCAGGAGAGAGACAGATGGAAATGAAGCCTTTGGGCCGCACGGGAATCATGGTGTCAGACCTGTGCCTGGGTACGATGACATTTGGCACGCAGACATCCGAGGCAGATGGGCATACCCAGATCGAACTGGCGCTGGATGCCGGGATCAATTTCGTTGACGCGGCCGAGATGTATCCGGTGAACCCGATCTCGAAAGAAACCGTGGGCCGGACCGAAGAGATTCTGGGCAATTGGAATGCAGCAAACCCGTCGCGCCGGGGGGATTACATTCTGGCGACCAAGCACTCTGGCGCGGGGTTTGCCCACGCCCGCGACGGTGCGCCCATTTCCGGGCAGACGATCCCTGAGGCAATCGAGGGCTCTTTGCGGCGGCTACAGACAGACTGCATTGATCTGTACCAGTTTCACTGGCCCAACCGGGGCAGCTATATGTTCCGGCAAAACTGGAACTATGCCCCGTCGGGACACAATACGAATGAAGTTCTGGACAACATGCAAGAATGCCTTCAGGCGTTGCAGGCGCAGGTTGATAAGGGCAACATCCGTGCCTTTGGGCTGTCCAACGAAAGCGCGTGGGGCACTGCGCAATGGCTGCGGATCGCTGAGCGGATGGGCGCTCCACGGGTCGCGTCGGTACAGAACGAGTATTCGCTGCTTTGCCGTCATTTCGATACGGATATGGCCGAGCTGAGCGTGCATGAGGATGTCGGTCTGATGGCCTTTTCGCCACTGGGCGCAGGCTTTTTGACCGGCAAGTATCAGGGTGGGGCGGTGCCTGACGGCTCACGCATGTCCCTGGTGGCTGAGATGGGCGGACGCAACAGCCCGCGCGTGTTTCAGGCCGTAGCCGCGTATCTGGAGATCGCCGAGCGGCACAAGTTGGATCCGGTCCATATGGCGCTGGCCTGGTGCCGCACACGGCCTTTCATGATGTCCGCGATTTTTGGCGCGACGTCAGTGGCGCAGTTGGAGCATATTCTGGCAGGCAAGGATCTTCGGCTATCCGATGAGGTGATGGCCGAGATCGGTCAGGCCCATCGCGCGCATCCAATGCCATTCTAGCGGCGTTGCCCGCCAAGCCCCGCCCGACCGTCTCATTGAATTTGGCTGGGCGGGCAGAGCCCGATCAGTGGTGGGGTGCTTGCGTTCTTTCCTGCCTCAGGTCACGGGCCGACAGGCCGTGAGCTGTGCGGAAGGCCCGTGCAAAGCTGGATTGTGAAGCAAAGCCCGTTGCCAGCGCCACGTCCATCAAAGGCATGTCCGAGTCGGTGACCAGACGGCGGGCCTCGGCCAGGCGCAGTTGCAAATAGTGGTCTTGCGGCGTGGTATTAAGGCGCAGGCGGAACTGTTGCTGCAAAGTGCGGGGACTGGTGCCAAGCGCCTCGGCGATATCGACCAGCGGGAGAGGTTCATCGAGAGAGGCCTCCATGAGTGCGTTTGCCTTGGCCGTCAGCGCCGTATGACGGTGCGGCGCACCGGTGCGGCTTTGCGGTTTCGTCGGCTCGGGCGCGCCGTCATAGAGGAAGAGGCCGGAGACACGTGCGGCAAAACCCGCGCCATGGCGCGCGGCAATAATGTGCAACATCATCTCAACCGCAGGGATCGCACCGCCCGAGGTCAGGCGATTGCCCGAGACCGTGAACCGGTCGGGTCGTACGTCAACCTCAGGGAAGCGGGCGGCAAAATTTGCCAGGTCTTCCCAATGCGTGGTCGCGGCGTGGCCGTCCAAAAGCCCCGCCTCGGCCAACAGCCAGGGGCCACCGTCGATCCCCGCCATCGTTGCTCCGGAGTTTGCGATTCGGCGCAGGCCAGCCAGCAGGCTGGGAGTTGCGTGACGGGCCAATTGGAACCCGGCCAGAACGATCATCAGGTCGCAACCTTGCAGTCGTGCCAAAGGGATGCCCGGCACGCTCAGCGCGCTGGTCAGCATGGCCGGTTCCGCTTTGGCGGTCACATAATCCCAGTCGAAGGCAGGCCGATCTGCCAGTCGGTTTGCCGCACGCATCGGGTCTACTGCCGAGGCAAAACTCAGCGTGTTGCATTCATCCAGCACCAGCACCGCTGTTTTCAGGGCGCGATGTTCGGGCTGCAATATGTTTTTCGCGGATTTCATCAAGTTCGATTCGCATTCTGGCAAGTGTTTTCCCAAGGCTGCGTCAAAGTCGGGGGCGAACGCAAATCGGAATCCGGGGAGAAGCCTGGGGAAAACTCAGGGCAAAACCGGGTATAAACTGGGGAGAACACAATGCCTCTGGAAATGAACCGCGACGTCTTTATCACTTGCGCTGTGACAGGCTCGGGCGGAACGCAGGATCGCAGCCCGCATGTGCCACGTTCACCGAAGCAAATCGCCGAAAGCGCGATCGCCGCGGCAAAGGCCGGGGCGGCGGTGGTCCATTGCCACGTGCGCGACCCCGAGACCGGCGCGCCCAGCCGGCGGTTGGACTTGTACCGCGAAGTCACGGAACGGATTCGTGAGGCCGAGGTCGACGTCGTTCTCAACCTGACCGCAGGGATGGGCGGAGACATGGTGTTTGGCCCGACCGAGCAGCCCTTGCCCCTGCGCGAAGACGGGACGGATATGATCGGCGCGGCGGCTCGGGTTGAGCATGTGGCGCAGTGCCTGCCCGAGATCTGCACGCTGGACTGCGGTACCATGAACTTTGCCGAAGCAGACTACGTCATGACCAACACGCCGGGCATGTTGCAGGCGATGGGGCGTATGATGACACATCTGGGCGTAAAGCCCGAGATTGAGGCCTTTGACACCGGTCATCTGTGGTATGCAAAGCAACTGGTAAAAGATGGCGTGCTGGACAGCCCGGCGCTGGTGCAGCTGTGCATGGGAGTGCCGTGGGGCGCGCCGGACGACCTGAACACCTTTATGGCAATGGTAAACAACGTGCCGGATGATTGGACGTTCAGCGCGTTTTCTCTGGGCCGCAACCAGATGGCCTATGTCGCGGCGGCGGTTCTGGCAGGCGGTAACGTCCGCGTTGGCCTAGAAGATAACCTGTGGCTCGACAAGGGCGTGCTGGCCGAAAACTGGCAGCTGGTCGAACGGGCCGGAACCATCATTGAAAATATGGGCGCGCGCGTGATCGGGCCGCAGGTCGTGCGTGAGAAACTGGGGCTGACCAAGCGGGCGCCGGTTTAGATTGCAGGCTGAATCTCGTCCAAGGAATGGAATGAAGACATGACAAAAACAGCAGCAATCATCGGTGGTGGCGTAATTGGCGGTGGATGGGCCGCGCGCTTTCTGCTGAACGGGTGGGACGTGCGGGTCTTTGATCCGGACCCAGAGGCCGAGCGCAAGATTGGCGAGGTTCTGGACAACGCGCGGCGGTCTCTGCCAGGGTTAAGCGACGTACCGCTGCCCTCCGAAGGCACACTAACTTTCCATGATGAAATGGCTGAGGCGGTACAGGGGGCCACTTGGGTACAGGAAAGTGTACCAGAGCGGCTTGACCTGAAGCTAAGGGTTTACAAAGACTTGCAGGAGGCTTGTGATCCGGGTGCGATCATCGGGTCCTCGACCAGCGGGTTCAAACCGTCCGAGCTTCAGGAAGGCGCGCTGCGGCCTGAGCAGATCGTAGTCACGCACCCGTTCAACCCGGTCTACCTGTTGCCGCTGATCGAACTGGTACCGACTGACCAAAACCCGCCTGAGATGGTGGAACGCGCACAGAAAGTGTTGAAGTCGGTTGGATTCTTCCCGCTGCACATCAAGAAAGAGATCGACGCGCATATCGCGGACCGATTCCTTGAGGCGGTTTGGCGTGAAGCGTTGTGGCTGGTCAAGGACGGTATCGCCACGACTGAAGAGGTGGACGAGGCGATCCGTATGGGCTTTGGCATTCGCTGGGCGCAAATGGGTCTGTTCGAAACCTATCGCGTAGCAGGTGGCGAGGCCGGGATGCGGCATTTCATGGCGCAGTTCGGACCAGCTTTAAAATGGCCCTGGACCAAGCTGATGGATGTGCCCGAATTCACCGATGAATTGGTCGACTTGATTGCCGAACAATCCGATGCGCAATCAGGCATGCACTCGATCCGTGAGTTGGAGCGCATTCGCGACAACAACCTTGTCGGCATGATGCGCGCGCTGAAGGCGCAAAATTACGGTGCGGGGGCGGTTTTGAACCAACACGACGCGCTGCTCAAACCCGGTGCCTTGCCGACGCTTGAACAAGCCGACTTGACGCAGCCGATCCTGACTCTGTCCCGTGCGGTGCCTTTGGATTGGACCGACTACAACGGCCATATGAACGAGGCGAAGTATCTTGAGGCGTTCGCCGCCGCGACGGACCGTTTCATGGAGATAATCGGGTGCGATATGGACTATATCGCATCGGGCGGCAGTTACTTTACGGCCGAAAACCACATTCGGTACATCGACGAAGTGCACGCAGGGGCCAGAATTCAAATACGCACCCAGATGTTGCTGGGGCAGGGCAAGAAACTGCACGTGTTCCACAGCATGTATGAGGGTGAAAAGCTGCTGGCAACGGGCGAAAGCTTTTTGCTGCATGTGAGCCTTGAAACGCGTCGCCCCAGTGCGCCATCGCCCGAGATCGAAGCCGCAATGGCGCAGATTGCTGAGGCGCAGGCCGGGTTGCCGTACCCCGAGGGAGCCGGGGCCGCGATCCGTAAACCGGCATGACACGGCGCGTGCTGATCACGGCTGGCGCTTCGGGCGTCGGTCGGGCCATGGCCGAGGCGTTCGATGCGGCGGGATACGATGTCTGGATCACCGACATAGATGCCACCGCGCTGCAATCCGTGCCCGAACACTGGACGGCGCGAAAGGCCGATGCGACGAACGAAGCTGATATGAGTGGGGTCTTTCAGTCCATTGCTACCAAGGGCGGATTGGATGCTTTGTGCGCTAATGCCGGAATCGCCGGACCAACCGCTGCCGTCGAGGATGTTGACCTGAGCGATTGGCGATCCTGCATCTCGGTCAATCTGGACGGCGCTTTTTTGGCGGCAAAATACGCCGCGCCTTTGATGAAGGCGGCACATACGGGCAGCGTTATCCTTACGTCATCAACCGCAGGTCAATATGGCTATCCATACCGCTCGCCCTATGCTGCTGCGAAATGGGCCGTGATCGGGTTGATGAAGACCTTGGCAATGGAGTTTGGCCCGCACGGCATCCGCGCCAATGCGATCTGTCCCGGCGCGGTGGAAGGCCCGCGCATGGAAGGTGTTCTGCAACGTGAGGCTACTGCCAAGGGCATGACCCGCGACCAGGTGTATGCAGGGTATGCCTCGGGCACGTCGATGGGCAGGTTTGTCGAGGGCCGCGACATTGCCAATATGGCTGTTTTCCTCGCCTCAAATTCGGCGCGGCTGATATCGGGTCAGGTCATCGCCGTGGATGGTCATACTGTGAACCCCGACCCGAAAATCTAGGTGGCGTCAGCCCTGGTTGGGACCGCGAAACTGGCGAATGGTCTGGCGGACCGCCTGCCAGTCTTTTGCTTCCTGGACATTCCCGGCGGCTTCGCATTCGCGCATTCTCTGCGCGGCTTCCGCCTCGGCCTGATCACCATGAGCAGTATATAAGGCCCGTGCGTATTGTGCGGTTTGTAGTGCGTCCATTCCTGTCGTCCTCCGTCTGTGATCGGATTACCCGAAGATTCACGCCGATGGACGATAGCATAGGTTTCGCGTTGACGCATCTTTAAGGGTCAGAAATTGCGGAACGGAGACGCCTCAGGTGATCAGGGAAGTCGCGCGCTGTTAGATCAGCTTCGCGCACTAAGCGATCGAAATGGCGGGTAAAAGTCTCGATCCGGTCGCGATCACGGAAGGCCATATAATGGCTGCCAGCGTAAAACACGCATAGAAGCGGACCAAAAATCGTAACTGGGGCAGAGTAAAGCCGTTTCGCATCAAACAGATAAATCCTCAGGCGCGGGTAAAGCTGTTCACAGATATCAAGCAGGTGGTCAATCTGGTCCCGCCGTATTTTTGGACACAGACCTTCGTAATACCCGGTGGCATGTACAAAGCTGTCGATTTCATAGAGGGGCATCGCGATTTCATAATCTGATTGAGCACTGCGCATCCATGTCAGACGATCGGCTGAAGCTCCGATAGCTTGATTGGCGGTTCGGCCCAAGTGTGGTGCGTATTCCCACTCTAACACGGCGCGCGTCTTTAACATGTCCGGTAAAGTTGCTGGAACATAACGAATTTTGTAGCCCGCCGCCTCTTGGTGCCATTCGAAGATGCGTTCGTCCACAAGGGCCCGAGGAGCCTCGGTCATGGTGAGCGAACTGGCCAAAAGCTCGGCTGCGCTTTCCGGTCGGTCAGACAAACTCAGAAGCCAGTCCGCAGAAACCCCTAAGGCCGAGGCGCAGCTTCCAACTACATGGGCGTTCGGAAGTCTCGCGCCCTCATCCGTCAATAATTGTGAGACGGTCGAACGATCCACGCCGATTCGACGGGCAATGGCGCTTTGGCTCACTTGGCGCTCTTCCATTGCGCGGGCGAGGCGCTGTCGGAACTGTGACGCACGGTATCGTTTGTCGATTTTATTCTTCATATGTTTGAAAATATCACAATTGATGAATTTTGTTAATCATATTCAGAATTTTCAACGTATGCGGTGCCCCGTTATTTTGAAGACATAACAACAATATGGGTGACGGAATGGAAACGCGACGAAGATCTGTCGTGAAAGCTGTCCTGTGGAATGCCATGGGATTGGTCGTGATGACGCTGGTTGGGCTTGTCGCCACCGGCTCGGCGGCGGTCGGGGGAACGCTGGCGATTGTGAATACTGCAATTGGTCTGACGCTCTATGTTCTTTATGAGCGTGTCTGGGCCGGGATAACGTGGGGCCGCAATGTCTAGGCCCGCATCGCCAGAATGGGGCACCCTTGGCCTGATCGTTGCGTGCTATGGCGCTTGGCTGGCTGTGATCTTCCTTCTGCCAGTATGGGCGGCGATCCCTGCGATGGCGCTGGTCGCAGCGCTACACTCTTCACTGACGCATGAGGCACTGCACGGCCACCCGTTCCGCAGTAGGTGGTTGAACGAGGCGTTGATGGCGCTGCCGCTAACGCTTTTCATCCCATACCAAAGATTCCGCGATCTACACTTGGCGCATCATCGCGACGAAACCTTGACCGACCCCTATGACGACCCAGAGTCGAATTACCTCGACCCCAAAGTCTGGACGTTATTGCGACCCTGGCAAAAGCGGATTCTAAGCGTGAACAACACGCTGTTAGGCCGCATTGTGTTGGGCCCAGGGATTGGACAAGTCATGTTTATGCGGGATGAAGTGCACGGAGCACTGCGCAGGGACGATGAAATCCTGCGGGCCTGGGCAATCCACCTGCTTGGGGTCGCGGCGGTTCTTTGGGTTGTCTCGCAGTCATTGATGCCGATTTGGGCCTATCTGCTCTCAGCCTATTTTGGCCTTGGCCTTGTGAAGATCCGTACCTTTCTGGAACACCGCGCGCATGAGGATACAAACGCTCGTACGGTGATTATAGAAGACCGCGGACTTCTGGCTTTTCTGTTCTTGAACAATAACCTGCACGTCGTTCATCACATGAATCCGCGTGCGCCATGGTATCGGCTTCCTGCGTTGTACCGCGCAGATAAAGATCGGTATTTGACCAGTAACAAAGCCTATGTCTATCGGTCGTATTCCGAGATTATCAGGACATACCTTTGGCGGGCGAAGGACCCGGTGGCGCATCCGCTCTGGTCAAAGGAGTGATTTAGCGACACAAGGGGCCCTATGAGTTTATGGGTTCCCGTCACCATCGCTGCCGCCTCGTTCCAAACGGTGCGGTTCATGCTTCAGAAATCGCTGAGCACCGTAAAGCTGACGGCGGCCGGGGCGACATTCGCCAGATTTGCGTATTCGTTACCGCTTGCGGTTTTGGCGCTGACCATCGCACTGCTTGTAACCGGGTACAGCCTGCCATCGTTGACCGCTTGGTTCTGGCTGTACGCAATGGTTGGTGGCACCGCGCAAATCCTGGCGACGATCTGCGTCGTTGCCCTGTTTAAGCAGCGTAACTTTGCCGTAGGAATCACCTTCAAGAAAACCGAAGTGATTCAAACCGCCATTGTTGGATTTCTGGTGCTGGGCGACCAAATCTCGAACGGGGCGCTTTTGGCGATCATACTGGGGCTCGCCGCAGTGTTACTGTTGTCGAAAAGCCCCGAAGGCGGTGGGGCCTGGTGGAAACACTTGTCCAACCGCGCATCCCGCTTGGGGTTGGGATCAGGGGTCCTGTTTGCATTTTCTTCGGTCGGCTATCGCGGCGCATCGCTGGAGTTGGGGGACATCGACGCTTGGTTTCGCGCCTTGATCACCTTGGCGTTCGTCGTCACATTCCAGTTTATCAGCATGGGGCTTTGGCTTTTGTGGCGCGACCGGGCCGAACTTGTTGCTGTATGGCAGACACGGAGTACAGGAGTGTTTGTTGGCCTGACCAGCCTGTGCGGGTCGTTCTGCTGGTTCTTTGCCTTCACGCTGCAAAACGCCGCCTACGTCAAGGCACTAGGGCAGGTCGAGCTTATCTTCAGCTTGCTCGCCTCGATCCTGTTTTTTCATGAGACGATCACCCGGCGCGAGATCGCCGGGATGACGTTGCTTGGTGTGTCTATTCTGGCGCTGGTGCTTGCAATCTAGCCCGTTCGGCGCTCATCAAAGCTGAGGGCGATGAAACTCGGCAGATGATCGCCCATGCCCACGACGGTCGAGCCATTGTCGTCACGTCGGCTACGTCCTCTGGGCTCTTTGTCCTTCTTGCGGTCGGTCTTCTTGCTGTCGCTCTTTTTACCTTCTGAAGACTTGCTTCTTCTCTCGGGCTTCTCGGCCGGTTTCGGTTCGTCCTTGACCGGATTGTCGAGCCGCGGGATGTCCTTTTGGATCAGCTTTTCAATCGCATCCAAGGCCTTTTCATCGCGGCCCGTACAGATCGTGATCGCTTTGCCATCGCGTCCGGCACGACCGGTTCGGCCGATACGGTGGACGTAATCCTCGGCATGGCTGGGAACGTCGAAGTTGAACACGTGGCTTACCGAAGGGACGTCCAGCCCACGCGCGGCGACGTCTGACGCCACCAATAGGCGGAGTGACCCGTCACGGAATCCGTCCAGTGTCTTTGTTCGTTGCGACTGATCCAGGTCACCGTGAATCGCGTCGGCGTCATAGCCATATTTCTTCAGCGATTTTGCGCAGATATCCACATCTGTCTTGCGGTTGCAAAAGATGATCGCATTTGTGCATTTGTCGCCTTCGGCATCGATCAGAGCACGCAAAACCTTGCGCTTCGCACTGGCTTCGCGGTCGCGTCGTCCGCCTTTGAACATCACAACGCCTTGCTCAATCGTTTCCGAGGCCGTGGCCTGCCGCGCAACCTCGATCCGGGCGGGAGCGGACAGGAAAGTGTCAGTGATCCGCTCAATCTCTGAGGCCATGGTGGCCGAGAAGAACAGGGTCTGGCGGGTGAATGGTGTCAGCGAGAAGATGCGTTCGATATCGGGGATGAACCCCATATCCAGCATCCTATCGGCCTCGTCCACCACCATGATCTGAACGCCGGTCAGCAACAGCTTACCGCGTTCAAAATGGTCCAGCAGCCGGCCCGGTGTGGCGATCAGGACGTCAACGCCGCGATCGATCAGGGCTTCTTGCTCCTTGAAACTGACACCGCCAATCAGCAGCGCCTTGGTCAGTTTAAGATGTTTTGAATAGGTATCGAAATTCTCGGCCACCTGCGCGGCCAACTCGCGAGTCGGGCACAGCACCAGCGACCGCGGCATCCGCGCGCGCGCGCGTCCGCGCGCCAGCAAGGTGATCATTGGCAGAGTGAAACTGGCGGTTTTGCCGGTCCCGGTCTGGGCGATCCCCAGCACATCGCGCCCCTCCAGAGCAGGCGGTATCGCGCCTTCCTGAATCGGGGTGGGGATTTCGTATCCAGCTTCCTCAATGGCTTTGAGGACCTTGGGGTTCAGGTTCAGTTCGTTAAACTTTGTCATGTATGTCCGGTTTTTGCGGACACTAGACCTGGCCCGCGCGTCAAAGGTGTGCCGGGCCCGGATGGCCATACGCAGCATCGCGCATTTCGGCTTGGAGCGGGACATAACAAAATCGTAGGTCGGGGTCAAATGAAGTCCCCCGAAGATGTTTCTGCGTCCTACAGATGGGGGTTTACCGCAACAATTCAGGCACTTCCGGGAAAGTGTTTCGCAAGCTTGGCGTTCAAATTGAGGGGCCGATGCCGGAGCATCCCAAATTTCTCAAGCCGCGCACGCACCTCGGGGTCCGCGCCGCTGATCTCATCGAAAAAACTACGCAGCCCGTCGATACCGTTTTCGGCTTCGATACGGGTTAGCAATTCGTACATGTTCATCCCGCCTTCGGTACGCGGCACGTTTGGGGACATTTCGGCGCGATAAGAGCCGCGCTTAAGCCGGAATGGAAGGTGAGCCAGCCAACTGTCCCAATCTGGTGCGTGGCGGTGGCAAACGTCGACGCCGGATAGCTCGGTTTTGCAGGGCAGGGGATCGCCGTTTTGAAGCAGGTTGTGAATACGAAAACTGATCTTTGGCAAACCGGTGCGGGCGAACACCTTGCCTTGCAGGTGGCTAAAGAAACCGCCCCGAACAAAAGTGCCGAAGCTTGGGTATATCGTCTGAACGAGTTTTTCGCGATCCGGGCCTTTGGGGATAAACGTCTTGTACAAATCCTCACCGCTGGCCAGCGCTTCGATCGGTCGGACCCGGACACCAGGAAGATCGTCAGGGACCCTAGCAAGACACTGAGAAATGGGGCGGTCCGACCACAAAAACTCATCCACGTCGATATGGGTCAGCCAATCCACTTCAGCGTTGCGATAGGTGAAGGATGCATTCGCCGTCTGACGGGTCTGGTGCGCTTCGGGCCGGTCGCGTTTCCGACTCGCCCAGAACCTGTCATCGCACGTGTGGACGTCGATCTTTGTGTGCTCATCCAGCGCACCAAAGGCTGCCGGGTTGGGTTCGTCCAGAAAGACGTACATCCGGTCGACACCCAAATCTAGGTGATAGGCCACAAAGCGCAGTATGTCCGGGGTCGGCCCCCGAACGGTCGAAACAATGCCCCAGGTCGGGTTACCGGTCATAAACAGCGTTTTGGCCGATCACGTCATCATTTCCTTGGTCGCCGTCAGGTTCAGTGCTGGATAGTCACGCACAACCCGGTCAATATCCCATTGCAGGCGGGTCAGGTACACGATGTCACCATCATGGTCATGGGCGATATGCTGCTTGTTGGCGTTGACGAATTTCTCAACCTCGGCCTTCTCACCGCTGACCCAACGCGCTGAGGTGAATTGTGACGCTTCGAACCGGACGGGCAGACCGTATTCCATCTCGATCCGGCTGGCGAGCACTTCGAATTGCAGCGCGCCGACGACGCCGACGATAAAGCCCGAGCCGATTGAGGGTTTGAACACCTTGGCGGCGCCTTCTTCGGCAAATTGCATCAAGGCTTTTTCCAGATGCTTGGCTTTCATCGGATCGCCCGGACGGACGGTTTGCAGCAGTTCCGGTGCGAAGGACGGAATGCCAGTCACGCGCAGTGCCTCGCCCTCGGTCAGCGTATCACCGATGCGCAACTGACCGTGGTTCGGGATGCCGATGATGTCGCCGGCCCAGGCCTCTTCAGCCAATTCACGGTCAGAGGCAAGGAACAGCACGGGGTTTGAAATTGCCATCGGTTTCTTCGACCGCACATGCGTCAGCTTCATGCCGCGCTTGAAATGGCCAGATGCCATACGGACAAAAGCCACCCGGTCACGGTGCTTGGGGTCCATATTGGCCTGCACCTTGAAGACAAACCCGGCGACCTTTTTCTCATCGGGTGCAATCTGACGGGGTTCGGCCGATTGAATCTGCGGCTGCGGGCCATAGGCACCGATGCCCTCCATCAGTTCCTTGACGCCGAACGAGTTGATGGCGGAGCCAAACCAGATCGGCGTCATATGCCCTTCCAACACCGCCTGCGGGTCGAGTTTGGGCAACAGTTCGCGCGCCATTTCAACCTCTTCCAGCAGCTTTTCCAACAGATGCTCGGGCACGTGCTCAGCCAGTTTGGGATCATCCAGCCCGTTGATCTGGATGCTTTCGGCCACCTTGTTGCGGTCGGCACGGTCCATCAGCTCCAACCGGTCGCGAAGCATGTCGTAACAACCGATGAAATCGCGACCCACGCCAATCGGCCATGCGGCGGGCGTGACGTCGATGGCCAGCATTTCCTGGATTTCATCGATGATCTCGAACGTATCGCGGCTTTCGCGGTCCATCTTGTTACAGAAGGTCAGGATCGGCAGATCGCGTAGGCGGCAGACCTCGAACAGCTTCTGCGTCTGGCTTTCCACACCTTTTGCGCCGTCGATGACCATCACGGCGGCATCCACGGCGGTCAGCGTGCGATAGGTATCTTCCGAGAAGTCCGAGTGACCGGGCGTATCGACCAGATTGAACCGGAAATCGCCATAGTCAAACGACATGGCCGAGGCGGAAACCGAGATGCCTCGATCCTTTTCCATCTGCATGAAGTCCGACCGCGTGCGCCGCGCCTCACCCTTGGCGCGCACTTGGCCGGCCATCTGGATCGCGCCCCCGTACAACAGGAACTTTTCAGTCAGCGTTGTTTTGCCCGCATCCGGGTGCGAGATGATGGCAAATGTCCGGCGTCGGGCGATCTCGGGCGGCAGTACGGGTTGGTTCGAGGTATCAAGCATAAGCGCGCGTATAGGCGGGGAAACCGGCCGAGGCAAGATAAAGGGGATGTTCAGAATCGTGTTGCTGTGGCAATAAGAACATAAAGAGAACAAATAGAGGAGAAGACCAATGAACCTGAAAGAGATTGCAGAAGAGCTGGTTGCCGGATGTCGTGAGGATCGCGCCAAGGAAAACCTGCCTAAGCTTTATGCGGCAGATGCGGTTTCGGTTGAAGCGCAGGACATGGACGGCTCTGGCCGGGAAACGCATGGTGTGGACGGAATCCGCGGTAAGCACGAATGGTGGGAAGGTGCGCACGAAGTTTCAAGCGCCACGGTCAGTGATCCGTATCTGCACGGCGATGACCGTTTTGCCGTGATCTTCGAGGTGCAGGGTAAGGTGAAGGAAAGCGGTGAGAGTTTCGATATGCGCGAAGTCGGCGTATATCACGTCACTGATGGCAAGATCGTGCGCGAAGAATTCTTCTATTAAGCCGGTGTTGCCAATCTGGTCTTTCCTGTCTGGCCGGTGCTAGACATGCGGCCATTGAAAGGCAGGGAGGATCAGATGGATCTGGGTATTCGCGGAAAAAGAGCGCTGGTTTGCGCTAGCAGCAAGGGATTGGGCTTGGGCTGTGCCGAGGCATTGGCCGAGGCAGGTGTCGATCTGGTGATGAATGCGCGCGGGGCCGATACGCTTGAGCGCGAAGCCGATCGTCTGAGGTCCCAGCATGGCGTTTCGGTGCAGACCGTTGCCTGCGATGTGACCTCACCCGATGGTCAGGCGCAGGTTATCGAAGCCGCGCAAAACGTTGATATTATTGTGACAAATGCTGGTGGTCCACCGCCCGGTATGTGGTCGGACTGGGAGCGTGATGATTTTATCAAGGCGCTGGATGCCAATATGTTGACGCCGATTACGTTCATGAAAGCACTGTTGCCGGGAATGATGGACAAGGGTTGGGGCCGGGTGGTGAATATCACCTCGCAATCCGTGCGGGCACCGATCGCCGTTCTGGGCCTGTCAAACGCTGCGCGGAGCGGATTGACCGGATATGTCGCAGGCACGTCGCGGCAGGTAGCGCCGTATGGCGTAACGATAAACAACCTGCTGCCGGGTATCCACGCCACCGACCGCGCGGATGCGTTGGATAGCGGTGTGGCAGAGCAAAAGGGTATTTCAATGGATGACGCTCGGGCCGAGCGTGCTGCAACGATTCCTGCACGCCGCTATGGAACGCGGCAGGAATTCGGCGCGACCTGCGCGTTTCTGTGTTCGCAACAGGCGGGCTTTATCGTGGGGCAGAACATCCTGCTGGATGGCGGCGCCACAAACATGACGATGTAGGGATGTCGCAAGGATTCTCGCTGAAAGATCAGCTGTATAACCAGGAAAAGACCCGCTATTTGGCGGGTTTGTTCGCCGAGGCTGCGCCGACTTTTGATGCCCAAGCCTTTGAAGGGCAGGTGATGTCCCGCTTGCTGGACCTTGAGTTGAAAGAGCGCATAGCCTGGATTGCCGAGTGCCTGCAAAATGCGTTTCCGGGGGCGCTGCCGGATGTCGCGCCGACCCTTCTGCGGGCGTTGCCGCCACCGCTTGATCCAACCAAAAAGGATGACGATTTCGGTGACTTTATCTTTGCTCCTCTAGGCGAATGGATCGCGTCCGTGGGATTGGATCATCCCGACCTAGCGCTTGATGTGCTGGAAGAAGTGACGCAGCGCTTTTCGATGGAATGGGCCATTCGTCCGTTCCTGAACACTCATCCACAGCCGGTGCTGGATCGAATGGAACGCTGGTGTGATCATGACAGCTATCACGTGCGCCGGTTGGTAAGCGAGGGTACAAGGCCCAGACTGCCTTGGGGGCAGGCGGTCGGACTGGACCTGACCGATCCGTTGCACTTGCTGGACCGGCTGCACAAAGATCCGACGCGCTATGTCACGCGGTCGGTGGCGAACCATCTGAACGATATCACCAAGAAGAACCCTGATCTTGTTTTGGATCGGTTACGCGCGTGGGAAGCAGAAGGTCAACAAGACCGAGACGAACTGCGTTGGATGACCTCTCATACCCTGCGCGGGCTGGTCAAAACAGGTCATCCGGGGGCCATGACACTGCTGGGATATGATCCCGAGGCCGATGTCACCGTTGAATTGCAAATAAAAGGTGAGGCGCGGATTGACGGGGTGTTGGAATTCGATGTCTTGCTAAGCGGACAAAATAATCAACCCATTCTAGTCGATTATATCGTTCACTTTCAGCGACCTGGAGGGAAAACCTCAGCTAAGGTTCACAAGTTTAAACAGGCTAAACTGCGTGATGGTCGGCTGAGCCTTAGTAAGTCGCACAAGCTAAAGGGTAACGCGTCCACATACACGTTGGTTCCCGGTGCGCATCGGCTTGAAATTCAGGTCAATGGACGGGTGCGCACGGGTGCGGACTTTGAATTACTCGCATAGACCCTCACGCTTTCGTCAGATTTTGCCTCAGCGGATTGCGCCAACGCTAGGGCTGAATTACCTGATTTCCAGCCAACGGGAAAAGGAAACCTGTGATGAATCATGAGTCCGTGCAGAATTACTATGGTGAAGTGCTGCAAAGCAGTTCGGATTTGCAGACCAACGCGTGCTGTACCCCGGACGCCATGCCGGATCATCTGAAACAGGTTCTGTCCAAAGTTCATGACGAGGTGCTGACCCGTTACTACGGCTGTGGTCTGATCGCGCCGCTGGATTTGAAGGGAATGAGCATCCTTGATCTGGGCTGCGGGGCGGGCCGTGATGTTTTTGCTCTGTCTGCGATGGTGGGCGAAACCGGCCGGGTTGTTGGCGTTGATATGACGCCCGAGCAGCTAGAGGTTGCGCGAGCTCATCAGGATTACCATGCTAGCGCGTTTGGCTATGCGGCCAGCAATGTGGAATTCCATCACGGATACATCGAAAGGCTTGATGACCTGAACCTTGAGCCGGGATCATTCGACATTATAGTTTCAAATTGCGTGATCAACCTGGCCACGGACAAAGAGGCGGTTTTGCGCGGCGCGCACCGTCTGCTGAAGGACGGTGGCGAGATGTATTTCTCGGACGTCTACGCCGACCGTAGGGTGCCGAAAGGCATGGCTGAGGATGAGGTTCTGTACGGCGAATGCCTTTCCGGTGCGCTGTATTTGAATGATTTCCTGTCAATTGCCCGCAAGGCTGGGTTTGGCGATCCGCGCCGCGTTACGCATCGCCCGCTGACCATCGAAAACCCGGTTCTCGAGGCACGCGTCGCACCACTGAAGTTCCAGTCGGCCACCTACCGCCTGTTTAAACTGCCCAAATTGGAACCAGCCTGCGAAGACTACGGTCAGGCGGTGATCTACAAGGGAACGATCCCCAATGCACCGCATCTGTTTGAATTGGATGACCACCACGCGATGGAAACAGGTAAGGTTTTTCCCGTTTGCGGCAATACCTGGATGATGCTGAAAGAAACACGCTTTGCGCAGCATTTCGAGTTCATCGGTGATTTCTCGACCCATTATGGTGTTTTTGAAGATTGCGGTGGAGAAAACGCATTCGAAACACCGGGCGAGGTCGCGTCGGGTGGGTGCTGCTGATGTCTTGCACCTGACGGGCGGGGTTGCTATCCCCGCCTAAGCCCGATGAATTTGATCGGGAAAAGACAGCGGGGCCCATCGGTGACAGTAGACGCAACTCCTCCTCGTCTGGAAATTCGAAATTTGATCGCGCGGTACGAGGGGCGGGTTGTTGTTGACAACGTATCCCTGTCTGTCGACGCGGGTAAGGTGACTTGCCTTCTGGGGCCATCGGGTTGCGGCAAGTCGACGACCTTGCGCATGATTGCCGGGGTCGAGATGCAGGAATCCGGTGAAATTTATGTAGACGGCAAGTTGATTTGCGACACCGTGTTCCGAATCCCGCCAGAGCGTCGAGAGATCGGCCTGATGTTTCAGGATTTCGCGCTGTTCCCGCATCTTAACGTGGCCGACAATGTGGCTTTTGGTTTGAAAGGCCACAAGGACGAAAAGCGCGCCCGGGTTGAGGAGCTTTTGCGCAAGGTCGATTTGATTCATTTCATTGACAAATACCCTCACCACTTGTCTGGGGGAGAACAGCAGCGCGTGGCGCTGGCACGCGCCCTTGCGCCGCGTCCGCGCATTATGCTGATGGATGAGCCATTCTCGGGCCTTGATAACAGGCTGCGCGATGGAATCCGGGATGAGACGCTGGCCATTCTCAAGGAAGAGGATGCTGCTGTTGTTCTCGTCACGCACGAGCCTGAGGAAGCGATGCGCATGGCGGACGAGATCGCCTTGATGCGGCGCGGCAAGATCGTGCAGCAAGGTGCGCCGTACAATGTATACACACGTCCAGTCGACAAGGCTGCGATGGCGTTTTTTAGCGATATCAATATCTTAAAGACCAATGTGAAAGGGGCTTTGGCTGAAACGCCGTTCGGACAATTCCTTGCTCCGGGCGTTCCGGACGGGACAAATGTCGAGATCGTGTTCAGGCCACAACACGTACGGTTGGACTTTGACCGCAATGGCAAAGGGCCGTTGCCTACTGCAACCGATGGTAAGGCTGCGCGTGGTGTTGTGGAACGCGCGCGTTTTTTGGGCAATGAAAGCCTTGTCGAATTTCGGATGGACTATGACGGCTCGATCTTGAAGACGACAGTGCCAAACGTGTTTGTGCCAAATCCTGGGCGGGTCATGTGGTTAACGGTTCGCCGCAGTCATTGCTTCGTTTTCCAGGCTTAGGGTTCTGACGCGCAGTTTTGACCCAAGTGGTGCGCGAAAGTCTCAGATTGCACGCCTGCTTTGCTTGCCGCCACGCGAGGGCGGGTCTATCAAGGTTGAAACACTGCGGCGGATGGGGCTTATGCGTATTCTTCTTACCAATGATGACGGCATTAACGCGCCGGGCCTTATCGCGCTGGAAGCCATCGCCGCCGATCTGGCTGGACCCCAGGGCGAGGTTTGGGTGGTTGCGCCCGCGTTCGAGCAGTCGGGGGTTGGGCATTGTATCAGCTACACGCACCCGATGATGGTCGCCGAACTGGGCGAGCGCCGGTTTGCCGCCGAGGGCTCTCCTGCGGATTGCGTTTTGGCCGGATTGCACGACGTGATGAAGGATGCACGCCCCGATCTGGTGCTGTCCGGGGTCAACCGGGGAAATAACTCGGCCGAGAACACGCTTTATTCCGGCACTGTCGGCGGCGCGATGGAGGCCGCTTTGCAGGGCATTCCGGCAATTGCCCTGTCGCAGTATTTTGGGCCACGGAACCTTGGGCTGGACGATCCGTTTGAAACGGCCGCCCGGTTCGGCGCTGGTCTGGTGCGAAAAATCCTGGATGCTGCGCCGGAAAATCAGGGAGATTACCGCTTGTTCTACAACGTAAATTTCCCACCTGTGCCTGCAGATGAAGTGTTGGGCACGCGGATCGCTCCGCAAGGATTTCGTCGTGACACGCATTTTTCGGTCGAGCCGCACAGCTCGCCCTCGGGGCGGCGGTTCTTGTGGATAAAGGGCGGCTATCAGCACAACCCAACCGCGCCGGGCACGGATGCGGCGGTTAATCTGGAGGGCTACATCTCGGTCACGCCGATGCGTGCGGATCTGACAGCCCATGATGCGCTTGAGGCATTGAAGACGATCGAATGACCGGACCGGACCCCGAAACAACCATGCAGTTTTTGTTTGCCCTGCGCTCGCGTGGGGTAACGGATGCGCGTGTGCTGGCAGCGATGGAACAGATCGACAGAGGTCAATTCGTCAAAGGCTTGTTCGCCGATCGCGCTTATGAAGATACGCCACTGCCGATTGCGTGCGGTCAGACGATAAGCCAGCCTTCAGTGGTCGGGCTGATGACCCAGGCGTTGGATGTGCGTCCGCGCGACACAGTGTTAGAGGTTGGCACCGGGTCGGGCTATCAGGCGGCCATCCTGTCGAAGTTGGCGCGCCGGGTCTATACGGTTGAGCGTCACAAGCGGCTGGTGCGGGAAACCGGGCAGCTATTCCGCGACCTCGGCCTGACCAATGTTACCGCTATGTTGACGGACGGATCTTTTGGTTTGCCCGAGCAGGCCCCATTTGACCGTATCATTGTAACTGCAGCGGCAGAGGATCCGCCCGGGCCGCTCTTGGCGCAGCTCAAAATCGGCGGTATCATGGTGTTGCCGGTGGGACAGTCGGATGCGGTTCAGACACTGATCCGTGTCAGACGGACCGAGACCGGTCTGGACTATGATGAGTTGTTGCCCGTTCGTTTTGTGCCCTTGTTAGAGGGTCTTGGAAAGGACGGGGTTTAAGGATTGTTAGGCAACACGCGACGGAACCCCGGAAAACACGGGTAGGCGTTGAGGACAGAATGATGAGAGCAGTTTCCAAGTCAGCGATACTCCGCTGCGCCACCGGCGCGACAGCTTTGGTGATCCTTGCGGGGTGCGATGGTCCGCTGGATTACGACCTTCGTGGAAATGTGGGGGGGTTTTCGACCTCTGATGCCGCGCAAGCCGCGACAGCCAATCGTCCAGCCCCGGATGCCCGAGGCGTCATTTCCTATCCAACATACCAGGTGATTGTCGCGCGCCGCGGTGATACGGTTGCCGACGTTGCCGCGCGGGTTGGGTTGCCCGAGGGCGAGTTGGCAAGTTTCAATGGCTTGAAACCCACTGATCAGTTGCGTGACGGTGAAGTGATCGCTCTGCCGCGCCCGGTCGGTGGTGCCAGTACCGTCGATATAGCCACCATAGCCGGAACCGCGATTGACGAGGCGCCGACAGATGGGTCGGTCCGGACGTCGACGCTGGAGCCCGCGCAGCCTGCGGCGACGGCACCCGCTCCGACCCCTGCGCCATCTGGGCCCGAGCCAATCCGGCACAAGGTTAAACGCGGCGAGACGGCTTATACCATCGCGCGGCTCTACGATGTGCCAGTGGATGCGCTGGCCGAATGGAATGGATTAGGCCCGGACTTTACCGTGCGCGAGGATCAGTTCCTGCTGATCCCGATCAAGAACCAACCCGCACCACAACAGGCTCCTGTAGCCGCCACCAACGTGACGCAGCCGGGGCAGGGTTCGCCAACGCCGACCCCGCCCAGTGCAACGCAACCGCTGCCGGACGAGGTGATCGCCCCGGCCGAGCCAGCACCGGACGTGACCGCCGAAGCACCGACCAACCAAAGCAGCGCAGCCCTTGGGCTGCCGGTGACAGGCACGATCATTCGGACCTATGAGAAGGGCAAGAACGAGGGGATAGATATCGCCGCCGCTCCGGGCGCGGCTGTAAAGGCAGCCGAAGCGGGCACCGTGGCTGCGATTACCGCAGATGCAGATCAGGTACCTATCATTGTGGTCAAACACAGCAACGATCTTCTGACGGTCTATGCGAATGTCGACAAGATAACGGTGAAAAAGGGCGATCGCGTGCGCCGGGGTGAGCAGATCGCCTCACTGCGGGGCGGAGACAATTCTTATGTGCATTTCGAAGTGCGCAAAGGCTTCGAAGCCGTCGATCCCGAGCCCTATTTACAGTAAATGCACTGGCTGGTTTAGACCCGCTTTTGGTTGGGCGACCTAGTTATAGGGGTCGTAGTCGCTGAGCCGTTTCCCCGGTTCATCGGCAAAAATCTCGGGCAGGGGTGAGACGGCTTCGATCAAGTCGATACGGAATACACGGAAACCGTCCCGTAACTCGCACCACGCGGTCAGCGTCCAGACACGGCCCCAATACTCCATATGCAACGGGCGGATCGTGCGCTCGGTCAGTACGCCATCAATGCGACGATAGGACAAATGCAGTTTCTGTCGGGATTTTATTGCCGCACGGATCGGGGCCATATGGGCCAATCCACGCGCCGCATCCGCAAAGGGATACACCGCGAATTTCCACGTATCCGCCTCGGCCACGACTTGGGTCGGCAAAACTGCGTCGATCTTTTCAGCCAGTGTTTCGGCTGCCGCTTTGAGGTCAGCGTCTGCCGCCTCGGCCACGATAGCCATGCCGAGGTTCAAGGCTTCCAATTCGATCGGGGTCAGGGTTAAGGGGGGCAGGGTGATCTGTTCGCGCACCATGTAGCCGACGCCGCGCTCGCCCTCCACAGGTACGCCCGACGCGACAAGAGTATCCATGTCGCGGTAGATCGTGCGGACCGAGACCTCAAGCCGGTCCGCGATGTCCTGCGCGCGGTGCAGTTTGCCGTCGCGCAGGATCTGGATGATGTCGAACAGACGGTCAGTTCGGCGCATGACACGCCGTTCTGACCGCCTTTATGCGGTCATTTTCCATAGCACATTCTCATGGCGCATCTGGATGCTTTCGGGATTGATCGCAGCCATCATGCCAGCAGCACATTCCTGCTGAGGAAGCTGAGCAGCTGCGTCTTGCGCAGCTTTCAAGTCCGTCCAGATGACATAATCGGTCCAACGTCCATCCTCACCTTGGCTCAACTGACGGTGGACGAATCCGGGGGCTGAGCGGACGAACGCCTCAGACGCCTGGCTGAGCTTCACGTATTCTTCCGGCGAAGTGCCGTCTGTGAGGGTGAAGGTGACGATTTCTGCAACATGGGTCATTTGTATCTCCGTTGACCAAGTTTCGATAACCGTGTCCTAACCCTGTACAACTGACATAAACCTGTCAGTTGGAAAAAACCAGTCTGCAAAAATGTGTGATGCCGCCAGATTTGAGCGTCGAACGCCGTTCCGCCACTTTTCCAGCGGGCCTGGCAGGCGTAGACACAATCCCAGATCATATTCCCGGCGCCTGACGCCGACGCATAAGGAGAAAAGACATGCTCAATAATATTGGCCTTCCCGGCCTGCTGTTGATCGCCGTTGTGGTACTGGTACTGTTTGGCCGCGGCAAGATCAGTTCGTTGATGGGCGAAGTGGGCAAGGGCATCACATCGTTCAAGAAGGGCGTAAAAGAAGGCACCGACGAGATAGAGCAAGACGCCGCCGAAGTGGCAAAGGACGTTACGCCTGAGACAGAAAAAGATAAGGCCTAAACCAAGATGTTTGATCTGGGCTGGACCGAGCTTTTGGTCATCGGCATTGTTGCCCTGATCGTTGTGGGGCCAAAGGACCTGCCGGTGCTGTTCCGCAATGTCGGTCGTTGGGTGGGCAAGGCCCGCGGAATGGCGCGCGAATTCAGCAGCGCCATGAATGAAGCGGCGGACCAAGCGGGTGTCAACGAAATCAAAAAGGGCTTGAATGCGGCGGCCAACCCGGTCAGCAGCGCCATGGACGGTGTGAAAGAAGCCGCACAGGACATGGCCCGCAGCATCGACCCGACCAAGTTCGACCCCGATAGCGAGACGGGCAAACTGGCCGCGGAACGGGCCGAACAGGCCAAGAAGATTCAGGCCACGACCGCCCGCGCAGCTGCCGAACGCAAGGCCAAGGAAGCCGCAGATGCTCTTGCCAAGGCCGAAGAGGCCGAGGCCGCGCTGAAAACTGAAGGCAAGACATGACCAACACTGACGAGATCGAAGACAGCTCGGCCCCACTGATCGAGCATCTTGCTGAGCTGCGCACAAGGTTGATTCACTGTGTCGTTGCGTTTCTAGTTGGCATGATCATCTGTTTTACGGTGGCCACGCCGATCTTTAACTTCCTCACTCGTCCCCTGTGCGACGTGCTGGCAGAACGGGGGCAGGATTGCGGTCTGATCTTTATCTCTCCGCAGGAAGGTTTTTTTGTCGCCATCAAGGTGTCGCTGCTGGGTGGGTTCATTCTGGCTTTTCCTTACATTGGCATGCAGATGTGGCGGTTCGTGGCACCGGGTCTTTACCGATCAGAAAAGAACGCCTTTCTGCCTTTCATGGTGGCCTCGCCTTTTATGTTCCTTTTGGGGGCAAGCTTTGCGTTTTATGTCGTCACGCCGCTGGCCTATGACTTTTTCCTCGGGTTCCAGCAGTTCGGGGCAGAAGGAGAAGCTGTTGTTGACGGCACGGCTGCCGCTCCGCTCAGCGTGGTGTTTCAGGGGTCAGCACAAGAGTATCTGAACCTGACCATCAAGTTCATCGTGGCGTTTGGGCTGTGCTTCCAGCTACCCGTTCTGCTTACGCTGATGGGCAAGGCGGGCCTTGTCAGCGCCGAAGGGCTAGGCAGCGTGCGCAAATATGCCGTGGTCGCCATTCTGGTTCTGGCCGCGCTTGTAACACCGCCAGACGTAATCACTCAGATCATTCTCTTTGTTGTGGTCTACGGGCTTTATGAAGTGTCAATCTTCCTTGTTGCCCGCGTTGAGAAGAAGCGCGAAGAGCAACTGCGCGCAGACGGTTATTATGACGACGAAGAAGAGGCGGATGACGAGATCATCCGTGAAGAAGACGGCAAGTAAATCCGTTAACGGTTAGAAAGCAGGCGCGCCAATGATTGGCGCGCCTTTTTCGTCCGAGGCACTTGTTGCGCCGTTCGGAACATGGTTTGAACCCGCCAAGTCACGACCGGAGGCCCGAATGGATGACCAAGCCCTGAACCGAATTGCCGATGCACTGGAACGCATGGCACCGGCCCCTTTGGCCGCGCCGGATTTCGGTGCCGCACCCGCCTTTGTCTGGCATATCGAACCCGATAGGCTTGAGCCGGTCACACAGGTCAACCGCGTCGATCTGGAACTATTGATTGGCATCAACCGGTCCCGAGATACGCTGTTGGACAACACGCGCCGCTTTGCGGCCGGTTTCAAGGCCAATAATGCACTGTTGTGGGGTGCGCGTGGAATGGGGAAATCCAGCCTCGTTAAGGCCGTTCATGGCTCACTGCAGGCCGATTACCCGGACCTGAAACTGGTCGAGCTGCAGCGTGAAGACATGGGCTCGGTCGCACGCCTGCTGAATCACCTGCGGGTTGCTCCGCACAGGTTCATCCTGTTCTGCGATGACTTGTCGTTCAGTCACGACGACCAGCACTATAAATCGCTGAAGGCCGTGTTGGACGGCGGCATCGAAGGTCGCCCCGAGAACGTTGTCTTCTACGCGACGTCCAATCGCCGTCACCTGATGCCGCGGGACATGATCGAGAATGAACGCTCCAGCGCCATCAACCCGTCAGAGGCAGTCGAAGAAAAAGTTTCGCTGTCGGACCGTTTTGGCCTGTGGCTGGGCTTCCATCCCTGTGATCAGGACGAATATCTTGCAATGATCGACCGGTATTGCGGTGCCTACGGCGTATCGGTCGATGCGGACTTGCTGCGCGCAGAAGCCATCGAATGGCAGGCGACACGCGGCGCGCGTTCGGGCCGCGTGGCTTGGCAATTCTTTGTTGATCTGGCTGGGCGCAACGGTGTGCATATCGCATGACCTGTACGCTTCATCTGGCTGAAAATATCCCCGCCGGAGGCATGGCCCAAAGGGCCATACACTAAAGCAGCGACAAAATCCGTGCGGCTTCGTCTGCCGTTCCGGTCAATGCATCGCGATCTTCTCCGGGATGAAACCTCGCGCGCACGGCGGTGGGCATCGGTGACGGCTCGACAATTGAAACCCGCGGACCAGTGCGTTCCGTTTCAAGCGCCCAACTGCGGGCCAGCGCCAACTGAGCGGCTTTGGTTGCGCCATAGATGCCATAGAATTTTTGACCTGCCTTCGGGTCATCAAAGAAAACGGCATGGCCAGTTTCACCCAACAAAGGCGCGATATAGGGGATCAGCACAGACGTGGCAGTTGCATTGATGCTGACCGCCTTTGTCCATTCTTTCGGGTCGATGAAATGTGCCGGCGTCAGGGCCGAGGCATGGACCGCTGTGTGCAGCCACAAGTCCACTTTCCCCCAACGGTCATGAATGCCACGGCACAAGGTCGCCATAGCGTTCGGATCGGCAATATCCATCGGCGCCAGCGTGGCCGCGCCACCTTTGGCCTGAATGCGGTCATCCAATTCTTCCAAGCCGCCCGTCGTGCGGGCAACGGCGACGATGTGATATTCGGGCGCGAGCGCCTCGGCCAGGGCAGCGCCCAAGCCGCGAGAAGCTCCGGTAACGAGTGCAATTTTGGTCTGATCGGTCATGACAGCGGTTTGGACCCATGGGCGCAGGGCGTCAAGACAGGATTAGCCGCCCGGAATGGCGATCCGTTTGGTCTGGCCGCTTTGTCGCAGCATAATCCCCTCGGGATCGATCGCCACCACGGTCCCCGACGAGACGCGGCTGCCTGGTTTGATTTCTTTGATGCGTCCAGAAGACAATCGGATAAGCGCGCGCATATCCTGCGGGGAACCAAA
Organism: Ruegeria profundi; assembly: GCF_020171505.1. Taxonomy (NCBI): domain Bacteria; kingdom Pseudomonadati; phylum Pseudomonadota; class Alphaproteobacteria; order Rhodobacterales; family Roseobacteraceae; genus Ruegeria; species Ruegeria profundi. The sequence goes on along the minus strand of NZ_JAIUZS010000001.1, from coordinate 509,842 downwards.
AACACCAAGTACAGAAACAGAGTTTTTCTTCAGCGCACCCTTTTGCGTAGCTGCGCTTTCGACAGTTGAATTCGACATGAAGTTCGGCCCCGCCGTCTTGGCACGGCCCCTTGTTATGAGTGGTTGGCAAACGGCGAATTAGCAAACAGATAGGCCGAGCAAAAGCCTATCTGACGTCGCATCAAGGCAATGCGGTTAGCTTTGACGGCGAAGCCATTGGGATTGCGATTTCTTCAGCGAAGGGTTGTGCGCAAAAATCCACTCATCCCATCCTGAGAACCAAAAATAAAGGCCCGCATCACCTTTGTGACGCGGGCCGATCAAAATATTGATTCGCGAAAAGGCTTATCCTGATGCCAGCTCCGCCCGGTTCCACGAGCCACCCGGCATTTGCATGTCTTCTTTTTTCTTGCTCGCGCGACTGCTGTTTTCGAGGCTGTTCAAATAGTCATTGCTGACACTGCCTGTGATGTAATCCCCGTCAAAGCACGAGCAGTCGAAAGACTCAATCTCGGGGTTGCCTTCTTTGGCGGCCCAGATCAGATCCTCAAGGTTCTGGTAGAACAGGGCGTCCGCCCCCAGTTCCTGACGGATCTCTTCAATCTCTTTGCCGTTGGCGATCAACTCGTGCTTTGTAGGCATGTCGATGCCGTAGACATTTGGGAACTTCACAGGCGGAGAGGCGCTAGCGACGTAGACTTTCTTGGCACCGGCCTCGCGGCACATCTGAACAATCTTTTTGATCGTGTTCCCGCGCACGATCGAGTCGTCGATCAACAGAACGTTTTGGTCTTTGAACTCAAGCGGAACGGCGTTCAGCTTGCGGCGCACGGACTTCTGACGCTCTTCCTGACCGGGCATGATAAAGGTTCTGCCGACATATCGGTTCTTGACCAGACCCTCGCGATAGGGGATGCCCGTGGCTTTGGCGACCTCCAGCGCGACCGGGCGGGCACTGTCCGGTACGGGGATGATCCGGTCAATTTCCAGACCCGCCTCCTCAATCTGGTGGGCAAGCGTTTGGCCCATACGCATCTGAGTTTTGTAAACCGACACACCGTCCAGCAATGAATCCGGACGCGCCAGATAAACATACTCAAAAATACAGGGGGTCAACCGGCCTTCGACGGCCCGGAAAGTGTGCATGTTGCCTTCCAGATCGATCAGAATCGCCTCACCCGCCTTGAGGTCCCGCAGTTTTTTGAACCCGTTGATTCCAAAAGCCACGTCTTCCGAGGCAAAAGCATAGTCGTCTCCGGCACCATCCACTTCGCGCTTAGCAACCGACAAAGGGCGAATTCCAAACGGATCGCGGAACGCCAGCATACCAACTCCGGCAACCAGGCAGATTACCGAATAGGCACCCTGAACCCGTTCCATCGTCATCTTTACGCCGGCAAAGATGTTGCGGATTGGCTCGGCATTACCGTTGACCTTGATTGCGTCGGCCACTTTATCCGCCAGCACGTTCAGCAGAATTTCGGAATCCGACGTGGTCCGCAGATGGCGGCTGTACTTGGCGGTCACTTTCTCGCGCTGTTCAGCCGTGTTGGTGATGTTGCCATTGTGGACCAGATAAATGCCATAGGGCGCGTTGACGAAAAACGGCTGAGCCTCTGCCGCGCTTAGTGATCCTGCGGTCGGATAGCGGACATGGCCCAACCCGATTCTGCCCAACAGAGTTTCAGCGTCTTGCGCGTTAAACACATCCTTAACCAGACCATTGGCCTTTTTCTCGCGGAAGAACTCGCCATTGTAAGTGACGATGCCCGAGGCGTCCTGACCCCGGTGCTGCAGCATAAGCAGCCCGTCATAGATTTCCGCAAAGACATCATGCGTCTTGCTTGCGATCCCCAAAATCCCACACATGTACGGGCTCCAATTTCTACGACGTTTTCACTAGCGGTGATGAATTGAACATCTGCATGGCTGGTTTTGCACCCGGCGGTGCCGCCGTGACAGATGACGTAGACGCGTCATCGTCCTGCGGGCAGGCGCGAGGTAAAAACGGGTACAGCAAGATCGGTAGCTCCGATTCCATGTCAGTTCGGCATCCACATAATGCCTAACGGGACCTGTGTCATCAAAGGATCACAATTGTGATTTCCTGCACAAGGTTTTTCCGGTCACGGCATCAAAAGGTGACACCGGGCCAGCCTTGTGTTGTCATATCAAGATTAAAGAGTATCAAAATCCGTCTAGTGTCGATTGGGGCTTGGTTATGTGGGAACACAAGCAAGGACAAAAAAAGGAAGAGCATACAAAGCGCCGGTGCCATCGTTGCCGCGGCATGGGACGCGCGCCATGTCCCATCTGCAATGGAGCTGGAGAGGTTGTCAAAAGTCGGGATATTCACGGAAAACCGGTTTTTGGGCGCTGTGACGGGTGTTTTGGCGTTAAAACCATGAGATGTACGGTCTGCGCGGGCGAGGGGTTTGTTTAGCTCGCCCATCGCGTCGCTACGGAAAAAAAGGCCCGGTAAAAACCGGGCTTTTTCTCATTCAGTGGTAGCAGGTGCAGTTTCGTCCGCAGCGGGGGCCGCTGGCTCTTGCGTGGTTTGGGTGTCAGCGCCACAGCTTGCAACAAGTTCTTCATATTGCTGCGTAACCCATCCCAGAGCCTGTTCCGGGTTCTGTTCTTCGATCCGGTCGCTGAATTGTTCGAACACTTTGGCAGAGCGGCTTTCGTCTACAATCGTGTAGGATTGGCCGGTCATGATCGTGTCGTAGACAAAGAAGGCGATGGCAACCAGGAGGATACCGCGTGCGATGCCAAAGAAAAAGCCAAGCGCCTGGTCCAATCCTCCAATGGCTGAACGTTGCACGATCGACGAAAAAAGCGGTGTGAAAATACTGACCACGATTAACGCAATGGCAAAAACTGCGGCAAAGCCGGTTATCACCGATAGTTCGCAGCTGTCGCGCAGGAAATCCCCGACCACCGGGATTTCTTTCACCAGCGGGACGGCCTGAGGCGCAAAGATAAAGGCCAGAACGGCGGCCGCGACCCAGCCCGCGATGGCCAGAACCTCGCGCAGGAACCCTCGGGAATAGGCCAGTAGGCCCGACACGACGATGATCAGGGCAACCACCCCGTCGATAATTGTAAAACCTTCCATGGCCCTCGCCTGTATTTTTTTCAGCCCCTTAAGGTGCTATCTTAACCTGCTCCGAAGGTTTCGCCAACAAACCCCACCAAATCAGAGGGTCGGGTGAGTGTCAGACCTGCCACAGTACCCGTTTTGCCACCCGCCGGAGCAATGGCCGATTTGAAACCAAGTTTTTGCGCCTCTTTCAACCTGTTTTCGGTTTGTGGGGCCGGTCTAAGTGCCCCGGATAGCGAGATTTCTCCGAAAACAACTGTATCAGCGGGCAAGGCCGTGTCTTCGCGGGCGCTCAACAGGGCGGCGGCGACCGCAAGGTCTGCGGCGGGTTCGCTGACTTTCAACCCTCCGGCCACATTCAGATAGACGTCAAGCCCCGCGAAAGGCACGCCGCAGCGCGCTTCGAGCACGGCAAGGATCATGGCCAGCCGCCCGCTGTCCCATCCAACGACGGTCCGGCGTGGTTGAGAATGGGGCGACGGAGCCACAAGTGCCTGCAACTCAACCAGAACGGGGCGCGTGCCCTCTATACCAGCGAAAACGGCAGATCCGGGGCTGGGGGTGCCACGTTCCGACAGGAACAAGGCCGAAGGATTGGTGACCTGAGTCAGCCCTTTGCCGGTCATCTCAAATACGCCGATCTCGTCAGCGGGACCGAACCGATTTTTAACGGCGCGCAGAATACGGAATTGGTGACCACGCTCACCTTCAAAATAAAGAACGGTATCAACCATGTGTTCGACTACGCGCGGGCCTGCGATCTGACCCTCTTTGGTAACATGACCGACCATGATGATTGACACACCATGTCGTTTCGCAAACGTGGTCAATTCATGCGCAGCGGCCCGGACTTGTGATACTGAACCGGGCGCGCTGTCCACATTGTCTGCCCACATCGTCTGAATCGAGTCGATAATGGCAAGGCCGGGCTTTTCTGCCTCGAGCGTCGTCAGGATGTTGCGCAGGTTGGTTTCGGCGGCCAACTGAACCGGTGCGTCCTCAAGCCCCAGACGCCGGGCACGCATGCGGACTTGCGCGCTGGCTTCCTCGCCCGAAACATAGATGGTCTTGACGCCCGCGCGGGAAAACCGCGCTGCGGCCTGAAGCAGAAGGGTGGACTTGCCGATGCCGGGGTCTCCGCCGACCAACAGCGCCGAAGCGGGGACAAGGCCACCGCCAAGCACGCGGTCCAGTTCCTCGACCCCGCAGAGGGTGCGGGGTGGGGGCGTTTCCTCTGTGGACAAATCCGTGAGGGTGATAGACTGGCCGCGTTTACCACCGAGTGTCTTTTTCGCGGGTCCAGCCGAAAGGGGCACGTCTTGCGTGATCGTGTTCCATTCACCGCATGCGTCACAACGCCCGGACCAGCGCGAATGCGACGCGCCGCAGGCCGAGCAGGAGAAAGTCGTTTTTGCCATGCGGCCTTGGTGCCCGAGGTTGGGCCGTTCTTCAAGCCCTTGCGGGCTTTCCTCTCCGCCGATGGCGCGCCGCGTCCTCAGGCCTCTTGGGCCATCGTCCGCGGCGGGCGTATATGCGCCTACTCAGCCGCGCGGGGCGGTGGCGACATCGCGACTACGCTGGATGAAGCAGGTGCGCCATCCTGCGACTGTGCCTGCAACTGAACCGACAATTCCGGTAGCAATTCAAACAGTTCGTCCCGGAGGCGCGTCAATTGTGATCGGGCAATTGCTTCTTCCATTTCAACGTCGCGCGTCCACTGGCGCAGTTCATTCTGGATGACTTGCGCTTCTTCCAAACGTTGCTGGAACATTTCGATTTCTTCCTGCCGTTGTTGCAGGAATGTCCGCGCCCGGTTGACCTGTGCGTCGCCGTAGGTTTCGGCAAGATCATGGCTGATGTGGCTCATCTGCGCTGCCAGTTCCAGTATCTCGGGTTCGAGCGATTGCAACTGAGGGTGCTGGCGCAAAAAGGCTATCCGCTCTTTCACTGCGTCGAACTCGGAAGACATGACGAACAGACCGCCGCGATCCGCAGCGTGCGCTAACTGATAGGCTTCGGACACATCGTGCATGTTCAAAGCAAACCTACGGTGGCTGTTTTCCAAGGCCATCATCCGTGCATTTGCTGGCAAGTAAAAAGCCAGCATGAGAATCAGTATGGTTATGCCAATCTGGATATACATTCCGGCGTCCATAGCTGATCCTCCCGCGAGACCGGCTTGCATGGACAGCCAGGGAAGCACCCCCAATGCTGACAAAAACGTTACGGAAACGGCGAAAAGGGCTGCTGCACATATGAGTGCAAAAGTTAGTCTCAAAAAGATATTCTGAAATTGCAAAGTAATTTTATGGAGGGCAGTCATGGTCGACGAACTCCTTTTAAAACCGGTACACAACCAGACCCAAGCGGAGAAATCCAAAACACGCAGATTGATCCGCTGCGGACCTGAAAACGACAATTTTTTGCTGCTCGAAATAGGATAATGATACTCAGATGAGTGTTTTCAATCAATTAGCTCAGAGTATTTCGTGAACTGCGTGTCATTTCCGTAATGTGACCCAGTGCGATCGAGGCCAGAATGCAGGCCGTGAATAGGTAAAGACCCCACGCCGTTTCAATGGTCGCGTAAGAGATTCCCTTGGCCAGCGTGATGTAAAGCGCGATCAGGAAAATGTCGGCCATCGCCAGTTTGCCGAGGATATTCAGCGCGGGTTGGACACGTGCATCCAGCAGGTCCCATTGGATCAGGGCAGTGCCGATGGTTTTGATGTAAGGCGCGAAGAGGGCAAAGATCGTGACGATCAGTGCCAGGAAGACGTCTGATTTCCACAAGGACTGGAGCCCGGTTATGACGCTTATTTCCGACAAGCCGAAGATCGGGAGCAGGCCCGCTCGCATCAGCGGAGCGAACCACGCGATGGGGTAGAGGATCAGGAGTGAGAGGGTGGCAAGGCGGAGGGTCATTCCTCAGTTTCTTGATCTGGTGCAGGAAGTCGCTTTATTTCGTCCGGTGCGGGAATCTGTTCATACTCTTTTGATCCCTTTCGAGTAATTTGAAAAACTTCTTTCATTCGATCGGTTAGCGGTTTGATGTCAGTTCCAAACTTACCCAAAGTTTCGCCCACATCAGAAACTCCTGATCTGACTACGTCAAGATAACCCTTTGGTTGTTCGACTTGGTATTCGATCCCAGCAATTCTGTCCAAAAGTCGGCGACGGTGCGCTTGGTCGAAAATGTCCGAAGCAAGCACAATTTTTCGCATTTGGGCGCATAACTCTAGAACGCGAGCCTTATCGTGTTCGTCCAGATCGAAGGTGGGCATGAGTGCGTCAGTGACGTTTCCAGCTTTTTGAGGTAGATCTTCTGCAACTTTTATAATTCTAAGTAACCTATCGTATTCACCTGCGGATAAGTGATTGTATTCTTGATTGAAATTTTTGTCCAAGTTTTCGGAGATGCGTACGAAACGGTTTGGCAATTGATCGGATAGTGCCTCGACGATCATTGCGAACTCGTCAATGTCAGACCTCGAAACTGAACTTGGGGAGACCTTAAATCTATTGATTAATTGCAGTAGTCTTTCTTCCATTTGATACCTGTGTTTCTTGCTTTTTTGCTACCGCACCGCCTCAATCGGCCCTTCCGCACTCCCGCTGATGAACTGCTCAAGATACGGGTCGCCCGAGGAATCCATCTGGCTCACCGGGCCGGTCCACTGGATCACGCCGTCATGTAGCATCGCCACGTTGTCAGCAATCGCGCGGACCGAGCTCATGTCGTGGGTGATGGTCATCGCGGTGGCGCCCATTTCGGTCACGATCTCGCGGATCAGGTCGTTGATGACGCCGGACATGATCGGGTCCAACCCCGTCGTGGGTTCGTCAAAAAAGATGATCTCGGGCTCGGCGGCGATTGCGCGGGCAAGGCCCACGCGTTTCTGCATGCCACCCGAAAGTTCCGAAGGGTAGAGGTCGGCCACGTTGGAACGCAGTCCAACGCGGCGCAACTTGTCGATGGCGATTTCGCGCGCATAATCGGCGGGTTGCTTCATTGGGCCGCGCAGCAACCGAAACGCGACGTTTTGCCAAACGGGCAGGGAATCGAACAGGGCACCCCCCTGAAATAACATGCCGAACCGGGCCAGAAACGCGTCGCGGTCGCCCGTGCTTGCGTCTTTGCCATCGACATAAATCATACCGCTGTCGGGCTTAATCAGGCCAAGGATGCATTTCAGGGCCACCGATTTTCCGGTGCCCGAGCCGCCAATGATGACCATCGATGTGCCCTTGGCAATCTCAAGGTTCATGCCTTGCAGAACCTGGTTGGACCCAAACGCTTTTTGTACATTCTCCATCCGGATCATAGCGAGAAGAACACCCCTGTCAGAATGAAGTTGGCGGCGAGAATCATGATAGCGGCGGATTCAACCGAGGATTTGGTGGCCCGGCCCACGCCCTGCGCGCCACGCCCCGAATTCATGCCATAGTAGCACCCCATGACGGCTGCGATCACACCGAAGGCGGCCCCTTTGACAAGCGAGGAAACGATATCCCGCGTTTCAAGGAAATTGACGGTGTTCAACAGGTAGGTCGCGGGGTTGAAGCCAAGGTTCTGTGTCGCAACGACATAGCCGCCTGCGATACCGATGATGTCACCGATGCCGACCAGCAGCGGAACGGTGATCAGCGCGGCCAGAACGCGGGGGGCCGTCAGGTATTTCATCGGATGGGTCGACAAAGTGACTAGGGCGTCGATCTGCTCGGTTACTTTCATGGTGGCGATCTCGGCCGCGATGGAGGAGGTGACGCGCGCGGCGATCATCAGGCCCACAAGGACAGGGCCAAGTTCCCGCACCATACCGATGGCGACGATCTGCGGCACCACGGCCTCGGCATTGAAGCGCGCGCCGCCGGCATAGATTTGCAGAGCCAGCGCGCCACCAGTGAAGATAGCGGTCAGTCCGACAACTGGCAGGGACAGCCAGCCGATATTCATCAGCGCAACGGCAAATTCACGCGGGTAATAGGGCGGGCGGAAAATATGTGAGACCGCATGAAACGCGAACAGCCCCACCCGGCCAAAAGTGGCGAAAAGGGCCAGAACCGCCCGGCCCAACCCGCCCAGCAAAAAGAGAGGATTCATTCTACGTAGCCCCGAGAGTAGCGCGCGCCAAGCGAGGTGAGGATTTCATACCCGATCGTGCCTGCGGCTTCGGCCAGGTCATCGACGGTTTGATGCCCGTTCAGAATGCGCAGACGCTCGGGGTCTTGGGGCAGATCGGTGACATCGACCGTGATCAAGTCCATCGAGATGCGGCCAACCACCGGGCAGGGCTGATCACCGGCGAATGTGTCGATGCCACCTCCGATTGCCCGGTGCAGGCCGTCCGCATAGCCTGCCGCAACGGTTGCGATGCGCGAAGGACGACGGGCGACCCAGGTGTTGCCGTAGCCAACGGTCTCTCCGACCTCGACTGCGCGAACCTGAATTACGGGTAAATCGACTGTAACAACCGGTTTGGCGTCCGCGAACGGCATACCGCCATAAAGACCGACACCAGGGCGGCAGAAGTCAAAATGGAATTCCGGCCCCAAAAGAATACCCCCGGTGGCCGCTAACGACCGGGGGGCTGTAACGCCGTCGGTCATCGCGCGGAAAGTTTTCAATTGCTGTTGGTTCATGGGGTGATCGGGTTCATCCGCACAGGCCAGATGAGACATAACTACCACCGGCTTTAAAGGCTCAGCTTTGGGGCGCAGTTCGGCCCAATCTGTCGGCTCTAGCCCGAGGCGATTCATGCCACTGTCCAACTGAATACCAAAGGCGTGGTCGGGCATCGCCTGATGGTGGCGCACAAATTGTTCCGGTGAGTTGATCAGCGGCGTCAGATCATGATCCCGAAGCAGGTCGGTGTCGCCCTCCATATGGCCGGAGAACACGGCGACCATCGGCCCGGGACCAATGGCCTTGCGTACGGCGGCACCTTCTTCGGCGACGGCGACAAAAAACTTACGAACGCCTTCTTCAGCCAAAGTTGCTGACACCGGCCCCGTCCCAAGGCCATAGGCGTCGGCTTTGACCACGGCGCCGGTTTCGACATCCGTTTTCGCATTGAGAGCGCGCCAGTTGCTGGCCAGCGCATGTAGGTTGATCGTCAGTCGTGCGGTACTCATGGTGCTGTTCATGACATTGGATCGCGGTAGGTCAAGGGGGAATGCGGCAATTCCTGAACATATATCCTTGATACTGCGCGACTTCTGGCCCGTATACTTGCCCCACGGCAAAAAATGGCGGTCATGCTGTTTGATGTATCTCGCCATTGTGTCCAAGACGTGATCAACTGTGGGCAATACGTAGGACCGTGTATGCAACTTTTATGCAACTTTATGGAGGCAAAATGGAGGCAAAATGCTGAACCTGACCGCCGAATACCAAGCATGGTCAGACGAACTGCCTGCGTTGTTTCGCGACGTCTTTACCGCCTCGGAAGGCGAGGCCGAGGGGCTTGCGGTCAGTTCTTTGTCGTCTGACCTTTTGAACTCAACACCCAAGGATGATTTGGTGGCGGTTTTGGCCTTGGATGACAGGTCGCTGTGTGGATGCATTTTGTTTTCGCGGCTTCACTATGATCAGGACCCGCGACAGGTATTCCTGATGTCTCCGGTGGCGGTGCGAACCGATCGCCAGAAAATGGGCATTGGTCAAAAACTGATCAGCTTTGGGCTTGGGCACCTGCGGAAGAAAGGGGTGGACTTTGTTGTGACCTACGGTGATCCCGCTTACTACGGCAAATCAGGGTTTCAGCCGATAACCGAAACGGATGCCCAACCGCCCATGACGCTGAGCATGCCGCACGGGTGGTTGGGGCAATCCCTAACGCAATCGAACATGCCGATCAAAGGGCCATCGCGCTGCGCCAGCGCATTCAACAAGCCTGAGCTTTGGTAGATCAGTAACCCTCGATCTGGCCGTCTTGCTGCCAGGGTTTGACAAGGTTGCCGAAGCGCGTGAACTGAGCCTCAAAGGACAGCTCGACTGTACCGATGGGGCCGTGCCGCTGCTTGCCGACGATGACTTCGGCCTTGCCGTGCAGGCGTTCCATGGCCTGCTTCCACTCTTCCATCTTGTCCAGTTCATGGTCGCCGGGTTTTTCACGCTCTTTGTAATATTCCTCGCGGAAGACGAACATAACGACGTCGGCGTCTTGTTCAATCGAGCCTGATTCCCGTAGGTCAGACAGTTGGGGGCGTTTGTCATCCCGATTTTCGACCTGACGGCTTAGCTGCGAAAGCGCGATAACAGGAATGTTCAGTTCCTTAGCGATGGCCTTCATGCCCATCGAAATCTCGGCAATCTCGTTGACACGGTTGTCGGCCATGCCGCGGCAGAGTTGAAGGTAGTCAATCACCAGCAGGTCCAGACCATGCGTCCGCTTCAACCGCCGCGCACGGGCCGCAAGTTGCGAAATCGGCAAGGCCGGGGTGTCGTCAATGAACAGCGGGCAAGCTTCCAGTTCCTTGGCCGCGTCGACAAAGCGCCGGAATTCGGCCTCGGTCATGTCACCCTGACGGATTTTATGCGATGAAATCTCAGACGCCTCGGCCAGAACACGGCCTGCAAGCTGCTCGGCGCTCATCTCCAGCGAAAAGAACCCGACTACGCCACCGTCAATCGCGCCTTCACTTCCATCGGGTTTGATGCCGCGTTTGTACGCCTTGGCAACGTTAAACGCGACGTTGGTTGCCAGTGACGTTTTACCCATCGACGGACGACCCGCCAGAATGATCAGGTCGGACGGGTGCAAACCACCCAGTTGTTTGTCGAGGTCGGCCAGACCGGTGGAAATCCCTGCCATGCCGCCACCGCGTTGATACGCTTCGTTTGTGACGTTGACGGCTTCTGTGACCGCCTTGAGGAAGGATTTGAAACCCTGTTCGGTCTGGCCCTGCTCGGAAAGCTGATAAAGCTGTTGCTCGGCCTCGATTATCTGCTCTTTTGGTTCGCTGCTGATCTCGACCCGCGCCGCCTTGTCCGAGATATCGCGGCCCAGCCGGATCAACTCGCGCCGGATAGCAAGGTCATAGATCATCTGGGCGTAGTCATGCACGGCAAACGCGCTGATCGACGCGCCAGCCAGTTTGACAAGATATGCCGGGCCGCCCAGTTCCTTCAGCCCTTCGTCCTCGGCCATGAAGGATTTCAACGTCACGGGCGAGGCCAGCGCATTTTTGGCAATGCGCGCAGCGGCTACCTCGTAAATCCGGGCGTGGACCGGATCATAGAAATGTTCGGCCCCGATGATCGAAGCCACCCGGTCATACAGATCGTTATTGGTTAGGATCGCGCCCAGAAGCTGCTGCTCTGCCTCAATGGAGTGCGGCATGGTTTCGGCATTCTGAATCTGAGCCGCTGCCTGCTCGATACTGCTAATCTCGTTCATTTTGTCCCCGCTGCCCTGTGGCAGTTCTAATCAATCAGACCCTGCTAGGGCCATCTGTAAATCTCTGAAGATAAGTCGCGTATAACTTGGCTTCAGCTTGGGATAACTTTGGACAACTCTGCCAAAAAACGCTGTGTCACGCAACATTTTGTGCAGGGGGCAAGCGGCCACACAAGATGCTTGCCCCCTCGGGGCGATTCTATTTTGACTTACCCCCAGCTTATACACAGAGGGTTCAGGTTGTTTTTTGCGATTCCTGCCAGCCGCGCGGGTCGCTCAGGAAGGCCTCGACACCCTCAAGTGTCTCTTGATCAAAGGCTTTCTGCGCCTTGGCTTCGGCCAGAACATCCCACCACGTACACAGATGATGCAATTGAACGCCGTGATCGCCGAGCGTTTTCTCGGTTTCGGGAAAGATGCCGTAGTAGAAGATCACTGCAGTATGTCCGCAGGTCGCGCCCGTTTCGCGGATGGCGTCGACAAAGGACAGTTTTGAACCGCCATCGGTTGTCAGGTCCTCAACCAACAAGACACGCTCACCTTCGGTCATCGCACCTTCGATACGGGCGTTGCGTCCGTAACCTTTAGGCTTTTTACGAACATATGTCATCGGCAGGGCCATCCGCTCGGCCACCAGCGCGGCAAAGGGGATGCCCGCTGTTTCACCGCCAGCGATGTTGTCGAACGCTTCAAAACCCGCGTCCCGCATCACGGTGACAGTCAGGAAATCCATCAGGGTCGCACGGATGCGCGGGTATGAGATCAGCTTGCGGCAGTCGATATAGGTCGGGCTTGGCAATCCACTGGCCAGAGTGAACGGTTCGCGCGCATTGAAGTGGACGGCCTTGATCTCCAGCAGCATCCGCGCGGTCAGTCGGGCGATTTCGGTGCTATCGGGAAAGGAACTGGGGATCATAGTGCAACCTCGGTACGGAATGACGTTGCGGGCAAATAGCCCGAGCACCGTCCCAGAGTCGAGAGGATTACGCGCAAAAGAAAAGCGGACCCTGAACAGGTCCGCTTAGCGCCCGTGTGGGCAGAGCTTGCCAAGGTGGGCTTAGCTGCTCATGTCATAGGCCCGTTCGCCGTGTACCGACAGATCCAGACCGTTTGTCTCGGTCTCGGCGTCTACGCGAAGCGGGGTGACAAACGCAACCACCTTGATCAACACAAAAGTGACAACTGCCGTGAAGGCACCTATGATCACCAGCCCTCCCAGTTGGGCCGTCCACGACCCCAGACCAAAGGCGGCAATCATGAATACGTTGAGCACGTTGCGGGCGCGGACAAGCCCACCATAAATCAAGGTCAGGCCCGTCAGTTCTATGAATAGGACCGGGGCGCTTGCCATTACGATCCACATGGGACCACTGAAGGAGCGTGTGCCTTATTTTTGTGCGAGCGTCACGAGACCCTGCGACAGCAAATACAGCGCGTGGTCCCGTGCGGCGCAGCGAACGTTGTTGCGTCCTTGTGCCCCGAATTCCACTGTTTCCGTGTGGGTGGGTCTTTCCTTGGCGGCCAGCCCAAAGCAAACCCGGCCCTCGGGCTTGAATTCCGAACCACCCGGACCCGCGATACCTGTAACCGAGACTGCAAGCTGTGCGTCGGAATGATTTAATGCGCCCTCAGCCATTTCCCCTGCGACCTGTTCCGAGACCGCGCCATGATCGGCCAGCGTTTCGGCTTGAACGCCAAGCATCTGCTGCTTGGCCAAGTTGGTGTAGGTCACGAACCCACGCTCGACCACTGCCGAGCTTCCGGGAATATCGGTCAAGGCCACCGCGACCATACCGCCCGTGCAGCTTTCCGCGGTGCAGATCATCACGCCTTGTGCTTTGGCTTGGTCGAGAAGCTCGGCAACGGTCATAGGCCCAGTACTCCGTGTGATATGCCAGCAAGGATCAGAACACCGATCCCGGCAAGAATGCCTGCAATCACATCATCCAACATGACCCCCATCGCGTCATTGCGCCGGTCGGCCCAGCCCACTGGGCCCGGTTTGGTGATGTCGAACAGGCGGAACAGCAGGAAGCCGGCGACCCAGCCGGGCCAGAGCGCTGTAATCTCGATCCCGTGCGCCCAGGACGGGTAGGAAATAGCCCAAAGCGCAATAAACTGTCCGGCCACTTCGTCTATGACGATTTCAGAAGGATCGTGATCTTCTGCCCCCGTAGTCATGACGCGCGTGGCCCAGAGACCGCCGAAAAAAACGGCGACCGTTGCGATTGCCAGCAACGGGAACCCGCCCAACGCGTGCAGGACCCAAACCAAGGGCAGGGCGGCCAGCGATCCCCATGTCCCCGGTGCTGGGCGCAGGTATCCGACGCCGCAGACGGTTCCGAGCAGGCGCGCGGCGGTCATGATTTCACCAGACATGCGGTGGCCAGCGCGGCAATCCCTTCGCTCCGCCCGGTGAAACCCAGACGCTCGGACGTTGTTGCCTTGACCGAGACCTGATCGGCGCGCAGCCCCATGATCCGGGCCATCTCGTCCCTCATGGAGGGCGCATGGGGGCCAATCTTGGGGTATTCGCAAACCAGCGTGCAATCGACATTCGAAATCTGATAGCCCATCTTCCTGGCCAGTTCGACCGCGTGACGCAGGAAGATCTTGCTGGCGGCGCCTTTCCATTGCGGGTCCGAAGGCGGGAAGTGCTGGCCAATATCGCCCTGCGCCAGCGCGCCGTAGATTGCATCGGTAACCGCGTGCATGCCGACGTCCGCGTCGGAATGGCCTTGCAGGCCACGGTCATGCGGCATCTTTATACCGCACAGGATGACGTGATCCCCGTCGCCAAACCGATGCACGTCGTACCCGTTGCCCAGCCTTACATCCATAGCTTTTCCCAATATACGTTCCACCCGGATAAAGTCCTCGGGGCGTGTGATTTTGATGTTATCCGCGTCACCGGGCACGATGGCCGTATCCAGCCCTGCGGCTCGGGCCACTTCGACATCATCTGCGGCGCCTCCGGGGTGGGCCGCGTGTGCTGCGAAGATTGCGTCATAGTGAAACCCCTGCGGTGTCTGCGCGGCAAACAGGCCGGTTCGGTCCTGCATGCCGGTCACAAGGACACCATCGCCTGTCCAGAGCGCATCCGTGACCGCCAATCCTGGGGCCGCGGCTGGATAGGTGTCGAGTGCTGTCAAAACTTGCTGAATAGTCTGCTTTTGAACACAAGGCCGCGCAACGTCGTGGATCAAAACTCGTTGCACCGCCAGGGACCTGAGCGCTGAAAGACCGCTGCGGACAGACCCCGCGCGATCATGGCCCCCTTTGGCTAGGATCAGGTCAGAGCCTTCGAATTCCGCCCAGGCTTTCTGATCCTCTTCAGATAACACAAGCACAATATGGTCCACTTGGCCGCGAAACCGGTCGATAGTCCAATCCGCAACGCGACGACCTGCAAGAGCACGCCACTGTTTAGGAATTCCCCCGCCGGCACGTTGCCCGCGTCCTGCGGCGACGATGATGGCGGCGGTTGTCATGGGGCGCGATCTCCGGTTGGTTCGAGGGTGATGTTTAGGCTGTGGTGAATGCAGAGGCAATCACCCGCGTCAATCTGCCTAAAAAATAGGCAAGTGATGATTTTGCGGGCTTGCCGGGGGTCGATTTGTTGTTCATATGCGCTCAATTCTATATCAAACCTACAACTGCCTAAGGATTAAGCACCTTGAACGTTCAACTTGCTGACAAAGCCCTGAACCCGCCGGTCATGCTGGCGCCGATGGCCGGAATCACGGACCGGCCCTTTCGTGATCTGGTCATGCGTTTTGGCGCGGGCATGGTCGTGAGTGAGATGGTCGCCAGCCAGGAAATGGTTCAATCTAAACCCGGTGTTCGGGAACGGGCCGAACTGTCAGCGGATGTAGAAAACACCGCCGTTCAGCTGGCGGGGCGTGAGGCGTACTGGATGGCCGAGGCCGCGCGTCAGGTGGCTGACCGCGGAGCGCGCGTCATAGATATCAACATGGGTTGCCCGGCCAAGAAGGTCACAAGCGGGTATTCCGGCTCGGCCCTGATGAAAACGCCCGATCACGCTCTGACATTGATCGAAGCTGTGGTTGGGGCGGTCGATCTGCCGGTTACGTTGAAAACGCGGCTGGGCTGGGATGATGCCCTGTTGAACGCGCCTGAAATCGCGCGGCGCGCGCAGGATGCAGGCATCTGCATGGTTACAATCCATGGCCGTACCCGATGCCAGTTCTACAAAGGCAACGCCGATTGGCAGGCTATTCGCGCGGTGAAAGAGGCTGTCTCGATCCCCGTCATCGCGAACGGAGATATCGTGGACTCGGCCACCGCGCGCACCGCGCTGGGCCAATCCGGTGCAGACGGCGTGATGATCGGCCGGGGCGCGCAGGGCAAACCGTGGCTTTTGGCGCAGGTATGTCATGACCTCTACGGTACAGACGCTCCGGAAATTCCCACGGGTGACAGTTTGGTCAACATGGTGTGCACGCATTATCAGACCATGTTGGAGTTTTACGGGCCGGAGCTTGGCCTGCGCGTCGCCCGCAAACATCTGGCTTGGTACATGGATGAGGCCGGAACACCTGCGCCGTTGCGCCGCGCCATTCTGACCTCGCGCGATACAGACGAGGTGACGCGCCTGCTGGGCGATGCGCTCAGCGCGGATGCGGAGGCGGCTGCGTGAACTCAGACCAAAGCATTTGGGCGTCACTTCCTGTTCCGGCATTCATCATCGACGTCGAGGATCGGATCACCGATGTGAATTCGGCGGGTGAGGGGTTTCTGAATGCCTCGCAGAAATCGGTGCTTGGGCATCCCGTCTGGGATCAGATCGCCGTGGACGCTCCGCTTGAGGAAGCCTTTGAACGTGCGCGCAAGCAGGGCACGCCGCTTTTTGTAAATGACGTGGATGTAGGGTCAGGTAACCGTGCGCCGCTGCAATGTGCGTTACAAATCGCGCCGCTGATCGGGCATCAGGGGTCAATGATCATGATCATCACCCCGCGCGAACTGGCCGGGCGCATGACGCGGGGCAACACGGTCAAGTCGGCCGCACAGTCGGCGATTGGCATGGCCGAAATGTTGGCGCACGAGATCAAGAACCCTCTGGCCGGCATCACGGGTGCAGCGCAGTTGCTGAGCATGAATATCTCTACGCAAGATATGGAACTTACAGACCTAATCGTGGCTGAAAGCCGCCGTATCGTTAAGCTTTTGGAGCAGGTCGAGCAGTTCGGAAACCTGTCGCAGCCTGATTTCAAGCCGGTGAACATACATGATGTCCTGGATCGCGCGCGCCGCTCGGCCTTGCTTGGGTTCGGGGCGCATATGCGGATTATCGAGGATTATGACCCTTCGCTACCGTTAGCCTACGGCGATCCGGATCAGTTTTTGCAGGTGGTTCTTAATCTTCTCAAGAACGCTTCAGAAGCTGCTGATCCCAAAGGCGGAACCATAAGGTTGCGTACTTATTACGAGCATTCCTTTCGGCTTCGTCGCAGCGATGGTTCGGGGCATATGCTGCCCTTGCAGATAGAGATCATAGATGACGGGCCCGGTTTGCCCGAGAAGATCCGCGGCGATATTTTCGACCCTTTCGTATCGGGCAAGGAAAATGGCACCGGCCTTGGCCTGGCGCTGGTGAGCAAGATCATATCGGACCACGACGGCTGGATTTCAGCCGAGTCGGTGCCGGGTCGCACGGTGTTTCGCATCTCATTGAGGCGGGCACCGAAAGAGGCAAGCGAAATCATAGCGCAAGAGAGCGCAGAGTAAGGAGAGCACCTGATGGATGGCACTGTACTGGTCGCAGATGACGACCGCACGATCCGCACCGTTCTGACGCAGGCCCTGACCCGGGCGGGGTGCAAAGTTCACGCGACCTCATCACTGACCACGCTGATGCGCTGGGTTGGTGAGGGTAAGGGAGATGTGGTGATCTCGGACGTGGTCATGCCAGATGGAAATGGTTTGGAGATGCTGCCCAAGATCGCCGAGGATCGCCCGGGCCTGCCGGTCATTGTCATATCCGCTCAGAACACGATTATGACCGCGATCCAGGCCGCCGAGGCGGACGCATACGACTATCTGCCCAAACCATTTGACCTTCCTGATCTGATGAAACGCACTGCAAGGGCGTTGGAGCAGAAACAGCGGGTGCAGACGGACGTGGCGGAACCCTCCGAGGACCGCCCCGAGGAGCTGCCGCTGATTGGGCGAACGCCTGTCATGCAAGCGCTGTACCGGTTGGTGGCGCGGGTCATGAACACGGATTTGTCGGTGATGATTTCCGGTGAAAGTGGAACTGGTAAGTCTTTGATCGCACGAGCTATTCATGATTTTTCGGATCGGCGTACTTTACCTTTTGCGACGGTGACAGCCTCGGATTTGCGAGACCTGGAAGGGCCAGCACGGGTGATGGCCCGAGTGCGTGGCGGCACGTTGCTGATCGATGAAATCGCAGATATTGAAGACGAGCTTCAGGCCCGGATCGTTCGGATGATGGATACACCCGGCGACCATGTACCGCGCTTTATGGCCACCAGCCAGTCGGACCTGACCGAAGCGATGGAGAGCGGCCGGGTGCGCCAGGACCTTTACTACCGTCTTTGCGGCGCAACCGTTCATGTGCCGGCCCTGCGCGAGCGTGTTGACGACATCCCATTGCTGGCCGAGCACTTTTTAGCGCGGGAGGAACGTGAGCATGGTGCCAAGCGCTGGCTGAGCCCCGAGGCGGTAGAATTGGTCCGCCGCTATTCGTGGCCGGGCAATGTGCGGCAGCTTGAAAACGCCATTCGCCGCCTCAGCCTGACCAGCCGAGCCGACGAGATCACAAAGGCCGAGGTAGAGATGGTGTTGGGCACGCAGCCCGAAGCGGAACCTGTTTTGGGCGATGGTGCGCGCGAAAAACTGTCGGCTTCGGTGGCGCGGCACTTGCGTCGCTATTTCGACCTGCACGGCAATATTTTGCCACCTCCGGGTCTGTATCAGCGCATCCTGCGCGAGGTCGAAGCCCCGCTTATCGAGCTGGCACTGGACGCAACCGGCGGGAATCAGGCGAAATGTGCCGATCTCTTGGGGATTAACCGGAATACGCTGCGCAAAAAAATTACGGACCTCGATATTCAGGTGACACGACGCCGTAAACTGATGTAATATCGCCACACAAGGCGTGGCATCCGGGTCAGCATCCGGCAAGGACCACGACATATGGCGGTTCGTCGCGCAAGCGGCACATCAGAATGAGGGCAGACGGTGGCAACCCGGGCACAGAGCGGGCCTATTCCAGCGATCAATCGGTGGCGAAAATCCCGAAAACTGCGCAATTTCGGCACCTTGGGGTTGGTTCTTCTGGGGCCGGCGCTGGCGTTGGCCACGTATCTTGTCATCGGTCCATTTGACCTCGGAGCAACCGCGCCGACATTGCGCCTGATCCTGCTGGCTGACCTTGTCTATGTGCTGGTCGTCGCTGCGTTGGTTCTCGGTCAGGTTTTCAGTCTGATCGCAGCACGCCGCGAGAAATCGGCTGGCTCCAGGCTACATCTGAGGCTGATCGGCGCTTTTACGCTGCTGGCACTGGTGCCAACGGTCACTGTCGCGATCTTTGCAGGATTAACGGTGAATATCGGTCTGGAAGGCTGGTTTTCGGACCGTGTACGGCAGGTGGTAGGTTCGTCCCTTACCGCAGCCGAAGCCTATGAACTAGAACATCGGCAAGGGCTAACGCAGGACGCTGCGGTGTTGGCGCGGTATCTCGACAACGCCAGAAATCTGGACTTCTACATTTCCGACGCCGAACTGCGTGAGGTTTTGGCACAGGGTCAGGCGCAAATCCAGCGCGGCCTGCGCGAGGCCTATGTCATTGATGGCAGCGGCGAAATCCGCTCACGCGGGGATCGGTCTTATCTGTTCGATTACGAAGCGCCCACGCCGGAACAATTTGTTGAATCCTCGGACAATGGTGTTTTGATCATCGCTGACTGGGAAAACAATGAGTTCCGCGCGCTGGTTCCGTTGCGGGCTTATCTTGACCGATATCTGTATGTCAGCCGCGAGGTCGACGGCCAGTTGTTGACGCTGCTGGATGACACTAAGGAAACGGCGCAGTTCTACCAACAGCTTGAAAACGAGCGGGGCAGGGTGCTTTTTGAGTTTGGCCTGCTTTACCTTGGCTTTGCTGTGATCCTTATCCTGGCAGCTATGTCGTTGGGCATGTGGTTTGCGGAACGTCTTTCACGCCCCGTGGGTCGATTGACGACTGCTGCACAGCGCGTTGGGGCCGGGGACCTGAGTGTGCAGGTCATCGAAGAGGCCAGCGATGATGAGATCGCGATGTTGGGCCGGTATTTCAACCAGATGACCCGGCAACTTAAAGGGCAGCGCGACACATTGCTTGAAAATACCCGCCAGATCGAACGCCGTCGGCGGCTGTTTGATTCTGTTCTTAGCTCGGTGACGTCTGGCGTGGTGGGTGTTGATCCGGATGGATGCGTGACTTTTGTAAACCGCTCTGCGGAACGGTTGCTGGACTGGACGCGCTTGGATGAAAAACTCTCGATCGGGATCGCGGTTCCGGAGTTTCTGCCGCTGTTTGAAAGCCTCAAAGAAAGCGGACAAGAGGCGGTTCAGGGTGAGGTTAAGGTAACCCGTAAGGGGCAACTGGAAAACCTGCTTGTCCGCATGGCGACCCGCCGGGGTGAAGATGGCAGGCTTGAGGGTTACGTGGTGGCCTTCGATGACGTGACCGATCTTGTCAGTGCGCAGCGAATGGCCGCGTGGGGCGATGTTGCGCGGCGGATCGCGCACGAGATCAAAAACCCTCTGACCCCGATTCAGCTGAGCGCTGAACGCATCAAACGCAAATTCTCGCGCAAACTGGATGAAGAGGATTGTGAGAGCCTCGAATCCATGACCAGCGTGATCGTGCGGCAAACCAACGATCTGCGACGCATTGTCGACGAGTTCTCGAAATTTGCGCGCATGCCGCAACCGGATCGGCGCGAAGAAGACGTGGTTGGACTGGTGCGTGAGGCCGTGTTGCTGCAGCAAGCCGGACAACCGGACGTACAAATTGATGCCACGCTGCCGGATCAGCAAATCCTTGCGGATGTGGATGCAACGATGCTGTCTCAGGCGTTGACAAATCTTATCAAGAACGCAGGTGAGGCGATTGAAACGCTCAAACAAAAGGGACCGCCGGCAGATCTGAAACCTCAGATCAAGGTGGACGTGACCCGAGATGATGCGGGCACGGTGATTACGATTGCTGACAACGGCATCGGACTACCCGAAGACCGCGCGCGTTTGTTCGAGCCTTATGTGACCACACGGGACGAAGGGACAGGCTTGGGCCTGCCCATCGTCAAAAAGATTATCGAAGAACACGGCGGGGCGCTGACGCTGGAAGACGCCCCCAAATTTGACGGACAGGACCATTTCGGTGCGATGGCCGTGATCCGATTACCGGGGGGCAATTTCTCTCCGACGACAGCGCCACAAAAGCAGGCAATTCATACTAACAAACTGAAAGCAGGCCAAAGATGAGTGACATTCTGATCGTAGATGACGAACGCGATATTCGCGAGCTGGTGTCCGACATTCTGGAGGACGAAGGCTATTCAACCCGGCTGGCAGGCAACTCGGATGAGTGCATGGCCGAGATCAACTCCGAACCGCCGGGGCTGTTGATTCTGGATATCTGGCTGAAAGACAGCCGCATGGACGGTATCGACATACTCAAGGCGGTAAAGCGCGACAACCCGGATGTGCCGGTGGTGATTATTTCAGGCCACGGAAACATCGAGATCGCCGTGGCGGCGATTAAACAGGGTGCGTATGATTTTATCGAAAAGCCCTTTAATATTGACCAGTTGATGGTGGTGATCCGCCGCGCGATGGAGACCTCTCGCCTGCGCCGCGAGAATGCATCGCTGAAACGCAAAGAGGTCACGAACTCGGATATGATCGGTAAGTCTGCTGCGTTCCGTGCGATGCAGAGCCAGTTGGACAAAGTGACCAAATCAAATGGCCGGGTAATGCTGAGTGGTCCGGCCGGATCAGGCAAAGAGATCGCAGCACGGTATATCCATGCGCATTCCAACCGCGCCAATGCTCCCTTTGTGACTGTGAACTGCGCCGGGATCGAACCTGAACGGGTCGAAGAGGTTTTGTTCGGTCGTGAAACGCCTGAGCGCGGCATTGAGTCCGGCCTGCTGGAAGAGGCGCATGGTGGCGTGGTGTATTTCGACGAAGTAGCCGATATGCCAAAGGGCACGCAGTCCAAGATTTTGCGCGTGCTTGTCGACCAGCAATTCCAGCGCGTTGGTGGATCAGACAAGGTGCGCGTTGATCTGCGGGTTATCTCGTCGACCAATCGTGATCTTGAGGCGGAAATTGCCGCTGACCGCTTCCGAGAAGAGCTGTATCATCGGCTGAACGTGGTACCGATTGCGGTGCCGTCATTGGAAGAACGCCGCGAGGATATTCCGGTTTTGGCCCAGCATTTCATTGAGATGTGCAACGAATCTCAGGGTCTGGCGATACGCGAAATCTCAGAGGAAGCGGTCGCGCTGTTGCAGACGATGACGTGGCCCGGCAATGTCCGGCAGCTCAAGAACTTGATCGAGCGTGTCCTTATCCTTGGCGAAGGGTCTGGTCCGATCGAGGCCAAGGAATTGCCGACCGAAGAGGAAAAGACCGACGATTCAGGGCGTGTTGTCCTGTCGGGCGCTTTGGCGACCTTGCCATTGCGCGAGGCACGCGAGGCGTTCGAGCGGGAATATCTGTTAACTCAGATCAACCGTTTCGGTGGCAACATAAGCCGCACCGCCAGCTTTGTCGGGATGGAACGCAGCGCATTGCACCGCAAGCTGAAATCGCTGGGCGTTGTGACATCGAACAAATCGGGCGCGCGGGTGGCGCAGCTGGATGAACCGGAACCGGCGGAGTAATTCGCCGGGACGTTATCCTGCCTGACCAGGCGTAATGATCTGGAACGAACCGCCCTCGATTTTTACAAAGCACGACTGCGTGCTCAGCGGTGGCAGCGTTGTGGTGCGCGTTCTTGGCACCTGTGACTTTACGCCTTGCTTGCAGGGTGGAAGGCTAACCGGACGATACCCTTTCTGGGCCATGCATTGCGCCTCGACCTGATTGCGTAGCGTCTTGTTTACGTCGACCGTGTAGACTTGACCGGGCTGCCACCAACCGGGCGAGCGGTAACAGCGACCTCTGCCATCACAATACGTGCGACCGGGCCAATAGGTGGGCGGGCTTTGCCTTACCTGGTTTGCCACCGGCACATCCTGCAGCGCATCGACCTGGCATTTTTGGGTCTCGGCCTGCATGCGAGACACGGTCTCGCCTTCGCGGTAATATAGCGAAAGCGGACTGCAAGACGACAGGATTACAACAGTAAGTAGCAAACGAAGCACTGTTTTCATGCACTTATCTTGCCGCAGCTTCACCCCGATGACAAATGAATTGACCGCTCTGGGGGCATCTGTCATTCAAGCAATTCAGGCAGAAAGGCCAGGAACATGAAGGTCATTATTTGCGGCGCCGGTCAGGTGGGTTGGCAGATTGCACGGCACCTGTCAGGCGAACTGAATGATGTGACAGTGGTGGATAACAACCCCGATCTGGTCCGCCGCGCGACTGAGACACTGGATGTGCAGGGGATTGCGGGCTTTGCCAGCTACCCCGATGTGCTGGACCGTGCCGGCGCGCGCGACGCCGACATGATCATTGCCGCGACCCATTCGGACGAGGTGAACATGGTCACCTGCCAAATGGCGCACTCTGTATTCTCAATCCAACGCAAAATCGCGCGTCTGCGGTCGAAATCCTATCTTGCGGCGATCCATTCGGACCTTTTTCGCCGGGATCACCTGCCCATTGATGTGGTCATCAGCCCGGAACGTGAGGTCGCCGCCGCCGCCATGCGTCGCCTATCGGCCCCCTCGGCCTTCGATACCGAAATGTTCATGGACGGAAAGGCGCAGTTGTTGGGCATTCGGATCGACGACGACTGTCCGATCGTGAATACACCGCTACGGCAGCTGACGGATCTGTTTTCTACGCTCAGTTCGATTGTTGTGGGTGTACGACGTGAAGGCAGCCTTTTCGCTCCGGAAGCCGAAGATCAACTGTTTGTTGGTGATGAATGTTATGTCTTCACCAGCGTCCAGGACGTGGACCGCACGATGGAAGTCTTTGGCAAGACCCAGAAGAAACAAGACCGCGTGGTGATCGTTGGTGGCGGCAATGTGGGCCTTGAGGTCGCGCGCTCATTGGAAGAACGCGAAAGCCGGGTTCGCGCCAAGATCATCGAACGCGACCGTCTTTGCGCCGAACTGGCTGCCGAAGCGTTGGAAAGGACGATTGTTCTGAACGGGGACGGTTTGGACGCCGCGTTGCTGCGTGAGGCCGGGATCGAACGAGCCGACGCCATGTTGGCGGTGACTGATGATGACCGGGCGAACATGCTGGCTGCTGTCCGGGCCAAGGCTGAAGGGTGCGCCTTGGCGATTGCGCTCATCAATGACCCCAGCATGGTGGCGCTGATGGGGCCGCTTGGGATCGATGCCTATATCAACCCGCGCGCCACGACTGTCAGCTCAATCCTGCGCCACATTCGCCACGGGCGCGTGCGGCAGGTCTATTCAGTCGGCGATGCCGAGGCCGAGGTTATCGAGGCCGAGGTTCTGTCGACCTCGCCGCTTGCAGGGCAGAGGTTGCGCGACATTGATTTCCCCGAGGGCGTTTTGGTTGGAGCCGTACAAAAGGGAGACCAGGTGCTGCGCCCGTCGGGCAGTCTGCGGATCGAAGAAAAGGATGTTGTGGCGATCTTTGCCTTGGCCAAGGATGTGCCCGAGGTTGAACGGTTGCTGCAAGTTTCAATCGACTTCTTCTAATGGAGCGCACGAGCACACAACAGATAAGGCTATTGCGGCGCTTGCCGCTGTTCCTGCTGATCTGGGGCGTGTTTTC
Organism: Ruegeria profundi; assembly: GCF_020171505.1. NCBI lineage: Bacteria > Pseudomonadati > Pseudomonadota > Alphaproteobacteria > Rhodobacterales > Roseobacteraceae > Ruegeria > Ruegeria profundi. Next base: position 485,371 of record NZ_JAIUZS010000001.1, on the reverse strand, counting down.
ACTTTCGATGTGGGTTCCTGCGATCTATGCGCTGGCACTGGATGACCACGATGTATCGCGGTCGTTCTTCTACTCGGGGCTGCTGGGCATTTTTGTCGTTGCGATCATTTCGCTGGCGTCCATGAGTCGGGTTTCACGGCGCGGGACGCTGGGGCAGCTTGCGGTGTTGCTTGGCTGCTTTATCGTGCTGCCACTGTTCCTGGCCATCCCCCTTCATGATGCGCTGGGAAACACCACCTTTCTCAACGCGTATTTCGATATGGTCAGTGCGCTGACAACCACAGGTGCGGACATATTCCCAGACCCCGATCGCCTGACCGCCCCGATGCATCTGTGGCGCGCGCTGGTGGGCTGGATGGGCGGTTTGCTGATGTGGATTTCAGCCGCCGCGATTCTGGCACCGTTGTCGTTGGGCGGGTTCGAGGTGACAGCACGCGGGGAGCCCGGCCGACCGGTTTCGGGCGTGGCGCAAAGCGAAAAGGTTGATCCGCGTGGGCGTCTGATCCGCGTTTCGCGTACGCTGACACCGGTCTATGCTGGCCTGACCGCCGTGATCTGGGTGCTGCTTTTGGTCTCGGGTGAGCAGGGGCTGACCGCAATCTGTCACGCCATGTCCACGATGGCGACGTCGGGCATTTCACCGGTCGGCGGGCTAGAAGGCGCGCAGGCCGGGATCACGGGCGAGGCGGTCATATTCCTGTTTCTGTTCTTTGCGCTGTCCCGGTTGACGTTTTCATCGGATACCGCTGCGTCTGGCTACACGCGTTTGGACAAGGATCCCGAATTCCGGATCGGTATAATGATCGCGATAGCAATTGCGGTGCTTCTGTTCTTTCGTGCTCTGGCGGGTGTGAGTGAAATTGGCGGTACGATTCGCCCGATCGACGCGGTGAACGTCTTTTGGGGCATGCTGTTCACGGTCCTATCGTTTCTGACCACGGCCGGATTTGAAAGTGCGAATTGGAACGATTCCCAACAATTGTCCGGGCTGGGTACGCCGGGCCTGATCCTGATGGGCTTGGCGCTTATCGGCGGCGGCGTTGCGACCACGGCGGGCGGGGTCAAGCTGCTGCGCGTCTTCGCCCTGTACTTGAATGGTGCGCGCGAGATTGACAGGCTAATCTACCCGTCATCTGTCAGTGGCGTGGGTGGCGGAAATCGGCGTATCCAAAGCGATGGTGCCTTTATCGCGTGGATCTTTCTCATGATGTTCGCGTTGACTGCGGCCCTATTCAACCTGTTACTTGCGATGATGGGGGCTGGGTTCGAACAGGCTATGGTTTTGACCGTTTCAGCGCTCAGCACGACGGGTCCGCTGATCGAACTGGCCACGGATATTCCCATTCGTCTGGTGGACCTCTCTGGGGGCGCCAAGCTGACAATGTGTGCGGCCATGGTGATTGGACGGCTGGAAACGCTGGCGATTATTGCGCTTATTACCCCAAGCCTATGGCGGGACTGATCTTCCTCATATGCGAATTGACTGTTTTTTCATCTGGAAACTCGGTTAATGACACTCCATACTCACCCGGAGGGAGCGCGTTGGTCCGCAGCGCGTAGCAAGAACAATGGCGAGATTATAAAAATATGGCTTCGGACAGACAGAATCTGCAGGACGCGTTCCTGAACAATGTACGGAAAGCAAAGGTCCCGGTCACAATATTCCTGATCAACGGTGTAAAATTGCAGGGTGTTATCACCTGGTTCGATAATTTCTGCGTGTTACTGCGCCGCGACGGTCAGTCGCAGCTTGTCTACAAACACGCGATTTCGACCATCATGCCGTCGCAGCCGATCAGCCTTTATGAGGGCGAAGACGCCTCTTGATGGAACATGACAGGATGCACACCCGCGCTTGGGTGTTGCATCCGGAAATCAAATCAGATGAACAGCGCCGCGTTCCCGGACCAGCGCTGGAAGAGGCGGTGGCTTTGGCCGCCGCTTTGCCCGACTTGGATGTGATCGGGTCAGAAATCGTGCGCCTGCAACGTGCCCAACCTGGTTTGTTGTTTGGAAGCGGTAAGATTGAGGAATTGGCCGAGCGTCTGCACGACAACAAGATCGAATTGGTTCTGATTGACGGGCCAGTGACGCCTGTGCAGCAGCGCAATCTTGAAAAGGCCTGGAAGGTCAAGATTCTAGACCGTACCGGTCTGATCTTAGAGATTTTTAGTGACCGCGCCCGCACCCGCGAGGGTGTGTTGCAGGTCGAGATGGCCGCGCTCAGCTATCAGCGAACGCGACTGGTGCGCGCGTGGACACACCTTGAGCGTCAGCGGGGCGGATTAGGTTTTGTTGGTGGTCCAGGTGAAACCCAGATCGAGGCCGACCGCCGCGCCATTGACGAACAACTCGTGCGGTTACGCCGGCAACTTCAGAAAGTGGTCAAGACGCGAACGCTGCATCGTGCTGCGCGGGCCAAGGTTCCGTACCCGATTGTCGCGCTGGTGGGCTATACCAACGCCGGGAAATCCACGCTGTTCAATCGCCTGACCGGGGCCAAGGTTATGGCCAAGGACATGCTGTTTGCGACGCTGGACCCAACCATGCGCCGTGTCGAACTGCCCGATGGGCCCGAGGTGATACTGTCGGACACGGTAGGGTTTATATCGAACCTGCCGACCGAGCTGGTTGCGGCTTTCCGGGCCACGCTGGAAGAAGTTTTGGGCGCCGATATCATCATTCATGTCCGTGACATAAGCCACGAAGACAGCGAAGCGCAGGCACAGGATGTAGATGCGATCCTGACATCATTGGGTGTGGATGACGAACGCCCGCGGTTGGATGTGTGGAACAAGATCGACTTGCTGAACGACGAAGAACGCGAAGCGGCATTGAAGCGGGCCGACCGCGACCCTGCAATATTTGCCATTTCAGCCGTAACAGGTGAAGGCGTTGACCCCCTTTTGGCTGAAATTGCAGCCAAGTTGCAGGGCGCGCGACATGAGGAAGTGCTTTCGTTGGATTTTGCCGAAGGCAACAAGCGCGCCTGGCTGTTTCGGCAGGATGTGGTTCGGTCTGAAAAACAAACGGACGATGGGTTTCAGATCACCGTTCTTTGGACCGATAAGCAAGCAGCGCAATTTGCGGGGCTTTAGGCGTCAGACACCGTCGATTTGACGCTGATAATCGTCCGCATCGAACCAACCAAGCGACGTTTGGATTTTGTAGGTGTCTGTCAGCTCCCATTCTTCCCAACCCCGCGTGACCACATGGTTGCCTGTTTCGGCATGATGGCCTTCCAGTGTCCAGACGAAGATCGCGTGCGATCCGGCCCAGCGCAGCATATCGCACCTGACCTCAAGGTCGGGGAAATCGGTGTAAAACCCGCGCGCCATTTCAGCCACTGCCGAACGACCGATAATTGGCTCGCCCCGGTTGATCGAAATTTGCCCGTCAGGGGCAAAGAACTCGGCCACCGCGTTCGGGTCGCCTGAACTCCAGGCAATTGCATAGTCGCGCGCGAGATTGTTTAGCCTATCGCGAATACTGGCCATCTGTACCCCCCCGGTCCAAAACACTGACCCTTTAAGATCGTAGGCGAAAAGGCGGGTCTGCGTCCACGGCGGGTAGCACAAAAGGGCAAGGTCCTGCCGAAACAGGCTAAATCAGCGCGGGATCAGGGTAGTGACCCCTACGGCAGCGGCCCGTGCCAGATCCAGATCCAGCGACATCGGGATGTATTCCCCGCGCCGCCACAGCTGCGCCTGATCATCGTAATAGCGCGACAGGAAGTGACCCGATTGACCGGTGGCCGTGACAAAGACCGAACTGTCCGGATCGGCAAAGTCATAGACCCCGCGATAGCCTGCACCGTGAACGTTCTGGAACGGGTCCCGACCTTCGCCCGAGGTTCGACCGCGCAGCAGAGTATTGTCACCTCCGCTGGTGGATTGGCGGATGTTGACGAAGAACCGCAGCACGGGAACCGACCCCAGAACCGGGTGATCATGTGTGGCCTGGTGGGCGTCACCCCAGCGCAAGGATTCCAGCGCCGTGCCATAGGTTTCACCGATCCAGATCAATGCGTCGTCCAAGGCCAGTCTGGCCATGTCGGTGCAGGTCTCGTTCGGGGCGCTCTGGCGGACATCGCACCAGACCGACGCCCCGTCGATGTCGCGGTAAACCCGCTCGATAAACAGCGGCTCCACATGCTTGTATTCTGCCGCCAGCGGGCCAAGCTCGTCCGAGATCAGACGGTTTTGCAGCGCCCGCAACCAAGCCGCATAGATCAGCGGTTCGGGCAGGTGTTCGTTCATTTCGCCATTCCACTCAGCCAGAAGGGAAAGGGCGATCTGGCGCTGCCGTTCCGGCGTGCCTTCGGGGGCCGACGCTCCGGTGAACCACAGGTCGGCACCGATCAGCGGCAGCAATGACCGGGCCGTGAAGCTGACGGTATCCAGTTGCGCTTCGATAAAGCTATCGCGGGTGTGGACCTCGCGCGATTGCATCAGGCGTTCCCAGCGATGCACACGCTGCGTGTCGCCCCATTCGTAGGACACATGCTGCGGGAAGGGGCGGTCGATGATCTTGTTGTTGGTATTGCCCAGAATACCGCCAACCGGCGCGACGAATTCAGGGTTATCTGCATAAGGCAAGCGGCCCTGCCAAAGGTTTTCAGCCAGCCAACCGGGCGTCGGAATACGGCCTCGGCTTTGATTGCGCAGGTCACGCTTAGGCATGGCACCGATCAGTTTCATTCCGATCGTGTCTTTGTCGACCAGCGACAGGTTCTGTGACGGCGCAATGAAAAGCTCGGCCACGTCAATTGCATCCCTGACACTGTCCGCATTCATAAGTTCCATCGAAGCCGTTATGGACGTGTCGCGTGGGCTGAGTGCTGTCCATGAAAGTGACGCGACATGACCGGGCGGGGTGATCGTCTCCAGATCGTAGTGGGTGCCGGGCAGGACGGGGCCGTTTTCCGTCCAGCGCAGGGTCAGGGTTATGGGTGCCTCGTCCTTGATCTCAATGATCGAAGGACGGGTGCGGAATTCTTTGAAACCATCCGGGGTCAGGTATTCCTCGGGGTTGTCGGGGTTCAACCGTTCAATATGCACGTCCTGATCGTCCAGATAGGACGAGGTCAGACCCCAGCCCAACCGATCACTGCGTCCTGTCATCACGGCGGGAACACCAGGGATGGTCGCGCCAATCACACCACCCTTAGCCAGTTCCAGCCGCGCCAGATACCAGGTGCCGGGCGCGGTGAAGCCCAGATGCGGGTCATTGGCCAGCAAGGTGCCGCCACTGGCCGAGCGTGACGGGGCAGCAGTCCAGGCGTTGGATGCGCCGGCCAAGCCACGTTTCGGAAAGGGCGACAGCGGTGTTTCGGGCATTGGCGTGCCTTGGGCATAACGCGGCACACCGGGAAACAGAGCAGCATATTCGGGCAGTGCGGCAACGCCTGCGCCGGGCACGTCGGGCAGAATATCGGCCAGACGTTCGGAATCATTCAGCATCAATGAGGTGCGGGCGCGCAGCACCTCGTCCTGAAGGTGGCCAGATAGTTGCAGGCCCATCAGCTTGATCACAGCGATACTGTCGCCGGGTTGCCAGGGGGATACACCCGCATTGAACAGAAACATTTCGGGCGCGCCACGACCTAAGGCGTTTTCGTTGATTTCCTCCAGCCGTGCGTTCACTCCGGCGGCATAGGCACGCAGCGCGGCCTTTGTGTAATCGTCCTGCACCTCAACCGAGCGATGGGCGAGGCCATAAAGGTCCAGTCGGCGCAGCAATTTGTCGATATGGACGGTTCGCGTGCCGAACACTTCGGACAAGCGGCCCTGCGCTGTACGGCGCATGACAGTCATCTGCCACAGCCGGTCCTGTGCGTGGGCATAGCCAAGTCCAAAAAACACATCCGGGTCAGTTTGACCCAGAATATGCGGCACATTTGCTGTATCCCGAACGATCTCAACCGGCGATGTCAGCCCTCGGACCTTAACCGTTTTATCATAGTCCGGCAGAGATTGGCTGGCGAGGAAATATACGAGGGCCACCGCGGCCAATGCCAGCAGGATCAGGCCTGTTGTAATACGCACGAGCCAGCGAAACACAAATCCCATCTACGGCCTACAATCCTGATCCAATTCTTGTTGCGGCAAGACTAGTGTATGGGGGTTCCAACCGAAAGAGGGGCAACCCGCGAATATTCCCGTTTCGGTACGCAAAAATGAAAAACCCCGCCACAGCCTGGAGCTGATGGCGGGGGCCAGGATCGGGGGAGTGGCAGCCCGAAGTTACGGAATGATCCGCGTGTATTTTGTGCCTTCGACCGTTGCACCGAATTTCAGACCGGCCTGACCAAATACGGCGGCCAAGACGGGTGATCGCAAGGTCGTGGTGTCGGTTGAAAGCGTGTCGCCGGTCGCATCGACGACGTAGCCGATGTCAGCCCCGGCGGTCCAACCGCTGGAGCGGCGGAAGTCGTCCAGCGCGTCCTGCGTCATGAAGAAAAGGACATGGGCATACTGCTGCGCGCCGATCTGTAAACCTGCGCTGCCTGAAACGGCCGAGTAATAATCTACCGTTGCGCCATTGATGCGCAGCGCGCCCTGGCCATAGGCACCGCCGAATATGAACCCGGCGTCGGTAATCAGCGGCATGACCAACATGCCATTGGATTTGTTGGCGATTTCAACCGTGTTGGGATAGCGCGCGTACATTTCGGTTAGCGTGGCATCGACACGGGCGTCAATCTTGACCGCGTTCGAGTTGCCCACGCCATTTCCGCAAGCGGCTGTAAGGGTAAGGCCGGCCATGCCGAAAGCAAAGCCGCGACGGCTTAGTCGGGATGCGTTGGAACTGCTCATAATGTTTTCTCTGTATAGCTGCCTGATATGTCGGGTGTACCCGATCTTGTGTGCAAGACTACGCCGATTGCGGCTGCGTGTCACGGGAAAGCTGAGTACTGACAGATCACAATCGGCGAAAACTTGCGGGAATTTGGGGTTTTAGCCTTGCAGGATACGCGCGACCTGAGGTGCGAAATAGGTCAGGATGCCGTCGCATCCAGCACGCTTGAAGGCCAAGAGACTTTCGAGCATGACCTTTTCTCCGTCGATCCAGCCGTTCTTGGCGGCTGCTTGGATCATCGCATATTCGCCCGACACCTGATACGCATAAGTTGGCGCGCCAAAGGTGTCTTTCACACGGCGACAGATATCCAGATAGGGCATGCCGGGCTTGATCATCACCATATCGGCGCCTTCGGTCAGGTCGCGTTCGATCAGGCGCAAGGCCTCGTTCGAGTTTCCCGGGTCCATCTGGTAGGTTTTCTTGTCACCCGTCAGCGCGCCCGAAGCACCGACCGCATCGCGGAAAGGACCGTAAAAGGCACTCGCATACTTGGCGGCGTAGCTGAGGATCATTACGTTCTGATGTCCGACCGATTCCAACGCCTTTCGCATCTCTCCAATTCGGCCGTCCATCATGTCGGACGGACCAATGATGTCAGCCCCGGCGTCGGCCTGTGCCAGTGTCATTTTGACCAGGGCCGAGACCGTCTCGTCGTTCACAATTTCGCCATCGATGACATAGCCATCGTGACCATTGATGTTGTACGGGTCCAGCGCGACGTCCGTCATGACTGCAATATCTGGGGCTGCAGCCTTGATGGCGCGGATGGCGCGATTGGACAGATTGTCGGGGTTCCACGCCTCTGCGCAGTCTTCGGTTTTCAGGCTGGTATCCGTGTAGGGAAAGATGCAGATCGCCGGAATTCCCAGCGCTTGCGCCTCAACCGCGGCCTTGGCGATCAGGTCCACGGATCTACGTACCACGCCAGGCATTGAGGGCACGGCTTCTTCCACGCCCTCACCGTCACGCACGAAAACGGGCCAAATCAAATCGTCCGTGGTCAGCGTGTTCTCCCGGACCAGCCCGCGCACCGCCGCAGATTGGCGCGCCCTGCGGAAACGGGTCAGGGGGTAGGGGGCGATGGTAGGTTTCATGTCGCGCTCTCCTTGAATAATCCCGCATTGGGTGGCATGAATTCCGTGTGGTCTCAAGGGTAAGGATGAACGCGCCGGTGCGAATTAGCCCCTCAGGACGTGGAATAAAGGGCTGACGCTTGGACATATCCTCTACGCTTTTCGAAATCATCGACATGCGCAGCTTTTCGAATCTGTGGTACTGGATCGCGCTGGCGGTGTTGTGGTCGTCGGTCAGCCATTGGACGATGGGCGTGCCGCATGACCTTTTGGTGCGCGCCCGAAGGGTCAGAGGACAGACGGAACAGGACCTTCTTGATATCGTGCGTATCAATGGTAATCGGGTTCTCTATATCGTTGACGTGTCAGGGCTGGCCCTGTTGGGGTTGGTCTGTTTCGTATTTACCGGGCTGGGCACGCTGGGGTTCTACTACGGCGTAGAATTTGCTCAGGCAGTGTTTCTTCTGCTTTTTCCGGTCTGTTTTGTGGTGCTTCTCCACATCCGGGCAGCGCGCAAGCTGCGCGCGGGCGAAAAAACGCTGGAGTTCGTGAGCAAGGTTTTAACCCGCTGCCGGATCTACACGCAGATCATCGGTATGATTTCGATCTTGATCACATCGCTTTGGGGCATGTACCAGAACTTCTCGATCGGTGTGCTGGGCTAGGAAATTCGGAAAGGCAAGATGATGACGGCTCCGAACCACGTAAGTGTCGGCGGCGCCCCCGAGGGGTTTGACGCGCAGCTTGTCCTGAACGAGATCAAGCGTTCGGGGCAGCCCGTCTGCCATGTCGCACGGGACGACAAACGGATGGAGGCGATGCGTGCAGCCCTTGCCTTTTTCGCACCTGACATGCCGGTTTTTGTTTTCCCCGGATGGGATTGCTTGCCCTATGACCGGGTGTCGCCCAACGCCGATATTGCTGCGGCGCGTGTTGCGACGCTGGCTGCGTTGGTGCACCAGATGCCCGACCGGTTCGTTCTGCTGACCACGCTGAATGCCGCAACTCAACGCGTGCCCGCGCGGGACGTATTAAGAGAAGCCGCGTTTACGGCGCGTGTTAATCACCGTGTTGACGAAGCCGCGCTGCGAGACTTTCTGGTTCGCATGGGGTTCACTCAAAGTCCTACGGTCATGGAACCCGGTGACTACGCGGTACGGGGCGGGATCATCGACATTTTCCCTCCGGGCGAATCCGGTCCGGTCCGATTGGACTTGTTCGGCGACGTTCTCGACGGTGCACGGCGTTTTGATCCGGTGTCTCAACGCACAACCGAAAAGCTGGAAGTCGTGGAACTGGCCCCGGTATCCGAGGTCATTTTGGATGACGCCGCCATCACGCGATTTCGCCAGAATTACCGCATCGAGTTCGGCGCGGCTGGTACGGACGATCCGCTGTATGAGGCGGTCAGCGCGGGCAGAAAACATCAGGGCATCGAGCACTGGTTGCCGTTTTTCCACGAAAAACTGGAGACTTTGTTCGACTATTTGCCCGATGCCACGGTCTCGTTGGATGATCAGGTTACGCCTGCACGACTGGCCCGGTGGGAGTCGATTGAGGATCAATACGAAACCAGACGGCTGGCGTTGGAAAATCGGTCCCGTATGGACACGGTTTACAAACCGACGCCGCCCGGATTGCTTTATCTGGACGACGCTGCGTGGGAACGGGCAGTGGGAGATCGGCGTGTGATGCAGTTCAGTCCGTTGCCACAGGCCGGCGGGCCGGGCGTGATTGACGCGGGTGGGCGGATTGGCCGCAACTTTGCACCAGAACGACAACAAGAAAGCGTCAGCCTGTTTGGTGCGCTTGCCAGTCATATCTCCGATAAGCTGGCCAAAGGTCCGGTTCTGCTGGCATCATACTCAGAAGGTGCGCGCGAACGCCTGACCGGACTGATCGAAGACGAAGGCCTGACCGAGGCCATCCCTGTCGCCGATGGCACGCGCGTAGGCAAACGCGGGCTGCATCTGGCGGTCTGGGCCTTGGAGAGCGGTTTTGAGACCCCCAATCTGACAGTGATTGCAGAACAGGACGTTCTGGGGGATCGCCTGATCCGACAGCCCAAAAAACGCCGCAAGGCTGAGAATTTCCTGACCGAAACCCAATCCCTCAGCCCCGGTGATCTTGTGGTGCATGTTGATCACGGGATCGGGCGCTACATGGGGATGGAGGTTATTACCGCCGCAGGTGCTGCGCACGAATGCTTGTTGTTGGAATATGCCGAACAATCCAAGCTTTACCTGCCGGTTGAGAATATCGAACTGCTGTCGAAATACGGCCATGACGAAGGTCTGCTGGACCGCTTGGGTGGCGGCGCGTGGCAGGCCAAGAAGGCGAAGCTGAAAGAGCGTATCCGTGAGATGGCGGACAAGTTGATCCGGATCGCGGCTGAGCGCGCGCTGCGTAAAGCTCCGGTCATGGACCCGCCGCCCCACGCGTGGGAGGAGTTCAGCGCACGCTTTCCGTATCAGGAAACCGAAGATCAGTTGCGCGCGATCGCGGAAGTGATGGAGGATATGCATTCAGGCGCGCCGATGGACCGCCTGATTTGCGGTGATGTCGGCTTTGGAAAAACCGAAGTCGCCATGCGCGCGGCGTTTGTCGCGGCGATGTCCGGGGTACAGGTTGCCGTAATTGCTCCGACCACCTTGCTGGCGCGTCAACATGCGGCGTCGTTCAAGGAACGCTTTCGCGGCTTCCCTCTTGAGGTTCGTCAGTTGTCGCGGTTTGTATCCTCGAAAGAGGCGCAGCAAACGCGCGATGGGCTGGCGCGTGGAACTGTGGATATCGTGATCGGTACCCATGCGCTGTTGGCCAAGGGTATTCGGTTCAACAATCTTGGCCTGTTGATCATTGACGAAGAACAGCATTTTGGGGTTGGCCATAAAGAGCGCTTGAAACAGCTTCGGTCTGACATTCACGTGCTGACCCTGACCGCAACGCCGATTCCGCGCACGCTGCAACTGTCGCTGACGGGCGTGCGCGATCTGTCTATTATCGGTACGCCGCCCATCGACAGGCTGGCGATCCGCACCTATGTCAGCGAGTTCGACGCCGTCACGATCCGTGAGGCGCTGCTGCGTGAACATTATCGCGGCGGGCAGAGTTTTTATGTTGTCCCGCGCATCTCGGACCTGCCTGAGATCGAAGAGTTTCTAAAGGAACAACTACCGGAACTCACCTATGTTGTAGCGCATGGCCAGATGGCGGCTGGCGAACTTGATGACCGGATGAACGCTTTCTACGACGGCAAGTATGACGTGCTGCTGGCCACAACGATTGTGGAAAGCGGCCTGGACATTCCAACAGCGAACACGATGGTCGTGCATCGGGCGGATATGTTCGGCCTAGCGCAGCTTTATCAAATTCGCGGCCGTGTTGGGCGGTCAAAAGCCCGCGCCTATGCCTATCTGACCACAAAACCGCGCCAGAAGCTGACGGCCACAGCCGAGAAACGCCTGCGGGTTCTTGGCTCCTTGGACACGCTGGGGGCCGGGTTCACGCTGGCCAGTCAAGACCTCGATATTCGCGGTGCGGGTAACTTGCTGGGTGAGGAGCAGTCGGGCCAGATGCGCGACGTTGGCTATGAACTCTATCAGTCGATGCTGGAGGAGGCGATTGCCAAGATCAAAGCCGGTGAGATGGAGGGTTTGACAGAGACCGAAGATCAGTGGGCGCCGCAGATCAATTTGGGCGTACCTGTTCTGATACCCGAGGACTACGTGCCCGATCTGGATGTGCGTTTGGGCCTCTACCGCCGCCTCTCGTCACTTTCGACCAAAGTTGAACTTGAGGGGTTCGCGGCAGAGCTGATCGACCGGTTCGGTAAACTTCCGAAAGAGGTGAACACTCTTATGCTTGTGGTGCGCATCAAGGCCATGTGCAAACGGGCCGGTATCGCCAAACTGGACGGCGGGCCAAAGGGCGCAACGATTCAGTTTCATAATGACAAGTTTGCCTCGCCCGAGGGCTTGGTGGAATTCATCCAGGATCAACGCGGCCTGGCCAAGGTCAAAGACAACAAGATCATTGTCCGGCGTGACTGGAAAAAGGACAGCGACAAGATCAAGGGTGCGTTCGCAATCGCCCGTGACTTGGCTGAAAAAGTCGTGGCCGAAAAGAAAAAGGCCAAGGCCTAGTCGCCGCTGACAAAGGTGCAAAGCTGCCAGTCGCCTGCGTCTGATTTTGAAAACGCGGCGCGATAGCCTGTCATGGGCCAAAGATAGTCCCGGTGCATATAACCCTGTGCGCCGTCGGTCAGCAGAACGCGCTGATACTCGGTATCGCTCTGAAAATCGCGGACGATGACGACCTCATGACTTATCAATCCCAAGGTAAGTGCGGCGCGGTCCGGTCCCTGGCGCAGGGCGACATCAGTGCCGGTGACGAAAAAGGCCAGCTGAGGATCTAGCGACGCGGGCAAGGTGATCTGCCATTGATGCGGCATCCAGAATTCACCTTCCTCGTCGAAATAGCCGGGCTGCGTTAGGGTGTATTCCAGATCGGCCCAGTACTGCGCGCGCAACTCATCAGCCTTGCCTTGATCCTCTTCCGACAGGGTTTCAGGTTCGAGCGTAAGATTGGCGCGCAGCTCTTCGGGGCCGCCACTACCGCCGTGGCTAAGATAGATATCGGGACAGGCGGTCGCAACGACGGCGTCGACATCTCTTGCGGAAACATAGGACAGCAGGGCGTCACGAAAGGCCACCAGAGACGGATCGCGGTTGGCCTGATCCGCAGGGGGAAAGGTCTGGCGGTCGGCAAAGGCTGGACCGCAGAGCACGGCCAGCAACAACAGCGTGTATCTCATTCCGCGGCCCTCATAGCGGCCTGAGCGCAAAAACACGAAGCCCCAACAGCGCGGTCTGCACGTGCCAGCGCCAGATCAAGCCTCTGTTTGATCTGCGTAATTTCAGTGTCTTCTTGGCGTGCCTTCAGACAGTCGTGCAAACCCTTCAGGCTCCAGACATTGTCGGGGTGGATTGAGGCACGGCTAAGCCTGCCGCCCAATCCGAGATCTTCGCGATAGACGGCTTCAGCCTCGGCCACGCGGCCCTGTTCGAACAGCAGTGCCCCAAGAGCGTGACGGGTGGGCTGCATCCAACCCCAAGGCTCATCATAAGGAAGCATGTCGTCCAATTCGACTGATCGGCGCAGATGGGCGAAGGCGATATCGAAGTTGCCCTTGCGATACTCAATCTCTCCGCGCAGCATTTCCCGCGCGATTTCAAGAAGATCAATAACGCGGTTATTATGCAGCAATCGCGTTTCTGGCACGCAGGCTTTGGCTGACATGAACAGTTGTTCCTCGGCCTCTGCCTTCGTTACATCGCCCGTGGCCGCAAATGCGATTGCGCGGGCATAGTGGATCGTTGCGGTCAGAGTGCGGTAAAGGTCAGGGTCGTCAGGAAGGTTCAGGGCTTTCGCCTCCTCCCACAGGCCAAAGCGGATCAGGATATGTGGACCCATGGACATGTAGCTTTCGAAGTAATCTGCCATGGGCGGGCTTTCGATGCGAAGCAAATCCTCGGGCGTGGTATCCCACATATCTTGATTGGCACGTAGGGCCGGTTCCAACTGACCCAGAAACAGCGCGCCGTAAATGGCGAAGTGATAGTTGTGCTGCCGATAGCCCGTGTAGATATTGAACGCACCTTCACGCTCGTAATACTTCAAGTCAGCCTCGGTGGCTTTTTCGTTCCAGTAAACAACATCGTGGTAGTGGCCACACAGGACGTCGATATGAGTCGGCATATGCACCAGATGGCCTGCGTCAGGAACCAGCGTACGCAGCACATCCCCGGCCTTAAGTGCTTTCTCCGGGGTTGGCGACATTTCCATCAAGTGAACGTAGAGGTGCAGAAGCCCCGGATGGGACATTGCGTCGGGGTCGTTGGCCATCGCATCTTCCAGCGCCTTCTGAGCCTCAAGCGTCGCTGCGCCCTCGGCGGGTTTGCCCGAACTCAGATTCCACATCTGCCAAGGAGTGAGGTTCAACAGAGCCTCGACATAAATCGTGCGCAGGTCCAGATGATCGGGATGATCTGCAAAAGCGGCGCGCATCGCGTCGGCGAAATCGTGGTTCCAGCCGTGCATGTCCGGCAACGGTTCGCGCTGCGGGTAGCGGGATGGCAAAGCGCGGATCAGTGCCTGTTCTAACGGCGTGCAGGCCTCCATTTTGGAAAGCGCCTGCTGAGTCGCATCATAGGCCTGTGCCAGCGCCTTTTGTTGACCACGCTCATCCTGCAGATCCCATGGCAGATTGTAATTCGGTCCTGCAGCGTAGGCTATTCCCCAAAAGGCCATGGCGCAGTTTGGATCGAATTCAGCCGCTCGCTGAAAGCAAACAACAGCTTCGTCGTGATTGTAGCCGTACGTCCAGATCAGCCCGCGATCAAACCAAAGCTGCGCCTCGGGTACAGATGTGCTGATCGGACAGGAATATGTCCCTAGGTCGTAATAGTCGCTCATTCATCACCTCCCCTCAGGTCGATGACAGCCTAGCGAGTTTTACCGAAGCTGCACAGGTCAGACGAGCAGCCTGTTTTCGATCCGGCCCATGTGCAGCATAAGCCCGAAACCGGTGGCGCTCATAACCAAAATTCCGGTGGTCAGCGGGGTTAGGGACCCGTCGAATAGCAGTCCGATCGGGGCGGCAATGGCAGCGGCCAGAACGGTTGAGAACGCACCGATGACTGACGCGGCCATTCCTGCGATATGACCCATGGGCTCCATCGCGATGGCGTTCAGGTTGCCCATTGTCATACCTGCCGTGAAAAAAATCGAGGTCTGCCAGAAGACAAAAACGGCAAAGGACAAGTTGGCCGAAAGTGGCATCATATTCAGAACGATAACGCTACTTGTCACGAAAATCTGCGCACCCAAAGCCCATGTCACCAGCCGCCGCATACCCACCCGGATAACCAGCGCTGCGTTCAGCAGGCTTGCTGATCCTGCCATCAAAGCCACGAAACCGAACCAGAAGGGGAAGCTGTCCGCGCTGTCGTGGATCACGTCATAGACCGGCTGCACCATGGTCAACATGGTAAACAACATGCCAAGGCAAAGCGTCTGCACGAAGATGGACACCCGGACTGTGGGATGGTTGAACATCTCGCGCGCTGCCGAGGCCATCAGGGATAATCGCAGCGGCCGGCGGTCCTGTTGCTTCAGGGACTCGGGCAGGCGTAGGCCCATCCAAAGGACGGTGACGACCGAGAACAGGATGAATGAGGTAAAGATCCCGCGCCATCCGGCAATAGCGATCATTCCAGCCCCCAGCATCGGCGCGACTGCTGGGACGAGCGTAAAGATCATCATGGCAATTGATACAATCCGCGCCATTTCCCGGCCTGCATAAAGGTCGCGGATGACGGCCATTGATACCACACGCGGTGCGGCGCAGCCGATACCCTGCGCAACCCGTGCAACCAACAGCAATTCCAACGAGGAACTCGCCCAAGCCACCGCCGCCGAAACGATATACAAGGCCGAGCCGACAAAGATCACTGGTTTGCGCCCAAAAGCGTCGGACAAGGGTCCGACGAAGAACGTCCCGATCCCCATGCCCAGTACGAAAGAGGTCAAGATCAACTGTGCCCGGTTGACGTCATCGGGGCTCAGTTGCGCTCCGATTTCAGGAAGTGCGGGCAGCATGGAGTCGATCGAAAACGCAATGGTCGCAAACATCATTGCGATCAGTGCGATGAATTCACCCGTAGACATCCGACCTGTCATGGCGTCCTCCTGACCTGACCGCGCTATCACGACAGGTCAGGTGGTGCTAGGATCAAAATGCGCAGGCCTCTGTGCTAATTTGCAGAGGGCTCCTCAAGCTGCGACATGATCTCACCAATCACTTTTTCCCACATCTCTGGAGGTTGCGCGCCCGGCACGGCGTGCTGGCTGGCCACGATGAAGGTTGGAACCGAGTTGACCCCCATCTGGCGCGAATGGGTATCGCGGGCGCGAATATCGTCGCGGTCAGCGCTCGAGTCCAGCAGCTTCAACACAACGGCCGCGTCCATCCCGACACCGTCGGCAATATCGGCCAACACTTCGTGGTCGCTTATGTCTCGTGCCTGCACGAAATACGCGTCGAACAGAGCGTCAACGACCGCGCTCTGCTTTCCCTCAATCCCGGCCCAGTGGATCAGGCGATGGGCGTCCAGTGTGTTGGGCGTGCGCTTCATGCCTTCGAAGTCTATGCTGAGACCAGCTTTTGCAGCATG
Source organism: Ruegeria profundi (assembly GCF_020171505.1). Lineage (NCBI taxonomy): Bacteria > Pseudomonadati > Pseudomonadota > Alphaproteobacteria > Rhodobacterales > Roseobacteraceae > Ruegeria > Ruegeria profundi. Next base: position 469,200 of record NZ_JAIUZS010000001.1, on the reverse strand, counting down.
TTCAACAACCGGCGCATAGGCGCGGACGGCACCTTCTTTGCCGCCAAACTTGCGCTCAAGATATTCGCGCCGGTCCATACCTTCGTCCGGCATGTCGGGGTTGAGTTGAAACGGATGCCATTCGATCACGAACGGGTGGTCAGGGATCGCGGCTAACGCCTTATCCAGATGTGTCTTGCCGATATAGCACCACGGACAGATCGGGTCGGACATGATGTCGAGTTTTACGGTCTGGGTCATGGTGTGTTTGCCTTGAAGTAGGCCGGAAGTGCCCGGCGCAGGAGTTTGCCGTTACCGCCAGTGGGCAGTTCGGGCATGTGAATAAAAGCGCGGGGTTGCTTATACCGCGCCAGGTTTGCCTCGACATAGGCATGCAGGTCGGCATCGTCCAGCTTTGCCGGGCCTGTGTAGAAAGCAGCTATCACAAATGTGTCCTGCTTGACCTCAACCGCCGCAGCGCCGACTTGCGTGATGCCGGGGTATTTGGACAGTGCGGCCTCAACCTCGACCGGTGAGACGCGATAACCGCCCGCGTTCATCATATCGTCGTCGCGGCCCAGATACGTGATTTGCCCGTCAATGGCCATAGCACCTTGATCGCCGGTCAGGAACCAGTCGCCCTGCATTCGGGCCTCAGCCTCGTCGGGTGCATTCAGATAGGTCAGCATCAGGCCGGGGTCCGAGCGGTGAATGGCGATGGTGCCTTCCTGCCCCTGCGGAACGGGTCCATCCGGTCCTAATATTGCCACGCGGCGTCCCGGCTGCGGTTGACCCAACGCGTCACCCCGCGCAGGGTGGGCAGGGCTGGACGAGATGAAGGTCGAGCATTCGGACATGCCGTACGCTTCGTACAATTCTGTTCCGGTCGCGTCGGCCCACTGCGCATGCAGATGCCGCGACAGCTTCTCTCCTGCACAAAGACCGTGGCGCAAGTCTGGCAGAGGCAGGGTCTGCGAGGTCTTGAGCAACTTGCGAAAGACACCGGGAGCAGCCGCAAAAATCGTTGCCCGATGTTCGCGCAGCAAGGTGGGCAAGTCGTCAGGGTCGGTGCCCGGTTCCGGGATCAGCGCCGTTGCGCCAATGGTCCATGGGTCCATCAGACCGGTGCCGAGAGTGTAGGTCCAGTTGAACGCCCCGGCATGGCACAATCGATCCGTATCCCGCAGCCCGTACCAGCCATCCACCATCATCTGCCGCGCCCAGATGGCGCGATGCGCGTGGGCCACGGCGCGCGGCTTGCCAGAGGTTCCAGAGGTATAAACGACATAAGCCAGCCGGTTCGGGTCGCCGAACTGAAACTCAGCGGGGGGCAGGGTGCGCATGTCTGACAGCGCGGCCAACGTGATCTGCGAAGGATGCGCCGCACAGGCGACGTCTGGGTCGCGCAGAATGGCGGCGGGGTTCAGGTCTGCGATCATGCGTTCCGTTTCCGGCTCGGTCAGCTGTGACGATGTGGGGACTGGCACGATCCCGACCGCAATCGCACCGAGATAGGCAATGGGAAAATCCACTGTGTTTCCCAACCGCATCAAAACGATGTCACTGGGTTTAAGCCCAGCGTTCAGCAGCCCGGAGGCTGTACCTAGGATTGCCGCTTTCAGCGCGCTGTAGGTCCAGTCCTCGGTACCAGTGCTGCGCAGAACGGAAAGGGCGACCTTCTCTGGCCGGCTATCCGCTTTTTGCAGCACATGCGCGGCCAGATTAAACGGTGTGGGGCAGGCCTGGGGTGGCCGTTGGTCGAAAACGGAAAGCATGACACTGGCTATCGCGCCGCTTGCCGCGTTGCAAGCAGCGCAGGCTGCGCCTATAGAGTTGCGCATGAGCACAAATGATCAGCCATCCCTTATCCGTATTGCCCGTGACTCGGGCGAGCATAGCGATCCTGAGCCGCTTGATCTTGGCGCACGCGTGCGCCAGTTGCGCAAGGCGCGGAACTGGACGCTGGAACAAGCGGCCTCGCAGGCGGGGCTTGCGCGATCTACGCTCAGCAAGATCGAAAACGGGCAGATGTCGCCGACTTATGACGCGCTGAAAAAGCTGGCGACCGGATTAGAGATTTCGGTGCCGCAACTTTTTACGCCCCCTCAGCGCGACCAAGTAATCGGACGCATGGCCGTAACGCGTATGGGACAGGGTGCAGCGCACCCAACCGTAACCTACGAGCATGAACTGCTGGCTGAGACACTGACGAAAAAGCAGATGCTGCCTTATCGCGCCCGCGTCCGTGCCCGCTCAATGGACGAGTTTGACGGCTGGGTGCGCCACGACGGAGAAGAGTTCCTTTTCGTGCTGACCGGCGTCGTGAAACTGTACACCGAGTTCTATGAACCAGTTGAAATGCGTCGGGGAGACAGTGCCTATTATGATGGCAGCATGGGTCACAACGTGATTTCGGTCAGCGACGAGGACGCAACAATCCTGTGGGTGACGTCACTAGCCTAAAGATCGAGTGCACTCGCGGTTCAGGCCTTCGGTAAACAGAAAATCCTCAAGCTCTTCGTGCGCCTCGTTCACGGTCAGGTGGTGGCGCTCGGCCAAGTACGCTTCGAACCCTTTTCGGTCTTTGCACAGCTGTGATTTATCCTGATCGCGCAGGTTCGGGAAACGTCTTTTGGCGCGTGAATACATTGCGTCCCAGTCTTGAGTAAGGTCAGTCCAGCTTAACATCTGTGTGCTTTCCGTTGTTAAGGTTTCACGGCTGCCCAGCCCTTTGATCACGTTACGAAGAGGGCAGGGTTCCGCGTGGATGACAAAATGTCGCACCCAATGATCGCTAGCCCCAAATCAAATAGGCCCGTCGCGCACGACACGCAACGGGCCTACGGACCTGATTTTGGAGTGAGTGGGGGCCGGTCCGTAAAATCAAAGTGCCACGTGTCGAAAGCTAGTTATCTCACGAAATAATCAGGATAATTTAGTCTAACAACACATTGAAATACCAATAGGTTACAGCCAAGAAGTGCGATCCGTAAAGCCCCTTGTGGCCGTTTTTTGGAATTAAGCTGGAATTAGGTAGACAAACAAATTCTGGCGGGACCCCTATCTCAATGCGCTAAATATGGCATGTTAGTGTGCGTGTGCTGAAATCCGCCGAAAAGTGCGAAGGGTCTACGTCGCAAACTAGCGTCACTAAACCCACAGATGTGCGGACCCATCCCAAGAAATGAGACGACACCGTCCAGCACAGCTTCACGGGTGTTCAGCTAGTCTTCGTACCACCAGACCTGCGGCATATATTCAGGGCCATCGCCATAGATTGGCAAGGTCTGAGGCTGCTTCAGTTCCTTCACATGGGCGATGCGGCCGATATCGAAGTTCCAGATGGGTATGACATAGCGACCTGCTGTCAGAACCCGATCCAAAGCGCGGGTTGCGGCCACGAAATCTTCATGGGTTTCTGACGCCAACATCGTGTCGATCAGCCCGTCCACCGCAGGCGAGGCAACACCCATCAGATTTCGGGTACCCTGCGTGTCGGCATCCTGTCTCCCCCAATACAGCCGCTGTTCGTTACCCGGAGACAGCGAAAGCGCCCGTCGAAAGAACGTCATGTCAAAGTCCAGTTCGGCAGTCCGACCTGCGAATTGCGCGCTGTCCACCTGCTCGACACTGATGGTGATGCCCAGACGCTCAAGCGCGCGCGTGTAGATTTCGATAGCCGTCTGACTTTCGGTGTCGCCCTGTTGCAGCAATACGCTGATGGTAAAGTCTTGACCGGCCTCGTTGCGCAGCACGCCATCCTGAATGGTCCAGCCTGCCTCGGACAGCAGTTTGTTTGCTTCGCGGATATTGGTTCGGTTGCGGGCAGACCCATCGCTAACGGGCAGGGCATAGCCTTCGATCGCGCCGGGGGGTAGGTCGCCGGCATAGGGTTCCAACAACTCGGCCACACGACCCGTTGCTGGACCGGGTTGCATACCCAGATCGGACCCTGAGAAATACGATGTGATCCGGGGCTGCACGCCACCTGTAATCGTGTCGTTGATAAATTCGAAGTTAAAGGCCAGCAACATGGCCTCACGCACACGCCAGTCATCAAACGGAGCCTTGCGCGTGTTCATGACGAAGCCGGTCATGCCCGAAGGTTTACCATGCGGGATCTCGGTTTTGACGATATCGCCACGTTGCACGGCCGGAAAGTTGTACTGAGTTTGCCATTTGTCGGCGTTAAACTCACGTACCGCTGTCAGTTCGCCTGCTTTAAAAGCCTCAAACAGAACCGTGCCGTCGCCGTAGAACTCGATGCGCATCTCATCAAGGTTCATGGTGCCGCGGCGAAACGGGACATCTGCACCCCAGTATTCCGGGTTGCGGTGCAGCGTCACGTAACGACCAGCCTCATACCCATCAACCACATACGGACCCGAACCGATGGGAATGTCGTGCAAAGACGCGTTGGCGAAATCTTTCCCCTCCCACTGCGCTTTTTGCAGGATGGGGCGCAGTCCAGCAATCAGCGCAAGTTCGCGATCAGGTTCATTGAACGTGATGCGCACCGCGCGAGGGCCTGTTTGTTCAATCTTGTCGATCTTGCCCCAGAGTCCGCGATACCGCAGGTGTCCTTCTGTACCCAATACCTCATACGACCAGATGACATCATCCACGGTCACTGGACTGCCATCCGAGAACCGGGCGTTTTCACGCAGGGTAAATTCGACCCAGGACCTGTCGGGCGCAGTCTCAACTGATTCGGCTAACAACCCGTAAAGAGTGAAAGGTTCGTCCCAGGATCGGCCCATAAGGCTCTCGTGGGTCCAAAATCGCAATTGCCAGGGCGAGGTGCCTTTTTGCACAAACGGGTTCAAACTGTTATAGCCGCCGGTGTTGCCGAAAACGACCTTACCGCCCTTCGGTGCATCCGGGTTTACGTAGGGCAGAGACACAAAATCCGGTGGTAGGGCAGGGTCCCCGTACATAGCTATGCCATGAGCCGATTCTGCATGAGCGCACGTGGCGGCAAAAACGAAGGTGATTCCCGCAATCAAAGGGCGAACAGGGCTTAGAAAATTGGGGCTCATTTTGGAAACAATCCTGCTCTGGCCTTATTTTGTTGGCTTTCACCGTATCGATGATTTTTCTTATTTTCAAACTTTTAGCTTGGATGAATGCAAGGAATTGCGTATAAAGAACGCACTGCTCGATAGGTTTCTTGCCTGTATGAAACCTGCCTCAATAACTTAACGCCCGCCTTGCGCGGGCGTTTTTTTTGGCATTTTCCACGCCAGAAGCAGCACCCGGATGTTTCCCAGTTTTCTTTGCAGGTGCAGCATGGCAATGTGCGCCCAACGCGAAATCTGAGGGAGAGAGCTTATGAGCTTGTCGGGTAAAACAGCGATAGTCACAGGGTCGAATTCGGGTATCGGTCTGGGTGTCGCGCGCGAATTGGCAAAGGCCGGAGCCAACGTGGTGCTGAATTCGTTCACCGACCGGGATGAAGATCACGCGCTGGCTGCCGAGATTTCGCAAGAAACCGGAACCAAGGCGAGATACATCAAAGCCGATATGTCCAATGGCGATGAATGTCGCGCGCTGATCGAAAAGGCGGGCGCTTGCGACATTCTTGTGAATAACGCGGGCATTCAGCATGTTGCCCCGATTGATCAGTTCCCGGTCGAAAAATGGGACGCGATTATTGCGATCAACATGAACTCGGCCTTTCACACGATGGCGGCTGCGCTGCCGATGATGCGCAAGGCGGGCTGGGGACGGATCGTGAATATCGCGTCGGCGCACGGGTTGACGGCGTCACCGTTCAAAGCGGCTTATGTGGCGGCCAAGCACGGCGTGGTGGGCATGACCAAAACCGTGGCGTTGGAGACAGCTCAGGAACCGATCACCTGCAACGCGATTTGCCCGGGCTATGTACTGACGCCGCTGGTCGAGGCGCAGATTCCAGATACGATGAAGGAATACAATATGAGCCGCGAGGATGTCATAAAGAACGTGATGCTTGAACGGCAGCCATCGAAGGCCTTTGCAACGGTTGAGCAAATGGGCGGGACAACGGTTTTCTTGTGTTCGGACGCGGCGGCACAGATAACGGGGACAACGATCTCGGTCGATGGCGGTTGGACGGCTTTGTAAGTCAGAGGATCGCGCCATGAAACGGATAAATTTGGCATTGCAGGGCGGGGGCGCGCATGGTGCGTTCACCTGGGGTGTTCTGGACCGTTTATTGGACGAAGAAGATATCGAGGTTGCGGCGATCACCGGAACCTCGGCCGGGGCGTTGAACGGTGCGGCTTTCAAGTCCGGCATGGTTCGGAATGGGCGCGACGGAGCGCGCGACAATCTGAATCAGCTTTGGGAGCGCATGGGCGCAGTGGGCGATATGCGCCTTGCCAATTGGATGCAAGCGATTGAACCTGCCCAAATCGCGCATGCGATGGAGTATTCCCTGCCGTTTTCGGTGGGCGACGCATGGTCTCGGATTGTGTCGCCCTACGCCTATGGTCCGTTCTACCGCAATCCGCTGGAACCGGTGGTGGATCAGTTCAACTTTGCAGAAATCTGTGCTGATCAAGGCCCGCGCCTGTTTGTCTGCGCCACCTGCGTGCGCAGCGGTAAAATCCGGGTGTTCACGGGTGATGAAGTCTCGACAGATGCAATTCTGGCCTCGGCCTGCTTGCCGAACCTGTTTCAGGCAGTCGAAATCTACGATCCGAAATCCGGCCGGAAAGAGGCCTATTGGGATGGTGGTTACACCGGGAATCCTGCGCTTTATCCTTTGTTTAACAATGATCTACCAAATGATGTGGTGATCGTTAATATCAACCCGCTGGAACGGGATGAGGTGCCAAAAACGCCTCAGAAGATCCAGAACCGCATCAACGAGATCAGCTTTAACTCATCCTTGTTTCGTGAGTTGCGCGCGATCAGTTTTGTTCAGCGGTTGTTGGCTGAGGGCAAGTTGAATGCGGGTGAGATGAGCCGCGTTCTGGTCCATATGATCGCCGATGATGCATTGATGAATTCACTGTCAGTGGCCACAAAAACCGTTCCAAACCCGGTGGTTCTGCACAAGCTGAAAGAGGCCGGGCGCGCGGCGACGCATCGGTTTATTAGCGACCACAAGTCAAAGCTGGGTGAAGCCAGCACCGTTAATCTGCCCGAGATGTTCGGCTGATTACTCAGGAGGTTGCTTCGGTTCTTTTCCGTTGGGATAGACCAGCCCCGCCGAAATCACCAGTTTTGCCGCGTCCTCGATGGTCATATCCAGCAGAATGACGTCTTCGACCGGAAAAAACAAAAGGAACCCCGAGGTTGGGTTCGGCGTGGTTGGGATGAACACGCTCAGTAGTTCACCACCGGTTTCTGCGCGTTTCGAAACCTCACCTTTCGCGCTGGTCGAGACAAAGCCAATAGCCCAGATACCGCGACGCGGATATTGCACGAGACAAGCTTTTTCAAACGACCGCTCTGTTTGCGCAAAAACCGTTTCCGAGATCTGCTTGATCCCGGAATAGATTGAACGGACGACCGGCATCCGGTCCACCAAGCTTTCGGTGAACGAGATAAAGGACCGGCCCAAAATACCCTTTGCAATCCAGCCAACCAGAACGGTGAAGACCAGAAAGATGATAACGCCGACGCCACGCAGGTTTATGCCCACATACTGCTCGGGTTGGAATTGCTGCGGGATCAGCGGCAGAACCGCGCTGTCGATCCAGCCTACCACAGACCAGATCAACCAAACCGTCAGCCATACAGGGGCAATGACGACGATGCCCGTCAGAAAGGACGCGCGCAACCGGGCAAACAGGCCCGGGCGGCGATGGGGTTCTTCGTCAAACGGAGTGTTCATTGCGATCCTGAGTGGTTTGCCGATTTAATTAAGCAGTCCGGGGTCTTGGTACAATAGAAAGAATTCAGGCAGTTTTCGTCAGGGCAATTGCGATTCTGGCTGCAAGCCGGGCATTATTGCGCACCAATGCGATGTTCGCCGTCAGCGAACGGCCCTCGGTCCGTTCATAAATCCGTTGCAGCAAGTAGGGCGTGACGCCTTTTCCTGTGATCCGGTGTGCGTCGGCATCAGCTTGGGCCGAGGCAATGATCGGGGCCAGTTCTTCGGCCGGAATTTGGTCGGCGTCCGGGATCGGGTTTGCGACCAGTTGGCCGCCCGGCAGACCAAGCGCGCGCCGCGTGGCGTGGGCCCTGGCGATGTCATCTGCGTTGTCCATTCGCAACGGTGCCGCGTACGGCGATTTGGCAGACCAAAAGGCTGGGAATTCGTCCTGACCATGAGCGATGACAGGAACGCCCAGCGTTTCCAAAACCTCAAGCGTCTTAGCTAGGTCGAGGATTGCTTTGGCACCCGCCGCGACGACCGTGACCGGGGTTTGAGCCAGTTCGTGAAGGTCTGCCGAGATGTCGAACGTTGTTTCGGCCCCCTGGTGCACGCCTCCGATACCACCTGTGCCGAAAACTTCGATCCCAGCATAGTGTGCCGCGATCATCGTCGCAGCGACGGTGGTCGCACCTGTTCCGCCGGTCGCAATACAGGCGGCCATGTCCGCACGGGATATCTTGGCGACACCTTGTGCCTGACCGAGTGATTTCAACTCATCCGCTTCCAAGCCGACATGAAGCTTGCCTTTGAGTACGGCGATCGTGGCTGGCACGGCACCGGCGTCACGGATGTCTTGCTCAACCTGCGCCGCCACTTCGATGTTCTGCGGGTAGGGCATTCCATGTGTGATGATGGTGCTTTCAAGCGCAACGATGGGTTGCCCCGCGTCTTTTGCGGCGCGGACCGCGGCGGAATATTGGATGTCGATCACAGTGGGGTTTCTCCGGAAACATAAGTTGCGGCGGCGTGTAGGGCTCGGTTCAGCGCCTCATTGCTTGTGGCGCCTTCAGCCTCGGATGCGATATGCGCCGCCATGAAAGTATCTCCTGCGCCGGTCACGCGCGTGACCAGAACAGACGGGGGAGTTTGGGTCAGAAGTTCATCAGCACTGCCGACAGTGGCCGAGTTGCCGCCATCCGTGACCAGAACCCTCAGCGCGCCACGGTCCAACAACCCTTTGGCCGCGCTTTCAGAATCGGTGAATTCGCGCTGGCACAGGATACCGGCCTCTTCCAGGTTGACGTATAACGTCGCGCGAGAGTGTTGAAGGAAGGGGAGCAGTCTTTCCGCCTTACCGGGTGAGGCCGGGGCAACGCGCAGATCAGCTTGTTTAAAGGCGGGGCTCTGCGCGATTTCTTCCAGCAAGGTTAACGTTAGGTTGCCGTCGAGGGCGATAAGGCCTTGGAAAGGTTCGTTGGTTCGACCAAGCGACCCATCCATCAGCGGGCTCAATATCTTGGCTCCGGCGGCTTCCAACGAATGCGCGTCGGCAATTGCGGCGATTAACCCGTTTGCGCCCTCGACAGCCATATAGCGGTCGGTCGGCAAATCCTGCGACCGGTAAACGTGATCCGTCACCATGCCCAATCGGGCGCAGGCGTTGACCAGTTCGTCGCCCTCGGGGTCACGGCCAATGGCTGTCAGCAGGGTTGGGGTCATTCCGAACCGGACCAGCGTCATGGCAATATTCATGGCCACACCACCGGGCAGGCGCGTGATCCGTCCCGGCACGTCCGAGCCTTGCCGCATCGCGCTGGCAGACCGCCCGATCACGTCCCAGAGGACCGAGCCGATGCACAGGATTTCACTGTTCTGAGTCATGTCGATCTCATGCCGCAGCCCTTGAATGGGCGCAAGAGTTAACGCTTACATCGCGTTGGTGAGGGTTTTCAGTGCGGCAAGCGGGTCATCCTGTGACCAGATCTCATCGCCGATGCCGAAAAAATCGGTGCAAGGGGCAAGCTCGCGGATAAGTTCGGGGGTCAAGCCGCCTTCGGCGACAACGGGGACTTCGATCATTTCGGACCACCATTGAAACAGGTCCAGCTCGGCGTTGGTGCCGTCACCAAGTGCCGAAGCGCCAACCGGGCCGAACGCAACATAGTCGGCACCGGCCTCACCAGCCGTCATGCCGTCATGGCTTGAGGCTCCGCAAAAGCTGCCGACGATGGCGTCTGAACCCAGTTCCTTGCGTGCGGCCCGGACCGAGCGTGCGGCATCGTCCAGGTGCACCCCGTCCAGACCCAACCTCTGCGCCAGCAGAACATGGTTCGAGATCACAAGCGCCACATCACGGGCATGCGCGACCTCGCGGCAGGCATCGGCGGCCCGGGCGATGGCGTCTTCGTCCCCGCCGGCCAGTGCCAGCCGGATGCAGGCGATCTCGGCCCCGTCCAGCACGCTGGCCAGTCGGTCTGGGAAGGTGCTCAGCTTGATGGTTGGTGGAGTGATCAGGTAAATCTGCGGCTGCTCGGGGGTGTCCATTGGCGCGTCCTTCGCTTTCAGTCTTTGGCGCGGTTTAGCGGATTGCGCCGGGGAAGCAAACTTTTATGCCGGTATATGGCGCAATTGGCGGCCCGGATGACTTGCCCTGCGCCAGCGCGCCGATTACAGCAGGCCAAGTTTTCGGAGACAGCCATGCCCAGCGATCAATCTCAGCCTTCCTTTGTGCTCGTGCGCCCTCAGATGGGGGAAAACATCGGTGCAGCCGCGCGGGCAATGTGGAATTTTGGGCTCGACCGGATGCGGATCGTTGGCCCGCGGGACGGATGGCCGAACCCAAAGGCCGTAGCGATGTCCAGCGGCGCTGGCCGGTTGTTGGACGAGGCACAGTTGTTTGATGATCTTGCAGGGGCGCTGACGGACAGCACTTTTGTTTTTGCCACCACGGCCCGGCAACGCGGATTGACCAAACCGGTCTACAGCCCCGAACGCGCAATGCAGATCGCGGCCCAGAAAGTGGCTGCCGGGGAAAAGGTCTCGGTTCTGTTCGGGCCAGAACGTGCAGGGCTAGAGAATGAGGATATCGCCAAGGCAAACGCCATAATCTCGGTGCCGGTAAACCCGGAATACGCGTCGCTTAACCTTGCCCAATGCGTGTTGCTGACGGCCTATGAGTGGATGCGTCAAACCGGGGATGTGGTGCATGAGGCCACCGATCTGGGTAAAGGCGATTGGGCGACCGGGATCGAGGTTGAAAAGCTGGTCGAACACTATGAGGATCGGCTGGACGAGGCGGGCTTTTTCTACCCGCCCGAAAAAGCCGAAGGCATGAAGACCAACCTGCGCAATCTATGGTCGCGGATGCGGATGACACGCGCGGATGTGCAGATGCTGCACGGGATCATGCGTCAGATGGTCCGCTGGAAGGACAGGGGCTGAGGCTGGACCTTCGCCCTTGATGGCCCTAGCTTGCGACGAAATCCAGGACATGAGGACAGCATGAGCGGTAAGCGCAGCATCTTCGAAGACGTCTCAGACACAGAAAAACAACAGGCCGTTCAACCGGGTATGCTTGACCGGGGGCGCGGAGGAGCACGCAAAGCGATCCGCGCGTGGCTGATGATCCTGTTCGCGCTGGTTGTGGTGATGATCGCGGTGGGCGGGCTGACCCGCCTGACCGATAGCGGGCTGTCGATCACTGAATGGCGTCCGATCACGGGGGCTGTTCCGCCGATGAATGAGGCGGATTGGCAATCTGAATTCGACAAATACAAACAGATCGACCAATGGCGCATCCAGAACCAGTGGATGGAGCTGGATGATTTCAAATTCATCTACTGGTGGGAATGGGGTCATCGCCAACTGGGCCGCGTCATTGGTCTGGTTTGGGCGCTTGGGTTCTTTGGGTTCCTGATTGCGCGCAAAATCCCCACGGGTTGGACCGGCAAGCTGCTGATCCCCGGAGCTCTTGGGGGGATTCAAGGCGCGGTTGGCTGGTGGATGGTTGCCTCGGGCGTGACGCAGGGCGAGGGGATGACTGCCGTTGCCAGCTATCGGCTTGCGACCCACCTGGGGCTGGCCTTTGTGATCCTCGGGTTTCTTGCGTGGTACATCTTTGAACTCGGGCGCGACGAACGCGATCTGATGCAGGCCAGACGCGCGAAGGAGGCCAAACTGTTCTCGCTGTCCACCGGACTGCTGCATTTCACCTTTTTGCAGATTCTCATCGGTGCGATGGTCGCTGGTATAGATGCCGGGCGGTCTTACACCGATTGGCCCCTTATCGGCGGTCAGATTCTGCCTCCTGACGCCACGATGCTTGAGCCGATGTGGCGCAACTTCTTTGAAAGTCCTGGTCTGGTGCAGTTCATTCATCGTTGCGCGGGTTACCTTCTTTTGATCTTCGGCATCATCGTCTGGCGGCGCGGCAGCAGCAGCGCGCACCCGCAAACGCGTTTTGCTTTCAATGCCGCGTTTGCCGCGCTGTCCCTTCAGGTCGTGGTTGGTATCGTGACAGTCGTCTACGCAGCCCCGTGGCAGATCGCCATCGTCCACCAGTTTCTGGCCGTTGTTGTTTGGACCCTCATCCTGCGGGCGCGTTTCCTGACCGCATACCCAATCGTGACCTCAATTCGCGGAGTTTAAAAAGATGAGCGCCTACGATGAGTTGATGGCCTTCCAGCGTGAAACCTCGGCCTTGGGGCAGATTGCCGGGCGGCTGGGTTGGGACCAGGAAACGGTGATGCCGCGTGGTGCGGCCCCTCAACGTGCTGACGAAATGGCCGCGATCGAGGCTGTTTTGCACGCGCGCCGATCTGACCCGCGCATTGCTGAATGGCTGGAGCAAGCCGACCCGCAAGATGACGTCGCCCGCGCCCAATTGCGCGACATCCGCCGAACCTATGAGCGGACGGTGAAAGTGCCCGCTGATCTGGCAAAAGCAATCGCGCGCGTGACCTCTGCCGCTCAGGGCACATGGGCGCAGGCACGCGCGGATGAAGACGTGGGTGCGTTTTTGCCCGTTCTGACAGAAGTTGTGGCGCTGAAACGCGAAGAAGGCGCGGCGTTGGCGCAAGGTGGCGACGTCTATGACGCGATGGTCGAAGACTATGAGCCCTATACAACCGGTGCGCAGATTTCCGAGATTTTCGACCAGATGCGTCCGCGATTGGTGGCCCTGCGCGCAGCGGTTCTTGAAAAACCCGCGCCGCAGGTTTTGGCGGGGAAATTTGACGAGCTGACCCAAATGCGCCTGTCGCAGAAACTGGCAACGACATTTGGTTATGACTTGAATACTGGCCGCTTGGATAAGGCCGTACATCCTTTCAGCTCTGGCAGCGGACTAGATGTGCGGATCACCACGCGCACCAGCGAGACCGACCCATTCAACTGTTTCTACTCGACCATTCACGAGGTCGGCCACGCCGCATATGAACAGGGCATTGACCCAGCCTATGCGCTCACGCCGTTGGGGCAGGGCGTGTCGATGGGCGTGCACGAGAGCCAAAGCCGGATTTACGAAAACCAACTTGGCCGCTCGCGGGCGTTCACGGGTTGGTTGTTTGGGCAGATGGTCGAAGCGTTCGGAAACTTTGGGATTGCAGACGCTGACGACTTTTACGCCGCAGCAAACGGCGTTCACAACGGTTACATCCGCACCGAGGCCGACGAGGTGCAGTATAACCTGCACATCATGCTACGGTTCGATCTTGAGCGCGCCCTGATGTCCGGAGATCTAATGGTCAATGATCTTGAGGCGGCATGGAACAACCGGTTCAAGGCGGATTTCGGCTATGCCGTCGATAAACCTTCGAACGGATGTTTGCAGGATGTGCACTGGTCAGTTGGGCTGTTTGGTTATTTTCCAACCTACGCGCTGGGTAATGTCTATGCCGGTTGCCTGCATCAGGCGCTGCGCGCGGCTGTGCCTGATCTGGATGCGCAACTGGCCGCTGGTGATACGTCTGGCGCAACCGGATGGCTTCGCGAGAATCTGCAACGCCACGGCGGGCTTTATTCACCGCGTGAAACCATTCAGCGCGCTTGCGGCAGGGACATTGGCCCCGAGCCGTTTCTAAGTTATCTTGAGGAAAAATTCGGAGCGCTTTACGGTTTGTAAGCTGTCGAACAGACGGGCACTGACTGCTCTGTCTAGGTTTTGAAGACTCGAGAAATCAACTCTTCACAAAGCGATACATAAGCTCGGGCTGCGGGGCTGCTACGCGCCGTCACCATAACCGGGGCGCGGTGCACCCCCATTTTTTCCACGTCGGACGCAAACGGAATCTGAGCCGTAAGAAACCGTTTGCCATATGCAGTTCTCATGTCCGCGATCGTGTCCTGATGCAGGTTCTTAGCTCGTTGGACCATCGAAAAGAAGCAGTGGAGCTTTTTTGTCGGCAGGTTCTTTTTTCGGAACACTCTTACCAACTGCTCTAACGTACGCTGAGACAGAGTTGTGGGGATGACCGGTACAACAACTGCGTTGGCCGTTTCAAAGATGTGGCTGGACAAAAGCGACAGGTTCGGCGGGCAATCCAGCACGACAACCTCATAGTCTTTTTCAACCCCCGACAAAGCCCGGCCCAAATGGGACTGCCCCGCGCGCATCTGTGAAAGCAGAATGTCGAATTCACGATAGCTTGGGTTTGAAGGCAGGATGTCGAGGTTTTCGAAGTCGCTCTCTCTTATTGCCTTCCGCACCTGTTTGGCATCGTCAAAGAACCGTGCTTCGGTCAGTTTTTTGGACGGTTTAAGGCGAAAGTAGTACCCCGACGCGCCCTGAGGGTCGAGGTCGCACAACAACGTGCGTACACCTGCCGTTGAAAGGGAATACGCAAGGTTGACTGCAGTTGCCGTCTTACCCACTCCGCCCTTGTTGGAATAGCAGGCAATAACCTTCATTTTGGATCGCACCTCACACACACCATCAGATAATCACAAACCGATGTGACAGCGAGTTTCAGTGCGCAACGTGCACCAAGTCAATGTATGGAGTGAAATATTGCGTATATAGACGGGCGTATAGCGCGAATTATGACCTTACGGGAAACGGAAGACCCCAAAACAGGTGCTTTGGGGCCTTGAGTTTATTCGTCGGCTTCTTCCTCGCCCTGATCGGCGATCCAGGCGACACTGACGACTTCTTCGCCTTTGCCTGTGTTGAACACCTTGACGCCGCCCGCGCTGCGGGAACGGAATGAGATACCGTCGACCGGCACCCGGATTGATTGGCCTTTTGAGGTGGCAAGCATGATTTGATCGTCGATTTCCACCGGGAATGACGCAACGAGTTCACCGCCGCGCATGGCTTTGTCCATCGCGGCCACGCCCATGCCGCCACGCCCGCGAACGGGGTAATCGTGGCTGGAGCTGAGCTTACCTGCGCCACCCGCAGTTATCGTCAGGATCAGGTTTTCTGCAGCAGACATTTCGGCATAACGTTCTTGCGTGATGGTGCCTGGTGCCGCTTCATCCTCATCGGTTTCGCCATCGTCGGCAATACCCGCCACAGCGCGGCGCATCTTGAGGTAGGCTGCCCGTTCGTCCGGTCCCGCTTCAAAGTGGCGGATCACCGACATCGACACAACGCGGTCACCATTTGTCAGCTTGATCCCGCGAACACCTGTCGACTCACGTGAGTTGAAGACGCGCACATCCGTTGTTCTGAACCGGATCGCACGGCCCGAATTGGTGACCAGCATCACATCTTCATCTTCCGAGCAGATGCGTGCGTTAACCAGTTCCACACCTTCCGGCAGTTTCATCGCGATCTTGCCGTTGCGTCGGACATTGGTAAAATCCGACAGGCGGTTGCGGCGCACGTCACCGGCGCTGGTGGCGAACACGATCTGAAGGTTTTCCCATTCTTCGTCCGGCACATCGACGGGCATAATCGCCGCGATCGACACTCCGGTCGGGATCGGCAGAATGTTCACGATGGCCTTGCCCTTACCCGTCCGGCTGGACTGTGGAAGACGCCAGGTCTTGAGCTTGTAGACCATCCCTTCGGTCGTGAAAAACAGCAGTTGCGTATGGGTGTTTGCAACAAAGAGGGTGGTGACAACATCCTCTTCCTTGGTCTGCATTCCAGACAGGCCCTTGCCGCCACGTTTTTGCGCGCGGAAATCGGCCAGCGGCGTCCGCTTGATATAACCGCCGGACGTGACGGTCACGACCATGTCTTCCCGCTCGATCAGGTCCTCGTCTTCCATATCGCCTGACCAGTCGACGATCTCGGTGCGGCGCGGCACAGCAAACTGCTCGCGCACGCTGCGCAGCTCATCCCCGATGATCGACATGATGCGTTCACGCGACGACAGAATATCAAGGTATTCCTTGATCTTGGCCGCCAGGTCTTCCAGCTCGTCCGTGACCTCTTTGACACCAATCTGGGTCAAGCGCTGGAGACGCAGGTCAAGGATGGCGCGGGCCTGAACCTCGGTCAGGTTATAAGTGCCATCGTCGTTCATCTTGGACAGAGGATCGTCGATCAGGCGCAGATAGCCTTCGATCTCGGCGGCAGGCCAGCGACGGGTCATCAGCTTTTCACGCGCCTCGGCAGCGTCTGCAGACGAACGGATCGTAGCAACCACTTCGTCCACGTTCGAGACCGCCACGGCCAGACCACACAGGATATGGCTGCGTTCGCGCGCCTTGCGTAGATCGTATGCGGTGCGGCGTGCCACCACATCTTCGCGGAAGTCGATGAACGAGGTCAGGAACCGGCGGAGGGTCAGCTGTTCTGGCCGGCCACCATTCAGCGCCAGCATGTTGCAGCCGAAGGACGTCTGCATAGGCGAGAAACGATAAAGCTGGTTCAGCACCACCTCGGGTGTTGCGTCGCGTTTTAGCTCAACCACCACGCGGACACCGTTGCGGTCGGATTCGTCCTGAACATGAGACACGCCTTCGATACGTTTTTCGCGCACCGCCTCAGCGATCTTTTCGATCATCGCTGCTTTGTTCACCTGGTACGGGATTTCGTCCACTACAATCGCGTAGCGGTCCCTGCGGATCTCTTCCACACGGGTCTTGGCCCGGATGATGACGCTACCGCGACCTTCCAGATAAGCCTTGCGCGCGCCGGACCGGCCGAGCATCACACCGCCGGTCGGAAAGTCAGGGCCGGGGACGTATTCGATCAGTTGCTCTGACGTCAGGTCCGGGTCGTCGATGAGAGCCAAAGTGGCGTCGACCACTTCGCCCAGATTATGCGGCGGGATATTCGTAGCC
Source organism: Ruegeria profundi (assembly GCF_020171505.1). Lineage (NCBI taxonomy): Bacteria > Pseudomonadati > Pseudomonadota > Alphaproteobacteria > Rhodobacterales > Roseobacteraceae > Ruegeria > Ruegeria profundi. The sequence continues at coordinate 452,174 of NZ_JAIUZS010000001.1, read as the reverse complement.
ATGCCCACGGCAATACCGCCAGCCCCATTGACCAGCATGTTTGGGAAGCGCGCCGGCAGAACAGTAGGTTCCCGGTCTTTGCCGTCATAGTTGTCCTGGAAATCGACCGTCTCTTTTTCGATATCTGCCAGCAGGGCGGCGGCAGGCTTATCCATCCGCACTTCGGTGTATCGCATGGCGGCGGGGTTATCGCCGTCCATCGAACCAAAGTTGCCCTGACCATCCAGCAGAGGCAGCGACATCGAGAAATCCTGCGCCATCCGCACCAGAGCGTCATAGATCGCACTGTCGCCGTGGGGGTGGTACTTACCCATCACATCGCCAACGGGTCGGGCGGATTTGCGGTATGCTTTGTCGTGTGTATTTCCCGTCTCGTGCATGGCGTAGAGAATGCGCCGGTGCACGGGCTTGAGCCCATCGCGCAGATCAGGGATCGCGCGCGAGACGATAACCGACATGGCGTAATCCAGATAGGACGTGCGCATCTCGGATTCGATGGATACCGTCGGGCCATCGTAGACGGGCCGCTCGGGTGGGGTTTCATCCATGTTTTCTGGGGTTTCTGGCGTATCGCTCACGTAAACTGCCCGTTCTTTGTGCAGGGTCTATATCTTGTGGATGCACCTTATCAGACCCGGCACATAAGGTGCAAGCAAGCATCCTTTTTGTGTGCGAAAAACCCCGTAACACCAGAGTAACATATTGTTATCCAAGGATTAGGATGTTTCTGTGGTAGTCTTAACGGGCCTTGCACGAAAATTGGAGGTCTGCATGAAGCAAAGCGAAACCGAATTGATGCTTAAGGGATACGGGCTGACGACGGCGGAATTCTTCTACCATATGCCCGACTACATCCACGTTTTGAACACGTTTATCTGGCAGGAGTACGATCTGGCGCCGGACCATCCGAAATTGTTTGATTTCATTGATTTCTGGCAGCGTGAAATTGAAGGCCCGCTGCACTCGGTCCGGTTCACGCACCGCAAGATGATCGCGCCAGGCGAATGGCGCAACATGGTCGGTGAATTTAGATTGAACTAGGTATCCGACCGGTAATTTTGGCCGGTGGGAATTGAGATGCTGTTAAAATTTGTTTTTGGGTTAAAGTGGCGACCTGATAAGTGGTCACGTGAGGCGTCGCTTTATGCTCCGATATCTTTTCCTAGCCGCTGGCCTTTTCATCACCGGGCCTGTTTATGCCCAAGGCGTTCTGGATAAAATCAAAAAGGGTGCCGAGGGCACGGCTGACGCGATCGGGCGTGGGGCCGAGGCTGTAGGAGAAACGCTTGAAAAAGGCGCCAACGCAGTTGATGAAACGGTCAGTTCCACTGCCGATCTGGTGACGAACGAAGCCACGCCGGAAGAAACCCGCGTCAAGTTGGACCTTATGGCCGACGAGGTCCTGTTTCAATTGTTGGCTGAAAATCCCGAGGCCGACAGCCTGTTTGCCATCAGCGCCGGATATGCAGTTTTCGACTCGCGCAAAGTGACGGTTTTTCCGGTCTCTGCCGGTTATGGGCGCGGGGTTGCCGTCTCGAACGAAACCGGGGAGCGCATCTATATGAACATGGGAACGGGCGGTGTTGGCGCAGCCATGGGTATTGGCGGGTTCGAAAGCAAGTTCGTGATCATGTTCGAAACGCAGGCCGACTTACAGAAATTCATTGAACACGGATATGACGCCACTGCCGGAACCGATGCGATGCATGGTGAGGACAGGACGAGTGAGACCGTACGCTATACCGACGGACGGTCATTTTTTGTGTTGGGCAAGAAAGGCTGGCGCGTATCAGCAACCGCGTCCGGCACGAAGTTTTGGAAATCGCCCGAGTTAAACTGATCAGCCCGAGCAGCTTGCCCCACCCAGAACGCAGAATTTGGCGCAATGCGGATGGTTGAGATGTACGTCGGCTTCCGACTCGGCCAAGGTATGTCCCATCTCGAACTCAGGCGCATAGGGAAGTAGCGTGCACGCCAGAACAGCAGGCCTGTCTGCACCTTTGCGCTTTACCACCATGCGGGCGCTGGCACACATGAGCGCATCAGGTGACTTGTTCAGAATACCCCAGCACGCAGTCGTGATTTCGGGAACTTCGACGGTTTCGTCCATTTCAGGGAACAGAACGGTCTCGCTTGGGTTCTGCGCATCAATATCAAAGTCGTTTTCAGCAAAAAAAGCAGCGTAGCCGCTGCGGCTATCTGTGTCACTCTCGCCCCACACGGTCCTGCCAGCAACGGCCATGTTGAACCCGTTGTCGCGCAGCCATTTCATCCCGGTCAGGGTTTTGGCAAAGCTGCCTTTGCCCCGTTCTTCGTCATGCAATTCAGGGCGGTAGTGGTCGACCGAAATCCGCAAAGTCAACTTGTCACCATAGTCACGTTGCAATTCAAGCAGGCCATCGCGCATCTTTCGGCGCATCATTGGCTGCATTGCGTTGGTCAGGATCAACACGTCGTAACCGCGTTCTAACGCCGCGCGGGTCATGTCGATCATTTCGGGGTTCATAAACGGCTCACCCCCAGTAAAGCCGATTTCGCGCACCGGCCAGTTGCGGGCTTTGATCTGCTCCAAGTAATCCCGCACCTCGTCCGCCGAGATATATACCAGTGCGTCATTGGTCGGACTGCTTTCGATATAGCAGTTGACGCATTGGATATTGCACAACGTGCCCGTATTGAACCAAAGCGTTTCTGGATTGCGCAGTGGAACGGACGCCCGCGCTTGCCCGTCAGCTGTTACTAATCTGTCCTGAAACTTGCCGATATTGGCAGCCTGAAGGGCGTTGTCTTTCATTCGAGTATCCGGTTCTTTGAAGGCTAGCAATCGACTTAGCGCTTTGGGGTAGGTTAGTTAAGGGCATCAGGCCGTATCTGACAGAGTTTTGAAGATCGGAAAAAAGTTCAGAAATGATTGCGCTAACATTAGACATGACGGCAGGGGTAAGGTAGGGAAAACACATGGTTTCTCGTGTCATACCTGTGGACCCGTTTGATTTGGTCATCTTTGGCGGTACCGGCGATCTTGCACAGCGCAAGATTCTTCCGGCACTGTTCCGGCGGTTTTGCGCGGGTCAATGGCCCGATGATGCACAGATTATCGGTGCGGCCCGGGCTGAGTATACCCCCGATGCGTTCCGCGAAGTCGTCGCAGAGTCGTTACGCAGCCATGCGCCATCACAATCGCGGAACGCCGACGCGCTGAATACCTTCCTTCAACGGGTCGACTATGTGCCGCTGGATGCGCTTTCGGACACTGCTTGGGGTAGGTTGGCGGCCAAGCTGACCGATGACCGGGTAAGGGCCTTTTACTTCTCGGTGGGGCCGCAACTGTTTGGCCAGTTGGCCGAGCGGATCAAGCATCATGATCTGGCTACGCCAAAAACACGGATCGTCGTCGAAAAGCCATTCGGTCACGACTTGGAAAGCGCGAGGGCGCTGAACGCGATTCTGGCCGAGCATTTTTCTGAAGGGCAAATCTACCGGATTGATCATTATCTAGGCAAGGAAACGGTTCAGAACCTGATGGCGGTTCGTTTTGGCAACATGCTGTTCGAACCGCTCTGGAATAGCCAGTATGTCGATCACATCCAGATCACGGTTGCTGAGTCCGTCGGTATTGATGGGCGCGAGGAGTATTATGATCGCGCGGGGGCCATGCGCGACATGATGCAGAACCACTTGATGCAGCTCCTCTGCTTGATCGCGATGGAGCCTCCGGCAAAATTCGATCCCGATGCAGTGCGCGATGAAAAGCTCAAGGTCATCCGCGCGCTTGATCCGGTTGAACCGCACCACATCGTACGCGGCCAGTTTGATGCGGGGCCGAGCGGGGCGGGCTATCGGGATACCGTAGGTAACCCGCGCTCGACCACGGAAAGCTATGTGGCCCTGCGCGCCCACGTCAGCAACTGGCGTTGGGCCGGGACACCATTCTACTTGCGCACAGGTAAGCGACTGATCGAACGGTCCTCGGTCATAAACGTGATGTTCAAAGACGCGCCGCATTCGATTTTTGGCGCTGATGCCGGGCGACATGCCAATGTGTTGTCCATCCGGTTGCAACCAAACGAGGGCATTACGTTGAAGGTGACGATCAAGGAGCCGGGCCCGGGCGGGATGCGTTTGGTCGATGTGCCTTTGGATATGAGTTTTGCCGAGGCACTGGGCTCGGAAAACCAAGACCCGCCAGACGCTTACGAGCGGCTGGTGATGGATGTGATCCGCGGCAACCAGACGCTGTTCATGCGCGGGGATGAGGTCGAGGCCGCATGGGCTTGGACCGACCCGATTATTGCAGGCTGGCAGGCGCGTGGGGACGTTCCCAAACCTTATGATAGTGGCAGTACAGGCCCGGGCGACGCCGAACTGCTGATGAAACGAGACGGTCGCCGCTGGCAAGGGATTAATCCATGAAACTACAAGAATACGCTGACCGGGACATGCTGGCCATCGACGTTGCGAACGTTCTGGCCGGCAATCTGGAATCCGCCTTGCTGAATCACGACCTGGTGTCACTGGCCGTTCCGGGTGGAACCACGCCCGGCCCGATTTTCGACGTTCTCTGTGCGGCGGACCTTGAATGGGATCGCGTGCAGGTTCTGCCAACAGACGAAAGATGTGTGCCGGGCGATCACGAACGCTCGAATGAGCGTCTGATCCGCGAGCGATTGCTGACCAACCGGGCCTCTGTGGCGCAGTACATTCCGCTCTATGTGCCGGGTAAGGACCCCGAGGATGTATTGCCTGAACTCGAAAGCCTGATCGCTCCACTTAGACCGTTGTCCGTGCTGGTTCTTGGGATGGGTGAAGACATGCACACCGCGTCCCTGTTCCCTGGAATGGCGGGGCTTGAGGCAGCGTTAGACAACAACGCGCCCCCTCTGGCCATCGCACGGACCGAAGTTCAGCCCGAAGCTCGTATTACCCTGACAGCGCCCGTGTTGGATGGTGCGTTATCGAAACACCTGATCATATTCGGTGCCGCGAAACGGGACGCGTTGGATCGCGCTATGTCCTTGCCGCCGGAAGAGGCTCCAATCGCCGCAGTTCTCAGCGGTATGACTGTTCACTGGGCGGAGTAGGCATTATGCAACTAGACACCCTCATCTCGCTGGCTTCTGCAAGCAAAGAGCGGACAATCCTTGATCTCTTCGCCAAAGACGTGAACCGGGCCGAGACGTTTTCAGCGACCACCGGTGATCTGCTGTTTGACTATTCCAAGACACAGATCGACGATAAAATTCGGGACGCGCTGATCGATCTGTGCGAAGCAGCCAACCTCGGTGAGCGGCGCGAAGCCATGTTCTCGGGCGCGAAGATCAATGAAACCGAAGGGCGCGCGGTTCTGCACACGGCATTGCGTAACCTGGACGGTGGACCAATTGAGGTCGATGGGCTTGATGTCATGCCAGACGTTTTGGACACGCTGCAAAGGATGCGCGTGTTCGCCGAAGAGGTGCGCGGTGGCGCAGTTTCCGGGGTAGGGGGCAGCTTTACCGACGTTGTGAATATCGGCATCGGCGGCTCGGACCTTGGCCCTGTGATGGCAACCCACGCGTTGGCCCCGTATCACGATGGCCCACGGGTGCATTATGTTTCAAACGTGGACGGGGCGCATATTGCCGATACGTTGCGGCAGCTTGATCCGAAGCGGACGCTGGTGATTGTAGCGTCCAAAACCTTTACCACGATCGAAACCATGACTAACGCCCGAACGGCGCGCGCCTGGATGGAAGACGGCGGAGGTGATCCGGGCATGCAGTTCGCTGCCGTGTCCAGTGCCGTGGACAAGACCAAAGCCTTTGGTATCCCAGACGAGCGTGTATTCGGCTTTGCCGATTGGGTTGGTGGACGATACTCGGTCTGGGGGCCGGTTGGATTGCCGGTGATGATCGCGGTTGGTTCGAACGCCTTCGATGCTTTCCTGCGTGGCGGGCAGGCGATGGATGTCCATTTCCGCGCCGCCGATTGGGCCGAGAACATGCCGGTCATGCTGGCTTTGGTCGGTATTTGGCACCGTCAGGTTCTGGGCCATGCCAGCCGCGCTGTCTTGCCGTACGATCAACGGTTGCTGCGGCTTCCGGCGTATTTTCAACAGCTTGAAATGGAGTCCAACGGCAAGTCTGTCGCGATGGACGGAATCTCATTGACCATTGCCTCTGGCCCCGTTGTTTGGGGGGAACCCGGCACCAACGGCCAGCACGCGTTTTATCAATTGATCCATCAGGGCACGGATGTGATCCCTTGTGAGTTCATGGTGGCCGCACAGGGACATGAACCGGAACTGACCCATCACCATCGCCTGCTATTGGCCAATTGTCTGGCGCAGTCCGAGGCTCTGATGCGGGGTCGCTCCTTGGACGAAGCGCGTCAGCGCATGGCGGAAAACGGGCTGACTGGCGCTGAGTTGGATCGGCAGGCCCGTCATCGTGTTTTCCCGGGGAACCGGCCGTCTTCAACCCTGATCTTCCCAAAGCTGACCCCATTCGTACTTGGTCAGATCATTGCCCTTTACGAACATCGCGTTTTTGTTGAAGGCGTCTTGCTTGGGATCAACTCGTTCGATCAGTGGGGTGTCGAACTGGGCAAAGAGCTTGCGACCTCGTTAGGTCCAATCGTCAATGGTGAAGAAACCGCTAGCGGCAAGGATGGATCGACCGCGGCTTTGGTCGCCTACGCACTACGCCACCGGGGCTAAGCTGTCGATGGTAACAAGATTGCGCATGGGGAAAGCCCAAATCTCTTATTGTCAGACAATTAAATGATTGGCAGGGTTCCAACTTAGAAAAAGCAAAACACCCGATGCGCGTCGGGAATAAAAAATGGAGAAGGCCCATGCTGGGACAGATGATGACGCAGCCCTTGCTGATCTCGTCACTGATTGACCACGCCGAACGCTACCATGGTCAGACCGAGATAATTTCAGTCGAAACCGATGGCACAGTGACTGATACCAGTTGGGCCCAGATTGCAGGAAACGCGCGGAAGCTGGCATCTGTACTGGCCGGGCTGGGGCTGGAACCGCAGGCGCGGGTCGGGACGCTGGCCTGGAACAACCGTCGGCATCTTGAGATTTACTACGGAACGTCCGGGGCTGGGTTCGTGTGCCACACGATCAATCCGCGGCTGTTCCCCGAGCAATTGAACTATATCATCAATCACGCGCAAGATCGGGTTCTGTTCTTTGACGCGACGTTTATCCCACTGGTTGCGTCCCTGCACGCGCATTTGCCGGATGTGCAGCATTTCGTTCTGATGGGGCCAAGGAACGAGGATGCGATCGCCCAGATTCCCGATGTGAAGTTCTATGACGACCTGATTGAGACCGGCAATTCAGGATACCAGTGGCCCAGCTTTGATGAGAACACAGCATCCAGCTTGTGCTACACCTCAGGTACGACCGGGCACCCGAAAGGTGTACTTTATTCGCACCGCTCAACAGTGCTGCACAGCTTTGGATCGAACACGCGCGACGTTGTTGGCTACTCGGCCATGGATGTGGTCATGCCGGTGGTTCCGATGTTTCATGTAAATGCTTGGGGGTCGCCCTACGCCTGTGCGATGTCGGGGTCGCGCATGGTTCTGCCGGGGCCGGATCTGCACGGTGAAGCACTGGTGAAGCTGATTGACAAGTTTGGCGTAACCTTGGCGCTGGGGGTGCCTACGATCTGGCAGGGATTGCTGGCCTATGCGGCACAATCCGGCAGCAAACTAGCCAGCCTTGAACGGACGGTGATCGGTGGCGCCGCATGCCCGCCTTCAATGATCGAAACCTTTCGTGAAGCCTATGGCGTCGACACTATTCACGCCTGGGGTATGAGCGAGATGAGCCCGTTGGGTACGGCAAATCACCCACTGGCCAAACACCGCCAACTGACGCCTGAACAACAACATAAAGTCAGGGAGAGTCAGGGGCGACCGTGCTATGGCGTCGAATTGAAGATCGTCGACGATGATGGGAATGATTTGCCACATGACGGCAAGACTCAGGGCGATCTTATGGTGCGCGGGCACTGGGTCTTGGACAGCTACTTCCAGATGCAGGATGAAGACTTGCTTCGGGATGGGTGGTTTGCAACGGGTGATGTCGCAACGCTTGACCCTGACGGGTACATGACAATCCGCGACAGGTCCAAGGACATCATCAAATCAGGCGGAGAGTGGATTAGCTCGGTCGAGTTAGAGAACATCGCAGTCGCGCACCCCCAACTCGCGACAGCGGCGGTTGTGGGCGTTCCCCACCCAAAATGGGACGAGCGCCCGCTATTGGTCGCCGTCAAAGCCGAGGGCGAGGATCCAACCGAAGAGGATGTGTTGTCGTTTTACGACGGTAAGATCGCCAAGTGGCAAGTGCCGGATAAAGTTGTGTTCGTGGACGCCCTGCCGCTGAATGCTACGGGAAAAGTTCTAAAGCGAAAACTTCGCACGGAATTCGAAAACGCCTTGGCGGACTGATCGGGGAAAGTTGAAAATGGCTCCGGCGGTAGGGATCGAACCTACGACCAATTGATTAACAGTCAACTGCTCTACCGCTGAGCTACGCCGGAACGGTTCGCGCCGTATAGCAATCCGTTTCTGCGCCGTCCAGAGGGCGCGAAAGATTTTTAGTCGAAAAACGCTAACGCGCTCAACTTAGTGCTGGTCGCGGATGCACTTGTGCACCGAATGGATGGGCCAACTAGCTTCGCAAGGTTAAGATGCTTATCTGTTTTGGTCGTCTGGCGCGGTTAAGTGTTTTGCCCATTCCTTGCTGAAATCTCCCAGAGGGCGGAGGTGCGTGTAAAGACGACAACCCAAATCCGTTGCCGCGTATCCGGCGTCTACCCGATGCACGAAACCTGCTGCCTGCAGTTCCTTGAGGCGTGTGTTCAAAGCCGCGGGTGAGATTGTTTCGCATTCCTCTTGCAGCTTTCTGAACGTGCATGGTCCGATTTCGCTCAGGGTCCAAATCACACCCATGGCCCAATGCCGTCCGATAAGATCGAACAACGCCATAATGGGCGCACCGCTTTTTGATCCCCGCACGGGCTGCCCTGGAACTGGTATCTTGGTCACTTGCTATACTTTCTATAGTGATTTATGTAGCTATGGATTTTATAGCAAACTGGGCTGGCGCTTCCAATGACTAAGACTGAAAACTACGAAATCCGCGATAAAAGGTTCGCACGCAGCATCAAGTTGGATGAGCCAATCGAACAAATCTGGACGGGCGGTAAGTGGACCGAGGGGCCTGTCTATTCCCCGGCGTTCCGTTCCCTTATCTGGAGCGATATTCCTAATGATCGAAGGCTTCGCTGGGATGAATTGACAGGGGCTGTTGCAGACATCCGCTCGGGCCTGGGATGCTATACCAACGGGTCCACGCTCGACCGCCAAGGACGTATCGTCGCGTGCGAGCATGGAACGCGAAGTGTTACTCGGATTGAGCATGATGGTTCTGTCACGACTTTGGCCAGCCATTTTGAGGGAAAGCGGTTTAACAGCCCGAATGACGTAGTTGTACGGTCTGACGATACGATCTGGTTCAGTGACCCGGCATATGGAATCGAGTCAGATTACGAAGGCTTTCAAGCCGAATCTGAGCTCGATGGTGAGCATGTTTATCGCTTGGACCCTGCAACCGGTGACATTACAAAGGTGACAACTGACTTTGCCTGCCCCAATGGCCTTGCCTTCTCGCTAGACGAAAAGACGCTCTATATCGCAGACAGCGGCGGTACACGCTATCCCAGCGGAGAACACCATATCCGGGCATTCTCCGTCGGCGCCGACGGAAGTCTTTCAGGCGGGGACGTATTTGCGGAATGCGAGGCAGGCGTCTTTGACGGGTTCCGGATCGATACCCAGGATCGCATCTGGACCAGCGCCAAAGATGGCGTTCATTGCTATCACCCCGATGGGACGCTGCTGGGTAAGATATTCATCCCAGAAGAGGTCTCAAACGTCTGTTTTGGTGGGCCGAAGCGCAACCGATTGTTCATTACCGCATCGACAAGCGTCTATTCCGTACTTCTGCCTACCACCGGAGCATTGCTGTTCTGATGCCCAGACCTTTCGCGGTGAGAGTCTGAGCCGGTTGCGCCGTTCGCTTCGGTCGAGCTGCAAGAAAGGGTCATCAACTGCAACGATGTGGACGTTGTCGATCCTATGTCGTTCGTCGCCGGGATGGACAGCCAAGAACGTTAATTGTCTGAGGTCTTTGCCGCACCACTTGGATCGACGAGCCTTGCGATCAGAGCGCTTTGTGTGATTTGTCCGACCAGCGCTCCGTCCTGCGTAACCCCGATCGTCGCGTCGTTATTGGCAAGCACATCCATCAGGTCCACAATGGCGGTATCTTCGGGCACCGTTTCCATTGGCTCGCCGGTTGCGGGCTCCATGACGTCCGCAGCCGACAGCACGCCCAGCGGGTTCATATGCGCCACGAAATCGGCGACGTATTCGTTGACCGGTTGGGTAAAAATCTCGCGCGGTGTGCCGCATTGCACAATCCGCCCACCTTCCATGATTGCGATGCGGTTGCCGATCTTGAAGGCTTCGTCGAGGTCGTGGCTGACGAAAATGATCGTCCTGCGGATGCGCGCCTGAAGCTCAAGAAGTTCGTCCTGAAGCTTGGTGCGTATGAGTGGATCAAGGGCCGAGAACGGTTCGTCCATGAGAAGGATTGGCGCTTCGGTCGCGAAGGCGCGGGCCAGTCCCACGCGTTGTTGCATTCCGCCTGACAACTCGCCGACACGACGGTCCGCCCAATCGGACAGCCCGACGAGCTCAAGCTGTTTCTTCACCCGCTCGCTACGTTCCGCCTTTGGCAGTTTTGCCAGTTCCGGGCCAAGCCCGACATTCTCTGACACGCTGCGCCAGGGCAAGAGGCCGAACTGCTGAAAAACCATCGATACGCATTCACGACGCACCTTTCTTAGGTCCTCAGCCCCGGCAGATGTGACGTTGCAACTCCACTCCCCATCGTGGACCGTGACCGAGCCGCGCACGACCGGGTTCAGCGCGTTCACCGCGCGCAGAAGCGTCGATTTGCCAGAACCTGAAAGGCCCATAAGTACCAGAATCTCACCCGTTTTGACCTCGAGTGAGCAGTTGTGAACCCCGAGGATCTGCCCGGTTTCTTTCTGTATGTCGGGACGCTCTCGGCCTTCATCCATCAAAGGTAACGCGGCTTTGGGGTTATCACCGAAGACGATGGAAACGTTGTCGAATATGACAGCGGGCTGTTGGGTCATTTCTTGCGCTCCACTCGCAGCATCCGGTCGAGAATGATTGCGACAACGACGATGACAAAGCCGCTTTCGAACCCGAGAGCCGTGTTGACTTGGTTCAGGGCACGCACCACAGGCACACCCAAACCGTCCGCCCCGACAAGCGCCGCGATAACGACCATTGAAAGTGACAACATGATTGTCTGATTAAGCCCCGCCATTATCTGCGGAAAGGCATATGGAAGCTCGACCTTCCAGAGTATCTGCCGCCCGGTCGCTCCAAAGGCTTGCGCGGCCTCAAGCAGTGCCTTGGGCGTTGCGGACACCCCAAGATAGGTCAGCCTGATCGGCGCCGGTACGACAAAGATGACCGTCGCCAGAAGGCCCGGCACCATCCCGATGCCAAAAAATACGATTGCCGGGATCAGGTAGACAAAAGTCGGCAGGGTTTGCATCAGATCCAGAACCGGACGCATGAAGGAATAAAGCTTTGGTCGGTGTGCGGCCGCGATGCCAATCGGCACGCCAACAGCCATACATACGATACAGGCGGACAGCACCAGAGTAAGGCTTTCGGTCGTTTCCTCCCAATACCCTTGGTTGAGTATGAACAGAAAGCCGATTACCACCAGTACGCAGGTTTTCCAGTTACGCTGCAATAACCAAGTGAGCAGGGCAAAGACGCCGACAATGATTAGTGGGTGGGGGGTTTGCAACACCCAAAGGATGCTGTCGATCAACGCGTCCATCAGGTCCGACAACGTGTCGAAGAACCACGCCAGATTGATTTGCATCCAGTCAAAAATGTCTCTTGCCCAAATGCCGATCGGAATCTTGTTTTCGGTCAGCCAATCCATGCCGCCCCCCTATATTGGCCGACCTCAACAGAGCCGGGGTTTCCCGGCTCCTCGTCGTCTTTTTACTTTAGTTTTCAAGCGCTGATTTGACCGCCATCATCGCGTCACCGCCATCTTTCGTGGTGACGCCATCCAGCCAGCCATCGAGCACGCCTGTGTTAGCCGCAAGCCAGGTTTTTGCTGCATCGCCGGGTTCTTGGCCGTCATCAAGGATGGCGCCCATGATCTCGTTTTCCATGGCAAGGGTGAATTCCAGGTTTTCAAGCAGCTTGCCGACGTTCGGGCATTCGCTGACATAGCCTGCGGAGGTGTTGGTGAAAACCGTCGCACCACCCAGGTTCGGGCCAAACCAGTCATCGCCACCCTCAAGATAGGTCAACTGGAAGTTGGCGTTCATGGGGTGCGGTTCCCAGCCCAGGAAAACCACCGGCTCGTTTCGCCGATCCGCACGTGCGACCTGCGCCAGCATACCCTGTTCCGAGCTTTCAGCGACTTCAAAACCACTGAGTCCAAAGGCATCGTTATCGATCATTTCCTGGATAAGACGGTTGCCGTCATTGCCAGGTTCGATGCCATAAATCTTGCCTTCCAAGGCGTCCTGATGCGCGGCGATATCTGCGAAGTTGCCGATCCCCAGGTCTGCTGCGGCTTGGTTCACCGCAAGCGTGTACTTGGCCCCTTCGAGGTTCGCGCGCACCGTATCGACGGTTCCCGCCTCGCGGTAGGGTGCGATGTCCGCTTCCATCGTCGGCATCCAGTTGCCCAGAAAGACGTCGATATCGCCATCGGCAAGGGATGTGTAGGTCACCGGCACGGATAGGATCTTGATATCCGTTTCATAGCCAAGCGCCTGCAGAACCGTTGTCGTTGCTGCAGTTGTCGCGGTGATGTCCGTCCATCCCACATCCGAGAATGTAACGGTATCGCAGTCCGCCCAGGCCGCGCCTGCGCAAACGGCAATGACTGTACTTAGTAGCGTTGATTTTCTCACTTGAGCCTCCCAGTATTATTTTTCACGCTCAGTAAATGCGTCATTGTATTGTTACGCAAGCAGAAAGCCGGTCAGCGGGAAGATGGCCCGGCTGTCGGGACCAAAATAACTTCCAAGTGGCAGTGCCTTGTAACTTTGAGACCCCAGTTAGCGGTTCAAACCTGGAAAGCCAACCGCTGTAATACGAGAAACACAAAACCCTGCCGTCCTGAAATTAACCTGAAACCCCGGAGTTCGGTAAGCCGCCCTCTGCAATGCAGCGGACGGTCGTGCCACGATCGCGCGCAGCGGCACTTGGGTACGCGTGCAGGTGAATCCACGACGGCGACTTTCAGATTTCGTTTGGTCTGTGTGTTGGAACGCTTTTGGATGCCTCCCGTATAATAAAAAGCACATAGCACGAGAGGATGGCTGCGGCGAAACACCAGATCGATGTGAAGGCATAATGCGCGACTACAAATCCACCAATGACTGACAGAGTAGTTAGAAACCCGAACATTCTTACGGCACTGATCGAAGACAGCAGAATGGGCGCGCAAACGATAATCGCATAGACTCCGCGGATGAGCGTTCGCAGCATGATGCTGTCCCACATCAGCGGCGAGCTGTAGTGAATCGAGTGTTGTACAATATGGATTGGAAGCGGCTCATCCAGAAATAGAAGGGGGGCGAACAAGAAAGCCCCAAGCAAGGCGCCCAATAGGGAAAAAATCAGAAAAATGCGTTTCAGATGCCGCTTTGGTTCGACAAAATATGCGGAAAGTGGAACCCAAAAAGGCCAAAAGAAGTAGGCAAAGAAAAGGAAGCCGATGGCAAACCAATGTGTAGTCTCAGGTCCGCCCTGTCCAAGACTAAGCCAAAGCCCGCCTTCCAAAGCTTGCTGAATTCCAAAAAACAACGGGAAGACGGCAAAGCCCAAGTATTTGCGGTTATATCGGCTGGCGGTTGTCAAAGTGATTGCGGCGACTGGCATCAAAACGGCTGCTGTCGCAAAACTTGCAGAGGCTGAAAAGCACACAGGTCTGTCTCTCCCTTCTCCAACCGCTCATGTCGGGCCGCTGCGGGGGTCCCTTGGTTGCGAACTCTGTCTTCGCGGTTGATCTCTGAACACCAAAAGCTACCGGTTCAGCCTTGCCTGAGGGATCAGGCCACAGAACACAGTACGTCCCACAACGTCCCACCGAATGCGCTTTGTTGCTAGCAGGCGGTGCGCGCCATCGCTTTGATTTGCCTCAATCTGCGTGCGCGCTCGCCTGAGCGGCGGATAATGGATGCAAGGCGCAGAGGATGGCCAAGCGTGCTATCACCATTTTTCTCACTTACTATCGAAAAACGAGCGTCGGCTACGTTCGTCAGCCTGGCACAAGGCGGTCTCCGGGGTCATATCTGACCTTTCGCGTAGGAGGGGGCCGCTTCCTCAGTCCTGTACACAAGAAGTTTGTCAATGCGGCGCCCGTCCATATCGATAACCTCCAGCACCCAGCCATCAACAACGACGAATTGCCCGACCTGTGGAAGTTTCGCCGCATAATCAAGAACGAGCCCAGCAACCGTTTCAAACTGAGGTGTCTGTTTTAGTTGCAGGCCCAGACGATCCGCGAATTCGTCGACCGGCATCCATCCGGCCACGATAAGTGAGCCATCGTCTCGCTCGATCACTTTAGGCTCTGCCTGCTCGGTCTCGTCAAACCCGCCCGTGATGGCACCAAGGATATCCATCGGTGTAACGATCCCCTCGAAATGCCCGTATTCGTCAAACACAAGCACGATGTGAACCGCCGCGTCCTTCAGTCGTTCGATGACCTGGATCGCGGGCATCGTGTCGTTGATGATAGTTGCCGGCTGCATATACGCCCGCGCATCGAAGCCTTTTTCCGGAGCGTGCAGCAAGTCTCGGCTGTGTAGCACGCCAATCACATCGTCCGCGGCACCATCCCGCAACGGCAGTCGGGACCGGCCTGAGGCTTGGAAGCGGGCGAGGATGGCCGCCTTGTCTTCCTGAGCGTCGGCAATTTCAAGATCGTGGCGGGGTGTCATCAGACCCCTTGCGGTCCGGTCAGCGATACGCATTACCCCTGCGATCATTTCCGTCTCGGCTTTTTCGATCACGCCAGCGCCTTCTGCCTCAGCGATAAGCGTTCGGATTTCCTCTTCGCTTACCCCGGACTCTCGGCGGCCAGACTGGCGGAAGACGGTGAGCACCAGCTTGCCTGACCGATCGAGAAACCAAACCAACGGTAGGGCCACAATCGACAGAAACCGCATTGCGGGTGCGACGCGGGAGGCGACCGCCTCGGGGTTGGACAATGCGATTTGTTTGGGCACCAGTTCGCCCACAATCAGCGACAAATAGGTGATGACGACAACAACGATCCCGACGCCGACTTGGGTGGCGTACCGCTCAGGCAGACCAAGCCCGGGAAGGGCTTCGGCCATTCTGATACCTAGCGTTGCACCTGAAAACGCGCCAGACAGAACACCCACAAGTGTTATGCCGATTTGTACGGTCGACAGGAACCGCCCCGGCTCATCAGCCAAGCGCAGAGCAACTTGCGCACCATGGTCGCCTCGCTCAGCCCGCGTCTGCAACCGCGAGGGCCGCGAAGAAACGACCGCAAGTTCAGACATGGCCAGAAGGCCGTTCAGGCAAATGAGGGCAAGAAGGATAGCAATTTCGAGATACATGCAAAAACCAATTTGACCAAAACGAAGCCAAGGAAACGCGCCGAATAGAATATCCGTCACAATCCCCATCTGCAAAGGCTTTGCGGCTTCTAAAACTGCAAACGAAGTTGCCCGTGTTGGGGGCAAGAAATAGTTTGCTCGCAGCTCAGTGGAAACGCGGGGGGAATTTGGCTCCGGCGGTAGGGATCGAACCTACGACCAATTGATTAACAGTCAACTGCTCTACCGCTGAGCTACGCCGGAACTGAGGGGCGTATAACAATCCCGATTTTTCCCGTCCAGAGGGGAAAGTAACGATTTCGCAAAAAACTTATGGCGGTTCAGGTTTGCCTTTTAAATTCGACGTTTACCGAAAGCTGTCCTTGTGCTGAGACCTGATGTTTTCCAAGCAAATCGATGAGGTGAGCGAAAACATTTCTTTCGGCAGCAGGTAGCAGGGCGGCTGGAGTCTCTACATAGATTCTCCGGGCCAAGTCTTTGGCTGTGCCGGGCTGATCTTCCAGCGCCGACAAGATCTGCGCCTCGCGGGTCAGGCGGTGATTGATCAGCCAATCCAACCGCGCGCCGGGTTCGGTGATCGGCGCGCCATGCCCGGCGTGAAAGACCGACCAATCACGTGAGCGCAGGCGGTGGCAGGCTGTCATGAAATCGGTCAGGTCGCCGTCCGGGGGCGAGACAAGCGAACTGGCCCATCCCATCACGTGATCCCCGGTAAAACAGACATCGCCCCAGCCCAAAGCGATATGATTGCCCAGATGACCGGGCGTATGAATCACCTCAAGCTGCCAGCCCGCACCAGAGATAAGCGCGCCGTCTGGTAGTTCGCTATCTGGGCGGAAAGCGGTATCAATGCCTTCACCACCACCCGCCAGCCCGTTCTGAGCAAGTTCAGCCATGACCATGCTGCGTCCGGCGTCGGGCCCGCCAAAGGCCAGAACCGGTGCTCCGGTACGGTCGGCAAGTGGACGCGCCAAGGGTGAATGATCCAGATGGCTGTGTGTGACGATGACATGGCTGATCCTCTGACCGGGCTGGACCGCATCCAGAATCGCGTTCAGATGTGACTCGCTTAGCGGCCCGGGGTCGATTACGGCAAGTTCGGTTGCGCCCAACAAATAGGTGTTGGTTCCGCGATATGTCATCGGGGATGGATTCGGGGCCAAAATACGCCGCAAACCCGGCACAAGCTCTATAGCTACGCCAGTGGGTGGGTTGAAATCGTCAGGAGCCTGCATTCTGCGCTCTTTCTCTTGTCGTAACAGCCCGTTAGGTTTAGCGCATGTCCGCGGATTGGCTCAAACCCTATATGCCGCGCAGCCTCTATGCCCGCGCTGCGCTGATACTGGTCCTGCCGGTGGTTGTCGTGTTGCTGGTCGTTGGGATCGCATTTCTGCAAAAACACCTGGAAGACGTCACCGAACAAATGACCCGCGCGGCGTCGCGGGAAGTTCTTTTGGTTGTGGGCGTGATGGAGGGCGCAGAAACGCAGCAAGAGGCCCTGGCGGCCGCGCGTCCTGATTTGAAGGCGCTGTCCATGACAGCCAGTTTCCTAGGTATCAACGAAGAACCCATGATCGGGCAGCGTCGCTGGTATGATTTTATCGCGCCGCGGGTCGAGGCCGACCTGAGGGCATTGTTGCCCGATATCGAGGGCGTAGCTTTGCCCAGCGGTCAGGAAGCAAGGTTGTACATCAATACTGATCTCGGATTGCTGCAACTGAAGTTTGACCGCCGTCGGCTGTCCCCGGCGGCGCCGCATCAGTTGATCGTGACGATGGTGTTTTTTGCGGTCGTCATGACAACAATTTCTTTCCTGTATATGCGCAATCAGTTGCGTCCGATCACCCGGCTGGCCGAAGCTGCGCAAGCTTTCGGTCGGGGTAGGGTGGTGCCGTATTCGCCCGGCGGTGCGATCGAGGTCCGCGCCGCGGGCAGCGCTTTTCTGGACATGCGCGCACGTATCGAACGCCAGATGGAGCAGCGGACCATGATGCTGTCCGGTGTCAGCCATGATTTGCGCACGCCGCTAACGCGTCTGAAATTGGGCTTGTCGATGTTGCCCGAGGATGAAGCCGCGCCCTTGAAGCAAGATGTTGACGAAATGCAGCTACTGTTGGACTCGTTTCTTGAGTTTTCGCAGGGGACAACCGAAGGGTCCCCGGAAACCGTTGAGCCGATAGCGTTGATTGAGCAAATCGTGAAAGACGCATGCAGAGCGGGGCATGAGGTTGCCCTTGTTTCGGTCGAGGGGGAAGGCACAATTGCGCTACGTCCGACCGCGATGCGGCGCGCCGTGGAAAACTTGATCGGAAACGCAGTCCGCTACGGTGAACGCGCCGATATCAGCTTGTCTATAACGCCAAAATCCATGCGCATCCGCGTTGAAGATGACGGGCCCGGCATCCCGCCCGAACAACGGTCTGAGGCGATCAAGCCATTCTCGCGCCTTGATCCCGCGCGCAATCAGAACAGGGGCAGCGGTGTGGGACTAGGTCTTGCCATCGTCTCGGACATTGCACGCGCCCATGGGGGCGTACTGCGCCTGAGCAAAAGTGAGCGTTTGGGCGGCCTTTGCGCCGATATCATCATCGGTCGCTAGGCGCTGTTCCGGTAGATTCGCCGCATCACAAGCGGGGTCAAGTACATGGGAATCTGGTAGGCACCGATAAAAACCATGATCGGTTCGGTGATCTCGGGTGCAAGCGCGACGAAAAACAGCGCTATGTTGCGATTGCCCGCGATCAGCGACACCGCGGTCGCCTCCCCCGGTGAAAAACGCATACGGGACAGCTGATAGCAAATCAGCTGTAACCCAAAATTGGCCAGACAGGCGAAAGCAATCCACAGCAACGCTCGCTTTGGATCGGTCAGAATGACTTCGCTGAGTGATGGCATCAGACCAATTACAAAAACGGCCAGCGTGATATGTGCGAGGCCATCAAGGGCGCTTTCGGTTTTGGGCGATGGATTGCGCAGAAATGTGTGATGGACAAAGATCGCAGCCATCGTTGCAAGGACAATGGTGATCAGCAACCTTGCCGCTGCCCACATCACGGCACCGATTCCATCCAGTTGCGGCGCCAGCCAGAAAACCGGCGCCATGGTCAGGGGCAACAATGCCGTTCCAATCACCAACAAACGAAAGGCGTATTCTGATGGGTAGCCCATCATCCGGCACATATTCGGGCTTCCGGCAATCGACGGGGCCGCAGTCATGACCAGCAAGGCGAACAAGGCAGGTGAGTCCAGCCACCCGCCCAACGCGCCAACCGCCAGTACGGTCAAGGGCAAGGCGAGTTGCAGACCGAAGACCCCCATCACAACCCGGCGCAAATCATGCAGCGACCCGAATATGCGCCTCGGTTCCATGCGCAGCACAGTAACGAAAAGCAGCAACACCACCATCGCCGGCAGAAACGGGCGCATGGGCTGAGCCAAACCCGGCAGCAGTAACCCGGCAAACAAACCCGTCAGCAGAACATAAGGCCCGTTGCGGGCGGCGATCAAAAGCGGGTTCAAAGATGCTACCCGGTCGGGCTTTGGCGCAGGTTGTCCGGCAGCCACGTTGCCAGTTCCGGGAACCAGATCAGCACGAAAACCATCACCACCATGATCAGAAACATCGGGATCGCGGCGCGGGCGATATAGCTCATCTCGTGATTGGTCATGCCCTGCATCACAAACAGGTTGAACCCGATGGGCGGTGTGATCTGCGCCATCTCGACCACGACCACGATGAAGATGCCAAACCAGATCAAATCGATCCCGGCGTCACGTATCATCGGCTCGACCACGGCCATGGTCAGCACGACCGAAGAAATACCGTCAAGGAAACACCCCAGAATGATGTAAAAGACCAGCAGCACCATCAGCAGTTCGAACCGGGTCAGGTCCCACTGGGCAATCAGATCGGCCAATCCGCGCGGTAGACCGGTAAAGCCCATCGACAGGGAAAGAAACGCCGCACCCGCCAGGATCAGCGCGATCATGGCGCTCGTGCGTGTTGCTCCCATTAGGCTTTCGGCAAAAGTCTTCCAGCTAAGCGAGCCCTGACTGGCAGCCAGCAGCAGCCCTCCGATCACGCCAAAGGCGGCGGCCTCGGTCGCTGTGGCATAACCCAGATACATTGATCCGATCACAACTACGATCAACAGGATCACCGGAAGCAAAAAGCGCGAATTCCTGATCTTTTCGGCAAAGCTCAGTTTGTTTTCCTGATCCGGGGCCCAGTCTTTACCGATCTTCGAATAAATCGCGACATAGCCCATGAACATGAAGGCCAAAACCAATCCCGGCAGGATACCTGCAAAGAACAGCTTTGTGATCGATTCGTTGATGGTCACGCCATAGACGATCAGCGTTAGCGACGGTGGGATCATAAGCCCCAGAGTTGCCGCGCCGGTCAGCGTGCCTATGATCATGCGTTCGGGATAGTTGCGCTTGCGTAGTTCTGGGATCGACATCTTGCCGACTGTGGTCAGTGTGGCCGCTGAGGAACCGGACACCGCTGCAAAGACCGTGCATCCCACGATATTGGTATGCACCAAACCGCCCGGCAGGGGGCCCATCCACGGTGAGAGGCCTTTGAACATATCTTCAGATAATCGCGTTCGGTACAGGATTTCACCCATCCAGATGAACATCGGCAGCGCCGTCAGCGTCCACGAGGAGGAAGCCGACCAGATCGTCGTGATCATGACATCTCCGACAGGGCGGGTGGTGAACAGCTCCATCCCGACCCAGGCGACGCCCATCAGGGCGAGGCCGACCCAGACGCCGGTGCCAAGCAGAGTGAACAGGACAAAGAGAAAGAGGATGATGATTGACGCGTTTTCCATGCCCTTACTCTCCGTGGCTTTGATCGGCGAGATCGCGGGTGATGCGGTGGTCGCCCCGGAACAGAACATGGATCAGGTGATCGGTCAGCGCGATGGCCAGAATGACTGCGCCGATCAGCATGGCGGATTGGGGTATCCAAAGGGGGGTTTTATCTTGGCCCTGGCTGATGTCGTTGAATTTCCAGCTCCAATAGACAAAGCGGTAGGCGTACCAGCAGAAATACCACATCACTGCGGCACCGATGGTGAAGCACCAGACTTCAATAACACGGCGGAACTTGTGCGGCACCGCATTCAGCAGGATCGAGACACGGATATGACTACCCCGATTCAAGGCGTTGGCAAAAGCCAGAAACGAAGCTGCGGCCATTGCGTAACCGGCGTAGTCAGGCGCGCCGGGAAAGACCTCACCCGTCCAACGGGCCAGCATCTGCACCACGATCAGGACCAGAATGGCAACCAGGCTCAGCGCGGCCAGAACGCCCGCCGCCAGATAGATGAAATCCAGTACGGACCGAAGCCCTCGCAATGCTGCCATACCGTCCCCGCTTTTGTTTTGTTCGGATAAAGCACGGGCGGCAAATCACTGCCGCCCGCGTCAGATAGGCTACTGCTGCGCACGGAAAGCGTCGACGATGGCTTTGCCCTCGTTACCCGCCGCTTCCAGCCATTCGTTGGTCATGGTGACGCCGATTTCTTTCAATTCGTTGACCATCTGCTCCGAGGCCGGACCAACTGTCATGCCACCATCGCGCAAGCCTTGCAGAGTGAACCCGGTGTATTCCTTGGCACGCCAGTTGCCCGCATATTCGGCCAATCCCGCACAAGCCTTGATGACGTTCTTGTTGGCATCAGACACGCCCGACCAAACGTCTGAATTCACCATCACGTAGTTACGCGGCAGCCAGGCATCCACTTCATAGAAATAGTTCAGGCTTTCCCAAACCTTGCGATCATATCCGGTTGAGCCCGATGACACCATCGAGTCCGCCACACCGGTCGCAAAGGCCTGGCTTATCTCAGCTGCTTCGATTGTCACTGGCAGCATGCCTGTCAACTCGGCCAGGCGCGATGTGGCATTGTTGTACGAGCGGAACTTGATGCCTTTCATATCCGCGACCGAGTTAACCTCGTTCTTGAAATACAATCCCTGCGGCGGCCAGGGAACAGCATAAAGCAGTGTCAGGTTCTGTTCGGCCAGAAGACTTTCAATCGTGGGCTTGGCGGCTTCCCACAATTTTTCACTGTCATCGAAGGATGTGGCGAGGAATGGGATCGAGTCAAAGCCGAACAGCGCGTTTTCATTCTGATGACCGGACAGTAGACGCTCACCAATCGGGGCTTGCCCGGTTTGGATGGCGCGTTTGATGTCCGCGCCCTTGAACAGTGACCCCGAGGGGTGGGTTACGATTTCAATCTCACCGCCGGTGCCGGTTGTTACGCATTTGGCGAACTCAGCGCCGGTCGCGGAATGGAAATTCGACGCCGAATAGGCCATCGGCATGTCCCATTTTTCGGCCGCGACCGGAGCGGCTGCGGCCGCTGTCAGTGCCGTTGCTGCCAGAAGGCTTGTTAGTTTTGTCATTTTGATCTCCCATTTAGTGTTGGTTTTGCCGGTGTTGTTCACCGGTTGTTAGCCTGTGTATCTTGACGGTGCGTAAACGCTGATATCCGTGTTGGGTGTACGTCCGCCGATCATTTGCGCCAAAAGACGCCCTGTTTTTGGCCCGCCTGTAAGGCCAATGTGATGGTGGCCAAAGCCCATATACGCACCGCTCACCCCCGGAACCTCTCCGATGATCGGGATCGAGTCTGCAGGCGCTGGCCGGTGCCCCATCCATTCCACTTCGTCCTTCCAGGTCACGCCGGGAAAGGCCGCCCGGGCGTTGTTGCGCATCAGTTCGAACGGAGCCCGCGAGGGCGGCGCGTCCAGCCCGCCGAACTCCACTATACCGGCCAGCCTTATGCGGCCATCCATCGGTGTGGCCACAAACTTGCCTGAGGCCACCATAACCGGACTTCTCGGCATTGCGGAAGGTTCCACCAATTCAAGATGATACCCGCGTTCCGTTTCCAGCGGAACGGAAACACCCAGTTTGCTGGCCAGAGGCCCGGACCAGACGCCGGCGGTAACAATGGCGGTGTCGCAGTGAATTGTTGCGCCGCCCGCCCGGACACCGGTGACCTTACCGTTTTCGCGTACCACGTCGTCGACAGCGGCACGGATGGTCCGGCCACCATTGACCTCGACATGCGCGGCTAGGTCTTTTACGTACCGACCGGGGTCGGTGATGTGGCCGTGATCGCCCAGCCTTGCGGCAAAGCCGATATCCTGGCTGAAGATCGGGTCGTAGGCGTGGAAAGCCTCGCCTTCGAGTTCTTCCCATTCAAACCCATGTTTGCGCCGAATACCCCAGCCAAAGGCGTCGCGTTCGAAATGTCGGCGGTTTTCATATAGAAACAGGTAATCCGATGGGACGATCCATTTTTCGGCCCCGGTGCCTTGCGCCAGCGCCTGATGATCGTTCAGGCTGTCGCCGACTATGGGCGTAAGCGCTGCGGCGATGCGGTCCACATCCTTCGCGTTTGCATGTTTCAGGTACCGGACCAGCCAAGGCAGAAGCTTGGGAAGATAGCCCCACTTCAGGAACAATGGCTGCGACGGATCGAACAGCATTCGCGGCGTTTTCCCAAGCAATCCTGGAACCGTAACAGGAATGATCGAGCAAGACGCGAGGACCCCTCCATTCCCGTGTGAGGTGCCCTCGCCGGGCCCAGCTTTGTCGATAAGGACCACGTCATGCCCGTCCCGTTGCAGCCAGACCGCCGCCGACACGCCAACAATGCCGGCACCGATGATAGCGATCGTTTTTCGCTCGTTCATGCTGCCACCGCCTTTACCACGGCATAGTGGTCTAGCTTGCCCAGATCCGGGCGGCCGCCCAGCCCGGGCGTTTCGGGGACTATGACCTGCCCGTTTTGAACATGGAACGGCTCTTCAAGAATGTCCTCTTTCAGGAAATATGAGGCTTGGTAGAACTCACACCCAAGTTTGATTTCAGGGGTCGCGGCGATCATGTGGGTTCCGGCCAGATGGGCCAGACCTGCCTCGAACATATCACCGCCATAGGCGCTAAGCCCATGGGTGGCGGCGATGCGAGCCACCGTCTGACCGCGGCTAAGCCCACCTGATTTCATAATCTTGACCGAGACACCATCGCAGATGCCCTCACGCGCTGCGCGTTCCATGTCTTCTGGTCCAAATACGCTTTCATCCGCCAACAGCGGCACAGGGATCTGACCACGCAGTTCAGCCATCATCCCAAACAGATACGCGCGAACAGGTTGTTCGATGAAATCCGGCTTGAATTGGGCGATGTCACGCAGTTGGGCCGCGGCGGTTTCGATTGACAAGCCTTGATTATAGTCGACACGTACCGAAAACTCGGGGAAATGCTGCGCCAAATGTTCCAACCGCATGATATCGAACGCGTGGTCTTTGAAGCCCGTCTTTACTTTGACGGTGCGAACGCCATCCTCGCGCAGCTGGCCCAGCAGGGCAATATCCTGTGTGAAATCAGGGTTGGCGATTGAACAGCTTAGTGGAATTTCATTCCGGCACATCCCACCCATCAGCGACCAGACTGGCAAACCGCTTATGCGTCCGGTCAAATCCAGCAGGGCAGCCTCCAATGCGGCTTTGGCTTCAGTGCAATGGGCGACGGCACAGGCGGCCCTGGACATGATCGCGGACCGATCTGCGACGCAAGATCCGATGACCAATGGGCGGAGGTATCGATCAAGCGCCGCAAAGGTTGCTTCGGGCGTTCCAGTAAAGACGGACCACGGCGACGCCTCGCCAAACCCTTCAGTCCCATCGTCTGAGGTCAGGCGCAGAATCACCACCTCGCAGTTGCCTTGGACCGACCCGATCCCGTGGTTGCGCCGTGATCTGACAGGCAGCTCAAGGTGCCAAAGGTCAAACCCCGTGATGGTCTGGTTCAAATTGCTCATCGGTCCCCCGGTTGTTGTCAGGAACCGTGCCAAGGCAGCTATATCATTTCAAATACTATGTTATAGGAAGGGTATCAGATAAAGTGATGAGTCAAGGGCGATGTCCATTCGGTTCAGGCAATTACAGGCGTTTCACGCCATCATGGAGACAGGGACAGTGACCGGGGCCGCGTCGGTGCTGGGTATCTCGCAACCCGGTATCAGCAACCTTTTGGCGCAGTTGGAACGCGAAGCCCGATTACCATTATTCGAACGCAGCAAAGGCCGGTTGCTGCCGACGCCAGAGGCCGATCTGCTGTATCGCGAGGTTGATACCGTCGTGAGGGGGTTAGATCATGTGGCGCAAGCCGTGACGGATTTGCAAAACAAACACCCCGGTCAGTTGCAGGTAGCCGCGCCGCATATGCTGTCTTTTGGCTTTGTGCCCCGTGAGATCGCGCGTTTCGCGGCCAACCGCCCGAATTTGTCGGTCAGCTTCCAGTCGCAATACTCCTCGAAGATTCAAGAATGGGTGATCTCGGGCCTGTTCGAAGTGGGCGTGGTTGAGGTGCCGATCTTGCACGACACGCTCAACTCTCAGGTCTTCAGGTTCGAAACGGTGGCCACATTTCCCGAAGGCAGCCATCTGGCCCGATACGATGTGCTGACCCCTGAGTTGCTAGAGAATGAACCCTTTATCGTGATGGGGCCAGAGCATCAGACCCACCGCGGGACACGTGATGTTTTTCAAGCGGCCAATCGGACGTGGAGAACGCAGATTCACACGCATTTGTCCGAAAACCTGTTAAGCTTTGTCAAACAGGGCCTGGGGGTTGCGGTGATTGATCCTTTCACGGTCAGCTTCGATGCCGAGGGGGGATATCAAACCCGACCCTTCCGGCCCGCGGTCACTTTGGATCTTGCCATAATCACTGCGAAGGGGCGCCCGCTGTCGACAATTGCTCAAGAATTTCTGGCCCAGCTCACGCCAGCGATGCAGGCATTCTCCTTACAAACGGACCCGGCTGGGGACATGGTTTAAAGTGTTGGTTTTAGTGGTAACTTTTAGCTCTGGAGCGCGTACAGATTTACCTGTTGACCTTTATCTGTACTGCGGGAACTCTGCGTTTCGCGCGTCGAAACATAACTCTGACTACAACGCGTGACACTGAAAAGCGGGGGGTGAGTGATGATCGCAACTGGCGGAAAATCGATATACGGCGCTTCGGTGGGTATTTTGATGCTGGACGCGCGCTTTCCTCGCATTCCGGGTGACATGGGCAACGCATTGACCTGGCCGTTCCCTGTACACTATCGCATCGTTAGGGATGCCTCGCCCGATCTGGTCGTGCGCCGCGGAGCCGAAGGAACGCTGGATGCCTTTATTGCTGCTGCGCATGAGTTGGTGAAAGACGGAGTGGACGGGATCACCACCAATTGCGGGTTCCTGTCGCTGTTCCAAAAAGAGCTATCCGAGGCGGTGCCAGTACCGGTCGTCACCTCATCGCTGATGCAGGTCGAGATGGTGAACAGGGTTCTGCCTGCGGGAAAACGGGCAGGGGTGCTAACCATATCAGCCTCGACCCTCACCGACGCCCATTTGCGCAGCGCGCGGGTTCCCAAAGGCACGCCCATCGGCTCGACCGAGGGAGGGCAGGAATTCACCCGGGCAATTCTGGATAACGAATTAACGCTAGACGTCGAAAAAGCCCGCGCCGAAAACGTCGAGGCTGCGCTTGCGATGAAAGAAGCGCATCAAGACCTTGGTGCGTTAGTGTTGGAATGCACGAACATGTGCCCATATGCCGCCGACATTCAACAGGCAACCGGACTGCCGGTTTACTCTATCGTCTCTTTGGTCAGCTGGTTTCAGTCTGGGCTACAGCCAAGAGCATACCGGGACAACTAGGGCGGGCGCGCGACCGTCTTTTGCATCGGGGCGATCAAAGTATCAGGCCGGCCAAGTGTTATCTTTGGTGAAACGATTCGGTTCGGTCGACGTCGTTTGAAACGAGCGTATCTTGAAAAGCCCATGCTGGGCAGATGCTTAACAACAGTTGCCTGATGTATGATTTTGAAAGGAATAGCCGTAATTCTCGACGGCTGCTCACCTAGGGGATGAGGGACTTGAACCCCCAGCCAAAGCGTTATGAGCGCTCTGCTCTAACCAATTGAGCTAATCCCCCAGGAGCAGGCGTTGGTTACAGCAATGTTGCCGCGACGCCAAGGGTGATCGATCGATCTGATCGAATTTTCTTGCAAGCCCCTCCATTGTCAATCGGGCTAGTAAGAAGTTCGTCGATTTCCCGGTCTCAAAGCCTTTTGCTTGTCGACAGGATCAACCAATCAGCGGACGTATGCCCACCAAAAAAGGCAAGAACCTCAACCAAATCGTTTTAAGCGCATTGCTCAGACCATTTGTGCTGCATGTCCGCCTGAGGGCTTTGCGTATCACGGTGGATGGCCGCGTCAAGCCTGACCGTTGCAACAAGCTTCACAATCGACTAACCCGCGCGGGAACCATTCATGAGGGGCTGGACATGACAACTGGCAAGAACGGAATCACCTATGCGGATGCGGGTGTCGATATTGATGCTGGGAACGCTCTGGTAGACCGGATCAAGCCTGCGGCCAAACGGACGAACCGGGCGGGTGTGATGAGCGGACTTGGCGGATTTGGCGCTCTGTTCGATCTCAAGGCTGCGGGATACGAAGACCCAATTCTTGTTGCCGCGACGGATGGTGTGGGAACAAAACTGCGAATTGCTATCGACACCGGCGTGGTTGATGGCGTGGGCATTGATCTTGTTGCGATGTGCGTAAATGATTTGGTCTGTCAAGGCGCAGAGCCCTTGTTTTTCCTGGATTATTTTGCAACCGGCAAGCTGGACACGGATACCGCTGCCCGGATCATCGAAGGTATTGCCGAGGGCTGCGTGCAGTCCAACTGCGCCCTGATCGGCGGTGAAACGGCTGAGATGCCCGGCATGTATCCGGATGGCGATTTTGATTTAGCCGGGTTCTCGGTTGGTGCGATGGAACGCGGGTCGCATTTACCAGCGGACGTGCAGAAGGGTGATGTCCTGCTTGGGCTTGCCTCAAACGGAGTGCACTCAAACGGCTATTCTCTGGTCCGCAAATTGGTTGATCTTTCCGGGTTAAGCTGGGACTCGCCTTCGCCGTTTGGCGATGGGGCGCTGGGTGAGGCGCTGCTGACGCCGACACGGCTGTATGTAACGCCAGTGCTACAGGCGATCCGGGCAGGGGGGGTGCATGCGCTGGCTCATATCACCGGGGGCGGTTTGACCGAGAACCTGCCGCGCGTCTTGCCCGAAGGGATGGGGGCCGCGATTGACCTGAATGCCTGGGACCTGTCGCCCGTCTTCCGCTGGATGGCCGAAACCGGCGGCATCCACAAGACCGAGATGCTAAAAACCTTCAACTGCGGCGTCGGCATGATCGTTGTTTGCTCCAAAGAGCGTGCTGACGAACTAACCGTCCTGCTGGCCGAAGCCGGTGAAACCGTTGCCCACATTGGCACCGTTACAGAAACGCCTGGTGTGGCATACACAGGCCAATTGTTGTGACCCATAAACGCGTTGCCATCCTGATTTCAGGGGGCGGATCCAACATGGTGTCGCTGGTCGACAGCATGGTCGGCGACCACCCGGCGCGGCCATGTTTGGTGCTGTCGAACGATGCTGAGGCAGGTGGGTTGAAAAAGGCCGCCGCACGCGGAATTCCAACGGCTGCCGTGGACCACCGCCCCTTCAAGGGCGACCGTGCGGCATTCGAGGCTGAATTGCTGAAACCGCTGGAGCAGGCGCAGCCTGACATTATTTGCCTCGCGGGATTCATGCGGGTTCTGACAGGAGACTTTGTTTCTCGATTTCAGGGGCGGATGTTGAATATTCATCCGTCACTGCTGCCAAAGTTCAAGGGCCTCAACACGCATGCCCGCGCTATCGAGGCCGGTGAGACGGAGCACGGATGTTCGGTTCACGAGGTCACAGCGGCGTTGGATGACGGCCCGATCCTGGGACAGGCGCGGATCAGGATTGAAGCAGGCGACACTGCTGAAAGCCTTGCCGCCAAGGTTCTGATTTGGGAACACAAGCTTTATCCCGCAGTGTTGCGCCGATACGCCAATGGAGACCGGACTCCGGTGTTGCTGCCCTGAAACTCTCAGGGTGATTTACACGCCTGTCATAATCGTCCTATGGTCCGCACTACGGTTGGGTACGGCAAAGAACTGCCTCCAACCGCTGAAAACAAAAGCAAGAACAGTACGGCGTATGAAAACCCTTACAACGACGCAAGAGCTGGCCGATTTCTGCAAGGCCGCGGCGCAATATGACTATGTCACCGTAGACACCGAGTTCCTGCGCGAACGGACATACTACTCAAAGCTTTGTCTGGTGCAACTGGCGTTTCCATCCAGCGATGAAGACAGCGCGGTTTTGCTGGACCCCCTGTCCGAGGGGCTTTCTTTGGATCCGCTTTACGCGCTGTTCAAAAACGAGGATGTGGTCAAGGTTTTCCACGCCGCGCGTCAGGACCTTGAAATCTTCTGGGTCGAAGCGGGCATCTTTCCCAAACCACTGTTTGACACTCAGGTCGCCGCCATGGTCTGCGGCTTTGGTGAGCAGGTGGGCTATGAGACGCTGGTGCGCAAGATCTGCAAACAGGGTGTCGACAAAACATCGCGCTTTACGGATTGGTCGCGGCGGCCGCTGACGGATGCGCAAAAAAGCTATGCTCTGGCTGATGTGACGCATCTCCGCCAGATTTATGAACACCTCGCAGCGCAACTGAAGAAAACGAAACGTAGTCATTGGGTGGCTGAGGAATTGCGGACGCTGACCCAGCCGGAAACCTATGACATCCGCCCCGAGGATGCGTGGAAGCGTGTAAAAACACGCACAAATTCCGCCAGATTTCTGGCCGTGGTGCGCGAATTGGCCCAGTTCCGCGAGTCCTACGCCCAGGATAACAACGTCCCCCGCAGCCGGGTGTTCAAAGATGATGCGCTGATTGAGCTCGCCTCGACCAAGCCCAGAACGCCGTCTGATCTGGGCGGTTCGCGCCTGCTGTTGCGCGAAGCGCGAAAAGGGGCGATTGCAGAAGGGATTCTGGCCGCCATTGATAAGGGTTTGAACTGTCCGGCAGATGAAATGCCCAAGGTGGACAACAGTCGCGACAAGTTGAAGGTAAACCCGGCCTTGGCAGACTTGCTGCGGGTGCTGTTGAAATCGAAAACCGAAAGCTCAGGCGTGGCGGCAAAGCTAATTGCCACCAGTTCGGAACTGGATCAGATTGCTGCGGGTGAGCGTGAATTGCCCTCGATGTCAGGATGGCGGTTCGAAGTGTTCGGCGAGGATGCGTTGAAGCTGTGTGAAGGCAAAATCGCATTGGCCGCCCAAGGACAAAACGTCACGGTTGTTGCCCTGTAACGCAGCTTAGCGGCGCCGCGACTCCAGTGTGTTTTGCTGCCCGATAACCCGAACCAAACGGGTGGCTTGCAAGTCGTCCTTGCTGATGTTGATGGCGTCAGAGACCATGCGTGAGCGTTCGGTTCCCTGATTTGTCGCTCTTTCGGGATAAGTCACTCGAAAGACGAACTCCAGAACGCCGTTCTCCTGATTCTCTTCATTTTCAGAACGAACGAGCCGGGCGTCGTATGCCCCTTGCCGGCTTGCTGTTCCTGACGCAAATATGATCGCTCCGTTAGGCGTCGGATCAATCCTCAATTCATCAATTCGCGTGATCGGAACGCTGGTATCTTCAGGTACTGGTCGGGAAAACAGACCTCCGCCCTCTGACACTTCGGGCACAAGGGCGTTTGGATCATAGGTGGTTGTATCCACCGTTTCCGTGGACGTACTGGACCCGAACCAATTAGACGGGTTCGCCCGAGAGTTGCTCCAACTGTTGCAGGCAGACAGGGTTAGCGTGGCCACCAAGAGAACAGTAAACGATTTTTGCATGGTCTCAACGTCCAGAGCAGTAAGTCCTGCAACGGGTTATCGCACTTTCCGCTGATTGAAAAGCCACGCAAAGGGGTGGACAGGCATAGTTCCGCGGCATAGTTCACAATTGTGGTTGCAATGAAAGGATCGCCGCAACATGGCAACACCTGCCTTTGAAGAGATCGTCGAGGATTTTGAGTTCCTGGAGGACTGGGAAGACCGGTATCGTCATGTCATTGAACAGGGCAAGGCGATGGACCCACTGGACGATGCGCTCAAAGTTCCTGCAACCAAGGTTGACGGCTGTGCCAGTCAAGTCTGGCTGCACCCAATCATCGAAGGTGGTGTCTTTCGGTTCGACGGCGATAGTGATGCCTTGATTGTGCGAGGGCTGATCGCCGTTTTGCGGTCGTTGTACAACGGTCTACCGGTTAGCGAGGTCCCAAAGGTCGACGCAGGGGGTGAGCTGGCGCGTTTGGGCTTGAACGACCACCTGTCTGCGCAGCGATCGAACGGTTTGCGCGCTATGATCGAACGCATCCGCGAGGTCGCGCAAGAGAACGCCTGATAGGGTCTAATCTAAAGGTTTGCGGTTCGCCCAATCGGCAAGGGTGGTCTCAAGGTCGCCGTATCCGGTAAACCGTCGCTCGAATTCCAGACCCATCCGGTCGGCACAGTCGCGGGCGCGGGCTGTCAGGTTTGGATCATCGATCTGTGCTTGGTAGACCAGCTTTGTGTAGTTACCGAAATACATATCGCGCAATTCGGGGTGCCGATCCAAACCCAGGGGTTTCCAGACAAACGCATCGAACTGGCGGGCCAGAAAATCGGTGAGGTAAAACGCCGTTGCTTCATCTTCACCTCGCGCCTCAAATGCTTGATTCCCCTCGAAGAAAGAATAGCAATGGGGGCCTTTGACCATCTCAACGCCCAATTCAGTACACGCTTTCTCTAGCAGACCACCGGTGCCGCAGTCGGCATAGACGACAAAAATCTGATCGTAGTTTTCGCGATGTTTTTCGATGGCTTCCTGTACGGCCTGAGTGATCTTTTCCGGGTGAACATGCAGGATTGCAGGAAGGCAAGTCAGCGCCATGTGATCCCAACCATTTCGACGCTTCAGGTCCAGAATCTCACGCGCAAGGGCGCCGCAGGCCAACAACAATATCCGCCCCTGGGAATCAGAGTTGTAACCTGAGGTTGTCAGGCTGGCATCATCTGGTAATTCAGTTGGCTGCATTAAGCGCCCCTTGGATAGTATGTGGTCGGCAGGAAAACAAAAAAGCCGCCCGCAAACCGGACGGCTTTGGAACAATCTGATTGTCCGTTCAGCCGGCCAGTTGATTGTGTTTACGCGACACGAAGGTTTTGGCGGTTTCAACAGCAACCGCCGCGTCACGGCAATAGGCATCTGCGCCGATCGCTTTGCCAAATTCTTCGTTCAGCGGCGCACCACCGACCAAAACAATATAGTCTTCGCGCAGGCCTTGTTCGACCAGCGTGTCGATTACAACCTTCATATACGGCATGGTCGTGGTCAGCAGGGCCGACATGCCCAGAATGTCCGGCTGTTCAGTCTCCAACGCCTCAAGGTAGTTTTCGACCGGGTTGTTGATGCCGATATCGACCACCTCGAACCCTGCGCCCTCCATCATCATCGACACAAGGTTCTTGCCGATGTCGTGGATGTCGCCCTTAACAGTGCCGATGACCATTTTGCCCACACGTGGTGCGCCAGTTTCGGCCAAAAGCGGCTTGAGGATCGTCATGCCACCCTTCATTGCGTTCGCCGCAAGCAGAACCTCGGGCACAAAGAGGATACCATCGCGGAAGTCGTGACCAACGATGGTCATACCGCCGACCAGAGCTTTGGTCAGAATGTCATAAGGCGTCCAGCCGCGTTCCAGCAGGATGTTCACGCCTTCTTCGATTTCTTCTTTCAGGCCGTCATAAAGATCGTCGAACATCTGTTCGACCAGTTCGTCGTCATTCAGTTCGGACAGGACGATGTCTTCTTCATCGGACATGGGTCGTTTCCCTAAGCTTTTTGGACCATCGGCCCTTGGTGGCATTTTTTCCGTTTTGGCCAAAACGTCGCAGTTTTACTGTGACGATTGCGACCTCAGTAGTTTCGGGACCGACCTATACGCCAGATTCTAACATCCCACGACAGAATTATCTGCATGATCATCCTGCATTCCGTTCAATAGATCCTAGACCGTGTCATTTGGGAAAATTAGCTGGCAAACCTCTGAATTTGCGTGGAGTGCTTGTCCGTTTACGTTTTTCTGATTATCACTAAGATTGAGAACAAAGAAAGAACAAATATGACTGCGCCGCATATCCGAGGGCGGGGAACTGCCACTAACCATTCAGGGCGGTTCGAGAAATTCGACACCGTTCGCTGCGACGATGGGTGGGACATAGACGAAGATATCCCACCGCTGCGTACGGATGTACGGGATGAATTTGCGCGCAGCCTGATTACCTACAACCGCTCACCAGACTTACCTTTCGATCGTTCGATCAATCCGTACCGCGGATGTGAGCATGGCTGCGTCTATTGTTTCGCGCGTCCGACTCATGCCTATCTCGGCCTATCGCCGGGTTTGGATTTCGAAACGCGCCTGATCGCGCGGCCAAACGCGGCCGAGGTACTGCGTAGTGAGCTGTCTGCGAAGGGATACAAAGTCGCGCCCATCGCTCTTGGTACGAATACTGACCCTTACCAGCCGGTTGAAAAGACACGCTTGATTACAAGGGATTGCCTCTCCGTCTTACAAGAGTTCAATCACCCCATCGGAATCGTAACGAAGGGAACGTTGATCGAGCGTGACTTGGATATTTTGGCCCCGATGGCGCATCAAGGATTGGTGCGGGTGGGGATTTCTCTGACCACGCTGGACGCAGGTTTATCCCGTCGGATGGAGCCGCGCGCACCTTCGCCTCAGCGTCGTTTGGCCGTTATTCGTCGACTGACGGGCGCGGGCGTTCCTGTACGAGTCATGACCTCGCCGATCATTCCGGGGCTCACGGATCACGAGTTGGAACATCTGTTGGAGGCGGGCAGGGATGCGGGCGCAGATGCCGCAAGCTGGATCATGCTGCGCCTGCCGCGCGAAGTCTCGACACTGTGGCAAGAATGGTTGGAGACCAACGAGCCTGCGCGGGCTGAAAAAATCATGTCCAAGCTGCGGGAAATGCATGGGGGCAGGGACTATGACCCGCGGTGGGGGCACCGCATGCGCGGGCAAGGTGAGTATGCGGAATTGATCGCCAAGCGGTTCAAGCTGGCGGTAAAACGATTTGGCCTTGCTGTGAAACTGCCGCCTCTTAGATGTGATCTGTTTGCGCGGCCTGCCCAGATTGGTGATCAGCTGAGCCTTCTATAGAAAAAGCCCCGGACAATCGACCGGGGCTTTTGTGATTTGGTGCTATCAGCGCTTTTCGATATCTACGTAGTCGCGCAAGGTTTCGCCCAGGTACAATTGGCGCGGGCGGCCGATTTTGTTCTGTGGATCAGCGATCATTTCTTTCCACTGGCTCACCCAGCCGACGGTGCGCGACAGCGCAAAGATAGGCGTGAACATGGAGGTCGGGAAGCCCATCGCTTCGAGGATAATACCCGAGTAGAAGTCAACGTTGGGGAACAATTTCTTCTCGGCGAAATACGGATCCTCCAAAGCCTGTTTTTCCAGTGCTTTCGCGACCTGCAGTTTCGGGTTGTTTTCGACGCCCAGCAGATCCAAAACTTCGTCAGCTGACTGCTTCATAACCTTCGCACGCGGGTCGAAGTTCTTATAGACGCGGTGGCCAAAACCCATCAGGCGGAACGGATCGTTCTTGTCCTTCGCGCGGTCAATGAACTCGGGGATGCGGTCAACGCTGCCGATTTCTTCCAGCATTTCCAGACAGGCCTGGTTTGCACCACCATGGGCAGGGCCCCACAGGCAGGCGATGCCGGCCGCGATACAGGCAAACGGGTTCGCACCGGAAGACGACGCCAGACGCACGGTCGACGTCGAAGCGTTCTGTTCGTGGTCGGCGTGCAGGGTAAAGATACGATCCATTGCACGGCTCAGGATCGGGTTGACCTCATATTCCTCGGCCGGAACGCTGAAGCACATACGCAGGAAGTTCGAAGCATAGTCCAGATCGTTTCGCGGGTAAACGAAGGGCTGGCCGGTATGATATTTGTACGCCCAGGCCGCAATGGTCGGCATTTTGGCGATCAGGCGGTGCGAGGCGACCTCGCGCTGGTGAGGGTCCGAGATGTCGGTGGAGTCGTGGTAGAACGCCGACATAGCACCGACCACACCAACCATGATCGCCATCGGATGCGCGTCACGGCGGAAGCCACGATAGAAATACTGCATCTGTTCGTGCAGCATCGTGTGACGGGTAATGGTAGTTTCGAAGTTCTCCAACTCTTTGGCTGCTGGCAGCTCTCCGTACAAAAGCAGGTAGCAAACTTCGAGGAAGTGCGATTTCTCTGCCAGTTGGTCGATCGGATAGCCACGATGCAGCAGTTCGCCCTTTTCACCATCGATATAGGTGATGGTGCTGTCACAGCTAGCTGTCGAGGTGAAACCAGGATCATAGGTAAACACGCCAGCGTCGCTGTAGAGTTTGCGAATGTCGATAACATCCGGACCAGCAGTCGGCGAGTGAACCGGCAACTCGTATTTTTCGCCATGTATGTTGAGGGTGGCTGTTTTCTGGCTGTCGGTCATCATTGTCCCTTCTTCGTTCATGCGCATGCCAAACGAGTTATCGGCCCTGCGGTCTGCGGTCACACACTAATGTGCTTTCCGTTTCATAGCGGAGCAGCGTTACCTGAAAATAAAATCAGTTTCAGTTCGCTGCGTCAGTCATCCGTGCCAAGGTTTCTTCGCGCCCCAGCACAAGCATCATATCAAAAACCGAAGGAGTTACAGCACGGCCTGCCAAGACCGCCCGCAAGGGGGCAGCCAGCTTGCCGAACTTTATGCCCTTGTCGTTTGCAAAGGCATTGAGCGCCTCCTCCAGTCCGTCTCGCGACCAGCTAGCATTTTGCACATGCGGCGTCAATTCTTTCAGTATACCATCGGATACTGACTCAAAGGCTTTTGCAGCCTTTTCATCCATCTCAATCGGTCGAGATGTCAATACAAAATGAGCCTTTTCAAGCAATTCCGGGAATTTGCGTGCCCGATCTTTGAGGCAATACATCGCACGTTCCAAATCACTATTTTGTGTCTCGGTGAGACCAGGGCGCCCTGCGGCTTGCAGATATGCACCGATTTCATGCCGCAGCGCAGCATCATCGGAAATGGCGATATGCTGGCCACAGAGATTTTCTAGCTTTTTCAAATCGAAACGGGCCGGGCTTTTACCTATTCCGTCAAGATCGAACCATTCTTTTGCCTGCGCGTCGGTAAAAAACTCATCGTCACCGTGGCTCCAGCCGAGGCGCGCAAGGTAGTTGCGCATACCAGCGGCTGGATAGCCCATCGCCTGATATTCCTGCGCCCCCAATGCGCCGTGGCGTTTCGACAGCTTTTTGCCATCCGGGCCGTGAATCAGTGGAATATGTGCCCAAACCGGGACGTCCCAGCCCATCGCTTCGTAGATCATCATTTGGCGCGCCGCATTGTTCAGGTGGTCGTCGCCGCGGATCACGTGGGTCACGCCCATGTCGTGATCATCCACAACCACTGCCAGCATATAGACCGGCGTACCGTCGGAGCGGAGCAGGACCATGTCATCCAACTGATCGTTGCGGATGGTCACGTCACCCTGTACCTGATCCCGGATCACGGTTGCTCCGTTCTGAGGTGCTTTGATGCGGATTACAAAGGGTGCATCCGGGTGGGTCGTCGGGTCAGCGTCACGCCAAGGGCTGCGGAACAGGGTCGATTGACCCTCGGACCGCGCCTTTTCCCGGAATGCGGCGATTTCATCTTGGGTCGAGAAGCACTTGTATGCCTTTCCTTCCGCCAGCAACTGATGCGCCACCTCAGCATGACGCTCTGCACCCTCGAACTGGCTGATCACATCACCATCATGATCCAGTCCAAGCCATTCCATACCCTGAAGAATCGCCGCTGTTGCTTCGGGTGTCGAGCGTTCCCGGTCGGTGTCTTCGATCCGCAGCAGGAACTTCCCACCGCGCCCCCGCGCATAGAGCCAGTTGAACAGGGCGGTACGGGCACCACCAATATGCAGAAAGCCGGTGGGCGACGGGGCGAAGCGGGTGACAACCTGATCGGGCATTTTGGAAAATTAACCTTTTGAATACTGATGCTAGGAAATTTGGCGATATATTCCAATGGGTTAAGGGGTCCTACATAGTGCGTTATACCCACTTTTAACCCTTTTGAACCATAACGAGTACAGCTATTCCTGCGCTATTTGTTACCGCGCGATGTACAACGGGGAAACATGGGGAGGCAAGCGGGTAGTAGGGCGTTGTGGTAGACTGAAGAACTTGTCAGGTTTAGCTGGCCACTAGGACATGCTGGATGAGCGGCATGTGTGTTCAGCGATATTCATGGCTATGTGACCCGTTACCATTTTGACGCCTGCTAGTTTGCTATCCTTGTCGCAAACCCAAGAGCTTTGGTGTTTTGCGCGTTTAGCCAAACCATGTCGGTTCCGGGTGTCGTATTCATTAGCTCCATAACTCGCTTATGTTTTACACCCTGGCTTTCCAAAAAGTTGACTACTTTAATGTTCCCAAGAAGCGCCTGTTCTCCGCTGCCGGAGTAATAAGCAGAATGAATACCCAGTAAACCACCTTTGGCAATAACACGGTTTTCTCCAGCCGCGAATAAAATCGTACAAGCCGAAGCACATTGGCCATCTTCGAGTATCACAGTCGTTGCTCCGTGCATACCTAGTGCGCTTAGATACGCGCCATCCAAATCACCCCCAGGAGAGTTTAGGATAAAAACCATGCGGTCAGTGAAGACGCCAGCCGACATACTCTCCAACATGGCTGCGTTTATTGCCCTAAAAGTCGAGCGTTCGAGCGGGCCGTCGATTGAGATAAAAGTCCACGCTTTACAGTCTGAATCAACGTTAGCCCATGCTGAGACATGAGGCGATTCAGCCCATCCTAAAGCGATATCACTATTCGTTTCCGTGCAACTGGCGTTCGCGCTAGATACCGCGAATATGATTGCTGCAAAAGTCCAAAAAAATCTGAGTTTCATGTACGTTGCCTCCATCAGCTACATAGGTTGCTGTACATTTTCTTTCATGTGATTTTCTGCCAATAACCATAATCTTGTTTTGAATTTCAGTAATTACTCAAAACTATCTTCATTTCAAACAGCTCGGGTAAGCTAGCGTAACCGCTGTGTCGCCATGAGGCTTTTCCGACGCAAGATGTAAGGCCGTCGCCTCATGGTCTTTGAGGGCGCGGCGTCGTGCGTTAATAATCAGGAACAGATTGATGGAGTTGTCTAAGGCTTAACAGAAAGCGAATTACTTTTGAAAGCACAGTTTTTTGCCGTTCATTGGTCAAAATGGCAAGAAATCACAAGCAGTATTGCGCTCCTTATTGTATGTAACTTGGCAAGAGCCTGCTACAAAGACAGCTCAAAAATACTCCGTTGAATAGGATAAGGAAATGGAAGCTCTCATCTGGATAGCACTATTTGCTATGCTCTTTGCCTTTTTCACTGGTCTAATGTACATCGGGCGAAAAGTGGCTGAAAAACGAAACGATGGGCCACTGCCTAGAAAGTCTTATTGGCTAAGTATCGTAGGTTTGTGGGTTGCTGCATTCATAGTAGGTTTCGTTATCTATATTGTATTCCCCGGATACGCTGACCTAGACGTTGATTTTGTCGGACTCCTAACGTTGCCCTTTATGGGTTATTTGATGAAGCGCAGGAACATTGATCGTGGGAAGCCAGACGTTACGACTTGGATGTTCATCGTTCCCGCCTATTGGATTTTCATCGGATTTTCTAATGGGTTAAAGGAGCCAAAAAAACAGCACTCTACTTGAATCGCCTGTCGAAGAAAGCGTATGATCGCTTTATCCATGCAGCGGGTTTCGCCTTTCGGCTTATGAGGGCACGGCGTTGTGCGTTAATAATCAGGAACACAATGAAGGTAGGCGGTTGGCATGGAAGCTGAACTACACACCCACCGCAAAAACTGACACGCAGTCCAGTACGCACCAGTAATTGACGCAGGAGCGTGGGTCTCCGCCCCTGCAACTACTGACCAACCATCAATTAAGAGGATCGCTACGGACGCGTGTAGCGTGAGTCAGCAGTAAATTTTTGAACCTTACGACCGCGCGGCGTTTAGCGGGTTTTTATTTGAGAACCGTTTTGAGGCCGGTTTTAGCGCTGCCAGATCCGCTCAACTACGGTTTAGGGGTAACGCCCGATACCGGGGGATTAGACCCGCTGTAGCGGCGTTTTTACGCTACGGAGCTGAATCGGCAGCCATGACATAAAAAGGCCACCACTTAGCAGCATTAAGGCCGTTGGATTGACCCAACTGCGTAAGTCCTTGAACTGACGTGCCTTGTACTGGCTTGTTGATATCAAAGCGCGTCTCGTCAACTTGGATCGGTTTGAGGACGCCGTGCTTGGTATACTGGTCAATCATCAGACAACTTCTTTCAGTCTATCAAACCAAGGCTGAGCCGCCTGTGTGAGCGTCTCCTTAACTTGGTCGTTGGTTGGAACGTGATAGGTCAGTTCACCGTGCTGCCCAGTGGCGACGATTTTTCCGTCGATGATCCGCTGAACTGAACAGATGATTAGGTCGCCGTGCTTCTCGGTAGCGAGGCGATAGTCGGGGTGTCCGCTAGGCTCGAACATTACCAGTTTACTCCTGTTACTTGGAATGTGCCGCTATTGTCGGTCATGACCCATGAGACCTGATGCACCATACGAACGGCACTTGAGTATGTTTGCATCATGCTTTGCAGCTTGGCGGTATCGTCGCTGACATGAATCGAACCAGCGTCATCAACGGCACCCACAGCCAGCATAGTTGGGGTGTTGCCGTCATCGTCAGCCATCGCCAGAACGGCTTTATCCGAGATATCCCATTCGATCGGTTCGGCCCGATACTGAAACAGCGACACGTCCATTATCAGCGCACCGTCTCGGGCGAACATTTCGCTTAGGATGATGGGGATACCTTTGAACGCTTGGTCAGCGTGAATCTTATTCAGTTCGGCTGTCAGGTACTCGTCAGTCTGACGGTGAGACAGGTGTTGGAACGTGACCGGATTGAGGACGATGACCGGATGCTTCATACGGAAGAACTCAGCCCGCACAGCCAGTAATTCGAGGTCAGCTAGTGGACCAGTGGACGCTGCTGTATCTACTCCCGCATTAATAGCGGCTGGCCTTATTTGAGGAACGGCTGGTTCCGCGTCGTACAAGTAATAATCGTATGCCGATAACGTATCTTGGAGGATAGACTCGCGTAGGAGTCCCTCGATCTGAGGGTAGGTCTGCTCTTTCAGTTCGTCAGCAAAGCCGACGATGACAGCCAGCTTGTTCCGGTCGGCGTCAGTGACCGTAAGATCAAGGCCAGACTTGACCGGGATAGTTGCGGCTGACTGAACGAACGAACCAGCCTGACCATCGTTACTGTGGCGGTGGACGAACTTACCATCACGACCACCCATCATGGTACCGTTAGCGAACAGATACGGCGCTGTTAAAGGACCGCGCAGAATATGATCGTGATCGAAGGCTAGGACGCCGAACTCAGCCAACCATGCGCCACCTTGAGCGTTAGCGATGTTATCAGGCTGAGCAGTACTCTTTATGGCGTCAGCGACTTGTTCAATGAAGTGACCATATGTCCCTTTTTGAGGACCGAAAGCACGGATAGGAGCATCACCTAAACGAGACTTGGCTGCGTCTGGTGTTTCGAGCGTAGGGCGGTGACGATACTGGTAGGTGGCACGATATACCTGCCGACGAGTTTCTTCCGGCATGATGTAGTCGTTCTTCACTAGGAACTGGTGAACTGTGTCTTCAACCATCAGTTCGTTCGGAAGATGGTCGCGTACTGCTCCCTTGAGTGCGTTGTATAGCTGAGAATGCGTTACGTCCGCGTTCTCTACGGCAGTGGCGGTTAGAAGTTCAGTCAGTCTTTCAACCATGTCAGCTTCACCACAGGATTAGGGGTCTTGGACCCAACGTCGAAGGTCGGAACGGTGTTCGTGAACTGACGCAGATCGTCAAAGATGCTGTCAGCGATTAGTGACGCCTGTTGTTCAACCGGGGACGCACCATTTAGGAACATCTCTTCGAGCCGTTTGACCTCTTTAGCCAATAGCTTGGCGACAGCGCCCATGATTGCTTCGGTTTGCTTGCTCATACCGACGCCTCCGTATGTTTGGATATGATTTCGCTAGCATCGTGGACGCACTGAGCCAGGGATCGGTTGTCGTAGGCATAAGCGTCGTGATCAAAAAGACCGTTCTTCAACGCCAGGTACTCAACGTTCGCGCCGATTAGTTCCATTCGCTTAGCGAACTTCTCGGTGGCTTCTTCATGAGATGATAGCGACCGGTCCAGACGATCCGCGATTTCGGTCAGCTCTTGGACTAGGTCATCAATCTGACTTTTGAGGCGGCGCTGGCCGTTAGCATCCACCACACGCTTGAACTGATAGCGTAGGTCAATGCACTTGAGCAGCAGCGAGGTCTCATAATCCACATCGGTACGATTGATCTCACCGCTCTTTAGCAGAGCCGCACCAGCGCGAAGT
This sequence comes from Ruegeria profundi, assembly GCF_020171505.1. Lineage (NCBI taxonomy): Bacteria > Pseudomonadati > Pseudomonadota > Alphaproteobacteria > Rhodobacterales > Roseobacteraceae > Ruegeria > Ruegeria profundi. The sequence continues at coordinate 410,888 of NZ_JAIUZS010000001.1, read as the reverse complement.
TCGCGTATCTTCTCCTGCACCCGATCAGCAACCGCCTTACGCGCATGACGTATAGCGTCAAACGTCTCCTGAGCCTCGAAATAGGCGTCAACGCTGTTCTCGTCGGTAACGCCGTTCAGCTTATACAGGATGTAACGGGTCTTCTTATCTACGGCTTTGAGGGTGTTGACCGTGAAGCTGACGTACCCACCGGAAACGTCATGTTCGTTAGCACCCAGAGCAGGAAGCCTAATCGAAGCAGGCATCTATCATGTCCTCTACAGAAGTTTGGGGGATGACCGAGAAGCACTGAAGCAAGTGCGTCTTGGTCAAAAGGAAGTCGTCGGAATGATTGGTCACTTCGGACAACAGACCTGAATAATGAGCCATGTGAGCGAACAGAGCGCCCTTTAGGCGTCCTCGTGCCGCTAGTTTCGCCGCTGTATGAGGGAGGACACCAGCGTCCAGCATTTCGTGGTAAGCGTCGTCAGCTTTTGAGAAATCGCTGTTTGGGTCGGTCTCCCAGTCGTATACGTCGCGGTCGTGATCCCATACTGAGACAGACTTACGACCGTATAGGTCTTTGACCGTTTCGATGTTCGCCTCATTCGCCACATAATCGTTCGCCCCTAGGCCAGCGACGTGAACCTGAATGCGCTGAGCAGGGTTCACTTCATCCATCTTCCAGTCAATCACTGCCGCATCGCTAAACAGGATCACCGACTTAGTGACATTGGCTGACAAGGCGACCAGCCCATGCGCCAACTCATGAAGAGCGTTGTTAGCGTGGTCGTTGATATAAAGGCAGTGGAAGTTCATTGCAGGCGAACACTCCTCCGATTTGAGAAGGCATCTTTGGCGTAGTGTTTGGCTTTGCCGAGGATTCCCGCCAGTTCGTCAGCCGTAGCAACGAAGTTATGAATGTAGGCACCATCAATAGTGAGGGGCGCGTTTGATAGTGCGGCAAGCTGGCGTTTAGCACTACGATTGGTGTTCAGCGTATCAGCAAGCATCAAACCAGTGATCTTGTACGCCGCGAAGTCTGTAGGATCTTCGATGATACTTTCCTGAACCAGTTCACGCGCCCAGTTACTGGTTCGGGCGTTTAGGTCATTCAGCCCATCAAAAGTTTCATGCATATGAAGCGTATGATGAACGAAGGTCCAATCCAGAGGATTAAGGTGGAGAGCTTCCAATGCGTCATCTACGGAACCTGAGTCAGTGAGTGCATCACTCCCTCGGGCCATGAAGATGGCACAGGTGGATATCTGTTTTGACGGTTTTCGGTTTGACTTTATTCCTGCGCTTGAAATTTGAGGGTTAATACATGTTTTGCCATTGCCGCTGAGGAGGTGAAAACCAATGCAGGTGATGAGATTGCGCCGAAAGTGATCGAACTCGTTCATTCGGCCGACGACGCCTGTAAAGTGTTCAACATGAAAGGCAGGTCGGGCGTTCATACAATTCTCCTATGCGCAACCATGGCGGGAAAATGGAGCGCCGCCACATCGGTATTAGAACTATACCGCGAACCGTAAGTCTTTGAAATTGAGCGAGAATAGAATATTCGGGTCATTCGGGGAATAGCTGTTTCGTAGGCAGACACGCAACGCTAGGTTGAATGTGTAAACTGCCTAAGGAGAGTAAAAATGACTAAACAGAACGAAACCAAACCTTCGCGCACTGAGGTTCAGTATAAGAGCAAGTCGTACAAAAGCATGGCTGACCTTGCTAAGGCGCACGACCTCAACCCTTCGGCGGTTCGGCGTGTCGTCCGTCAGGGGAAGTCTCTGGACGAGTCCATGGCTGCGGCGCTCCGCGTGAAGAAAGAGAAAGCTAAAGCTGACGCCGCATAAGCGTCACTCAGAGGCCCGGCCAGCGTGTCGGGCTTTTGAACACAGTTTCAATTAGTCTTTTACCTTCGACTCCGCCTCAAGTTTGGCAGCTCTCCAACCAGCTTGCCACTCCTCAGCAAATTTCCGGTGGTGTTCCAATATCTCTCCAGCACCGTCGCAATACTGATTATCGCCAATCTCAAAACCTTCCTTGAACCTGAGCTGCCCTTCCATGAAAGCTGGGTGCCGAATACTCGCATCAAACTCAACTTTGCGAATTTCTATCGACTCATATTGTTCTGCAGCGAAGGAACCGTTTCCGCGGCACTCGTTGTCAATTTGGTCCAAGATTTCATCCATCCAAACGCCGTTGAATTTCCGAGCATATGTCCCGCTAATCGAGAAAGTCAGAGTAACCTCGAAGGTTTGAAGTTTGCGTTCAAACATTGTTTGGCTTCGTCCCATGAATAAGTTCGCATTGGTTTCTTAGCTGCCGAGCATATCAGATAAGCCGTGAACGCGGTATAATAGGTTATGCGATCCAAACCGATTAAGTGTGGCGACCAAACCTATAAAAGCGTGCGTGAATTTGCCGCCGCGATAGGGACCAGAAGCAAGCGAATACGCAGTAAGCTGAGCAAGGGTTGGTCCCCAGAACAGATCAAAGACCACTATGAGACCGGGCAGAACAAGATAGGCGGTAGTCCGAAGCCAGTAGTCATCAATGGACGCAGGTTTGCGAGCATTGAAGCAGCCAAGGCGGCATATGGAGTGTCCGGCTTCTGGCTTCAGCGTATCCGAGCCAAGCATCAAGTTAGCAGTGAAGAAGCGATACAAATTATCGCGAACAAAGGAGAGTGTGGTGGGCCGCAAGAGACCATCAACAGCGAAGCGCAAACCGATAGAAGACCAAGAGTAGGTTAGGTTCGGTCTATCTCACGACATCATTAAACAGAACCGGATGAGGTAATTAAGTACCTCTCTTTCCTGTAGACACACTGTTTTAGAAAGATGGGGGGGTCGCCGGAGCCTCGCGATTTTGAGCTAGCCCGTGACCCCCCCTGAACGATACTACCGCCGAGACTAACTGACTGATAGTAATTAGAACTTTGCGAAATGAACTAACGGATTGAACGTCAAAAGCGAAAGGAAAGTTCGTCGCTTAGTTTGACGGAGTAATTGGTAGTGGCCTTAATGGTGTCTCCTGGATTTCATGATCACACCAGCCGAGCCGATAGAGTAGGGGTGACGGAGGGAGCCAGACCGCTGTGCGGGATCAGCCTGCCTTGACCGACGAATGAGTGGGTCAATTATGGCCCCGAATATAACGACCGTATAAACGGCTCAAATAGCCGGGGTTAGGCTAGGGCTAGGTTTAGGCAATACACGGATCTAGCGGCGCTTGTAGCGGCTGTACGCTAGTCTCAGGCTAGGTTAGCTGGAATAGGGGTAAGGAATACCGTTGGGCACTAAGGTATACGACTAAGTGGATAGGGCAGTAATAGGCGGCAGTTTGACTACGAACGCCTCAGGTACGTCTGTACATCATATTAGCGTATATGCGCTCATATAGGTGGGTCATCCCCCCATTTATGCTAGGTCTTTAAACCACTGGATATAGGTAGGCAGACCGTTGGTCCGTAACAGTCGGGGGATATGACGTTCCCGCGTAGGGCGTCGGGTGTTGTTCAGCGTGAACCCCGCATCAGCTATGGAGCGTAGTGCCTCGTCCTTGGTCGCCACCTTATCTTTGATACCATCAATGAAACGCGCTAATTCGAGGTTGGCCGGAATAGGATCGGGCTTTGGTTTTGGTGGTCTTTCGGCCTTCTGACTATCTTCCCGCTCTAGCCTCGTACCAACAACGCGCGCGAAGTCAGGATCAAAGCCAGCCAGAGCAAACACAGTTCGGGCGTGGGTCGTTCTGAACCAGCGATAATCACGTTCAATGATTACTTGATTGATGACGCCGCACCAGAGCGCACGACATCGCATAGCGTGATTATCACCAGATGGTTCCACCAGAAGTTCCATAGGGGTATTTTAGCGTCCCCCGGAATCCGTGTGAAAGCGTCGTGCTAGATAACGAACTTGGTGCGTCGTGCCGTTCATACGGTTTGGGCCGCAAGCGCCTTCTATTACTTGCGGGGCGCTATATTCGCGAAATTACGCACGTTAATCGCCATTTTACACCCTCAAACCCTTCAAAACCAAGTAGCAACTACAATCAATAACAAACCGTACAAACCGTATAACATATATAAAATGAATAGCTAAACAACTGAAAATAAGGGAAAAAGAGACGATACGGTTTTGACGCCAAACCATATTCGTCAATACGGTTTAACCGTATTCGTTAGAAACGAGAATACGGTTTCCGAAATACGGTTTGTAGGGGGTCTCTCTACGCCTTTTCGACGTAATATAGACCACTCTGACCGACGCCTCGGCTGACTTTAACCAGCTTGTACTCACCGATCTTTTCGCCTTCAAATTTAGACAACCAACGCCCGAAGGTCGGAAGGGTGAAGTCGTCAAAGGAGCGAAATTTACGAGCCTGCTTGTCCGAGAACCGTTCCTCCACCACACGGAAGAAGTGATCACGCCCAGCCATACCGTCAGGTCCGATTTCCGCCTCATCTTTCAGAAGGTCAAATAACTCGTTGGATTGATACTGAACACCACGCTCAGTCAGTTCGTACACAGACTGAAGCCAGCGAAGCTTACTGTGCTCAAGGGTGGCGTTCTCCGCGCGGGTTGCCTTATCGGCTTCAACGAAGTTCGGCGCACCGACAGCAGCCAAAGCCGAGAAGACAGTATCATTCCAGCCTTGAAAGCGGGATGCCGTCGAAGTCGCCTCGGCTAAGCTCAGCAAGCAATAGATGGCCTCGTTCACTCGCTCATAGTTCTCTACGATATATCGGTGCAGGTCTCGGTGTCTAAACTCACGGTCGCTCATATTAGACTGAGTCTGTTCAAACCTGATCCCGATAAACCGTGATCCGAGGTCGTCCACCATTTCGATATTATTACCAGTGACTATCGTCATGTACGGGATTGAAATCTTAACGTCTTTACTCGCCCCCAGAATACGACCTTCAATTTCCCCGGTCGTAATCATAGACGCCATAATATCACTATTCAGTTCAGTACCACGCTTGACGTTATCGAAGATAAGAACCTGCTTATTGACCAGTGATGCGGCCACCAACTCCTTACGCAACTCGGCCTCTGATCCGGGGAATGTTCGGGCACCAACCTTAGCCGTCTCGGTTGATATTACTGACGCTACGCCAGCCAGATAGGTTTTACCTGACTCTGTTCCTGGGCCAGTAATCATGTACCCCGGAACCGTATTCAATACAGGACGCATGACCGCTGTCATAAGCATACTGATCGCCGCCCAACGATCGTTCTCCGTTAGGAACGGAAAGTCGGCTAACACCTCATTATTCAGGAAGTCCAACGCACCCTGCGGCGTGAACATACCGTCGGTATGACGCTCACCAATTTGATAGAACCCGTGTTGTTCGGAAAACCCAGCTTCCTCAAATCCGGGCGAGTAGGGGCGTCGTGCTGACTTTAACTGAGGAAGATCGTGTTTGAGTTGACCTATGATCCTTCCGGCCTGTGTGGCGCTAGGGTCAACGACTACAGGCTCACGGTCGTCAGGGTCTTCATGCCGGCTCCACCTGTGGAACTGGATGTGTTCCTGAAGGGTAGAGACGATTGTATCCTTATCTACCTGTACAAACTCTTCCCCCGGCTTGCTGCGCGGTTTGACCCGTATTAGGTCCTTAGGGCCAGCGAATAGCGTACCCTTGGCCAATACGATCTTAGCCACCTGTTGATTGACGAAGCGGCTTTCGCGCGTCACGTCCACCATTTCTCGTCGTAGGCTGTACTTCGCTACCTGTTCATAGGTCAGCACACCCTTAAACATCAGACGCTGAATGAAGTGCTCAGGCCGCATTTCTAGACAGTGAGTATGGCGACAGCCGATGTGGGGAAACCCTTCCTCACGACTTAGGAACGCACCCTCAGTTCGTCCGTCCGTATGTTCCTCCGCATTCGGGCAATGCAGTTCCCACTTGAGGCCGCGATTGACCTCACGCGACAACACGCTTGGGGCCTCACGCGTGATCATTTCAAACCAGTCGTGCGGACCCTCAACGGGCAGCAACTCAGCCAACTTCAATAGGCGACCCGGAACATACTGAGACCGCGCCAGATGCTTGCGGTCGTTGGCTACACTCGGTTCGTAGAACAGACGGGCAGGGTCTTTACACGCTTCGTCGTGCTTCACCCTTAGCAACTGAGCAGCGGCCTTGTACGCGTCCTCTAGTCGCTTTGATCCGTACTCAACTAACCACGGCTCAGATAAGAACAACTCAACCCTGTACCGATTACCCTTACCCTCAGCGCCATGTGAGTGCGTCGTATATACCAGCGCCTCCAGACCCAGCTTTTCAATTGACTGAACAAAGGCGTCAAAGTCATCCGCGCTATCGTCACAGTCCAGAACCAACAGGCCGATGGTCTGAACGTATTTGTTGCGTCGGTGTCGTGGGTTTTCGCTCTCCTTGAGCGTAGTCTTCGAGCCTTTCGGGACCTGTTCGTGATCAAAGTCAGCTGACAGCTTGCCCGGAACGGTCCACGTTCCTGCCGTCTTGTCTCGTATAACCTGATGGTGAAGATGACGCTTGAGGTAAAACTCCTTCGCCACTGTCACTTGTTCACCGATTGAATCGTACTGACCTTGTCCGACGACTAGGGTCAGTTCACCGTCAACTTTTACGTCCTCTAAATTTCCGGTGGCTATTCTATCTACACCGTCAATATGGACTGAATTATTAGGCACGTGGTTCCCCCAACTGCTGATATCTAAGAAGACCAAGAAACTTGGTTTCGGTAGAGCCGCCGGAAGGGTAAGATTTAGTTAGATCAACATCTTACCGCTATCTTCTATCTTCTTTTCTTCTTCCGGCGGTCTGGCCGCGCTACTAGTTTAGCGCGGCCTTCTTCTTGAGAGTTAGGACCGTTCTTAGTCTTCCGAGATCTTAAGAACCTTTACTTCTGGCCGCCTCAAACGCCTCTTTTTTCGCCTTCTGACCAGCCGTGTGGTAATACCCCCACCTAGGGAACCAGTGCTTTACCGCACCAGTAGACACCGGGAAGCCGAGAAGCTCAGACGCTTGCATCGCCACACGCAACCGCGCGTCGTAATAGTCGTCTTTCTCTAGTCGTCCATCCGGTCCGACTAAAGGTGAATGCGTATCAAGCCAGTTCTCAAAGAACTTACCGCATTTAGCGATGTCTTCGGCGTATATCGCCATCTTGGTTTCGATGCCTTCATCCCATTCGCGGCATCGTTTTGATGGTGTCATCTCTGTCATGATGTTTCCTTTCCGGACCACGCTGTTTTGTCCGACAGGTTTTCCAACACCCACGCGTCAACGTCCTCGCTTTCGTAGTAAATACGACCACGCAGTTTGCTGAACAGCGGTCCAGCACCATCACTACGCATGTTGGCGAGGGTCTTGGGCGCGTATTGCAACCCATGCTTTTCGTAGAGGTAAATGGATGTGGCTCGAGCCGTCAGACGCATAGCGATAGTCCAATTCGTTAGAGTGAACTGGCTACCTTTTGGGTCCGGACGTTTTACGATCACCACTGAAACCGGGACAGAAGGAGGGACGCACGTGCGTTTCGCCACTGACATGACCAAAATACATAGACCCAGAAATAGGGCAAGGAACATTAGGGAAGGTTTAGCACGAACTGCTCCCACAACGCCCAGGCATCGGCTTTCTCCGTCGCATAGCTGTATCTGTTGTAGACACTAGCGACAGAACCGACAGCGGCCATTTGGTGGTTAAGACAGGCTTCAATAACATGCGGCAGTACGCCTAGAGAAGCCATACGCGTCGCTGCGGTCCTGCGTAGGTCGTGTAAGGTGAAGTCCGCTATACCAGTGTCGGTGCGTAGCGTGTTCAATAAATGCGCTCCGTGCGGCTTGCCTCTATGGTTGCCGAAGAACAGCGTGTCGTGTTCCGGGACGTAAAGGTCAAACTGACTACGCAGATACGAGGGTAGGGCGATCATATGCGGCTTGCGGTTCTTCACCCGTTCGGCTGAAAGCGTAATGACCCCATCTTCGTACTCTTGCCGCAATAACCCCAGTATCTCAGAACGCCGACAGGCCGTTATGATGATGGCTTCAAGCGCGACCCGACGCCTATCTTCATAGGATTGAACCACACGCCAGATGGCCTTTAGTTCAGAGTCAGACAACACACGGTCTCGGCTAGCGGTCTTGTACCTGTTGCGTATCCCCGAAAGAGGGCTGGCGTCCAAATAGCCGCGTTCCACCGCACGGTTCAGCATGGCCTTTATCTGCTTCTCTATCCAGTTGGCCGAACTGATATGACCCTTGCGGGCTTGTCGTTCGCTTATGTCTAGCCACTCAGCCCGACTAACCTCAGCCACCAATCGGCGTTTCAACCGGGGAGGAAATTGGTTGTTTATCATCATGCGTACCTGTTTCTGGTACTGCGCTGAACGGGTCCATTCCAGACTATCACGATACCATTCGAGCAGTCCGTCAACGGTCATCTCAGGATTAGCATCGAGGTCTTCTCCCAGAGCCAGCCTTCCAAGCGTCTCCCTTGCGACCTGTCGTGCTTGCTTTGCACTGACCACGCCGACCTTACCAAGAGTCAGGAATACGCTGTTGCCGCGAACTTTATACTTGAGGACATAGGCGGCTGAACCCTTCTTGTTGAGTCGTAGACCAAAGCCTTTAAGGTTGTTGTCCCATCGGTATTCAGTCTTATCGCGCGCTCCGCGTTCAGCCTTCGCTAGTGTATCGGTTATTTGCATTGGACCTCCAATAAGTGAGGACCGTAAATTTAACCCATATTATACCCCAAAGCACGGAAGCCGGAGGTATACTGAGGACTACGAGGGACCACTCGGGAACCTTACAATCCTCTGTTATCAAACAGGAAAAATCGCATTTCGAGCGATACCAAGGCGAACGGCTGTTAACCTTTTGGTAACCTTGGCGGGCATAGTTTGGCGTCTGTCTAACGAGCCGTAAGGACGGGGGCAACCATGCGTGTTCTGACACGGGTTGAAGCCGCAGTGCTGAACCAGACTGGGTATCTGTTCCAATGGTCTCCGATCTGTTTGGCCGTTGGAGTCGGCCTTTACTTCAGCCTTCGGTTTGAGCCGGGTTGGCAGATCTATTCCTGTCTTCTGGCTGCGCTCGTGGTGTTGGTCTGGATCGGTCGCACGCTGCAGTCCGGTTGGGCTTCGTTGGCATTTGGGGCCGCGCTGATTACCGCTGGGTTCGTCTTGGCGGGTGCGCGGGCTCACTCGGTTGCAGAGCCGGTCCTGTCCTGGCGCTACTACGGCCCTATCGAGGGGAGGGTCGTTGCCTTGGACCGCTCTGCGTCGGACGCGCTGCGCGTGACGCTGGACCAGGTGCGTATAGGGGATGTGCCCCCGGACCGCCGACCGCAGCGCGTCCGACTTTCATTGCATGGCGGAACGGTATCATTGACACCGGGACAAAGGATCATGACCACGGGACACCTGTCGCCGCCTCAGGGACCGGTTGAGCCTGGTGGATTCGATTTCCGCCGTCACGCGTGGTTTCAACGTCTTGGCGCAGTTGGGTATACGCGTTCCCCTGTTGTAACGATTGCGCCGCCAAGTGACGCGACCGAAGGGGTACGCATTACAGCCCTGCGAATGGCCATTTCGGAAAGGGTGCGCTCAATCCTGCCGGGTGAAGTTGGAGGGTTCGCAGCCGCGGTTACGACTGGCGACCGCAGTGGAATGGGGCAAGACACGCTCAGTTCGCTGCGTGCATCGAACCTGGCGCATCTGCTGGCAATCTCTGGACTGCACATGGGGCTGCTGACCGGCTTCGTGTTTATGGTCAGTCGACTGGCGATGTCCGCCATTCCCGCTGTGGCTTTGCGGCTACCTGTGCGCAAGCTGGCCGCGCTGTTTGCGCTGGTCGCCGCCACGTTTTACCTAATGCTGTCCGGGGGGAACGTTGCAACAGAACGCGCGTTTGTAATGGCCAGCGTGATGCTGGGTGCCATCCTTATCGACCGCCGCGCGATTTCACTGCGCGCTGTTGCTGTCGCTGCGTTGATTGTCTTGACCCTGCAGCCCGAAACACTGCTGAGCCCCGGGTTCCAGATGTCCTTCGCTGCAACTACGGCGCTTGTTGCAGTATTCAGCCACCTCCGCGATTTTGGGCCGGTGCCCGGACCGAAATGGCTGAAGCCTGTAGTCGGTTTGTTTTTGTCATCGGCTATCGCCGGATTGGCGACTGCACCGATCGGGGCAGCGCATTTTAACACGATGTCGCACTACGGCTTGTTGGCCAATATGCTCTCAGTTCCCATGATGGGTGTTATTGTTGTTCCGGCGGCTTTTGTTGCGGGGCTTTTGGCCCCGTTCGGACTTGAGGCTATCGCGTTGCACGTCATGGGGGTGGGGTTGGAGTGGATTCTGACCGTGTCCGAGAAGGTGTCGGGACTGAGCGGAGCCCACGGGCATGTCGTTAGTCCACCGCACTATGTTCTTCCCATGTTCGCGCTAGGCGCTTTGTGGCTGGCGCTGTGGCGCGGTCGGGCCAAATGGTTCGGGATCGCTCCGGTTGCTGCGGCATTTTTGTTTTGGGGGCAGGGGCATCGCCCCGAGGTTCTGATCGCTGATTCCGGCGGGCTGGTGGGCGTAATGACCGAAAAAGGTCGTGCGTTCAGCAAGGAAAAAGGCAGTGGCTTTGTTGCTTCGGTTTGGCTGGAAAACGACGGCGACAGCGTGAATCAAGTAATGGCGGCGAGCCGTTGGCCAGGCAACACCGGTTTTATCCGACGGTATGTATGGCAAGGAAAAGAACTGGTTCACATAACCGGAAAACGCGCCGCACAGGGATTTGAAGAATGTCGCGAAAACCAAATTGTAGTTTCCGCGGTGGATCTAAATCTGAGTGGAAATTGCAGCCATTTTAACCCCCGGCGTCTAAAACGTACGGGGAGCATCGCACTTATTGGCGACCGAATAACAACCAGCCGCGAAACGATCGGCCATCGGTTGTGGTCCCCGAGTGAAGGCGGAAGCCGCGATTTCAAATGGGGTCAGTAGCTGCGGATCAATCCAACCAGCCGGCCTTGGACTTTGACTTTGTCGTCAGGCAGAACGCGGGTTTCGTAGGCGGGATTTGCTGCTTCCAACGCTATGGCATTTCCGCGACGGAAAAAGCGTTTTAGCGTGGCTTCCTGATCCTCAACCAAAGCGACAACGATGTCGCCATTGTCGGCCACTTTGCTTTCGCGGATCACCACGACGTCACCGTCATTGATGCCGGCGTCGATCATCGAGTCGCCACGCACCTCAAGCGCGTAATGCTCCCCTTTGCCTGAGACCATGCTGCCCGGCACTGCAACACGATGTGAGACATGACTGATAGCTTCGATAGGCACACCGGCAGCAATGCGGCCCATCACCGGTAGTTCCATTGCGTCTACGGTTACAGGCTCAAAATTGGCAGGACGCGGGCCGGTCGGTTTGTCACCGTCAATTACCCGAGGTTTAAAGGCGACGGTCGGTTCGCCGCCGAGGCTCTCGGGTAGTTTCACGATCTCAATCGCCCGGGCCCGATGGGCGAGCCGCCGGATAAAGCCGCGCTCTTCCAGCGCAGTGATCAAGCGATGAATGCCGGACTTTGAACGCAAATCCAGCGCGGCCTTCATTTCGTCAAAGCTGGGCGGAACACCGTCCGCCTGAACGCGCTTGTGGATGAATTCCAACAAATCCAACTGTTTCTTGGTCAGCATTGCTCTCACCTCGTCGGTCATGCGTTTTCTTTTGTTCTACGCATGTTCACGTTTTGTGTCAACGGATTTGAACGGGACTTATAGAGGTAGGTACCGGACCTCGTCACCAGCGGGACGTGCAGGATCATGTGGTTCGCGTACCAAAAGGGCGTTGGCTTGGGCCAGAACGCTAAGCAACGAACTGTCCTGATCCGCGCAAGCACGTATACCGTCAGCCCCAAGAACAGCGCGCATGTAGTGCTCACGTGGGCCATTCGGACCGATCGGCTCGGCCAGTCGCGCACTTTGAAATGGGGTGAGAACCTGTTCGATCCCCAGCATACGGCGCAGCATCGGAAGCAAGAAGAGATAGCCGCAAACCATTGCACTCACTGGATTTCCGGGCAATCCCACCATGGCGGTGTTCCCCAACCGACCGGCCATCAGCGGCTTACCGGGGCGCATGCGGATTTTGTAGAAAGACCGCTCCATCCCCAGGCTCTGTGATACTTCGGCAACCAGATCATATTCCCCAACAGAAGCACCGCCAATTGTGACGACTAGATCGGCCCCGACTGTCAGTCCAAAAGCTGTCTCAAGCGACGCAACCGTATCGCGTGCGATAGGAAGAATTCGGACATGCGCGCCCGCGCTTTCCAACAGCGCTTTTAATCCAAAGGTGTTCGACGCGGTGATCTGGTCCGGTCCGGGCGTTTCGCCCGGCATCACCAACTCATCCCCGGTTGAGATCAACGCGATCACAGGTTTGCGCGTCACAGGAACGGTAGGAATGTTCATCGCAGCCATCAATGCGATGTCTTCAGGGCGTAAAACGCGCGGGGCAGTGATTTTAGTGCCTTTCGTAAAATCTACGCCTGCAGGTCGAATGTTTGATTTCCGCCCAGGATCCTGGGTGATGGTAATCAGACTTTCACGTCGTTCTGTATCTTCTTGAATAACAATAAAATCTGCACCTTTCGGCACTGGGGCGCCAGTAAATATACGCACCGCCTGACCCGGACCAACCACGCCGTCGAACCGACGCCCGGCGGCGGATTCGCCGATGACTTCAAACATGGCGTGCAGCTCGGCCTCAGTCGATTTCAGTGCATAGCCATCCATCGAGGATGCAGCAAAAGGCGGCTGATCGCGCGTCGCCGTCACATCCTCAGAAAGAACACGACCGGATGCTTCTGCAAGCGGGATCTGCTCGGATGGGAGTGGTGATACAAGATCGAACAGCAGTGCTCGCGCTTCTTCAACAGAAATCATTTCGCCTCGTAACGCCCTGACTTGCCACCATCTTTCAACAGTACGCGAATGCCGCCGATTTCCATCGACTTATCAACCGCCTTGGTCATGTCATACACGGTCAACGCGGCGGTTGAGGCCGCGGTAAGGGCCTCCATCTCCACGCCGGTCTGGCCCGAAGTTTTTACGGTCGCCCGAATCTGAACGCCCGGCAAATCAGGGTCTAGCGTCAGATCGACGGACACTTTCGTTACCGGCAGAGGATGACACAGCGGGATCAAGTCCGGCGTCTTTTTCGCACCCATGATGCCAGCAAGACGTGCTACGCCCAAAACGTCACCCTTTTTAGCCCGACCTTCCGATATTAAATCATAGGTTTCCCGTGCCATCTTAATGTAAGCGGCCGCAACCGCCACCCTGTCTGTCACGTCTTTACTCGAGACGTCGACCATGTGTGCCTGGCCCTGGGCGTCAAAATGGGTCAGGGGCATCACATCACTCCGGGGATCAACGGGTTGGCAAGCAGGCTCCGCGTCGCGCCAGCAACATCATCCTGCCGCATTAGGCTTTCCCCAATTAGGAAACAGCGCGCGCCATATCGGGCGATGTCTGCCAGATCTTCGGGTGTGCTCAGCCCGCTTTCGCAAACAATGGTCCGGTCAGCGGGAACCAGTTTCGATAACCGTCGTGTCGTATCAAGAGTCGTTTTGAAAGTCTTGAGATTCCTGTTGTTTATCCCGATCAGTGAACTTTTCAGTTGAGTTGCACGTTCAAGTTCAGCTTCGTCATGAACTTCAATCAGAACATCCATACCCCAATCAAACGCGGTCTGTTCCAGTTCAGCTGCCTGGCTATCTTCGACCGAGGCCATGATGATCAGAATGCAATCCGCACCCAAAGCCCGCGCCTCAACCACCTGATAGGGGTCGTACATAAAATCCTTGCGTAATGCTGGCAACGACGTCGCCTCGCGGGCTGCAGTCAGATAGTGTTTTGCACCTTGGAAACTGGGTGTGTCAGTCAGCACGGACAAGCAAGTTGCCCCACCTTCTTCATACGCCTTGGCAAGCGCGGGCGGGTCAAAGTCCGGACGGATCAGTCCTTTGGAGGGGCTCGCTTTCTTAACCTCGGCAATCAGGCCATAACCCCTGCGCGCAGACGCCTGTAAGGCATCGGCAAAACCACGAACTTCCGGAGCGCTGTGGGCTTCACTTTCCAGTTCTTCCAGTGGTTTATCTGTTTTATCTGAAGCGATTTCCTCAAGCTTATAAGCTTTTATTCTATCCAGTACCGTCTCGGTCATGCGGCCTCCTGCGTCAATCGGGCCAGTGCGGCGATTTTTTCTTTTGCTTTTCCGCTGTCGATGCTTTCGATGGCCATGGCGACGCCTTCGCGCAAATCTGAGACTGCGTCCGCAACCACCAAAGCAGCGGCTGCGTTCAGCAGTACAGCGTCTCGGTAGGCCGAAGGGTTTCCATCCAGCAGGGCGCGGAAAGCAACTGCGTTTTCTTCGGGTGATCCGCCGAGGATGTCTTCGAACGGGTGAACCGGCAATCCCGCGTCCTCGGGGTGCAGTTCGACCTCTTTGACAACCCCATCTTCAAGGGACGCAACCCAGCTTACGCCAGTTATGGTCAGCTCATCCGTACCGTCCGATCCGTGAACCAGCCAAGCATGTTCCGCGCCCAGCAACCCCAACGTTTCTGCCATCGGGCGGATCAATTCGCGGCTGAAAGCACCGGTCAACTGGCGTTTGACACCGGCCGGGTTCGTCAACGGGCCGAGAATATTGAAAATGGTGCGAGTCCCAAGCTCCTGCCGGGTCGGCATCACATGGGCAATGGCCGGATGATGCATGGGCGCCATCATAAAGCCTATGCCGACCTTTTCCAGTGCTTTTTCAACAACTTTCGGGCCGACCATAACGTTGATTCCCAACTGTCCCAAAGCGTCCGCGGCCCCGGATTTTGAGCTGAGATTGCGATTGCCGTGTTTGGCAACGGGCACACCGGCACCCGCGACAACAAAGGCGGTCGCGGTCGAGATGTTCAGCGTACCCTTGCCATCACCGCCGGTGCCAACGATATCCATTGCACCGGCCGGAGCTTTGACCGCGTGGCATTTTGCGCGCATCACAGCCGCGGCGGCGGCATATTCCTCGACCGTCTCGCCACGGGTTCGCATGGTCATAAGAAGGCCGCCAATTTGGCTGGGCGTCGCTTGGCCCTCGAATAGTATACCAAAGGCCTGTTCAGCCTCGGCGCGGGTCAACGGCCGGTCAACAGCGGCCCCGATCAACGGTTTCAGAGCGTCGCTCATGCAGGAACTTTCATCTCGGACAGGAAATTCTTGAGCAGGGCATGTCCATGCTCGGAGGCAATGGATTCCGGGTGGAACTGAACACCATGGATCGGCAGGTCTTTGTGCTGCAAGCCCATTATCGTGCCATCTTCCAACTTGGCCGTTACCTCAAGACAGTCGGGCAGGGTCTTGGGATCAACGACCAGCGAGTGATAACGCGTCGCCTCGAAAGGTGAAGGCAAACCAGCGAACAGACCTTTACCTGTATGGTGCATGGTGCCCATCTTACCGTGCACAATCTCATGACACCGGATGACGTCACCGCCAAAGGCCTGCCCGATTGTCTGATGTCCCAAGCACACACCCAGCAAAGGCGTTTTAGTCTCGGCTGCTGCCTCGGTCAGAGCGAGGCAGATTCCGGCCTGGTCAGGGTCGCAAGGCCCGGGACTCAGCAGGATGCCCGCCGGGTTCATCGCCATGGCTTCTTGAACATCCAGGGCATCGTTTCGCCGAATGACCATTTCGGCACCAAGTTCGCCTATATAGTGGACGAGGTTGTAGGTAAACGAGTCGTAGTTGTCGATCAGCAGCAGCATTTGGGCACTTGTCTCGGATTGGGCATTTCGGACTGGCGATGCAGCCCCGCGCCAAGGTATAATGTCGGGACATACATGCTCAGGCTTGCGCGGCAGCGTCAAGGGGACATCCTGTTCTTGCTGTTGCTGAAAGTAACTGCTGCATTAGACGGCGAGTATGTATTCAAGCAAGGCCAGGACGAGAGGCAATTGTTATGGGCGGATTTGTGGGCGGGATGATCGTGGGAACGATCGTTGTACTTGCGCTGGGGGCGGTGTTGTCTTTGAACGCACCCCTAACGAACGAACCGGACGTGGCGGTGACGGCTCCGGCCCCTGAAGCGGTAGAAGTCCCCGAAACGGTTGCAGATGCCACCGACGCCGTGAGTGACGCTGATGTCCTGGACTTGGCCCCGACCACGCCCAAAGCTATTGACGATCAGACGGATACGTTGGCCGAATTGTCGGATGTCGAGCTTGAGCCAGAAGCGCAGCCTGAGTTGAAAGAAGCGGCCAAGCAGGTCGACGCGCCTAGCATTCCAAGCTCGACAGCCGTTTCCGTGGCGACCGAGGTGCCGGTTGCACCGCAGGCGCCGCCTCTTGCGCAAGCGTCGCCAAGCGCAGAAGCTTTGCCCGAAGTGTCGCTCGTCGTCCCCGAACCGCAGCCCGCGCCGATTGCTGAGGCTGAGCCAGAGACCATAAATGCCGAGTCGCAACCCAACGCTGAAGTAGCCACGCCCGAGCAGTCAGCAGAGCCTGAGGTTACTGAAACGGAAGCCAAACCCGAACCAAAAGTCGCCGAGGTTGAACCGCAGACTGACCCCAAAACCGCTGAAGTTGAACCGCAGCCCCAGCCTGAAGCGTCTGATGTTGAACCGCAACCCGAACCCGAGGTCGCGGCTGTCGACAAGCCAGAAGAGGACGTGAACCCATTTGTCGATAGCCCGATTGCCGTCGAGGGCGACGAGGATACCGCTCCGCGCGATTTGCCCCGTATTGCTTCGGTTCCACAAATCGGCGGAACCGATGAAACGTCCTCAATTCCCACGGTCGGAAAGCGCGTTCTGCCACTAACTGAGCGCGACGACGTCACCCCGGTAAGCTCTACGACTTCGGATACACTTGCACCAAGAAAGCCGATTGAGGTCTTCGCCGCCGAATTTGAAAATCCCGACGACAAGCCGCTTATGTCCATCATCCTTATCGACGATGAAGGGGCGTATGGGGCTGAAGCCTTGCGCGATTTCCCGTATCCTCTCAGCTTTGCTGTCAGCCCGTCTGACCCTGAGGCCGCCGAAAAAATGGCCCGTCATCGCGAGGCAGGGTTCGAGGTGCTAGCCTTGGTAGATCTACCCGAAGCCGCCAGCGCGCAGGATGCCGAGGTGTCGTTTGCTGTTTGGCTTGATACGTTACCCGAAACGGTTGGCATTCTCGAAGGTGTCAAATCGGGTATTCAAGGTAACCGCAAACTGGCCGATCAGGTTGCCGCGATTGCTGCCGGGACAGGGCGGGGTCTGATCACGCAAGATAATGGTTTGAACACCGTGCAAAAGCTGGCCGCGCGGAACGGTGTACCTTCAAGTGTGATCTTTCGTGACATAGACGGTGCGCGTCAGGATGCCAAACTCATGCGCCGGTTTCTGGATCAGGCCGCTTTCCGGGCTGGTCAGGAAGGAACTGTTGTAATGCTGGGACGCGTGCGTCCCGAAACGATCTCGGCCCTATTGTTGTGGGGGCTCGAAGATCGGGGCGGCCGCGTTGCGATGGCACCGATTTCGGCGGTGATGATGAAAGAGATTCGGTAAAGAGAAATGGTAAACGGCTCACCTGAAAGGCCAGCCGTTTATCATGAATTCCCAGAGCCCATGAACCGGGCTGCATCGGCGGCTGCGCGTCGGATGGCGTTGGATTTGTGGACCGTCTCCATATACTCGGCCTCGGGGTCGCTGTCATAGACGACACCGCCACCGGCCTGAATATACAGCTTGTGATCCTTTACGATTGCCGTCCGCAGCGCGATGCACATATCCATGTCGCCCCCAGCACTGAAGTAACCCACACCGCCGCCATAGACGCCACGTTTTTCGGGCTCCAATTCGTCGATGATCTCCATCGCGCGCACTTTCGGCGCACCCGAGACGGTGCCCGCGGGCATCCCGGCAAAAAACGCATCCAGCGCATCTTTGTCTTCGGCCAACTCACCGACCACGTTGGAAACGATGTGCATCACGTGGCTATAGCGCTCGATGATGAACTCTTCGGTCGGGCGCACCGTGCCGATTTTGGCCACACGACCCGTATCGTTGCGGCCAAGGTCCAGCAACATTAGATGCTCTGCCAGTTCTTTCTTGTCGGCCAGAAGGTCGACCTCGTTGGCCTTGTCTTCCTCGGGTGTTGCGCCACGAGGACGAGTGCCCGCGATTGGTCGGATCGTGACCTGATTGCCGAAGACACGCACCAGAATCTCGGGGCTGGCCCCTACAACCTGAAAGCCACCGAAATTGAAATAGAACATAAAGGGCGAAGGGTTCGTGCGTCGCAGCGAACGATAGAGGGCGAAGGGCGGCAGCGGGAAATCCTGCGTCCAGCGCTGCGCGGGGACAACCTGAAATATATCGCCCGCACGGATGTAGTCCTTGGCCTTTTCAACGGCCTCCATGTAACCGGATTTCGTGAAGTTCGATACAGGCGGCGCAATCTCAGACGCATCGCCCAAATCACGCGTCTCAGCGGGCATTGCGCGCTCCAGATCGCGCACTGCATCCATAACACGCTCGGCGGCCTGCGCGTAAGCGGCTTTGGCTGATTGCCCCTCAGCCACCCAAGCGGGCGAGACGACCGTAACCTCTCCTTTCACGCCGTCAAGGACCGCAACCACGGATGGGCGCAGCATGATGGCATCGGGCAGGCCTAACGGGTCGGGGTTCACGTCGGGCAGGTATTCCACCAACCGCACCATGTCATAGCCTAGGTATCCAAACAGCCCTGCCGCGGCTTGCGGCAGGTCGTCGGGCAGATCAATCCGGTTCTCTGCAAGCAGCGCACGCAGGTTGTCCATCGGGTTGCCATCCTGAGGTACAAACGCGTCGGCGTCGAAGCGGGCCGAGCGGTTCAATTCGGATGCTTCCCCCCGGCAACGCCAGATCAGGTCTGGTTTCATGCCGATGATAGAATAGCGGCCACGAACCTCGCCACCGGTCACCGATTCCAGCATAAATGCGTCTTTCTGTGCTCCGGTCAGTTTGAGCATCAGTGACACCGGTGTATCCAGATCGGCCGCCAAGCGGGTGTATACGATCTGGTTTTCACCAGCTTCATAGGCGCGGGCGAATCTGTCGAACTCGGGGGTCAGGGCCATTTTCGGTCTCTTTTAATAGCTCGACTGAACGGCGTTCAAAGCCTGCTGGTCAATAACTGGCCGGGCGCGGGCCTGTGCGTCCCGCACAAACGCGTCGAAGATGTTCTGGGCCAGCGCCTGGTTCATCTGCGCCTCTAGCGCGGATTGGGCCTGGCGCAATTCGTCGGTTTCCGCAGGCGGCAGCGTTTCATCAAGGCGGACGACAAAGGCCGAACCCGCACCGGGTATGACGCGCATTTCGCCCACTTCCATCTCGAAGACCTGGGTCATGAAATCTGCCGGGACATCATCCAGAAAGGCAGTGCGGGTCAGCGCATTCTCTACGCGGAAAGGCAGGCCAGTGACATTGAAATCCCCGTCCTCTTTCAATGATTCAAGGACCGACTTGGCCTGATCTTCCAGCGCTTTGTTGGTCTCAGTCAAAGTCAAGGCCGCAGCGACACGGTCGCGTGCGCTTTCCAGTGGTTCGGGGCGTTGGGGCAAAACCACGTTCAGACGCAGGGCGAAGATTGAGCCATCTTCAAGGAAGCCGACTTCGGGAAAGTCGCCTTCGTTCACAGCTTCGGCAGCCGTACGAAACCCGTCATACGCCGCGATGCCATCATCGCTCTGACCGGTCCAATCCATTTGACCCAACTCCATGTCGGTTTCCTGAACCACCTCTTCCAAGGTTGCGCCACCAGCAAGCAGGTCATTGATACCTTCTGCCTGCGCCTCAATCTGACGACGGGCGCGATCCGCGGCCAGTTCCTCGCGCAGGGCAGGGGCCGCCTCTTCAAACGGTGTACTATTTTCGGCCAGCGCGCCGTTGACGCGGAACAACGCGGGGCCAAAGGTCGAAGGCAACGGGCCTACCACTGTGTCCAGTTCAGCGGCAAAAACGGAATCGGCAGCTTCGCCCAGATCCTCGCGGGTGACGTCACCAAGGTCGACATCGCTGAGTTCCAGCTGGCGGTCACGCACGAGGTTTTCAAACGTGGTGCCGCCAACCTCAAGCTGAGCCATCGCATGCTCTGCCGCTTCTTCATCCGGATATGTCAGGCGTTCGACCAGACGACGTTCGGGCTGGAAGAACTCGGACGCGCGTTGATCGTAGAGTCTGCGCACCATCTCTTCATCGATCTCGACGCTGTCCAGCAGCATGTCGGGGGACAAGATCGCATAGGTCAGCTGTTTTGTGCGGGGCAGGGTGAACTGATCCTGGTTTTCATCGTAATAGGCCTGAATCTGTTCATCCGTCGGTGCAGCAACGGGCGACTCCAGAGCATCTGGCAACACCGTAGCAACAGTAAAACTGCGACGCGCGGCGATATAGTCGGTCAGCACCTGCGTCACGACAGCAGGCATTTCGACTCCGCTAACCACCGCATTTTGGACGATCGTACGCGAGGACTCCTTGCGTAAATCCGACTCGAACTCGGAATCCGTCATCCCAACCTGTTCCAGTTGAAATTGATAGGCTTCGCGGTCAAAGCTGCCGTTTACACCCTGAAAAGCGGGGATTGCGAGGATTTCCTCTTGCAGGTTTTCGTCGCCGATGGAGATCCCAAGTTCGCCAACCTCATTGTCCAGCGCGGCCAGCGCGGTCAGGCGAGACAAGGCCAATCGATCCAATCCGATCTCATGCGCCTGCGACATTTGCAAAGGTTGTCCGGTTTGCTGTTCTACGGCACGGATTTCGCGCTGAAGTTCGCGCACGTATTCGTTGACCGAGATATCTTCGTTTCCGACCTGCGCAACAGAGCGCACCGTCCCTGTCAGGTTGGTTGCGCCAAAGCCCGCCAGGCCTACAAACAGCAGGCCCATCAGTATCCAGACGAAGGTTTTCGATAGGTTTTTCATGCCTGCGGCCATGGTGCCCTCTTGTTCTGTGGCAAGGATCTGCCCTGTCGGTTGACGCCTTGAATACGACGCGCACCGCCGAGGGGCAAGCTCAGAAGGACAGCGCTTGCAGACGTTCGAACAATTGCGCGATTCCCGAGCGGTCGAGATTGGCAAATGCTATGCGAACCTGACGCTTTCCAGCCGGGTCGCCGTCGGGCATGAACATGGTCCCTGGCAGCAGAAGAATGCCGGCCTCGGGGACCAGACGTCGCGCCAGCGTGTTCGATGGGATGTCAAAGGGATGTTCGAAATAGGCGAAATACGCACCCAAACCCAACAAGCGCCAGCCCTTGTCTGTCAAACGTGGTAGATGCTCTCGAATCGCGGCGCGACGGTCGAGGATTTCGTCACGTTCCTGCGCGACCCACTGCGACAGGTTCTGCATACCCCAAAGAGCCGAGAATTGGCCGATCTGGCTTGGGCAGATCGCGACTGTGTCGAGGAATTTCTCAACTTCCCTCAACAGGCTTTCTCCGCTGGCAATCGCGCCAACCCGATGTCCGGTCAGGCGATAGGCTTTGGAAAAAGAATAGAGGTGGACCAGCGTGTCTTCCCACCCCGGTTGGCTGAACAAATCGTGGGGCGGGCCACTGCGGCTGTCGAAATCGCGATAGGTCTCATCCAATATAAGACGAATGCCAGCTTCGCGCGCGAGGTCATAAAACGCGCGGACCAAATCGCCGGGATACTCAACCCCGCCCGGGTTGTTGGGCGTCACCAACACGATGGCGCGAGTCTTGTCGGTGATCAGCGCGCGGGCGGCCTCTGCATCGGGCAGCAAATCGTCCCCGGTTTGAAGATCGATGGCGTTAACGCCAGCCATGTCCAACCACATTTTGTGATTGAAATACCATGGCGTTGGCAGAATAACCTCATCCTCCTGATCCGTAATCGCGGTGATAACGGCGGCAAAGGCTTGATTGCACCCCGATGTAATAGCTACCTGATCCGCACCCACGTTGGCCCCGTAGTGCTGACCAATTTGCGCCGCAAGCGCGGCTCTCAGTTCGGGGTTTCCAAGCACTGGACCGTAAAGATGAGCGCGGTCTTCGGTTACAGCGAATTCGGCCATTGCCTGACGCATAGCCAAGGGCGGCGGATCTACTGGCGCGGCCTGACTGACATTGATTAAAGGACGGTCTTCAGGGAAAACTACACCTTCCAACCATCGTCGCGCCTCCATCACCGGAGGGGCAAACGTAGCAGCAGTGCGTGTCAGGCTCATGCGCGGTCCTTGTTGTTCTGCTCAGGATCAGTCGGTGCCGCGATACGGCTCAACATATTGCAGGGCCATATCCCAAGGGAAAAAGATCCAGGTGTCCTGGCTGACCTCGGTGATGAACGTGTTCACCATCGGGCGACCTTTGGGTTTGGCGTAAACAGTTGCAAAATGCGCCTTGGGGTACATCGCGCGCACGAGCTCGAGGGTTTTGCCACTATCGACCAGATCGTCGATGATCAAAATGCCTTCGCCATCGCCCATGAGTTCAGCGTCCGGAGCCTTGAGAACCTCAGCCTCGCCTTGTGCCTGATGATGGTAAGAGCGCACGCTGATCGTATCGACGGTACGAATGTCCAGTTCACGGCTGACAATCATCGCGGGCGCCATACCGCCGCGTGTGATCGCAACTACAGCACGCCAGGCACCGTCATCTGGGCCTTGCCCGTCCAGACGCCACGCCAACGCGCGCGAGTCGCGATGAATTTGGTCCCAGCTTATGTGAAAGCCCTTTTCGTGGGGCAGACGGTCCTTGGCGCTCATGAGTTAACCCTTTTCAACGTCAGGGGCGTCGACGGCTTTCATGCCGACGATATGATATCCTGAATCTACGTGCAGGTTCTCTCCGGTCACGCCGCTGCTGAGATCAGACAAGAGGTAAAGCGCCGATCTGCCGACATCATCGATGGTCACGTTGCGGCGCAGGGGCGAGTTATACTCGTTCCATTTCATAATGTAGCGGAAGTCGCCTATGCCACTGGCGGCCAGAGTCTTGATCGGACCGGCCGAGATTGAGTTGACGCGGATACCGTCTTTGCCCAGATCCTCGGCCAGATATTTGACCGATGCTTCCAATGCTGCCTTTGCTACACCCATTACGTTATAATGCGGCATAACCTGTTCCGCGCCGTAATAAGTGAGTGTAATCGCGCTGCTTCCTTCGGACATCATCTTCTCGGCGCGTTGCATCACGGCCGTGAACGAATAGACAGACACATCCATAGTCAGCTTAAAATTCGCGCGGCTGGTATCGACGTAACGGCCCCGAAGCTCGTTCTTGTCAGAAAAGCCGATCGCGTGAACAACAAAGTCCAGTTTGCCCCATTTTTCTTCGAGCGAAGTGAACAAAGCATCAATTGACGCCTCATCACTGACATCGCAGGGCAGAACGATTTCACTGCCAAGCTGTTCTGCCAATGGATCGACCCGCTTTTTTAACGCATCACCCTGATAGGAAAAGGCCAACTCGGCCCCGGCATCGGAAAGAGCGCGGGCAATCCCCCATGCGATCGATTTATCATTGGCCAGTCCCATGATGAGGCCGCGTTTGCCGGCCATCAACTGATTTGACATGTGTGGTTCTCCGCCTGTCGTCGCGATTTGTTGCGTTGGTTTATGCCATTGGATGCGTTCCATCAAGGCCGTGAACTCTTGCTCGCAGCGGGTTCTCGCCCTAGGGTGTAACTTAAAAGTTTCCGGGGGATGGAAATGACAGAGCGTGACGGCATTTTTGCTGGCACTGATCCTTTTGCAATTGCGGGACGGTGGCTGGCAGAAGCTCAGGACACTGAACCGAATGATCCCAACGCAATTGCGCTGGCGACCGTGGATAGCGATGGCCTGCCCAATGCACGCATGGTTCTGCTGAAAGAAATCGAATCCGACGCCTTTGTTTTCTACACCAACTACGAAAGCGCCAAGGCGGCCGAGCTGGATTCGGCGGGAAAAGCGGCTTTTGTGATGCATTGGAAATCATTGCGGCGTCAAATCCGTGTTCGTGGTACAATAACGCGTGAAACCGGGCCGCAGGCAGATGAGTATTATGCCTCTCGTTCGTTGAAAAGCCGTTTGGGGGCGTGGGCGTCAAAGCAGTCCCAGCCTCTCAGCAGCCGATCTGCTTTGATGGCAGAGGTTGCAAAGGTGACCGCGAAGTTGGGACCGAACCCACCGCGACCACCATTTTGGGGTGGATACAGGTTGGTGCCGACAGAGATCGAGTTCTGGGCCGATGGTGCGTTCCGTCTGCACGACCGGTTCCAGTGGCGCCGGGATCAGGCAGGCTCGGAATGGGAAGTGCAAAGGTTGAATCCATGACGTTCGCGTATCGTGAAATGCAACACGCAGGAACTAAAGGTTTTTTTCAACTTGAATTTGCGCGACAATTTCATACACATCGGACCCTTAACGAGCAGTTGACATTCGCGTTAGGAAAACCGTGCCAGAAGACCTGAACAATATGTACCGCGTTCGTGGACACGTGAAATGGTTCGATCCCGCTAAGGGATACGGGTTTGTTGTGTCGGACGAAGGTGGCCCGGATATCCTGTTGCACGTAAATGTATTGCGCAATTTCGGTCAAAGCTCGGTCGCGGATGGCGCCGGGATCGAGATTATGACGCATCGCACGGATCGCGGTGTTCAGGCTGTAGAGGTTATCAGCGTTGATCCGCCAGCGCGGACCGACTCAATGATGCTAGCGGACTTTGCTGAGCTTGATCCGGTCGTGATCGCCGAAGCGCCGTTAGAGGCTGCGCGGGTAAAATGGTTCGACAAGGGCAAGGGCTTTGGTTTTGCCAATGTTTTTGGCCGCGGCGAGGATGTGTTTCTGCATATCGAAGTTCTACGCCGGTCTGGTTTGGCCGATCTGCAACCCGGTGAGGCGCTTGCGATGCGCGTTATCAGTGGCAAGCGCGGACGTATGGCTGCTCAGGTATTGGCCTGGGAAGCGGCGTTGGACGAATAATTCCTGATGGCCAGAATTTTTACGGTTCTTGCAAGTATCCTGATGCTATGGACCGGTGAGGTTCTTGCTGCATGTGTGGATGACCGCGTCAGCCTGCGAAACGATAAGGCTCAGATTACCTTCAACGTGGAACTGGCGATAAGCCCGCAGGAGAGGGCGCGTGGCTTGATGTTCCGTGAGTCGCTGCCGCAGCGGGCTGGCATGCTGTTCGTGTTCGACCCGCCGCAACCAGTCGTATTCTGGATGAAAAATACTCTGATTCCACTGGATATCATTTTCCTGAATCGCAGCGGTGCAGTTGTTCATGTGCACCACAACGCGATTCCGGGTGACGAAACGCCGATCGAGGGTGGCGATTCGGTGTTTGCGGTTCTCGAAATCAACGCCGGGCTTGCTGATCAGTACCTGATCACACCGGGTACGCAGATGCAGCACAAAATTTTTTCACAAGGACCTGCAATTTGGCCCTGTTAGGGCTTTTCAAATCCGAACGGCATCGTTAGGAAGGCGCACGGTCCGGGGCGTGGCGCAGTCTGGTAGCGCACCTGTTTTGGGTACAGGGGGTCGTAGGTTCGAATCCTGCCGCCCCGACCACTTCTCTTACTACGTTGGTGTTCCACCCATTCTTTGAAACAGGGCACCAATAGCCGGGTCCAAAGCCTTGCTTTCCACGGGGACCTTTACAGCAGGGCCTTTTTTCTGCGGCACATTAAAATACAGTTCGGCATCCACACGGTAGCCTGACGCGTTTTTTGTTGATGTCATGCGCATCACACTTTTCGGCAGATCCTGCGGATAACCGTCGTAGTTGAGAATCAGAAACGCTGTGGTCTCGGGCGGTAACAATTCCTGACATTCGAAAACCCGATTCCCGATTTTTTCGAACTGCTCGGCTAGGCCATCACACTCGGTTTCGAAGGTTGTGAAAAGACGTTCAGGATAGGTTTCGAACTGTGCGCTTTTTGTAGGGGTGGGGGCGATTTGTTGTGTGCAAGCCACGATCAGGGTCAGTACTGGAAACCACCTTAGTACCTTCATCGCCCATCATCCTTTTGACTCACTGTATCGATCATGCTGCCTCCTGCCTGGTGCGGTCGGTGAAGGGCCCTGATTCTTTTTGAACCTATCCACCATATCGTGAGTTTATAAAGTGCTCGTAACTGTGTAGAGAAAAACAGCTAATCTGGCAGCGTCAAAACTCAAGACGCTTCTGCGAACCCTAGATGACCCTGTGGAGGAATCGGTATCGGCCAAAAACCGTGGCTGCCGGAACTTTTGGGTCAATACAAAAGATTTCAAAAATCACTGAAAAATGCCGTTGACGATCTATGGCCGAATACGTCAAGTTGTATGGGCCGAAAGGGGTGCTACTAAATCTGGTATGATAATCAGAAATAGCACAGGGCGAGGGCCGGAAAGCACATCAATTTATCGTGCAGCCGCGTCGGCGGTATTACGCTGCCGTAGGCGGTGCTTGGCCAGCCGCGCCCAATCTTGTCTGGCACGGCGTTCGGGTTGCGCAGGCGCGCCTGACGCAAACGGAAAAGTTGATTGAATCTAGGGCGGCGGACATGAAGATTGACAGAAAATTCACTAAGTCGGGGCAGGACGCATACGCAAATCTGGACTTTGTCACAGCGACGTCCGAAATCCGTAACCCGGATGGAACAATTGTTTTCCGCCTGGAAGAAATCGAAGTTCCCGCAGAGTGGAGCCAAGTCGCAAGCGACGTGATTGCGCAGAAGTATTTCCGCAAGGCTGGCGTTCCCAGCAAGCTGAAGAAGGTCAAAGAAAAGGACGTACCCGAGTTCCTGTGGCGGTCGGTTCCCGCTGAGGGAGCAGAATTCGGCGGCGAGACATCTTCGAAGCAAGTATTCGACCGTCTGGCCGGCGCTTGGGCCTATTGGGGTTGGAAAGGTGGCTATTTCTCGACCGAGGAAGACGCGCGCGCTTACTTTGACGAGATGCGTTACATGTTGGCGACGCAGCGCGCTGCGCCGAACTCGCCGCAATGGTTCAACACTGGTCTCCATTGGGCGTATGGCATCGACGGCCCGGCACAGGGGCACCACTATGTCGACTACAAGACTGGCAAGCTGACCAAATCGAAATCTGCCTACGAACATCCGCAGCCACACGCGTGCTTCATCCAGTCTGTTGGTGATGATCTGGTGAATGAAGGTGGCATCATGGACCTGTGGGTGCGCGAGGCCCGCCTGTTCAAATATGGCTCGGGTACCGGCACCAACTTTAGCCACCTGCGCGCAGAAGGCGAAGCGCTGTCTGGTGGCGGTAAGTCATCGGGCCTCATGGGCTTTCTCAAGATCGGCGACCGCGCCGCTGGCGCGATCAAGTCAGGCGGCACAACCCGTCGAGCAGCAAAGATGGTGATCGTCGATGCGGATCACCCTGACATCGAACAATTCATCGAATGGAAGGTGATCGAAGAACAGAAGGTGGCCTCGATCGTTGCCGGATCGAAGATGCACGAAAAGATGCTGAACGGCATTTTCGAGGCCATCCGCTCGTGGGATGGTGCGCAGGATGACGCGTATGACCCCCAAAAGAATTCGGCATTGAAGAAGGCCATTCGCGAGGCCAAAAAGGTCGCAATTCCAGAGACATACGTTAAACGCGTACTAGATTATGCCAGGCAGGGGCATGACAGTATCGAATTCCCAACCTACGATACGGACTGGGATTCCGAGGCCTATAGCTCGGTCTCGGGTCAGAACTCGAACAACTCGATCCGTGTGACCAATGCGTTCCTGACAGCGGTCGAGAAAGACGCCGATTGGGAACTGATAAACCGCACCGATGGCAAAGTGGCCAAGACTGTTAAGGCCCGCGATCTGTGGGAAAAGGTCGGTCACGCGGCCTGGGCTTGCGCCGACCCGGGCATTCAATTCCACGACACCGTCAACGAATGGCACACATGTCCCGTAGATGGCGAGATTCGCGGATCAAACCCGTGCTCGGAGTACATGTTCCTCGACGACACGGCTTGTAATCTGGCGTCGATGAACTTGCTGACCTTTCTGAAGGATGGGGAATTCCAGGCGGAGGATTATATGCACGCCTCGCGTCTTTGGACGCTGACGCTGGAAATCTCGGTGACAATGGCGCAGTTCCCGTCCAGGGAGATCGCGCAGTTGTCCTATGACTTCCGCACGCTGGGTCTGGGCTATGCCAATATCGGCGGTTTGCTGATGAACATGGGCTACAGCTATGACTCGGATGAGGGGCGGGCGATCTGTGGTGCGCTGACTGCCATTATGACGGGTGTGGCCTATGCGACGTCGGCTGAAATCGCCGGGGAGCTGGGTGCGTTCAAAGGGTACAAGCGCAACGCCGACCACATGCTGCGCGTGATCCGCAATCACCGCCGCGCGGCGCAAGGCGTAACCGAGGGTTATGAGAAGCTCGCAGTGAAGCCCGTGCCTTTGGATCATGGCAACTGTCCGGATAAGCGACTTGTCGAGTTAGCCATGTCGGCTTGGGATGAGGCGCTGAGCCTGGGTGAAAAGAACGGCTATCGCAACGCGCAGGCCACTGTGATCGCACCGACCGGCACCATCGGTCTGGTGATGGATTGTGACACCACTGGGATCGAACCTGACTTCGCTCTGGTAAAGTTTAAGAAGCTTGCCGGTGGCGGGTATTTTAAGATCATCAACCGTTCGGTGCCTTCGGCGCTGGAAAAGCTGGGCTACTCCTCGTCTCAAATTGAAGAGATCGTAGGTTACGCGGTCGGCCACGGTACAATCGGCAATGCGCCGGGCGTCAACCACACGTCGCTGACCGGTCACGGCTTTGGCCCAAGCGAGCTGGCCAAGGTAGACGCTGCACTGGAAAGCGCATTCGACATCCGGTTCGTCTTTAACCAATGGACGTTGGGTGAGGATTTCTGCACCGGTGTTCTGGGCATTCCGGCGACCAAGCTGAACGACCCTACCTTCGACTTGCTACGTCATCTTGGCTTCAGCAAGGCGGATATCGACGCGGCCAATGACCATGTCTGCGGAACTATGACTCTGGAAGGCGCACCGCACCTGAAAGAGGAGCATTACGCGATCTTCGACTGCGCCAACCCGTGCGGCAAGAAAGGTAAGCGTTTCCTTGGGGTGGATAGCCACATCACCATGATGGCGGCAGCGCAGAGCTTTATCTCGGGTGCGATCTCGAAGACGATCAACATGCCGAATGACGCGACCATCGAGGATTGCCAGAAGGCCTATGAACTCAGCTGGTCGCTGGGTGTGAAGGCGAACGCGCTGTATCGCGACGGTTCGAAACTGTCGCAGCCTTTGGCAGCGGCGCTGGTCGAGGATGACGACGAAGCAGCAGAAGTTCTGGAAAGCGGCTCGGTGCAGGAGAAAGCCGTCGTTCTGGCCGAAAAAGTGATCGAGAAGGTTGTGGTCAAGGAGATGATCCGGAGCCATCGCGAGAAACTGCCCCATCGCCGCAAGGGCTATACCCAGAAGGCGATCGTGGGCGGCCACAAAGTCTATCTGCGCACCGGTGAGTTCGAAGACGGCAAGCTGGGCGAGATCTTTATCGACATGCACAAGGAAGGCGCTGGCTTCCGGGCGATGATGAACAACTTCGCCATCGCCGTGTCGGTCGGCCTGCAATATGGTGTGCCGCTGGAGGAATTCGTCGACGCCTTTACCTTCACCAAGTTCGAACCAGCTGGGATGGTGCAGGGCAACGACTCGATCAAGAACGCGACGTCGATCCTTGATTACATCTTCCGCGAACTGGCCGTGTCCTATCTGGACCGCACCGATCTGGCCCATGTGAAGCCCGAAGGAGCGACCTTCGACGATCTGGGCCGGGGCGAGGAAGAGGGCCGTGCGAACGTGTCGGAAATCAGTGAAAGTGCGGCGTCCAAGTCTCTGGAAGTGTTGAAGCAAATCAGTTCAACCGGATACCTAAGAAAGCGCCTTCCGCAAGACTTGGTCGTGTTCAACAGTGGCCAGGCCGAACTGAACGGCATGGCGGAACCCGCTGCACAATTCGAAGCGTCCGTCGTGGAAACAACTGTGGCGACCAGTATGGACGCCCGCACCAAGGCTAAGATGCAGGGCTACGAAGGCGACCCTTGCGGCGAATGCGGAAACTACACGCTGGTGCGCAACGGCACCTGTATGAAATGCAACACCTGCGGGGCGACCAGCGGGTGTAGCTAAGGCAAACGCCCCGTCAGGCGGGGTGTAGGGACCTGGGTTTCCAATGGATTTCCGGTCCCGACGAACACTGAGAGAGGCGCCAAGACTTACCAGGGATGCCTTTCTCCACTCGGTCGACATGCCCGTGTTGGCCGGGAACAGGGTGGGGCGGAATATTTGCTCCCTCCCACTCTTTCACGGGGCGGGTGCGCTCGTCCCATGCGCAGTCCAGGCCGCAGGCAAAAAAACACCGGGCGGTCAACGAAATGAGCCTGGAAGGCGAAACTGACAGGGGGCCTCGGCCCCCTTTCTTTTTGCCGTCCAATAGAGCTCCTAGGTAGACTCTCGCCGCGATACGAATGTCCTCATATGGCTGGCTGCCGAAGCTAAGGTAGCCAGAACGAACGCCATTATTCCAGTGGGTTACTTGCCGAGATGGATGTTAAACACCTCGCGAATCTCAGCGTCCAGCAAGGGGTTAAAACGGGCTGGCGAGGGCGTGGCCAAAATCTCATGCTTGCGTTTGACAGCCTTCTCAATCAGGTCGGGTTTGCCAAGTTCGGCCCATTCTTTAGGTGATGTGCGGTCGCCAAAGTTGGGATAAACGTAATCCGCCTGCATCCGGCTGAGTGTTGCATCGACACCAAGGTAGTGACCGGGGCCGCCCATACAGACCTGCGCTATCTGATCCAATGCAAGCGTTTCGTCAGTGACCTCGATCCCGCGCACGCAGCGCTGTGCCTGACCGATCAAATCGTCGCTTAAGATCAGGCTTTCATGACAAAACCCAAGCAAAGACGCGTGCATGCCCGCAGCTTCGTATACCATGTTCAAACCGGCAAGACCTGCCATGACGTTTGAGCACATCTGCTCCCAACCCGCTTGCATATCGGGCAGTTTCGAATCCGACGCACCGGCAGCGGCCCCGCCCGGCAAATCGTAGAAACGATGCATCTGGGCGCAACCTGCGGTCAGCAGAGCTTGCTCTCCGGACCCAATGGACATTGCACCAGTCCGAAGGTCGAGACCAAAGGGCCAAGTCCCAAAAATCGCCGGGGCGCCGGGGCTTACAGCGTTGACATAAACCAGTCCGGCAAGGCATTCGGCGGTCGCTTGCGCAATTGCTCCGGCGATCGTTGAGGGCGCGGTAGCACCGGCCATCCCGGCAGAAAGCAGCAGGACTGGCATCCCGGCTTTAATGCATTCTTCCATCACTTCGCAGCTTTCAGTTGCGAATTTCATCGGCGGGACAACGAAACAGTTCGAATTCGACACAAATGGTCGTTCACGATACTTACCTTCGCCGCCAGCAATCATGTGGATCATCTCCATCGCAGGAGCAACATGACTGGGTTCGGTAAATGAGGTGCCAATATGTTTAAACGTGCCTGAACAGGCGGCATAGATCGTGTTCAGGTCCATCTCCAGATTGTCAGCAATATCGCGGCAGACCATTGGACGTTGAACAAAGTGAATGTTTTCGAGCTGTTCACAGATACGCGCGGCGTCGTGCAAATCTTGTACGGTCGAGTCGCGATATTCCTGCCCATGCACATCGACCATACTGACCGCGGCACCGGCCGTGCCGTAATGGACCTTCGTGCCCGACAACTCCAGATCGGTTTTACCGTCTCGGCTGTAAAGAGTTACCGAGCGGTTGGCCTTTGCGAGCGTATCTTCAACCAAAGCGCGCGGAAATCGGATGCGACCATCGTCGCCCAGTGTGCAGCCAGCCCCAACCAGATAGTCGATGCCGCTTTGCGGGGCATCTGCCAAACCGATGGTTTCCAAGGCGGTCAGGGCTGTTTCGTGGATGCGTTCGATCTGGGCTTGGGTCAGAACATTTAGCACTCCGCCTTCCATGCCGGGGCGGATTGGGCGCAAATGCTCGGGCAACGCGGTGGCGCGTGCAGCACGTCGCGCAGCGCGGCCACCAGTGCGGGATGAGGTTCGGGATTGATCGTTCATGGTATGGTTTCCGAGCGTTAAGGTACATCAGGATGGGTGTTTCAAACCCCTGAAGGCCTTCCTCGTGCTGCACGCCCGCGGTCCGCACCGATCGTGCGGCTGACCAGTCGAATTTTCCAGATGTCGTTCTGCATGCCGGTCCTCACCTATGTGAAGAAGTATTCGGTCTTGCAGTGTTGCAATCTGTTCTGTTTGCGACCTTGGGCTCCAAAAACGAAGTAAACACGCGGATGTCACACTGTTCATTCGTATGCGCAAGTTTTTCCCTGCGCGGACGTAAATCTGTTATACTGATTTCACTTATTTGAAAGTGTCTCGTGTCTTTAATTGAAACTTAATGATCACGAACCAAGTTATTGAGTTAGTGCTACTTTAAGAACCGAA
This sequence comes from Ruegeria profundi, assembly GCF_020171505.1. Taxonomy (NCBI): domain Bacteria; kingdom Pseudomonadati; phylum Pseudomonadota; class Alphaproteobacteria; order Rhodobacterales; family Roseobacteraceae; genus Ruegeria; species Ruegeria profundi. The sequence continues at coordinate 378,381 of NZ_JAIUZS010000001.1, read as the reverse complement.
GCTGTGGCGTAAGGTTTTTTAGGAGAGGTTAGTGAAACGCCTTTTGGTGATCAGTCTATCTTTAGCAACTTCGCTTGCGACCCCGGTTTTGCCCGAGGATTGGACTGGTGCCTATGCCGGGTTCAGTTTTGGATACGCTGATGCGGATGGTCCGGATGGTTCGGGCGGAGATGACTTTGGCCTTGGTGCCCATATCGGATATGACCGGGACTTTGGGAATTTCGTTTTGGGTGGTGAGCTTGAGTACAACCACCTTTCCCTCAGCCTGGGTGATGGCGAGGGTACTTTGGACGGCATTGCCAGCGTGAAACTGCGCGGTGGTTACGATTTTGGCAGTGCCCTTGGTTACGTGGTGGTCGGCGCAGCCAGAGCGGACGCTTCGGCCGACAATGACACCGCTGCCGTGTACGGAATTGGTGTGGCCTACCCAATAGGCGACCGCCTTATCATCAGTGGCGAGGCATTGAGACAAGAGTTCGACGATGTCACGCGATCGAACGGCACACTGGATACAAACGTGTTCAACCTGCGCACCTCTTTTCGGTTCTAGTTGCGTTTAAGTTGCCGCGACCTGCTTCTTTGCCAGGTCCGCAGCAAATGTGCAGATTGTCGATAGCGCTGCGCAGAACCTTTCATCGTCAATTGTCATCGCCACGCGGATGTGCCCCGCTGCTGCGGATCCAAAGCTTTCACCCGGCATAACTGCAATCGAATGCGAATCCAGCAGGTCGTTTGCGAATTCCTCACCGCTCAGGCCGGTGGCGCGGATGTCCAGCATCAGGTACATGGCTCCTTGCGCGGGAACTAAACCGACTGTGTTTTGGGAGTTCAGAATTTCAACGGCCAAAGCGCGCCGTTTGCGGAACGGCGAAGCGATCTGCTCTTCCAACTCATGTCCGGCGTTCAGCGCGAAACTTGCGGCGTCCTGAATAAATCCGGGTACGCCGTATGTCGTGTGCGTCGCGAGGTTGATCAGATGGGCGATTACTTCTTCCGGCCCCACGACCCAGCCGCAGCGGGATCCCGTCATGGCGTGGGATTTTGACATCGAACCCACAACGAGGGTTCGTTCGGACATACCGGGCAGGGTGCGAGGTGAGATATGCTGACCGTCCCATACCTGAGTGTCATAGACTTCATCTGAAATCAGCCAGAGATCGCGGTTTCGGCACAGTTTGGCGATACCTTCAAGGGTCTCGCGCCCGTAGACCGCTCCGGTAGGGTTGTTCGGCGTGTTGATCAACAATGACACAGCGCCGTCAGCGGCAGAATCGATGAGGTTGGCGCGCGGCTGGAATGCATCCTCGGCGGTGGTTTGGATTGCCCGCGCCACAGCACCTGCACCGCGGATCGTTCCTGGGTAGGTGGCATAGAACGGGTCGAGATACAGGCCCACATCGCCCGGATCGCAAACAGCAACATGCGCTGCGAACAATCCCGCCTGACCGCCAGGGGTGATCAACACGTTATTGCGGGTGGTCGGCACACCGGTCCGCGCTTGTAGCCGAGCGGCGATCGTGTCTCGCAGCAGGTCGGTGCCCGGCACCATTGCGTAACCGGTGTGACCTTGACGCGCTGAAAGGTCCATGGCCTCCAGTATCGTCGGGTCCGTGCGTATATCATGCTCACCAATGGTCAGTTCGGTTACGGCATAGCCGTCGAGGATCATCCGGCGGGCGCGGTAGAATACATCCCATCCGTCACCGCCGTCTTTGGTCAGGTGCGTGATGCGCTGCGACAATTTCATGGCCCGCTCCCGTTCTGTCGTTTTCGGGGACAGGGCCAGAGCAGTGATCATTTGTCAATCAGCTTCGCGGCGGAAGCGTTGCCTGAACCTTTTTGGTCAATGAGGCGCGGACAAGGTCGTATGAAGTGGCCAGCCGATGTTGCAACTCGCCCTTATCGCAATCGAAAGGAAGGCGTATCCAGCTCCGGTGGAAATAGGGTGCTTTCACACCTATGCCCGCATTAATCAGCATCTGGGCTGTTTCAATGTCAGGCGTTTTAACAGAAACGCCGTCATTTGCCGTTCCGATACAGGCAAACATTTTACCGCCGATTTTCCAGGCGTCATGACCGCCGCCCCATGGGTCCGACAGTTCCGCGCCGGGAAGGCTCCGGCAAATGGCATTCACTCTGTCACGGTTCATTCTGCAAAAAGTGCAGCGGAAGAAAGCGAAACTCAAGGCTTGGCGTCTGGTATTCCGCGTGCTAATGCAGATTTATGAACCCGATGATCTGCACCATTATCTGCTGCATTTCCTGCTGATTTATCAAGCGGGCCGGTTTCTTTCGTTTTCATCCCTGAGACAAGTTGCTAAGCCCGCGCCAACGCGAGACGCTACGCTGTCTTTAGGAGCCGACCGATGACGATCAAACTGCACAACACCCGGACTCGGACGAAGGAAGATTTCGTGCCGATCGATGCCGATAATGTGCGAATGTATGTCTGTGGTCCGACGGTTTATGACCGTGCTCATCTGGGGAACGCGCGGCCTGTCGTGGTGTTCGACGTCCTATACCGGTTACTGCGGCATACCTATGGCGCGGACCACGTAACTTACGTGCGCAACTTCACCGACGTTGATGACAAGATCAACGCAACGGCGCTGGCCCGTCAAAAGGCCGGGGCAGATGGAACGTTGGAGCGGTTGGTGCAGGAACGGTCGGACGAGACAATCGGCTGGTATCTTCACGACATGGGAGCGTTGGGTGCGTTGGAGCCCAACTACATGCCGCGCGCGACTGAATATATCGGTCAGATGATCGCGATGATTCAGGACCTGATAGACAAAGACCATGCCTATGTGGCTGAAGGGCATGTTCTTTTTGCTGTCGACAGCTGGAAAGCACACTATGGGTCACTGTCCGGCCGATCCGTTGATGACATGATTGCTGGGGCGCGGGTTGAAGTCGCGCCTTACAAAAAGAACCCGATGGATTTTGTTTTGTGGAAGCCATCCACCGACGAATTACCGGGCTGGGACAGCCCATGGGGACGTGGGCGCCCGGGATGGCACATAGAGTGCTCGGCCATGAGTTATGAGTTGTTGGGTGACAGTTTTGACATTCATGGGGGTGGCAATGATCTGATGTTCCCGCACCATGAAAATGAGATTGCGCAAAGCTGCTGCGCGCATCCCGAAGGTGAGTTTGCCCGGTACTGGCTGCACAATGAGATGTTGCAGGTGGAAGGCAAGAAGATGTCGAAATCACTGGGCAATTTTTTCACCGTGCATGATCTGCTGGAACAGGGTGTTCCGGGGGAAGTGATCCGCTTTGTTTTTCTTCAGACCCACTATCGTAAGCCGATGGACTGGACTGAGAAGAAAGCGCGTGAGGCTGAGGCCACCCTGCGCAAATGGCGGGCGCTGACTGCGGGCATCGAGCCCGCCGCCAGCGCGGCACCCGCGGTTATCGCTGCGTTGAGTGATGACCTGAATACAGCGGGTGCTTTGGCTGAACTCTACCGTCTGGCTGCAGATGGGGATGCAGCGGGCCTGTTGGCAAGTTCGCAGTTACTGGGGCTGTTGTTACCGGAAATGGGGGCGTGGGCGGACACAGCTTCGTTGGACCTGGCCGCCTATGAGGATCGGCTTGCGGATGCGCGGGCCGTTGCGATGCAAAGCAAGGATTTCTCGGAAGTAGATCGCCTGAAGGCTGCCTATCTGGCCGCCGGGCTGGAGGTCCGTATGAGCAAGGACGGGGTCGAATTGGTGCCGGGTGCCGGTTTCGACGCGGCCAAGCTGGAGGAGGTGTAATGTCTAAGGAACGTTTGTACCTCTACGATACAACTCTGCGGGACGGACAGCAGACCCAGGGGGTGCAATTTTCGACTGCTGAAAAAGTGCAGATCGCGCAGGCGCTTGATGCGCTGGGGCTTGATTATATCGAGGGCGGTTGGCCCGGCGCAAACCCAACGGACAGCGCGTTCTTCGAAACTGCTCCGAAGATATCGGCGCGGTTGACCGCCTTCGGGATGACCAAACGCGCGGGTCGGTCGGCAGAAAATGACGATGTGTTGGCCGCTGTGATGAACGCGGGCACGCAAGCGGTCTGCCTAGTGGGAAAATCGCATGATTACCACGTGACTCAAGCGTTGGGAATTTCACTGGAGGAGAATGTTGAAAACGTTCGGGCCTCGATCGCGCATGTCGTGGCGCAGGGGCGTGAGGCCCTGTTTGATGCCGAACACTTCTTTGACGGGTATAAGGACAATCCAACCTATGCTGTCGATGTGTGCCGGGCCGCTTTGGAAGCTGGTGCCCGTTGGGTCGTGCTGTGCGACACGAATGGCGGTGCGCTACCGGCCGAGGTCTCGCGCATCGTGTCCGAGGTGATCGCAGCTGGGTTGCCTGGAGATCGTCTGGGGATTCACACGCACAACGATACCGAGAACGCGGTGGCCTGCTCTCTGGCCGCTGTTGATGCCGGTGCGCGACAGATTCAAGGGACTTTGAACGGACTAGGCGAGCGTTGCGGGAATGCGAACCTCACTGCTCTGATTCCGACCTTGTTGCTGAAGGAGCCGTATGCATCAAACTTTGACATCGGCGTCAGCGCCGATGCTCTAGCCGGATTGACGCGTGTTAGTCGAATGCTTGACGACATCCTGAACCGGGTGCCCAGCAAGCAAGCGGCTTATGTAGGGGCGTCTGCATTTGCGCATAAGGCCGGGCTGCATGTCAGCGCGATTCTCAAGGACCCGTCGACCTATGAACATGTTGATCCCACCTCGGTTGGGAATGCGCGGATCATACCGATGTCGAACCAGGCGGGGCAGTCGAACCTGCGCAAACGGCTGACCGAGGCGGGGTTGTCCGTTGACAAAGATGATCCGGCCCTCGGCCGCATCCTTGATCGGATCAAACGCCGCGAGGCTGACGGCTATTCCTATGATACCGCTCAGGCCAGTTTTGAATTGCTGGCCCGGGAGGAGTTGGGGCAGCTGCCTGAGTTCTTCGAGGTTAAGCGTTACAAAGTCACGGTTGAGCGGCGAAAGAACAAGTACAACAAGATGGTCAGCCTGTCTGAGGCAGTGGTTGTTGTGAAGGTGGACGGGGAAAAGAAACTGTCGGTCAGCGAGTCTTTGGATGAGGACGGCAGCGACCGGGGGCCGGTTAACGCGTTGGCCAAGGCTTTGGCAAAGGATCTGGGGCAGTATTCTCAGGTTCTGGCAGATATGAGGCTGGTTGATTTCAAGGTGCGCATCACACAAGGCGGGACAGAGGCCGTGACCCGCGTGATCATTGACAGCGAAGACGGGCAGGGGCGGTGGTGGTCAACCGTGGGCGTCAGCGCGAATATCGTTGATGCCTCGTTCGAGGCATTGTTGGACGCAATCCAGTGGAAACTGGTGCGTGACGCGGGGCCGCAAGCGGTGGTAGCCGAGTGACCGTTGGATTTGATGATGACGTCAAGGCCTGCGCTGCGCTGGTGCATCGCGCCGACCCGGATCGCTTCATGGCGGTTATGGCGGCGCCTGTTGCTGTGCGACCAATGTTGTTCCCGCTTTATGCGCTGAACGTCGAGGTGGCGCGCGCACCGTGGGTCACGCAAGAAGCGATGATTGCCGAGATGCGCCTGCAATGGTGGCGCGATGCGCTGCAAGAGATCGCTGATGGCAAACCCGTGCGTCGGCATGAAGTCGTAACGCCTCTGTCTCAGGTTCTGTCGCCGGATATGGCGGCGATGCTTGATGAATACGTGGCCGTAAGACGTTGGGATATCTACCGGGACGCTTTTGAGGATGAGGCACATTTTGACGCTTACATCGACCACAGTTCCGGATCTTTGATGGTTGCAGCCGCGCATATTTTGGGTCCAGCGGATGAGACCGCATTGCGTGATATCGGCTATGGAGTTGGCGTGGCGAATTGGCTTCGTGCCATTCCTGATCTTGAGGCGCGTGGCCGGATTCCGTTGTTAGACGGCACGCCTGATGGCGTGAGCGCGCTTGCGCGAAGGGCGCTTACTCGGCTTCGCAAAGGTCGATTCAACGCTTCGCTCATTTCGGTACAGGCCCGACCCGCGCTTTATACCGGCTGGCAGGCTGAATGGGTGCTGCGGCGGGCTGCTACGCGGCCAGACCGCGTTGCGGCTGGTGATCTTGCACAGGGTGAGATCCGGCGCAGGCTGTCCCTGATGTGGACGGTTGCAAGCGGTCGCTTGTAACTGTCAGACCGTTTCCGGCTCGGACGGTTTCAGGACCAGCCACAACAACGCGCCACCGGCCAGTGTCAGCAGGGGGATCATGGCGAGGTTGACCGCCGTCCATCCTTCGACCGGAGAGCCACCCGAACAGTTCATCAGCCCGCCGGAGGCCAGCGACGCAACCGTTACACCGCCGAACACCAGCAGATCGTTAAGACCCTGCATCCGACCGCGCTCGCTCGGTTCATGTGAAGATGCCAGCATGGTTGTGGCGCCAATAAAGCCAAAGTTCCAACCGATCCCCAAAAGGATCAGGGCGACGAAGAAATTACCCAGCTCAACGCCTTGCAGGGCAACCACACCGGCCGCCCCCAAAATCGCAAGACCAAGTGCCACGATTCTCTCAACACCAAATCGCGCGATCAATTGGCCGGTGAAAAAGCTGGGTACATACATTGCAAGAACATGGCTTGTGACCACGTCCGCAGCATCATCGGAGCTGAACCCACACCCCACAACCGCCAGCGGTGTCGAGGTCATCACCAGGTTCATCAGCGCGTACGAAACCATGCCGCAGATGATTGCCACGGCGATTCTGGGGGTCTTCAACATCTCAAGCCGGGAACGACCTTTGGGCGCGTCTTCCTTGGGTTTCTCGGGCTTTGGAATGTCGAGGAAAAGGAACAGGGCCGAGCCTAGAACATTCACCGCAATAACGGCCAGATAGGTGCCGAGAAACGGAATGACATAGGCTTCCGCGGTCAGTTTTACGATTTGCGGCCCAATGATGGCGGCTGCCAGACCGCCCGCCATGACGTAGGAAATGGCTTTGGGTTGGTAGTCGTCCGAAGCTGTATCCGCAGCGGCGAAACGATAAAACCCGTGCGCGCTCATATAAATGCCGGTCAGCGCGCTGCCCAACAGAAAAATCGGAAAAGACCCGAGATAAAGACCATAAGCACCAACCACGCCACCGCAGGCTCCGGCCGTGGCACCCACGAGGAAACCAACGCGCCGCCCCCAACGCTGCATGATGGCTGAAACGGGGGTCGCCGCCAGCATTGAGCCGAGAACGATCAGCGAAATAGGCAGCGTGGCCAGACAAGGGTTGGACGCCAGCGACTGTCCCGCCAATCCACCAACGATAAAAATCATCGGCATCTGTGCACCAAGCACGGCTTGTGCCGCCACCAATACGGCGACATTGCGCTTGGCCTGGCTGTTGTCGGGGGTCGTGGTCGTCATTGTCATGAGCTCTTCCGTATCTTTCAAACGCCAGTCATACAAGCGGGTTGCATCTGCGACAAAGCAACCTAACGTGAGCGCACTGCAAACAGCCCGGAGCGCCAATGTCCGTAGGACGTATTATCGAGACACCTGAATGCGTTTCAGAGGGGGCTGCGTGGCTGGCAGATAGCTGTCCGCGCATGGCTTGGGCGATGGACCAGACCGGCCCACTGCCTTTGCGCCGACGCCCTGACGGGTTTGCGCAGCTTTTGAGCGCAATAGTGAGCCAACAGGTCAGCGTGGCGTCGGCCAACGCCATTTGGAAGCGTTTGAAAGACGCAAATCTTACGGGGCCACGCAAGATCATGTGGGCAACAGATGAAGATTTGCGGTCAGTCGGGCTAAGCCGTCAAAAGATTCGATATGCGCGTGCGCTGGCTGAGGCGCGCATTGATTACAAAGCGTTACGCACCTCTTCTAATGCAGATGTAATCGCCACGCTGACCGAAGTGCCCGGTATTGGCGTTTGGACGGCCGAGATTTACGCGATGTTTTCGCTGGGCCGTGCCGATGTCATTGCGCCGGGCGATCTGGCACTGCAAGAGGCGGCGCGAATTCTCTACGATTTGCCCACGCGTCCTACGGACAAAGAACTGCGCAAGATGGCCGAGGCCTGGTCGCCCTGGCGGTCGGTTGCGGCGCGTGTGTTGTGGGCCTATTACCGGGTGGCCAAAGAACGAGAAGGGATCAGATGACACGGGTTTTGAATGCGCTCCGAAAAGAGCCGGTTTCGGGCGACACACGCTCGGTCGTTGTGTTCGTACACGGGTATGGTGCCAATGGGGCCGACTTGCTGGGCCTGGCTGATCCGCTGGGTGAACATCTGCCCGACACGCTGTTCGTCGCCCCGGATGCGCCCGAGCAGATTCCCGGAATGCCTAACGGGTTTCAGTGGTTCCCGATTCCGTGGATCGACGGCTCGTCGGAAGAAGAAGCGCAGCGCGGCATGGAAATGGCGATTCAGGATTTTAACGCGTTCCTCGACGCATTGATGGTGGATGAAGACGTTTTGCCCGAGCAGGTCGTTCTGTTCGGTTTCTCGCAGGGCACGATGATGAGCCTGCATGTTGCCCCACGTCGCGAAGACCCGGTCGCGGGAATCGTTGCCTTTTCCGGTCGGTTGCTGGAACCCGACCTACTTGCTGACGAAGTTGTCAGTCGAATGCCCATCCTGTTGGTGCACGGTGACGCGGATGATCTGGTGCCGCCGCAATCATTGCCCGAAGCCGCCGAAGCGCTGCAGGCTGCAGGGTTTAAAGAGGTTTACGCCCACATCATGAAGGGAACCGGCCACGGAATTGCACCGGACGGCCTGAGTGTTGCGCTGGCCTTCATGCGCGACAAACTGAGCCTGTAGCGGTGATTACCGTTCGCCCGATGATGTCCGAGGACGTGAGCATCGCGTGCCAAATCCTCAACGAAATCATTAAGATCGGCGGATCAACCGCATTTGAAACCCCGTTTACGGAAGCTTTCTTCAGGCAATCCTTTTTGGATAATTCAGACAAGATTTGCTGTCACGTCGCGATTGAAGATCAAGGTCAGGTGGCCGGTTTTCAGTGGCTGGGCGAGTATGACGCCCTTCCGGCAGGCTGGGCCGACATCGCCACGTTCACGCGCCGTCAGCCTATCTTGAAAGGGGCTGGACGGGCTTTGTTTGGGGAAACTTCAAAATACGCCGCGTCAATTGGAATTGCTTCTATTAACGCAACAATAAGGGCTGATAACGGAATGGGGTTGAGGTATTATGAGAAGATGGGTTTTTCCGACTATTCAGTTGCTTGCGGCGTTCCGTTAACGGATGGGACGCCGGTTGATCGAATCTCAAAACGCTTCGACATCAGGAGGGAAACAGTTTCCTGAACGCACCGGGCTTAGGCCCACAGGTGCCGCTCGGCAAACTCTACGGAGTTTCCAGACGGATCACGCACGTAGAGCGAGCGCGCGCCGTTGGGCCAGTCGAATTCCGAGTCTATCGGAATATTCCAATCCAAAAGGTGCTTGCGCATAACGTCGATCTGTTCCCGTGTAAGGATCAAACATACATGGCCTGGTCCCCGCGCTCCGTGGGGCGGTACAGGGAACTGTGTGTTGCCAGACGACTTTTCAGTTTCATCTGCGTTGAACAGCAACAAAACAGAACTGCCGACACGAAAAAAAACGTGTCGCTCGGCATCATGCTGGATTTTCTCAAGTGAGAGGATCTCTCCATAAAAGCGTTCTGCGGCCGCGAGGTCGTCGACATACAGCGCGGCCTCAAGAATGCCTTCGGGTACAGGTGTCTCAGGTGTAACTTTCATGCTGTAACTCTATCACATGGCGCGTTTTTTGTCATCGGCGCGGGCGGCGGTCCCGTTTTCGTTGCTGCCCGACATTCAACTCGGGCGCAGGTAGACTATCCCACTGGCCGGGGTCTAAACCGTCCAACGTCCAACCGCCGATCCTTGCACGGATCAGGCGCAAGGTTGGGTGGCCAACGGCTGCGGTCATTCGCCGTGCCTGCCGATTGCGACCTTCGCGCAGGGTCAGTTCGATCCAGCAATCAGGCACCGTCTGTCGCACCCGGATCGGTGGATTTCGCGGCCAAAGCCCATTTGGTTCGTCAATTAACCGCACCTTGGCGGGGCGGGTTAGCCCGTCTTTCAACTCGATCCCATTTCGAAGGGCTGCCAGCGCGGCTGAATCGGGCAAACCCTCGACCTGCACCCAATATGTTTTGGCCATCTTGTGCCTGGGATCAGAAATCTGCGCCTGCAACCGGCCGTTGTCGGTCAGCAGCATAAGCCCCTCACTGTCACGATCCAGGCGCCCGGCCGGATAGACACCGGGCAGGTCGATAAAATCTGACAACGTGCTGCGTGGTGAATCCGAGTTTGCGCGGTCGGTGAACTGCGGCAAGACGTCATAGGGTTTGTTGAATCGAATGAACCAGCTCATGACCCACGCCATAGCTTGAAGGACACGGTTGGCGCAACCTGTGGATAACTGTCACGCAGATGTTACGGAGTCGCCTTAACCAATCCGCGAGATATTGTGGAAACTCAGGGCTTGTCAGAGTTTTACCACGATATATAGTTAAGTTGTGGACAGGGTGGGTGATGCCCGCTCTGACGTCAAAAACGGGCAGAGCAGAGCCAGGAGCGATTCTGATATGGATGGAGAATTCAGGACCGAATTTGTCAGGGAACCCGGTGCTCTAAAGCACCATCCGGCATTGGTTTTGAACGCCGATTATCGCCCGCTGTCTTATTACCCGTTGTCCCTATGGCCGTGGCAAGAGGCGATAAAAGCTGCCTGGTTGGACAGGGTGGATATTGTGGCCGAATACGACGAAGTCGTCCGAAGCCCTAGTACCGAGATTCGAATACCTTCGGTGGTTGTCCTTAAAGACTATGTAAAACCCAGAAAGCGCGTGGCCTTCACGCGCTTTAATTTATTTCTAAGGGATGAATTTCGCTGCCAGTACTGTGGTTGCCGCGATAATCTGACTTTTGATCATGTTGTCCCGCGCGCTTCGGGCGGTGTTACAAGCTGGCAAAACGTGGTGGCAGCCTGCAGCCCATGCAACCTGAAGAAAGGGTCCAAGTCGCTAAAACAGGCGCGAATGACTTTGCGCAAGCCGCCACGTCGACCAGATGCCGAAGCGCTCAGAAACATCGGTCGGAAGTTCCCACCAAACCACCTGCATGAAAGCTGGATTGACTTTCTCTATTGGGACGCGGAACTGGACGAGTTTTGACTGCCCGAGCGCCACGCAGCAATCCACAGCAGAGCCAGAATGCCCGAAAGAACGGCGTTCCATCCGGCCATTGACAGCCCGAACATCTGCCACGGTATCTCGTCGCAGCGCACCAGCGGTGCAGACATGATCTGGTCCATCAGTTCCTGCGCTGACAAGCCTCCGATATCGCCGGCGGAACAGCTAGAGGGTCCTTCCCACCATCGTTGCTCGACCCCGGCGTGAAACACGCCAATCCCCGCCGTTGTAAGCGCAGCCAATGCACCCAGCAGCGGCAAAAGATTGGCACGCGGCAGCGTCAGGGCCAACGCCCCGATCAAGATGGCCGCGCCATGCGGGTAGCGTTGCCAGATGCACATTTTACACGGTGCAAGCCCGCCCAGATACTGAAAGCCCCATGCGCCCAACAGTAACACCGCGGATCCACTCATTGCGATCAAAACCAGAGTATTTTTGCGGGTCATAGGAGTTTTACCACGTAGAATCCACCGATCAGAAGGGCGATGAACAGGATAAACATCAGTCCTAGGCGTCTTTCAATGAAGGTCCGGATTGGTTCTCCAAAACCCCACAGCAGCCCGGCCACTGCAAAGAATCGCAACGCACGGGCCAGAATCGACGTAGCAATGAACGTACCCAATGGCATTCCCGTCCATCCGGACATGATGGTGATGACCTTGTAGGGGAACGGCGTAACGCCAGCCGTCAGGACGGCCCAGAACCCAAAGTCGTTAAAGCGGGTATTGAACGCTTCCATGGCTTGAGCTTTGCCCATGGACTGCAAGACGGGTTGGCCGATGCTTTCGTAGAAAAACGCACCGATGGCATAGCCCAGCAACCCCCCCAGCACTGAGGCCACCAATGCCACCGTTGCGATCAGCCAAGCCCGTGATGGGCGGGCCAATATCATCGGAATCATCAGCACATCAGGTGGGATCGGGAAGACCGAACTTTCGATAAAGGCCACGAAAGCCAACGCCCACAAAGCATGCGGATGTTCGGCCAGACGAATGGTCCAGTCATAAAGCGATCGCAACATCTGGTGATAAAACCCTGCTAAAACGTTGATCAAGCCAAAACACGCGCCCGGTGGGTCGTCAACCGCTGTGATGAAAACAATCTGCAATTGGGTTGGTTTTTGCCTCTGGACCTTCCCGGCTGTGAAGGCTAATGCAGTGTTCGTGGCCCAAGTGGCGGAATGGTAGACGCAGGGGATTCAAAATCCCCCGGTAGCAATACCGTGAGAGTTCGAGTCTCTCCTTGGGCACCACTGATTTTTCTACCAAAATCCCAATAAAACATGGCGCTTAGGGCTTAACGCCCGGCGCGTCATGGGATTTACAACCCCCGACCAGTGACCCCCCACGACCCGTCGTGACCCCTGCAGTATCATGCCTCAACAGTGACTCATCAGTGACCCGCCCTTGTGGGGGCGGTGTGAATCACTATGTTTGGGGGGTGGCCCGGCGGCGTTGGAACCGCCAGCCGGGCGCGACATAACCGTCACTGCTTAAGGACAACGGCCATGCCACAACTTAAATCGGATACCCGCGCCCAAGTTGCAAGCCTCATCGAAAAGGCCATCGCACTGGGTCCGCGCAAGGAGCTGCGCACGACGCTGCTGCGCGCCCTTGAGATCGCCACCGGCGACGCACCCAAGGAACTGACGCAACTCCACTACGACCGCCTGGGGCGCGGCGCGCGGCTCACAGATCCGCAGCGCCCCGGCCTGATGATGAAGTCCAGCAAGACGGGCCTCAAGCGCTGGACGTACCGCGTACAGGCGGAAGGCAAGCAGCGCGAGATCACCCTCGGCCACTACCCCGAGATGTCGGTCGCCGAGGCGCGTGAGAAATGGGCCGACATGCGCGCCCAGCGCAGTGGCGGCGAAACGTTGGACAACATGACGGACACCACCGTCGAACAACTGGTCGATCACTACACCACGTGGGCCAGCGAGAACCTGCGTTCATGGCAGGCCAACGACCGCCTGTTGCGGCAACACCTGCTGCCGGGCCGTGAGGCCATCACACTGGCCGAACTGGACATCGACCATCTGAGCGCCCCGATCACAGCTATTCAGGCCAAGACACCCCAGCAGGCGCGCAAGTTGCGTTCAGCCATCTCAGGCGTCCTCACACAGGCGCGCAAGGCCGGCCTGCTGCCCAAGGGCTTCGGCATTACCCCCACCATGCTGCCCGAGGTGGACAGCGCCAAGGCGCGCACGTGGCACCCCGGCACCAAGGACCTGCGCGCCTTCCTCGCCGCAACCGCCGATATGGGCGACATCGGGCAGGCCCTGCGCCTCATTGCCCTGACGGGTACACGCCTGCGGGAGGCGGTCGAGATGCGCTGGGACGAGGTCGAGGGCAACCGCTGGACCATACCGGCGGAGCGCATGAAGGCGAACAGGCCCCACGTGGTCATACTGTCTGACGCGGCGATGGCTGTTCTGGACGCCCGGCGCGGCACCGACAGCCCGTTCGTGTTCCCCGCCGTCAACGACCCCCAGCGCACCCGCAGCGCGGACAATGTGAGCCACGCATGGGCGGATAAACGCGGCGAGGCGGGCCTGCCCAGCGCGTTCACGATCCACACCCTGCGCAAGGCTCTGGCGACGTGGGTGGCCGAGAGTGGTGGTACACGTGACATCCGCGACCGCCTGACGGCCCACACGCTCGCGACGGGCGTGGACGCCCACTACAACCAAGCGGAACTGACAGCGCCCGCCGCGGAGTGGTGGCAGCGCTGGGCGGATCACCTCGCCGCGATCGAAGGTCAGAACGTGTGCTGATCGGGGAGGGCCGGGCATGAGTGAGAAAAAGTCCCTCATTTATTCGGAAATGGAACTGGACCCTCAACATGAGTATTTTGTCCACTTGAATGAGGTGCCATTGGACGATGAGGAGGCGCTGCGCGAAGCCGTTGAGGCGATGCAGTTGAACCTCTACGAGATGACAGAAAAGGCTGTACAGCCGCAGCGCGCGTCGGCTCAGGCAGCGCGACGCAAGGCGGAGAATTTTGCCGCGCTCTGCGCAGTTGTCGACGCCCCGGAAAGGGCTGGTTGGCTGGAGAAAGACTTGCTGGACGCCGCCGCTGAGCAGGCCGTTTTATCAGTGCGGATGCAGGAGCGCCTGACCCGATACATACGGGCGCGGCGGCGGGGTGCGGCTCCCAAAACAGCGGTCTGGGTCAGTGAGAAGGGAAACTGGCGCAAGTTCATGGCAGTCCTGAAACACTTACCCAAATAAAAAACGGCGCTTCCGCGGAAGCGCCGTTTTATATTGTTGCTGGGCGCGATTTCGTGCGTAGCCTTCGGTGTCATCACTCGAACCGAGAAGTGACACATGAAAAAGAAAACAGGCCGACGCGGTGTTCCTGATCGCGAAGCCGCATACCCACTCCACCCAATGCCGGATTGTACGGTCCTCGAAGCGGCGGCGCTGATGCGTTGCTCGCCCAGCACAGTGTATCGCCTGATCAATGCCGGGGAGATCGACGCATATAAGCGCGGCGATCGGACGCTGATCGACGGCGAGAGTATTTTGGCCCTCAAAGAACGCAACCGCATCAAGCCGGGCGAATTCCCGGAGGCGGTGGCCTGATGACCGGTCGCCGCAAGACACCACCCCGACCGACAGAGAGAGACATCCTCGCCCGCATTGAATGCGCCCAGCGCCTGGGCTGCGCCGTGGCTGTCCACTCGGTGCAGGAAGAAAACGGACTCCGCAAGGTCGCGACAAAGCACGACCTCCCGATCCCGGCGTTCAAGCATCGAATTTTGGAGAAAACGCAAAGAACGCCGCCCCAGCGGGACGGCGCTCACACTAAAAAAAAAAAATCAAATGGTCTGCCAGCGACCATTCGGATCCCACCGAATATTTAGCACGGGCAGACCCTCCGACCAAGAGGGCTGTAATGCAGTTCCACCGATCATGAATGACCATCGCTACAAACGCGCCCTGCGCGATCTGGCCGAACGGTTCGGCTGCGATCTCATGGCCAGCACACGGGGCTATCGCTTCGAGAGGGGTCTGCGCACCGTGGCTGCGTCGCGGAAACCCCGAAAGCGTCGGCAGCACCTCGAGACGCTGGAGCAGGTGCCACGGCTGGGCGAGACCCGAGAACTGGCCCGCGCTGTTGACGAGGCGCTGGGCGAGTTGAGCGCCGAGATAAATGCGGTTCTGAGGGGCGAGAAGTAACCCGATCAGTAACCGGTGGGCTTCAAGCCGCACAAAAACACACAGAAGCGGAGGATCTGAGATCCCCCGTCCATAACTAGGAGACGGAAATGGCCCCTAAAGACATCGAGACGACAACCGACGCGCACGAGAGCCTGCGTGGCCGCTGTGAGGGCGATCAGAATGGTCCCGATGCGCTCGTCGTAATGCGCTGCACAGGGGGCAAAGCCGCGAACAAAGTCTTTGACGTCGTGGACGGTAAGGTCATCAAGCAGGCCGCAGCGAACGCGCCTCACTACAGGGGCCTGCAAATTCCGGTGCCGGATCAGGCGGCGATGGTGGAGGTGCTGGAGATAGTTGGGCGCGACCCGCAGGCCTGCCTCTGTGTGGGCCGATTTGTGGATGCGCCAGTGGGTCCATTTGACATCCTGAGTGCCAAGGCCATCGAGAAAGCAGGCGGCACGGGAGCGGGTTGGCATCAGCTTTATGATGGCCTGGCAATTAGCCGCGCGAAGGCCAACATGCGGCCCTCGTCGTGGCTGTTGTTCGATCGAGACTTTACCGATGATCAGCCCGAAGAGCTGACCTTTCACGACACCGAGGAATGGTGGAGGGCAATGTGTCGGATCGCACCGGGTTTGGAGGGCGTTGGACGTATTGACTTGCCCTCCTCATCGTCGCGCCTGATTGATGACGAAACGGGCGAGGCAGTGTTCACGTCGCCATCCAGCCACCATTACGTGCAGATGAAGGATCCCGACGACCTGCCGCGCTTTGGCGCTGCACTCCTCGCTCAGGCCATGCTGAGGGGCGTCGGCTTCAGGCGGCGGTGGGGCGATCATGCGCGGAGTTGGTCGATTTATGACCCAACCACGCTTTCGTGGGAGAGGGTCAGCTTCGATGGCGCGCCAGTGTCGAATGTGGAAGGCACGCACATAGGGCCGCCTTGCGTCGTGATCGGTGCCAAGGGTGGGCGCTTTGACAGCAGGACGGTTGAAACGCCAGAGGGCGAGGAGCGCACGACCTTGGCGCGAGACCACAGCCTGACGATTACCACCCGCGAAAACAAAGCCGGGCTGCGGGTTAGCGTCTTGGAAGATAACGACGCCCTCGCGCTGTCATCCAGCGTGACAGTCCAACTGCAAGGCAGGGAGGTGACGCACACACTGACGGATTTGTGGCTGAAATTAGCGGGCATGGATCCAGACACCAAGTTGCGGGCGCAATCACCCTTCAGGCCATCCGACAGTTGGGCGGCGCTGCTGCGCCTCGACAAAAGCGGGTCGCCGTTCGTGTATGACGTCGGGCCTCATGTGTTGTTTCGCCTGCGCAACGGCGATCGGGCTGGCCTCCCCGTGGCTGTGTTTCTTGCCGAAGCCCAGCGCCTGAAGGATGCGATCCGCGACGACGGCACTGGGCGAGAAAAAGCCTTTCGCTTCATCCAAGCCACTGCCTACGCCCTGGGCAGGCATGAAATGGAAGAGACCGACGAAGAGTGGACGCAACTCCTCAACCTGGCTGCTGGCGTCTTGAGCGGCGGCAAGCGAGATCACCGCGCCAAGATCAAGAAGTGGGTAAAGCGAGCCTCTGCCCAGGTGCGTGGGCGGGAGGCGGTCCAGAGCGACGGCTTGCCCATGCTGCATGACGCGCTGCATGACATGAACCAACGGCATGGCGTGGCAATGTTTGGCGGCAAGACGGCTATCGTCACTGAACGTCAGGATGAATTGGGAAACTGGCAGATGTCGCTCATCTCACCCAGTGACCTGAGAACGTACATGGCCAACCAGTATGCCATCGAGTTGACGCAAGATGGCCCACGGCGGGTGGAGATCCTGCCCAGATGGATGAGTTGGCCTCAGCGCAATACGTTTGATGCGGTCCAGTTCAAGCCAAGGGCTTCAGTACGCGAACATGGGCGGACCATCCAGCAGGGCGGAATTTACAACATGTGGCAAGGCTACTTGGCTGAGCCATTCGACCCTGAAGGGGATCAGGAGGTGGGTGATGCGTTGGAAACGATCCTCGACCACTTCTTTCAGGTTTGGGCCGATGACGATTTGGAGAAGTACAAGTACCAGTTGGATTGGATAGCCACGGCCATTCAGTTTCCCGAACGGACCAACCTGCCAGTGTTGGTGCTGAAGTCCATTGAAGGAACCGGCAAGGGCATGGTCGTTGACGGCCT
Organism: Ruegeria profundi; assembly: GCF_020171505.1. Classification (NCBI taxonomy): domain Bacteria; kingdom Pseudomonadati; phylum Pseudomonadota; class Alphaproteobacteria; order Rhodobacterales; family Roseobacteraceae; genus Ruegeria; species Ruegeria profundi. Next base: position 360,833 of record NZ_JAIUZS010000001.1, on the reverse strand, counting down.
GCTCATGCCGATCTTTGGTGTCCACGGAATGGTCGTCAGCAGGACGGAAGATCTGACGGGACGCTTCACCGGCCACCTGGGCCTGAACGTGCTTTTGAGCATGAATGAGGCGCTGTGGGGCGGTCAGAAGAAGGAGACGGGCGCGTACAAGGCCGTCATCACCGATGAAATGCGCGGGATGGAATTGAAGTACAAGGATCGGATCCAAGTCCCGAACTACACCAAGGTCATAATGTCATCGAACGAGGTTTGGTTTGCGCCCCTTGGCCTGCAAGACCGGCGGCATGTCGTGTTTGAATGCTCCGCTAAGTTTGTGGGTGACGTGGAGTATTTCAAACGGCTGAGGCGGGCGATCGAAAAAGCCCGCGGTGCCTTCCTGCACATGATGCTGAACCGGGAGGTCGACGCGGATGAAATTCGCAAGCCGCCAAAGTGGAAATCCGAGGCGGCCGTGACGGCCACGTTCAAGTCATCCGACAACGTGGCAGCCTGGCTGTACTCATTCCTGAGCAGCGGTCAGACGTTCACGGATGTCCACAGCAGCAGCGGATACTACGAAGTGGACGCGGCCACGGGTGGCCTGCGGACGGATGCCAACTTGAACCGGGTTTACGTGGAACTATCACCCAATGAGCCTGTGCGCCTGCCTGTGGCCGTCATCCACGCGGCGTATTCGAAGTGGGTGCATGACCATCGCGTTCACGAGAAACCCTCAAGCAATGAAGCATTCTGGGCCAGCGTGGATGCCCTGCTCGGCGACGCAGTGTCGAAGCCAAAGACGATGCGCCTAGGCGGAGCTTCAAATCCAACGCGCGGCAGGAACTTCGAGTCACTGCCGAAGCTAAGGGCCGCGTTCCAGGAAAGTGTCGCTCAACCCCTCATCTGGGAGGAAACTGACGATGACGCCTAAATGCCGCGCACTCACGCGGCCCTGTGATGCGGTGTGCCGGCTTGGCCCGGCAACCCGTCACCGATTTTTCTCTTACTTTCTATACTCTTATTCTATTTGTAACGACTGCAACGAGGTAACGGGTAGTAATATAGAAATAAAAGAGGATGTGTTTTTTGGATTTATAGGGAGTAAAAAAGAAAGTGTTTCCTGTGAAAGTTTTTTGTCGTTTTTGGGCGTTACGGCGTTACACTCGTCTAAGTTGTTGTTTAAAAAAGATTACTACCCATTGCACGCCCGATACACCCCGCTACAGGCGATACACACCCAGAAACGGGTGCGCGCATGAACCGGCACGAGCGCAGAAAGGCCGCATCCAAGGCCCGCAGGAAAGGCGTCACGACGGTCGAGATCACGCCGCTCCTCGGCGAGGTTCTCAGCCTCAACCCGCACGGTCTGGAGGTCCTCGTCCAGACCCTCGGGTCCATTGAGACGGGCGAGCGCGACTGCATGACCTGCGGCGCGCCGTGGACAAAGGATCGGTTGCCCGTCCTGATGGCCCGCGTCCTGCCGGGCCGGAAACCCAAAAACGTCATCGTCGGCGCCGCCTGCCAGTACTGCAGCGACCGCCTCGGCATTGAGGGGGTGGGCCGGGCAGCGGCGGACTACCTCGGCCTTGGTGTCGACTTCGTCACCCACTACGACCACGGAGGATCAGTCCAATGAACCGGCCCATTCTCACTCTGAGCATCCCCAAGCGCGACCTGCGACCCAAGGCCGTCCATGAAGCGTGAGAAATTAACCTAAGCACTCGTCGTCGCGGATCGTTTGGCTACTGCGCTGGGCGACCGGTAGTGGGTTGACTATTGCGGCGCCTATATGGGCTCTCCGGGGGACAAAGGTAGGTCTCTGGGCTGGGTTTTGTCAGACTAGAGAAATTTCCGAAAATGCCCCCCCCCACCTGAAAAGATCGCCGGGGCCAGTGGAGCTAGGCCTCCCCACACCACGTCGCCCCTTCCAAAAATTTTTCGATTTGTACGTATTGCGTTCTGCCCGATTTTTTTTTTCGATTTTGTCCTGAACACAAAACCGCAGATAGCGGCAAGCTAATCGCCGATCCGTGTCCGTTTTGAGCCAGATGCAGATGTTCGCTGAAAAGTCATGAACGACCACTATGCGGACGTAGCCGACAATCGTCTGAACAGTCTAGCTATTACAAACTGTCAATGCTGATAATTATCGCTCCAAATGGCGCTGACATCTAGCTTCCCGCAAACGGCCAGTCGTGCGGGGCGCGCTACTTGATTTGTAGTAACCTCCGCGTTGCAAACAAAACCGTATCTGGCCTCTATTCGAGATATGATGACAATCGGACAAAACAGAATTTGCGATCCGTCAGAACTCTTTTGTTTATCCTGCCTGCTCAGATCAAAAGCGAACAAGTAGCTCGTTTGATCCATTCGATTCAATGGTTAACGATTGCTTTAGTACAAGTGAAAGTAGTAGATCAGACAAGGGTACTTGCGGGACTATTCGATGGATGAACTTGAAAAAACACTGAGCAGCATCGGGTTTTCTCAATACCTCGATGCTTTTGTTCAAAACGACATTGATATGTCACTTATTGGCGATCTGACCCTCGATGAATTGAAGGAAATCGGCATCGCCTCTCTGGGGCACCGGAAGAAAATCCTGGCGGGCCTGAAAGAGGCCGCGGAAACATACGACCCAACTGTCACTGCACACACATCGACAAACCTTGAAAGCTCCTCTGACGCTGAACGGCGAGACGTCACTACCATTTTTGCCGACCTCAGCAGCTATACTCAGTTATCGCGCGAACTGGATAAGGAAGATCTGCACGATGTGCTGTCTTGCTTGTTTGATCGCTTCAATGAAATTGTGATCCGCATGGGTGGCACGGTCGAGCGTCATATCGGCGATTGTGTGATGGCGGTTTTCGGCGCGCCGGTCTCATTTGGCAACGATAGTGAACGGGCGTTGCGGACATCCGTCGAGATGCACCGCGCCATGGAAGATATATCTCGAAGATTTGGTCGTGAACTAACTGTCCATATTGGTGCTGCAGCAGGCAACGTTCTCTTCTCCAAGCGCGGTTACGGACAACGAAAAGACCAAGACTTTACTCTGACTGGCGATACTGTGAACCTAGCGTCCCGCCTCGCTGATCAGGCTGGACCAAAAGAAACACTGATTGACGACAAGATATTTCTGTCTCTCAGTCAAAGCATTCACTGCGACGCTCCAGTCTCTTTACAGGTTAAAGGGTACGAAAGCCCCGTGCTGGCGCATCGGTTTGTCGGCTTCGGTAAGGCGGTCGCACAAAACAAAATTGTCGGACGTGATCGAGAAGTCGAGCTACTGGGTAGAGCACTTGACGGAACTATCTCGCGGCGTACCGGTGAAACGTTATACCTGCGCGGAGATGCGGGTATCGGCAAGACGAGGCTGGTTCAGGAAACTCTTTTAAAGGCAAAAGCGAAAGGTTTCGACAGGCATTCCGCACTGTTTCTTGACTTTGGTCTTGGAGATGCAGAGTCGCCCGTGAACAAAATCATAAGCAGTATGTGTGGTCTGGGAGAGCATGCTCGAGAATCGGCGGTCATGTCCGTGATCAAGCGATTGACCGAGGCAGACGTCTTGAATGAGATTTCCACACTTTTCATGGTTCAGATTCTGGGCGTGAAACCTGATCATGAGATGTCGGTGATGCTTGGTGCGATGAGTGACACCGCTCGGGTGGAAGGGTTGCATGAAACCATCAGACGCGTCGTGCGTCATTTCTCAGCGCAAACACCGCAACTGATTGTTTTGGAGGATGTCCACTGGGCAGATCCCAAAATGCTGCCCATGATAAATATTCTGGTCGATGAAAGTCAGGCCAATCCGGTCTTTCTTTTGCTTACATCCCGTATGGAAGGATACGTGATGGACATGGATATTGCCCCAATCGAAAGTTCAGCGCGTGTGAGACGAATGACCCTGGGCGCTCTGAAATCGGCTGATGCGATGGAACTTGCACAGATGACCATTCGCGTCACGAACCAAATGGTCGATGAGTGTATCGAGAAGGCGCAGGGCAACCCGCTTTTTCTGGTTCAGATGTTGGCCCACGCAAACGATGTAGATGGGCTGGTTCCCAGTTCGATCCAAAGCTTGATTCAGGCCCGCTTTGACCGACTTGCGCCGCAAGACAAGAAAATACTGCATGCGGCAGCCGTGTTGGGGCAGCGTTTTACGATGAGCGCGGTGACGCAAATTGCAGAGGTGAGCGTTTACGACGAGCGCCCATTGCTGGACGCAGCCCTGATAAAACCCGTCGATGACGGATATCTTTTTGCCCATGCTCTGATACGGGATGCCATTCTCAGTACTATTCTGCGGAAAGACTTGCGCGCATTGCATTTGGCAGCTGCAAATTGGTTTGCGAAGCGCGATGTCGTACTTTATGCGCAACATCTTTCGTTCGCCGAAGACCCACGCGCCGCTGACGCGTTTCTCTCGGCGGCGCGTGACGCAAGAGATGCCTTCCAATCAGATGATGCTCTGGATTTTGCACAAAAGGGGTTGAACTGCGATCCCGATCCAAACACGCGTGGTGCACTTTTGCGGGTCAAAGGCGATGTTCTGCGGGAGTCGGGTGACAGTGAGAAATCCATCACATGCTTCCGCGAGGCGCAGGATTGCGCAGCGCATGCGTTGGACAAATGCCGTTCGTTGATCGGCATAGCTGCCGCCATGCGTATCCTAGACCGGATCGATGAAGCATACGCGGTTCTCGACGAAGCCCAGACTATCGCCGAAGGCGGCACGCTTTTGTCTGAGTTGAGCAATGTACACTATCTGCGTGGGAGCCTGCATTTCCCACGTGGTGATCTAGACGGTTGCCAGGAAGAACATTCCAAATCGCTTGAATATGCGCAGAGAGCCGATTTGCCGGAAAGGCAAGCCCTGGCGCTCAGCGGGTTGGGCGACGCCGCTTATGCGCGTGGCAGGATGTTTACCGCTCATGAGGTCATAGAAAACTGCCTGCAACTTTGCGAACAACATGGTTTGGGTGCAGTAAAGAGTGCTAATCTGTTCATGTTGGCCACAACAAAAATTTACATGAACCAGACCGAGCAGGCGCTGGCCTGCGCCTTGCAGTCAGCCGAATTGGCGCAAAAACTCGGAACACATCGTCCGGAAATCGTGTCTCGACTGACAGCGGGCTGGATCCTCACTTCGATGGCGCGGTATGCCGAAGCACGCTCGGAGATCGACAGGGGCAACAAACTGGCCGAACGCATCGCCGCGAAACGCTTCCTTCCCTTTTTGGAAGAGACACTTGCACGCATAGAGTTCGAACAGGGTAACGACATTGAAGCAGAGAGGCTTGCCGAGGCCGCGCTGACGAAAGTGCGCGAAATGGCGCTCGATACTTTTATAGGCCCTTGGGTGATGTCCACGGTTGCCCTAACGACATCAAATGCCGCACGACGCGTTGAAATTCTACGGGAAGGAGAAGCATTGCTTGCAAAGGGTTGTGTTGGTCACAACTACTTTCGGTTTTACCGCAATGCCATGCAAGCTTGCCTGAACGCAGAGGCCTTCGAGGACGCAGAGCGTTTGGCGGCTGCCCTCGAAGACTATACCGCGGACGAACCGACACCATGGTCGCAATATCATATTCAACGGACCAGAGCGCTGACAAACAAAGCGCGCGGGATGCCAGATAACGACGCATTGACATCACTTCGAACGACGGCAGAGGCGGCGAGCCTGTTCAACGCAATGCCCGTAATACGCAAAAAACCTTATCAGACGGCGGCTTCCTAACACCGAACGCACCTGCAGGAAAGGATACAACCCATGACCGAGACACAATCCTTGGGGACCGAAACAACGCAGGTTGTAAGCGACGATCAATGGGCTATCGTTCTTGAGGCGTTGCCGGATGCGGTGACGTTAAGCGAACCCCTCGAGTTGCGAGCATCATTCAATGTCTTAAACGTCGTCGAAGGCGATATCCTGCCGCCAAGCGGAATGTATGTTGTGCTCGAGGGCAATATCGCCCTTTTGCAAAGTGACGAGAAACTCGCGCGCGCCGAAACAGGAGATTATTTTTACGAGGCGCACCTTGCATATACGGAACTGCCGGTTGGCCTGACCGCCCAAGCAGAGCAAAACACAACTCTGGCTTACTTGTCGCGCAACAAATGGAGCGATCTGAAGAACGAGACACGCGAAGTATTTGTCTCAACGCTCTTTGGCGACCTGGTGAACGTCTACATGCAGGACTTCCAGCAATCCATCAATTGCTGCAGCGTCACCGCTGCGGCGTTGAGTATGACCGCACTTGGCTTCTCTTGCGAAGTCAATGACATCTTCCGGAAGGTCAACTTGCCGAGTTCCTATGTCGTCAACACGGGTATCGCGCTGGGTGAGCTTTTCGATATCGCTTGCAACTACATCCACACGGTTGGTCTTCGGGATCGGGTCAAAGTGACGCCTTTCTTCATGGACCCTGAAACAACCAGCGCAGAGACGTTGATGGAAGCCATTCTCGAATCCGAGCGTGTTGCGGGCAAAGACGATATCATTGTTGCCAATTTTCAGGTCGGCATTGCACACGGTCGTCCAATGCCCGGTGGGCATTTTGCCGTGATCGCCAAGTGCAACCCCAGCACCGGCTTGCTGCATATGATGGATGTTCACCCGGAGAAGTATGGCAAGCTGTGGGTGACAACGGTCGGCCGGCTTTACGAAGCGATGTCCGATCGCGACGGAAACTCGCACCGGGCACGGGGAATCTTGCGGTTCTCAGCCCGCGGTGCGGTCGCAACCGAACTCGAAGCGATCAAACGTGAGATCCGCTACGTGGACAGCACCATTCATCTCAACATCTCGAATGACAAACGACATGAGATGTTCAGACGCTCCACACCCAACTTGAACGGTTTGAGTGTTCTTGCGGAAAGCTTCGAGATTTTCGGAGATCACGGTGCCAGCGAAGACAAGCTGATGCGGGTGGCAGATCTTTCCTACACGGAGTCGCTCGGCAAGGTCCGATCGGCCGCAGAGCTCAGCAAAATTGCGCGGAAGTATCTTGCTAAAATGGAAGATCTGCACGTCAAAGCCGAGTTTCATTCGTTCAACACGAGAACAAAAGAAAGCCCGGACACGGCGGAGGCTTGGTTCGAGGCGCAGTTGCGGACCCTTAAATCTCCTGAGACGCATAAGCCGGACCAGAGTTTTGATTCTCCCGATAAAGACGAACCGCACCAGAAAAAGCGTCACTTGCAGATCAACATCGATCTGAACAAGGTACTCGGACACAATGCCGTGGCTCTGCCCAGCAGCGATTTCACAGAAACAGCGCTCTTGCAGGAGTTCTGGTGCCTTTGCATCGCGTACAATGAGGACACCGATTACGTCACCCTCGTGGATATGAGCCCTGCAACTTCGCAAGTCTGGCAGATACCCCGCACCACTCTCTTTCATGGGCTGCGCGACAACAATGATCCCGAGATGGTCGTACTTCAAGAAAAGGAAATGCCGCGTGACCCGGGCGATGTCCAGCAGCTCTTAAAAGACCATAAACTGATCCTCTTTTATGACGACGAAGATCCGTGGTCCTACATGCTGCATAGTGTCTTGAACAACATCGGCGCCGAGGATCTGGTCGAGGTTGATGTGTCCGGCGACAGTACGCTTGCAACACGCATGCGGCGGCAGCTTGAAAAAATAACAAGCAAACCGACGGTGCCGTATTTGTTCCTCGAAGGCGAGTACCTCGGCAAAAGAAAAGACATTATGGATGCCTATATCGCTGGGCGACTTCAGGAAGACATCAAGAAGGCCGGCTTGCGCGTGTTGTTGAAAACCGAGACACCAAGCCTGGAGCGCAATGACTACGGATATCCCAAGGGCGGTTTGACGGACCCGCGCGACGGGAAGCGCAATGTGTTGCTTTGTGCTTGCGGCTCCTCTGCGGCGGATAAAGTGCCGGAACTTGTGCAGAAGCTCACTGACCTTGGTCACAACGTGAAACTGATCCCTTCACCCCACGCAGAGCACTTTTTCAGAGATGTGAAAAAACGAGACGAAAAGGCATACGACATTTACGACCACATCACCCCCAAAGATGTATACCGCGACAGCGATGAATGGAACTTCCGGTATACGCAGTTCGATATGGCGGTGCGCGCCTCTCACCTCGCATTGTGCGATTGGGCGGATTGCGTGGTTGTGGCACCAATTACATGTAACACTATGGGGAAAATCGCGCATGGGATCGGAGATACGCTGCTGACGTCGGTTTTTGTCGCCTGGCAGTATCAGACCAAACCCGTCATATTTTGCCCTGCCTGCAATACGAATATGTGGAACAACATCACGACGCAGAACAATGTCGCTATCCTAAAACGTCTTGGAGGAACATTTGCGGGGCCACGCCGGTCCAAACTGTCGAATGGCACAATGGGTATCGGTGCCATGGCCACGCCTAGCGAAATCGTCACGGCTCTGAACATTGCCTTAGATGATCTGGACCATCAACCGGACCGCATTATCAAATGGGCGAAAGAAGCGTCCATGTCGCGCGATCACCTACTGTGGGATCGTATTTTCAGAATGATACGGGAAGATGTGGTCGGTGTGAATGTACTCGATCACGAAACAAAAGACACATTGCTGCATTTTGCTTGCGGTGGCCCCGGCGAGACACTGGGCACCGGAACCACCCACGGCATTGAACATGTCGCCGCTGTCGAAGAATTGTTGAAACTCGGTATCAACGTGAACAGCGTCAACATTGCTGGCTACTCTGCCATGCACGTTGCCATCAAGAACGGCGCAGAAGATATCATCAGGCTGATCCTCGACACTGGCGATTTCAAGGTTCTGAGTTGCATGCGGATGTTGTTGGACCCTGACGTCGAACTTTCAGACGAAACCCGGGAGTTACTCAACGAGTGGGCCGAGAACGTGCGTAGTGATGTGCCGCAGGAGGAGGATGTAGATGAAGACGACGCGCTGGACGACGACAATGACACAACATACCTCTACTTTACGTATGGATCGCTGAAGCGCGGTTTCCCGAATTATGAGAAAAACGCAAAGCTGCTGAGCGATTTTGTCGGGGTCGCAACAACTACGCAGACCATGCCGCTGATCGTGCAGAAAGAACCGGCCTGCGACAATCCTAATTGTGGTTTCTTGCATCGCATGGCGACGCTCGTCGACAAGAAAGGGTCGGGCAAACATGTCTCTGGCGAAGTCTATCGCGTGACTGCACAGGGACTGAAAGAGCTTGATAAGCTCGAGGGTTACGACGCCAACAACCGCGAAAACAACACCTATGTCCGCAAGACAATCGCAGTTGAGGTGCTGGGCAGGACGGAAAAGGCCTTTTGCTATTTCATTGTCAATCCGGAGAAGTACCAAGCAGCAGTTGCTGCAGGCACGTCTGAAATCGTTTCCGAGTACACGCAAGAGATGGCCATTGCGACACCGAAAACAGAGAGCGTTTAGGAGATGATACAGCCGTTGGATTATCACAGTGTCTTTTGCAGTCAACGTTCAGTGCCAGACCTGTAGAGCGAATGCGCCTGATCGGTTGCCCGTGTTTAGAGGCTTTAGACCACATCGTTATCGGATCCACTTAATGACCAGCGGCATTCGAAGATGATAACTTGGTTCGCTACTTGGCTGCACCGCATTTGCAAAATTGCCAATTTGGACCCCTATATATCCTCGGATGTGCCGACAATTTTATGTCGCCACCAGACGAGGTATGTAGGTAATTGATATTCAAAAAAGTTGGTTCAAATATGCTTGGTTCGAACCGCGTCATCTGCGCCGTAACATTCACCGTTCTAACATTCCTTTCTTCGATTGCTTTTGCGCAGTCTGTAGAACACCCCCTTCGGCCACCAAAGACGGGAAGCCCGCAGGCGACCTTACAAGCTTTTGTTGCCGCGATGAACGATGTCTACGAGATCGCTACGCAGCCTGATGCCAAAGGATCGGATACAATACTGCCTCTACGTCGAGCCGCCGCGACAATTGACATGTCGCTGTTTCCACCTGAAATCCGGCGAAGTCAGTCCATTGAAGTTGCTTTACTGTTGGATGAAATTTTTGATCGTATAGGGCTTCCGGACGTTGCTCAGGCGCCATCCGTTGACGATGAACCCCCAAACAAATGGCGCGTCCCCAATACTCCAATAACAATTTCTCTTGTCGAAAGCGGGCCGCGCACTGGTGAATACCTTTTCTCCGCCAGCACCGCTCAGAATATCAGGGAATATTATGATGCAATACGCGACCTGCCTTATATCGACACATCGTCGCCGGGCCTGTATACGGCTTACCTAACAACGCCCGGTCCAGGGATTGCGCTCAAGTGGAGCGAAAGCTTGCCGGACTGGAGCAAGCGGGTCGCTTTTGAGCAAACATATTGGCAATGGATTGCTCTGGCCGGCGTAGCGATACTGCTTACAGGTCAATTTATCCCCATTCTGCGTGCATCTCGTTCGGTGGGTTCCGCTGAAACGCAAGAGCAGGAGCGCGGGAAACGGCGCAACCACTTTATAACGCTAATTGTCGCGCTGGCACTCACAATGGTGGCAGCCTGGTTCGTAGATGAAATCGTCAATCTGACGGGCGACACCCAGATCACTGTTGCCTATATACTGGCCGTTCTGCGCTTTGTTCTGTTGGGCTGGATCATCATTGTTGCCGGAAATGTGTTTGTGGATCTCGTCAGTTGGGCACGTGGTCTGGAGCCAAACTCGGCAGGCGTACTCTTGCTGACCGTTGCGAGTTGGATCGTTGTAGGGCTCTTTCTTTTTGCCCTTATCGTGGCTGCGGCGCAAAGGTTTGGTTTCCCGGCCTACTCAGTTGTCACCGGTCTTGGCGTTGGCGGTATTGCCATTGGGCTTGGCGCACAGGCTTTGGTCCGGGACATCTTGTCTGGCGTGTTCTTTCTCATGGACGATGCCTTTCGCAAAGGCGAATACGTAAAGGTGGGCGAGGCAACGGGGAACGTTGAGAAAATCTCGATCCGGTCCATGCAACTGCGGCATCATCTTGGTGCCATTCACACGATCCCATACGGGCAGATTTCTCAGCTCACGAATTTCAGCCGTGACTGGGTCATTGTGAAACTCAGTTTCACGGTACCCTATGACACCGATCCAAAAGTCATAAAACGGAAATTCAGAGAGATCGGTGAAGACATGATGAACGATCCCGCCTACTCGGACAACTTCATCGAGCCTTTTAAGAGCCAGGGTGTATTTGATTTCGACGACGTGGGTATGGTTGTCAGAGGCAAGTTCATGACGAAACCGGGCGAGCAATTTACCATCCGTGCCGAGTTGCAGGCACGCGTGAAGGCGGCTTTCGATGACGCAGGTATCAATTTTGCACGCAAGGAAGTGCGCGTAGCAATACCAGAGGTCGAAGGGACTGGCGATCAGCCGAACACTGAAAAACTTGCGGCTATTGCGGCGGCAAGTGCCAGCGAAACTCCAAAAGTGTAACGACTGCTTTGGGCTCGGTGCGGACTTTCAGCGATTTCCGCGCTATGTCTGCCTCGCGGACGAAGCATGGGTAATCGGGCTGGCCAATTGGATAGGTCAGGTTCTCGATAGAGTGCAGTGATTATTGCAATCTGAGGAGAACAATATGGATTACTTTGTTGGTTTGGATGTATCGCTTCGGTCTGCCGCTGTTTGCGTGATTGATGGAGATGGCCGTACGGTTCTTGAGCGCACGGTCGCCTGTGAGATTGATGACATCAGTGAATGTCTGGCAGATCTACCTGCCTGTAATCTTCGGATCGGGTTCGAAGCCGGCGCGATGAGCCAGTATCTGTTCTTCGGGCTGCAGGCTGCTGGCTTTGACGTGGTTTGCATGGAGGCTCGGCAAGTGAATGCGGCGCTTTCGACCATGCGCAATAAGACCGATAAAACTGACGCGCGCGGGATCGCCAATGTGCTTCGGTCTGGCTGGTTCAATCCTGTTCATATGAAGAGCCGGGAAGCTCACGCCGTTCGGGTGCTGCTCAGCAGCCGCAAGGCAGTCCAGAGGAAGTGCATTGACTTGGCAAACGAGATACGTGGGCTGTTCCGGATCTTTGGTTTGCGCCTACCACCGCGTATTGAGCAGGCATCCTTTGACGAGAAGGTGCGTCCTCTCGTTGAAGCAAACGCAGACCTGTCACACGCGTTACTGCCGCTGCTGGATGCCCGTGCGGTTCTCTTCTCCACGTACCGGGAGTTGGATCGACGCGTGAAACAGCTCGCCAGCAATGATGACACCTGCCTGCGCTTTATGGCGATCCCAGGCGTGGGGCCGATCGCAGCGCTGACCTTCAAAGCGGCAGTGGATGACCCCAAACGCTTCACTAGTTCAAGAACCGTCGCTGCGCATTTCGGCCTGACACCGCGCCGCTACCAGTCCGGGGAGATGGACAACCCGGGCCGCATCTCGAAGGCTGGTGATGCCGATGTTCGCTCCGCTCTCTACGCCGCAGCCAACGCGATGATGACGCGATCTGTCGCCAGCTCTGAGATCAAGAGCTGGGGTCTTCGGTTAATGCGCCGAAAAGGCCGCCGCAGAGCGATTGTTGCTGTCGCCCGAAAGCTTGCCGTCGTCATGCACCGCATGTGGGCTGACAACACGGAGTTCCGTCAAAGACCTTTGGAGGGCACCGCATGAACTGAACCTTCAAAGATCAATGACGGGATCGTCCCTCACCGGACGAGGTCAGTGGATGACGCCGAAAACGGCTGCTGCGCCATTCAAAGCGCGAGACTAAGCTGGGCGCTCCACGACCAATCTGACACATTCATGCAGCGGTCCAACCGAACCGGACCAATAATGACTGCGAAGAGAAGCTTGACCCGGATGAGAGACCAGATCCCGAAAAACAGAAACGAAAGAATGAAATGAACTTGACCAAAACGCCCGATTAGAGAAGCGGCCTGTATGGTGACTGGCTGTGGCTGGACGAACGGATAGAAACCGTCTCCAAGGAGATCGAAGGCATCAGCCGCACGGACGCAAGCTGTGCCAATGCCATGACGATCCCGGGCATCGGCCCACTGATCTCGACCGCGATGGTTGCGGCCATCGGCCAGGGCGAGGCCTTTGACCGAGGACGCGACTTCGCCGCCTGGATCGGCCTTATTCCCCGGCAATACAGCACCGGCGGTCGAACGGTTCTGGGACGCATCTCAAAGCGGGGCAGCCGATATCTGCGCATGCTGTTTGTTCAGGCGGCAAATGTTGTCCTGATGCGGCCCCATCACTGGCCCGGCTTCAGCTTCGGCGACTGGCTGGCCCGCGCAGCGATACGCATGCATCGAAATAAGCTGGCCATTGCCTTGGCCAACAAGCTCGCCCGTATCGCTTGGAGCGTGCTGAGACATGGGGTGCCATTCGACGCCCAAAGAGACGAGATCATGGTCGGCGTCTGAGACCCAGCCCTGATCCCAAGGAGTTCGCGAAAGAGAGAAAGCATGGAACGGAAACCAAACGCTCCCAGAGTCTGAGAGCCCAGATGGCTACAACAGCCTGTCCGCTAATGAGACCACGGTGCCAGCGTAACCCCAATAAGGCCACGGCCCGCGTGCCGATCCAAAGGCCGGATACATATCAGCGACTTCCGAGCACGTGCAAAACCTTACTTGCGAACAGCAGCCGGTTCATACATCTGGGCTCAGTTCGGTCATTCGCAAAATTTTCCTGAGCGTCTGCTTCGCGGACTTTGCCGTCATTCGATCTGGAGCCTTCGCTGGAGCAGCATTTGCTCGCGGTAGCGGCATAAATATTGTTGCGGCGCGGCGAGTGTCACCAATCAGGTCATTCGCAGGCGTTGTGTTTGCGATAACGGAGACTGTACCTTCGCCGCAGCTCGGTCGGACAATCAGGACGCAGGATATGGCAGGCATTGAAACATTGGTTCTCGCTTCGTGTTTGAATTGATCAGGAACGAGGCACCAAAAGTGCTTCTATTTGCAATTTGGCTTTTTTTGACGAGCATAATCTTGTTTTTCCGATGCGGGACATAACGTTACTGCCGAACGCGATAGCCGGAAGCAATGATCTTGTTTATCAGAACAGCGGCGGCCTGGTGCATGTCCTTTCCATCGTTATTGCCGACCGCTGTTTCGTGAGCAGCAGCTGCGTCACGCAGAACGCCCACTATCTCATGTTCGGGCAGGAGCTCACGATCCTTAATTGCAAGCAAAAGCGCTTCACAGATTGAGAGTGCGGCCATTCCTGAGTGGTCTTGCCGGTCAGCCATGGTAGACGTCCTTTTCTTAACAGGCGTCCAAGCAGGGAAGCGCCACGATGAATTGCGCCATACTGGCATAGATTGCTGTATACTTAACTGATCGAAAGCAGTCTTGGCGACGGATAGTTTCGCGGGTTGCTCATCGATGAAGGAAGAACACTTGCACGCTATCAAAAACAGTCCACTCACCCGAAAGCTCTCAAACTTCGTCGCTCTGACTGAAGTTGAACTTGCGGTATTAGCACGCCTGCACAAGCGTCGCAGAACCTTTGAAGCCGGACGTGACCTTGTGCATCAAGGGCAATCAGAGCAGGCTGCCTACATTCTGGCCTCGGGCTGGGTTTGTTCTTACAAAACCCAGACTGACGGGTCGCGTCAGATCGTCGATTTCCAAATACCCGGTGACTTTCTGGGTTTGCGAAGCGTCCTGCTACACACCTCGGATCACAGCATAGAACCAATCATGGAAATCCAAGCTATCGAGGTAGTAGTGGATGATCTCCTGGAAGCATTTGCGCAAACGCCCCGGCTGGCGACAGCAATTCTTTGGGCGGTATCTCGAGATGAAGCGATGGTGGTTGAGCACCTGGTCAACATAGGACGGCGAGATGCGGGTGAGCGCATGGCGCATTTTCTTTTAGAACTTGGTGTGAGGCTGACTCAGGTCGGGATGGCAAACAAGACGGGATACACTTGCCCCCTGACACAATACCACCTTGCCGATGCGCTGGGACTGAGTGCCGTGCATGTTAATCGTGTCCTACGGCAACTGCGGGAGAAGGGGTTGGTTACTTTTCAATCCGGGCAAGTGGCATTTGATGATTATGACGGACTGGTGACGTTGGCCGGTTTTGACCCCACTTATCTGGATCAGGCCGGGCCACTGTTGAAGCAATAGGTTCACCCCTCGGGCGATGCCGGGGTTTTGATGATAGTTGCCTGGTTAGAGACGCCATTCGCTTCGGCAGATTTGGGATTTCACTGAAAAAGAAGCGCAAGATAAATACAGTCCGATTGCGGTACTGGATTTCCTGCGCTTCTCAATTACTCGTTAAGAACACGCTAGCAAATATCCCGCCAACACAAATCAGGTTGCCGAAAACCAAACATCGTTGCACTGACGCAGGTTAGTCAATTTTCTGGCAGTATTTTATCCTCGGATGCCAAATGCATTTGAGATTCCAATAGAATCTCAAGTCATTGGCCGCCGACTAACTTCGATCAGCGCGCGTCTGCCATTTGCACATTATTCTAATTTACAACGCCAGTACTTCCGCGGCGCTTACAAGCGTATTCCGCAGCAGACTGCGCGGGGGAGATCCAACAACTACATGGAGGACCAAGGTGACCACGAGATCGTCCAGTTCTTTGGTGACGTTTTCAAATCCGTTCTCTTTGTGCGGCTACCCGGATGAACTTCCTGCAGGCGAGTATGAAGTAATTGTTGAAGAAGAACTATTACAGGGCCTGAGTTTCGAAGCATATCGAAGAACCGGAACCTACCTGACGGTTCAGAGCAAAGGCAGCAAGCCAGGTCGCACAGAAATGCGCCCCATCGACCCAAAAGATCTCGAACTGGCATTTAAGCACGACCAGACGTTGGCCACATCTAACAATGACAGCGATGCGGCGCTTTCCCCGCAGGAGGAATAGATTATGAACACGCCCGAATGGCTTAAACCCGGAATCCACGGTGCCCTGATCGGAGGGATATTCGTCGGCGTCGTTGGATTTTCTTGGGGTGGATGGATGACCGGCAGTAACGCGGACAAGATGGCCAATGCTATTTCCCGCGACAATGTAATCGCTGCGTTGGTTCCTATCTGCGTCGACATGGCTAGAACTGACGCCCAACGCGCCGAAAAAATAACGACGATCAAAGAGGCTTCTACTTTCAAGCGGAAGGATGCCGTTATGGCGGCTGGCTGGGCAACGGTACCGGGATCCCAAACCCCTAACAAAGACCTGGCGCAGGCCTGTATCGAGGGGCTGAACCTGGATGGATCGTAATTCAACAACTCAAATCTCGGACGACGCCGTTTGCACCAGGATAATTCGAAAAAAACAGCACTGGTTTTGCTCTCACTTCATGACTGCGTTGTTTGTTGGCGTTTTCAGCTGCTTGACGGGCTCTTTTATCTCATCAAGTCCCGCATCTGCCGAAACAAACTCTATCCCGGACAACGCGCATCCCAAAAAGTATGGCGACGGTTGGGAATGCGATTTGTCCTATCGGTTGGAAGGCGAAGAATGCGTGGCCATTGCCGTCCCAGAAAATGCCTACCCGACAAACAGAACCTATGGTTTGGGCTGGGCATGTACACATGGCTTTGTTGAAGTTGGAGGCACCTCATGCGTTGAAGTAATTGTGCCTGAGGGCGGATATCTCGATCCATCAGGTGAGAGGTGGCGGTGCCTGCGCGGGTACACAAGGGTAGACGATAGCTGCCAAAAAATCGTGGTGCCGGACAACGCCTACCTTACGAACAGTACCTACGGATCTGTATGGCTTTGCAATCGTGGCTACGAGGCAGATGGTGAAGCGTGCGTTGCAATAGCAGTGCCGGATAATGCCTTCCTGAACGCATCAACCCGCGGGCGTCCCTGGACATGCGAGCGCGGATATTTTGAGCGAGACGGAAGGTGCGATGCAGTCATCGTGCCTGAAAACGCTTTCTACGATGACGCGATCCACGGAGTTGGATGGAAATGCGAACGTGGCTACGAGGCGTCCGGTGATCGCTGCGATGCAATCGATCTACCGGCAAATGCCCATATCGACCGATCCGGCAATGGGTGGCAATGCCACAAAAACTATCATCAGTCAGAAGGGCTGTGTGTCCTGAATAAGTGAGGTTTCAGTCAGGGAGCCCACTTTTCCAAACTTCAAAATATGTGCCCGTTCTTACCAAGGACGGCGCGTTCCACGCTCCAAAAAGGAACAGATATGAAACCCGTACCCATTGCGTCGGATGCCAAGCAGTTCGTTACCAGCAATGCGCAAATGCTGCCGTCGGAACGAGCAGTTTTTCCAGAGCTTCACCGTAAGACACTTGTGACTGTCAACGGCGGTGTGAAAGTCGGCCATGGGCGCTTGGTAAGGGGGCGCCCGGAATGATCAACAACCTGCGTCTGGGTGAGTCCATCCTGCTAGGTACCGATCCCGTTTCGGGGTACGCGATCGGTGAGCTTTATACAGATGCTTTCACTCTTTGGGCGGAAGTGATCGAAACGAAAGCCAAATCAAACCCAAATCCAGTGCGAATGAATTACCCTATACCTTCAATGCAGTATGTGACTTTAGACGGTCCTTCGGAAACGCGGTCGATCCTTGCGATTGAACTCCAGGACACCGATGTGGTGCGTCTTGTATTTCCTGCTGGCGTCACGTTCGTCGTAGCCACCAGCGATCATATCTTTGTTGAAACCACTGATTGTCCGGCTCGCGCTGGTGGCGAGATGAATCTGAGAATGAAGTATAGCGCGCTTTCGCGTAGCATGGCAGCACCTGATGTAGCAAAGGTCTTCCGTGGTGCTAGCGCATTGGCAGAAATCATCGCTGCAAACAATGATCGCCCATATTCGAAGTGAAGGTTGCGCACAAAGATCGCCGCCGATCAATCTCAGACCTCAGTCTACCGTCTTTTTCTACAACTTTTCGTAGTAAAGTGGGCCACCAATACCTATATTGGTGGTATCCGCATTCACTTTTCACTCCCCATCTGGGTTCGTGAATGTTGCGGACAATCAAAGGATCAAAATGATGTCTTTCAAGGACCTGACGACCAGAGCGGCCGCCGCGTTGAAAAAAAACGATGCGGACGCGCCAAAAAAAGAAGCGACGTCTAAAAGACCTGACGTCGTCCCCGAAAAACCAAAGGCCAAGCCTCAAGATTAAGAATACCCTGCCGGGATCGGGTGGCTAGTTCTTGGTTACAGCGCCGAACGGGCGGTATCTGCAAAGGAGAACTACCCAAATGGACCAGATAGTCAGCAAGTCAATCGCAGTCTTTTCCAAGCCGTTTGCTTTCCCTGGGTTTGACGAATTACTCCCGGCGGGCGAATACGAAATAGAAACAGAGCTTTCCGCGCCGCCGGACTATTTGAACCCGGAAGCCTGGAAAGCATCCGTGCTAATCTGCCTGCATCCAAGGAAATCTCACCCCGGTCTGACGCGAACGCTGACCGTTTCTCTTGCTGATTTGGACAGAGCACGCGCAAAGGACAAGTTGTCTTCAAAGGAGTTGTCGCAGTTCCTGCTCGACCAACTATTGGCCGATCCCATGGTGCAATTGATTATGAGGGCAGATGGCGTTTCAGAGGCACAACTTCGACACCTCTACTCGGACTCGCTCATTTCTGAAGCAGACGACAGATCATCAGATCAACGTGCCCTCTGGCGAGGATGCGGAAGCGGCGCTCAGTATGCCTTCGCGGTCCAAGCTGCCGAGAATGAAGGAATGCCGGTTCGTCCTAGTAAAACCCTCGGATTGCCGGCCGCCCGATAGGACAGACTGAAATGGGCAGCTCTTTCAAACTCAAGGCTTAGGACTCGGTACTTTCATTTCCAGCCGCAGAGTAAACCAAAACAGAAATCGAGGCCAAGAACCGATGGAAGACCCCGACAACGATATAGATGCGATTACGGTTCGCGCTCACAATGACGTGCCGCAAGAACGCCCGTGCCTACGTTGCAGAACTTCATTCTGGAGTGAAGGGTTCGGAGAGCGGATTTGTCGACGCTGCAAGGGGTTGAACGCGTGGCGAAATGGCGTATCAGTAAGCCCCGGGCTAGCTCGGCGTCGCTGATAAACCGACGACAGTGTAACCAGCTTCTCTGATCATATTTCATTTTACCTTGTTGGTGCTGACCCAGCCCGCTGATCCGGGCCTTTTAACGTGGAACCCGATCGGTAATCGGTGCTGAAGACGAAGCGTACGCGCGGTTTGGACTCGAACCGTTCTTCTGCGTAGCGATATGGGCGCAAGCCGCCAAATGCACGCGCTGAGACCATGCCAGTATTCATAATAGGACAGCAGGCATTCACGCCGCTTGTACTATTTGATTGTCAGCGCGGTGCTGTCGCTTGGGTGCGGGGGGGGGTGGAACGGAGTGCATGATATGCCAAGAGTCCAACTACCCGCAGTCACCCCAAAACCCAGAGCTTGGAACAAGGGGCGGATCATAGGTCAGAAACGACCGCTACTCCCAAAACAGGTCTGGGCGATCCGTGCACGGCTCGAACTTGCTGGAAATCTTCGTGATCTCACAATTTTCAACGTCGCGATTGATAGCAAGCTACGCGGCTGCGATCTGGTCAAACTCGCTGTGACCGATCTTGTCAAAGACGATCGCGTCCGTGAACGTGTTTCGGTGATCCAGAGCAAAACCAAGCGACCTGTTCAATTCGAACTGACGGAAAACACGCGAGAAACTGTGTTGGTATGGGTGAAATCGCCGGAAATGTTTGCTAGCCAGTTCATGTTTCCAAGCCGGTTCCATGATCAACCGCACATCTCGACGCGCCAGTATGGCCGACTGGTTCGAGACTGGGTGACCGCAATCGGATTGGAACCGAGCGGATATGGCACGCATTCGCTTCGCCGAACCAAAGCAGCTGAGATCTACCGCAAGACAGGAAATCTCCGCGCGGTCCAACTTCTGCTTGGGCACACAAAAGTCGACAGCACCGTGCGATACCTAGGCGTTGAACTGGAAGACGCGCTAAGCATTGCAGAGCGTATAGACATCTGAGGCAGTTTGGCGAACGGCGCTGTCGTTCGCCAATCCATAGCAGTTCTACGTCTTTTGCGCAGGGGTGGGCAGTAGCGAGCCCTGAGCGGAAGTGTCTAAATCTTGCTGCGTGCGCTCGCAGCACAGATTTCTCGGCACACGCGCAATTTTTTGGTGTCGCATCGCGGCGGGCAAAACAGCCGTTCGTGCGTGTTGCCGAGAGATTGATGAAGGAAATATAGTGGGTGCGGGACCGAGCCGCCATTCGATCGCGCCGCGAGTGCTTGTGCAGAAGCGGCGCGAAAATCGCTTCGTTGCAGCCGATGTCGTCAGACTGGTTATTTCAAAGCCATGAGGAAGCCTTGATCTTAAACCACATTTCGTCGCACTCAGGCCCCCGACAAAAGAGACGCGGACTTAAGCTGCCGTTCGCCGCTGGTTCGGCCCAAATTTCTTCAATGGCTGTTTAACTGCTGGACAACTCCTTAAGGTACTTCAATCGGCCACCTGGTCACCTGCTTGTTACAAAGCTACTTGTCCTAGCGGTGCTACCATAGCGACGAGGGAAACTTCCTTGACTCTGTTCTGCTTAAGGACCACAAACGTGCATTGGTGAAAATTACTCGTCGCCGCGATGCTGCCGGCTTCGATGACCCAATGGCCTTCAGACTATCTGTAGCATGTGCCCCAGCATAGGAACGGGTTTCGCTGGGGTCTTCGCTATGAGCTCGTTCCTCGCAAGCATTCGCAACTGTCACCTGACAAGCCCCAGTCATCGTGTGACCCATGAAAGAAGGCGCCGTATGAACAGCACATGGCTCATAAATTGCGTGCTTGATGCCCGATAGATCAGGTCTCAGGCTTCGTTTTATCCAATCATTCATCGTGTCTGCGCGCTGCATTCTTTGTTTGATCCCGACACTCTTGGTGTTGCTCTCCGGAACGCAGCTTCCTGCTCAGGTCGCAGACAATGCCGACGGATCGGTTTGTGATGAAGGATTCGAAAACAAGAATGGATCCTGCCAAAGAACAGACTTACCAGAAAACGCATATTTGACGGGTAGCTCTTACGGCAGCGGCTGGGAATGCAATCACGGGTATCAGAATGTCGGAGAACTTTGTGAGGAAGTAAGAGTTCCTGAAAATGCCTATCTTGCATCAACCGGAGATCGATGGGAGTGCAACCGGCTGTTCCAGCGCGTCGGGGATGAGTGTGAAGAGGTGATTTCACCTCAAAATGGTTTCGTCGAAACCCGGTTTGGCGCACAGGAAACGCACTGTAACTGGGGTTTTCACAAGGAGGGTCAGGAGTGTGTTGCGATTAGTGTCCCGAGCAACGGTCGCCTGACTGACAAAAACAGCGCGGATGGTTGGGTGTGCCTCAGAGGTTACAGAGCAACGCAGAGCGGCTGTGTGCCTGTGGCAATTCCACAGCATGCATATCTTGCACCTGAGACTTACTCCGGATGGAAATGCGATCGTGGGTTTCGCGCAAATCGCGACAGGTGCGTTGCGATCCTTGTGCCTTCAAATGCTCATTTGAATCGAAGAGGTGATGGTTGGGAGTGTAATCGACCGTTCACAAGGCAGAACGATAAGTGCACCGAAAACGTGCCGCGACAATAGGTTGGTGGGAATCAATACCGCCTGACAAATCCGGAAGGACGAAGCCGTGAACCATAACTCGATTGACGAAAACCTGAGCAAAAGGCTCAAAGCCGAACGGGCGCATCGCTGGTCCTACAGAGTTAAGATGTTTATCGCGTCAGCGGTGTTTGTTGCGGCGATTATTGTTGTGGTGATTCTCTGATGCGCAAAAATGCCCCTCAAGTGACCCTTCAGGACTCAATGATGTCAGCTTGTAGTCTGGAACAAAAATCATTTCAGGACCGTAGTGTTCGAAAGTCCCGGAACGCTGACGTATCAGGAGTGATTGAAGTAGAATTTGGAAAGTACTTGATTAAGGCTGGCATTCTGAGCGGCAACTGCGTTGCGCGGGCATTCCCAAAACCACCGGCCAAAACGCAGGCAATGATTGCCGATGCAGTAGGTGAAACACCAGCATTGGCCATTGAAGCCTTAAAAGAAATTCTCGAAAAACGAGACAGGAAGCGTAGCGGTCAACGCCGTTTGGAGGGAAACTCCGGCACCCTCGTTCCCAGTGAAAGAGAATATGCCGAGGCATTGCGCCAGATCAGGCTCACCCCTGCGCAGGTCACAATGCTCAAAGCACTTACAATCGCAGGCAAGGACGGTCTGACCATTGGTCACTTGTCTCAGGCGGCCGGTTACAAATCGCGCGAAGCCTCCATCAAGGTCTTCAAGAAAGTCGGGTTATTGATTGCTGAATATCTGGAGTTGGACCTACCCGAAGCCGGATCGGCGCAGAATGATGGCGCCGCTCAGGTCCTGGCATTTTCTCATATCGAAAGTGACGATGAGCCAGCAACCTGGATTATGCATCAGGAACTGCGCGACGCTGTTCGTTCGGTTCTATGAGGTACTTTCCAGCCCCCGCTTTTGATGCGAACTCTGAACCGGAACAAATGCACGAAAGGTTGCACACGTAGTTTATGTTGGAGAAAAGACCATACCCGCTCGACCTGATCTATGTTCCTGCAAAACGGGCGAAAACGCTTGATCAGCAAAAAGTTCTTACGCTGGCCGACGACATCATGAAGAACGGCCAGAAGACCCCGATTCAGATACGCGCCGACAACAAAAGGTTCGTGCTGATTGAAGGCCTTCACCGACTAGAGGCCATCCGCGCCCTCGGCGGTGATACGGTCGAAGCCTATTTGGTCCGCGCCAGACTACACTAAATGCCTATTGGGATTGGTGTTAGACAAAGCCTCGGAAAATGTCAGCAGGCGCTGACTTTTTTCATCCCAAAGATGCAATCGCGCGCAATGAAGGCTTTCACGTAGGGTAATACGCTGGCAGTTTTCCAACTCAGAATGGTCACGCAAAACCTCGTTTAGCCGATAAAACGGTATGCGGCTGGCAAGGTGGTGAACATGGTGCACACCGATGTTGCCAGAGAACCAACGCAGGATGCCTGGCAGGGCATAGTGAGAACTGCCATAGAACGCGGCGTTCTGAAGATTCCATCCCTCTTCCCGATCCCAGGTCGTGTGTTCAAACTGGTGTTGAATGTAGAAGAGCCAAATACCAATTGACGATGCGACAATCACGGTTGGCAAAAAAACACTCGCCAACACCTCTAAGCCTCCGGTCCATAAAATCAGAACCAATACCCCTACAATTGCGGCGTTTGTTCCCATCGCACTTGCCCAGTACAGCCAGCCCGACCGCATGAAACCAACAGGTAAGCGGTATTGAATAAAGAACGTATAGATCGGCACAACACCGAACAGGAAGACGGGGTTCCGGGTCAGACGATATGCGGCACGCCCGAACCAATTGCGTTTCAGGTATTCCTCAACGGTCAATGTAGGGATATCACCCATACCACGCCGATCAAGGTTACCGGTTGAGGCATGGTGAATCGCATGGCTTTGCCGCCAAACGTCATAGGGTGTCACGGTAAGAACACCTAGAACCCGGCCGGTCCAATTGCATGCGTCGCGGTTTCTAAAGAAAGATCCATGACCACAATCATGCATAATGATGAAGATACGGACCAGAAATGCGGCATTCAGGACGGCCAGCAATATTGCGATCCAGACACTGAATGATAACGCAAACCACGCTAGGGCCCATAGCGCGAACAAGGGGACAACAGTGATCGCAAGTTCAAAAACACTGCGCTTCGCATCGGGCACACGGTATTGCGCGAGCACCCGCGTCCAGTCTTTTGGTTGCAAGTTACTTGTTCTCCAACGGCTTATAGTAGCCCATTGTGCAAACGGGCACCCAGAAAGGGTACCCGTACTAGGTCAGGCCAGTGCCAGATTGGCGGCGCTTTCGCGTCCGTCACGGCCAGCCTCGACGTCAAAAGTAACCTTTTGGCCGTCCTTCAATTCGCTGATGCCGGAACGTTCAAGTGCTGAGATATGCACGAACACATCGCGCTTGCCATCTTCAGGCTCGATAAAGCCAAAACCTTTGGTCGAGTTGAACCATTTTACTGTGCCATTTGCCATGGTGGAGGTCTCCTAATACTTGCCGCCCGCATCATTGCGGCGACTCGGCGTGGTCGGTCTGAATCGAGAGACTGAACGCCGAATTGAGGAGACAGCAGGTCGAAAAAGAAAAACGTAAGCCACGTATATATGGACTTTGGGTATGCACGATACAAGCCCTGATGCTTTGGCTAACAACAGAGGCTTTGAGACTGCCGGGCTCAGAACTAGGCAATTAGAGGTGAAACCGTTGCTCTTCGATCCAAACTTTAAGGTGGCTTGGGTTAGAGGCACAGAAGAATAACGATCATTTTTGGGAAATTATCCTGCTGCATACGAGACAGCGATAAGCGTGCGTTTTGGTGCCTTGGCGAGACTTTGCAAAGTCCGCTTTCTGCGCATAACTGACCTTCGTGCCCTAAGCACCACTGGTAACTTTGGGCTCGAAGCCGTCGTTCGCCGCTATCGGCCCTAAGACTGCTCTGCGGACAAACCGGCCGAATGTTGCACTATGACAAATCCACTTAGCGCGCCATTCAATGGATATGCCAGTCTCGTTCAGACTGAGACGGGGCGGTGCCAGGAAGAGCACCGCCCCGGGACCACCGGGCGTATCAGGGGGAGGGGCAGTACCCGGGGGTGATCTGTCAGACTTGCAGTGCGTGTTCGCTATTGAACCGGAACGACCTTAACCTCTGAGGTAATTCGGGCCACGTAATCCGTGATCGCTTCGGCACTTTCCGGTTGATAGAGGCGGATGACCTGCGTCCAGCCGGGCTGCACGTCGATGTTGTTTGGCTGCCCCGGACAATTGAAACGGAAGGTGACTGAGCCGTCCGCGTTTTCCTCCGCCGCCCGATTGTTCAGAGCGAAGTTCTCTTCGACGATCCAGCTTTCTGCACTGTAGGTAGTCACCGAGAAAAACGCACCGTCGTCAAATTTCAGGGGCGGGCGTGGCAGCGTCATCTCGGAACACGAGCCTTCCGCTGATGTGTCCTCGGGAACGATGGTCGAGATATAGACCGCATCCTTGTATGGAAGCCCGCCCCAGCCTTTGGCGGTCGCGACCAGAAACATCTTGGGGTCTACATCCTCCGGGCGGCCAAAGAACAACTCCGGCTTGTCGGCTTCTCCTGCCCGAGCAACCAGCGAGGCCCTGACAGCATCGAGGCTTTCAGTATCGAACCCTTTGGGGGCATAGGGCTCTTCCGAAGCGGCCTCGATCATAAAGCCATCCTGATGCGCGTGCGCCTCTGCCAGTCCGGCCTCATCAGTGGATTTCAGACCGGTTCGCATATTGAGAAACACGTAGCGGCCTGTGGTCAGGTCTTCTGGTGTCAGGGTGACGCTCTCTCCAGCGTAAAGTACGTGGAGGGTGTAGTGTGCCTCGTCGATGATCTGGATCATCGACAGGTAATCCCAATCAGGATTGGTGATCGTCGCGCCGCCCATCGTATCGACGACAGCATGGCTGTAGAGCACATCCTTGTTCTCGGTGATTACGAACTGGTTGTCCGGGCTGGACGGTTCGCGCGAATGCCGGATGGTGTTCACGTCATGCTCAGCAGAGTGCTCCGACATGTATTTGTCAGTTTCGGCAATCGTAAAATTGTCGAGGGTAACTTCAGTGCCTTCGGCCATAGCCGTACCGGCGAAAATCATGCCGGCGAAAAGTGCAGGTGCAAATTTGCGGGTCATCAGCTTGCCTCCTTGACGTCTGGCGGGGTGTAAGTCCGGTCGAGCACGGGCTGACCGGGGCGATAGATGCGCATGAGGAAATTCCAGCCATCGCTGATGTCCACGCGGTTGGGCTGGTCGCCGCAGAGCGCCGCAGTCCCGTAGTGCACGGTGAAGGTGCCGTCGTCGTTCAGGCTTACGTTGCGGTCGTTGACGATGTTGTTGTCGCTCTCCATGAAGCCGTCGGCGCCATAGACCGTGATGGACCAAAACGCGTCATTTGGCGGAACCTCGTAGGTCGCGCTGTAGCATGCCTCTGCCGAGGCCGGGCCAGTGTAGTTGATGTAGACGGCATCCTTTTCCGGAAAGAGACCCCATGCGCCCGCAACGGCGAGGTGGCGTGTGTCTTCGTTCACCTCGCCGCGCGGGCCCATCCAGTCGGGCTCATACTGCGCAAACTGCTGAAACTCTTTCTCGTATTCGCTGCGCAACGCCAACATGCTATCGACGTCCCATTGGGGTTCGGGGAAGAGATCGTGGCTTGAGGCTTCAATCCTGAACTTGTTCTGCATCTCGTTGACAAGCGCGACATCCGCCGGATCGCTTGGATCCATGATTTGAATACGCATTATCAGTGAAACATACTTTGTATCACTGGGAATGTCGTAGGTTCCGGGTTCATAAAAAACCACCGGCGCATAGTGGTCGTTGTCGATAACGAGGATGGAGAAGTACCGGTCATCGGGAAACTCAGGAATTGTGACTGTCGCGCCGCCTTCCGTATCGACGACCGCCCCGGCATAGAGCGTGTCCCGGTTCATGCGCACAACCGCCTGCGCATTCAAAGGCGTGGGTTTGCGAATGTAGTAGAAGCGGTTGACGTCACTGCCCGCGTTCAACTGAAATTGAGCAAAGGACATATCCACTTCTGCGCGGACATAGGTCTCCGGTGTGACGGTCTCTTGCGCCAGAACACTGGATGCTACGACCCCGGCCGTCAGCGCGGGTACAAAGATTTTTTTCATCTATAACTCCCTGAAAGAGCGGTTTTAAACTGGCAGAATGGTGAAACTGCGATGGATGTGAATAACAGCCTCATGAGCAGTTTACTGCACGCCTCAGGTAGCGATTGACCACCAGTGGTCAAAGTTGACACCTGCGACAAAATGTTCGATGGGTCGCCACTATGGAACGCGAACAAGGTATAAAAACTCTAGCTGCAAATGGATGGCTCTCCCGCGTTGACGCTGGTTTTCGTGAAGAGTTACTGAGGCATGCGGGATGGACGTCTTTCTAGAATGGCGACCAGATCACGCTTGCCGGAGACACGGACGGGGACCTGATCGGGCTGGCGGAGGGGTTCGTGGCGTTTCATGTTGCTTTCGGGCAGCCATCCTCACCTATTTTGCACCTTGCGCCTGCTGTGTTTTGGCTCGGATACCGGCCGGTCGTGGCGGATGAGGCGCGGATCGCGACGGCCACGGCACGGTCTCAGGTCTGGTGCGCCACAATACCGCGTCGCCGTGTGCGTGCGATGCTGGACGCGAAGCCGCAGTGGTGGCGCCACTTCGTCACACTGTCGCTGGAGTATGGTGATACTGCAGCCATGAGCGGGGCCGATTTATTGATCTCAAACGCTGAAGCGCGGTTGATTGCAGTTCTGCTGCGATTTGCCGGGCTGCGCGGTCCGACGACCAACAACACGGTACTCGTTCCGGTGACACAGCAAGAACTGGCGAGTGCGACGAACCTGTCCCGCAATTGGACCGGCCGTATCCTCAGAAAACTCGCGGGCACGGATGGATCGAAACCAGATACAACGGATTACTCATTCGTGATTCAATTAAACTGCGCCGTTTTTTAGCGGAAATTGACATGTAGCTGCGTGAAGCTGGAAGCCAAAACACTGTTTAATGTGTGCCGCCTTTGGGCTCAACGCGGTCATCCGACCGTTTTTGTCGGATGACGGCTAAGCGCCGCTAAGCAGTCTTTCGTCAGCAGACAGAAGAACTTTCTGCATTTAGTGATCGCTCGGCACGATAGCAGTCGCTGGCGATAATGGTCCGCTCTGGCCGTGGTTCGAACATAACTACCGCCCAACTATTCCGTAAAAGGCACAAATATTCGCAACTCAAACCGAATTATAGTATATAAAATAGATAGTTATTGCTCGGTGCATTCGCTTTCTGAGAACAGAGGAGTTCACTATGCCAACACCGCTCTTCAAGCCTGGTCATTCCGGTAATCCGGGTGGGCGACCAAAGCTGGACCCCGAGACAAGAAAGTTGATCCAGTCGAACGGCGAGGTCGCTGTGAAACGCATGAACGACCTTTTGTTGATGGACGAGCTTTTCAATCGCATAGATGAGAACGGCGAATTTGTATCAGGAAAACTTTCGGGCAAAGAACAAATTGCCTTGCTGGCCCTAGCTCAGGACCGTGCATTTGGACGCGCTGATGGCGTTAGCATCACGCACACCCACAGCGGAACTGTAGGTATGAGCGTCAATCCAACAAAGCGGCTCAAAGACATCAGCGACCGCCTTCCAGAGAGATTGGCTCAACAGAAGGTGATTGAGTCAAAACTGGATGACGACGAATAGTCTCCAACCATCACGTAGCTGCTGCCAGGTTTAGAGGTTTGGGTTTGTGCCTACAGGCCATGCGCCCGCGCAAGTAAGCCCCCTCGATTTGACGACCCTGTATTGTATTTGATATCGAAGGCGCCCTTTCCCAAAAATCAGGAGGACCACGCATGTGGTTAGCATTCTCGACGCCCGAGGGTTCGGGCTTTTTCTCAGCCGTCGCCAAGGATGAGGACGGCAACACCAGCGGGCCACACATGGGGTCGCGCGTTTGCCTGCGGTTCCGCCGCGCTCAGGACGCAGACCTACTGCGACCGTACGGCATGGACGGCCACGTTATCGAAACGCCGGGCGGCGACTATCGCTTCCGGACGTTCATCCCACGCAACCACCTCGCAACGACGATGCACAATCTCGCCGACACCATGAACTACCCGAACTTCAAGGACAGCATACCCTCAAGCGACACAGCCCTCGTGGACGCCTGCCACGATGTGTGGGGCATCATGGGCGACCTGCAACCCGGCGGGCCATACGGGATGGGGTGAATGAGGATATTATCTGCCGCAATGGGACCGGTTCAGTGACGCGAATGTTAAAAAATAAATAAAATCAGTTATTAACTCAGGATTCAAAATCCCCCGGTAGCAATACCGTGAGAGTTCGAGTCTCTCCTTGGGCACCACATCCTTGATAATCAAAGGGTTTCCTCGCCGGATGTAACGGTAATGGAGCCATATTTCTATGGATGCACGGGCACCCAAAGGGCTGTTTAAACGAGGCAAGGGGTACGCACTAAGAGTTGCGGTTCCGGCTGAATATCAAGCGATCATCGGTAAAAAGGAGATTGTCAGGGGATTAGGAACCCAAGACCTAAGTGAAGCATTGGTCAAACGGAAAGAGGTTCTCACTCAGATTGTTTCCGAATTGTCTGAGGGCAACCGGAGAGCCTCTCTCAGCGCGTTCTTTGCAGTCGTACCAATGCTGTCTTGCGTCCTACTGGCGCGTCCTTGATCATTGGGGTCTAGTCGATCCTGATGTTCGCAATCCCTTTTCGTCTCTCTTGCGGCGTGTCGCAGGTCAGAAGTAGAAAGCTGACCCACGAGAGAAGAAGCTGAGGCCAGTGACCCGGGAAGAGGCTGAAAGCCTTTTTTCCTACATCGCTGACAACGATGGTCTCAATTATCAGTTTGAAATGTTCGTTACCGTAAGGTTGCTCTGGGTTACTCGATGCCAACTGAATGAAATCTGTGGGCGCTACCCTGGCCTCGCGTTTACGCTGATCGGAGGGGGGGTGGCTCTGGCCTTTATGTTCGGCCCGATACAACTCACCGACTCCGTCAGGCTTGGCACCACTACATTCCTGGCGGCTTGTCTGACGGCCATAGTCGGCACACAACTTTTGACCTTCGGAGCCCTAGCGCGAATGATTGCGGCCAAAAACGGGTTAGTGCCTGTTGGCGGTGCAAGCAGGGTGCTGCGCAACTGGGCGACAACAGATAATATTGCGTTACTTGCTTTCTGGCTTCTGTTGTTGGGGCTGTTTTTGTTCCTCATAGCGTTTGCGCAATTGGCGCGGATAGGGTTTGGTGACTTGCACACCCCGTTGACAACCAAGCTAACGGCGGCAGGTTTCAGTCTCATCGCAATTTCCATTCAATCCGCATTTGCTGCGTTTCTTTTTGGAATCATTGAAATTCCAGTACGACAGGAAAAAGAAGAAAGTGCCTTGCAGCTGTAACGCTATGCTGCGCTACCAGAAGAACACCCGTCGATCGAGTTCAGCCACACCGCAACGGGGAAAGTTCCACAAATCCCCTCAGATATGAAGCTTTTAGCTTTGCGTCCGGTGCTGGGGCTTGACAAGTACCGTCTCAGAATCAAACGTTTAATACGTTGGGAGATTTTGACACATTCGGCGCTTGCACCTGTTGCGACAGGCGCGCGCTTGCCTTAACCGGCGAAGTCCCTGGAGGGGGGCTGTAAGGCGGTCTCCCATCCAGCATAAGAATTGGGAGTTCTCAAATATGAAAAAAAGCAGCAAGCTCAGCCTCGGCGCGGTGGTAACCGCAGCCCTTATGGCTCCGGCAGCGTATGCGGAAGAATTCATCACCATCGGCACAGGCGGCGTGACCGGTGTGTATTATCCGACCGGTGGTGCAATCTGCCGTCTCGTAAACAAGGGCCGGAAAGAGCACGGCGTTCGGTGTTCGGTCGAGTCGACCGGTGGGTCCGTCTACAACATCAACACGATCCGCGAAGGTGAGCTGGAATTCGGCGTTGCGCAGTCTGACTGGCAGTATCACGCGTATAACGGTACCTCGAAATTCGAGGAAAACGGCCCGTTTGAAAGTCTGCGCGCCGTCTTCTCGGTTCACCCCGAGCCGTTCACCGTTGTGGCACGTGCCGATTCCGGCATCACCAATTTCGAAGACCTGAAGGGTAAGCGCGTCAACATCGGCAACCCCGGTTCAGGTCAGCGCGGCACCATGGAAGTGCTGATGGGTGAACTGGGTTGGACCACCGGCGATTTCGAACTGGCGACCGAGTTGAAAGCGGCTGAGCAGTCGGCGGCTTTGTGCGACAACCAGATCGATGCGATGGTTTACACCGTTGGTCACCCCTCGGGCTCGATCCAGGAGGCCACCACCGCGTGCGACTCGGTTCTGGTGAATGTCAGCGGTGAAGCCGTGGACAAACTGGTCAGCGACAACTCGTTCTACCGTACCGCAACCATTCCCGGTGGTATGTATCGTGGCTCTGACGGTGACACAGCAACCTTTGGTGTTGGTGCAACCTTCGTGACCTCGGCAGACGTGTCGGAAGACGCGGTTTATGCGGTTGTAAGCTCGGTCTTCGAGAATTTTGAAGACTTCAAAAAGCTGCACCCGGCATTCGCCAACCTCAAGCCCGAAGAGATGATCGCGGACGGCCTGTCAGCCCCGCTGCATCCGGGTGCCGAGAAGTACTACAAAGAAAAAGGCTGGATTCAGTAAACCAGACCTAAAGCAGGGTGCCCACGGGCGCCCTGCAGCAAGCCCGTAAAATAACGGGTGTTTCAGAAGGCCGGAATAGGCCGCGACGGGGAGACATCTCATGAGTTCCGACACACAATCCAATCGTCCGCTATCCGAGGAAGAACTGCAGGAGCTTGTAGCCTCGTCCGATGCAGGTGGGCGCAACCCGGTTGGCAATGTTGGGGTCTTCTTGGCTGTTGTGGCCGCGATCTGGTCGATCTTTCAGGTGGTTCTGGCCTCGCCACTGGCGAATTATGTTTTGCCTGGAAGCGTCGTGAACAACGCGCGGCAATTTCATTTGGCCTTTGCTATATTTCTGGCCTTTGCCGCCTATCCGGCACTGAAGTCGAGCCCGCGTGATTACATACCGATCCAAGACTGGATCATGGGGATTCTTGGCGCTTTTGTCGCGCTTTACGGGTATTTCTTCTACCAGAAAATCGTCGATGCCGGCGGGTTGGCGGATGACGTCGACAAATGGGTTGCGCTGGCTGGCCTGTTGCTGTTGTTCGAGGCAGCGCGCCGCGCGCTTGGGCCTGCAATGGCGATCATCGCGACGATTTTCCTGGCCTATGTGTTTTTTGGCTCATCAGAGTGGGTGCCGGAAGTTATCCGTTGGAAAGGTGCCAGCCTGAAAAAGGCCATGAGCCACATGTGGATTACGTCCGAAGGCGTGTTCGGCATCGCCTTGGGTGTTTCTACGAAATTCGTATTCCTGTTCGTGCTGTTCGGCGCATTGCTCGATAAAGCCGGGGCAGGGAACTATTTCATAAAAATGGCCTTTGGCGCCTTGGGTCACCTGCGTGGCGGTCCGGCCAAAGCTGCTGTTGTGGGTTCGGCTGCAACCGGTCTGATCTCGGGCTCGTCCATCGCCAACGTTGTGACCACGGGCACGTTCACTATCCCGCTGATGAAGCGCGTCGGGTTTAGCAGCGAACAGGCCGGGTCGGTTGAGGTCGCGTCATCCGTAAACGGTCAGATCATGCCGCCGGTCATGGGGGCTGCGGCGTTTCTGATGGTTGAATATGTCGGCATTTCGTATGTCGAAGTGATCACGCACGCCTTCCTGCCCGCTGCGATCTCATACATCGCTTTGGTCTACATCGTGCATCTGGAGGCGGTGAAGCGGAACATGCCGACGCTTGGTGACCGCGATGTGCATCTGGCACGCACGGTGGTTGGTATGCTGTCCTTCTTCCTTGTGTTTGCCGGTCTCTGTTATGGCTCGCAATTCCCGGTCGAAGCCGTCACAAGCTGGGCGCCATCTTCTGCTGGTATGATCCTGAGCCTCGTTGTCTGTGCCGTCTATGTGGGTTTGCTGTATCTGGCAGCCCAAGTGCCGGATCTTGAGCCCGATGATCCAAACGCCCAGGAGGTGCAACTGCCGGTCATCGCTGACATCTACAAGGCCGGTCTGCACTATCTTCTGCCGATCATTGTTCTGGTCTATTTCCTGATGATTGAACAGAAATCGCCGGGTCTGTCGGCGTTTTGGGCCACGGCCTTGCTGTTTGTAATCCTGCTGACCCAAAAACCGCTCAAGGCGTTGTTTCGCGGTCAGCACACACTGAGCGCCAGCTTTGTCGATGGTGTTGTCGACCTCTGGCAGGGCTTGATTGATGGTGCGCGCAACATGATCGGGATCGCGTTGGCAACCGCAACGGCGGGTGTGATCGTTGGCACCGTTACGTTGACCGGGGTAGGTCAAGTGATGGCCGATCTGGTTGAATTCCTCTCGGGCGGCAACCTGATCCTGATGCTGGTCATGGTCGGTATCCTAAGCCTCATCCTGGGTATGGGTCTGCCGACCACGGCGAACTACATCGTGGTCAGTTCGCTGATGGCTGGCGTGGTCGTTGAATTGGGTGCGCAGAGCGGGCTAATCGTACCGCTGATCGCGGTTCACTTGTTCGTGTTCTATTTCGGTATCATGGCGGACGTGACGCCCCCGGTCGGGTTGGCAAGTTTCGCAGCGGCGGCGGTCTCGGGCGGTGATGCGATCAGAACCGGTTTCACGGCCTTCTTCTATAGCTTGCGGACCGTAGCCCTGCCATTTGTGTTCATCTTCAACACTGATCTTCTGTTGATTGATGTGACCTGGGTTGAGGGGATAATTGTTGCCATATTCGCAACAATAGCAATTCTTGTCTTCACTGCGGGAACAATGGGCTACTTCCTGACCCATAGCCGTATCTATGAAAGCATCGCACTGATCTTCGTGGCCTTTGCATTGTTCCGACCGGACTACTTCATGGATCGCATTTCCCCACCATATGCGTCGGTTGAACCATCGGCCTTTGTTGAAACGATCGGGCAAACACCTCCGGGCACTGAAGTTCGGCTTGTTGTCAGCGGTCCCGACTTTGATACGCTCGCGATGACGGACACCACCGTCATAGTTGCTGTCGGCAACGAAGAGGGGGGCGAGGCGCGGGTCGACGCAATGGGTCTGCTGCTGCTTGAAGAGGACGGTTTGATCAAACTGGAAGAGCCGATGTTTGGGTCGCCAGTTGCTGACGAGCTGGGCAACTTCGACTATTACGGGGATGAGGCTGTGCGTTTGACCTCGGTCAGCTTGCCGTCCAGCCAACCACCCAAACAGTTGATCTACATTCCAGCGATGATCTTACTGGGTTTGATCGCCTTCCTTCAACGCGGCCGCGCCGCCAGACAAGAAGAGGTGCCCGCATGACGCAATCCGTTCTCTGTGCAGTCGATATCAGCAATGGCGATGTGGACGTAAATGTACTGAAGACCGCAGCACGCTTGGCTGATCAAGATGGCGCCCAACTGGATGTGGTGACGGTCTTGCCGGATTTCGGAGAAAGCTGGGTGTCCGGGTTTTTCCAGCCGGATTTCCACGAAAAAGCTCTGGAAGATGCGCATAAACATCTCGTCGATTTATGCACTACGGTTCTGGGTGCCGCGCGAAACGACAAAGTTCGCCACGTAGTCGCCACTGGCACTGCGTATCGCGAGATCCTGAAGACGGCGGAAAGCGCGAGCAGCGATCTGATCGTGATCGGTGCGCATAAACCGGACCTCAAGGATTATCTGCTTGGTCCGAATGCCTCGCGCGTTGTTCGGCACTCCAACGCGTCGGTTTACGTGGTGCGCTAAGGTCAGACCGCTACAATCAAAACGGTGACAACGTCGGCCGCTAATAGCCTGTCATCTCAAGATAACCTCGTCCGGTGTGGCTGCCTTTGACGGTTACCGGACCCTCCCAGTATTCAAATTGCGTGGCCATCCACGCGTCGGGCGTCATCGCAGAGACCTCAACGTCCAAGCCACGGTCGGGGAGGGTGACGTGCCATTCGGTCGGCACGTCGCGCCCGGCCACGCGCGTTGTGTTCAGCGGCGTGAATGACGCAGACCCGTTAGGCAGTGGGGTCGTTGTGCCGTCGGGGCTTATCCATGTGGCGGCGGTGAAATCACCGCGCCCGCCGCGCAGACGAAACGCCATCAGCTTGTCGCCATCGTCAAAGCTCAATGAAAACCAGTCCCAACCAGTTTGATCGTCGGCCAAGGGTTGCGACGACCATTCTCGATCCAGCCAGCCGTGACCAGTGACCGCCACATCGCCGTCAGGCAGGTTTAAAGCGCCTTCGACCTCGAAGAACGGTTGGGAATAGTAATAGCTGGCTTGCCCATCGGCGGATTTGACCGAGTATCCGGCGTCCCCGTGAAACACCAGCGGACCTTGCGCTGTGAGGTCCAGATCATAGGCAAACTCGGCACCGCTGGCCGAAAGGGAGACTGTATTCAGGTCCGGCCCCCGCATGTACCATTCGTCGATCCATGCCTCGAACGGCGCGGCCGTCACCCCGGCCTGACCGATCCCACCGCGTGAAAGACGTTCAGCAAAGTAGTGTGTTTCCGGTGTGGTTACGGCCGCATGACCCATCCAGAGTTGCGGGCTTTGCCAGCCGTCGGCTTCGGAAGGTTTCAGGGCGGACCGGAAGAGGGTCCATTGAATGCCATAGTCGCGCCCGTCCTCACCGGAAAGATTGGCGGTTAGGTACCACCACTCAATCCTATAGGTTGGATGCGGACCGTGATCCCGCGGGAATTCGAACTGATAGTCGCGCTTGGGAACGTCGAACCCATCGGCGGACCCGCCTAAGCCAGCATAGCCCTGCGCCCAGGATGTGCTGGGTAGCAACAGGAGCAAAACAACAAGCCAAACTCTAGCGTTCATTGGCAAAGACCCTCAAAAGATCAGCAGGCGGCAAGCGCAAGACCCGCAGGGCGGGCAGGGCAGCAGCAACTGCAGCGGCCAGTAAGGTCAGCACGAACAGGTAGGCCCAATCCACCGGGAACAGAAACATCGGTAACCGCCAGCCAAAGGCCTGCACGTTGATCACCGCCAGCAGTGCCCAAGCCAGGACCAGTCCAAGCGGTAGGGCCAAAACGGCCGTCAACGCCGCCAACAATACACTGCGCAAAAGCTCCAGCCGCGCCAGTTGCGCCCGCGTCAGCCCCAGCGCCCAGACAGGAGCGATCTGCGGAAGGCGCTGAGTCCACAACGTCAGCAGGCTGGTCAAAATGGCGAACCCGGCCACGCCAAGTGTCAGCACGTTCAGCGCGGACGTCACCACAAAGGTATTGTCAAAGATGGCAAGCGACTGCGCCTTGACGGCGGCTTGTTGAACAACGGCCTGTCGAGACAGGTCAAACCTTTCACGCAGCGCTTCTGCCAATTCGGTGGCGCGTTCAGGTGACCCGCGTATGCCGAACTGGCGCGTCTCTGCCCCCGGTGCAATTCGATCAAGTTGCGGCATGGACACGATTGCCTGACCTGTTGGGTTCCCATAATCCGAATAGACGCCTGCAATTGTCAAAGTATGTTCTGCGTTCAGGGTCAGCATATCACCTGGCCAAAGATCCGCGCGACGGGCCAATTGCTCGTTGATCATCACGGCCTGATCCGCCAGAACCCGATCCCAGGCACTATCTGATGAGGCGATGAGGGGCCAGTGGTCACGATAAGTTTCGTGATCGACCACGCCATACAAGAAAAGCGGCCCGGTTTCGTGTGTTAACTCCACATTGCGGATCGGCAGGATTGCGTCCACCTGAGGGCCAAGCCACTGCGCAATCTCTTGACCCTGCTGATCGTCCCGGGCAGTTACATACAGTTCTGACGTCAGACGTTGATCCAGCCAGCCGACGAAAGTAAGTCGAAAGCTTGATACCATAGTTCCAACGCCGATATTCGCGGCCAGCGCCAGCAACAAAGCCATCAACGCCAGTGATAACCCGGGCAGTTGCGCCTGCATGTCAGCCCAAACCCATTGTGCCACAGGCCCACGGGCGCGGCGTTGAAAAACGGAAAGCACTAGGGTCAAAAAGTACGGCAACACCAGTGCCGCACCTGTCAGAATACCACCCACCATTGCAAATCCAGCAACCAGCCCTTCAACCGTGTAGCCGATGGCAAAGCCTCCGGTGATCAGAGCCGTCCCAATAAGGAAGCTGAAGCGTTGGCCCGACCTGGAACTCCGCCACGACTGCACTCCGGCCCCGGTGAGTATCGGCATCCGTGACAGGCGGAACAAGGCATGTCCGCTGGCCAGAAACGTGCCCCCCAAGGCCATCCCTAGCCCCGCCAGAGCCCATTCCGGTTGCAGCGATATTTGCCCATCCACCGGCGCGCCGTACAACCGGCGCAAAGTTGCGGCGACGTCAGGCAAAAGCGCTCCGGCTAAAAAGAACCCAAGGACTAACCCCAACGCACCACCGATTAAGGCCAGTAAGGTCAGTTCTGCCGTGATCATCCAAACCAGCCGCCGCATCGAGACACCCAGCGCCCGCAGGGTGCGGATCATCGCGCGCCGCTGTGCGAAGGCCAAACCAACCGTGCCGTTGACGATGAACAGCCCCACGGCAAAAGACAGAAGGCCAAAGGCCGTGAGGTTCAAATGAAAGCTGTCGGTAAGGCGCTGTGTATCCAGTTGGGCCGAGGCTTCGACCCTTTGAAGGTCTGGCGCGATTTCGGACAGCGCAGGCACGCCGCGCGGCTGATCCGGCAAAATAACAAGCCGCGAGATCTGTCGGGGCTTGTTCAGCAGGGTCTCGGCCACGCCGATATCTGTCAAGATCAAGTCGGGCGGAACCGCGTCCGACACAACGATGGGCGGTAATTCAGTCTGCGATTTCAGGTGCTCAGCCAATTCCGGTGTAGCCAACAAGCGTCCGGGTGCAGTCAACATATCGGATGGGTCTGGGGGCGCGTCGCTTTGCTCAGTCTGCGTCATGGCGGGAAGCGCAGGATAGGTCACCATGTCGACCCCCATCACCTGAACCGTGCGCCCGGCAATCCGTACCGGGCCTTCCAAAACCGCAGAAACCTGCCATCCAGCCCGGCGAAGCGCAACATACCGGTCAACCGCAATTGTTCCGGACGGATCGCGCAAGGTGTCATAAAGGCCAAGGGCAAGCTGATCGCTTGCCCGCTGGTAACTGGCACGAGCTTCCGCATTGATGGCCTGAACAGCCGACCACAGCCCGGTCGCCAGTGCGATGCCAATCAACAACGTCGCCAATTGCAGCCGATGCCGCCGCCAATGCGATAGCAGAGCCTGTACTATGGCAAAGGTCATACGATATGTCCGCCAGCCAAATGTGCCTGCCTATCCAGACGCGCCGCGATGTCTTGTGAATGGGTGACCAGCAGCAAAGCAGCCCCCGTTTCCGCAACAAGCGAGAGCATCAGGTCCAGTACATTCGCACTGGCTGTTTCATCCAGATTGCCGGTTGGTTCATCCGCCAACAGCAGTTTCGGTCGCACGGCCATCGCGCGCCCGATGGCGACGCGTTGCTGCTGTCCACCAGACAAGTTTTCCGGAAAGCGGGTCAACAAATCGGCCAAGCCGAGCCTTTCGGCCAGTTGTGCGCTCCAACCTGTGTCTTCGCGGTTTGCCAGCCGTGCGTGGAATGACAGGTTCTGGCCAACGGTCAGTGACGGGATCAGGTTGAACTGCTGAAAGACCAAAGACACGCTTTGCCGTCGCAAGGCAGCGCGTCCACGATCATCCAACGGCGACAGGGCAGTTCCGTCCAATGTGATCTCGCCACCGTCAAAGCTGTCTAAGGCGGCAGCAAGGTTCAGAAGCGTGCTTTTACCACTGCCGCTTTCGCCGGTCAGCGCAAGCGTCTGCCCATGGTCCAGGGTCAACGAGACATCCCGAAGAACCGGACGCCCGCCGGGATAGGATTTCTGGACCTTTTCGATATTCAGCAGCATTCAAAACCCCTTGCACGGTGCAAGCCACAATGTGCAGCGCCGCAGCGCAGAGTCCAGCACCAAGGCGTTCACGTTTCGCTTTGTCACAGCCTTGTTCTTTTGCGGACAAATCGCCATTGTGACCGCACTTTTTGGGAACCGGGGTACAGCTTGATGACATTAACGCAGCAGATTTTATGGGGGAGTATTTATCTCGGGATCTGCTTTCTGATCGAGATTGCCCTTTTGACGTGGTGCACCCAAGTGGTCCGTCAAATGTCCATTCGATTAGAGAACAGCAAGCGGTTCCTTACCATCGCTGGGCCGATCAGTATGGCCTTGGGCTTCATCGTAGCGATCCATACGTTTCAGGTCTGGCTCTGGGCCATTGTATGGGTTCTCAGAGACGTTCTGCCGGATTGGAATACAGCCCTATATTTCTCGTTGGTGACGTTCACGACGCTGGGCTACGGTGACGTCGTGCTGGGCGAAGATCTTCGTATTTTTGGGGCATTCGCATCGGTCACCGGGCTTTTGGCCTTCGGGCTGTCTACTGCGTTCATGGTTGCGCTGTTTACCCAGGTGTTCAAGGAAGAGTTGATCTCTTAAAGGATCGGCGCAAACAGCCGCGCCAGTGGCGAGCCGAACCGGATGTATGCGGGTTGCTCGGGCAGGTTGCGCGTCAGTTCATAACTGTTCTCAAAATCTGCGCGCAGCATTTTGTCTACGGCATCAGTCGCACGCTTATCGAAAAACAATGCCATGGCTTCGAAATTCAACCGGAATGAGCGGTTGTCCAAATTGGTTGTGCCCACTGCAGCCAAGGTATCATCGACGACGAAAACCTTTTGATGCAAAAAGCCATCTGTGTATCGAAACACCCGCGCTCCGCATTCGCGGATTTCGTCGAAATAGGCATAGGCGGCCAGCCAGGGCAGGCGATGGTCAATTACATCTGGGACCAGAATGCGCACGTCGACACCCCGCAGTGCGGCATGTTGCAAGGCTGTCATGACGTCGATATCGGGCACGAAATAAGGCGACGCGATCCAAATTCGGTTTTTGGCCGCAGTGATGGCCGAGAAAAACATCATCGCGCCGGTTTCCGTCTCGTCCCCGGGGCCTGTTGCAACCAATAGGGCATTCATGTCCTGTTCGGATTCATCTCCAGCCCAATCCAGCAGGTCGATCAGATCCTCTTCGTGGGCCCAGTGCCAGTCTTCGACAAAAATCAACTGCAATTGCCGGACGATATGGCCGGTCATTTTCAGGTGTGTATCGCGCCAATGACCGAAATGGCTGTTCTGACCCAGATATTCGACGCCGACGTTGTGACCTCCGATAAACCCAATTTCGCCATCTATGATCACGGTTTTGCGGTGATTGCGGTAATTGAGTTGAAACCGATGCTGCGGGCCACGCCGGTCGCGCGGGTTGGCTACCTCGACCCCGGCTGCGCGCAAAGCGTCCAGATAGGCCGTCGGCAAGCCATAGCTGCCCACCGCATCGGTCATGAATCGAACAGAAACCTTGCGTTTTGCCGCCGCGATCAGCTTGGACTGAAGCTTTTTGCCAAGCGCATCGTCGCGGACAATATAGAACTGGATCAGGATATAGCTTTTTGCGGCGTCGATGGCATCGAAGATGGCGTCAAACGTGGCCTGTCCGTCGATCAACAGCTCAGCCCCGTTGCCACGGGATACGGGCAAATGCGCCAGCGCCTCGAACGGGCGGGGGTTGATGGACATCGACGAAAGATCAGGCTGTGAGAAATCCGCGAAGCTCTTGATACCTTCGACAACTCGTTCGCTTTGCTTACGTGCGATCCGATATCCCCGGAATCTGTGATGCCCGAGAAACAGGTAAAGAGGAACGGCAAAGAACGGCGCCGAGATCAGGAACACCACCCAGCCAACCGCACCCTGAGGCGTGCGCGCTGTCTGAGCCGCCCGGATCGCAAAGACCGCAGCCGTCAGGTACAGGAAGAAGACGGCTGCGGAAACAAGCAATGTCCACATGGGGTTATCAGTCTCTGAGTGTCTTAATCGCCCCCAGTGTAGATGCGATCCCAGTCTTGCGCCATATCAACTATGACCCAGCCCATTTCAGGGCCTTTGTCCAACCCGTCGACCAATTTTCCGATCGGGCTTTCGCGGTCATAGGCCCATTCACGCTGGGCGTCTGTGTGATGAACCAAAATGCCCAGGCGCGGCCCAGAGCCCGCGGTTGTCCATTCAAGCATTGCAAAATCGCCATCGGAATTTCCGCCAGCCAGTATTGGTCGTCGCCCGATTGTACGCTCGATATTGATCGGCTTACCTTCCTTGTCGTCGATAAACGCAATGCCTGGGGCCTTGATGAT
Source organism: Ruegeria profundi (assembly GCF_020171505.1). Taxonomy (NCBI): domain Bacteria; kingdom Pseudomonadati; phylum Pseudomonadota; class Alphaproteobacteria; order Rhodobacterales; family Roseobacteraceae; genus Ruegeria; species Ruegeria profundi. The sequence continues at coordinate 319,944 of NZ_JAIUZS010000001.1, read as the reverse complement.
TGCCGGCTCACCATCAACCGTTTCATATGTGGTGTCCGTATAAGTGCCGAGTATCTGTTCTGGGGGTATGCCATAGGCTTCCTCGGCGAATACCCTCATGAAATGCAGCCCGCCACCTGAGACGATATAGGTGCGAAACCCTTCGTCTCTGAGATAGCGCAGCAACTCGACCATTGGCTGGTACGTCATCTGGTCATAGGGCAGGCCTGTATCGGGATGCCGCGCGGTGTCGAGCCAGTTCGCGACCGAGTCCTGAAACTGCTCGACACTGACACCGGCGTGAGAGGCGTTGACAACCTCGATCAGCGCGTCATGACCGCCGTCGACGATGGCCTGCAGATCCCCCTCAGCCGCCGCTTCCAATGTCGGGTTGGACAGGATTGAAGGGTCAGCCTGTGCCAGCTCGGCCAATCGGTCCATCGCGAAGGTCAGTTGAAAATAGACCGGCTGTTCTGCCCATAGCGTCCCATCATTGTCGAACACAGAGATACGGTCTGCCGGTGTCACGTAATCGGGACTGTCAGGATCAGTGACGGCATTCACGAACTCGATAATGCGGGTCTTCGTGTCCGATTCTGTCCAGCTAGGCAACGGGTCGGCCAATACAGAGAACGGAGCCATGAAAACAGCAGTGGCGAGAAGGGCGGCTTTCATGAGGAAATCCTTTTTCAATCTAGAAAGGGCCGCCTTTTGACGGGCGGCCCTTTGTTCTCAAAAGTTGTTAGTTGCTGGTTGGTGAGGTCAGTTTTTCCATCACCTTGTCGAGGCTGAAGCTCGCCGCTTCCTGCCGCGGCGGATACTCCGCAAAGGTGGCAAGGAACTGTGCGACGTACTGCTGTGCGGGCACCAGCATGAAGGCACGGTCGATCATCCAGTCGTAATAAGTGTTCGACGTGCGGTATCCCCGTTCATAAGGATCACGCCGCAGATGCGTGATCAGCGGCACGCGCAGCGGTGTCAACGGCTCCATCCAGGCGCGGAAGGTTGACCATTCTTTTTGCTCAAGGAAGGTGATCTTCCAGTTGCGATACCGCAGCGCCGCGAGGTCCCCGTCATCGGTAAAGTAGAAGATCTCGTCGCGCCCGCTTTCGTCGGTCTCACCGGTCAGCATCGGCAGGATGTTGTAGCCGTCGAGATGCACGCGGTATTCGCGGCCCGCCATCTCATCAACCGTGACGCCTTCTAGCAGATCTTCCTTGATCGTCTCGTTGCCAGCGGCAGCGAGGAAGGTCGGCATCCAGTCCATGTGGTGAACGATCTCGTTCGAAATCTGACCCGCTTCGATCTGTCCGGGCCAGCGGACCATCGCCGGCACGCGCCACGCGCCTTCCCACTGGGTGTTCTTCTCGCCCCAGAAAGGCGTCATGCCAGCATCGGGCCAGGTGTTCATGTGGACACCGTTGTCTGTCGAATAAAACACGATGGTGTTGTCGGCGATGCCAAGCTCGTCCAGCACGTCGAGGAAATCACCGATGTGCATGTCATGCTCGATCATGCCGGCGGTGTACTCATCCGCATTCTCACCGTTGTAGAGCTCGTTCGCGGTCTCGCGCATCTCCTCCTTGACGTGGGTACGGAAGTGCATCCGCGTACCTGACCACCAGACAAACCACGGCGTGCCCGCTTCGGTGTGCTCGCGGATGAAGGCGATCGCGGCCTCGGAGGTTTCATCATCGACAACCTCCTGCCGTTCGATGGTCAGCGCCCCGGTGTCTTCGATGTTCTGTGTGATTTCCGTTTCGGAGTAGCTGGCCGAGGACCGGATCACGCCACGCGGCCCGAAGCGCTCAAGAAAGGTTGTGCCGTCCGGCAGCACCAGATCACGAGGATAGTCCTCGTTCTCGGGCTCTTCCTCGGCGTTGAGGTGATAGAGGTTGCCAAAGAACTCATCAAAGCCGTGGTTTGTGGGCAAATGCTCGTCCCGGTCGCCAAGGTGGTTTTTACCGAACTGTCCGGTTGCATAACCTTCGGCCTTGAGAAGGCCCGCGATGGTCGGATCCTCGACCTGCATACCTTCTTCCGCACCGGGCAGACCCACCTTGGAAAGACCCGTGCGGAACACCGACTGACCCATGATGAAGGACGACCGCCCCGCGGTGCAGGATTGCTCACCGTAATAGTCGGTAAACATCATGCCCTCGGCGGCGATCCGGTCGATGTTGGGCGTGCGGTAGCCCATCATGCCAAAGGTGTAAGCTGAGATATTGGACTGACCGATATCGTCACCCCAGATAACCAGGATGTTGGGCTTTTGATCTTGCGCCCAAGCGGGGATTGCCAACGTAACGGCGATTGTAGCCACAGCAAAGCGACGCAGGTTCGTGCGCCAATTGTCTGCAAACGGACGTGGTGGTGACATGATGTGCTCCCGTTCTGGAATGGGCTTGATGAGCCCGGAACATTGATTTGTTTGATGGCTGGCCAAATCAGCCCAAAAGCTTCTTAAAAATCGAAATCTGCACGGCGATGTTTCAGCTTGCCGGGAATCGAACACCGATAGCTTAGGATAACAGCAGGATTGAAAACCAATCATATGATGATATTGAAGTATACTAATGTTAGACAAAGGGTATAATCAAAAGCTTTTTCAAGAGGGTCGTTGGTTCAGCCGACGCTCTGAACGTTTTCAGCGGGACTTGCTGGAATGCGGGATCCCAAAGACCTTCGACGCTTGGGAGACGCTTTACCATTACGGTGATCCTGCAAACGGTATATTCGCTGTTCTCAACGGCGGCGTTCAGATCACCGCCCCGGCTGATGACGGGCAGGAGTTTGTGTTGCACCGCGAAGGGGCGGGGTTCTGGATCGGTGACTTGGCCTTGTTCGCCGATGCCCCACGCCTTGTCACTATCGTAACAACACAGGAAACAGACACCCTGTTTTTTCCCAACTCGCGGGTGGCAAAAATTGTCAAAGCCAATCCGCACTATGTCCGCGAATTCTATGCGCTTACTCAAGAAAACATGCAGACAGCGCTGCGAATAATGGCAAATCTGGCCGTCACCGGCAGTGAAAAAAGGCTTGTGTTGCGGCTGCTTCATCTTGATGAAGGAAGCAGCAAGCAAGGCGATTGGATTGTGGTGAGCCAGGAAGAGCTGGCCGGAATGATTGCCGTGTCACAACCCACATTGCATCGCAGTTTGCACCGCCTTGCGGATTTGGGTCTGATCGAACTTGGCTATGGTCGGGTGCGTCTGAAAGACAAGCAAGCGCTGATTGCCAATTGCCAGACCTGATCGGCAGCGAGTCAGAGGTGGACACGCTTGCGGGTGGTGCCGTCCAACCATCAAATGCGTTCGGCAAGAAATTTTAGATCGTTCCGCAGCTCAGAGCGTATCTCCCCGTGATTGGGCGCATCACGCAAGGTTTCGAACCAGTGCCGCGGCGGCTGTTTGCCGGCCACGCGGTTCCATGTCAGTTCACGCAGCACAGCCTGAGCACTGGGGTTCAGGACGTCTGGAATTTCGATCCTGTTCAGTGTCGCCCACACGCCCGTCCATAGCCGCGCGACCGACCAGGGGTTATACCCGCCGCCGCCCAAGACAAGCAGACGGGGTGCTACATCACGTATTTGGGTGACAGCATGCCAATGGGCGTTGTTCGATAACGTCAGGCGCGACAGCGGGTCTTCTGCCACGGCATCAGCACCGCATTGCAGAACGATGGCCTGAGGGGCGAACGATGTCGTGGCAGGCAGGATCAACTGGTCGAGTATCGCATAGAACTCATCGTCATTCAGATTGCGTGCGACTGGCAGATTGAAGGCAGCCCCGCCTGCATCATTGTCCAGGGTTCCGCTAAACGGCCAACGATACGCCTCATGAACTGAAATCATCCGAACCTTTGTTGACCCGTGAAAGGCGGCCTCGACCCCGTCACAATGATGGGCGTCGATATCGATGTAGACAATGCGGTCGAGCCCGGCATTCAGCAGGGTCAGGATCGCCAACACCGGGTCATTCAGATAGCAAAACCCATTTGCCCGGTTTGCAAGGCCATGATGTGTACCGCCTGCGGGGTTGTACACGATGCCTTTGTCGCGGATCAGTTCCGCACCCAGCATCGATCCGCCTGCAGCGGTCGCGGGGCGCCGGTACATTTCGGGAAAAACAGGATTCGACAGAGTGCCCAGCGCGTATTTCTGCCGCGTTTCGTCCGACACTGCCTGATCTCTCTCGGCCTGTTGCAACGCGGTGATATAGTCTGGCGTGTGAAATGCCATAAGCGCAGAGGGCTTTGCGCAAGGACTGACACGATAGTTCGAAGGTGTAAGCCATCCCTGCGCCCTGCACAGGTCAATAACGGTCGACACGCGTGGGATCGCCAAGGGGTGTTTCGATCCATAGGTCGACTTGCGGTAAATCTCTGATCCGATGAACAGGGGCGCGCGCATTATCTAGCCAGCAGAGTCGGGGCGGGTTTCATCGCCCAGCCTTCCATCCAGAGACATCATGATTGCAAGCGGGCGGAGCGCTGGAATGTGGCTGAACACGATCAGGATACAAACGGTCAGCGGCACGCTCAGGAATGCTCCGATCAGCCCCCAGATCGTGGTCCAGAACATAAGCGCCAAGATGACCAGGAAGGTCGACATGTTCAGCGAACGACCCAACAGGGCAGGGTCCAGAAAATTACCGATCACAAATTGAATAGTGCCACAGCCGAGTACGATCACCAGAAACGGCACGATACTTTCGAACTGAACCAGCGCGATCAGAGACGGAAAAACCACCGCGATGATCGAGCCAATGGAAGGAATGAAGTTCAACGCAAACGTCAGAACCGCCCAGGTTTCGGCAAACTCGAGGCCCAGCAGCCTGAAGACCGAATAGCTGATGCCAGCCGTGATCAGGCTGATCAGGGTTTTTACCCCGACATATCGTTGCAGGCTGAGCGTGATTGCATCCAGGATAGCGGCAAAATCGGCTCCGGTCTTCGGGTCGCCCGCGGCCAGCCTTAGTTTTTTACGAAAGGCCAGTCGCTCGGCCATTAGGAAGGCGACATAAAGGCTGATGAGGAAGAACTGATTCAACAGTGACGTCGCACTGCCTATCAAGATGCGCGCGATGAAGGACATATCGATATTCACAAGGTTGTCGCGGATGAATGCAGTCACGTCATTGCCGACAAAGCCGGTCACGCGGCTGACGGTCTCGTCGAACTGGCTTTCGTAAGTGCTGATGGTCCGGGCGAACTGTGTCGCCTGGCTGCCCAGAATATACATGATGACGAACAGCCCGGCCAAAACAACTGTGACGCCCGCGACATTGGCCAGCCAGACCGGCATAGGGGTCAATGCATTGATCCGGTCGCTGAGCGCAATGATCAGAACATTCACCAACAGCGCCATGGTCAACGGGATCAAAAACGCGGCGCCAGCGTATAGCCCCAGCACGACGAGCGTCGCCACAATCGTCACGTCCCGCACGACGGAGAGTTTGAGCGTGGTCGGCGCTGAGGTACTGTCTTCGTCCGGTGTCATAGCTTGGCCCGATTTAGGAAAAACGCGCATATGAAAGGGTGATCCTGCACGGCAACGACAGATTAGGCAATGCGACTAAAGATTTGTATTCGAATAATTATGTAACATATAGGATTGCCGGTTCTTTGAGTGCGGCTGACACGCTAGGCTTTGAATATGAGCGCGCGTGTGATTCCCTATGTTAGCCGCCCGGTTCAGGCGCTTTGGTTGGCCTTTGCCCGTTTCGATGCCAAAAGCGGCTTTGTCATGAGCAGCCATGTCGCCATGTCGATGATGTTGGCGCTGTTTCCCTTTGCTTTGTTTACCGTGGCGTTGGCCGGGTCTTTGTCGCAAGACTATATCACGAACGACCTGATCGAGCTGATTTTTGGTGCGTGGCCCAGTGATGTGGCCGAGCCAATCGTGGCCGAACTGCGCGCGGTTCTGGATCAATCCGGCTCGGGTGTGATCACGTTGGGTGGTTTGCTGGCGGTATTCTTTGCCTCTAACGGTGTGGTCGCTGTCCGTATGGCAATGAACCAAGCTTATCACGACAATGACAGTTGGCCCTTTTGGAAAACGCGTTTGCTCTGTCTGGGCTTGGTGGTTGCTGGTGGCATCACCATCATGATCGTCGCTGCGGTCGAGGTTGTTCTACCTGTATACACTCAGCTTGTTTCCGAGAAGACGGATGTAGACGTGTCGGAATGGCTGTCCGTGGATCGTCTGGGCTGGACCTTCACCGTGGGTGTACCAATCGGTGTGGTGCTTGTTGCACATTTGATCCTGCCGACTGGTCGTCACAAACTGCGTCAAATCCTGCCGGGAGTTGTATTGACGCTGGCGCTGTGGGCTGCAGGTGGATGGGGGTTTTCCGTCTATATCGCGCAGTTTGCATCATACAGCGCAACCTACGCAGGCTTGGCCGGGGCGATGGCAGCGCTGATTTTCTTGTATCTTTGCGCCGCGATTCTGATCTTGGGGGCTGAGTATAACGGCGCTTTGATGGATATGCAGAATGATCCAAAGGGGCACACCGCGTGAGGGCGGTTGCGGTTGTCCTCGTGTCACTGGCACCGGTTCTGACCGTCGCTCAAACGCCTGATTATGTCGGCTCAGACCAGTGTGTCGAGTGCCATAAGGCCGAGGCCGAGGCATGGGCCGCATCCCATCACGCCCTCGCTTGGACACAGGTCGAAGATGGCCATGTAGTTGCTGACTTTGACGGTACTGTGTTTGAGCACGACGGTATGTCGGTAGACTTCAGCATGGCGGGCGACGGGCTGCAAGCGCGTGTTACCGAAAAGGACGGTGTAACCACGCCCTACGATGTGCACTCGGTGGTTGGTATTGAGCCGTTGCAGCAATATCTGTTCGAAACCGAACCCGGCCGATTGCAGAGTTTCGATGTCGTATGGGATACCGAGAACCGACGTTGGTTTCACCTTTATCCCGATCAGGACCTTCCACCGGATGACGGGCTGCATTGGACCGGTCCCTATAAGAACTGGAACGCGCGGTGTGCAGAATGCCATGCCACGGGGTTCGAAAAAAACTATGACGTCGAGACGCGCAGCTATGGCTCGGTTCAATCCGAGATCGGGGTTGGGTGCGAGGCCTGCCACGGCCCCGGGTCTGCTCATATCGACTGGACGCAAGATCAACCCGTTTCTGCCGATCTAAGCGAGTATGGCTTCACCATGAGCTGGGGCAGGGGCCGGACCGAGGCCGAAATCCAGCAATGCGCCGGTTGCCATTCCCGGCGCGAGGCGCATGGCGATGGTAACCCGCTTCCCGGGACCTCCTACCACGACGCCTATAATCTGGCAGTGCTGCGCCCCGGTCTATATCACCCCGATGGGCAGATTTTGGATGAGGTCTATGTTTACGGCTCGTTCCTGCAATCCAAAATGTATGCGCAGGGTGTTGGTTGTATGAACTGCCATGATCCGCACAGTGCAACGCTAAAGGCCGAGGGGAATGGCGTTTGCACGCAATGCCATTCCCCCGCAGGCAATCCCGATTTTCCGACCCTGTCGGATAGGGAGTATGATACGCCGCTACACCATCACCACCCGGATGACAGCGAAGGGGCGCAGTGTAAAACCTGCCACATGATCGAGCGCGTCTATATGGGCGTTGATGGAAGGCGAGATCATAGCTTTCGTATACCGCGCCCTGATCTGGGGTTGGGTGAGGACGCCTGCACCGATTGTCACGAAGACGAAGATCAGGCTTGGGCCGCGGAACAGATCGCGGCATGGTTCCCTGACTCGGCGCGTAGAACACCACATTTCGGCACGGCGTTTCATGTGGCCTCAACTGGTCAGGCCGACGGACCGGATGCGTTGCTGGAAATTGCGACTAACGCTGAGGCGGCAGGGATCGTGCGCGCGACGGCTGCTTATCTATTGCAGCCCTTTGCATCGGCTGAGGTCGCAGCGCAAACCGCGCCCCTGCTGCTAGACCCTGACCCCTTGGTGCGCGCCAATGCTGCGCCGCTACAACGTCAGGCAGAATTGCGGGATCAAGTCCAACGGCTTGAGCCTTTGCTCTCGGACCCGACGCTGAATGTTCGAATTTCGGCGGCCAAGGAGTTTCTGAGCATTCCGGCTCAGTCCCTGGCGCCAGAACAGCAGACGCGTGTGGCGCAAAGCATGGCAGAATGGCAGGGCGCAATTGCCAATCGTCTGGATTTTCCTGAAACCCATCTGGTTCTGGGCGGAATGGCGTTAACGTTCCGCAACGCCCCGGCCGCTGAACGCGCTTTCCGCGAAGTCGTCGCCCTTGATCCGCAACGCGCTGAGGCATGGCCGATGTTGGTGCAGTTGGCACAGATCAATCGCGGTGCCGAAGCCGCGCGGGACGTGCTGAATGAAGGCTTGGAAATTCTGCCGCAAGACGCGAACCTTTTGCAGCTCAAAGCGCAGCTTACCCCATAAAACGGCATGTCGCGGCCCGGATTGCGCCACGTTCCCGGCAAATTTCTGGGTTAACGAGGGGGCAAGTTAGTAACCCCAACAGGTCCCGAGGTGACGTATGTCTGAGAAACCGGTCCATACATCGCAATTGCAGAACCCATCAAAGCTTAATCAGCGCATCGCAGATTTGCAGGCCAGGAAACCAAAATACATAAACCACGGTGAGGCGCTGCTGCTGCAACGTACTGCGGTGGATTCGCTGCGCGAGCAATTCCTGACCGGTGATCGGCGTTGGATTGACGACTAGTTCAACCGCGAAAGCCAGTCGCGACCACGAATTTTTCAGAGCTGTTGGATCGGGACGCGGGTGGTTTTACATTCGCAACCTTTTCGAACTTCTGCTTGAGCAGTTTCTGCAAATCGCCCTCGGCACCGCCGGCCAGAACCTTGGCAACAAAGGTGCCGCCTTCCTCTAGCACATCAAAGGCGAAGTAGGCCGCTGTTTCACATAAGGCCATGATCCGCAGATGGTCGGTTTGCTTGTGCCCGGATGAGGCTGCCGCCATGTCAGACATGACAACATCCGCCTTGCCACCCAGCCAGTCTTTGACCTTTTGGTCGGCGTCATCCTCCATAAAGTCCAGCACATGAGTTTCCGCGCCAGCCACGGGTTCGACCTCTTGCAGATCGACACCCAAAACAGTGCCGACGCGTTTACCGGACCGTTCGCCCAGCGCGTTCACACGTTTTACAGCGACCTGACACCAGCCGCCGGGCGCACAGCCAAGGTCGACAACACGCGCACCGGGGACGAGAAAGCGGAACTTGTCGTCCAACTCGAGAATCTTATATGCCGCGCGCCCGCGATAGCCCTCGGCCTGCGCGCGTTTGACGTACGGGTCGTTCAACTGCCGCTCAAGCCAGCGGGTCGAGCTGAGCTTTCGCCCGCGCGCTGTCTTTACCTTGACCTTAAGGTCGCGTTGTCCGCGGCCCGAGGTATTCTTGCCGGTTGGTTTTTTCGCCATCAAAACGGTCCGTCTTCCAATACGCCGTCCGCGCTCATCTGTGCATAAAGCAAACCTTCGCGCAGCCCACGGTCCGCCACGGAAAGGCGGTCGGTGGGCCAGCAACGCAGCAATGCCTGCAAAATGGCCGAGCCGGACATGATCAGGGCTTGCCGGTCATCACCGATACGCGGATCACGTCGTCGCCCAAGTGGGCCGAGTTCTAAGTATCCCCGTATGACTTTGTCAATCTGATCGCTGGTCATGCGCAGACCGTCAACCTTGGTCCGGTCATAGCGCTTTAACCCAAGATGAGAGGCAGCCACGGTCGTCACCGTCCCACTAGTTCCAACAATCTGAAATCTTTCCCGGGCCTGCTCGTCCTTGTAGGGCGCAAAGTCGGCCAGGTTTTCTTCGAAAAACCAGCTCATCAAGGCAAAGCGGGCCGAGTCGTCTTCGACATCGTTGAACTGATCTCTCAACGTCGCGACTCCAAGCGGAACGCTAATCCAGTCTACGACCTTGGCCGCGGGAAACGGGCTTTCGACCGTGTGAAACCCGTTGTGCAAACGCATGATCGCCGCAGGGCGATCACGGCGCGGTACGGACGAGATATCAATCCAAACCAACTCGGTCGAACCTCCACCGATATCCACGACCAACAACTGCTCGGTCTTGGTCGACACCAGCGGCGCACAAGAGATGACGGCCAGGCGCGCCTCTTCCTCGGGCTGGATGATTTCAAGCGTCAGGCCGGTTTCGCGTTTTACCTGACGAATGAAATCGCGTGAGTTTTTTGCACGCCTACACGCCTCTGTCGCGACAAGGCGCATGCGTTTGACCTTGTTGCGTTTCAGCTTTTGCTGACAGATGCGGAGCGCCTGAATAGTGCGCGCCATCGAGGACCGAGACAACCGTCCGGTCCGTTCCAAACCCGCGCCCAACTGCACGGACTTGGAAAAGCTATCCACCACATGAAACCCGCTGCCCTTGGGCTGGGCTATTAACATGCGGCAACTATTTGTTCCCAAGTCCAGTGCCGCGTACAACGCGTCTGGATCGGGCCTTGCCGGCGCGGGGCTTTCGACCGCCTTCGGGAACGCGCCCGCACCTTTGGGACGCTTGGGCGCCATCTTCCACGCCCTCCGATTTACGAGTTACCCCGACCATATGTCGGCCTAATCCAACCTGCAAGACGCTCATTAAGGTGATGAGTATTTTGAGGTGCGCATTTGCTCGTGTTTTCGGTAGAAAGCGCAGAACGCATCCAAGGCAAAAGGTCGTTTGAAATACGCCGTGTGTCGAAAACCGACCGACCTTGGCCCATATAGGTGTTTAGAACCGTCACATCTGGTTAGGAGGAATCAAAGGCAATGCCTGACGTCACCATCGTATACTGGCGCGATATCCCGGCCCAAGTCATCGTCGGCAAAGGTCGTCGCGGTGCAAAGCGGCAGTTGGAGGAACGGTTCGAACAAGCCATCGACCGTGCAGCCATGAAGGTGAACGCCAAGGACAGTGATGCCTATCTGGCCGAGTGGCGCAAAGCCGAACCCTTTGCAGTTGAGGGCGACCCGTCCGAGATTGCCGAGGCGCAAGCCCTGCGTTTGGAAACAGAATACGATCAGGACCGTGTCAAGGCACTGATCGCCAATGACGGTTGGGCATGAGCCCCAGATCTTTATGGGAGGCCGCAATGGCTTTGCTGAACTTCAAGAAACGTGATGCGGCTGAAAAGGCCCCGGTAAACCCGACCGTCGAAGCCTTTTTGAAAGGATATTCGATCGAGGTGATGCCACGCACCGCCGAGAAGGTCGAAGATTTTCGCGCACTGCTGCCCGAAGGCACGCGCGTCTACATCGCCCACATCGAGGGTACGCCGATCGAAGACATGGTCAAGACGGCAAAACGCATTGCGGATGAAGGCTATCCGGTCATGCCGCATTTTCCCGCGCGCATCATCAAAGACGCGGCAACGCTGGAAAACTGGATTGCCATGTATCAGGGCGAAGCAGGCGTTTATCAGGCGCTTTTGCTGGCCGGCGGCGTAGAAAAACCGCACGGTGCGTTCGACAGTTCGATGCAGTTGCTGGAAAGTGGGCTGTTCGACAAGGCGGGTTTCAAACGTTTGCACGTGGCGGGCCACCCCGAGGGCAACAAGGACATCGATCCGGACGGTTCGACTAAAAATGTCGAAGACGCGCTGCGCTGGAAACAGAAATTCAGCGAAACCACGGATGCCGAGATGGCTTTGGCCACGCAATTCGCATTCGACGCCAAGCCGATCATCGCTTGGGCGGACGGCCTGAAAAAGGCAGGTATCGACCTGCCGATCCATATCGGCATCGCGGGTCCGGCCAAGCTGCAAACGCTGATCAAATTCGCGATTGCGTGTGGCGTAGGCCCGTCCCTGAAGGTTCTGCAAAAACGTGCGATGGATGTATCCAAGCTGCTGCTGCCCTACGAGCCGACCGACGTTTTGACCCAATTGGCAGAGCACAAGGCGGCCAACCCGGACTTTAACATCACCAATGTGCATTTCTTCCCGCTTGGTGGCATCAAGACCAACGCCAATTGGGCAATCGACAATGGCGGCGCTTCGGCAAAGCCAGCTAACTCTTAAGGAACGGATATGACTCGTACAGTCGTAGAATCAAAAACAAAAACCGCGGTTCTGGGCTTTGACGAGCCGTTCTGTGTCATTGGTGAACGGATCAACCCGACCGGCCGAAAAAAACTGGCGGCCGAGCTTGAGGCAGGCGATTTCTCAACTGTCGAAAAAGACGCGCTGGCGCAGGTGATGGCGGGTGCGACCGTTTTGGACATCAATGCAGGCGTTGTCTACAACTCGAACCCCAACCCCAACGAAACCGAACCGCCGCTAATGCGCAAGATCGTTGAGCTGGTTCAAGGCTTGGTTGATGTGCCGCTTTGCATCGACTCGTCGGTCCCTGGGGCGCTGGAAGCAGGTCTTGAAGCAGCAGAAGGTCGGCCTCTGCTGAACTCGGTCACGGGCGAGGAAGAGCGTCTCGAGCTGGTTCTGCCGTTGGTCAAAAAGTTTAACGTACCCGTAGTTGCAATTTCGAACGATGACACCGGGATTTCCGAAGACCCGGATGTCCGTTTTGCGGTTGCGAAAACGATCGTTGAACGTGCTGCCGACTATGGCATTCCCGCCCATGACATCGTTGTTGACCCACTGGTCATGCCCATCGGCGCGATGGCAACGGCTGGTCAGCAAGTGTTTGCCCTGGTGCGCCGTTTGCGTGAAGAACTGGGTGTAAACACCACATGCGGTGCGTCCAATATCTCGTTCGGTTTGCCGAACCGTCACGGTATCAACAATGCCTTCCTGCCCATGGCGATGGGTGCAGGTATGACTTCGGCGATCATGAACCCGGTGGCTCTGCCGGTGACGCAGAAAAAGATTGCTGAAAAGAAAGAAGCCGTCGCCGCTGCAGGCATAATTCTGCCCGAGGGTATGGACGATGAGACATTCGTTCAAATGTTCGGCTTGGGCTCAACAAAGCCGCGCCCTGGCAAAGAGATGGAGGCCATCCGCGCCGCTAACTTGTTGACCAACAACGACCCGCATGGTGGTGAGTGGATCAAGTTCAACAAAGCGCCAGAAGAGGCCGGCGCCGCTGGCGCTGCTGGCGGACGCCGTGGCGGTGGCCGTCGTCGCCGCGCGTAATCGCTGCAACAGGATGATCACAGGCCGGGTACTACGCCCGGCCTTTTTTATTGACCCTGATCAATGACGTAGCAATTGCGGCATGCGACAATACTGGGATTCTCGCGGCAAGGATCAGGTTTTGAAATGAAAAAACATACCCCTCCGAAATTGGCGGACGCCGACTTAAGTAAGCGTCTGGACAAAAAGGCTTATTTTCAAGAACTGGTCAATCTGCAGGCACACCTGGCCTTGATCCAACAAGCGTTTTTGTTTCACGGTGTGAAAGGGGTGCTTGTCTTCGAAGGTTGGGATGCGGCTGGCAAGGGCGGCACTATTCGACGAATTAGTCAGGCATTGGATCCGCGCAGTTTCAAGGTCTGGCCGATTGGAGCGCCCAGAAACTACTATCTGAACCGCCATTATTTATTGCGTTTTTGGGAGCGTTTGCCTCCGGAAGGTGCCATCTCTGCCTTCGACCGCAGCTGGTACGGGCGCGTGATGGTGGAGCGGCTTGAAAAGCTCACTCCGGAAAAACGCTGGCGGGCGGCCTATCGCGAGATCAACGATTTTGAGCGGATGTTGATCGATGATGGTGCAAGAATCGTGAAGCTATTCTTCCACATCTCTCAGGAAGAGCAGATGAGGCGGTTCACCGAGCGTTTGCGTAACCCGATGAAACGCTGGAAACTGACCTATGAGGATTTTCGAAACCGCGAGCGGTGGTCCGAAGCCAAGGTTGCAGTTGATGAGATGTTTGCCCGAACATCAACGGATATTGCTCCGTGGCATGTTATCCCGGCCAACAACAAGAAATATGCAAGAGTCGCCGCCATGCGGGCCATTGTGGACACGTTTTCGAAGGATATTGATCTGAACCCTCAGCATTTGGACAAGCGTACGTTGGACGCGGCTTGCAAGGTTCTGAATGTTGATCAGTCTTTGATTGATAGTTTACGCGCCCGGACCGAGTAGGTGCGGCGCTGCGAAAAGTCTCTTTCTGCCGAATAACGCGCCGACGGTCTAGCCGGTCTCGGGTCGACGCACCTGAAACAGGTTGATCAGCGCCGGAATTTCAACGGTGTTTTCGGTGGCAAAGGGTCGAAAGGCTTCAGCTACTGCCTGTTGAATCGCCAGGACGTCTTGGTCATCGCCTTCGAAAAGGGTGATCAGCCGGGCAGCAGGCCCGATCCGCGTACACAGCTTGGCGCAGTCTTCCAGTGTACTACGAATGTGCAGATGGGTGGGCACTTGGTCCACAACGATTTCGGTCAGCCCAGCGTCCTCCAAGAGACCCGACACCCGATCTTGGTCGTGAAAGGCCAGAGGGCCGGGGGCGTTTCGGTCCACGGGCGGTGGGTTCCCCAACCGGGCACAGGCAGCGATATGCGGTGTCTTGAACCAAGGGTTTCCACTCAGCGGTCCCCAAGCGGCAAACGTCATCTGACCGCCCGGTTTCAAGGCGCGACTTATGTTGGCAAAGGCCGCAACCGGGTCTTCGAAGAACATGACCCCGAAACGCGAGATCATCGCGTCGCGATCAGCCTCTGGAAACGGATAGGTCTGAGCATCAGCGTACTGAAAGTCTATGTTGACCAACCCATGCTCTGCGGCCCGTTGCGCGGCGCGGGTCAGAAATGGCTGCGCCAAATCTGCGGCAAGGACATGCCCGGTGCTGCCGACAATCTGCGCGGCCCTTACCGCGCTTGCCCCGGTGCCGCAGCCGATATCCAGCACACGCATGCCGGGCTGCAAACTTGCGCGCTCGAAGACCAGATCGAGAACTGGTTCAAGCAACTCATCCATTTGCTCCTCATAGGTCAGCCACTTGGCCCCAGAGGGCGAGCTGCCCCAGTATTCAGCCTGTTCTTCGTTCGCAACTTGCATGATGACCTCCTGCCGGTGGGGCGACTATGACCGGCGACGGCGACGGCGGCCAGACTTTTCCTCTTCCCCTCCGCCCGCGTTGAACGTGGGCGGAGGCAAGCTGACCACTTGCGCCAGCTCAGGAAAGGGATCGGTTTTGTGCGGGATAGCGTTGGCGGCGACGAAATGTTCCTGAAACTTGGGCTCAATCGCGGTTTCGACCTTGGTGATTTCACGCACAACGCGCTCAATCTCGGCCCGGGCTGCGATGTTGCACAGAGCGATCCGCGCGCCGGTACCTGCGGCGTTACCTGCGCTTGTCACGTGGTCCAACGGCGCGTCCGGGATCATCCCCAGAACCATTGCGTGTTTGGTTGAGATATGGGCACCAAATGCCCCGGCCAGTACCACACGATCCACCTTGTCGACCTCCATCTCGTCCATCAGCAGGCGGGCACCTGCGTAGAGCGCTGATTTCGCCAGTTGGATGGCGCGGATGTCGCTCTGGGTTACAGTAATGCGCGGGCCGCCCTCGGCGCTGGCATCGTGAATCAGGTAAGCATGCGTGCGACCTTCGGGAACGCAACGAGAGGTGCCGGTTTGTTCTGCCGACCCGATCAGTCCGCTTTCGTCAACTAAGCCAGCAATGCGCATTTCGGCAACAGCCTCGATGATGCCGGATCCGCAGATGCCAGTAATACCGGTCGTCGCGACATCCTGATCGAAACCTTCTTCATTGGACCACTTCTCGGATCCGATGACGCGAAAGCGCGGCTCTTTGGTTGCAGGGTCGATCTCGATACGCTCGATCGCGCCGGGTGCGGCGCGTTGGCCGGAACTGATCTGAGCACCTTCGAATGCCGGACCCGTCGGCGAGGAACAGGCCAGAACGCGGCTGGTGTTGCCAAGCAGAAGCTCGGCGTTTGTGCCCACGTCGACGATCAGCACAAGGTCGTTGGACTTGCCCGGTTCTTCTGACAATGCCACGGCGGCGCAGTCCGCACCGACATGACCCGCGATACAAGGCAGGATGTAAACCTGCGCACGCGGGTTCATATTGGTCAGGTCCATCTCACGGGCGGGCAGCGAGATGCTTTCAGAGGTCGCCAACGCGAAAGGTGCCTGACCAAGTTCCACCGGATCCAGCCCAAGCAACAGATGGTGCATGACCGGGTTGCAGACAAAAACTGTCTCGACAATCAGGTCGGCGTCGATCCCGGCCTCTTGAGCAATCGAGGTGGTCAGGTCATTTATCGCCTCGCGCACGGCTTTCGTCATCTCTTGATCGCCGCCGGGGTTCATCATGGAGTAGGACACTCGGCTCATCAGGTCTTCACCGAACCGAATCTGTGGGTTCATCAGCCCTGAGGACGCTTTGACCTCTCCGGTTTCCAGATCGGTCAGGTGTGCAGCGATGGTGGTTGAACCAAGGTCGATGGCCAGACCGTACAAACCGCTTTCATGCAAGCCGGGCCAGATTTCAACGATGCGCGCGACCCGGTCCTTGTGACCCTTGTGGAGGGCAACCGTGACTTCCCATTTTCCTTTTCGCAGAACCGGCTGCAGCTTGGACATCAGCGACAGATCGGCGGTTACGGCGTCGATTTGCCATTGCTCGCGCAGTGCGCGCTCCAAACGCTCCAAATCGCCGGTGGGTGAGTGCATGTCGGGCTCTTCCACGACAACGAAATACAGCCGGGTTGCCGGATCCATCGTGATAGCGCGCGCCGTTGCGGCCTTTCGGACGACCTGGCGGTGTACCTGACTTTCCGGCGGCACGTCGATCACCACGTCGCCCTGAACGGTCGCCTGACAGCCCAGACGACGGCCCGGTTTCAGGCCGCGCTTATCATCGTAACGTTGTTCTACCGCGTTCCATTCGCTCAGCGCGCCATCGGATACCGTCACACCGTGTTTGGGAAACTCGCCATAGCTGGGTGTGATCTGACATTTCGAACATATTCCGCGCCCGCCGCAGACCGAGTCCAAATCTACGCCCAACTGCCGGGCCGCAGTCAGAACCGGGGTACCAACAGGGAAATGCCCGCGTTTGCCCGAAGGGGTGAAGACAACAAGAGGATCGGTGGTCATGTCTGGCCTGCCTTTTTGTATTCGCGCGTATGCCGCGCAAGATATGGGTTTGCGCGCAAAGGGAAAGGCCATTCAGCGGCACCTTTGAAACTGTGAGCGTCGTTTTTTGGCGTGGTGTCTGTCCGTAGGAGAAAACTAGTTTGGGTCAGGGGCTTTTACTTGGCGTAAATCCATGTAATAGGGTCACCGCCAAACGGGCTTTTGCATGAGGGTAGCAGATGCAGATTCGTGAGGCACTCACCTTTGACGACGTACTTTTGGTTCCGGGGGCATCCACGGTGCTGCCTGCCAAGGCGGATACGACAACGCACGTGACCCGTGCGATCAAGATGAATATCCCGTTGCTCAGCTCGGCGATGGATACGGTGACCGAGGCGCGCATGGCCATAGCCATGGCGCAGGCCGGCGGCATTGGCGTCATTCACAAGAACCTGACAATAGAAGAGCAGTCTCGCGAGGTACGCAGGGTCAAGCGGTTTGAATCAGGTATCGTCTACAACCCCGTCACGCTGCGCGCCGATCAGACGTTGGCGGACGCTCAGGCGCTGGTGCAGCGGTATAACTTCACCGGTTTTCCGGTTGTTGACGATGGGGGCCGTGTGGTTGGCATCGTGACCAACCGTGACATGCGGTTCGCGACGTCGGACGATACGCCGATCAAGGCAATGATGACCTCGGACAATTTGGCGATGCTGCAAGAACCCGCCGATTTAGAAGAAGCAAAAAGTCTGATGCGGGCGCGGCGTATCGAAAAGCTGTTGGTGGTAGATGGTAAAGGCAAGCTGACCGGTCTTTTGACGCTTAAAGATACCGAACAGGCCGTTCTGAACCCGACCGCCTGCAAAGACCATTTGGGGCGTTTGCGAGTGGCCGCGGCGACCTCGGTCGGGGATGAAGGATTTGCTCGGTCGGAACAATTGGTGGATTCCGGCGTCGATATCATCGTTGTGGATACGGCACATGGACATTCGCAGGGCGTTATAGACGCGGTGAAGCGCGCCAAGACCCTGTCGAACGAGGTGCAGATTATCGCCGGTAACGTTGCTACGAGCGAGGCGACCAAAGCTCTGATCGACGCCGGAGCGGATGCAATCAAGGTGGGCATCGGGCCAGGTTCTATCTGTACCACGCGCATGGTTGCCGGGGTCGGCGTGCCTCAGCTGACGGCAATCATGGACTGCGCGACCGCCGCTGGGGATGTTCCGGTGATTGCCGATGGCGGTATCAAATTCTCGGGCGATTTTGCCAAGGCGATTGCGGCGGGTGCATCCTGCGCCATGGTCGGTTCGATGATTGCAGGTACGGACGAAAGCCCGGGCGAAGTGATCCTGTACCAAGGCCGTTCGTTCAAGTCATATCGCGGCATGGGCAGCCTTGGTGCAATGGCGCGCGGTTCGGCAGATCGTTATTTCCAGAAGGACGCAGCAAATGACAAGCTGGTGCCCGAAGGGATCGAAGGACAAGTGCCGTATAAAGGCTCGGCTAGCGCAGTGGTTCACCAACTTGTCGGCGGCCTGCGTGCGGCGATGGGCTATACTGGCTGTGCGACAGTGGAAGAGATGCGCAGAAACTGCAGCTTCGTTAAAATCACGGGTGCGGGC
Organism: Ruegeria profundi; assembly: GCF_020171505.1. Lineage (NCBI taxonomy): Bacteria > Pseudomonadati > Pseudomonadota > Alphaproteobacteria > Rhodobacterales > Roseobacteraceae > Ruegeria > Ruegeria profundi. Next base: position 301,327 of record NZ_JAIUZS010000001.1, on the reverse strand, counting down.
CTGAAGGAAAGCCATGTGCATGATGTGCAGATAACCCGTGAAAGCCCGAACTACCGCGTGATGTAAACACAGGTTTCCGTATAATGCGGCGTCCGGATCAGGGCGCCGTTTTGCTATCGTGGCGCAGGTTTCTGCGCCTTGTCGACAACAATGGAAGACACCATGACCCCGGCTGCGCGTATTCAAGCTTCGATAGAGATTCTTGACGAGATACTTGCCGGTATGCCCGTTGAAAAGGCGCTGACCAACTGGGCGCGTCGAAGCCGGTTTGCAGGCTCGAAAGATCGCGCCGCGATACGGGATCACGTTTTTTCGGCAATTCGGTGCAAACGGACTTTTGCAGCACTTGGAGGGTCAGAGTCCGGGCGTGGTCTGATGATTGGGGCCGTTCGGGCGGCGGGTGAACGGCTGGATGAGCTGTTCTCGGGTGCGCGCCACGCGCCATCCGTCGTGACCGCAGCTGAGGTGGGGCGTGATTTTGATACCGACGCTGAACGCTTGGATATTCCGGAATGGTTATGGCCCAGATTTCAGTCTTCGCTTGGCAATCAGGCAGCCTCGGTGGCGCAGGCGTTGCAACATCGTGCACCGGTACATCTGCGGGTCAATCTCATCAAGGCAGACGTGTCGACGGCTGTCGCGGCCCTGGCTTCTGAAGATATTGTGGCTGTTTCGCACCCGGCTTGTGCTACGGCTTTAGAAGTTAAAGAAGGTGCTCGCAAAATCAGTCAGAGCACAGCTTACCGGGACGGCCTTGTCGAGCTTCAGGACGCGGCCAGCCAGGCGGTTGTCGCTGCGCTGGATTTGCGTCCGGGGCTGCGTGTGCTGGACTATTGCGCCGGTGGTGGTGGGAAGTCATTGGCGTTGGCAGCGCATCAGGGTGTCAAGGTGTTTGCGCATGATGTTAACCCCGACCGGCTGCGTGATCTTCCGTCACGGGCTGAGCGAGCTGGCGCGCGAATTGAGCTTGTTTCAACGGCAGAGATTGATCGACACGCACCGTTTGATGTCATACTTGCCGATGCACCATGTTCCGGCAGCGGTTCATGGCGGCGGGCTCCGGCGGGGAAATGGGCGTTGACAGAGAAGCGGTTGATGGAATTGACCGAGATTCAGTCCGCTATTCTGTCGAAACTGTCTTCGATGCTGACCCACGACGGCGTTCTGGCATATACAACATGCTCCATGCTCGACGAGGAAAACGGCGCGGTTGTCGACGCGTTCCTCTCCGCAAATCCGGCCTGGTCCGAGACCTTTCGCAAAACCTGGCTGGTCACAAACGGGACCGATGGTTTCTTTACTGCACACTTGACGCGCTAGTGCGCCTGAGTTTAGCAACTTAAACGAAAGTGTTCGGCTTCTCTTAAGTGGATATTAACCATATTTCGGCTGATTGGGAAAAAGCCCACCGACTTGAGTTGTTTATGACCGACGCCACGGAATTTTTCTCTGATCCATCATCAAAAAAGACACCCTCCGGCCTGCGACTCGTCTCGTTGGTCGTTATCGGTGAGCTGCTGATCCTTTCGCCTGTCGTCGGTCTCTTGCCGCAAATGTGGCACATCGGATTCATCGTGGCCGGGGTTTCCATGTTGTCGGCTGTATTGCTGGTTGTTGTGCGCGGAATTATTGCAGACCACATTGCGCAGCAGGTGGTGAAAACCATGGCGGTGTTTACAGAACAAGAATTGGTTCCCTGCGTGATTGCAAATGGCCAGGGCGACATTTTGACGGCGAACCCCGAAGCGCGGACACGAATACGCGCCCACCCCGGCAACCGGCTGGAGCAATGTCTGAAGCCCATGTTTGCAAACCCCCCGGCGATATTGTTGCGCTTGCAATCAAGGGCAGAGATCTACGGCAAAGCGCGCGAAGAGGTTGTTACCGTCGGTTCAACTATTCCCGTTTCGGTATTCGATGTTGGCAATGGCCGGTTTTGCTGGCGTTTCCACCTGGATGCGCCGGGGCAGTGGGATGACGTTGGCGTGCCGGTCATAACCGAAGGGCGCAACGGAACCCTGCTGCGCGTAAATCATGCAGCGATTCGCTTGTTGGGGCAGCGACCTGACAGGCTTCAAGGGGTGTTCGCCAGCGAACCGCGTGAAAAAGACAACGTCACGCAGGTTCAAACAGCAGAAGGCATGGTTTCTGCCGCCGTGTATGAGCTCGGCCGTTCGGGAACAGTCCGGGATTTGCTGGTTTTGCCGATGGAGGAGGTCGATAAAAACAGCAATGGAACATCGTTTGCCGACTTACCGGTGCCTATAATGTGCCTTTCGCCGGATGGTCGTATTCTTGAAGTCAACCGCTTGGCTGTAAAACTAATCGGCGATGTCGAGCCAGGGCAAACCAACGTTGATCAGATTATGCAGGGTCTTGGTCACCCAATCCTTGATTGGCTGACCCGCACAGCAGCACAAGAGCCGACAATGCGGTCCGAGTTCCTGCGCCTGACCCGGCAGGACAAAGAAGTTTTTGTTCAGGTTACATTGGCTCGTGTCGTGAATAATGGTCAGGTTAGCTTGATTGCAGTATTGAACGACGCAACGGAACTCAAGACGCTTGAGGCGCAATTTGTGCAAGGGCAAAAGATGCAGGCCGTCGGACAGCTTGCTGGTGGTGTTGCGCATGATTTCAACAATCTTCTGACTGCGATTTCGGGGCATTGCGACCTGCTGTTGCTTCGGCACGATCAAGGCGATCCTGACTACGGTGATCTTGTTCAGATCAACCAAAACGCAAACCGGGCTGCTGCTTTGGTCAGTCAATTGCTGGCTTTCTCGCGGAAACAAACGCTCCAGCCCGAGGTGTTAGACCTTCGGGATACGATCTCTGACTTGATCCACCTGTTGAACCGATTGGTTGGCGAGAAGATACGCCTGATCCTCAGCCATGATCCGGTGTTGAAGCCCGTACGGGCGGACAAAAGGCAGTTGGAGCAGGTGCTCATGAACCTTGTTGTGAACGCCCGCGATGCCATGCCAGATGGTGGCGAGGTCAGGATTGAGACCGAGGTGGTTGTGCTGAACACACCTCTGACCCGTGACCGGGCGACTGTTCAGCCGGGCGAATACGTTACTGTCAAAGTGATCGACAGCGGTGTGGGAATCCCGGCAGACAAGTTGCAAAAAGTGTTCGAGCCCTTCTATACCACTAAGCGAACCGGCGAAGGCACAGGTCTGGGATTGTCCACAGTGTACGGGATCGTCAAGCAGACAGGCGGTTTCATTTTCGTCGACAGTTTTCAAGGACATGGTTCAGAATTTACAGTTTACCTACCCGTCTCTACTCATGCGCAGCAGGGGCAGGTGGAAAAGCTGCCCTCAGCCAACACACACAGCGCTCGACAGGGTGAAGGTGTTGTACTGCTGGTGGAAGATGAGGCACCGGTGCGTGCTTTTGCAACACGTGCCTTGCGGCTAAAGGGGTACACCGTGCTCGAAGCCGGGTCCGCAGAAGAGGCGCTGCGACTGCTTGAGGATGGTGCGCTGAATGTAGATGTTTTCGTTACAGACGTGGTCATGCCCGGAATGGATGGCCCAACCTGGGTGCGAAAAGCCAAAGAGACGCGACCAGACGTTCAGGTGATTTTCATGTCTGGCTATACAGAGGGTGCGTTTGGTGATTCTGGTCCGGAAATTACAAACTCGACCTTTTTGCCAAAGCCGTTCTCATTAAATCAATTGACCGAAGCGGTTTTTCAGCAACTAAATTAACGCGCTGCCTCGTGAAAGGCGAATTCTGTCGCATGTCTTTGGCGAAATTCCTCTTCAGTCGTCCGCGAAAGGAAGAGCTCGCGTTGGGGTGAGACATTTTCTTTCTGCAAATTGATCTGCATGTTCAGCCGGTCTTGCAGGAAGTCCAGTACCTTGCCCTGGTTCTCATACTTAAAGACATGGCTTGCGCCCGCACCGTTACTGCGGGTGCGGAAAAACTGGCTTTGGCTGCCGACATCCGCAAATTCCGGGCGGGGGGATCGCATGTAGGCCTGTACAAAATCATCAAAGCTAAGATCCCGAGTCGAATGCGGATGCCCGATCCTGTCGTCCCGGCTGCGAAAGCGGTACCAGCTGCCCAGCCAATCCAGCGGTTCGCGCACGACGGCCATGATCTCCATCTCTGTGTCATACATTTTTCGGAAAATGTTCTGGAAAAAGCGATCATAGCGACGCACGGGGGCGTGTTTTAGGTCAGGCGGACCAGTTACCACCAGATCGGCGCGGTCGCGCAAGGCGGTATGGTAGGCTGTGCTGCCGGTCTTGGGAACTGCTAGAAACGCGAGGCGTTCCTTATAGAAAACAAGCATTTATTGGCCTTGTTTCGATCTAACTTACCAGAGCAGATTGGCGTAAACGACTTCTTAACACAATTCCCCAACAGTGAGTTTTGTAAGTTTTAGTTGAAATGTTCTCTTTTTGGTCTCATAAGGAACAAGAGGCGAACAAAGCAGCGATTGCCGCCCGATCAAGGGTGTGACAAAAGGGAAGGCGACAGGACAATGGCGGATCTTCTGACAATGAGCGATAAGAAAAACGCAGACAAGCAAAAGGCGCTCGACAGTGCGCTGGCACAGATCGAGCGGCAGTTTGGCAAAGGCTCGATCATGAAGCTGGGCGAAAACGCCAAGCAGGACATTGATGCAAGCTCAACCGGTTCGCTGGGTTTGGACATTGCGCTGGGGATCGGCGGTTTGCCGATGGGGCGGATTGTTGAGATCTACGGCCCCGAAAGCTCGGGCAAGACAACGTTGACCCTGCACTGCATTGCTGAGCAGCAGAAACGCGGTGGCGTCTGCGCATTTGTCGATGCCGAACACGCGCTTGACCCGCAATATGCCCGCAAACTGGGTGTTGATCTGGATGAGTTGCTGATCTCGCAGCCTGACACTGGTGAACAGGCGCTGGAAATCACCGACACGCTGGTCCGGTCTGGCGCGGTGAACATGGTCGTGGTCGACTCGGTGGCGGCATTGACGCCGAAATCCGAACTTGAGGGCGACATGGGCGACAGCAGTGTCGGTGTGCAGGCCCGGTTGATGAGCCAGGCGATGCGCAAGCTGACCGGCTCAATCAGCCGCTCGAACTGTATGGTTATTTTCATCAACCAGATCCGCATGAAAATCGGTGTGATGTTTGGCAGCCCCGAAACCACGACGGGCGGTAACGCGCTCAAGTTCTACAGCTCGGTCCGTCTGGACATTCGCCGTATCGGGGCGATCAAGGACCGTGACGAAGTTGTCGGCAACCAGACGCGTGTCAAGGTCGTAAAGAACAAGGTGGCGCCGCCGTTCAAGCAGGTGGAATTCGACATCATGTATGGCGAAGGTATCTCGAAAATGGGCGAGCTGCTGGATTTGGGTGTCAAGGCTGGTGTTGTCGAAAAGTCAGGTTCGTGGTTCAGCTATGGCGACGAACGGATCGGGCAGGGGCGTGAAAATGCCAAGCAGTACTTGCGCGACAACAGCCGCGCGGCACTTGAAATTGAAGATAAAATTCGCGCAGCGCATGGTTTGGATTTCGACATGCCCCCGGGCGCGGCAGAGGATGACGATATCCTCGAAGCTTAATACCTTTGATATCAGTATGAGCGGGGCGGCCTTTCGGGGCCGCCTTGCGACGTTGAGGGCCGCCAATGCTGTGGACTATCCGAAAGGAGGGGGCTAAACCCATTTCAACACAATATGATTGCGCGCTGAGAGAGCCTTATGCCAACGCTGAATGATATCCGTTCGACCTTTCTGAACTACTTTGCCAAGCAGGGGCACGAGGTGGTCGCGTCCAGCCCGCTGGTTCCGCGCAATGACCCGACGCTGATGTTCGTGAATTCCGGCATGGTCCAGTTCAAGAACCTGTTCACCGGAGTAGAAACTCGAGATTATCAGCGCGCCACCACCGCGCAGAAATGTGTACGCGCAGGCGGGAAGCACAATGATCTGGACAATGTCGGCTATACCGCGCGCCACCATACGTTCTTTGAAATGCTGGGTAACTTTTCGTTCGGGGACTACTTCAAGAACGAAGCGATTCCATTTGCTTGGGAATTGATAACGAAGGAATTCGGAATCGATAAAAGCCGCCTATTGACCACGGTCTATCATACCGATGATGAAGCGTTCGAGATCTGGAAGAAGGTCGGCGTACCGGAAGACAGGATCATTCGCATCGCGACGAATGATAATTTCTGGCAGATGGGCCCGACCGGTCCCTGCGGACCGTGCACAGAAATTTTCTTTGATCATGGGGATCATATCTGGGGTGGCCCTCCGGGTTCGGCCGAGGAAGATGGTGACCGATTTATTGAGATCTGGAACATTGTTTTCATGCAGAATGAGCAGTTCGAAGACGGCTCGATGGTCGAACTCGATGTGCAGTCGATCGACACCGGCATGGGGTTGGAACGGATTGGAGCGTTGCTGCAAGGCAGCCACGACAACTATGACACGGACCTGTTCAAAACACTGATCGAAGCTTCGGCGGACGCTACCGGTGTTGATCCATATGGCGAACAGAACGTTCATCATCGGGTCATCACGGACCATCTGCGTTCGACGTCTTTCCTGATTGCGGATGGGGTGATGCCGTCGAATGACGGTCGCGGATACGTACTGCGCCGCATCATGCGTCGCGCGATGCGCCACGCGCATTTACTGGGTGCAAAAGACCCGGTGATGCATCGTCTGGTACCGACTCTGGTCCAGCTGATGGGCGCGCAGTATTCGGAGCTGGGTCAGGCACAGGCGCTGATCGAAGAGACATTGCTGCTTGAGGAAACGAGGTTCAAGCAAACGCTGGATCGCGGTTTGAAGCTGCTGGATGACGAAGTTGCCGGCTTGCCTGAAGGTGCAGCACTGCCGGGTGAGGCGGCGTTTAAGCTTTACGATACGTATGGTTTCCCGCTGGACCTGACGCAGGATGCGCTGCGTGAAAAGGGCCGGACAGTGGATACGGACGGTTTTGATGCAGCCATGGCCGAGCAAAAGGCCAAGGCCCGGGCGGCATGGGCTGGGTCTGGTGAGTCTGCGGATCAGGCTGTGTGGTTTGATGTGCTGGATGGTGCCGGAGCGACGGATTTTCTGGGCTACGATACCGAAAAGGCTGAAGGTCAGGTGGCTGCGTTGATTATTGATGGCGTTTTGGTCGACAAGATCGATAGGGGCGGCAGCGGCTGGATTGTCGTGAACCAGACCCCATTCTATGGTGAGGCAGGCGGTCAGGTTGGAGACACTGGCGTAGTCCGCCGTTTGGAAAACCGTGATGACGTTGCGAATGTCGAAGACACCAAGAAGTTCGCCGATGGTAAAATCTATGCCCACAAGGTCTCGGTCGCTAGCGGCACTTTGTCGAAAGGTGACGCCGTAGAACTTGAAGTGAATCACGTTCGGCGGACGGCTATCCGGGCCAACCACTCTGCTACGCACCTGCTGCACGAGGCCCTGCGCGAAACGCTGGGCGATCACGTGGCTCAGCGTGGTTCGTTGAATGCAGCTGACCGGTTGCGGTTTGATTTCAGCCACTCAAAGGCGCTCAGCCAAGAGGAAATTCAGAAGGTCGAGCGCGAGGTAAACGCGTTCATCCGCCAGAACTCGGCCGTTGAGACGCGGGTCATGACGCCAGATGATGCGCGGGAATTGGGTGCTCAGGCTTTGTTTGGCGAGAAATACGGCGACGAGGTTCGTGTTGTTTCAATGGGCAAGGCGCCCACCGGTAAAGGGCAGGATGGAGAAACCTGGTCAATCGAGCTTTGTGGCGGCACCCATGTGCGTCAGACCGGCGATATCGGTACCTTTGTGGTGCTTGGTGATAGCGCCAGCAGCTCGGGCGTTCGTCGGATTGAGGCTCTGACTGGCGATGAGGCGCTGAGACATCTGTCGGCGCAAGATCAACGGTTAGGTCAGATTGCGGCGGAACTAAAGGCGCAGCCAGACGACGTTGTCAGTAGGGTCAAGTCGTTGCTGGACGAGCGTAAGGCTTTGCAAAATGAAGTCGCTCAGCTGCGTCGCGATCTGGCCATGGCCGGAGGTTCAGGGCAGGGCGGGGCAGAGGCGCGCGACGTGAATGGTGTTCCTTTCCTGGCCCAGGCGCTGACGGGGGTTTCGGGCAAGGATCTGCCCGCGCTGATCGATGAACACAAAAGCCGTTTGGGCTCGGGTGCCGTGCTTTTGATTGCGGAAGCGGGCGGAAAGGCGGCTGTGGCCGCTGGTGTTACATCGGACCTGATCGACAAAGTGTCAGCGGTCGATCTGGTGCGGGCGGCAGTGTCTGAATTAGGCGGCAAGGGCGGCGGTGGACGTCCTGATATGGCGCAAGGCGGTGGCCGCGATGCGTCGAATTCCGACGCGGCAATAAAAGCCGCCGAACAAGTTTTGGGAGGATAAGATGCCCGCACTCTGGATTGCCCACGTGACCGTGACCGACGACGAAGCTTACGGTAAATATGCTGAACTGGCTGGCCCCGCGATTGCCAAGCACGGGGGCGTGTTTATCGCGCGTGCCGCCCGTTATGTGCAGTTGGAAGGTAAAGAGCGTCCACGCAACGTGGTTGCCCGGTTTCCGTCGGTCGAAGCTGCCGTTGAGTGTTACAACTCGCCCGAATATCAGAAAGCGCTAGACCACGCACGAGGCGCCAGTGAGCGTGAGCTGATGGTTGTTGAGATAACAGAGTAACAAAAGCGCGTGATTCAGCCGCAACCAAAAGTTGTGTAAGCGGATTTTAGCCAATCTAGCAGGCAGTCGACATCCTCGGCTGCCTTTAATTTTCCTTACTCGAATTAATTTCAATTTTACAAATGGTTACTAAGTGAATTGCCGGGTTTCGCCGCGCAAGCTCTCTTGGAATTGTGGCCGTGCGCCCTCAATTCTTGCCTGAAATGGTCAAAGTGTGGAACGGATTTCCGCCTTTTTTTCCCTGCAACTTCACCTCTGATTGAACAGACGATCCCGTCGATTGATATTAAGGTACAACAATCTACGGTCTCGTTTGTCTGCAATCGAGTGGGTAAATTTAGACCGGGGAACAGGCATGAAACCGTTGAGCACTGAAGTCAGAGCCTCTTTTGCGCGCTTTAAATCGCCTTTAGGTCGACTTGTTGTCATTTGCGCCCTGGCTGTCGGAGCGATGGTTGCAGGCTCGGGCGCGGACGCAAGCGAAGGCCGCTTTATAAAGGCAGTTGCTATTTCACCTCCACCGTCTGGTGCCCGACAATTGTGCCGGAAATACAGTTGGGCCTGCGCGACCAGAACGTCCGCGCCACTGACGAGCCAGCAAGAAATGAAGATTATTCATCGTGTGAATCGTCAAGTGAATGCAACAACCCGTTCGGTGACAGATTTTTCGCAGTATAGAACTGCCGAGAGATGGGCGTTGCCGACCTCGCGTGGTGGGGATTGCGAAGACTTTGCCTTGCTGAAAAAGCGCGATCTGATCCGCGCAGGTGTTGATCCTAGCAAATTGCTCATTGCTACCGTGTTGGATGCAAAGCGTAACTCGCATGCAGTACTGATTTACCGATCGGCGGGCGGGGATCTGGTTTTGGACAACTTGACCAATCAGATCAAGTCTTGGTCCGCGACACGGTATCTGTTTCTTCGGATGCAAAATCCGCGGAAGCCCAGCGGATGGGTAGGCGTATATGCCCGCAGTTGAGCCCCTGTGTTCGCCCGTATTTTTCTCTCGGTTTCAGGGAAGTTAAGTCAAAACCAAGGGCGACCGACTGGCCGCCCATTGTAGTGTTTCATTGGCGTTCCTTGAGTTGGCTGGGTGAACAGGCGTCACGAAACGCCAGCCACACTCCGCTTTTCGGTTAGAATACTCCGCCGCTGCCCGGGCCGTTGGCATTGCCACCGCCAAAGCCTCCACCAGTACCGGCACCGCCGGAGTTTCCGCCGTCGCCCTGGCCGTTATTGCTGCCACCGTTTCCGGTGCCGGGGCCGGAACCGCCAGTGTTGCCTCCGCCGTTTCCGGTGTTTTCGTTGTTTCCGTTGCCGTTGCCCGGACCGCCGTTGTTGCCGCCGTTGCCGTTGCCGCTATTGCCGCCGCCGCCGTTGTTGCTGCCACCGTTTCCGGTGCCGGGGCCGGAGCCGCCAGTGTTTCCTCCGCCGTTTCCAGTGTTTTCGTTGTTTCCGTTGCCGTTGCCCGGACCGCCATTGTTGCCGCCGTTGCCATTGCCGTTATTGCCACCGCCGCCATTGTTGCCGCCGTTGCCATTGCCGTTATTGCCACCGCCGCCATTGTTGCCGCCGTTGCCATTGCCGTTATTGCCACCGCCGCCATTGTTGCCGCCGTTGCCATTGCCGTTATTGCCACCGCCGCCATTGTTGCCGCCGTTGCCGTCGCCATCATTGCCACCGCCGCCATTGTTGCCGCCGTTGCCGTTGCCATCATTGCCACCGCCGCCATTGTTGCCGCCGTTGCCGTTGCCATCATTGCCGCCGCCGCCATTGTTGCCGCCGTTGCCGTCGCCATCATTGCCACCGTCGCCATTGTTGCCGCCGCCGGATCCGCCGTCTCCACCGCCAGATCCACCACCATCGCCGCCGCCGTTTCCACCGCCGTCACCACTGTCGCCTCGGGTTGGGGATGGGGATGCTCCGCCACCATCGTTTCCACTGCCGCTAGCGCTTCCACTGCCGCTGCCAAAACCAGGATTTCCATCCTCCCCATCTCGCTGAGATGCGGCTGTTGTTGCAGTGGGAATATCTGTTAGCACCGCTGCAAAGGCCGGGCAGGCCTCAAGCGTACGGGATAAAATATCCTCAAAATCATCTCTGCGCTGGATATAGCGAAGCATCCGGGTGTCGACGACCGTGCAATTGCACAAGGTGTCAGTCGATACGGACTGACGCGCTGTTTTGATGTTGCACCTTTCGGCAAGTGCCACGTCAGCAGTGACCAGCGGAAATGTTGCAGATACAAAAACGACCGATAATAAACGGGACTTCACGCGCATGGCGCCACTCCTTCAAACTCGTTACTAACTCAGACGCACTACAATTGTGCTACACGCTTTGGTACAAAAATAATGCCACACTTCAACCACAATTACACCCGTTTTGCGCCATGTTTTCAAGTGCTGTTGAGGCGCAGTTGCCTTTGTGGCAGCCCGCATGTCGGTAATAATTCATATAAAACAATTAGAAAGCCCGCCGGCTTGGCGGGCTTTGTGGGATTTGAACTACCGAGTACAAAATGCAAATTCGTCAAAAGTGTGACATTGTTGCCATTGTCGCAACAATCGCATTAAGCTAAGTCAGGCCGATTTCGCCATGCGTTTGCGCTCGTGCGGGTCCAGAAAGCGTTTACGCAGACGCACGGCGTTCGGCGTAACCTCGACCAGTTCATCATCATCGATATATGCGATCGCTTCTTCGAGTGAAAACTGGATATGCGGTGTTAAACGAACAGCGTCGTCAGACCCGCTTGCGCGGACGTTTGTCAGCTTTTTGCCCTTCAGCGGGTTCACTTCAAGATCATTGTCGCGAGAATGTTCGCCGATCACCATTCCCTGATAAACATCTGCTTGCGGACCGACGAACATGCGTCCGCGTTCTTCGAGGTTCCAAAGGGCATAGGCCACGGCCTGACCATTCTCCATCGAGATCAAAACGCCTGCGCGGCGACCCGGGATTGGGCCCTTATGCGCAGCCCATCCGTGGAACACGCGGTTCAGAACGCCAGTGCCACGAGTATCGGTAAGGAACTCTCCGTGATAGCCAATCAACCCACGGGACGGCACATGTGCAATGATCCGGGTCTTACCAGCGCCGGCAGGGCGCATTTCGACCAGCTCACCCTTGCGTGCACCAGTGATTTTTTCGATGACGGAACCAGAGTATTCATCGTCTACGTCGATGGTGACTTCTTCGATAGGCTCAAGGCGTTGTCCGTCTTCCTCGCGGAACAGGACCTGAGGGCGCGAAATGCTGAGTTCAAAGCCTTCGCGGCGCATGTTTTCGATCAAGACGCCCATCTGCAATTCGCCACGACCGGCGACTTCGAACGCCTCGCCGCCGGGTGTGTCGGTGACACGGATGGCGACGTTGGATTCAGCTTCTTTCATCAGGCGATCGCGGATCACGCGCGATTGCACTTTTTTGCCATCACGACCGGCAAGCGGTGAGTCGTTGATGCCGAAGGTCACGGTGATGGTTGGCGGGTCGATGGGCTGGGCGGGCAGAGCCTCTTCGACTTGGGGCGATACCAGCGAGTCGGCCACTGTCGCCTTGCTCATGCCTGCGATGGTTACGATATCGCCTGCTTCGGCTTTGTCGATAGGTTGCTGTGCGAGGCCGCGGAAGGCCAGAATTTTCGAGGCGCGGAAGTTCTCGATCAGTGTCCCGTCACGGCTGAGCGCCTTGAGGCTGTCACCGGCTTTCAGCGTCCCGCTTTCGACGCGCCCGGTCAGGATACGGCCGATGAAAGGGTCGTTGCCCAAGGTGGTGGCCAGCATGCGGAATGGCTCATCCTTGCGCTCGGCTTGTTTTGGGGCTGGAACATGGTCGACGATCAAGTCGAACAGAGCGGTCAGGTCCTTGCGTGGCCCGTCCAGTTCCATATCCGCCCAGCCCGAACGACCCGAGGCGTACATGGCCGGAAAGTCAAGCTGATCATCATCCGCGCCGAGGTTGGCGAACAAATCAAAACACTCATCCAGTGCGCGATCAGGTTCGGCGTCGGGCTTATCGACCTTGTTTAAAACGACAATGGGACGCAAACCCAGCGCTAGCGCCTTGGAGGTCACGAATTTGGTTTGAGGCATCGGACCTTCGGCGGCATCGACCAACAGGACCACACCGTCAACCATGCTGAGAATACGCTCGACCTCGCCCCCAAAATCGGCGTGGCCTGGGGTGTCGACGATGTTGATCCGCGTACCCTTCCACTCGACCGACGTAGCTTTGGCCAGAATGGTGATCCCACGCTCGCGCTCAAGATCGTTGCTGTCCATGGCGCGCTCGGCCACGGCCTGATTTTCCCGGAACGCACCGGATTGTTTGAGCAGTTCGTCCACCAGGGTCGTTTTACCGTGGTCCACGTGAGCGATGATTGCGATATTGCGCATGTCCATGAGAGGTCAGCCTTTGAACGGGAAGTTGCCGCGCGCATAGCGTGGTTTGAGCAAATAGACCAGCCCTAACCGGTGATCAGTGGCCAACCGTTTTGGAAAACAGGTGAATGATCAGAATACCGCCCAGAATCATCAGTAATCCGATGACAGCAGGCCAATCCAGCCTCTGCCCAAAAACGATGAAACCGATGACCGCGATAAAAAAGATCCCGAGCCCGGACCAGATAGCATAGACAATCCCGACCGGCATGTACTTCAGGGTAAGGCCAAGCAGGTAAAAAGCGATACCGTAGCTGATGACAACCAGAACGGATGGCCAGAAACGGCTGAATTGCTGGCTGGCTTGCAAGGACGTGGTGCCGATGGTTTCGGCGATGACCGCCAGCAGCAGGAAGAAGTAGGCTTTGGGCACGATGAAAATCTCAACAAAAGTTTTGTGAGGTTGAGCATGAAAAAAGCCTGGCGAGCAAGAATATTCTGGGCTTTATCCATCTTTTGTTTAACCTGCCAGGTGGTGTGAAGTATGGATAACCTGACTACTAATGCGGATCATTTTCGGATAGAAAGCTTCTGATTTTAAAGGTTTTTGCTGGGCGGCTGTTTGTTGCACGAAACTTACGGGTATTCTCGTATTTGTTTCGGTAAAGATTGTGGTGCTTGGGTGGCTAACTGACGGGGGGTCCGTCGACAAAACGCGACCATTTTGTTGAGCGGTTAGATGGTTTTCGGGTTTTAGCGCCTGCCGAAACAGGGGAAAAGGGGCCGTTGTGCCCCTTTTTCTTTTCTAAATGCCGACCGTGGTCGCGAAATAGGTATCGAGCTGCGGTTTGAGCCACGCCCACAGACCCGGAGCGCCACGGCGAATCGGAACTCCCACGCGCTGGTCAATCTGCGCAAGCGTGACATTGTAATCCGCCCAGGTCCCGCCGTCAGTGGCGAGGTTTCCGACCGGAGCCTGAAACCGGTCCACAGCTTTGGCAAAGCGGGCATCCGGGCTGTCGGCTGCTTCGAACTCTTGCCACAACGACAGGAACTCAGCCTTTTGTTCGCTGGGCAACAACCCGAACAGACGCTCGGCGGCTGCCTGTTCCTCGGCTTCCTGAGCAGCGTGGTCGACCTGACCATGAATGGGGTGATCCCCGGCGTCGATTTCGACGATGTCGTGCAACAGCAGCATTTGCAAAACGCGGTCGATTGAGACGTCGGGCGCTGCCTGTCCAGAAAGAATCCAGGCAAATATCATGATGTGCCACGAGTGTTCAGCCGAATTCTCGCGCCGGTCACCGCTGAGCAGGCGCGAGGCTCGGTAGACGGATTTCAGTTTGTCGGTCTCTGCGAGAAAACCTAGCCTGATCGAGAACTCGGTTTCTGCGGGTGGATGCCCGATCAGCAGGCTATGAGCTGTACTGTAGGCGTCTGGGAACTCGGACTCGAGATAGGCCGCTCGCCCACTGCTCAGGTTTTCCTGTACAATAGTTAGATGATCCGGATTGGCGTGCGGCGCGCACAGCACCTGAAACATTGGTTGGCAGCGATCAAGGTACTTGGCAAACCTAGCGTCGGGAGTTTGGTCGGCCTCAAACTCACGCCAAAGATGCAGGCATTCCGTAGCCTGATCAGAGGGCAACAGGCCAAACACTTCAACCGCTGCGGACTGCTCGGCCTGTTCGACCGCATTCCAATCGGTTTTCAGGTGTATCGGATGATCGCCGACGACAATCTCGACCAGATCGTGCAGCAACAACATGCGAATGACGCGGTGGATGCACACAGCGTCATCTGCCAGCGGCTGCATGACCAAAGCCCACAGCGCAAGTTGCCAGCTATGTTCTGCCGCGTTTTCGGGGCGGGACTGGTCAAGCAGAAAGTTGGCGCGGTCAACCGATTTCAGGCTGTCCGCGCGTTTCAGAAAATCGATTTGCGCAGACAGTCTGTCGCTCATTGTTTTTCTATCGCTTTTGTTTTTGCGCGGTGATCAGACAGTCTTTTGATCACGAAGTTCCGGGCTTTGCGTTCTGCCAGCCTTACGCGGATCTCGGTCAAAAACGCTTCTTCCAATGTCTGAGAGGACGCACCCAAAAGTTCGCCCACTTCAACAAAGAACCGATCGTCACCGGTTTCATCCATGACTTTCATCGTGTCCTCGGCCAGTTTAGAGGCGAGGGTAATGATGGTGTCAGACATCAGCGCGTATTCTCGGTCAAGCGGCGTTTCACATAATCACTTACATCGGTGATCAGCGTATCCATGTGACGGTCCTGAAAAAAGTGGTCAGCGCCTTCAACCTCGGTATGGGTGATGGTGATTCCCTTTTGCTCGTGCAGTTTGCTTACCAGTGCTGTCGTATCGGCCGGAGGCGCCACTCGGTCGGCAGATCCGTTGATGATCAGGCCAGACGACGGGCAGGGAGCCAGAAACGAAAAGTCGTACATATTTGCAGGGGGCGATACGCTGATGAAACCCGTAATCTCGGGTCGGCGCATCAAAAGCTGCATACCGATCCACGCACCGAACGAGAATCCGGCAACCCAGCAATGCTTGGAGTTGTTGTTCATGGATTGCAGGTAATCCAACGCCGATGCTGCGTCGCTGAGTTCACCTACGCCCTGATCATATTCGCCCTGGCTGCGGCCCACGCCACGGAAATTGAACCGTAAGACGGTGAAGCCCATGTTATAAAAGGCATAGTGCAGGTTGTACACGACCTTGTTATTCATCGTCCCGCCAAATTGTGGGTGCGGATGAAGCACGATGGCGATCGGTGCGTCTTTTTCCTTTTGCGGGTGGTAACGGCCTTCCAGGCGGCCTTCGGGTCCGGGAAAAATCACCTCGGGCATGTGTGCTTTGGTCCTGTCTTGTTTTCTGGGTGCCGCGATAGGCTTGACGGCTATCTTCCTGCACCTTAGAACGGTTCTAACTACGTTGCGTCGCGCACGACGCTGCTTGTCGGAGATACGCACTGGCAGCGGCGGCGTCAATCTTTTCGCGCGATATCAGCTTTAAGGGGAATAGAATGAAGCTTTCAACCAAAGGTCGTTATGCCATGGTTGCTCTGGCTGATATCGCGCTTCAGCCGGACGATAAGCTTGTTACTTTGGGCGAGATATCCGAGCGTCAGGACATTTCGCTGCCTTATCTCGAACAGTTGTTCGTAAAACTGCGCCGAGCCAACCTTGTATCTTCGGTTCGCGGGCCGGGTGGGGGGTATCGTCTGGCGCGCGCTGCTTCGGAAATTCGCGTGGTCGAAATTTTGTCGGCCGTGGACGAAACAGTAGACGCTTTGCAAAAAGGGGCAGGGGCGTCTGGTGCGTCTTCGGGAAGCCGGGCGCAATCCTTGACCAACCGTTTGTGGGAAAGCCTGAGCGCACATGTCTACGTGTTCCTGCATCAGACGCGGTTGTCCGATGTGATAAAGAACGATCTGGCCCCGTGTCCCGCCGTTCCAAGTCTTTTTGCTGTAGTGGACGAGTAATACGATGCATCTGTTGATCGTTGTTTGTGTGGGTCTTGGCATTTGGGAAAAGGTGAATCCATGAGTCGTATTTACCTTGACCACAATGCAACGACCCCTCTGCGCCCCGAGGCCCGAGAGGCGATGATCGCGGCGATGGATTTGTGCGGCAACCCATCTTCTGTCCATGCCGAGGGTCGCGCGGCGAAGGCACTGATCGAGCGTGCTCGCGCTCAAGTCGCCGCGGCATTCGGAGCGGATGGTGCCGATATCGTGTTTACATCAGGTTCGACCGAAGGTGCGGCGCTTGCGCTGGCCGGTCGCGGTCTGCATGGCTCGGCCGTGGAACATGACGCAGTCAGGTCGTGGATCACCGAGGATCTTATCGCGGATGCGTCTGGCCGGGTTGACGTCGTCGATCCCGAGGCTTCGACTCTGCAGCTTGCTAATTCGGAAACCGGGATTGTTCAGACGCTGCCAGCGGGTCTGGCGGTCACTGACGCGACGCAGGCATTTGGCAAGCTACCGGTTGCCTTCAACTGGTTGGGCGCGCAGATGGCTTTGATTTCGGCGCACAAACTGGGCGGTCCGAAAGGTGTTGGCGCAGTCGTGATGAAACGTGGAACCGATTTGGCCGCCCAGATCAAAGGTGGCGGTCAGGAAATGGGTCGTCGCTCGGGAACGGAAAATGTCATTGGAATCGCGGGATTTGGGGCTGCGGCTGAAGCGGCTGCCCGCGATCTGGCCAATGGTGTTTGGGAACAAGTGAAAGAATTTAGAAATATTCTAGAAATGGCTCTTGAGGCCGGTTCTAAATCTACTATTTTTATCGGGAAAGAGCAGGACCGCCTGCCAAACACCCTGTGTTTTGCTACCCCCGGTTGGAAGGGCGAAACCCAGGTGATGCAGATGGATCTGGCAGGATTTGCGGTAAGCGCAGGTTCGGCCTGCTCAAGCGGAAAGGTGCGCGCTAGCGCGGTCCTTACCGCGATGGGATTCGATGAGGTTACAGCTGCCAGCGCGATACGCGTGTCGCTGGGACCTTCGACGACAGAAGAGAACGTGCTGCGCTTTGCTGAAGCGTGGTTGGAAAAAGAAAAGAAACATCGCGCGCGTGCCGCGTGACCTGACGGAGAAAACGACATGGCCGCATTGGACCAGACCCAGGTAAAAGAAGGCGTCGATCAGGAAACCGTTGACGCGGTGCGCGAGGTCGGAACCTACAAATACGGCTGGGATACTGATATCGAGATGGAGTACGCACCCAAGGGTGTGAACCCCGATATCGTTCGACTGATCTCTGAAAAAAACGAAGAGCCCGAGTGGATGACCGAATGGCGTTTGTCGGCCTTCGAACGCTGGACCAAAATGGACGAGCCGAAATGGGCGATGGTCCATTATCCGCCAATCGACTTTCAGGACCAGTATTACTACGCCCGTCCGAAATCGATGGAAGAAAAGCCGAAATCGCTGGATGAGGTCGACCCCAAGCTGCTGGCAACCTACGAAAAGCTTGGCATTCCCTTGAAAGAACAGATGATTCTGGCCGGTGTTGAAGGTGCGGAAAACATCCCCGCGGAAGGGCGCAAGGTTGCTGTGGATGCTGTTTTCGACTCCGTGTCTGTCGGAACGACGTTCCAGGATGAACTGGCAAAGCATGGCGTGATCTTCTGCTCAATCTCTGAGGCGATCAAAGAGCACCCCGAACTGGTCAAAAAGTATCTCGGCACTGTTGTTCCGGTGTCGGATAACTTCTACGCCACATTGAACTCGGCCGTGTTTTCGGATGGTTCATTCGTTTATATCCCGCCGGGCGTTCGCTGCCCGATGGAGTTGAGCACCTATTTCCGCATCAACGCAGAAAACACGGGTCAGTTCGAACGGACGCTTATCATTGCTGATAAGGGCTCTTACGTCTCGTATCTGGAAGGCTGCACCGCACCTCAGCGTGATACGGCGCAGCTGCATGCCGCTGTGGTTGAAATCATCGTCGAAGAAGACGCCGAGGTTAAATACTCGACCGTTCAGAACTGGTTCCCTGGGGATGAGAACGGCAAGGGCGGCATCTACAACTTTGTGACCAAGCGCGCCGATTGTCGCGGTGATCGGTCCAAGGTGATGTGGACACAGGTGGAAACCGGCTCTGCTGTAACGTGGAAATATCCGTCTTGCATCCTGCGCGGCAATGAAAGCCAGGGCGAGTTCTACTCGATCGCGATCACGAACAACATGCAACAGGCAGATACCGGCACGAAGATGGTGCATTTGGGTAAGAACACCAAGTCGCGCATCGTGTCCAAGGGTATCAGCGCGGGCAAGGCACAAAATACCTATCGCGGCCTGGTGTCGATGCACCCCAAGGCAAAAGACAGCCGGAACTACACGCAATGCGACAGCTTGTTGATCGGCGACAAATGCGGCGCCCACACGGTTCCGTATATCGAGGTCAAAAACAACTCGAGCCGTGTTGAGCACGAGGCGACGACGTCCAAAGTGGATGACGATCAGCTCTTCTATTGCCGTCAGCGCGGTATGGACGAAGAAGAAGCCGTGGCGCTGGTCGTCAACGGGTTCTGCAAGGATGTCCTGCAGGCACTGCCGATGGAATTTGCCATGGAAGCACAGCAATTGGTCGCCATCAGCCTCGAAGGGTCTGTGGGCTGACCTCCTGCTTTCCATCTACTCAAAAATAAGGGGGGCAAGCGCCCCTCAAGCGATACCCCAAAGGACAAAACATGCTGGAAATCAAGAACCTGCACGTACAGCTGGAAGAAGAAGATAAGCGGATTCTCAAAGGCGTAGACCTCACGGTCGAGGCCGGTAAAGTACACGCGATTATGGGGCCGAACGGCTCGGGCAAATCAACGCTCAGCTATGTGCTGTCCGGACGTGACGGGTATGAAGTCACCGAAGGCTCGGCCACGCTGGACGGGCAAGACCTGCTTGAGATGGAGCCTGAAGAGCGCGCCGCGGCTGGTATCTTCCTTGCATTCCAGTATCCGGTCGAAATCCCGGGTGTTGGAAACATGACCTTTCTGCGGACTGCAGTGAACGCACAGCGAAAGGCTCGTGGCGAAGATGAACTGTCGGCGGCTGAATTCCTGAAGGTTGTTCGTGAGAAAGCGAAGTCGTTGAAGATTGATGCTGACATGCTCAAGCGTCCGGTGAACGTCGGGTTTTCGGGCGGTGAGAAGAAGCGCAATGAAATCCTGCAAATGGCGATGCTTGAGCCTAAGATGTGCATCCTGGATGAAACCGACTCGGGCCTTGATGTGGACGCGATGAAGCTGGTGTCCGAAGGTGTGAATGCACTGCGTGATGCGGGCCGTGGTTTTCTTGTGATTACCCACTATCAGCGTTTGCTTGATCACATCAAACCAGACGTCGTTCACATCATGGCGGATGGGCGTATCGTGAAATCCGGCGGCCCTGAACTGGCGCTGGAAGTCGAACATAACGGGTATTCCGACATCCTGGCCGAGGTGAACTAATGGCCCTGCCGCAAGCAAAACAAACCGCAACCGAGGCGCGGCTAGCGTCTCTGACGATGCCGGATCCGGGCTGCACGAAGGCAGCGCGTGAGGGCGCTTTGGCTCGTGTAAATCAAATGGGCCTGCCGGGTCGCCGTGATGAATACTGGAAGTATACCCAACCCGACACGCTCGTTTCACCGCAAGCAACGCAAGCGGCTGTATTGAATGCAGGCGAACCCTTGGTGTTCAGCGATGTGGATCGCCTGTCTATTGTCTTTATCGACGGCGTTTTCAGCCCGGAAGATTCGGACGATCTGACCCTTGAGGGTGTAACGATCGACCGTCTGGAGGATATCTGCTGCAAGGACATCCATTGGGCCAAAGAGTTGTATGGCAAGCTGGAAGAGCGGGGCCAGACCCCGGTGCAGCGACCGTTGGCGGCGCTGAATACGGCATATGCAACGGATGGTGTTGCCATTCACGTTACGGGTAAGCCGTCCAAGCCCATCAACTTTGTCTATCGCCATGAATCAGAGACATCAGATGCGATCCTGCATCACGTCATCCGTGTTGAAAGCGATGCGGAGGTGACCATATTGGAAACCGGTCCGGCGGCGTCTCGGTTCAACAAGTGCATGGAGATTGACATTGCGGACAATGGCACGCTGCATCACATCCGTGCGCAGGGTCGCGATCACGAGCGGCGCGCTGTTACGCATATGTTCACTCGGCTGGGCAAAGAATCGACGTACAAGTCATTCACCCTCACCGTGAATGGCGTTCTGACCCGTAACGAACAGGTCGTGGAACTGACCGGTGATGATGCGGTTGCCCATGTGGCTGGCGCGTGTGTTGGGGATGGAGATTTCCTCCATGATGACACGGTGTTTATCACCCATGACGCAGTGAACTGCGAAAGCCGCCAAGTTTTCAAGAAGGTCCTGCGCAACGGAGCAACCGGCGTGTTCCAGGGCAAGATTCTGGTTAAAGAAGGTGCTCAGAAAACGGATGGGTACCAGATCAGTCAATCTCTGCTTCTGGATGATGATAGCCAGTTCCTCGCCAAGCCCGAGCTTGAGATCTATGCAGATGACGTGGCCTGTTCGCACGGCTCGACATCAGGCGCAATCGACGAGACTGCGTTGTTCTACCTGCGCTCGCGGGGCGTTCCATACAAGGATGCGACGAACATGCTGACCCTGGCCTTTCTGGCCGAGGCGGTAGACGAGATCGAAGACCGTGCGTTGGCGGAAGAGATCGTGACCCGTCTGGAAGGCTGGTTAGCGCGGCGTAGCTGATGCCTCTGACAGCAGATATCGTGGCCACGTATCGGGGGCCGGGGCGGGTGGTGCGCCGTCTGCTTGATCTTGGGCAGCGGGAAGACAGGGCGCTGATCTTCGTCATGGGGTTCTGCGTGATAGCCTTTATCGCGCAGCTTCCGGCGCTTGCGCGCAGGGCACATCTGGAAGGGCTGGAGTTGAATATGCTGATGGGCGGAGCTTTGTTGGGCTCCGTAATCATCCTGCCTCTGGTTCTATATGTGCTTGCGTTCGTGTCCTATGGTGCGGCACGTTTGGCTGGCGGACGCGGTTCGGCCTATGGTGCCAGGCTTGCGCTCTTTTGGGCATTGTTGTCGTCCACACCTCTGGTGCTGCTGAATGGCCTTGTCGCAGGCTTCTTGGGACCCGGCCCGGCACTGACACTTGTCGGGGTCATATGGCTTGCGGTTTTTATCTGGTTCTGGCTGGCAGGCCTCCGACAAGCGCAAAGGCAAGCGGAATGAATAGCATAACTTTGGGCAACCTCGCGGTGATGACCCTGACCAACCCGGCCGAGGCCGCGCGTCATCTACTGGCCTTTCGCCCCGGACGCGAAGTTCTGTGGCTTGGTTTTTTTCTGGCCGTCGTACTGAATGGTCTGGTGCAGTTCGGTTTTGATTACCTTATGCCAGTTCCGGATGGCTTCGAAGCCCCGCCGCCTGAACCGATTTTCATGGGTCTGGTTCGTTCCGGAGCCCTGATACTTTTCAGTATTGCGGCGTTCCTTTTGGCCGGACGTCTGCTTGGCGGGGTCGCCTCTTTTACTGAGATCATGACGCTGACAATCTGGCTGCAATACCTACAGATTACGGCAATGTTCATCACCCTGGTGCTTGCTATTGCGATGCCGTTTCTGATGGTACTGTTTCTGTTTGCCACCGCGATAGTGAGCCTTTACGTCACGCTCCATTTTCTTAATGAAGCGCATAAATTCGGAACGCTCTGGAAGTCTTTCGGGGTCATTGTGCTGTCTGCCTTGATCGCATTGCCGTTTGTCCTGGCACTGACACCCAGCGGACCGGTATAGGGATAGAAATACCATGTATGACGTAGAAAAAATTCGCGCAGATTTTCCAATCCTATCGCGCGAGGTGAACGGAAAGCCGCTGACCTATCTGGACAACGGTGCCTCGGCGCAGAAGCCGCAGGTCGTGATAGATGCTGTAACCCGTGCATATTCCGAGGAGTATTCGAATGTGCATCGCGGTCTGCATTTCCTGTCCAATCTGGCGACCGAGAAATACGAGGCCGTGCGCGGAACGATCGCCAAGTTTCTTGGGGCAGTGAATGAGAATGAAATCGTACTGAACTCGGGCACGACCGAAGGTATCAATCTGGTTGCCTACGGCTGGGCCATGCCGCGTCTACAAGCTGGTGATGAGATTGTTCTCAGCGTCATGGAGCATCACGCCAATATCGTGCCCTGGCATTTTCTGCGTGAACGTCAGGGCGTTGTCCTGAAATGGGTCGATGTGGATGCGGATGGCGGGCTGGATCCGCAGGCTGTGATTGATGCGATTGGCCCCAAAACCAAGCTTGTGGCTGTAACACATTGCTCGAATGTTCTGGGAACAGTAGTTGACGTGAAGGCAATCACCGAAGGCGCGCATGCCAAGGGTGTGCCAGTACTGGTCGATGGCAGCCAAGGCGCCGTGCACTTGCCGGTCAACGTTAAGGATATTGGCTGCGACTTTTACGCGATCACCGGCCACAAGCTCTATGGTCCGTCTGGTTCGGGTGCGATTTATATCAAGTCCGAGCGCATGGCCGAGATGCGCCCCTTCATAGGTGGCGGGGACATGATCAAAGAGGTTAGCAAGGATCAGGTGATCTACAACGATCCGCCCATGAAATTCGAGGCTGGTACACCTGGCATCGTGCAGACGATAGGTCTGGGTGTTGCGCTTGAATATATGATGGATCTGGGTATGACGAACATCGCTGCGCATGAGGCTGGTCTGCGTGACTATGCGATGCAAAAGCTAACTGGTCTGAACTGGTTGCAGATGCAGGGCACTCGTCCCGACAAGGCCGCGATCTTCAGCTTTTCGCTGGACGGGGCAGGTCATGCGCATGACGTCTCCACTATTCTCGACAAGAAAGGTGTTGCCGTACGGGCGGGCCACCATTGCGCTGGTCCGCTGATGGATTTCTACGGCGTGACTGCAACCTGCCGGGCGAGTTTTGGCCTCTATAACACCAAGGATGAGGTCGATACCCTGATCGACGCGCTTGAATTGGCGCATGATCTCTTTGCGTGAAACTTGACCGATCCGGGCTGATTTGCAGTTGCACCCGGATCGGAACAAGGTTAGCTAACGGCACAGGCACCTGTAGCTCAGCTGGATAGAGCGCTGCCCTCCGAAGGCAGAGGCCAGAGGTTCGAATCCTCTCAGGTGCGCCATACTCTTCACTTGGACCTGAGCTAATCAAATTGCGCTGACGTTTATACTGCGCGTCGTTTTCGTTTGAGCCACTCCGCAAAAACAAAGAGCCCCCACGGGCGCTCATCGTTCAGAAGTATTCCCCAAGGGCGTTAACCGCCCCAGCTGCGAACTTCACCACAATCCATATGGACAAAATTTGAGCGCGAATACTTGCCGACGCCGCCAGCGCGACAGGATATGGCAGCCCGTGCCATTTGCGAAACCGAACGTGAAGAGAGACGCAAATCCGCCGCCTGACCTTTCATGTGGAGCGAGTTTTTGGCAACTCTGCGCGAGCGGGATCGAAGCATTGCGTTTGTTTTGGGCGAACGGTAGCCGGACAGCAACATATAAGGCTCGTTGACATCCAGCAGATTGTGCGCGGCCGCCATGATGTCGATCGTGCGTAAATCCATGTCTTTGACCTGATCGGTCCGCCAATCGCGCATGAAATGATTTACTTCTTTAACGGCATCTTTGATGTATTTTCCGTCTACCCAATAAACCATGTCGATCCGCTCACCCGTGCGACCGGAATACATGCGTATGCGCCTGATATCCCCTCCACCCCGAAGGAAACCCGCTGCATTGGAATAAGTCGGTGAAGCCACAACTGCCGTGGCCGCAAATGCACCCAATAGGGCACGTCGGGTTAACCCCGAAGTACTGCTCATCGTCATTTTAGTTTCGTCCCGTACTGTTCCTGCCTGCACACGATGTTACGCGCGCCTTCTTAATTATTTCCCATCCCAGATGCGCAATTTATGCCACAGTCGGATTCGCCCGCCAAGAAGTCTTTCAGATTCAGGTTTTCTAGGGGGAATTTTCGGCGATTTTTTGCGCAGGTGATGAAATTATGTATAATACCGGGGCATATGGCGGCAAGGAACCGCCGTGCGATGCAAACACGCATCACGCGCTTGAAGATGCGTTTTATTAGTACATTTGTGAATAGACAAGCCATCGGGGTCGCCACCATATTTAGCGAGAGCGCACCCCAGCAGCAGAAAATAACGAATAATCAAGGCGATCTTATGATTTCAGGTTTTCGGACGCGTACTGTTATTGTCTTTACCGCACTATTTGTGTCTTCGGCTTCCATGGCGAGTGCCGAGCCACGGTCTTCAACGGCGTTTCAAATGGCCGTGGCCGAGTTCGTACCTACGGGCTCGGGGGTTGCAGAGTTTTACCGTGAAAACGGGTTTGCCCCGGTTTGGGTGGGCGAAACTCCTGAGCATGTGGCACGCCGGTCGAGGTTGATTCAGGCGCTCGCCTCGACGGATATGCATGGTTTGCCGCAAGGATCGTATAGCGTTCAGACCCTTATTGATAAGATGCAAACGGCGCGGACAACGCGCGACCTTGGTGCCGTGGAAATCAAACTGAGCAAGGCGTTTGTGGAATATGCGCGCAACCTTCAATCCGGTGTGCTGCGCCCGTCTGAGATCGACGATGGCCTGGTGCGAAAAGTTGAGAGGGTTTCAGCCAAGGACCATTTGAATGGGCTAGTCGCCGCGCAAGACGATACCTATTTTGATCAGCTGGCCCCGCAGACGACCCAATATCGCGCGTTGATGAAACAAAAGATGGCTTTGGAGACACTCGTCAACCAAGGCGGGTGGGGGCCGACGGTTCCGGTGTCCAAACTGGAATATGGTGATACCGGTCCGAATGTAATTAAGCTGCGCAACCGGTTGGTTTCTATGGGATATCTGCGGCCAACCGCCAACCCTGAATTCGACGGCGCGATGCTGATCGCAGTAAAGGCATTTCAGGCTGACCACGGGCTTGCGACAGACGGCGTTGCCGGGCAAGGCACCATCACTGAGCTGAACCGGAGCGCGTCGGAAAGGCTCAAAGCCGTGTATGTCGCGCTGGAGCGTGAGCGCTGGTTGCCGCGTGAACGCGGAGAACGCCACATTCTGGTGAACCAAGCTGATTTTTCAGCCAAGATTGTTGATGACGGATTAGTCACGTTTGAAACACGCACTGTCATTGGCAAAAATACTCACGATCGTCGCAGCCCTGAGTTCTCAGACGAGATGGAGCATTTGGTGATCAACCCTAGTTGGTACGTTCCGCGCTCGATCATCACCAAAGAGTATCTACCTAAACTGCAGTCCAACCCAAATGCGGTTGGGCATATCCACATCACGGATCGAAGCGGCCGTCAGGTAAACCGTGCAGCGGTGGATTTCACTCAGTTCAATGCTCGGAACTTCCCGTTTGCGATGCGTCAACCGCCGAGCCAAAGCAACGCTTTGGGCTTGGTCAAGTTCATGTTCCCTAACAAATACAACATCTATCTACATGATACGCCTCAGAAAAACCTGTTCGCGCGCGAGGTTCGGGCCTTTTCGCATGGGTGTATCCGCTTGGCAGATCCGTTTGAGTTTGCCTATGCACTTTTGGCGAAGCAGGAAGAAGATCCAAAGGCGTTCTTCCATCGCATTCTAGCCACAGGCAAGGAAACCACTGTTCAGTTGGAAGAACACGTGCCGGTCCATCTGATCTATCGCACGGCCTATATCGGCCCAAAGGGCGAGGTTCAGTATCGCCGCGATGTTTATGACCGTGATCGGAAAATCTGGGAAGCTTTGCAAAAGGCGGGGGTGGCCCTGCCGGACGTTCAGGGGTAATCAGCGGGGCAGATCCTTAATCAGAGAAGCCCCATGCAGTATTCAATCCAGCAAATAGCCGAGGCCCTGGGCGCCGAATATCGCGGCGATGGTAACCTTGTTGTCGCGCGTGCCGCTGAACCGGCAGACGCCGGTCCTACGGACCTAGCGATGGCGATGTCTCCGAAATATGCCGAGGCGCTGAACGGTGGTTCAGCGAAAGCGGCTGTTTTGTGGGAAGGCGCAGACTGGCAGGCAATGGGGCTGAAGGCTGCGATTTTTGTTGTCAGACCACGCATGGCAATGTCTGGAATCACAGCGATGTTGGACCGAGGGCAGGGCGTTGAGCCGGGCATTCACCCCTCGGCTGTGATAGACCCAAGCGCCGAAATCGGCGAGAGCGCCTCGGTCGGGCCACTTACAGTTATCGGAGCACGGGCTCGCATCGGTAATGGTGCGGTAGTCGGACCTCACTGCGTTATCGGGGTTGATGCGGTTTTGGGGGAAAACGTGGTATTGCGAGAGATGGTCAGCATCGGTGCGCGTGTGCAGATTGGCGACCGCTTTATTGCGCAACCCGGCGCGAGGATCGGGGCCGATGGGTTCAGTTTTGTCACGCCCGAGGTTTCAGATGTTGAAAACGTCCGCAAAACGATGGGTGACAAAGGCGATGCGCAGGCGCAAAGCTGGCAGCGCATTCACTCGCTGGGCGCAGTTGAGATCGGGGATGATGTCGAGGTCGGTGCCAATTGCACGGTCGATAACGGGACAATTCGAAACACCCGCATCGGCAACGGGACCAAGCTGGATAACCTTGTACATATTGGGCACAACACGCGTGTTGGTCAGGACTGTTTGATTTGCGGCCAAGCTGGAGTGTCCGGTTCGGTTGAAATTGGAAACAATGTGGTACTCGGTGGCCAGACCGGCGTGGTGGACAACATCTTTATTGGCGATGGCGTCATTGCGGGAGGCGGCACCAAAATCCTTTCGAATGTACCTGCGGGCCGGGTCATCATGGGCTACCCGGCCGTAAAAATGGAAACGCATACAGACATTTACAAAACGCAACGGCGCTTGCCCAGACTGGCACGTGACGTCGAGGCGCTGAAAAAGGCTGTTTTCAAACAGCCCCCGAGCGATTAAATCACCCCCAACGGGATAATCAGAGGACCGACATGAGCATCACCGACCGCGTCATCGCAATCATTGCTGAGCAGGCCGTGCTGGAGCCTTCGGACGTTACACCTGAAAGTACGCTTGAGGATTTGGGGATCGACAGTTTGGGATTGGTCGAGAGCATTTTTGCAATCGAGGAAGAGTTCGATATCTCGGTACCCTTCAACGCGAACGAACCGGAAGCCAGCGATTTTGACATATCGAACGTTGCCGCCATCATCACCGGTATTGAAAAACTTGTGTCTGAAAAAGTCTGACATAACAGCATGAAACGCGTTGTTATTACCGGGGCAGGGACGATCAATTCGCTGGGTCATTCCGTCCCCGACACGTTCGAAGCCATGCGCGAAGGGCGTTGCGGTATCTCAGAGCTTGAGTTCCGCGATGTTGAGCGGCTGTCTATCCAAATCGGCGGTCAGGTGCGCGGGTTCGAGGCGGAAGGGCGCTTCAACCGCCAACAAATGAGCTTGTATGATCGCTTTACGCAATTCACGCTGACAGCAGCGAAAGAAGCGATTGACCAATCCGGAATCGAATTTCATGGTGACCTCGCAGCCCGCTCCGGGGTGGTGCTTGGTACTGCGGGTGGTGGTGTTTCGACTTGGGATGACAACTATCGTTCGGTTTACGAGGATGGCAAAAACCGCGTTCACCCCTTTGTTGTTCCCAAGTTGATGAATAATGCAGCGGCCAGTCATGTCTCGATGGAGCACAATCTAAAAGGGCCAAGCTTCACCGTCTCGACCGCTTGCGCCTCATCCAATCACGCAATGGCGCTGGCGTTTCAGATGGTCCGAAGTGGCGCGGCACCGGCGATGCTAACGGGTGGGTCGGAATCCATGCTGTGCTTTGGTGGCGTGAAGGCCTGGGAAGGGTTGCGCGTCATGTCCAAGGATGCCTGCCGACCGTTCAGTGCCAACCGCAACGGGATGGTGCAGGGCGAAGGCGCTGGTATCTTCGTCTTTGAAGAATACGATCGCGCGCGCGCGCGCGGCGCGGATATCCTTTGTGAGGTCGTTGGCTTTGCCATGTCATCTGACGCGACTGACATCGTGATGCCTAGCAAACAGGGGGCGGCGCGGGCAATGTCCGGGGCGTTGGCTGATGCGCGTTTGGATGCGGATCAGGTTGGCTATATCAACGCCCATGGCACCGGTACGGCCGCGAATGATAAAACCGAATGCGCAGCAGTGGCCGACGTGTTTGGGCCGCATGCAGATGATCTGATGATCTCGTCAACGAAATCTATGCATGGTCACCTTATCGGCGGCACGGGCGCAGTTGAGTTGCTGGCTTGTATTATGGCCTTGCGCGACGGTGTGATCGCTCCGACCATTGGCTATGAAGAGCCTGACCCGGAATGCGCGTTGGACGTAGTGCCCAACGATGCGCGTGAAGCCAAGGTCACCGTGGCGCTAAGTAATGCGTTTGCATTCGGCGGTTTGAACGCAGTTCTGGCGCTGAAAAAAGTTTGATTAGTGCACGCTGGAAGCAAAAACGCCACCGTTTCAACCCGGTGGCGTTTTTCAGTCAGTTCTGATTGACGCTCAGACCGTCGAAAGCCGCCGTAAATCCGTTAAGTGACATGTCCATCTGCAACACTTGATCGGGGAAACGCGCGGGGACCAGAGATACCACGGCCTTTGAACCGGACTTCATCGCCTCGATTTCTGGCTGGCTAAAGCCTAACTGAGCAATGCAACCAACGGGAACACAGTGATGATAGTTGTATAGTTTCCGCGGCGCGCCATCGATGGACAGGGCAAGCTGCGCTTGCAATAGCGTTTCCAACGGCACGATCACGTTAGCCCAGGCAACCGCCGCGCCGCCTTCGGGAAGCTTGCCAATTGTCACTTCGGCCAGCGGCTCACCCTGTTGACCGTTGAGGATTTGAACCATGGCGCAGGGATCTTCGCCGGTTTGGGCCTTGATGCACGAGATTTCCCAATCACCGGAGGTTTCGCGAACGAACTGCTCTCCGACACGAGGGCCGGTGGTACCAAGGTCCAGCCCGTTTTCCGCAGGCGCGGTTTCGGTCCCTTGCGACTGCGCCTCTTGCGCGCTGACCGCGCCAGAAATCAGCACGGCGGCTGATAAAGTAAGCGATAGAAGTTTCTTGATCATGAATGCCTCAGCACGTTGGTTGAGCTTTTTTGTGGGTCTTACCACCCTTGGATTATAGTGTCAGGTGTTAAGCTGCAAAATAGGGGAGATGTGATCGGATTTTTGCCATTTCACTTGTTGCGGCGGCACATTGTCCAGCAAAAAAGGGAGCCGGTGGAGCGGCCCCCTTTCGTAAATTTTTCTCCCCGTCGGACTGGCCGACTTAGTTATGCGCAAACGTTACGAAAGGCAGACGCAAGGGTCAACTGAAAACCTGAATTTTTAATGGAAAATCAAGTCTTGCTTAAAAAAACCGCGCCCGAAGGCGCGGTCAGTCGACAGGGAGGAAGTTTGCCGTCTGTCGCCTTGGGCAACGCAGTCGGCAAATTCACTATCGCAGTCAAAGGTTAACTTTGTATGCTGTTGGCAGATCGATGGAAATTAAGGCCATATAAAAATGGATAAAAATGTATTTTTGGGCGGTGCTGGTGAAGACTACAAACAGCCTCAGTCATTGACGTTGAAATATGCCAACCGACATGGGTTGATTGCAGGTGCTACGGGCACAGGCAAAACGGTAACTCTTCAAATTCTTGCCGAGGGGTTTTCGAAGGCTGGCGTTCCGGTGTTTTTATCCGATGTCAAAGGGGATTTATCCGGGCTAGCCAAAGCTGGCAGTGAAGGTCACAAACTTCATCAGGCGTTTCAGGATCGTGCTTCGCGCATCGGATTTACGGATTATGTATATGCCGCGTGTCCAGTGACATTCTGGGATCTTTTCGGTGAACAAGGCCACCCGGTGCGAACCACCGTGACCGAGATGGGCCCGTTGCTTTTGTCCCGCCTCATGAACCTGAGCGAGGCGCAGGAGGGAATACTGAATATCGCTTTCCGCGTGGCAGACGAAGAAGGAATGCCTCTGCTGGACCTTAAGGACTTGCAGGCGTTGTTGGTGTGG
The DNA here is from genome assembly GCF_020171505.1 of Ruegeria profundi. Lineage (NCBI taxonomy): Bacteria > Pseudomonadati > Pseudomonadota > Alphaproteobacteria > Rhodobacterales > Roseobacteraceae > Ruegeria > Ruegeria profundi. Next base: position 270,737 of record NZ_JAIUZS010000001.1, on the reverse strand, counting down.
ATCGGTGAGAACCGTGCGCAATTGTCATTGCGCTACGGCAACGTCTCGACGGCTTCGGTGGGCGCGATCCAGCGACGCTTACTTGTTCTTGAAAATGAAGGGGGCACAAATCTGTTTGGCGAACCCGCGCTGGAATTGTCTGATCTGATGCGGACAGATGAAAACGGACAGGGGGTGGTGAATATCCTGGCTTCGGACAAGTTGATGGGGTCGCCACGCCTATATGCTACGTTTCTGTTGTGGCTGCTGAGTGAACTCTTCGAAGAACTGCCCGAAGTCGGCGACCCGGATAAGCCGAAACTGGTGTTTTTCTTTGACGAAGCGCATCTGCTGTTTGAAGACGCGCCCAAAGTTCTTGTGGACAAGGTCGAGCAGGTCGCGCGCCTGATCAGGTCCAAAGGGGTTGGGGTCTATTTCATCTCACAGAATCCGGCGGACATTCCAGAGGACATTCTTGGCCAATTAGGGAACCGCGTTCAGCACGCCTTGCGCGCGTTCACTGCGCGTGACCGGAAGAACCTGCGTCTTGCCGCTGAAACATATCGCGAGAATCCCGCTTTTGATACGGAAACCGCAATCCGAGAGGTTGGTGTTGGTGAGGCGGTAACATCCATGTTGCAGAAGAAAGGTGTGCCCGGGATCGTGGAGCGGACCTTGATCCGCCCGCCGGCCACCCACTTGGGTCCAATCGCCCCGGCCGACCGAAAAGCGGTTTTGGCCGCGTCGCCCATGCAAGCCAAATACGGTGAGCTGAAAGACCGTAAGTCAGCCTTCGAAATCTTGAAAGCACGGGCTGATCAGGCCGCACTGGCCGCTGCGGAGGCCGAAGAAAACGAAGAAAAGCAAACCATGGCTGAACGTGAATTTGCTACGGCCAGGCGCTATTCCGGCAGTCGGGTCGGTCGGTCGTCCTCGCGGGGAATGCGGCAGAAAGATACCTTCGCCTCAGCGATGAGCGAGGCCGTGATCAAAGAGTTGAAGGGAACAACCGGTCGCAAGATTGTTCGCGGCATTCTGGGCGGGCTGTTCCGGGCCAAGTAGATACAAGGCCCGGCGCGACGGAAAGATTTCGATTGCCGATCTTATTGATTCAGCCGGCGTTGGCCTTCCTGCCGGCAATAGTTGTCCGCTTCGGGTACGGACATTTTCGTGGCCGGGAAGTCGATGGCGCGGTCCCATACGACACGGTTCTGACGGTAAAGCTGACAGGTCACCTCACCCTTTGGGGTTTGAACCTTTACTGGTTCAGTCTCTAGATCTTTGGGGGATGGGATACATGCGGCGAGGCTGGCGACAACCGGCAGCACAAGGATACAGCGGATAAACGATGTTTTCATATGTCGTCTTCTTACTCTTGAGGGGTGGCCTGACGTCGAAGTATTAAGTGTTTGTTTGACAGTAAGGGTGACTTTGCGGAGATCGGGGGCTTGCTCGATGTTGGTTTGGTTTAGTCAGCTTTGGCTTTTGAAGCAATAAACTGATCCGTTATCGCCCCTTGATCTCAGGATTTACCCCTTAGCCCCGTTTATTTCTCTGGGATTAGACCTCTTGGACTGAACCTGAGGACAATCAGCAGAATCAAACCCATGGTGAGCAAGCGCATATGCGCGGCGCTTTCGATCAAATGTGCCTTAAGCGCACTACCGTCAGGCATCCCCGCAGTGATCAGGTTCATAAGCCACAAGCCGATGGGTTCCACCTGTACCCAGAGGAACCAGATCAAAAACGCCCCAAGAACGGCGCCGAAATTGTTTCCAGACCCCCCAACGATCACCATCACCCAGACCAGGAAGGTAAACCGCAGCGGTTGGTACGCGCTGGGGGTCAGCTGCCCGTCCAGCGTGGTCATCATCGCGCCCGCGATGCCACAGATGGCAGAACCCAGAACAAAGATTTGCAGGTGGCGACGCGTAACGTCTTTGCCCATTGCTTCGGCTGCAACCTCATTGTCGCGAATGGCACGCATCATGCGGCCCCAAGGGCTGCGCAGGGCCTTCTGTGCCATCCACAGCAGCATTAGCAGTACAATCAGGAAAAGCAGCGAATAGCCGAGCTTGACCGACAGGGTCGAGGCGGTGACCGCGTCCAAGCCGAACCACTCGGCCCGCGCGACGAAGCCGGGATCATTTTGCAGGTCAACCTCATAGCCGACGACAGGGGCAGGGCGCGGAATGCCGTAGACATTCTTGACACCACGGGCCAGCCAGTCTTCGTTCTTCAGGATCGCAATGATGATCTCGGCAATCCCCAGCGTCGCAATCGCCAGATAGTCTGATCGTAGGCCAAGCGCCGTTTTTCCGATCAGCCAAGCGGCCCCGGCAGCTAAAAGGCCGCCCGCTGGCCACGCCAGCAACACAGGCAAATTAAGACCCCCAAGGTTTCCTGCGATAGCAGGGTCAATCGCTTCGACCGCTGCCGCGTTGGGGTCGAAGATCGCGCGATAAACAAAAAAGCCGATGATAAGAATTGCGATGATCGAAAGGGTCTGCATCCGACCCTTTGACATCTTCTGCGCGACGAACACGGCAGCGACCACAGTCGCCGCGCCCAGCAGTAACGCCAGCACTATGCCGTACCCGCCGGCCGACCATGCTCCGGGCGTCACTGGTGTAGATATCAAAACAACCGCTAGCCCGCCCAAGGCGACAAAACCCATCACGCCGACGTTGAACAGACCGGCAAAGCCCCACTGAAGGTTTACCCCAATCGCCATGATGGCTGAGATCAGGCCCATGTTCAGGATCAGGATCGCGGCGTTCCAGCTTTGGGTAAACCCGGTCAGAAGGATTAAACCGCCGACAAGGACGAAAAGCAGCGTGTTTTTGACGGGCTCGCTCATACTGCTTTCCCCTTAAACAGACCTGTGGGTTTGAACAGAAGCACAATCAGCAAAATCACAAAGCTGACGGCGAATTTGTAGTCGGTGGACAGAAGCTGCACCAATCCTGATGGCTCAAGGCTTTCCGGTGCCAGATAGGTCAGCACCTTTTTCCAGGCATAGGTGATGGTTACCTCGGAAAAGGCGATGATGAACCCGCCAGCGATGGCTCCGATAGGGTTGCCAAGGCCGCCCACGATGGCCGAGGCGAAGATCGGCAGTAAAAGCTGGAAATAGACGAAGGGCTTAAAGCTCTTGTCCAGCCCGTAAAGCACGCCAGCGGTGGTCGCCAGCGCCGCGACAATGATCCAAGTGATCATCACAACGCGTTCGGGGTTGATACCAGACAGCAGCGCCAGATCCTCGTTATCGGAATAGGCGCGCATCGACTTTCCCGTACGGGTTTTGTTGAGGAACCAGAACAGCAGCGCCACGGCGACAACGGCAACAACAACCGTGATCGCTTGCGAGGTGCGGATGGCCAGCCCCTCATCAAGGCCCGTCAGTGTTCTGAAGTCGCGCGCAGAAATCAGAAACCGTGCCCCATCCGAGAAACGCTGATCATCCGGCCCGATGATGAACCGCACAAGACCGTTCATGATGAACATCACGCCCATTGAAACGATCACGAGGATAACGGGCTTGGCCTTTTGTTCCCTGTAAAAACGATAGACCAGACGGTCCGTGATCAGCACCAGAACGATACAGCCCAGAATGGCAAAAGGCAGAGCGAGCAAGGCGGTTGGCAGTGGCCCGAAACCGATCCCGGCGGCCTGCAACCCCCACGTGACCAGCACCGCGATCATCGCGCCAAAGGCCATCGTATCGCCATGGGCAAAGTTCGAGAACCGCAGGATGCCATAGATCAGAGTCACACCCAAAGCGCCCAGCGCCAACTGGCTGCCATAGGCGATTGCGGGAACAAGGACGAAGTTGGAGAGCGCAACAAGGGCGTTGAGGAAGTCCATTAGATCGTTACCTCATTGTCCAAGATCGTTTGTTTTTTTGGCTCAAATTCAAGGTGAGCAAACACAATAGAAACTATCACTGGTGTCACCCCCCCAAGAAACTCTTACGCACTTCGGGATCGGCCAGCAGTTCCTTGCCCGTGCCGGTATACGCATTCCGCCCCTGAACCAGCACATATCCCTTGTCCGCAATCTCCAAAGCTTGCCGAGCATTCTGTTCGACCATCAAGATCGGCAACCCGGTGCGCGAGACCTCGATGATCCGGTCAAACAGCTCATCCATCACGATGGGTGAGACGCCGGCGGTGGGCTCATCCAGCATCAGCACCTTTGGCTGCGTCATCAACGCGCGGCCCACGGCGACTTGTTGGCGTTGACCGCCTGACAGCTCTCCGGCCGCCTGATTGCGCTTGTCGCGGAGGATGGGGAAGAGGTCATAGACCTGCTCCATCGTCTGACTGATGTCGTCGCGGCGGATGAAGGCGCCCATTTCCAGGTTTTCTTCAACCGTCATCGACGTAAAGATATTCGAGGTTTGCGGCACAAACCCCATCCCTTTGATCACGCGGTCCTGCGGCGAGAGATTGGTGATATCCTCACCATCCAGCCGCACGCTGCCCGAGCGTACGTCCAGCATCCCGAACAGTGCCTTCATCGCGGTTGATTTACCGGCTCCGTTCGGGCCGACGATAACCGCGATCTCACCTTTGTTGGCGGAAATCGTGCAGTCATGCAAAATGTCCGGCCCTTTGCCGTAGCCACCGGTCATGGTGTCGCCGATCAGGAAGGGGCCGCCTGCAACTTTAAATGTCGCGCCGCTTTTGCGATGCGCCGGGGTCATGGTTCCGACGCCATGCGGATTGGTGATCGAGGCGTCCTTATTGCCCTTGTCGTCGTGATAAGGGTTGTCGGTTTTGCCAGCGGTCATGTTTGGGCCTCCAGCTTGTCTTTGTTCTTCAGGCCAGTGCCCAGATAGGCCTCGATCACGTGCTCGTTGGCCTTGATCTCGTCCAGAGTACCTTCGGCGAGAACCTTACCCTCGGCCATGCAAATGACCGGATCGCAAATCTTGCCGATGAAATCCATGTCATGCTCAATGACAACGAAGGTATAGCCGCGCTCTTTGTTCAGGCGGATGATCGTGTCGGCGATGGTCATCAGCAGCGTGCGGTTCACGCCTGCCCCGACCTCGTCGAGAAACACGATCTTGGCATCGACCATCATGGTGCGACCCAGCTCTAACAGCTTTTTCTGTCCGCCCGAGACCTGACCGGCCTTGTGATCGGCAAGGTGTTCGATGGTTAGGAATTCCAGAACCTCGTCAGCTTTGGCCTGCAACGCGCGCTCTTCATTCGCGATACGCTTGCGGCCAAACCAGGTGTTCCAGAGCGATTCTCCAGATTGCGCGCCGGGAACCATCATCAGGTTTTCGCGGCAGGTCATCGACGAAAACTCATGCGCGATCTGGAACGTACGCAACAAACCCTTGTGAAACAACTCGTGCGGCGGCAGGCCGGTGATATCCTCGCCATCCATGAAAACGCGGCCGCTGGTCGGTGGAAGAACACCCGCGATCACATTAAACAGCGTTGTTTTTCCGGCCCCGTTTGGCCCGATCAGGCCGGTGATCGAACCCTTCTGGATTTCCAGCGATGCCCCGTCCACCGCATGAAATCCGCCGAAATGCTTGTGCACGTTTTCGACGACGATCATCTTTTCCCCTTGCCGCCTTTTTTGGCGCTTTGTCCCGCCCCGTTTGCCGGGGTGCGGCCTTTTTTCACTGAAACAGCCCGGACACAAGGCCCGGGCTGCTTGTTTTTATGACTGTTAACGCCAGATCAACGGAAGTTAACGGTTTTGTTTTCGCCGTCGGTTACTTCGATCTCACGATATGAGCCCGCGCTTTCACCGGGGCCGATCAATTCAACGCCTGATGCGCCGACATAGTCGATGTCCTGACCTGCCGCCAGCAGTTCCAGACCCTTGGCCAGTTCTCCGGGATAGATTTTCTCGCCAGGTTCATTGGCAACTTCCATGATTTTCGCGCCATAGTCCGCCGGGTTGGTCGAACCCGCGGCCTGCATGGCCAGCATGAACAGGGCAGCAGCATCATAGGATTCAGGCGAGTACGGTGACGAACCGTCAAACCCTTCGGCTTCGGCCATCGCAAAGTACTTTTCAGCACCTTCTCCACCAGAACCGGCGATTTGACCGAAGGAACCGTTTAGGTCAGGTCCGACATTGGCAGGCAGCGAGTCGCCAATCATGCCACCGGGCAAACCGAACGTGTCGAACGCACCGCTGTCCAGTGCTGCCTGGATAATACCCAGACCGCCCTGGTCGAGATAACCCGCGACAACCAGAATGTCGCCACCAGCCGAGGCCAGCGCGCCGACTTCTGCCGAGTAATCCGCTTTACCGTCTTCGTGCGCAGCGACGATCGTGACTTCACCGCCCGAAGCTTCGAAAGACGACTGGATCGCATCCGCAAGACCTTTGCCGTAGTCGTTGTTGGTGTAGGTCAGCGCAATCGAGCTGATACCGCGATCATTCAGAATGTCTGCCATTACCTGACCTTCGCGCGCATCCGACGGAGCAGTACGGAAGAACAGACCGTTATCTTCCATTGTCGACAAACCGGGCGAGGTCGCCGAGGGCGAGATCATAACCATGCCGTTCGGAATTGCGACGTTCTGAAGGATTGCACCGGTAACGCCCGAGCAATCTCCGCCAATGATGCCGGCAACACCGTCCGCGATCATGCGTTCACCGTTCGACGTGGCAAGGCCGTTGTCTATGCAGCCAGTGTCGGCGCGGGACGCAGTGACTGTTGCACCGTCCAGAAGCTTGCCGGATTCGGTGACTTCCGCCATCGCCAGTTCAGCACCCGAACCCATGGCAGGCGCCAGCGATTCAATCGGTCCGGTAAAACCGAAAAGAACGCCGAGTTTTACGTCTTCGGCCATGGCTGTGCCGGCCAGTAGAGCAGTTGCTGCAGTTGCAGTAAGCAGCTTTTTCATTAGGTTACTCCCATGTTGGAACATTTTCTTCCTGCTCAAGACCCTAGGCAAGCTGTCACAAAAAGAAAAGTCCCAACGAAAAAGTGTTTTTGCGGCTTGGAACTCTATCTGTTTTCATGACGCGCGCGATCGCGAAACTGGGTCGGAATACGACGGAGGGCTTTTATGATTCGGGCTTTTGTAATTTTGGGTCTAGCTTGGGCCGGAATAGCGAGCGCACAAAACGTGCAAACATCGCAAGGCGCGGTTGAGCTTACTGAAATGGTAAGCGGCTTGGATACACCCTGGGCCGTGGACATATTGCCCGACAACAGCTTTCTTGTGACAGAACGCGGCGGAGACCTGTTACATGTCCGCGATGGGGTAAAGCAGCGCGTGCGCGGTGTGCCGAAGGTTGCCGCAAATGGGCAGGGTGGATTGTTGGATGTCACCATCGCAAGAGACTTCGCGCAAACCCGGGAAATTTTTCTGACTTTTGCTAAGCGCCAGTTCCGCAAAGCAGGGACTTCGCTGGCGGTTGCGCGCCTGTCGGAAGACGGCGACAGGCTTACCAAAGTACGTGTGATCTTTGAAGCCGTGCCGGGCGGCCGTACCGGCAAGCATTTCGGATCGCGCGTTGTGGAAGCCAACGATGGCACCCTGTTTGTCACGATCGGTGACCGAGGGGACCGGCCTGCCGCCCAAGATACAACAAACCACATCGGATCGGTGATCCGCGTCAATCGCAACGGGACCATCCCTGAGGACAATCCATTTGTTGATGATGACGATGTTCGGTCCGAAATCTGGTCGTTCGGCCATCGCAACCCGCAAGGGGCCGGTCTGGACGCTGAGGGGCGGCTCTGGATTTCCGAGCATGGCGCACGGGGTGGGGATGAGATCAATCTTGTCAAGCCGGGCTTAAACTATGGCTGGCCGGTCATCTCTTACGGCGTTCACTACTCCGGTGAGAAAATCGGCGAGGGAACCTCGAAACCCGGAATGGAACAGCCAGAGCATTATTGGGACCCGTCCATCGCCCCATCGGGCTTGATGGTGTATTCCGGCAAACTGTGGCCGGAATGGACGGGTGATATCTTTGTCGGTTCGCTCAAGTTCGACTACATCGCCCGGCTCGCAGGATCCCCGCTGCGCGAGGTTGAGCAGATCAAAGGCGCGGAAACAGAACGTGTGCGCGATGTCGTTGAGGCTCCGGACGGGTCGATATGGTTTATTTCAGTCGGGCAGGGCGCGGTTTACAGGATGACGCCACCTGACTTGGGCTAAGGGAGGCTCGCGGAATAGATAAGCGCGCGGTTTCATCGTACCGCAAATCATCTTGAAGGCGCGCGTCCTAGAGGCTCTGTAAGTTTTTCTGAAGACCTTAAACCGACAACCTGTCGCCGTGTGCACCACGTTCCCGATACGGTGTGGTGTTGTAATGCGCCCGGTAGCACTTTGAGAAATGCGACGGGCTGGCAAAGCCGCACGCTAATGCCACGTTGATCACGCTCATATCTGTTTGCATCAGCAGATTGCGCGCTTTGTGCAGGCGCAACTCCATGTAATAGCGTTTGGGTGAGCGGCTCAGGTAACGTCGGAACAGGCGTTCAAGCTGACGCGTCGACATGCCTACATCCTTGGCCAGAATCGAAGGCGAGATCGGCTCTTCGATGTTCTTTTCCATCATCAGGATGACCTGACTTAGCTTCGGATGGCGCACACCGATTCGGGTTGGGGTAGACAGGCGCTGCGTGTCCTGATCGGTTCGAATTGACGAATAAATCATCTGGTCGGCCACAGCGTTGGCCAGATCTTCGCCAAAATCATCAGCAATGATCTTTAACATCAGATCGATTGAGGACGTGCCGCCTGCGGTCGTCATTCGATTGCCGTCAATCTGAAATACGGATTTGGTCAGATGGACCTCATCAAATTCCTCGATAAAACTGTCCGAGTTCTCCCAGTGGATGGTCGCGCGCTTGCCGTCCAGCAGCCCCGCCTTGGCCAAAGAGTAGGCGGCTGTGCAAAGACCGCCAATCCGCAAACCGCGCCGCGCCTCGCGGCGGACCCAGTTCAGCACTTTCTTGGTGGTCGCCGTCTGAACGTCCACACCGCCACAGATCAACACGACATCATCTCGTTGCAGTTCAATCAGATCGGAATCCAACGCGAAGGTTGTCCCGGCCGAGCAACTGACGGACTCACCGCCTTCGCCCATAAGGGACCACGTATAAAGCGTCTTGCCGGCCATGCGGTTGGCGATCCTTAGACTGTCCAAGGCAGAAGCAAATGAAAGCAGCGAAAACTTGTCCAACAGGACAAACACGAAGTGACGCGAGGTGGCTGCAGCGTTTTCCACCGTGACAACTTGGCGTTGCTCTTGCATGGCGAGGTGTCCTTGATTCGGCGCTCGACGGTATTGTGTCGGCGACAGATTTGGCAGCCACCATGATCAAAGCTTGTTTACGACGTCAAGGGGCGCAAATCATATATGGTCAGTCTTCCGTGCTTTTTGTATAGAGGCCCCCTGAATACTTCAGCGGAGATCAAAGCTATGACTGAATGGCAAAAAACGAACTGGCGCAACAAGCCCCGGGTTCAGATGCCAGACTATACCGACGCGGCTGCACTGGCCAAGGTCGAGGCGCAGCTTTCGCAGTATCCCCCGCTGGTCTTTGCGGGCGAAGCACGGCGTCTTAAGCAACATCTGGGTGCCGCCGGTCGCGGCGAGGCCTTCCTGTTGCAGGGCGGGGATTGTGCTGAAAGTTTTGAACAATTCAGTGCCGATGCGATTCGTGACACCTTCAAGGTGATGCTGCAAATGGCGATGGTTCTGACCTATGGTGCCAAGGTGCCAGTGGTCAAAGTGGGCCGCATGGCGGGACAGTTCGCCAAACCACGCAGTGCCCCGACCGAGGTTGTAGATGGCGTCGAGCTACCAAGCTACCGCGGTGATATCATCAACGAACTGGCGTTTACCCCCGAAGCGCGCATTCCGAATCCCGGCAAAATGTTGCAGGCCTACACGCAAGCTGCCGCAACGCTGAACCTGCTGCGGGCATTTTCGACCGGTGGTTTCGCCGATATGAGCCGGGTCCACTCTTGGACGCTTGGCTTCACCGATGAACAGGACGTACAGAAATACTCGGAAATCGCGGACCGGATTCAGGACACGATCGATTTCATGGATGCGGCAGGAATCACTGCTGAGACCACACATGAGTTCTCGACTGTGGAATTCTACACCAGCCACGAAAGCCTACTGCTTGAATATGAAGAGGCGCTGACCCGCCTTGATTCAACCTCGGGCAACTGGCTGGCAGGTTCGGGCCACATGATCTGGATTGGCGACCGCACGCGTCAACCTGATGGCGCGCATGTCGAATTCTGTCGCGGTGTACTGAACCCCATCGGTCTGAAATGCGGCCCGACGACAACGGCCGAGGACCTAAAGGTTCTGATGTCCAAGCTGAACCCCGAAAACGAAGAGGGTCGTTTGACGCTGATCGCTCGGTTCGGCGCAGGCAAGGCCAGCGAGCATCTGCCGCGCCTGATCAAGGCCGTCAAGGAAGAGGGTGCCAAGGTGACTTGGGTTTGTGACCCGATGCATGGCAACACGATCAAGTCGGCAACTGGCTACAAGACCCGTCCGTTCGAATCCGTGCTGCGTGAGGTGCGCGATTTCTTTGGCGTGCATCAGGCCGAGGGTACGGTGCCCGGCGGCGTGCATTTCGAGATGACCGGCCTGGACGTGACCGAGTGCATCGGCGGCGTGCGCGCAGTCACCGAAGAAGATCTGTCCGATCGTTACCACACGGCCTGCGACCCGCGTCTGAACGCCTCGCAGTCGTTGGAACTGGCGTTCTTGGTTGCAGAAGAACTCACCAATCTGCGCCGTGATCGAAGCAAACGCGAAGCCAGCTAAGGCACTGTGACTATTTAACGAAAGGCGGGCAGGGTTTGCCCGCCTTTTTTGTTTTAATCATCGCGGGACACAACCAGCCGAAGGTGAGAACCGGGGCGTTTGAACTCTTGGGGAGCTTCGGCAAACCCGGTCGAAAGCTGCCGCTTTGGTCTTTTGGGCGCCTGAACGTCGGATACAGCCCGCAGTTGGGTGTCTTGAATGGTGAACCGGCGGGGCGTTGCGCTGATCGCGCCATCACTCACCAATACTCCAAGAACACGGCTGACATCTCCAAGATCGCTTTTTAACGGCAACAGTATCATTCGCGCCTGTACTCGGGCTCGACCCAGTTTACCTGCGGAGACTAAGTCAAATCCAGCGATAGCAGGCTTGGCGAAGACCTGCTCCAGCACATCAGAAATTTGCGAACGCGCACTGGGCTCAAAGAAGGCGGTCAGTGGCATGCCACGGACTTCCATGCCCGCAAGTTTGTTCAGATGGCTTCCTGCAACACGGAACCGCGCCAGCCGCGGGGTGATCCGCTCAAGTATAAATGTGTATTCAAGGATGTTCTCAAGCCCCCGCGGATCGACCTGTGATCGCTTGGGGATGCCGTCACTGGTCAGCAGCGCGGTCCAGTAGGCCTCGGCCTGTCGGATGGGCGAAAGGCTGCGCCCGTTGTCAAAACGATCCATTGCAACGATCTTTCCAGAATTCGACCCGAACCCGTTACCGAAAAAGTTCCTCATTTTCATCACCCTAGCGTCAAGCGACCCCAATTTTCGCAAAAAGCCAGACATCTGGATCGTCCAGAACTGTCTGGGGCCAAAATTGACACGGGTTGATTCAATTTTGGAGGAAATCTTTAATGAATGGTTAACTTCTGGCTGAACACTCAAATTCAGCAAAGGCTTGCCCTGCGGCCATTGTTGGCTTTAGGTGCGGCAAGCGAGCAGACAGGGGCAGCAAGTATGATCAGATCTATGACCGGTTTCGCCTCGGGCAAGGGGGCATTGGGGCCTCATAGCTGGACGTGGGAGCTGCGCAGTGTGAACGGCAAGGGGCTCGACCTGCGCCTGCGCGTGCCCGATTGGTTAACCGGGCTTGAGGCCGCCTTGCGCAGTCAGATGACAAAGGCGCTGAGCCGTGGCAATGTCACCCTGTCCCTGCGGTTGGGCCGGGATGAAACTGCACTTGATTTGGTTTTGAATGAAGCCGCGATGGGTGCGGCGCTTGTGGCAATGGGGCGAACACAGGAAATGGCGGCGGCTCGCGGTGTGACACTTGCGCCCTCAAGCGCGGCAGATTTGATTGCATTTAAGGGGATGTTGGAAGCTGGCAGCGACGTTGACGATCCAGCACCGCTGGTAGAGGCTTTGACGGTCGATTTTAAAGACTTGCTGGCAGAATTCGTCGACATGCGACAAGCCGAGGGTAACGCCTTGGCTGAAATTTTGGACTCACAGCTACGTCTAGTTTCGGAATTGGTGACTCAAGCAGCTGAACTTGCCGAACAGCGAAAGGACAAAATGGCAGACACGCTGCGGGAAAACCTTGCGCGGGTGCTGGAAAACGCGCAGGGGGTTGAACCCGATCGTCTGGCACAGGAACTGGCGCTGATCGCGGTAAAATCTGACATCACCGAAGAGATCGACCGGTTGAAAGCCCATGTCGACGCGGCACGCAGTCTGCTATCGCAGGATGTGGCGGTGGGGCGCAAGCTGGATTTTCTGATGCAAGAGTTCAATCGCGAAGCGAACACGCTGTGTTCAAAGGCGCAAAGCGCTGATCTGACATCGGTGGGACTTGAGTTAAAAGCCGTAATAGACCAGATGCGCGAGCAAGTGCAAAATGTTGAATGACTATGGGAAGACCTGATATGGCAGATCGCCGCGGCCTACTTATCATCCTGTCTTCGCCGTCCGGCGCAGGTAAATCCACCTTGGCCCGTCGGTTGATGGCGTGGGACAGAGACCTAGAATTTTCGATTTCGGCCACAACCCGCGCTCCACGCCCCGGTGAAGAGCATGGGCGCGAGTACTATTTCCTCTCGGAGGATGAGTTCAAGCAACAAGTCGCCAAAGGGCAAATGCTGGAACACGCCCATGTGTTCGGAAATTTCTACGGCTCGCCGGCCGGACCCGTGCGGGAGTCGATCAACGCCGGACGGGATGTCTTGTTTGATGTTGACTGGCAGGGTGAGGTGCAGATCCGAAACTCGGACTTGGGAAAGCACGCGCTGTCCATCTTTATTCTACCACCTTCGATCCCTGAACTGCGGCGACGTCTTGAGACGCGTGGACAGGACAGCGAGGACGTCATCGCCAAGCGGATGCTCAAGAGCTGGGATGAGATCAGCCACTGGGGCTATTACGACTATGTGTTGGTCAATGACGACTTAGACGCAACAGAGGAAAAGCTAAAAACCATCGTCAGCGCCGAAAGGATGCGGCGTATCCAGCAACCCACACTGCAAAGCCATGTCCGCACATTGCAGAACGAATTCGAGGGCCTGTCATGACTGTTTACGCCTTAGGTGAGCATTCTCCGCAAATCCACGAAGATACATGGGTTGCCCCGGATGCGAACCTGATCGGTAAGGTGGTGCTGGAAAAAGGGGCCTCGGTCTGGTTCGGTTGTACCATTCGCGCTGACCACGAGGGAATTCGGGTGGGCGAAGGCAGCAATGTACAGGAAAACTGTGTCATGCATATCGACGCCGGCTACCCGCTGACCATCGGCAGTAACTGCACCATTGGGCATAAGGTGATGCTGCACGGCTGCACCATCGGTGACAACACTCTGATCGGAATGGGAGCTATCGTTCTGAATGGTGCAAAGATCGGGAAGAATTGCCTGATAGGGGCCGGAGCGTTGATTACGGAAGGCAAGGACATCCCTGATAATTCGCTTGTCATGGGATCGCCAGGCAAGGTCGTGCGGCAACTGGATGACGCGGCGGCACAGAAGATCACTTGGAGCGCGCTTCATTACCAAGAGAACATGCGCCGGTTCCGCGATGAGTTGAAGCCCCTGTCTTAACGCTTCGGAAAAAGAGCATAGTGATGTCAGACGATCTGCTTGCCGAGTTTGTCGCGGCCATTCCGATGCCGGCTTTGATGGTCGATCAGACGGAACGGATTATCGCGGCCAATACCGATGCAAAGACGTTGTTGGCGCAGAACATCGTCGGTCGCCATTTCGCAACAATCCTGAGGCAGCCGCAGGTTATCGAGGCAATAGAGCAGAGCCTCCGCTCGAAAGGACCGGCCATAACGCGACACCTGTCCAACGACGGTGCGCAGGACACAACGTTCGAGGTCAAGTGCCGCTATATGAACGGTGTTGGCGCCGTGTCAGGCGGTGCGACGTTGGCTATTTTTCAGGACATCACGCATGTCGAGCAGGCCAGCCAGATGCGCCGGGATTTCGTGGCAAACGTTAGTCATGAATTGCGAACACCCCTGACCGCTTTGATGGGCTTTATCGAAACCCTGCAAGGCCCGGCCCATGACGATGCCGCTGCACGCGAGCGCTTTCTGAAGATCATGTCTGACGAAGCCAACCGCATGAACCGTCTGGTTGGGGATCTTCTGTCCTTGAACAGGGTTGAAAGCGAAGAGCGGGTGCGCCCAAAAGAACAGGTGGACTTGACGGGGCTGTTGCAATCGACGTTGAACTCTCTGCGCCCTCTGGCCACGGATGCGAAGGTTGATCTGAACCTGAACGCACCGGAAGGCCCGGTAACAATGACCGGGGATAATGATCAGTTGCGGCAGGTTTTTACCAACCTGATTGAGAACGCCATCAAATATGGTGGTAGCGGCGGCAGTGTTGAGGTGCGGGTTATACCCTCGGAACGGGACACTGCCATGCGTGGACCGGCGGTTCGGGTTCAGGTGATTGATAAGGGGCCGGGTATTGATGCGGTTCACCTGCCGCGCCTGACTGAGCGATTCTATCGCGCAGACAGTCACAGATCCCGCCAGTTGGGCGGAACCGGACTGGGGCTTGCGATCGTGAAGCACATAATCAACCGCCATCGTGGCCGGTTACGGGTGGAAAGCGATCTGGGTAAGGGAGCGACGTTTACCGTTATTTTGCCGCGTTAAGGCGGTCGGAACGTCTGGATTCAGCTTAGTTTGCCCAACCTATGTAAAAATTGCATGTCCGCTTTGCGCTACGTCACCCAGGTTTCTTCTGTGCTGTCATAAAGCTGTTACAAACTTGTCACAAAAGGCTTACGCACGGCTTTTAGAGGTTCGCGCAAGATCATCATGGGGTGATCAGAACTTATCTTTTCAGGGAGACTGAAATGTCCTTTGTAAAACTGTCGGCTTCTGCGCTGGCTATCGCTGCTGTTTCGGCAACCACCGCTGCAGCCCGTGACAACGTTCAAGTCGCAGGTTCGTCGACCGTGCTGCCTTATGCTTCGATCGTGGCAGAACTGTTTGGTGATAACACTGATTTCCCGACACCGGTTGTTGAATCTGGTGGTTCGTCGGCTGGTCTGAAGCGTTTCTGCGAAGGTGTTGGCGAAAACACCATCGACGTTGCAAACGCATCCCGCGCTATTCGCGAGAAAGAGATCAAAGCCTGTGCCGAAAACGGCGTGACCGACATCATGGAAGTTCGTATCGGTTATGACGGTATCGTCTTTGCAAGCCAGCAGTCGGGCCCGGCCTTCAACGCGTTTGAGCCGGCGGATATCTTCAACGCTTTGGGTGCCAAGGTTCTGAAAGACGGTGAAATCGTCGACAATCCATACAACACGTGGGCGGAATTCAACTCTGATCTGCCGGATGTTGAAATCGCAAGCTTTATTCCCGGCACCAAGCACGGCACTCGCGAAGTCTTTGAGGAAAAAGTTCTGCTGATCGGCTGTGAAGCGACTGGCGCAATGGAAGCCATGGTTGCCGGCGGCATGAGCGAAGACGACGCTGAAGACGCGTGCCTGGACGTTCGTACAGACGGAAAGTCGGTGGACATTGACGGTGACTACACCGAGACCCTGGCGCGTATTGACACCAACCCGAACGGTATTGGCGTGTTTGGTCTGGCGTTCTATGAGAACAACACCGACAAGCTGAAAGTGGCCACCATGTCCGGTGTCGCTCCGTCGACCGAGACCATCTCGACCGGTGAATACCCGGTGTCGCGCCCGCTGTTCTTCTACATCAAGAAAGCGCATATCGGCGTGATCCCGGGCCTGAAAGAATACGCTCAGTTCTTCGTTGCTGACGAAATCGCAGGTCCGTCCGGTCCGCTGGCAAACTACGGCCTGGTTGCTGACCCCGAGCTTGCAGAAACTCAGGAAGCAATTGCCAACGAAGTCACCATGGGTTCGGGCAGCTAAGCCTGACGCTGGTCTAATTTGCTGGGGGCGGTTTTCGATATCGCCCCTACGCGCCTTTAAATACCAAACGAGACCAGTGGGGGTGTCATGTCGATACTTTGGCTCTTTCTGATCGTTCTGGCGATCGCGGCGGGCGGCTATTTTCTGGGGCGGTCGCGTGCACTGCAAAGCGCCGGAGGCGATAGCCGAAGCTTGCATTCGCTGCCATCCTTTTACGGCGCAAACGTTTTCCTGAAGACAATCGTGCCTGCCTTTGGTCTTTTGATCCTTTGGTTGCTCGTGCAGCCAATTTACGTGAATACCCAGATATCCGGCATGATCCCGGAAACGGCGATTAAAGAAGGTTCGTCCCGCAGTCTGGTTCTGGCCGAGGTGCGCCGCGCGGCTAGTGGTTTGGACAATGCGGTTGAGCAAGGCCTGATAACCGAGGATATCGCCCAGAACGCGCGCGCCGATTTTACGGACATGACGCAGCGTCTCAAAGATGCGGGCCAGGTCGTTACGTCGAATATCACGCAACCGATTCTTCGTGCGGCTCAGAGCTATCGTGTTCTGAACTCGACAGGCCGTTCTGCCATGACGATCGCCGTGCTGCTCGCTGCTGTGGCTGGCGCAGCTATCAGCTTGTGGCAAACGAACAAAGTTTTCCGGGCCCGAAATGTCGTTGAGCAAGGCGTTCAGGTTCTGCTTCTTGCGGCCGCCTCTATCGCCATCCTCACCACCATTGGGATCGTTCTTTCCCTGGTTTTCAACACCTGGGAATTTTTCAAGCTCTATCCGGCGTCAGATTTCTTTTTCGGAACTACCTGGTCGCCCAGCTTTTCTGGCCGTGGTGGTTCGTCTGAGCTTGGTATCATTCCGTTGCTGTGGGGCACGTTCTACATATCGCTCGTTGCCTTGCTGGTGGCTGTTCCAATCGGTCTGTTTGCGGCCATTTATCTGAGTGAATACGCATCCCCGCGTGTGCGGGCCTTTGCAAAGCCTCTGCTGGAAGTTCTGGCCGGTATCCCGACAATTGTTTACGGCCTCTTTGCGCTGCTGACCGTTGGGCCGCTCTTGCTGGGCGTTTTCGGTGACGAGGGGTTGGGATGGATGAAAGCAGGAACCGCAGTCGTGACAGCCGGGCTTGTTATGGGCATCATGCTGATCCCGTTTGTCTCATCACTTTCGGACGACATCATCAACGCGGTACCGCAGGCGATGCGTGACGGATCATACGGGTTGGGTGCAACCCAATCCGAGACAATCCGACAGGTTGTCCTGCCTGCTGCCTTGCCGGGGATTGTCGGTGCAATCCTTCTGGCGGCGTCGCGCGCCATCGGTGAAACCATGATTGTGGTTCTGGGGGCAGGGGCTGCCGCCCGGCTCAGCCTGAACCCGTTCGAGGCCATGACAACCGTAACGGCCAAAATCGTAAGCCAGTTGACAGGTGACGCTGACTTCGCGTCCCCCGAAGCACTGGTGGCCTTCGCGCTGGGAATGACCCTTTTCATCCTCACACTGGGGCTTAACGTCTTTGCCCTTTACATCGTGCGCAAGTACCGGGAGCAGTACGAATGACCGACGCAAGCATGGAAAACCCCGGAACGGGTCGCCGCGCAACCTCCCTCACCGCCAGTGATGAGCGTACATTGAAGCGCGCCAAGGCTGAAAAGCGTTTTCGCCTCTACGGTGTAATTGCGATCGCAACCGGCCTGTTCTTTCTGGTGGTGCTTTTTGCGTCGATCCTGAAAGAAGGAATACCCGCATTTACGCGCACTGTTGTCAGCGTTGAATTCACCCTGACAGAACCGCAACGGGCCGAGGCGGAAAGCACGCTGTTCAAGACCAAAGCCTATTCTGACCTGTTCATTGCAGAGTTGAACGGCAAGCTGGCGGAAAGTGGGATCAGCGTCGACTTTGACGAAGCCGCGATTGAGCGTCTATTGGGTAAAGTCGGCGGCACAATCCGAACTTTCTACAGCGAAAATCCGGACCAAGTGGGTGAGCCAATCAACTTCGAATTGGCAGCTTCCAGCCGGGTCGACGGATATTTCAAAGGCCGCGTCTCGCGCGACACACTTCAGGACAGCCGTTTTCTACAACTCAGCGATCTTGATCTTGTCGACGCGTTGACAGAGGCGGGGATCATAAAACAGGTGTTCAACTGGCCCTTCATCACCGGCGCGGACTCTGGCGTGGATAACCCCGGCGGGGCAGGTATCGGTGCCTCGGTCGTGGGTTCGTTCTTCATGATGCTGGTGGTTCTGGCGTTGTCACTGCCGATTGGCGTGGCTGCCTCGATCTATCTTGAGGAGTTTGCGCCTCAGAACAAGTTTACGGACTTGATTGAGGTGAACATCTCTAACCTGGCGGCCGTGCCCTCCATCGTTTTTGGTATCCTGGGTCTCGCGGTTTTCATCCAGTTCATGCACTTGCCGCAGTCGGCGCCGTTGGTTGGGGGGCTTGTTCTGACATTGATGACCCTGCCAACGATCATCATCTCGACCCGTGCATCCTTGAAAGCGGTTCCACCATCGATCCGCGATGCCGCGTTGGGGGTAGGGGCGTCAAAGATGCAGGCGGTGTTCCACCACGTATTGCCCTTGGCCGCGCCGGGCATTCTGACGGGTACGATCATCGGACTTGCTCAGGCACTGGGCGAGACAGCGCCGCTTTTGCTGATCGGTATGGTTGGATTCGTAGCCCGCGGATACCCGGACGGTTTTCTGGCTGGTTTCACCGAACCGAACTCAGCCATGCCCGCCCAAATCTATACCTGGGCCGCGCGCGCAGATGTCGGCTTCTATGAAAAAGCGTGGGGTGGGATTATCATTCTTCTCATGTTCCTTCTCACGATGAATATTATCGCAATCATCCTGCGCCGCCGGTTTGAACGCCGTTGGTAATGAAGGGCACCAAAATGAACGACATGTCGCGAGTGGAGAGACAAGTGGACGCCAATGAAATCAAGCTGGAGTGCCGTGATTGCCAAGTTTACTACGGTGACAACCATGCTATCAAAGACGTGAATGTCGATATTGAAGACAAGACCGTCACTGCCTTCATTGGTCCGTCCGGCTGCGGTAAATCGACATTCCTGCGGTGCCTGAACCGAATGAATGACACAATCGACGTCGCGCGCGTCGAGGGTTCGTTCAAACTGGACGGCGAAGACATCTATGACAAGCGTGTCGATCCCGTGCAGTTGCGCGCCAAGGTAGGCATGGTTTTCCAAAAGCCCAACCCATTCCCTAAGTCGATCTATGACAACGTAGCTTATGGTCCGCGTATTCACGGGCTTGCCAGAAATAAGGTGGAACTAGATGAAATCGTTGAAAAATCCCTGCGTCGTGGCGCAATCTGGGATGAGGTGAAAGACCGGCTTGATGCGCCCGGCACTGGCTTGTCCGGGGGGCAGCAACAACGCCTGTGCATCGCCCGCGCCGTCGCGACCGAGCCTGAGGTTCTGTTGATGGACGAGCCGTGCTCGGCTCTGGACCCGATCGCAACCGCGCAGGTCGAGGAATTGATTGATGAACTTCGGTCGCGATATTCCGTGGTGATCGTAACGCATTCGATGCAGCAGGCCGCGCGAGTCAGCCAGAAGACCGCGTTCTTTCACCTTGGAAACCTTGTTGAATTTGGCGAGACGGGCCAAATCTTCACCAACCCCGAAGATCCTCGCACCGAAAGTTACATCACTGGCCGGATTGGCTGAGCACAGGTATCAAAACATGAGCGAACAACATATCGCATCCGTATTCGACCGGGATCTCGAAGCTATTCAAGCCCATATCATGAAAATGGGCGGGTTGGTCGAGGCCGCAATCATGAGCTCGGCCAGATCGCTTGAAACGCGCGATGAGGAACTGGCCCAGCAGGTTCGTCAGGGCGACAAGGCAATTGATGCGCTGGAAGACCTGATAAACGAGGAAACTGCCCGCCTGATCGCCCTTCGCGCACCTGCGGCCAGCGATTTGCGCCTGGTGCTGTCGGTGCTGAAAGTATCCGCAAACCTTGAACGTATCGGCGACTATTCCAAGAACATCGCCAAGCGCACAACGGTTCTGGTTAATGCCAGCGAGATCAATGGCAGCGCCGCCGCCCTGCGTCGGATGGCGCGCGAGGTTGAGCGAATGCTGCGCGATGCGTTGGACGCATATATTCAGCGTGATGCCGAGCTGGCGACGGATGTCATTGCACGCGATGAAGAAGTGGACCAGATGTATAATGGCCTGTTCCGCGAATTCCTTACCTTCATGGCCGAGGATCCGCGCAACATATCATCCTGTATGCACCTTCATTTCATTGCCAAAAACATCGAACGCATGGGCGACCATGTCACTGCGATCGCTGAGCAGGTCGTGTATCTTGTCACCGGTGAACGCCCGACCGAGGCGCGACCGAAGGCCGACATAACCTCGCAATCCGCCTAGGAGTTTTGACAAATGTCCGCTGATCAACCGACCGTTCTGGTTGTCGAGGATGAACCCGCGCAACGCGAAGTTCTGGCTTACAACCTTGAGGCAGAAGGGTTCCGAGTGTCCAAGGCTGGCAGCGGAGACGAAGCCATGTTGCTTGTCGATGAGGAACATCCGGACATCATTGTTTTGGATTGGATGATGCCCAACCTCAGTGGGATAGAGGTTTGCCGCCGATTGAAATCACGCCCAGATACGCGGTCGATCCCGATCATCATGCTCTCGGCCCGCACGGAAGAAGTCGACAAGGTGCGCGGCCTTGAGACGGGTGCGGATGACTATGTGGTTAAACCATATTCGGTTGTGGAATTGATGGCGCGCGTGCGCACGCAGTTGCGTCGAGTGAGGCCTGCCACTGTGGGTCTGCGGCTGGAGTTTGATGACATTGTTCTGGATTCGGAGACACACAAGGTCAGCCGTGACAGCAAACCGTTGAAACTCGGCCCGACCGAATTCCGACTGCTCAGCACATTCATGGAGAAACCGGGCCGTGTCTGGAGCCGTGAACAATTGCTTGATCGGGTCTGGGGTCGCGATATCTATGTTGATACGCGCACGGTTGACGTTCATATCGGACGGTTGCGAAAAGCACTGACGCAGCACGGGGGTCAAGATCCTGTTCGTACTGTGCGCGGGGCCGGGTACGCCTTGGGATAAGCTAAGGGGGCAGGGGTATGAGTTCCGCTCATGGTTGGATGCGAAACTCTTACTGTCATTTGAATGCGTACCGGGTTAGTTTGCCCCCCAAGCCGACTATGCGGAGAAGTACCATGAACGCCCCCGATACCAAACCAACCCTACGAGCGAAAGATGCGCCCGATATGGGTAAATTCGCATGGGATGACCCGTTTCGCCTGAGCGATCAGCTAAACGAAGACGAGCGTATGATCGCCGCCAGTGCGCAGGCCTATGCTCAGGAAAAACTGCAACCTCGTGTGACCGACGCTTTTCAAAACGAAGAAACGGATCCCGAAATCTTTCGTGAAATGGGTGAGATGGGCCTGCTGGGCACCACGATCCCTGAACAGTATGGCGGTCTTGGGGCAGGGTATGTCTCATACGGTTTGGTCGCACGTGAAGTTGAGCGTGTAGATTCCGGTTATCGTTCCATGATGTCGGTGCAAAGCTCTCTGGTGATGTACCCGATCTATGCTTACGGCAGTGAGGAACAGCGCCGGAAGTATCTTCCGAAACTTGCCAGCGGCGAATGGATTGGCTGCTTTGGTTTGACCGAAGCGGATGCAGGGTCAGACCCGGCAGGTATGAAGACCCGTGCGGAAAAGATCAACGGTGGCTATCGTCTGACGGGAAGCAAAATGTGGATATCGAACGCGCCGATTGCGGATGTGTTCGTTATCTGGGCCAAGTCAGACGCGCATGACGGAAAGATTCGCGGGTTTGTGCTGGACAAAGGACTTAAGGGTCTGAGCGCGCCGAAAATCCAAAACAAGTTGAGCCTGCGCGCATCGATCACCGGTGAGATCGTCCTAGAGGGCGTCGAGGTCGACGAAAGCGCGCTGTTGCCGCATGTCCAAGGCCTCAAAGGTCCGTTTGGCTGCCTAAACCGTGCGCGTTATGGCATCAGTTGGGGCGTGATGGGCGCAGCCGAGTTTTGCTGGCACGCCGCACGCCAATACGGCTTGGACCGCAAACAGTTTAACCGGCCGCTGGCGCAGACCCAGCTGTTCCAACGCAAATTGGCCGACATGCAAACAGAAATCGCTCTGGGTTTGCAGGCAAGCTTGCGCGTCGGTCGTCTGATGGATGAGGCTGAGGCTGCACCCGAGATGATTTCCGTCATCAAGAGAAACAACTGCGGCAAGGCTTTGGATATCGCGCGCATGTCCCGGGATATGCACGGCGGGAATGGCATCTCACTTGAGTTCCAGGTCATTCGTCACATGGTTAACCTTGAGACGGTGAACACCTATGAAGGTACTCATGATGTACATGCGTTGATCTTGGGGCGGTCGCAGACGGGGCTTCAAGCCTTTTACTAATAAGTCGTGTAATTGGTATTATGTTAATTCAATGGAAATGGCCAAGCGCTGTTTCCAGCGTAATACCATGCGTTTATGATTACGAGCTAAGCTGACATCTGGATTTGCTAAATGGACTTGCGCGGAAAAACTGTGGTCGTCACTGGTGCCGCGCATGGTATCGGCAAAGGTCTGGCCGATCGGTTTGCTCAGGGCGGCGCCAAGGTTGTCTGCGCGGACATCGACGAAATTGGCGCTCAGAATGTGGCGCGAGATATTGATGGCCACGCCATAACCTGCGACGTGTCGCGTGAAGATGCGATCAAGGCGCTGATTGAAACTGTTGAGGATTCGATTGGGCCCATTGACTTATTCTGCGCTAATGCCGGAATTCTGACATTGGGCGGACTGGAGGTCACGAACGAAGACTGGGATCGGATCTGGACGATCAATGTCATGTCGCATGTTTGGGCAGCGCGGCACTTGGTGCCACGCATGATTGCACGCGGCGGCGGATACTTCCTGATTACAGCGTCAGCCGCCGGAGTGCTGAACCAACCCGGTGCTGCCCCTTACGGTGTTACCAAGCACGCCGCTGTCGGGTTTGCAGAATGGCTTTCCTTGACCTATGGCCACAAGGGACTGCGCGTTTCAGTTCTGTGTCCGCAAGCTGTGCGGTCTGAAATGACTCGCGGCCATGAGACCTCGGTCGCAGCGATTGACGGTATGCTTGAACCCGAGGATGTTGCCGAAACCTGTGTTCAAGCCATCCGGTCTGAACAGTTTTTAATACTTCCGCATCCGCAAGTTCTGGACTACATGCAACTCAAAGCTGGTGATTATGATCGCTGGCTAGCGGGAATGCAGAAGCTAAATCAAAGGTTTATAGAAGATAGCTAAGGTCTCTTCCGCGCTTTGCGCATCAGGCCTTCTTGCGCTACAGATGCGATCAGAGTCCCGTCTTCGGTATAGATGGAGCCACGATTGAAATTGCGTCCCTGCCCGCTCCATGGCGAGTCCATCGAATACAGGTGCCAGTTTTCGAATTGAACCGGCGCGTGAAACCACAAAGCGTGGTCGAGGCTGGCACCATTTATCTCTCCGGTAAACCAACTTAGCCCATGCGGACGCATTCCTGACGACATCAGATACATGTCGGACGCGTAAGCCAAAATTAGGTGTTGCGTTATCGGGTCGGCGCCGACCGCGCCTGGCATTCGGAACCAAATCTGGTTTCGGTCATCTGATTTTGCGGGTTTGAATGGGTCCAGATGATCCACTTCACGCACTTCGATGGGCCTTTCGCGCATAAGCTCGCCACGAAGTTTTTCCGGAACCTTATCCTTATATTTCTTCCGCAGTTCTTCTCGTGCTGGATAGTGTTCCGGCGCCTTGGTCTGCGGCATGGCGTGGTGATGATCCCAGCCTTCATCCTTTACATGAAACGATGCCGACATGTTCAGGATTTGCTGTCCATGCTGAATGGCGACCACACGCCGAGTTGTCATGGAACCTCCGTCTCGGGCTCTATCAACCTGATATATAACCGGAATAGACGGATCACCTGCACGGATAAAATAGGCATGAAGCGAATGACACAGCCGATCATCCACCGTGCGGTATGCTGCGGCCAAAGCCTGCGCGATGACCTGTCCACCAAAGATGCGCGTCGGTGTTTCCCCGCCAGAGCCCGTCCCGCGAAACAGATCAACCTCAAGCCTTTCAATGTTCAAAAGGTTCAGAAGAACACGTTCCGCTGCGGTCATGTTTTGGTCTCCGGGTTTGTATGAGAGATTTGGTATCAGCGCTCAACGCGTCATTCAATCATTGCCCCAAGGACAAGCGCCTTGAGTTCGGCGCGTGACGGGTATGAGCTGGACGGCGACAACTGCGTAAAAAAGACAGAAGTCATGTTATTGACCCGGTCGATCCAAAAAAATGTCGAAGCCATGCCGCCCCAACTAAAGTCACCCAAAGACCCCGGAACACGCACTCGACCCGGGTTAGTAACAATGGCACCTCCTAGTCCGAAACCTGTACCTTCCATGGGTTGTTCGGCAAAGCTTTGCGGTCCCATTGAGGCAATGTCGCCTGGTAAGTGATTGATTAACATATATTCAACGGTTTTCGGGCTCAACAAACGGTGTCCATTGCCCTGCCCCCGGTTTCTAAGCATCTCAGCGAACCGGGAATAGTCGTCGATTGTTCCGACCAATCCGCCACCACCGGAAAACGTGGTTGTCTTTTCAAACGGAGATCTACCAGCATGATCCACCAGTCGCAGCGTCTCAGTGCCGGTTTGTGCGGAATTCAAGGCCATCGCGTTTCCTTCCAACGGTGTGTAGAGCGAAGCAAACCGATCTCCTGCCCCTGTTGGAACCGTGAAATCCGTCTCGTGCATTCCAAGCGGCTCCAAGACCTCTTGAGCAAGAAACTTGTCCAGAGATTTACCGGAGACGACCTCAATAACGCGCCCCACAACATCTATGCCAACCGAATACTCCCATCGTGAGCCAGGTTGGAACGCCAACGGCAGTGCAGCAAGATCGTATACGCGATCAGCCAAAAGCCCCTGGTCAGGTTTGAACACCATGTCTTGGGCATCCATCAGTTCGGGCAAAATTCCAGGGTTGAACGGGTAGCTGAAACCACTTGTGTGCGTCAGCAACTGATGCAGTGTCGGTGTTGGGGCCTTTTCCGTCTGATCTGTGCTCATGGCACCAGGAACCAAGGCCTGCATATCAGAGAATTCCGGCAGAAATTCAGATAGCTGCGCGTCGAGGTGAAACAGGCCGCGTTCCGCCAGCATCATCAACGCAACTGTGGTCACTGGTTTAGTCATTGAATAGATGCGGACGAGCGTATCGCGTTGGAATGGCAGATCGTGCTCAATGCTTCTTTTGCCGTAGGCGCTGAAAAAAACTTCCTGTCCATTGTGTTTTATCAACAAGGAGCTGCCTGCGTATTTTCGCTCATCCACGTAACGCTTCATCCAGTCGCTAATACGGTTCAGGCGCGACGGCTCGAACTTGGTCATATTTGTTTGTCCCCCGTTTCGTGCGGCGATACTGCGTGCCTGCGGCCGGAGTTGAAAGCGAATTCCACAAGATTTCTACGCGAAGATTCAGCAGGCTGTTACACTTGTCCTGTAGCGGATTCGCTTGTCACGAGTTGGAACAGTAAAAATTGTCGCCATTTCGGAGGAGCATCATGACGCAACATATCGATTTTGTGTATGATTTCTGTAGCCCCAACGCATTTCTCGCGTACAAAACCCTGCCCGACGTTGCAGACAGGCATGGTGCTCGGGTGACTTACGCGCCGGTGCTGCTTTCGATAGTTTTCAAGGTTACCAACAACCAAAACCCGTTCCAGGCGTTTTCGGAAAATCGCCAAAAAACGGCGTATCTCAGTCACGATCTTCATCGGTTTGCGCGCATGCGCGGTTTAAGCTTTCACATGAGCCCTCACTTTCCAGTCAATACCAAGCTGGCCATGCGGGGTGCCGTTTTTGCCTCCGGAAAATCGTGGGAAAACAGGTATATAAAAGCAGTATTTGAAGCAATTTGGGTGCACGGGCAGAAGGTTGACGATCTGGGTGTCCTGTCCGAAATTCTGCAAGAAAACGAACTGCCCGTACGCAAGATACGCGAGGCAATGTTCAGTCCTGAGGTCAAGCAGCACCTGAAGGACCAGACGAAAGCGGTGGTAAAGCGCGGCGTTTTTGGCGTGCCAAGTATGTTTGTCGGGTCTGAGATGTTTTTCGGAAAAGACAGCATGGCAGATTTGGCGTTGGAGCTATCGAAAACATCCTAGTCTTCTAACGCTTCCAGCCCGTGCTTTGCGAACATCGGAACATATGAACCCAAGACTTTGGCGCGTTCCGGATCGGAAGCATTACCGTCTTGAGCACGTTTAAAAACACCTTGCAAAATACTGCCCATGCGGAAGAAATTAAAGGCGAGGTAAAAGCCGAAATTCTCAATTTCCGGTAAACGACGGCGCTGACAATATTGGTCGATAAAAGCCTGATCGGACGGCAAGCCAAGACTGGCTCGATCAATGCCGGCAAGCCCTCGACCCTCGGTGCCTGGCGGCATGCGCCACTGCATGATCACGGCGGCCAAATCAGCGTAAGGGTGTCCGATAGTTGAGAGCTCCCAATCCAGCACCCCAATGCAGCGAGTTCCATCTTTTTCGAACATCAGGTTGTCGATCCGGTAGTCGCCGTGAACCAGTGTTCGTTGACCATCGTCCTGTGGCACCGAACCTTCAAGCGCGTCAATCAGGGCGTCCATCTCGGGGATATGAGTCGTTTCCGAAGCGCGGTACTGCTTAATCCAGCGCGCAATCTGACGCTCAAAGTAATTGCCAGGCGGGCCGAAATCCGAAAGACCAACGGCCTCGATATCCACGGCATGCAAATCGGCCAGGACACGGTTCATTTCATCCAGAACTGCGGTGCGTGTTTCGTTGCTTTCGCCGCGCATCGTGGGTTCAAGAAAAATCCGGCCGTCAAGACGCTCCATCACGTAAAAATCCGAACCGATGACAGTTTTGTCTTCACACAGCAGGTACATCTTCGGCACTGGAACAGCCGTGTCGGCCAAAGCAGTCTGAACGCGAAACTCCCTGTCTACGGCATGCGCGGATTTAAGAAGTGTTCCCGGTGGCTTGCGTCGTAAAACGTATGTGCTTTTTGGGGTCGTCAAAAGGAAAGTCGGGTTCGACTGTCCTATTGCGAATTTGGTCGCCTCAATCGGCCCCTGATACCCGGGCAGATGACGACTGAGATAGGCGTCAACCGCTGACAGATCCATTTGTGTACTGTTCATCTTTCACCTTCGTAATCACATGGCTTCGGCGAAGATATTGCCGGCTGTTTCCACGTTGATACCACCGGACACCGGAATAACCGCCCCGGTAACATAGCTGCCTCCTCGTCCGCACAGAAATAACATGCAGCCCGCAATATCCTCATCGCGTCCGACGCGCCCCAATGGCACCGTACTTCCCACCCGCTCTCGGGTCTCTTCGTCGGCGGTGGCAAAGGCGGTCATCTTTGAAACGAATGGTCCGGGTGCCAGAGCGTTTACGGTGATATGATGGGGCGAGAACTCCTTCGCCATGATTTTAGTCAGGTGCAGAACGGCCGCTTTTGAGGCTGCGTAACTATAGGCCCCGTCCCCCATTGGCACCTCTCCCATCACTGAGCCGACGTTCACGATGCGTGCCGGATCATCGGCCGAGCCCGATTTCATCAGCGTCGGAAGCAGTTTCTGCGTTAGCTCGAATAAACCGGCGACGTTTACAGACATGACTTTGTCCCAAGCATCGTAGGGGAATTGACCCATCGGGGCTCCCCATGTCACGCCTGCATTATTCATCAGTATATCAAGCCTTTCCGTGCGCTTGTTTATCTCGGTTGCTAATGCATCGATCCCTTCTTGCGTAGCGACATCACCGCCAAATCCTTCCGCGTGGCCCGAGGCGCCCAGTCGGTTCAGTTCAGAAGCAACCGCCTCGCAGGCCTCGACCTTGCGCGACGCAATCAGTACCCGCGCTCCCGCCCGCACCAATGCCTCGGCCGCCATTCGGCCAATACCGGTCGCTCCTCCGGTGACAAGCGCTGTTTTGCCCTGCAATGAGAATAGCGTTTCAGGGGTCATGGTCTGCTCCTTGGTATTTGGATCGCTAACAGGCAGTTTGTCGTGGAAACCTTTGATTTCTTGACAACACCTGCTGTGACGACAAAGTTCGTTCTGACTGAATAACATGGATAACAGGGCGAATATGCAAGCTTTACTCAGCGTCGTACCAGGAGGTCCTGAAACATTAGAGTTGAAGACCCTGCCCGATCCAACACCGGGTAAGGGGGAGCTTTTGGTTGGTATCAGGGCGGCAGGTGTGAACTTCCCGGATACATTGATCATAAAAGACCTCTATCAGATCAAGCCGCCGCGCCCTTTTTCACCGGGTGGAGAAATTGCAGGAGAAGTCCTGGCAATTGGTGAGGGCGTGACTGGTTTCACAATTGGGGACCGCGTTTTGGCGCTTACCGTTTATGGTGGGTTTGCCACGCACGTGACACTCCCCGCGGCAACAGCCGTTAAATTTCCGGAAACAATGCCCTTTGAAGATGCCGCTTGTTTCGTTTTTACATACGGTACGTCCTATCACGCCTTGAAAGACCGTGCTGCCTTGCAGCCTGGCGAAACACTTCTGGTACTTGGTGCCGCCGGAGGGGTTGGCTCGGCAGCGGTCGAGTTGGGCAAAGCGATGGGTGCACGGGTTATTGCGGCAGTATCCTCAGAGGACAAAGCCGCTTTTTGCCGAAGCCTCGGCGCTGATGAAACGATTATCTATGCAAATGAAATGGACAAATCGGCGCAAAAGGCATTTTCCTCTGAAATCAAGGCTCTGGCGGGGCCTTCGGGTGTGAATGTGGTTTATGACGCCGTAGGGGGTGACTACGCTGAACCCGCGTTGCGCAGTATGGGTTGGGCCGGGCGATATCTGGTGGTTGGTTTCCCGGCCGGAATTCCAAAAATCCCGCTGAATCTGCCCCTTCTGAAAAGCTGTCAGATCGTCGGCGTTTTTTGGGGAGCCTCTGTCTTGCGCGACCCCAAAGGCCATGCTGAAAACGTAAAAGATTTGTTTCGGTTATATGCCGAAGCTCGTATAAAACCAAAGATTAGCGCTAGATTTCCGCTAAATCGGGCGCCCGAAGCTTTGGCCCATCTCTCTAGCCGATCGGCGTTTGGGAAGATCGTAGTCATCATGCCCGACCAGTCGGAGCATGACTGAAACAGAATGTCATACTCGCCGAAAGCGAGAATTTGTCGGTGGACACTACCACCCATCCGCGACTAAGAACCTGTAATGGGGACAGTGAAGTAATGCTAAAAACCTTGATTTTAAACGGCCCAAATCTGAATCTTTTAGGAACCAGGCAGCCCGAGGTTTACGGAAGCACAACGCTTGAGATGGTTGAAGACCTTTGTAGAACCCATGGATCTTCAATTGGTTTTGAGGTGACTTGTTTTCAATCCAACCTCGAAGGCGCGTTGATTGACGCCATTCATTCCGCGAAGGGCGAACAGGACGGGCTCATTCTGAACGCCGGCGCGTATACGCATACGTCGATCGCCTTGATGGATGCGATTGCATCGGTCGAGCTGCCGGTGGTTGAAGTGCATTTGTCAAACATCCACGCGCGCGAAGATTTTCGGCATGTGTCCTATATTGCGAAGGTTGCGATTGGACAGATTTGTGGCTTTGGCCCGCAAGGATACACGCTGGCTCTGGATGCTCTGTCCGCACATCTGAAAAACAGGCAAGCTCAATGAAACTGAGCGAATACCTGCACTTTCTGAGCTATACCAAAACCCTGGAAGAGCTTTGGGATGCCCATTGCCGTCAGATGGCGAAGTTCGGGTTCGATAGGCTAATTTATGGCCACACGCAGTTTCGAACGGAAACATCACTGGGCGACCCCGAGGATTTCCTGGTTCTTACCAACCATGAAAAATCGTATTTGGATGGGTTCTTGCGCGACGGGCTTTACTTTCATGCCCCCATGCTGAAGTGGGCGCTGAACAACGAAGGTGCAGCAAGTTGGAGTATGGCGCAGGAAATGGCAGCCAAAGGAAAGCTGACAAAAGAAGAGTTGGACGTTCTCAACTTCAACAGAATGCATGGTGTGTCATTTGGATATACGGTCAGTTTCACGTCGGTGTCGATGCGGTCTAAAGGGGCAATTTCATTGTCTGCGGGTGAAGCAAACTCTCAGAAAGAGGTTGATGCGCTTTGGAAAGATTGCGGCGACGATATCTTGTTGATGAACAATGTCGCGCACCTGAAGATCCTTACCCTGCCCTATCACGCACCGAACCGGGCCCTGACAAAGCGTCAGCGCGAAGCTTTGCAATGGGTCGGAGATGGAAAAACCACCCAGGATATCGCTTTGCTGATGGGTCTGACCTCTGCGACGGTTGAGAAACATCTGAGGCTGGCGCGCGAGGCACTTTCAGTGGAAACAACGGCCCAAGCTGTACTGAAGGCTTCATTGCAAAATCAGATGTTTATTATGGAGGTGTAGACTGGATTTTGACGCCTTATTGCGTCAATTTACCTTAGGTAAGGAAATCATTACTTTCCGAATCTTGGCTGTTAGTTGCAAAATGACATTGTTCCGTGAGTGGTGGCTTTAGCCAGGGAACATTTGGTTGGATCTTTGCAATACCAAGGCGCTCCATCCGCTCTGACAACCAGGCGTCTATTTGTACGCGTCTGTGTGTCGGAATTTTGAGGGGCCCCGACCATCCCCATCTTGCGGGGTCCCTCAATTACCCCGCAAAAAAGGGCGCGTTCGCGCCCTTTTCTATTTTTATCGTCTTTGCCTGAAATGACCCCCGCAGTACGCGGATGGTTTTTTGAGTGTGCCCAGAACTTAGTCATCCGGGCACATTCACTTAACCTTGGGCGGCCTTTGCGACTTCGGCTGCGAAGTCTTCTTTTTCGACAACGATGCCTTCGCCAACTTCCAGACGGATAAAGCCGGTGATGGTGGCGCCTGCTTCTTTTGCCGCTGCTTCAACGGTCAGGTCAGGGTTCACGACGAATTGCTGGTTCAGCAGAGTGGATTCAGCGACGAATTTCTTCATGCGTCCTTCGATCATCTTCTCGATCACCTGCTCCGGCTTTCCGGATTCGCGGGCGATATCCATCTGAACCTGTTTTTCTTTCTCGACAACTGCCGGGTCCATGTCCGCCTCGGACAGGGCCGCTGGGTTCACAGCCGCAATGTGCATTGCAACCTGCTTGCCAATCGCTTCGTCGCCACCGGTCAAGGCGACCAGAACACCGATTTTGCCCATACCATTGGTTGCCGCGTTGTGAACGTAAGACACAACGGTGTCACCCGAAAGCTTCGCCATGCGACGCACCGACATGTTCTCGCCAATGGTGGCGATCTTGTCGGTTAGCGTGTCGGCAACGCTCTTGCCGCCCAGATCAGCCGCCAGCAGCGCCTCGACATTGTCGACGTTTTTGGCTGCGGAGGCGATCTTGCCAACCATTTCCTGGAACTCGGCGTTTTTCGCAACGAAGTCGGTTTCCGAATTCACTTCGACCGCGACACCGTTGCCGCCGTCCACATGGACAGCAACCAGACCTTCTGCTGCGGTACGACCCGATTTCTTGGCCGCTTTAGCCAGACCCTTGGTGCGCAGCCAGTCAACGGCTTCGTCCATGTTGCCGCCGGTTTCAGTCAGCGCCTTTTTTGCGTCCATCATGCCTGCGCCGGTCGAGTCGCGCAGTTCTTTAACCATTGCTGCTGTGATTGCCATCTCTTGGCTCTCCTCAATTCAAACGGATTTGGGGCAGGTCATACCCTGCCCCATATGTCATTTACGTGACGGGCAGCTTACGCTTCGGCTTTGGCTTCCGGCGCGGCTTCATCCGCCGGGGCTTCGTCGGCAACGGCTTCTTCAACCGGAGCTTCTTCGAATGCTCCAAGGTCAACGCCTGCTGCACCCATTTGCGCAGTCATACCGTCCAAAGCGGCGCGTGAGGCCAGATCGCAGTACAAAGCGATTGCGCGGGCTGCGTCGTCGTTGCCTGGGATGATGTAGTCAACACCATCAGGCGAGCAGTTGGTGTCAACAACGGCGACAACCGGAATGCCCAGCTTGTTGGCTTCGGCGATGGCCAGTGCTTCTTTTTTGACGTCGATGACGAACAACAAGTCAGGAACGCCGCCCATTTCACGGATACCGCCCAGCGAAGCTTGCAGCTTGGCTTGGTCACGTTCCATGCCCAGACGCTCTTTCTTGGTCAGGCCTTCGGCGCCGGATTCCATAGCTTCGTCGATCTGGTTCAGACGGTTGATCGACTGGGAAACGGTTTTCCAGTTGGTCAGGGTGCCGCCCAGCCAGCGGTGGTTCATGTAGTACTGAGCCGACTTTTCAGCGGCCTCAGCGATCGGGCCAGCGGCCTGACGCTTGGTGCCAACGAACAGAACGCGGCCACCTTTTGCAACGGTGTCACGAACAGCCTGCAGCGCCTGATCCAGCATCGGAACAGTTTGGGTCAGGTCCATGATGTGGATGCCATTGCGCGAGCCGTAGATGAACGGGCCCATGCGGGGATTCCAACGCTGTGTCTGGTGACCAAAGTGAACGCCAGCTTCCAACAGCTGACGCATTGAGAACTCGGGAAGAGCCATGCGGTATTTTCCTTTTCCGGTTTACGCCTGGGCGGGGGTGAAAGAAGCTGATGCTCCAACCGGCGGTCTTGATGAGGATGTCTCCCTCAAAAAGCCCAAACCCCGCCTGCGGGTTTGAATGGCGCGCGTATAAGGTAGGTTTTGTCGTTGCGCAAGGGGTATTCGCCCTTATTTTTCAAGCCGTGCCAAGCTATGAGCGTGGCGCACCGCCTCTTCACAATGCGCGGCCAGTGCCTTGCGGTCTTCAAAGTCGCTAACCTTGGCCGGGGCGTGATAAATCAGTTCGACACTACCCTGTCGGCGCGCGCCCAGCGTTTTGATCAGATGTGGACCAAAATCCATCTCGCCCCACCAGCCATAGAACCTTTCTGGCTGGCCTGTAGGCGCGTGGAATACAACCGACACCGGCTGCACGTACATGAACTCTCGCAACTCATCTGCGAAGAAAGCCGCAAAGAGTGTTGTTTTAAATGGCAAAACGCGCAAACCGTCTGTGGACGTTCCTTCCGGAAAAAACAGAAGTTTGTGGCCAGCCTTCAGGCGGGCTTCAAAGACTTTGGTTTGTTCCTTTGCCTTCTTACGGTCGCGCTCAATGAAAACCGTGCCAGTTGCGCGAGCCAGCCAGCCTATGACGGGCCATTTTGCAACCTCGGCTTTAGAGACGAAATAAACACGCTTCCTCGCATTCAGCGCGAAGATGTCCAGCCAACTTGTGTGGTTGGCCACCACGGCCCCGCGCTGCCGCATCAATTCGCCAGATGTCCGAAAACGGATTCCCAGAATCCGGAACGCGTTGCGACAGACGAATTGCGGAATGAACGGAGTGATCGGACGGCGCACGCCAAACAGGGGGTACTCGAATAGGCGAATGAGGACAAGAACGGCCAGCCCACCGAACACCAGCAAAGCCAACGGCACGCCACGCAAGACAACCAAAACCCAGCCCACCGGGCCAAGGACAACCGAATCTGGCGCATCCTCGCTGTTCCAGATCGGCTCACTCACTGCGTTGGACCCCGCCATAGATGCGCCGTTGACGTGAGTTCATGCGGGCAGTGTCGAGGATCAGACAAATATCTGTTGTATTGAACGCCTGGTCGATAAATGCACCCTCACCAACGAACCCCCCAAGCCGCAGATAGGCCTTGATAAGAGCCGGCACCTGCACCATAGCGGCCCGACGATCCAGATCTTGCGGCGCAACAAGATCCATGGACTCAAACTGCCCCGGTTGCGCCCTTACCCGAAGATCAGGGGGCGCCAGGTGGTTGTGATGCAACATTGATAAGGGCTGAGCCAATTTCTGAACGTCGGTTCCATGAAAGCTGGCGACACCGAACAAAACCTCGATCTTGCGTTCGTTGACATAAGCCGCAAGCCCGTTCCACAGATGGTACATTGCCGTGCCGCCGCGATAGTCGGGGTGCAGGCATGACCGTCCCAACTCTAACAGCTTCCGCCCGCTTTGTTTGAGGACGCTCAGATCGTATTCGTCTTCTGAATAAAACTGCCCAAGCTTTGCCGCGCAATCGCCGGATAACAGCCTGTAAACACCGATAACTTCGCCCGTCAGGTTGTCAATCGCCAGCATGTGGTCAAAGTATGGATCGAACTTGTCCTGCTCTAATCCGGCCTCGTGATCGACCATCTCTCCGCCACCACCCAGTTCACGAACAAAAACGTCATATCGCAGCCGCTGAGCCGCACGTAACTCGGCCTTGGTTTCCGCTAGTCTGATCGTAAAGGAAGAGCCCGCATCCGGCATTGGTGGTTCCGTTTTTGTTTGCGCGCTGATACCGCAATTTTCAGGGGTATGGCAACATAAGCAGATATGCGAGAAAGTTAACCTTTCCTAAACCAGTTTCACGGATCAAAGACTGGCATCAGGGCGATACGCGTTCCGTCAATCACCACTTTCCCTTGTTCGCGGAAGTTCACGGTGATTTTTCCACCGATGTTGGACTGTACCTGTCCAACGCCCCAATCGGGGAAATCGGGGTGGCGAACATACATGCCCGGTGCAAGAATGGCATTCAGGTCTGTCATCAGGGGCTCCCGGTCCGGCGGCAGATGCATCAGGAGGTACGCATGAGCGACACCACAGTCAACCTGGCGGAATTGATCGGTTCCAGAATCTGTCACGATCTGATCAGCCCTATTGGTGCGATCACAAATGGGCTGGAACTGCTTGAGATGGTTGGCTCAATCCATGGCCCTGAGATGGAGTTGATCTCGGGCAGTGTCGGCAGCGCAGGTGCGCGCATACGGTTTTTTCGGGTCGCGTTTGGTTCGGCCAGCGCTCATCCGCTGGGGCGCGCCGAAGTTTCAGAGTTGCTGAGGGATATCGAACGCGCAGGGCGCTTGCGCGTGAATTGGCACCTGACCGAAGCGATCCCGCGCAACCAGGTCAAACTGGTCTTCCTCGCTTTGATGTGCTGCGAAAGCGCAATGCCGTTTGGCGGCGAGGTCACAGTAGAACAAGCGGGTGAAGATTGGGCGATAACCGGTTCTGCTGACAAACTAAATGTAGAGGCGGATCTGTGGAAAAACCTGACGACGGGGCAGTTCGCAAACAAGCTTACGCCTGCGCAGGTGCAATTTCTTCTTCTGCCTGAGACTGCCGCGTCAATGGGGCGGCGGGTGGTGGCCGAAACCACCTCAACCCGAGTGGAGATCCGGTTTTAGGACCGTGTCGTTCCCTCTCCGCGAACAAGATATTTGAAGCTGGTCAACTGCGCAGCACCCACCGGACCGCGCGCATGCATCTTTCCTGTTGCGATCCCGATCTCGGCGCCCATACCAAATTCGCCACCATCGGCGAACTGCGTCGATGCGTTGTGCATCAGGATCGCGCTGTCCAGTCGTTCAAAGAATCGCGCGGCAGCGTCTGCGTCTTCCGTCATGATACAGTCGGTGTGGTTGGAGCCATATTGACGGATATGGGCAATGGCTGCGTCGATATCGGCCACGGGTTTAGCAGCGATGATACTGTCGAGGTATTCTTTGCCCCAATCCTCTT
Organism: Ruegeria profundi; assembly: GCF_020171505.1. Taxonomy (NCBI): domain Bacteria; kingdom Pseudomonadati; phylum Pseudomonadota; class Alphaproteobacteria; order Rhodobacterales; family Roseobacteraceae; genus Ruegeria; species Ruegeria profundi. The sequence continues at coordinate 234,940 of NZ_JAIUZS010000001.1, read as the reverse complement.
CGGTGGCAGCAACCGTTCCATCGATGGCCAGATCGCCCTCGGCATGCACTTCTACGCCTGCAGCTTGCAAAGCGGCAACAACGTCCCTGCCCAGCGTTTCAGTCACGTCTTCGTGGATCAACAGACACTCCGCTGCACCGCAGATACCCGTACGCCGGGTTTTGGCGTTTAGAACGACATCCAGTGTTTTCTTAGGATCAGCAGCTTTGTCGATGTAGATATGAACAATGCCCTCAAGATGGGCAAAGACGGGAACGCGGGCTTCGCGCTGAACCAGGCCAACCAGTCCCTTGCCCCCGCGCGGCACGATAACGTCAACGTAATCCGTTAAGGTCAAAAGCTCCTGAACGGCGGCACGGTCCCGGGTTGGGACCAACTGAATGGCGTCTTCGGGCAGATTGGCGGCCTTTAGCCCAGAAACTAGACAGGCGTGAATAGCACTTGAGGAATGAAAGCTTTCCGATCCGCCGCGCAGTATCACCGCGTTGCCAGATTTCAGGCACAGCGCGCCTGCGTCCGCAGTGACGTTCGGACGGCTTTCATAGATTACGCCGATCACGCCCAACGGAGTGCGCACCCGCTGGATGTTAAGGCCCGACGGCATATCCCATTCCGTAAGCACTTCGCCCACAGGGTCAGCTTGGTCTGCGACAGTGCGCAGCCCGTCAACCATGCCCTGAATGCGGGCCTCGTCCAACATCAAGCGATCCATCATCGCCGGGCTCAGCCCCTTTTCGCGCCCGAACTCAAGGTCCTTTTTGTTTGCCGCGATGATGTCGGCCCGGTTGGTCCAAACTGCATCTGCAGCAGCGATCAGCGCTGCGTGCTTACGTTCGGCGCTGGCAAAGGCCAAGGCGGCCGAGGCCGTCTTTGCGCGCTTTCCGAGATCGGCCATCAGTGTGGGAATGCTGTCGAAGTCCTTCATCTCATGTGCCTTTCGATCAGGTGCGTGGTGTACTTTCATCGCGCTTCTACAGCGCCAAATCGTCTCGGTGGATCAGGACCGCCCGTCCCGGATATCCAAGAATGGCTTCAATTTCCGAAGACTTGCGGCCCTTAATTGCGTCAGCCTCTTGCGCGGTATATCGGCTGAGACCTTGCGCCAAACGGCGGGCTGCCGGATCCAGAATAGCCACCGGATCACCGCGGCCAAAATCTCCGGTCACTTCAACGATGCCAGCGGGAAGTAGACTTTTCCCATTACCAAGCGCGCGGGCGGCACCGGCGTCAATCACGATTTCACCGCGTGGCTTCATCGCAGAAATCCAGCGTTTCCGCGCCGCATGCGGGTCCAAGGTCGCCGTGAACCAGGTGCAATTTGCCCCATTATCAAGCGTCTTCAAAGGGTTCAGAGGCGATCCTTCAGTAATTGCCATATCACATCCCGCAGCCGTCGCCATCTTGGCCGCCAACAGCTTGGTCTTCATCCCGCCTTTGGACAAGCCCGATCCGGCATCCCCCGCCATGTTTTCAATCTCAGAGGTGATTTTTTCGATCACGTCGAAACGTGTGGCCGAACTGTCTTCATTCGGATTTCCGGTATAGAATCCGTCCACGTCTGATAACAGGATGAGCTGGTCGGCGCCCACAGTGACTGCGATCTGTGCCGCCAACCGGTCATTGTCACCATAGCGAATCTCATCGGTCGCTACCGTGTCGTTTTCGTTAACAATCGGAACGACGCCCAAGCTGAGCAGTGTTTCCAGCGTCGCGCGAGAGTTCAGGTATCTGCGACGGTCGGTGCTATCTTCGAGCGTGACAAGAACTTGCCCGGTCGTGATCTTATGTGGCGTCAGCGCCTCTTCATAAGCACGCGCCAATCGGATTTGTCCAACAGCCGCCGCAGCCTGAGATTTTTCAAGCGCCAATGTTTCCATCGGCAAACCCAGCACCCCGCGACCAAGGGCAATTGAGCCGGATGAAACCAGAACGACATCCGTGCCCTGCCCCTTTAGCCAAGCCACATCCTGCGCCAAGGAATGCAGCCAGTCCGATCGCAACAAACCCGAGCTCCGATCCACCAGCAAAGCAGACCCAATTTTGACCACCAGTCGTTTGGCAGAGGTCAGGGTTGCCACGTCCTCGCCTCCTCAGCGGGCTTTTGCCGTAAGCGGTTCTCGTCAATCTGTGCCCGTAATGCACGCAATACGTCGGTTACACCCAGATGGGCCACACCTGACATGGTCATCACTGGGCCGCCAACGGCCTCTTCCAATTCAGTTTTGGCAAGATCGCGTTCTCCGTCGTCCAGCGCGTCGACCTTGTTTAGCACCGTAATCCGCGGCTTTTCGGCCAATTCGCCGCCATAGGCCTCAAGCTCGTGAATGATTGTTCGGTAGTCTTCGGCAACCGTTTCGGACGTTCCGTCAACAAGATGCAGCAGAACGGCGCAGCGTTCGACGTGGCCTAGGAACCGATCGCCGATACCCCTGCCCTCATGCGCACCTTCGATCAGGCCGGGGATGTCGGCCACTACGAATTCAACATTGTCGACACCAACAACGCCGAGATTGGGGTGCAGGGTGGTGAAAGGATAATCGGCAATCTTCGGGCGTGCATTCGATGTGGCGGCCAGAAAGGTCGACTTGCCCGCGTTGGGCATGCCAAGCAGGCCCACATCGGCAATCAGTTTCAGCCGAAGCCAGATCGTGCGCTCAACCCCAGCTTGCCCCGGATTGGCCCGGCGCGGTGCCTGGTTGGTAGAGGACTTAAAGTGCAGGTTGCCAAAGCCGCCATTGCCACCCTGGGCCAGCAGAAACCTCTGACCCACCTCGGTCAGATCGCAGATGACCGTTTCTTCGTCCTCGTCCAGGATTTCGGTGCCGACAGGCACGCGCAGAACGATGTCATCACCATCCTTGCCCGTGCGCTGTTGCCCGCGCCCCGGCTGGCCGTTTTTGGCGAAGAAATGCTGCTGATAGCGAAAGTCGATCAGGGTATTCAGCCCATCCACGACCTCAACCCAGACCGAGCCACCTTTGCCGCCGTCCCCGCCATCGGGTCCGCCGTATTCGATGTATTTTTCGCGCCGGAAGCTGACGCAGCCGCTACCACCGGCCCCAGACCGGATGTAGACCTTTGCAAGATCGAGAAATTTCATGACTGTCCCCTACTGCAAAGGCCCCATCGGCCACAAGTCAGAGTTTTTTACTGTACGTCCAAGTGGGCACATTTGCATCGCGCGCCACGGAATAGCTTTCGGCATCGCCAAGATACTGGAACCCGCAATGGGTCAGTACACGGGCCGAGGCCGGATTATCTTGAAACACGCTGGCGAACATGGTCGCATTCCCCAGCGGATTTGCGTTGACCAACGTCTCCACTGCGAGCGACGCAATGCCCGTGTTCCAGTAAAGCGGTGCCACCCAATACCCCACTTCGGTCTGATTGCGATCCAACCGCGTCAACGAAATCAGGCCGATCAGCTCAGGCCCGTCATCCTTGGTCGCGTCCATGGCCCAAACATCTTCTTCCCGATCTTCGGCCATCGCGCGGGCCACAAGGGCCTCAATCGAGCCGGGCGGCAAGGGGTGCGGGATCGACGTTGTCATGCGCGCAACGCGCTCATCACCGGCGTAATGTTCGATGAGACCCATATCCGACCGACGCAACGGGCGAAGGTCGAACCGTTCGGTTTCTATGACCGGTTGGTTAATGATTGTCTCCAGCTTCATCTGTGCGTTCCTCCTCCGAACACAACGTAAATTCTGACGCGAATTTAAATCTTATCTGCGCCTACATTGGATATCTGTTCCCCGGCGATCATTAGCAGCGCGGACAACCGGGCCGTTTAAACGGACAGGTATGTAGCTTGCTGAGCAGGTCATCGGGGCGATTCATCAAAACTGCGTTAAAACGAGAAAAGGGACCGGCATTTTCTGCCGGTCCCCCATGAATTTTCAAAAACCTTCTGGGTTTCGGCTTACTCTGCGGCCTCCGCCACTGGCAGGACCGAAATAAAGGTGCGGTTCTTTAGTCCCTTGTGGAACTTCACGGCGCCATCAACAGTAGCAAAGATGGTGTGATCTTTGCCCATGCCTACGCCTTCACCCGGCCAGAACTTGGTGCCGCGCTGACGTACGATGATGTTGCCTGCGATAGCCGCCTGACCACCATACAGTTTCACGCCAAGGCGACGACCTGCTGAGTCGCGACCGTTACGGGAGGAACCGCCAGCTTTTTTATGTGCCATTCTCTCTCTCCTTAGCCTTTGGCCAGTTCTTTGGCCTGCTCAACCCATTCGGGTTTCACTTTGATGGTGTCGATAGCAGCAATCTGCTCATCCGACAAGGCGGCCAGAGCGGCAAAGCTCTCGATACCGGCCTCATTCAGCTTTTTGGCAGCTGCGGGGCCGACACCGTTCAACTGAGTCAGATCGTCAGCGGCAGCAGCGGCGGGTGCCTCTGCTTTGGCTTCTGCTTTCTTGGCAGGCTTTGCAGCAGGTGCCGCTTCGCCAGCCGGAGCAGAACCGGTAGCACCTTTGATGCCCGACTTGTCAGCGCCCGACGACAGGATGTCGGTGATTTTGACCAGAGTCAGCTTCTGACGGTGGCCAACGGTACGCTTCGAGCTGTGCTTACGACGGCGCTTGACGAACTTGATGACCTTGTCACCTTTGATCTGTTCGATCACTTCGGCCTGTACGCCTGCGCCTTCAACGAAAGGTGCACCAACCACCGGGGCGTCGCCGCCCAGCATCAGAACATCGTTGAATTGAACTTTTTCACCTGCGTCGGCAGCCAGTTTTTCAACGCGGAGGATATCGCCCGCCTGAACCTTGTACTGCTTGCCGCCAGTCTTGAGGACCGCAAACATGCGTCTTTCCTTTTTCAAACCGCGTTCTGTGGTCCCCGGCTGGGTGTTTTGGCTTTCGCCACCTCGAACAGCGCGCCCTTTTCGGGCTGTGTGAAGACCCTGGGGAAAGCCCGTTAGGTCAATAATAACGATGCCCGGCGCGGAGAAACCGGCCAGGATGCGCGCTTATCCATATTGTAGGAAGGAAAGTCAACAACAAATGCAGGCCTAGAGGTCTGACCCTTTGAGTACCTGTGCGACCGCCTCACCCAACTGAAAATAGATCGCATCGAACATCTGATCAAAGCTCTCAAAAAGGGCTGTATTGACGGCCTTTCCCGTCTCGGTCCGCGAAAACGCGATATTCTCGCGCATCTGGGCGTCGCTCAGCGGTTTGTAGGCCAACAGGAAAAAGGAATACAGCCAGGTGCGGGTTTCTTCGGTGGTACCGTCCTTTTGTTCAAGAAGCTGCGTCAGCAGTTCCGCTTCGTTCTGGCCTGCACCAATGTTCAGTCCGCGGAAAAAATTGTAGTCTGCACTGATCGAATTCTGAACGTTCTCTTCGATCAGATTGTTGACATGAATGTATTCATCCACCAGCCGATACAAATCCGCATCGCGGTCCGCGTTTTTGTAGTTATCCTGCGCCATCTCTTCGATCGTTTCATCCGACAACGCGACACGGGCCGATAGTTCGAGTGACACAAGGGTCTGACCAAGCTCGCTTTCGAAGAACAGGATTGCTTGGTCCAGCTGTTTGTCAGAGAGCGTGTTATCAAACACCTCTTCGACATACAGGCGCATTTTGTCGGCGTCATAAATCCGGGCAACCTGATCAAGAAAGACCGGACCGCCTTTATTGTCCAGAAAGGTCTCTTGCAGGTTTTGCCCCAGTATTTCACCTTCGTCGCGTAGGATGTCGATGACTTCGTCCAGCTGCAAAGCGTGCAACAACCGGTCAACTCTTTCATCCGCCTGCAGCGGAAAGGCTGATACGAAAAATGTCAGTACGGCCGCAATCAGGCGCATCAGATATCTTGAGCGGGGTGTAAGTCCGCCATCCTCGCAGCGAGATCTTCGAATTTCATCGCCATAATCTCATACTGAACTGCGTTGAGCAGCTCATAGACCTCTTGCATCAATGGCTGCTCCAAGGCGTCTGCATATGCGACAACATCCGCGTCAGAAAAATCCTGATAGGTGTAGGCTGCTCCTGCAAGCGCAGACATCTGCAACGCTTGGCGCATGCCGGTTTCGTTCTGTCGCATCATTTCGCGTAGTTCATCTGCGCTCAATTGCAGGTCGATTACGCCCGAGGCACTTGCGGCCAGCAGAAACCGCAATTGGATTTCCTGCAGTGCGCGCAGAGCTGTCCCGCTGGAATCAATCGCTGCGTTCATGCGTTTGAGGTTTTCAACCCGGCTTGACCCCTCTTTGATAAGGTCAGCTACGATTTCCTGCCCCTCTTGTTGCTTGGCGTCTTCGTCCTCGCGCAAGTGGGATGCGTTTTCCGCCTCGACCAACCGCTGACCCAAATCCGAAGCATAAAACTCAACCGCGTGGTTCAGCGCATCATCTCTCAGCGTTTGTTCCAAAATCGATACGGCAGTTTCATGCATATCTTCGATGTTGAACACGTCTTCGGTAAGCCGCTTCCAATCGGAACCGAAGCCGTCGGGGTCGATTCCCAGCATCTGTGGCGCCGATGCGGACGACAAAGCAATGCTCTCCAAAGCCACATCAAACCCCGTTGTGGTCAGAAACGCTTCTATCCTGTCGCGTCCGGCGGCGAAGGTCTGCGCCGGCAACAAGACGGACGTCAGAAGTATGAACGAAGTAATCAGGGCGGTGCGGCGAAGAAGATAGGTCATACCGAAGAGCCTAGGTGATTTAATCCCTGTGGCAATGGAAAATCCCGTGATGATGAGATTCGGGAATTTTCTGCTTGCACCCCTGCGCGTTCCTCACTAAATCCCCCCCTCACAGACCCCCGCGGAGAGGTGCCGGAGTGGTCGAACGGGGCGGTCTCGAAAACCGTTGTGGGTGCAAGCCCACCCAGGGTTCGAATCCCTGTCTCTCCGCCACTTGCCAAGTAATGCAAGCTGACCTGACAATCCAAGAATGTTCTCCGCATAACAGCCAAAGCGCTGGCGGCATGAAATCGCCGTCTGTCGATAACGGATCGGCGCAGCATGGCCCAATCTAAGTTTCGAACAGAGTTTTCGGGATTTCTGAATGGGCAATCGCTAAATTTGGATCAGCTTTGAGACACATTTTTTTAAAGGAGAGAGTTATGTCGCGTACCCTTATAGTTGTCATCATTATTGCTGCAATCGGTGTCGGATTTTACTACTTCGCAGCACAACCTGAACCCACCCCAGCTGAGCAAGTTCAGGCCGCGACTGAGGATGCAGGAGAGGCAGTCAGCGAAACGGCCGACGCTGCTAGCGAAACCGCAGACGCCGTGGCCGAGGAAACAAATGAAGCCGCTTCTTCCATTACTGAACAGGCGACTGAAGCGGCGGACCAGGCCGGGCAAGCGGCCAGTGATTTGGTCAATCAGGCCGGTGAGGATGTCGCTGCACTGGCTAACCAGGGTCAAGACCTCTTGAATTCGTGGATTGAGGAAGGCGCGCTAACCCTTGAAAACTTTGACTATGACGCAATCGTTGCGTCGGTTCAGGAAAGCAATTTGGCGCAGGATTTGAAAACACAAGCTATTCAGATTTTGGATGACATACAGGCGTCGCCTGAATTGATAGCGGCCAAGATCCAAGAACTCCGCGACCTTTTGACGGGACAATAGAGCAAACAGGGCCGAACTCTTTGGCTCGGCCCCGTGTTTGTGACGCCCTGCAAGCTCCATTAACGTCAAGCTGCGGATCGATTGACGTGCCACACCGCGTTTGATTGGTTGCTATCCAGTTGAGGGTAAATACATACCGTAAAAGGCTGTATTGCTGACGCAATGGTTCGCTCTGGCCGGATTTCACTGGCCGAGCTGACCTTTTCAAGAACAAGGAACAAACATGACCACCCTGCCCCAAAGCATGTTCGCAACCGTGCTGCTACATGACGGTTTCACAGGGTCGCCCACCGGTCCGTACATCGACGATGCTGGAGACTGGCTGGCTGAGGCCGAGCTGCCGGTACCTGAACCCGGTCCCGGGCAGGTTCTGATCAAACTGCGCGCGGCTTCGGTCAACCCGTCCGATATTCATTTCATCAAAGGTGAGTATGGACAACCACGCGTCAAAGGCGCTGCTGCCGGGTTTGAAGGCTGCGGCGATGTTGTGGCCACCGGAAAAGGGGCCGAGGCGCTGCAGGATCAACGCGTCGCCTTTGTTACCGGGGGTTCCGGTGCGTGGGCAGAATACGTGCTGGCACCGGCAATCATGTGCATTCCCCTACGCCCCGAAATTTCCGATGAAGACGGTGCTGCACAGATCGTCAACCCGCTGACGGCAATGGCGATGGTCGATATCGCGCGCGCTTCCGGGAATGCGTTCGTTCTTTCGGCGGCCACCAGTCAGTTGGGGAAACTGATGTGCAGTCTTGGCCACGATCTTGGCCTGAAGCCAATTGCTCTGGTCCGGCGACCTGAAACGGTGGAGGCGCTGAAAGAGCTTGGGGCGGCAGAAGTGCTAGTGACAACGCACCCCAACGTTGTGCAGGACTTCAGCCAGATTTGCAGAGAACTGAAGCCCCGTGTTTTTTTGGATGCCGTGGTTGATCAACTGTCTGAACAGGTGTTCTGCGCTATGCCAAATCAGGCGCGCTGGATCTGCTACGGAAAACTCAGCGCCGAAGCGCCGACCCTGACCCAGAGTGGGCAGTTGATCTTTATGGGCAAGCAGATCGAAGGGTTCTGGCTGACCAACTGGGTTACATCCACGCCGCCAGAAGATCAGGCGCGCGTGGTAGCCGAGGTGCAAGCGCGCTTTGCTGATGGTCGATGGAAAACCGATATCTCTGAACGGCTTTCACTAAAGGCTTTGGTGCCAAATCTGGCGTCTGAACTGCAGAAGAGCGGTGGGAAGGTGATCATTACACCATAGAAGATCAACATGTCGCATATGGTGAGATTTTTTTAAGAGCACTTCGCGCCTGACTCCACGAGACCGGATCGGCTGTTCTTTAATATGCCGCAAATCGAACTCTTTATACTAAACGTGACCAATCATTTTCATCTTGGTGAGCTCGGGTAAGCCTTTTGCATGTTCAAGACAAAAAGCGGGGCGCTGGCTCAGCTTGAGTCATCACGAGAATGTTATAGTTTTCTGGCATGAAAACTTTTCGAATCGAAAACCAATTAAAGTTGAAAAACTCTCAGGTGATTTCTCAGGGTAACCGTCAATTTGTTTATCAGAATCCGGACGACCCGAATACACTTCTAAAAGTACCGCAGCCACATACGACGAATGGTCAGGCTAACCTCGTGACGGACTCGTGGTTTGATCGCAAATTTCGGCGATCTACAACCTATAAAGGTTTCCTGCGTGAATTTCACGAATCATTTGACCTTATGGTTCGTTTTCAAAACAGGAGTGATCCCATTCCTGTTTGCGAGGTTAGAGGTGTACTGCAAACCGATATCGGTATTGCCCTTGTATACGAACGGATTTCCGATCCCGATGGGCAATTGTCGCCCAGTCTTCAGGAATTGGCCGAAAGCGGACGCCTAACGCCGCACCATTTAGATTGTCTGGACAAACATTTTGATGAACTTATTGAGGCGAAAGTCCTCGTCAGCAACAAAAATACCAGAAATATTGTTTTTCAGACTTTTCCTGACGGATCTGGCCGTTGGGTTTGGATCGACAGCTTTGGAAGCAAGCAGATAGTCCCCGTTCGCCGCTGGTTTCAGTTTTTGAACCGGCGCAAGATCAATCAGATCAGGGAAAGATTCATGGGCGTCGCCGAGGACGCATTGCGTAGGAGTGCAGAGCGCGGATCTTAGTCTCCAGTCCTACGTATTAGTTATTAAAAGAAAAACTGTAGACCAAAAGAAAACGGCCGCAATTCCTTGCGACCGTCTGAAATTTGTAGTCTGTAGCGATTAACGCTTCGAGAACTGGAACGAACGACGTGCTTTGCGCTTACCGTATTTCTTGCGTTCCACAACGCGGCTATCGCGGGTCAGGAAGCCAGCGGCTTTAAGGGCGCCACGCAGGTTCGGATCATAGAGTTGCAGCGCTTTTGAGATGCCGTGCTTGACCGCACCGGCCTGACCGGTCAGGCCACCGCCTTTGACGGTTGCAACAACGTCGAACTCACCTTCAACGCCCGCAACCTGGAAAGGCTGGCGCAGGATCAGCTGCAGAACCGGACGAGCGAAGTACTTGTCCTGGTCTTTGCCGTTCACGGTGACCTTGCCGGAACCCGGCTTGATCCAAACGCGGGCAACAGCGTCTTTACGCTTGCCGGTGGCGTAGGAACGGCCCAGTTCGTCACGCACGGGCTCACGTGCAACAACTTCTTCGGCCACGGTTTCAACGCCTGTGACGGCGCTCAGCTCTTCGAGAGTATTGATCTGATCAGCCATCGGTCATTAGCTCCGGGTGTTTTTCTTGTTCATGGACTTAACGTCCAGAACTTCGGGGGCCTGGGCTTCGTGCGGGTGCTCGGCACCGGCATAAACACGAAGGTTGGTCATTTGCTGACGTGCCAGACGGTTGCCCGGCAGCATGCGCTTGACCGCTTGGGTCACGACGCGCTCGGGGTGTGCACCCTCGAGGATTTGCTGTTTGGTGCGTGACTTGATGCCGCCCGGGTGGCCAGTGTGCCAGTAGAAGTTTTCTTCGCGCTTCTTGCCGGTCATCTGGATTTTGTCAGCGTTGATCACGATGACGTTGTCGCCCATGTCCATGTTCGGGGTGAACGACGCTTTGTGCTTGCCACGCAGGCGCATGGCGACGATCGAAGCAAGACGGCCCAGAACAACGCCCTCGGCGTCGATCAGGATCCATTTCTTGTCGATGTCTGCAGGTGTTGCAGAAAAGGTTTTCATGGCAGGATAGTCCTGTTTGATGTGAAAGACCGCCCCACGACAGAGCGGCCCGAATTCGATGAAGCGTATTTAGAGGTGCGCGCGATGCAGGTCAATAACGTTTATCGCCTTAAAAATGTTCTATTTCAATAGCTTGCAAAATAGGTATTATTTTACCCCAACGTCAGACACTGATTTGCTCTGGCGGATTATCCAGCAACTTACGCAGTCGCTGCATCGCGTCTTCGAAACGGTCCAGCGATACATGCCCGTTCATCGCAATGCGTACTGCATTTGGCGCGCGCCCGTCGCGAAGGGCGAACTCATCGGCTGAACGTAGTTGAATCCCTTCACGCTCGGCTGCACGGCTGAAGGCGGCCGCGCGCCAACCGGATGGTAAATGAAGCCAAACAAAAGAAACGTCCGGCGCCCAGTTGAGTTCAAATCCCCCCAAAGCATTGACCGCGACACGCACGTATTCCCCCATCTTTGCACGAACGTCCTTTGCTATCTGGCGCGTTCTGGGGTCGGACAGCAACAGGCGGGTCAGCTCAGCCAGCGGTTGGGCCAGTCCGAAATACCCATATTCGGCGGAGCGCCGCAAATCTCCACTTCTTTCCCGCGGCGCGATGGCGAACCCGACGCGCAACGCTGGTGTCAGAGTTTTTGAGATTGATGTCACGTGCCACCCCCGCTCGGGCGCAAGGGCGCGATAGCTCGGTGCGCGCGCGGCGCCCATGCGATAACAATCGTCCTCGACAATCTGCAGATCAAAGCGGCGGGCCACCTCCACAATTTCTTGTCGACGTTCAAGCGGCGTGTGCACCCCTGTGGGGTTCTGTACCTCTGGAGAAACGCAGACAGCTTGTGCCTGTGTTTGGCGAAGAACGCGCTCCATATCGCTCGGATCAATGCCCCATTTATCCATTCTGACACCGACAACATCAGCGCGCATCAACTCACCGGCCCGGCGGAATCCGGCATACGACAGATCTTCGATCAGAATCAGGGGCTTGGTGCCGCGCAAGATGGTCTGAAAAACAAGGCACAGCCCGTTCTGACCACCATGGGTCAGAACGATGTCATCATGCGAGAGCGCACCCAGAGGAAGGTCTGACAGCCAGTCAACCACGGTCTGCCGCATGGGTTGATACGCATCACGAGTTGGATAGTTCAGGAATAGGCCCGGATCAGCTTTGGAAACCTTTTGCAAGCATTCGCGGATCAAAGCCACCTGCCCCATATCTGCCAGACGCGGACTGAACAGGCTGACATTGGCGTTGTACTTGTCATCGCGCAGGTGAAGCTGACGGGCCCAGACATCATCCAAGATCGGAGATTTTGGCGGGGCCACGAATGTACCACGTCCAACCTCGGCTTGTAGCAACCCTTCGTCCGTCAGAATGGTATAAGCCCGCGCGACAGTTCCCGGAGTGATCTGCAATCGATACGCCAGTTCTCGCACCGGAGGAAGTTTTGCTCCGACCTCCAGCATCTTGTTATCGATGGCCTTTCGGATGGTGTCAGCGACCAGTGTGTATTTCGGCCCTTTAGATGTTGGCAGTGCTTCGGGCCAAATTGTATCCATTACAATTCTTCCTTTGCTTTTGACACAATCCTGATTGTATCACCACAATGTACTTAGCACATTAGCTTTGTGTCAATACAATTTTGAAAGGATACCCAATATGGCACGCGCAATGCACCACCCCGCCCTCATGCTGCTTAACGACAGTCCCCGGCTGCCGCTGATCGCCGCGCTGGCTGTGCGGTTTGCTGCGATTGTCACAAGATGGGAACGCCAACGCCGCACTCGGATTAATTTGTCCAAGCTGGATGACAGACTTTTGAAGGATGTTGGCCTGACACAGCATGAAGCACGCAAGGAATACACCCGGCCATTCTGGCAGGGCTGAGTTTCCCCAGTCCCACGATGGGACCTCTTCCTGGCCGGGCACTGCCCGGCCTTTTTTTATCCAAACGCAGCCGCGGCTGATCCTTCTGGTGGAAGCGAATACGTCATAGTGGCCCGCGCGACAGGCTTGTCGGACCCTTCGGAAAACATAAGCACGTCCCCGACGGCAAGACTGCGACCAAGTTTCAGCATGCGGCAATGGGCGATCATATCCTTGCCACCCAAGGGTTTACGCAGAAAATCTAAAGAACTGTTGGTCGTTACTGCCAGAGAAAGCCGTCCTTTGCGCGCAAGGATCAGCGCATACACGCTCACATCAGCCAAACCGAACATGGACGGGCCCGACACTGTCCCCCCTGGCCTCAGATGTCTGTCTTCGACAACCAGCCGCATCACGATCGAGTCTTCATAGAGCTCTTCAATGACAAAATCCCGATGCACCTGCGGAAATATCTGCGCCATATATTCCGACAGATCGTTCCGACTCATTGCCAATGACATGCTTTCCCTCCTCGACTTGACGACCTAGAGTTGGCCCAACATCGCAACGGAGAGCAAGATGGCAATTCTGGAACGTAACGACACTGGCGCGGTCGCCACCCTTACGCTTAACGCGCCTGATCGGTTGAATGCGCTGAGCGACGAAATGCTCGCCGCCCTTCAGGCCGAGTTTGACGCTCTCAGCGGTGATTCCTCTGTACGGGCAGTTATCATTAAGGGAGAAGGCAAGGCGTTCTGCGCAGGCCATGACCTTAAACAAATGACAGCAGGTCGTCAGGCCGAGGACGGCGGCAAGGCCTATTTTCAGGATCTGTTCGGCAGATGCGCACGCATGATGCTGTCGATTCGATCCCTGCCCCAGCCGGTCATCGCGCAGGTCCATGGCATTGCGACGGCTGCGGGATGCCAATTGGTCGCCACTTGTGATCTGGCAGTTGCCGCAGAAGGGACGCGGTTTGGTGTGAATGGCGTGAATATCGGCCTGTTCTGTTCGACCCCGATGGTTGCGCTCAGTCGCAACATCCCTCGCAAACGAGCGTTCGAGATGTTGACAACTGGTGAGTTCATTTCAGCCGAAACTGCCGCAGAATTGGGCTTGGTCAATCGTGTCGTGCCGGAAATGCTGTTGGAGCATGAAACTGCGGCGCTTGCAAATCAGCTTGCGGACAAGCTGGGTTCCGCAGTCAAGATCGGGAAGCAGGCCTTTTATCAGCAGTTAGAAATGCCGATTGAACAAGCCTACGATTACACCGGAGACGTAATGGCGCAGAATATGCTGCACCGTGATACCGAAGAAGGCATATCTGCATTTATCGAAAAAAGACCGCCAAACTGGCATCAATAAGGCGATTATTGTCAACAATTTTTAGCATTGTTCGCAATTTAGCACTTTTCAAAAGGGCGACACTGTGGCAATGCTGGGACAGAGCTTAGGCTCTGGAGACACTTTTGGGTCGCCGTGGGCGGAAGGTCCCTCCAAGCTGGTTTCTCTCACCGGCGTAGACATTCCCGCAGCGGCGACCCCAAAATCCCCTAAAACACTAACGCTATTCAGTCTGTGTTGCGTTGTGCTTTGCACTACCCTATGTGGCAGCGCATGACACAGAAATTGCATATCGTGGGCGGCGGCATGGCCGGGTCCGAGGCCGCTTGGCAGGCGGCGGAAATGGGCGTGGATGTGGTGATCCATGAAATGCGGCCCAAAGTGGGCACTTTTGCACACCAAACCGGAAATCTGGCCGAGATGGTATGCTCAAACTCTTTCCGATCCGATGATGACGAACAGAATGCAGTTGGCTTGCTGCATTGGGAAATGCGGGCGGCAAATGGCTTGATCATGGCGACGGCCGATGCGCACCGTCTTCCCGCCGGTGGTGCGCTGGCCGTTGATCGTGATCCCTTCGCCGAAGCCGTCACCGCGAAACTGCGCAGCCATCCGAGAATTGAGGTCACTGGCGAAGAGGTGACCGCCCTGCCCGACGAAGGTCATTGGATTTTCGCAACCGGTCCTTTGACCTCGGCTACTTTGGGCGAAGCTATTCGTGCCGAGACCGGCGCAGAGTCCCTGGCCTTCTTCGACGCAATCGCCCCCATCGTTTATGCCGATAGCATCGATATGAGCAAAGCATGGATGCAATCGCGCTATGACAAGGGCGAAACCGAGGAAGAACGGACCGCCTATTTGAACTGTCCGATGGACAAGGATCAGTATGAGGCGTTCATTGATGCGTTGCTGGCCGCCGACAAGACCGAATTCCACGAGGGCGAGACCGCAGGCTATTTTGACGGTTGTCTGCCCATCGAAGTGATGTCCGAGCGTGGACGCGAAACGCTGCGCCATGGCCCGATGAAGCCGGTTGGCCTGACCAATCCACACCAGCCGGACGTCAAACCACATGCCGTGGTCCAGTTGCGCCGCGACAACGCTCTTGGGACGTTGTTCAATATCGTGGGTTTTCAAACCAAGATGAAATATGGTGCGCAGACCGAGGTTTTCCGCATGATCCCCGGTTTGGAAAACGCCAGTTTTGCGCGACTTGGCGGGATTCATCGCAATACGTTCATCAACTCGCCCACGCTTCTGGACGTGCAGATGCGTTTGAAGTCCAAGCCGAACATTCGATTTGCCGGGCAGATCACCGGGGTTGAGGGTTATGTCGAAAGCGCGGCGATGGGTCTTTTGGCTGGCCGGCTGGCCGCAGCCGAGATTCTAGGTCTGGACCTGCCCGAGATACCAAAAGACAGCGCGATGGGCGCCCTGATCCACCATATTACCGGCGGAGCTGAGGCCAAGACTTTTCAACCCATGAATGTCAACTTTGGTCTATTCCGCCCGGTGGACGGCTTGAAAGGTGGACGTCGCGGTCGAAAAGACCGCTACAAGGCCTATACAGATCGGGCCAAAGCCGAGTGGACGCGCTGGTTGGGGCAAAGCTGACTGGACGCACCGGGGCTATCGCGCTTAACATCAGTCTATGAGCGATAAATATCTCAAGGACACCTACGGCCTGGACACTCCGCAAGCCACACACGCACATTATCAGAAATGGGCATCGTCGTATGATTCCGAGGTGGCCGCGCAAGGATATGCAACCCCCGGTCGGGTGGCCGAGGCATTGTGGTCAAAACTGCCCCAGCCGCAGACGCCCATTCTGGACTACGGATGCGGAACTGGCCTGTCAGGTGTAGCCTTAAACGCAGTAGGTTTTGAGGTTATTGACGGCGTTGATCCATCCCCCAAGATGTTGGAGGGTGCGGCAGCAAAAGGTGTTTATCGCAAGCTTTCATCTTTCGAGATCACGGATCCGAACCCTCTGGATCAAGGTGCTTACAAGGCAATTGCTGCAATCGGCGTTATCGGCACTGGCGCAGCTCCACCTGCGGTATTCGACATATTGATGCGTGCTCTGCCCAAAGATGGAATGCTTGCGTTTTCCTTTAATGATCATACACTTGACGACGTCTCTTATACCTCACGCCTGAATGACTGGCTGGACACAGGCGCGGCACGTTTGCTATTTCGCGAGTATGGCCCGCACCTTCCAGGAATGGACCTTAAGTCTGACGTATATGTTGTTCAAAAAGCGTGACATTTAGAACTCGATTTGCGCCTTCACCCAGTGGTCCTTTGCATTTGGGGCATGCTTACTCAGCGCTTCTGGCCCATGACCTGGCAGTGGCGGAGAACGGTCAATTCCTTCTGAGGATTGAAGATATTGACCGAGCGCGTTCTCGCTCAAGCTGGGAAGATCAAATCTACAGGGATTTGCGCTGGATTGGTCTCAACTGGCCTGAACCCGTGATGCGGCAATCCGAGCGATTGGGCGTCTATACAACGGCACTGGACAGGCTTTGGGCCCGTGGCCTGCTTTACCCGTGTACGTGCAACCGGAAAGACATTGCTTCAGCGGCCAGTGCGCCGCAAGAAGGCCGTCCGCTTCATGGGCCGGATGGCATCATTTATCCGGGTACGTGCCGAGACAAATTCCGACCATCCGCAGCAGACGGACCGCGCCCGAAGGACATTCCGCTTCGGTTGAATATGGCGGCTGCCTGCCGGGTGCTCTCCGGATCAGACGATCCTGGCGCTCAGATCGGTTCTTTTGTGGAAACCGGTGCCGGACCAAATGGTGAGACAGGATTGATCGCGTTTACGATGGAAGAGTTGACGAACACGATCGGTGACGTAGTGCTGTCGCGTCGTGATATGGGAACATCCTACCACCTGTCAGTAGTTCTGGATGACGCCGCGCAACGGATTACCCATGTCGTGCGCGGACAGGACCTGTTCGAGGCCACGAGAATTCATGTCGTTTTGCAGCGCTTGTTGGGATTGCGAACACCAACGTACCGTCATCACAGGTTGATCCGCGACGAGGCCGGTAAACGGTTGGCTAAACGCGATGACGCGCGCGCGCTTTCAAAATACCGTGCGGAAGGGGCCACCGCAGAGGATATCCGGGCCTTGATCGGTTTGTGACCGTGTCAAACCATTGGTGGCATCAGCTCAACCTCTTTCCCGTTCCGTACGGCAGTGTAGAAGCAGGTCCTGCGGTTCGTGTGGCAGGCGGGGCCGGTTTGACGGACCAGAACCAGCAAGCAATCGCGGTCGCAATCGTGCCGAAAATCTACCAGTTCCTGCACGTGACCTGACGTTTCACCCTTGATCCAGAATGACTGGCGGGACCGCGACCAATACGTGACGCGACCGGTTTTCAACGTTTTTTCTACGGCTTGCGCGTTCATCCAGGCCATCATCAGCACCTCGCCCGAGCTTTCATCTTGGGCTATGGCAGGGATCAGACCAGCTTCGTTGTACTTCAAAGACGATGGATCAAACGCGACAGTCGCGGACATGAGAAAAACCTTTTGCATCCCGGTAGAGGCTGACTATGTATGGGGGACAGGCAACGAGGTAAAGCCATGTCCGGTGAAAATGACCTTATCAAACTCTATTCTGGCCGCATCTTGTCGCTGGCAGCAGACATTCCGCATCTGGACCGGCTTGATCATCCTGATGCCACGGTAAAAAAGCGGTCGCCGCTGTGTGGATCAACCATAACCGTTGATTTAAATGTTCAGGACGGCAAAGTCTCGGATTTTGGCCAGGACGTCAAAGCTTGTGCTTTGGGTCAGGCCTCTGCTTCGGTTGTTGGCAGCGCGATCATCGGCGCAACACGCGCGCAAGTGGAAACAGCGCGCGATCAACTGGCAGCCATGTTGAAAAAGGGTGGCCCCGCCCCGGATGCCCCTTTTAACGGTTTGGAAGTTCTGATTCCGGCGCGGGACTACAAGAACCGCCATGCGTCGATTATGCTGGCTTTAGAAGCCACAGCCGAAGCCTTGGAGCAGGCTGAACAGGCTAATTGTGCTTAAAACACGTTTTTTGTAATTCTTCTGCGCGCAAAACTTAGACCAGTTCAGACTAATTTAACTGATTCCTGTTTGAGGCTCTGGGTCTGTATCGCCCTAAAGTAATGATAGCGTGTTTGCAGCGGTGTGCCAGAAAGCTGTTCGCTCTCCCGCGTTAATCAAGGCCGATTATCTGAAGGTATTGATTTGTTTTCAATGACCTATCACTTAGGCACGTCGTTTACGTATCAGGATAATGTAGTACCGTTTAAGCACCCTGTTGTTCTCTCTTCAGGCGCTCCAAAGGTCGAAGCGAAGCCTGCGTGTATACAAACCGGAAAGTTTTAAGAAAAAACCGCCGCGCCTTCCGGGCGGAAAGGGCGGCGGCAGGTTGTGCGTGTCTCGCGTAGGGTCCGGATAGCCGTACGAGGCCGAGGCAGGCCTCTCAAGAGGATTGGGACAGGTTGGTCACCCTTGACTGAAATGGGGATAACAGCACGGTAACGCCGGCACGAGATCGCAGGCAGAAACGGTCAGAAAACTCCGGGAATATGCAGGGCAACCATGAGCATGACCACCAAAGACACGGCCCCTACAGCGTCCTGCAAAATCGTCGACTGCGATCGGCTCAAAGTCATCTTGATCTGGGTCAGCATGGTCTCACCTCTGGATAGCATCCTTGTGTTGATCTTTTGTTCTCATATTTCGGCGAGTCGGTAAAGAACTTTTTAGGAACAAATGTGAACAAATTGGTAATATCTCTTTAACCTACTGAAATTAAACGGATTGCCTGATCCTGCTTCATGAGCCACAGAAGAACGCGCGCGGCCTGCCCCCGGTCAGACCGCAGCGAAGGGTCAGCAGTCAACAATGCACGGGCATCGGTTTGGGCCGTAGCCATAAGCCCGGCCTGACGTTCAAGGTCTGCTATCCGAAACTTTGGCAACCCGGATTGGGCCGTTCCAATCAAATCGCCTGCACCACGCATCTGAAGGTCTGTTTCGGAAATCCGAAATCCGTCCTCGGTTTCGCGTAAAACTTCCAGCCTTTTTCGGCCACCCTCGCTGAGCGGAGGTTGATACATCATAAGGCAGGTCGAATCGGACTGACCGCGCCCGACACGGCCGCGCAATTGGTGCAGTTGCGCCAACCCGAAAATCTCGGCCCGCTCGATGACCATGATGGATGCGTTGGGAACATTGACCCCAACCTCGATCACGGTCGTGGCGACCAACACCTTTGTCTTCCCCTCTTGAAAGGCTTTCATTGCAGCGTCTTTTTCAGCTGCTGGCATCTGGCCGTGCACCAAACCAACCGTTCCTTCGCCAAGAATGGCCCGCAACCGCTTGAACCTTTCCTCAGCCGCCGTCAAATCTGAAACTTCAGACTCGTCAACCAGCGGGCAAACCCAATAGCATTGGCGCCCCTCAGCGATCGCGCGGCGCAGGTGCGAAACAACCTCATCCATGCGTTCGGTGCTCACGATTGCCGTCTTGACGGGTTTCCGTCCGGGCGGCCTTTCGTCCAATACAGATACGTCCATATCGCCATATTGCGCCAATGCCAGGCTGCGCGGGATCGGAGTGGCCGTCATCACCAAAACGTCCGCGCCCTGCCCTTTCTCGGACAGTTCCATCCGTTGACGCACGCCGAACCTGTGCTGTTCGTCAACAATTGCCAAACGCAGCGCTTTGAACTCCACATCATTTTGAAATACGGCATGTGTGCCGACCAGAATTTGAATGTCGCCGCTTTTCAAAGCCGCCAGTTTGGCGCGACGTTCCGCGCTTTTGTCGCGTCCAGTCAGGATTTCCAGAACAATGCCTGCGTCTTCGGCCAAGGGGCGCAGACCTTCCAAGTGTTGGCGTGCAAGAATTTCAGTTGGCGCCATCATGACACCCTGCCCGCCCGCTTCGACGGCGATAAGCAAGGCCATGAACGCCACGAGTGTTTTTCCTGCGCCTACATCACCTTGCAACAAACGGTTCATCCGAGCATCCGACGCCATGTCACTTGCGATGTCATCAATGGCCCGAAGTTGAGCGCCGGTTGGTTTGTACGGCAGACTGGCAAGAACTTTGCTTTGCAAAACACCTGTACCAACACTCACAATGCCACGCGCTTTCCGCTCGCGCTGCCGCGCTAGCGCCAGCGTCAATTGATGCGCGAAAAGCTCGTCATACGCCAAACGTTCCCGCGCCGGGGCATGGGCTGCTACATCATCGGCCCCTTGCGGATTGTGCGCCGCAGCAACGGCCGCTGCCCAATCGGGCCACCCTTGTTTTGCGATCAAAGCCGTATCAATCCATTCGTTCAGAACAGGCGCGCGCGCCAAGGCGCTACGGGCGGCTTTGTAAGCCGTCTTTTGCGTGATCCCCTGGGTCAGATGGTATACGGGTTCAAACTCTGGGATGTCCTTGGCGTCTTCTAGTGGCAGCATGTAATCAGGGTGGACCATCTGCGCCATCCCGTCGAAGAGTTCAAGCTTGCCCGAGATGACACGACGCGCCCCCTGCGGAAGAACCTTTTTCAGGTACTCTCCGCGTGCGTGGAAAAAGACCAATTGAAAGTCTGCCTGGCTATCCTCGACGTGAACCCTGTAGGCGCCGCCCTTGTTGCGGGGTGGCCGATGCGCGCCGACAGTCACCTCGACCGTCAGCGTGGCAGGAAGATCAACATCCCGGATCGTGTCGCGACGGCGGCGGTCGATCACGGCGTATGGCAGGTTGAAGAGAACGTCACGCGGGGACTCCGTCCCCGCTTGTATCAAGATCTGAGCTGTCTTTGGCCCGACCCCATCCAGAGTTTCCAAGCTGGCAAACAGCGGGAACAAGCTTTCTGGGCGACCACTCATGCAGAACCGATCAGCTGCAGCCAACCATCCTCGTCCAGTGTTTCAATACCAAGATCAGCGGCTTTTTTCGCCTTTGAGCCTGCTCCAGGACCCGCCACCAGAAGATCGGTCTTTTTGCTGACAGACCCCGACACCTTCGCGCCAAGTGCCTCGGCCCTGGCCTTGGCTTCGGCGCGGGTCATCTTTTCCAATGTCCCGGTGAAAACGACAGTCTTTCCGGCGACTGGGCTGCCAGCGGTATCTGGCCGTTTGGCGGCTTGCACGTCCAACTGAGCGACCAGAGCATCTATGCTGGCCCGCTCTGCGTCTTGCGCAAAGGCGGACACGAGCGCCCGGGCCATGACTTCACCAACTCCATCGACGCTGAGCAGGTCATCCCACTCTGGCCCATTGAAATCTGCCGCCGCGGTAATCGCACTTTCGAATTCGGGCCAGCCGCCATAATGGGTCGCGATTAGGTTAGACGCCGCCTCGCCCATATGCCGAATACCCAGCGCAAATAGCAGCCGACCAAACGGAATTTGGCGTTTTTCGTCAATCGCCTCCCAGAGGTTCCTGGCACTCTGTGCACCCCAGCCTTTTCGATTGGCCAGTTTTGTCAAATTTGCACTGTCTCGGTCGTGCAGGGTAAATATATCTACCGGAGTTTTAATCGGAAGATCGGGGTCGCTATAGAACATTTCGATCTGCTTGGCACCCAGACCTTCGATATCAAACGCCTTGCGAGAAACGAAATGTTTCAATTTTTCAATTGCTTGTGCAGGACAAATCACACCGCCCGTACAGCGGCGCACGGCGTCACCCTCTTCGCGGATGGCATCGCTGCCGCATTCAGGGCAGGTCGTGGGAAATTCGAAAGAGGTGGCAGCTTCTGGCCGTTTTGAAATGTCCACATCCGCGATTTTGGGAATTACATCGCCGGCGCGGTACACCTGAACCCAGTCGCCGACGCGGATGTCTTTACCGTCTCGGATCGTGCCGCCCTTGGCGTCCCGGCCCGCGATATAGTCTTCATTGTGCAATGTGGCATTTGAAACCACGACCCCGCCTACCGTGACCGGATGCAGCCTGGCAACCGGGCTCAACGCACCTGTGCGCCCCACCTGAATGTCGATCGCTTCCAGACGGGTCCATGCAAGCTGAGCCGGGAATTTATGCGCAATCGCCCAACGGGGGGTCGTGGAGCGGAACCCGAGCCGACCCTGCAAGGACAGGTCGTTTACCTTATAAACAACTCCGTCAATGTCATAGCCGAGTGTGGATCGCTGGACCTCGATATCGCGGTAGTGCTCTAGCATCTGAGCGGTTGTTTCACACAGCTTGGTCAGTGGATTCGTAGCAAACCCCAGATCATGCAGCCGCTCAATTGCAGACATCTGCGTGGTTGCCAACGGTTCCGACAATTCCCCCCAAGCATAGGCAAAGAATTTCAGAGGGCGCGCGCGTGTGACGGACGCATCCAGTTGGCGCAATGAACCCGCAGCGGCGTTTCTTGGGTTGGCAAAGGTCTTTTCACCGGCGTCTTCCTGCGATGCATTCAGTCTTTCGAAGTCTTCATGCGACATGTAGGCCTCCCCCCGGACTTCCAGCACTTTCGGCGCGTTTTCCAGAAGCTGCGGAATATCTGAAATCGTCCGGGCGTTTGCTGTGACGTTTTCCCCCACCTCTCCGTCGCCGCGTGTAGCAGCCTGCACCAGCTTGCCATTTTCATATCTCAATGAAAGGGACAGGCCGTCGATTTTGGGTTCTGCAGTAAACGACAGCGGTGTTGCAGCATCCAGCCCAAGGTACTTTCGGACAGATCGGTCAAAATCCTGAATGTCTTCATCGTCGAACGCATTACCCAGCGACATCATTCGAACCGCATGGGTTACTTTCGAAAACCCTCCAGCGGGTCGCGCTCCGATCTGGTCCGAGGGACTGTCGGTGCGTTTCAGATTCGGAAACCTTGCCTCGATCTCAGCGTTTCGACGCTTGAGCGCGTCGTAGGCTGCATCAGATATCTCTGGCGCGTCTTCGCCGTGATAGAGTTTGTCTGCTCGCAACAATTGCGCTGCCAATTGCGCCAACTCTTCGCGGGCGGCCTCTTCAGTCAGGTCAGCTACCGGAATCAAATTACTCATGGCCTCGCCCTGTCACGTCATCTTGGGCCTCAGTGATAGGGCGAGGTCATGGCCAGGTCCAGATGCGCTGTATGGTCAGCGCGCAGGATCACCCCGGACTTTGGGCGACTGTGTTCTGTTCACGCCCCTACAGCCATCCGCGTTTCATCAACGGTTTTGCTTTGCGGATCACGCAGGACATATCCGCGGCCCCAAACAGTCTCGATATAGTTATCACCGCCTGTCGCGTTGCTAAGCTTCTTGCGCAGCTTGCAAATGAAAACGTCGATGATCTTTAACTCGGGCTCATCCATGCCGCCATATAGGTGGTTCAGGAACATCTCTTTAGTCAGCGTAGTGCCTTTCCGCAGGCTTAGCAGCTCGAGCATCTGGTATTCTTTGCCTGTCAGATGAACCGTTTTTCCTTCCACTTCAACTGTCTTGGCGTCCAGGTTCACAGCGACCCGGCCAGTGTGAATGATGGATTGCGAATGCCCCTTTGATCGCCGAATAATGGCGTGAATCCGGGCCACCAATTCCTCACGATGGAATGGTTTGGTCATGTAGTCATCCGCACCAAAGCCAAATCCTTTGATCTTGTTCTCAGTATCATCCGCGCCGGACAAAATCAGAATTGGTGTCTCAACACGGGCGATGCGCAGCTGACGCAGCACTTCGTGACCGTTCATGTCCGGAAGGTTCAAATCCAGCAGGATCAGATCATAGTCATAGAGTTTCGCAAGATCGATGCCTTCCTCACCCAGGTCCGTTGCGTAGACATTTAGGTTTGCATGCGTCAGCATCAATTCAATGCTTTTTGACGTGGTTGGATCATCCTCGACAAGAAGAATTCGCATTCACCGCTCCAATTCGGGTCAATTTACCAATTTCAAATTCACCCTGCTCAAAAATGGTTAATCTGACGTTACCGTTGAAACCCTTATTCACTTTCGCCTTTAAGTTGTCGATATTTTTTTAGTGCGGTGACCTTCAAAGCGTCAGTTCCGTGTTCGGCGACCGCTTTTACCCATGAATTGAATTCTTCATCGCTTAATCCATATCGCTTTTTTGCGTCGGAGAGTGTTATCAGCCCGTATAATACGCCGCGCACCACGATTACTTTCCGCGACGCAACCCAGCGCGTCGTGTTTTCTGGCGGTAAATCTGCACGCGATAAAATTGAACCATCCGGAAGGGTTACAGATCTGGGACCCTCGACTTTCTGTAATAGCATTTTTCGACCCTCTTCGTGCTGCAGCAAGGCTGACACCAGCGTACTTAATGACGAGTGAAACCGCCCCTTGAGAGTGTGTAGAATTTTCCTATATTCTGCCGGTCTTTCTTAACCCGTTATGGAATCGTCATGGCCCTGGATACCGAGACACCGCTGAACTCGCTTGGCTTTGCCAAACCCCCGTCGGAAACGCGTGTGGTTGTGGCTATGTCCGGTGGTGTGGACAGTTCTGTCGTAGCCGCTTATCTCGCGGATCAGGGCTATGATGTGGTGGGCGTGACGCTGCAACTTTACGATCACGGTGCAGCATTGGCAAAGAAAGGTGCCTGTTGCGCGGGCATCGATATTCACGATGCACGTCGCGTGGCTGAGGAGCGCGGGTTCCCTCACTACGTGTTGGATTACGAGAACATCTTCAAGGACGCTGTGATAGATGAGTTTGCCGACAGCTATCTGGCGGGCGCAACTCCTGTGCCCTGCATCCGTTGCAACGAACGGGTGAAGTTCAAGGATCTATTGGAGACCGCCAAGGATCTTGAGGCCGACTGCATGGCCACAGGTCACTATATTCAACGAAAGATGGGGCCAAACGGGCCAGAACTGCACAGCGCCGAGGATGCAAATCGCGATCAGTCGTATTTTCTGTTCTCAACCACGCCCGAGCAGTTGGATTTTCTTCGGTTCCCGCTGGGCCACCTGCCCTCGAAGGATGCGACGCGCGAGATGGCCGCGCAATACGGGCTGGCGGTGGCCGACAAACCCGACAGTCAGGACATTTGTTTTGTGCCGAACGGGAATTACGCCAGCGTAATCGAAAAGCTGCGCCCCGGCGCGGCCGAACCGGGTGAGATTGTCCACGCAGATGGACGCGTCTTGGCGCAACATGATGGTGTGATCCACTACACCATTGGGCAACGACGCGGACTGGGTATTGGTGGCCTCAGTGAGCCCTTGTACGTCGTCAAGTTGGACGTCGATAAGAAACAGGTGGTTGTCGGTCCCAAAGAGATGCTTTCCACCCGAACCGTCCCGGTCCGCGAAATCAATTGGTTGGGGGATTCGCCTTTTGCCTCGCAAAAGGAATGGCATGTTTCGGTCAAGGTTCGATCAACGCGCCCCCCGCAAGAGGCAATCATTCGTCCCCTAAGCGATACAACGTCCGAGGTTGAACTGCTAACGCCCGAGGAAGGCGTTTCGCCGGGTCAAGCCTGTGTATTCTATGCCTCTGAAGGCAGCCGCATTTTTGGCGGCGGTTGGATCTGGCGCGGATACTAGATTGCGTCCGTCCATGAGTTGCTGAGGATATACAGACCAGCGCAAATCATCACATACGGCACAAGGCTTTCCAATCGATTGGCGACAGAGCCGCTCATAAATGGGACTTTTGATCCAAGCAGAGCGATCAACGCAAGGCAACATGCGGCAAGCCCTGCGCCAGCAACGCCTGCGGTGCGGTAATTCGGCGCCGAATCCGCCAGCAGGGGTGCCAGAATTGCAAAAGTGTCCACCGAAAGGCTGAGAAACAGCAGTGTGGTCACGAGGATCGATGCTCCGTTTTGAAGCTTGGGATTGGCATCGTCATCGGTTCCACGCCTTTTTCGGATCAAGGTCAAAACACCCAGACCCAATGGGATCAGACCCAAATATCCCGCCCCACGCGGCACCACATCTGCCACCCCAAAGGCAAGCATGAGCGCTGAGCAGATTATGATCACCTGTGCCAATAGGAAGCCAAAGACTGACCGCTTCGCTCCGGCCACCAATGAAAGCGCAAGCAGTGCTGCAAGGTTGTCCAGATTGGTCAGAATCTGAGCCATAAAGACAGACAGGCCAAACGCCACGAAATCCAGCACTAGGACTTCATCCTTGCCAAAACCGCGCGCGCTGCGCGCAGGCCGGGTGCCTCACCCCCGTGTCCCAACCGTTCCATCGTTGTCGCCATTGCCTCAAGTTGTGCATTCGGAGCAGCCGAGACCTGCTCCAGTGCCGCAGCAATTGTTTCCGGCTGGCAGTCATCCAGCAGACATTCAGGCACGGTCCGGGTTTCTGAAACAAGATTGACCAGAGTCACCGTATCCAGCTTGACCATTCGTTCGGCTATCTTCTGGGTCAGCCAACTTAGCCTGTAGGCAATCACCATCGGCGTGGCTTGTGCGGCCAGTTCCAGCGAAACGGTTCCCGAAGCCGCCAACGCCAGTTCAGCCGCCGCAAATGCAGCCCGCTTTTCTTTCACCGCCTGATCCGAAGCCATTTCGCGCGGGTCAAGAACGACTGGATTCCCGGGCCAGGCGCGCACATGCTCAGCCACGGCATCGACCATATGCGCTACGGCGGGTACTACGACCCGAGCATCGGGCCTGTTTTTCAGGTACAGCCGCAATACGTCGCCAAAGATCGGTGCGAGGCGATCAATCTCTCCGCCGCGCGAACCCGGAAGGGTAAGAATAAGCGGTGCGGCCCCAAGGCTATAGGCGTCTCGAAACTCCTGAATATCCGCTTCCGAGGCTACCGGCTCGCTGGCGACGGGATGGCCGACAAAATCACACTCCATGCCCGCGCGTTCCATATAGGGTGGCTCGAACGGCAAAAGCGCCAGAACATGATCGATGACTTTCGCCATTTTGTCGGCGCGTCCGGGTCGCCAGGCCCACACACTAGGGGCAACGTAGTGCACCGTTCTGATCTTGCTTTGCGCCTTGACGATCTTCGCGACGCGCAGCGAGAAATCGGGACTGTCAATTGTGATCAACACGTCGGGCTGCGTGTCCAGAACGGCTTGGGCCGTCTCGGCTATGCGACGTTTCAGGTGGAAATATTTCGGCAGGACCTCGACCAGACCCATTACCGAGAGTTCGGCCATCGGAAAGCGGCTGTCCAAGCCCTGTGCCTGCATCAATGGGCCGCCTACCCCGTCAAACTGAATATCGGGGACCAGACTGCGTAGCCCTTCCATCAATGCACCGCCCAACCGATCGCCCGAAGGTTCGCCGGCGACCAGAAATACCCGCATCAACTGGCCCGCTCGCGCACTTGGAGGAAAAGGCCAAGGCGGTTGCACTCATCAATGACCCGATCCCTCTGCAATACGATTACGCCGCCTTTCTCAATTACTATGCCGACCAAACCGGCAGCCACGGCACTCGAAACAGTTCCTGGTCCAATGGTCGGCAGATCAGCGCGTCGATCCTGATTGGGCTTTGGGGCTTTGAATAAAATACCCCCGCCTGCGTCGGGCCGTTGCGTCAAGGATTGCAACATCCAATCGGTCCCAAAGATGCTTTCAACAGCCAGTGCCTGCCCTTTTAACACCGCACAGGCCTGTCCGATATCCGCCGCACCCATGGCCCGAAGAATACTTGCCGCCCTGTCCGCATCGGACAGATCAGCTTTGGACGGTTGAGCCTCGGTCAGGCATCCCAGCGGAGGCAGCAAGGCCGGCGCGATCTGATGCGCGGCGCGTACGTTTAGACCAGAGTCTTCGAAAAGTCCAATTACCGCGCGCAATGCGCCGTCATCCCCAGACATCATCGCCTGTTGAAGCACAGGGACCAAAGGCATCGTGGCGGCGTCAATCCGCGCTGGATCAATGGCCGGACGACGGACGGCGCCAGCCATGCAAATCTCAGTGACACCCCGGGCTTTGAGGTCCGCGATAAAACTCCCCAAATGCTCCAGCGGAAAGACGATATCTGTGCTTAAGCTGTCAGGTGCGAACCCCTCCATCGCGCAGATCAAGGGACGCTCGGTGAGGCAATCAACCACCTCACCCGGCAATGCTCCTGTTCCGGCAATCAGCGCCAGCATCGGCCTACTTCCTTGGTGTCAGAAACGAGCGATCCGACTCACCAGTCACAAAATCCACGATGCGCTGGACATATTCGCTCTGGTTGTCTTGGCCGAGTCGATGGGCCCGCTCCATGAACGTACCTTCTCCGTCAGACAATTCCCGGAAGGCCGCGCGCAATGCCGCGATATCCTCGCGCGACACCCCTTTTCGTTTCAAACCGACAAGGTTCAGCCCGTCCAGTTCACCCCGTGGTGCCTGTACCAGACCGTATGGGATAACATCATTGGCCACCATGGTGAGCGCACCAATAATCGCGCCACGGCCCACGCGCACCCACTGGTGTAAGCCTGAAATGCCGCCGACAATAACGTCATCTTCGATAATGCAGTGCCCTGCGGCACCAGCGTGATTGACCATGATCACCCGGTTTCCAATCTGAACGTCGTGCGCCACATGCACACCCGCCATCAACAGGCAATCATCACCAATCCGGGTTACGCCGCCGCCGCCTTCTGTACCGGTGTTTACCGTGACATGCTCACGAATGCGGTTGCGCTTGCCAATCCGCAGACGCGTATCCTCACCGCCGAACTTCAGGTCCTGCGGAATTTCTCCGATCACTGAGAAATTGAAGATAACGGTTTCGTCACCGATTGACGTGTCGCCCGTCACCACGACATGAGATTTCAGCTCGACCCGATCGCCCAGTTTGACCTGTGGGCCGATGTGGCAGAAAGGTCCAACGATGCAGCCCTCACCGATTTGCGCACCGTCTTCAATGATTGCGCTTGGGTGAATGCCGCTCATGTTGTTTTTTCCATGTCCCAGTCGACATAGGCCGAGAATTCAGCCTCGGTCGCGACTTCACCATCTACCGTCGCACGACCGCTGAACTTGAAGATTTTGCCACCCTTTTTGCCCCGCACGGTTTCTACGTGCATCTCAAGCACGTCACCCGGGATTACTTTTCTGCGGAATTTGCACTTGTCGATGTTCATGAAATAAATCAACAACTCGCTGTCGATGACATCCATGCCTACACCTAGCATCACGCCTGCGGTCTGTGCCATCGCTTCGACAATGGTGACGCCCGGCATGATCGGAGTGCCCGGAAAGTGGCCTTGGAAATGCGGCTCGTTCATCGTGACGTTCTTGATGCCAACAGCCGACTGATAACCCGAGATATCAACAACCTTGTCGACCAGCAGAAACGGATAGCGGTGCGGCAAGATCCGCTGTATCAGCTGAATATCGGCGCTCTTGGTTTCCGTGCTCATAGTGGTGTTGTCCCGTGCTGATTTTCTGTTTGCCGCGTGGTTAGCAATACCGCGCCCCAAGGGCAAGCAAACCTATTCACTAGCCCCGGATTCAACGGCGCGACCGTCGCCAATTACCGCATCAATCCGGGCAATTGCCGCATCCGTGATGTCAGTGCGGTCCGAACTCAGGAAGACGCTTGAACGTTCAATGATGATCGCGGCCCCGGATTCGCGCAACAGATCGATCAAAACAGGCCGCACCAGCACGAGGAACCTTTGCCGGGCGTCCTCGCCGCGGCGGGCTAACGCGTCTAGTTTTGCCCTCTGGCCCTCTCGATGCGACTGGACCTTTTCGTCAAAAGCATCAGCCAGAGGGCGAAACTCCTCAGCCGTCATTGTCGCGCGCTGCTCTGTCAGAACCTTTTCCTCGTGGCTGAGTTCCGCCACGATGCGTTCGTTCTCTTCCCCTAGCAGTATGCCTTCAACTTCGATCTCACGCAGGACCCGCTTGCCAAAGGCAGATTCGGCGAACAAACGTTCGCTCGACAGTGTTACGACACTGCTTTCAGGTACCCCCAACTGCTGAGATACCGCAGTATCGGCGGCAAACAGGGCTAAAAAAACACATAGGGCCCGCAACGGGCCCCGCATTTTGATGACAACATCCTTCAACATACAGGATTAGAACCGGGCCTGAACCGTCAGGTCAAAGTTCTGCTCTTTGTCGAAGTCCTCTTTCTTGAGCGCATGCGAGAAGTTAAAGCGCAGCGGACCAAAGGGGGTTTCCCACAGAACAGAGACGCCGATCACGTGACGGATCGAACCATCCTCACCAACGATATCGCCACCGGCCGTGTTGACGTCGTTGAGGTTGTAAAGGTTGCCGAAGTCATAGAACACCCCGCCGCGCAGGCCCAATTCCTCGGGCAGGCCCAGCGGAAAGTCTGATTCAAGGCGTGCAACCCAGTAATAGTTGCCCCCGATCGCATCATCCTGACCATTCGACAGGTCACGTGGACCGATACCCGCGGGCTCGAAGCCACGGAAGACACTCGGCCCCAGAACAAAGCGGTCGATGGTTCGGCTAAAGTCATCGCCTCTCCAGTGTAAGGCGCCAACTTCGAGTGTCGCGCGCAGCACGACCTCTTCGTTCCAAACTCGGGTTTGCGCAATACCGCGCGCCGTCGTCTTGTAGAACTCGTTGTCACCGCCCAGCCCGGCTGCATCAATACCAGCCTCGAACAGAACACCTGCGTTGGGGTTCAGACCGCCAAGCCGGCTGTCATAGATGTATGAGATACCCAATGAGCTGGTCGTACGTTCGCCCTGCGCAATGTCCGAAGCAATGACCGCTCCGTTGATCTCGTCATCCTGTTGCGTCATCTCGCTACGGTCCCAGTTATAGCGCAGTCGCAGTGCTGACAACTCACCGATGGCGTAGCTTAGCTGAGGACGGAAAAACAGTGTCTCGGTGTCGTAGCTGGCAAAGCTTGAATTTGTTGTCGACAGACCCAGTCCCAGATCGAACCGCAGCTTGCGACCCAACAGATAGGGTTCGGAAAAGTTCAGCGTATATTGCTCGGCGTCCTGTGCCGTCGAAAGACTGACGCCCACAGTTTGCCCACGGCCGAGGAAGTTGGACTCGCTCAACCCGATTGCAACACCAAAACCGTCCGAGACCGAGTAACTACCACCAAGGCTCAGCGATCCGGTGGGCTGCTCTTCCACGTCGACGTCAACAATGACCTGACTGGGCGACGACCCCTCGCGCGGTTCAACATCGGCGACCGCGAAGAAACCCAACGCCCGGATACGCTCTGCAGCCTGGCGAATTTCACGCGGATTGAAGGGATCACCTTCGACCGTATCAAATTGGCGGCGGATCACACGGTCAAGCGTGGTTGTGTTGCCCTCAATGTCGATCCTTTCAACAAAGATCCGCGGACCCTTTGTCAGAACAAACTGAACATCCAGCGTCAGATCACGTGCGTTGCGCGTCACGCGCGGTTCGACCCGTAAAAAATCGACGCCCTGCTTGATTCCAAGACGCTCCATCCGGGCGATCGAGTTCTCAACCAGCGTCGGAGTGTAAGTCACGCCTGGGCGAATTTTCAACGCATCTTGATACGGCGCTGGATCTACACCGGGGATTTCACTGACCGTGCTGATCTGGCCGAACGAAAACTTTTGACCCTCGGTGATGTTCATCACCAGGAAGAAAGCGTCACGCTCTTGGGTGAATTCAACATTCGCGCTGTTTACGCGGAAATCGACGTAGCCTCGGGACAGATAGAAATCGCGAATAACCTGTTTATCGAATTCGATCCGGTCAGCAATGAAGGTGTCACTGCTGATAAACGTCCGCAAAAAGTTAGCTTGCTTGGTCTCCAGAACCCGGCGCAAGCGGCGATCAGAAAATGCGCGGTTGCCTACAAAGCTGACACGCTCGACCTCAATCGTGGTGCCTTCCGCAACCTCAAAAACCAGATCGACCCGGTTATCGCTCCGACGAATGATGCGAGGAATGACCGTCGCCGACACCCGCCCCTGCGACGAGTAGATTTCGGCAATCAGGTCGGCGTCAGCCTCGGCCACTTGCGGAGTGAATACTCGGCGCGGTTCCGATGAGATTGCTTCAAGCAACACATCGTCTTTCACACGGCGATTTCCCTCGACGCTGATCTGGTTGATCGTCGGATACTCCTCAACCGCAATTACCAGAGTATTGCCGCGTGGTGTCAATTCGACTGTTTCAAAAACACCACTGTCAAGCAAACGCTGATAGGCATCGTTCAATTCACCGGCAGTAACTGACTGGCCCGGTTCGATCCCTGTACGCGCGATAATAGTAGAGCTTTCGATGCGCTGATTTCCCTCGACATCAAACGAATTGATGACGAAGTTTTGCGCCCACGCGACCTGTGGAACCGGTACAAAACCCACCAATGTCAGAAGAAATATTAATGTTAGTGACCGCCACAAAATCTTGTTTTCGGGCTTTTGTCCCCCGCAGGATGTGCCCGCGCCTCGCCTATCAGTCATTTTTTCACTACCCAATATTTTTGGACTTTAATGCTGAGTAGCGAGAATATTTATACTTGTCAAAAGACCAAAACAGAAAGCAGGCGCAAGGGGAGACGTAAGTTGCTTTTACGAAACGTAAAAAGAATCACATTGTGATCAGATAGGCCCAGCCGAACATTGCAATTGCGGTCGCACCGAAGAACAGCAGTGTATCCCAGTTCAAAACGAACAGGCACCAAAAGCTGTTGGCAGATTTGCGCAGGGCCTTTGTCATCACAACCTCAGAAACGGATCAATTCCGGGCAAAAGCCTATGCAAGTATTGGGGCGAAATTGCGGCATTAAAGTGCCGCAATCTCCACAATCAGCAGAACAGATCGTTGGACACCGAGAAGATCATAAGACCAAGGATCAGCGATACCCCTACCCCCATCAGAACGCGAAGCGCCCCATCACTGGGCGGTTTGCCGGCCACGGCCTCATACGCATAGAACACCAGATGTCCGCCATCCAGCGCTGGAATCGGAAACAGGTTCAACAGCCCCACTGCGGTCGAGAGCACCGCAATGAAGAAGATAAAGTTCTGCGCACCTTGGCTCGCCATTGCGCCCGAAGTTTCCGCGATGCCAATAGGACCCGATATGTTGCAGGTGCTGATCGCCCCAGTCACCATGTGCCAGATACCGGAAAGCGACCCGTCAACTATGCGCAAGGTCTGCTGGACTCCACCTGAAAGCGAAGCCAGAACGCCTGCCGGTTCGGTCGCCGGGTCAATAACCATTCCACCGACAATTCCAATACGCCAATGGGTTACAAACCCACCCTCAGGTTGTGGTTCGTCCGTGCGGCGCGGCGCGAGTGCGAATTCCAACTCCGCACCATCCCGCCATACATTAAGCAAAAGAACCTTTCCGTCAGATCCCTCAACGTGTTCTTTCAACTGTTCAAACGCGTAAATTGGTTCCCCGTTGACGGCTGTAATCACATCTCCGGGTTTCAGATCGATGTCCATCGCTGCACTGCGTGGAATAACCTGTTGGATCAGCGCAGGAAACAGCCAAGGGCCGGAGACGTCCAGCGTCTGCCCGTCGCGGACCACAGTGTAATCCAGCTCAGGTTCTACAGGCAAAGCATCGGTAAAGTCGGACCATGCTCCTTCCTGATCGAACTCTGGCACTGGAAGCCCTGCGATGGCTACGATCTCGTCACCGTCTTGCAACTCCTGAACCGCGCCCGGAATCGGGTGCAATTCACCTACTGTCAGAGGTTCACGCGTCACACCCTGGTACATGAAGATCAGACCAAAAACGATTATGGACATTGCAAAATTGAAGATCGGACCTGCGGCGACTGTAGCCGCTCTTGCCCATAAAGGTGCACCGTGCATGGTGCGGCGCAATTCTTCGGGGCTTCGTTCCGTAATCGTTTGCATCGCTGCTGAGTCTTTGCCCGACGCAGCGTTGGAATCTCCCAGAAACTTGACATAGCCGCCAAACGGTAGTGCAGCGACTTGCCAGCGGGTTCCGCGCTTATCGACACGACTCCAAAGCACTGGGCCGAACCCGACCGAGAACACCTCGGCATGTATGCCTGACCAGCGCCCCACGATGTAGTGGCCATATTCATGCACTGCCACGATGACAGACAGGGCCACCACAAACGCAACGATAGTATACAGCAAGTTGCCAAATTGAGGGATCAGAGAGAGTACGTCCAAGTTTCTATCCTGCTTTCTGAATTGCGGCTTCGCTGGCCCACTTACGTGCCAAATGGTCCGCTTGCAGTACGTTATCAAGGTTTAATTCGGCATCAAGAAGGCCATTTGACGTTTCAAACTTGATCAAAACGGATTCAACAATCTCTGCCATCTGAAGAAAACCAACCTGCCGGGCGATGAAAAGGTCCAGCGCGCGTTCCTTGGCGGCGTTAAACACTGTACCCGAAAGGCCGCCGCGTTCCATGACGTTGCGGGCAAGGCGCAATGCCGGGTAGCGATCTTCGTCCGGCTCCTGAAAGGTCAACTGGCCCAGCTCGGCGAGGTTTAACCGCTCAACTGGCAATTCTTGTCGTTCCGGCCAATGTAACGCATAGCCGATGGCATGACGCATATCTGGAGCACCCATATGAGCCATGACGGCCCCGTCCTTGAACCCGACGAGTGAATGCACGATGGACTCAGGATGAATCAACACTTCGATTTGATCCGGAGAAGTCCCGAAGAATTCTTTTGTTTCAATCATCTCTAACGCTTTGTTGAACATAGATGCACTGTCGATTGTAATGCGTTGCCCCATGTCCCAATTCGGGTGGCTTGAGGCCTGTTCGACTGTGGCATTGGCCAAATCACGCTGCGGCCAGTCGCGGAAGGCACCCCCGCTCGCCGTGATAATGATCCGTTCAACGGTCTCGATATCCTCGCCAACCAGAGCCTGAAATACGGCGGAATGTTCGCTGTCTACCGGTAGAAGGCGAGCGTTGTGCCTTTTGGCTGTTTCCAACACCAAAGCCCCGGCACAGACCAATGTCTCCTTGTTCGCCAACGCCAGCGTGGCACCTTGCTTCAATGCCTCTAGACCTGGCTGCAACCCGGCTGCCCCGACGATGGCCGACATGACCCAATCCGCAGGTCGCATAGCAGCTTCGGTAAGCGCCGCCTGCCCCGCCGCAGCCTCAACACCGCTCCCGGACAACGCCGCACGCAGGTCTTCCAACCGATTTTCATAGGCGGTCACAGCCACATCCGCATTCAGACGACGCGCGTCTTTGGCCAGTTTCTCAATATTCGCCGCACCTGTCAGCGCAACGACGTTATAGGCCGACGGTTGCCTGTCTATCAGGTCGATGGTGTTCTGCCCGATCGAGCCGGTCGCGCCAAAAATAGAGATTTTGCGCATTACATACCCCCGGGGGAATAAATCATACCCGCGATAAGAACAAACAGAGCGGCCCCCATCATACCATCGAACCGATCAAGAAAACCGCCATGACCCGGGATCAGGTTCGAGCTGTCCTTCACACCGAATTTGCGCTTGGTCGCACTTTCGACGATGTCCCCCGCCTGGCTGGCCATGGATGCCAGAACCGAGATGACGACGAACACGAACCCAAAACCGGCATGAAGAGCGAATACGGACCCTACAACCGCTGCTGCGGCCCATCCGCCCGCTGTGCCAGACCACGTTTTCTTGGGGCTGACCTTAGGCCAGAATTTTGGTCCACCAAACGTCTTGCCTACGAAATATCCTGCAACGTCCGTCGCAACCACAACCGAGATCAACCAGATCATCCAGCCAAAACCCATCGTCTCGCGGATTGAGATAAAGCCCAGGCCAGACGCGGCAATCCACATGGCAAACAGAGCGTATATCAGTTTCGCGCGACCGACCTGCCCCGCGCCGACCAAGGCAGGGGCCAGTAGGATCGGTATCTTGTAAATCGGAGGCACATGGTAGCTGAGCAGAACCGCGACTCCGGTTAGTATCCCTAACTGAACCCGAGCAGCTGATTTGTCAGGATCAACCATTCGCACCAATTCCCAGGTCATCAGGCCGCAGGCGATTGCAATGAAGGTTTCAAACCAAAACCCGCCCAACCAAACCTCGACCGAACCTATGGCGACAAGCACGGCAGCAGAGACGATGCGGGTGGTAAGATCAGACCATCGGCCGTCACTCATGCCGGAACCGCCCCATACCGGCGTTCACGACCGCCGAAGTTTCGGCACAAACCTTCAAACTCGGCGGCAGTGAAATCCGGCCAAAGTGTGTCGACAAATTCGTATTCGGAATATGCCGATTGCCACAGCAGAAAATTCGAAATTCGCGCTTCACCACTCGTGCGGATAACCAGATCTGGATCCGGAAGAACACGTGTATCCAGATACTTAGGAAGGGTTTCTTCATCCACGTCTTCTGGGCGCAAATGGCCTTCTGCTACGTCGCGCGCCAGCCGCTTCGTTGCTCTGGCCACTTCGTCCCGGCCGCCATAGTTTAGCGCAACCGTCAAGTGGACCAGATCATTGTCCTTTGTTTCTTCTTCCAGCGTATCCATCAGGGCGGTCAACTTGGCATCCAGCCGGACTCGATCTCCGATAAACCGAACGCGAATTCCGTTTTCCTTAAGGGTCTGGGTTTCTTTAATGATATAGCGCCGAAACAGGCTCATGAGGCCGGCAACCTCGGCCTGAGTCCGTTTCCAATTCTCAGTCGAAAAGGCGAAAACCGTCAGATATTTGACCCCAAGACCTGGGCAAGCTTCAACCACTTCACGCACGCGCCGTGCGCCCGCGTGGTGTCCAAACAACCTTGGCCGGCCGCGAGCCTGCGCCCATCGGCCGTTTCCGTCCATAATGATGGCGACGTGGCGCGGCCCAGCCAGGGTATGTGGAGGGTTGAACATAGCGCGGCGTCAGACCTGCATGATCTCGGCCTGCTTGGTCTCAAGCGCGGCATCAACGGTTTTGATCATCTCATCGGTCAGATCCTGAACTTCAGTTTCCCAGAATTTCTGGTCGTCCTCGGACATTCCGTCGGCCTTGGCCTTTTTGATCTGATCCATTCCGTCGCGACGCACATTGCGGATGGAAACGCGGGCGTGCTCGGCATATTGCCCTGCAACCTTGCCCAGTTCGCGGCGACGCTCTTCGTTTAGTTCCGGGATCGGCAGCATGATGATTGTTCCGTTCAACTGCGGGTTAATTCCCAAACCACTTTCACGAATTGCCTTTTCGACCTTACCGACAAGACCCTTGTCCCAAACATTCACCGTGACCATTCGAGGTTCGGGGACATTTACCGTTCCAACCTGATTGATCGGGGTCATCGCGCCGTAGGCGTCTACCATAACCGGCTCAAGCATCGAGGCTGATGCCCGCCCGGTCCGAAGCGAGGCGAATTCGGTTCTGAGGTTTGCCATGGCGCCTTCCATGCGCCGTTTAAGATCGTCGGTGTCCAGTTCAAAATCGTCAGACATGCTGCTCACTCCCCGTCTTCAGGTCCTGTTTGCATGGCTCATAAGCCATCGCAGTTGGGATGTATAGCAATGATGATGTGGAAATGCGCCAATGACCAGAGGAGTTTCCGGCTTTTTCAGGACGTTTCTAACAAGAAAAGACCGGTCAGCACGAGGGCCAACCGGTCTGGTAGAACAGTTTTTGATCAGGCGTTTACGTCGACAACAACGCGTCCTTTGACCTGACCCTTCAGAATATCGGCGCCCAATTGTGGCAGGTCTTTAAGGGTTGCGGGCTGCACCATCGCGTCCAACTTGTCCATCGGTAGGTCAGTTGCAATACGTTGCCACGCCCGCAGCCGGTTTTCGTAAGGCTGCATCACGCTGTCGATGCCCAGCAGATTCACGCCGCGCAACAAGAATGGGATAACGGTCGCAGGCAGTGCCGCACCACCCGCCAGGCCAACCGCTGCGACAGACGCCCCATACTTCATCTGCCCCAGAACGCGCGCCAGCATCTCACCACCAACGGCGTCAACACACCCTGCCCAGGTTTCGCTTTCCAGAGGGCGCTTGGTTGTCTCGTTCAACTCCTCGCGGGGGACAATGGTCGTGGCACCCAGAGATTTCAGATACTCCCCGGTTTCCGGCCTTCCGGTCACTGCTGCAACCTCATAGCCCAGATTGGCCAGAATAGCCGTCGCAACCGAGCCGACACCGCCCGCAGCGCCAGTCACCAGAACCGGTCCGTGGTCGGTTTTCATTCCGTGATCCTCAAGCGCCATGACCGCCAACATCGCGGTGAATCCGGCCGTGCCAACAGCCATCGCCTGCCGTGTATCAAGACCATCTGGCAAAGGCACCAGCCATTCAGCCAGAGCATTGGCCTTCTGCGAATAGCCGCCCCAATGAGCCTCACCTACACGCCAGCCCGTCAAAACCACCTTGTCACCCGCCTTGTAGCGATCATCCGACGACGCCTCGACCGTTCCAGCGTAGTCAATTCCGGGCACGTGTGGATATTTTCGTACCAGTCCACCGCCTTTCGGCGACAAACAAAGGCCGTCCTTGTAATTCACTGTCGAATACTCGACTGCGATGGTGACTTCACCATGGGGCAGATCATCCGAAGACAACTGCTTTATCGCCGGGTTGGCGAGTCCACTCTCTTCGTCTTTCTCCATAACCAATGCGTTAAACATCGCTTTTCCTCTCGTTTCTATGCTCTTAGGCCTTGTATCTCATCCATCGTTAACGTCCTGCTTGATCTGCGAAGCGACACAGATACAGTTTCGTCTTGCCATCAGATCCAGAACCGTTCCTGTACAGTGGCACTGCGTATGCCGTCTGGTGTTTCAACCTCAACCACTGTTCCGGCGTCCCAATGGCTGAGGCGCAGCATGCCAATCGAAACATTGGTGTTGAAGTCCGGGGACCAAGCGGCAGATGTCACCTGCCCAACACGTTTTCCATTCGCGAGCACGGGCCACGGCCGATCACAGGGTGGTACGGCATCGCCGTCGATTGCAATGGGACGAATCTGTTGGACAGGACCTTCTTTAGCCACGCGTAACAACGCATCCCGCCCGATGCAGCCGATGGCTGTGTGCGTATTGCAAAACTTACCCAGTCCACATTCATGCGGAGTGTTATTGTCAGTCATATCGTTGCCATAAGACAGCAGCCCGCCCTCAATCCTTTCAATCAGATTGGGGCAGCCCGCACGCACCTGCAGGTCTTCACCCGCGGCAAACAGCGCGTTCCACAGCGGCATACCAATGTCAGAGCCTTCGACATATATCTCGAACCCGCCCTGCTTGGAGTACCCCGATCGCGCCACCGCAAGATCACGGCCTTCAAACTGGAACATATCAAACTTGAAAAACCTGATATCGCGCACCCTGTCTCCGAAAACCCGCGACATCAATTCATCGGCTTTTGGTCCTTGGACAGCGAGTGGTGATACGTCCGGTTCATCCACCAGAACATCCAAGCGATATCCGTTGGCAATTCCTTTAACCCAGAGCAGCAAGTCACTGTCTGCAATGGAAATCCACCAACGGTCATCCGAAAGCTTGACGGCCACAGGGTCATTCAGCATACCACCCGTTTCATCAACAATCGGAACATAGAAGCACTGACCCGGCAGCATCCCCCGCAGATCGCGCGGGGTTAGCATTTGCATCAAACGAGCGGCGTCCGGACCGCGAAGTTCAACCTGCCGTTCGCAGGACACATCCCACACCTGAACGTGGCTTTTGAGGTGGTGATAGTCCGCCTCAATGCTTTCGAAAACGGTGGGCAGCAACATACGATTATATACCGTATAACCTTTTACGCCCGCGGCCTCGACCCCATCTGAAAACGGGGTGCGGCGCAATCGACGGGACAGGGAAATCTGTGCCATTCAAACCTCCAGAGGCAAAAATACCCAATTGCGAACAGGTATTGTACGTCTTGTTCCGCTCAGTCTCTGATGCTGTCCGTCCCACCAACGGCATTGTGGGACAAACATGCCGCTGTTATTTAACGGTAGACGCACATTGAACGCTGTAAGATAGTCACCCAATATCCTGTTTATAAACAGATTACATTGCGCAACGTCTGGCTTGCAAATCCCTGAGAACATTACTTGGGACCATGCCAGTCAATTGGACAGATCTCGGCCGATTTACCACCGAAATCCCACACACGGCCATAGTCTCGTACCTTGGACTTGGTGCCTCGCGCAACGATGATGTCCGGACCCATCCAGTATTTCGAGTTTGACACCATCACGGGGTGATCGGCATCTTTACCCGCCAGCATCTCGATCTCACCCTGAATCTTGCGCCCGATTACAATGCGACGCTTGGTGCCATCCCGCTCAATCTGAACCGGCGCACGCTCGGCGCCCATGATCTCACTGACAAGCATGGTAAAAAGGCCCGTTGTACCGCCAGCTTGACCGCTGAAAATCTGCAACAGCCCGTTATAGGCCTTGCCGCTGGCGCGCTCGTCCACATATGCGGCCACTTTCCACTGTCCTTCACCCATCCGACCGGGAATATCGACC
Organism: Ruegeria profundi; assembly: GCF_020171505.1. Lineage (NCBI taxonomy): Bacteria > Pseudomonadati > Pseudomonadota > Alphaproteobacteria > Rhodobacterales > Roseobacteraceae > Ruegeria > Ruegeria profundi. The sequence continues at coordinate 194,626 of NZ_JAIUZS010000001.1, read as the reverse complement.
AGGAGCCCGACATTCAGCCCAGACAGGTCTTCACCTTCATAGTGGCCTTCATCGATGATTACACCCATCCATGCGTGGCAATGCCCTTCGGTCGGAGGGTGCGCGCCTAGCGATACGACACATGGGCAAAACACATCGCAGGAGCAGTTCAGGATCAACTCGCCCTTGATAGCCCACTCAGTCGGGCTCATCTCTCTGCGCTTGGGATTCGGCATACGACTATCGATGCGTTGACTGATTGGCAGTCTGTCAGCATCCGGTTTCCTGTTTTTTGCCATTGGCTTATCCTCCGAAAGTAATGGGATAGATGAGCAGGACGAGCCCGCCTGCGATAAGAGCGAACCCCAACGGTCGCGTGATCACGTGCCCGATCTGGGGCAACTTTTCCAAAACCATAAAAAACGTCGCCAGCCCCATCCATAGCAGGCTCATGACGCCACCGACAAAGCCAAGCGCCATAAAGCCCCAGCAACAGCCGACACAGAACGCCCCCAACCCGAGCCCCATGCGAAGACCGCCGACGAACCCGGTTCGCCAGTGCCCCAGGAAATATGTCATAGGTGCGTGGCAGACACCGTGGCAGACCTCTTTCGCGCGGGTGAACTGGAATGCACCAACAGCGATCATCAGGCCACCCGCCACTAGACTGGATTTTGCTATCCCCAGCATATCGACGACACCACCAAACAGCAGAACCAGTTGAACACCGGCAATCAGCGCCGCGAAACCGACCCAAACCGCCAGATACCCTCCCAGAACGCCAAGCCAGCCTGCGCGCGAGCCGTTTACGCTTCGGATCAGGTCCTCGTAGCTGCGCAATGTTGGCACCACGGTGGGAAGCATCATCGCTGCCATCATGATCGCCCACATCCAAAACAATGGGCCAAATTCTGCCATGGGCATGTACATGTCCATGCGCGGGTCCATCGCCGCCATGGCCTGTCCCATTGGTCCCGGACGTCCGATCCAGTCCAGATCCATTTCGCGGCTCATGGTGAACATCATCCACCACGCCCATAGAATCAGGACATAAAATCCCAGCCACAATCCACTGCGTAGAACCGCGCGACTCACGTCTTCCTCCCGACTCAGTTCTTGCTTTTGAAATGTCAGACTTTTAAATGTCAGACAAATAAAAAGTCACGTGTGGTCGTTATATTATGAAAACTAACTCTCAGAGACCTGCGGATTTGTCCGCACAGATTGCGCAGGCCATTCGCGATGCAATTGTCTCGGGCGAGTTGATCGTGGATGAACGTTTGCCGTCAGAGGCAGAGCTGTCGGAGCAGTTTCAGGTTTCTCGCCCTACTGTGCGTGAGGCTTTGAAACTCTTGGCGGCGCAGTCCCTGATCCGAACGCAACGCGGCGCAAGTGGCGGTGCGTTTGTAAACCGCCTGAGTTTTGAGGGCGCGTATTCCCAGCAAATCACAACCTCGACCCTGTTGTTGTCAATGAATGCGGTGAGTTTTGATACCGCGTGTGAAGCTCGGTTCGCGTTGGAGCGAGCGTGCGCACCCTTATCTGCCAAGCGTCGCACCTCAGGTCATCTGGCGACGATGCGAGAGGAGATTCACCGCCAATCGCAACCGGACCTGACTGATGAGGCTTTCTGCGCCTCTGACGTGGCGTTTCACCGGGCGCTCGTCGATGGAGCGGGTAACCCAGTGCTATCGTATCAACTGGCCGGGGCTGTTGAGGCCATGCAACCCTTGATGAACATGATCACTTTTTCTGCCCGTTCGCGCGAAGCAATTATCGCCCTGCACGACCAGATTGCGGATGCGTTGGAGGACGGAGACGCGCAAAACGTGGATGCAGCGTTGGTTGCGCTTGAAAACTATACTCGACAACTGGCGCAGGATGTCGCGAAACAACGCAGAAAACCTTAATGGGAATAATGAGATGACAAATGTCATTAATGTAATCGCGGCGCTCCTGACAGTCGGGTTCGGCATGTTCGGCTTTCTGGCGCCCAGCTTTACGGCGACCTCTTTGGATCTTGCTCCAACGAACAGCACCATGGGGCTAAGTGAGATGCGTGCCTCGGTCGGAGGATTGTTTGTCGTCACCGGCCTTGCCGTTATCTGGCTGAATAATCCTATGGCCTACGCCATGCTGGGCGTTGTCTATGCGGGCGCCGCGTTGGGGCGGTTTGTTTCGGTTGCCTTGGACAATCCCCCGCTGGTCAAAGCGTTGACGTTCGGAGGAATAGAATTGGTCCTAGCGTTGTGGTTGATTCTGGCCAACTTTAGCCGAGACGTGTAACCTACTGTTTTTAAAACTTTGGGTGTTTGAAATTCGACAATTGCATCCACGCGACCGCTCACCTATATAGAAAGGGTCCTTCGGGACTATGGACATAAACGCGCTCGTAATAAGCGGATCGGACCCGGGGGCGGTACCCGGCGGCTCCACCAAAAATCCTTCGTTTGGGGATCATGGGGCCGAAATAGGATCGACGAACGTCTAAAGGGGTTAGCTTTGTCTCGGCTGTCTGCCACCGTTATCGGCGAAACTAGTACAATTGCAAACGACAATCGTGCTCCGGTTGCAGTTGCTGCGTAAGCAGTAACAAGACCGAAATCTAAGCCCTTGCGCCTAGCCGCGTAAGGCGGGGTTCGCAGGTACCTGGCAACAGAAACCTGCATTTTCCCTGTAATGTCTGCTGTTTAACGATTTTCGTGTTCACGTTTATCGTTTTTTTACTGTCACGCTTCATCCTAACGCCTAGAGGTAAAGGAGAGCGGGGATGTCACACGCAGATCTACTTAGGAACTGGTTTGCTGAGGTTTGGGAAAACGGAAACACTGACGTCATCGACCAATACTTTGCTCCGGAGACGATGGCCCAAGGGTTGATCCCCGAAATGCAGGTTGGGGCGGATGACTTTAAGGATCTCGTCACGGCGTTCCGGCATGTTCTTGGGGACATCAAAGTTGAGCTTCCAAAAATCCTGGAAGACGGTGACTGGGTTTCTGCAATTGTCCACCTTAAGACGACACGCGCGGACAATGGTGCCCCTTTGCAAGCCACAGGCAGCGTTATTGCACGCGTCAGGGATAATCGCGTGGTTGAGGTATATAACCAGTTCGATTTCATTTCCTTATTCGAACAGCTTGGGCAATTCCCGAAGGATACTCTGCCCGTCTGCATGACGGGTCAACGGCTGGATTGGGCCTGAGGGCAATCTTGACCCGTTCCGGGGTTGACCGTATGCAAACCCTGTGGGGTTAGATTGCGAACGCCCCGTTCGGCTTGAGAAAAAGGTTCGCATGTATCCGTTGAAACCACGAGACATGCTTTGCCTGCCGCCGACCTAATTGCTCAGAATCAAATGATTTACTTGGTCGGCGTACTGCCTGTTCCGAAGGGGATTGTTATTCCTCAGTGGGCGAAATCTGTTTCTGAAACGCAGTTCGTTTTCGCATGTGGAAGAGATTCACAGGTTACCTGGACGAGTGTAACCCCCGATAACACGGGTGCCTCAGAAAATCACAGGCCTTTGGCGAGTTCTTTAGGTTTACCACTCCCAGGAAACGAGGAGCGCCTCAACCTGCGCAGCAGTATCCCTGTGGGTTACTGTACGTTAGGTGAAATCAGAGACAGCGATCACCGTCCGACGGCTCACCTGTCATGACACCAACAATCGCTGACCTTGTTCGAGTATTCGGCCGTATCGGCCTGCTGTCTTTTGGTGGACCAGCAGCGCAGATTTCACTGATGCATCAGGAATTGGTTGAGCGGCGCCCGTGGCTTGATGAACAGACCTATCTACGGGCGTTGTCGCTTTGCATGCTCCTACCTGGGCCCGAGGCTATGCAACTGGCAACTTATGCCGGATGGCGCCTGCGCGGCGTCAGCGGTGGGTTGATCGCGGGCACTTTGTTCGTGTTGCCGGGGGCGATGGTAATTGCGATCCTAGTCGCTCTTTACGCCGCTTACGGAGACCTTCCCTTGGTCCAAGCCGGCTTTTTGGGCGTAAAGGCGACTGTGATCGTCATTGTGTTGCAAGCCGTCAGAACGTTGTGGGGCAAAGCACTGACAGACGCATGGCACTGGGCCGCAGCGGCGCTGGCATTCATGGCTATCTTTTTGTTGAACCTGCCCTTCCCACTGATCATTCTTGTCGCCGCGATTTGGGGATACGTCAAATTTGACGGTAAGGCGGAGATCGTCTATCGCCCCCCTGCCCCTGAGGCTTCGGGCATGTTCCAAACTGCGGCGCTGTGGCTGTTTCTCTGGTTGGGGCCGTTGGTGGCTTTGACTTTATCAGGCCAAAAGCTGCTCAGCGATTTAGGCTGGTTTTTCGCCCGCCTTGCAGTCGTCACGTTTGGCGGTGCTTACGCAGTACTGGCTTATCTGTCACAGACCGTAGTGGACAAGTATCAATGGATCACTACAGACCAGATGATCGACGCGCTGGGCTTGGCTGAAACAACGCCGGGACCGCTGATTTTGGTGACACAGTTTGTCGCCATGTTGGCTGGTCAGATCAGCGGCGGTGCGTCATTGGCCATAGCCGCAGGGTTGGTCGCGCTGTGGGCGACCTTTGTTCCGTGCTTTCTTTGGATTTTCCTTGCGGCACCACATCTGGATCAATTGGCCACCCGACCTCGCTTGTCTGCCGCACTCCACGGTATCACCGCAGCTGTCGTGGGTGTGATTCTCAACCTGTCCGTGTGGTTCGGTCTGAACGTTCTTTTTCAAGAGGTCCCAGAGAAAACCTGGGGACCACTCTCTGTTCCATGGCCCGACATCGCCAGCATTAACCCAACTGCGCTGATCTTAACTATTCTTGCTGCGTTGCTGATTTTTAAGTTTAAATTTGGGATGGTCTCCGCTCTGGCAATCATGACAGGGATCGGTGTAGGGCTGCATTTTCTTTAAACAACACTCGCATACCCGGTCTTTCGTTTCCGTCGAAATTCCCTATGCTGAGGGCAACCACTTTTGAGGATGACACATGTCGCAAGACATCGACTATGGGAACTTGATGCACACCGCGATGCGCGGGCTTATCAAGACGGTTTTGACCAGCGTTGCCGATAACGGCCTGCCGGGCGCACATCATTTCTTTATCACCTTCGACACCCGCGAAGACGGAGTACAGCTGGCTGACTGGTTGCGTGGTCGCTACCCCGAAGAAATGACGATCGTTATGCAGCATTGGTTCGAAAACCTTGAGGTCGGAGACGACGGGTTTGCAATCACACTGAACTTTGGTGACGCGCCGGAACCGCTGTATATCCCATACGCTTCGATTAAGACCTTTGTAGATCCGTCGGTCGAGTTCGGTTTGCGCTTTGAAAGCCCGGAAGAGGAAGAGGAAGTCGAAGCTGTTGTCGACGAGGACTCGATCGAGGTTGAAGAAGAACCCGGACAACATGATGCTGAAGTCGTGTCGCTAGACAGCTTCCGTAAGTAGCAGTCAATTCAGTTTACTGTTTCTTCAAAAACGTTTCGACTGAGCGCGATTTAACTCCATTGCGGAACCGCGAAAACGACAGATTTAGCCCGCCCTCAGCCAGAGTGCGGTCGTACTGCTGCAATTCGTAACCCCCGGTCTCGTCGATAAAAAGCGAAAACACCGTCAGAGTACCACCGTCAATCCGGCCCCACACAAAGGGCTCGCCCTGCATTGGGTCAAGTGGAACTTCATGCCCGAAGACGTTAAGCTTCATCGCGGCGGAAAACACATCTGCCCGGTCGGATTCTTTGAAATCTATCGAAAATTTCTGATTTTTGATCCGGCCATCGGCTTTGTATGTGGTCGTCGTCCAGCTAACGTTAAATCCGTTTTTCCGCTCTTGAATTGATACGCTCATATCTCGCGGCGTTTCGGTTCCGTCATTGTCGACGACATTTGCCGAGCCAATGTAATCACCAACGAAAGGTGAAATGTCAGCAGCATGGCTTGGACGTCCGATCAAAACGGCAAGAAAAAGCGCGCCGATACAAAAGACGAAGCATTTCAGGGGGTAAGTCCGAACCAAATTGCTCACCTTAGCCTCCATTAAAGTGATCATTTTTATTGTAGCTTACACACAAGCGCGCACAATGCGATTCACGCGAAAAATTCACTGGTTCTTCCACCTATACCTCTGGCGCCCTTAAGTTTATGGTGCGCGCAACTGGCCGATTGCACCTAAGCCCTGTTGCAGATAAACGGCATGCAATTGTATACACGACGGAGTGACAGATGTCTCAAACCCGCACAGAATCCGACAGCTTTGGCCCGTTGGAAGTCCCCTCAGACAAGTATTGGGGTGCGCAAACTCAGCGCTCGATCATGAATTTCCCGATTGGCTGGGAAAAACAGCCTGTAGCCATCGTCCGCGCGCTGGGCGTGATCAAAAAAGCGTGCGCGATGGAAAACAAGGCCACCGGAAAGCTGGATGCAAAGATCGCCGACGCTATCATTCAAGCCGCGAGTGAGGTGATCGAAGGCAAGTTTGACGACAACTTTCCTCTGGTCGTGTGGCAAACGGGTTCGGGCACGCAGTCAAACATGAACTCGAACGAGGTGATCGCCAACCGCGCGATTGAGATTCTGGGCGGCGTGATCGGCTCTAAGGACCCTGTTCATCCGAACGACCACTGTAACATGGGGCAATCGTCGAACGACACGTTCCCGACCGCGATGCATATCGCCACCGCGATGAGCGTGCGCGATGTGCTGATGCCGGGTCTCGAAAAATTCGCCTCGGCGCTGGAAGCCAAGGCAAAAGAGTTTGCAGGCATCATCAAGATCGGTCGGACCCACACCCAGGATGCAACGCCGCTAACGCTTGAACAGGAATTCGGCGGGTATGCACATCAAATCCGACAAGGTATTGCCCGGATTAAGGCCTGTATGCCTGGTATCTATGAATTGGCACAAGGCGGCACCGCCGTTGGCACCGGGCTCAACACCCATGGTGGTTGGGATGAAGCCGTAGCGCAGAACATGGCTGAGATCACCGACCTGCCCTTCGTCACCGCCCCCAACAAGTTCGAGGCGCTTGCGGCACATGATGCCATGGTGTTCCTGTCCGGTGCTTTGGCGACAGTTGCTGGCTCCTGCTACAAGATCGCTAACGACATCCGGTTGCTGGGTTCGGGCCCGCGTTCGGGTTTGGGTGAGCTGATCTTGCCGGAAAACGAGCCCGGTTCTTCGATCATGCCCGGAAAGGTAAATCCGACGCAGGCTGAGGCGCTTACGCAGGTGGCCGCGCATGTCATTGGTAACGACGCCGCGATAAAATTTGCCGGCTCGCAAGGGCACTTCCAGTTGAACGTCTATAACCCGATGATGTCTTACAACCTGTTGCAGTCCATCCAATTGCTGGGCGACGCGACCGACAGCTTTACCAAGAGGATGTTGATTGGCATCAAAGCCAACGAACCGCGCATCGACAAGCTGATGAAGGAATCGCTGATGCTTGTGACTGCGCTGGCACCGACCATCGGCTATGACAACGCTACGAAGGTCGCCAAAACTGCGCATAAGAACGGCACGACCCTCAAGGAAGAAGCAATTGCGTTGGGCTTTGTGGATGAGGCGACGTTTGACGCTGTTGTCCGCCCCGAACAAATGATCGGTCCCAAAGACTGATGGGAAAGCCGGTCAACCTGAACCGGTACAGAAAACAAAAAGCGCGGGCTCAGAAAAAAGCCCGCGCAGATCAAAACGCTGTCAAGTTCGGGCGAAGCAACGTTCAAAGGGTCGAGGAAGAATTCGATCAAAACAAGCAGCGCCGCGATCTGGACAATCATGAGCTGGACGAATGAGCGGTCGGCCGGTCAAACGTTCACTGACCCTGAAAGGGCATCGCACCTCTGTTTCCCTTGAGGACGAGTTTTGGCAGGCATTCCGCGAAATCGCTGATCAAAAAAATATGGCAATCAATGCCTTGGCCGCTGAAATTGATGTGAAGCGTGATCCAAATATTGGCTTGGCATCCGCGATCCGCGTGTTTGTCCTGAATTGGTATCGCGCCTAGCCAGCGTCCTTCACATTCCGCATCTTTCAAAACCTTAGGATGGCGCAAACTGCCGCAGCTAGATGTTTGACGGTCTTTGCTTATCCTCAGCTCATTTCGAGATGAAAACTCGCCAGTAACATGCTGTAAACCAACGAAGTAGCAAAGACAAAGACCGAAAAAAGCCCATAATCTACTGGACCGAAGCGCGGAATATCTTGTCGATATTGTCCCCCAACGCGGCGTTAAATTCGCTATCCGATTGCTGTTTTGACAGACCTTCGGTCAAAGCACGTGAAAATGAGGCAATCATTTTGCTGTTCTGTCCCAGCAGGTCACAGGCTTGCTGCGTTGAGTAACCGCCGGAAAGTGCCACGACACGTAACACACGCGGGTGATCAGCCACCTCATCAAAAAGGTTGGCTTTACTTGGGATCGTCAACTTCAACATGACCTCTTGGCCCTCGTCCAGTTGGTCGAGATTCTTCAAAATTTCGGCTTTCAGGATGTCTTCTGCTTCGGCCTTGGTGGCAGAATTGATATTTACTTCGGGCTCGATAATCGGAACCATGCCAGCTGCAACGACCTCGCGTGCCACGTCAAACTGCTGGGCAACCACTGCTGCGATACCTTCAGCGTTAGCTTCGTGGATGACAGAGCGTTCCTTGGTGCCGAACACATCCTTTGCCTTTGCAAGGGTATCAGCCAGGCCCGGGATCGGTTTCATCAACTGAACGCCGTTAGCTTGTTCTTCCAAGCCTTTGTCAATCTTGAGGAATGGAACGATACCCTTCTGCGACCAAAGGTAGTCGGCGACCTTGCGGCCCTCAATCTCTTCTCCAAGGGTACGTTCGAACAGGATGGCGCCAATGACTTTGTCCTTGGTAAAGTCGTCAGCCAGAATGATACGCGCCCTCATTTTCTGGATTTCATCAAACATCTCTTCGTCAGAGTTGTAATCCGACGCCTGAACCCCATAGAGACCCAGCGCTTTGGGTGTCGACCCGCCACTTTGATCCAGGGCTGCAATGAAACCCGCGCCATTGGACATCTGCTTGCGCTGTTCTGCTTTGGACATAACCATTTCCTGTTCAACGATGATTCCGCATTTTTTATTCGCATACAGCAACGTGACGGACGATGGTAGGATGTTAGCGCTCAACCAAGCGCAACCAAATTCCGTCCTTCGAGCGCACGGTCAGATGTGCCACCGGAACCGGCGTGCGCCCCTCAACCAGTTCGAACCTAAAGTTCCGTAGGAGCATCGAAAGCAGCAAGGGCCCTTCGACCATCGCAAACCCAGTGCCAGTGCAGACACGCGGGCCGGCAGAGAATGGGATGTAAGCCTTGCGCTGGCAGGTTTTTCCGTTTTCGGTGTCCCATCTTGTAGGATCAAAGTCATCGGGTCGGTCCCACAAACGCTCATGCCGGTGCAGGTGCCATGGGCTGATTATGATTTGTGAGCTTTTGGCGACCTCCCGGTCCCGGAACTGTTCCGGGCACGACGCCTCTCGCACCATCATCGGAACCGGTGGATAAAGCCGCAGAGCTTCGCGGAAAACATCCCGGCTGAGTTTGAGTTTCGGCAGACTGCCAAAGCTGGGATCGTCCAAAACGGCGGCCTCAGAAAACAGACGCTCCTGCCATTCAGGGTAAAGCGCCATCAAGTACAGTGTCCAAGCCAGCGCGGATGCGCTTGTCTCATGACCGGCGAGAAAGAAGATGGCCACCTGATCCACCATCTCATTCGTATCAAAGCAACGCCCGGTTTCCGGGTCCGGCGTGCTCATGATCTTTGTGGCGAGATCATCCGGTGCTTGTCCTGCGGCGATTTGCTTTGCGCGTTCGGTCGTCATTTGGCTGATCAATGCCCTAATCTCACGCGCGTTTCGGCGCGTATTGCGCGCGTGCAATCTTGGCATCCATCGCGGCACAGGAACGAAGGCCGCTAGGTTCAGCAACGGTTGTTGCCGCTGATACGCCCGGAATTTTTCAAAGACTTGTGCAGCCACCTCGTGCTGTATGGGCACTGAAAAAAGCGTCCGAAAGATCACATCCGCAGCGGCGTGGCTGGTGATTTCTTCACATTCAACCACATTGCCGCTCTGCCGCCTCAGGCGCGCGACGCAAGCTTGTGCCGCTTGTAGCATGGCCGGAAAGGTGTCCTTCAACCGCCCGCCCTCAAACGCAGGATCGATAATCCGGCGCTGGCGTTTCCAGGTCTCTCCGTTGGTCAAAAAGACCGACTCCCCAAGCAATGGGCGCAACCCTTCGCTTATGCGCCCAGATTTGGGGAAATCGTCCGGGCGCTGTCTGAGGACCGTATCCACAAGCTCGGGCTGGTTAATCAGATAGGACCGAAAGAAGGGCGTGCGAAACTCGGCCATCCATGCGCGATAGAGGCGCTGAGGTTGAGCCGACAGAAGGTCTTTGCGAAATAGCTTCAGATAGCGCCAGAGCGAGACGTTGTGTGATCGCGATGTCGGCTTTGGTGGCCTCATCCGCGCACCGACCGGTATTTCGAAACGGCATGATCAATGCGTGACTTCGACGGGTTTCGCCCGCTGAATCGCTGACGCAAGGTGAGCGGCCCGGCGGTGATGCGGAAATAGTCATAAACGCCCGGTCGGTCGAATGCGCAAAGATACTGGAAATGCAGCTGAAAAAACCTCCAGCGCAGCTCCTGCCAACGTTCAGGCGACAGCGTCTGAGTAAAAGCCGCGGATAGAACCAACGGCCAACGTTTCTGTTCGGTTGCCACACCACTGACACTGACCGGATCGCACAACGCAAAGGCGCATCCATCACCGGGCGCTGAGATATCGACCCATGTCAGAGCGTCTTGGATTGAAAGAAATTGCAAGTCGGTCCGCAGATCCTGAGCGTCAGGAAGGAATGATACCATCGGAACAACCTGTCCCAGCGTCAGGAACGACAGCTTTGGCCCATCCGGCGGCAAACCTCGGTCGCGGATCAATTCTGCCAATGCGATCACTCCAAGATGCGCCCCTGAAGAATGCCCAACCACCAGAACTTCGTCCACATCGGTCTCAAGCGCCGCTCTGATATGATCCGTGAATTCGACAAGACGCTGCTTTAACTCGGTAGGAACAGCACCTCGCATGGCCGCAGAATAGGCGTAGTCATGCATAAGGTAGTAGGCGAAAAGGCGGTTGTCTTTTTTGCGAAACAAAAACAGCAGCGCCCATGCTGCGATGATCGCTACAGCAATTCCTGGCCAGCCCATGACGGGCCAGAGCAGCATCGTGATACCAAAGGCCAAAGCGAGTGCTAACCCGAGTTGCACGATCAGCATGACAACGGGATAAAGTGCTGCAATCACCGGCCCCTTACGAAGGCTCATCAGGGATTGTAAAGTGCCGGAGGCCACATAAACCCATGCCGTCCGAAAAAGCTGCATATATGTTGCAGGGATCGAGGTTGCCATGCTGTCGCGCACGATATCGGACCAAACTAGAACCTGAACGTCCGCCTCAACATCGAAACCGTCCTGAGAGGACTGAACGTGCCAGCCGTAAGTCGTGTCGCTCGGCTTCGGTGAAATCGAAATCTCGTACCCCGAGATTTTTGCCTGCGCCTGACTTTCTTTGCGGTACAACTCTCGGTATCGCCGCGGGTGAATGGGATCGTAGCCGGGAATGTAGAACACCCGACGCCTGCGCACCTGCGGCTGATTGTTTTGACTGCTCATGCCCTTACCTTCTGCCGCGCAGATTAGCGCAGCGTTGCCGACAAGGTAAGTCAGATCAGCAGATCACCCAAAATTGGCCAATGCTGGGAAGGTCTCAAGCAGCCACCAGCTGAACTCGGTAAACAGGCCCGTAATCAGCATGATACCAACGAACAGCAGTAGCCCGCCCATGACTTTTTCGATCGTCGCCATGTGTGGCTTGATACGGTTCATCACCGACATCGACCGGTTCAGGAACATTGCGGCCAGCAAAAACGGAATACCAAGACCGGCAGCATATACGCCCAACAGCAATGTACCGCGCGCAACCGATGCTTCGGACGCCGCCAAAGATAGGATTGCACCGAGTTGAGGGCCAATGCACGGCGTCCAGCCAAAGGCAAAAGCCAGACCGAGAATGTATGCACCGAACACCGAACCACCCGAGTCTCCGGTCTCGATTCGTGCCTCGCGATCAAGGAAGGGGATGCGGAAGACGTTCAGGAAGTGCAAACCAAAGACAATGACCACAGCGCCTGAAAGCTTGGCGAACAGCACCTGGTTCTGCAATACAAACGCCCCAAAGGCAGATGCGGTAAAGCCAAGCAGCAAAAATACGGTCGACAATCCAAGCACAAAGAACAAAGCCGTCAGTGTCGCTTTGCGCCTCGCTTGCGCCTCGTCCTTCATCTCGTTTATTGAAACGCCGCTCATATACGCAAGGTACGGCGGTACAATGGGCAGAACGCAGGGCGACAAAAAGCTGATCAGGCCGCCAAGCAGCGCGATGAACATGGCAGGAAGCAAGCCTGCGTCTATGATATCTATTCCGAACATGTTTCAGCACATAGGATATCAAATTCGCTGCGTCACCGGGCCATTCGGTCACATCCTCGTGGTTGCGTGCTGGACACAAAGGAAAAGTGAAAATATCTGAGTGATATGTCTAATCCTAACGAAACACTCGACGCGTTGGGCCTTTTGTGTCCTTTGCCCGTCCTGAAAGCCAGAAAACGCCTTAAATCCTTGCCTGCGGGGGCCGTTTTACGCGTGCTTGCAGATGATCCGGCCGCTATTGTGGACGTTCCGCATTTTTGTGCAGAAAGCGGGCATCAACTGCTTTCACAAGAAGATGCCGATGGACACCAAGTCTATCTAATACAGAAAGCAGGTTAAGTCGCAGAAGCGATCTGATCTAACAAAGGCGGGCCCTGAAGCCCGCCTTTGTTAGTCACTGTCCCAAGGACCACCATCCGCGCCGTTTTGGTTTGGCGGGTTCGTCGGGCTGTTCGGGCTTGTCCGCAACAACTTCGAGCACCGGAGCAGACGAGTCTTCCGGCTTCGTGTTGGCCTCCGCTACTTCAACATCGTCTGTGATCGGTTCTACACCTTCGGTGACTGCCGTTTCTGTCACCTCTTCAATCTCGGTGCTGATTGACTGCGCGACAGTGTCCTCAACAGCTTGTGCTGGTTCAGGCTGTGCGTTTGCCGTGACTTGTTCGCCTTCTTCGGTGCTGCTCTCAGCACCGGCTTCTGCAATTGGTTCCGCTGCAACTTCATCAGCTTGGGGCTCAGGCGAATCCGTAGCCGGGGTTTCCTCAGAAACGTCCGCCTGCTCGGAAGTTTTTTTGCGACTGCGAGGAGCGCGGCGCCGCTTCGGCTTTTCCGCTTTCTCATCAGAGTCCGGTTCTTCAACCTTGGTATCTGACGGGGCTTCTTCTGCCTTGGCATCAGATACTGCATCATCTGCAGCTTCTGTAGCGGTCTCTCCGTCCTCTACGCTGGTGTCAGCCGTTTCTGATGAACCGTTGTTTTTCTTCCGCCGACGCCGACGGCGCTTCCGCTTGGGCTTGGTGTCCTCTTCGGTCTGAACTGCTTCGTCCTCAGCGGCTTCGTCATCGTCCGAGTCGACCATGTCCATCAAGGATGCGTCGACGGATATAACCGGCGCGCTTGCCTCGGGTACGACGCGGCTGGCAGTTTTGAACTTCTCCATCGAGAAATCAGGACTGACCAAATGTATGTCACCTTCAATCCGAACTGACATACCGTAGCGCGCTTCGATTTGCGCAATGTGTTCGCGCTTTTGGTTCATCAGGAAATTCGAAATACCGACCGGGCAGCGCACCAGAACCTCGCGTGACCGGCGACGGGTGCCTTCTTCTTCGATCTGGCGCAGGATCGAAAGCGCCATGTTGTCGTCCGAGCGGATCAGCCCGGTACCGTGGCACGATGGGCAGGGCTGCGTCGTCGCCTCAAGCATACCGGGGCGCAGACGCTGGCGGCTCATCTCCATCAGGCCAAAACCGGAAATCCGACCCACCTGAATGCGTGCGCGATCGGTCTTTAGCTTTTCCTTCAACCGCTTTTCGACGGCTGAGTTGTTCTTGCGCTCGTCCATATCGATAAAGTCGATGACGATCAGGCCCGCAAGGTCACGCAGACGCAATTGCCGCGCCACCTCTTCCGCAGCTTCCAAGTTGGTCTTGAGCGCGGTTTCCTCGATCGAACCTTCTTTGGTCGCACGGCCCGAGTTTACATCAATCGCGACGAGCGCCTCGGTAACGCCAATTACGATATACCCACCGGATTTCAACTGTACCGTCGGGTTGAACATCGCGGCCAGATAGCTTTCGACCTGATAGCGCGCGAATAATGGCAAGGCGTCTTCGTACCGTTTCACATTCTTGGCGTGGGACGGCATGATCATTTTCATGAAGTCCTTGGCGATGCGGTAACCGCCTTCGCCCTCAACCAGAACCTCGTCAATATCGCGATTATAGAGGTCGCGGATCGACCGCTTGATCAGGTCGCCTTCTTCATAAATCTTCGCCGGTGCTATGGATTGCAATGTCAATTCGCGGATTTGTTCCCACATGCGCTGCAGATATTCATAGTCACGCTTGATCTCGGATTTGGTGCGCTTGGCACCTGCTGTTCGGATGATCAGGCCGGCGCCAGTGGGTACGTCGATTTCCGCCGCGATTTCTTTCAGCTTTTTCCGATCCGGCGCGTTTGTTATCTTGCGGCTGATCCCGCCGCCCCGCGCCGTGTTGGGCATCAGCACGCAGTACCGACCGGCCAGCGACAGATAAGTCGTGAGCGCTGCGCCCTTGTTGCCACGCTCTTCTTTCACGACCTGAACCAGCAGAACCTGACGAACCTTTATGACTTCCTGGATCTTGTACCGGCGCGGGCGCGGCTTGCGCGGCGGGCGGATATCCTCGCTATCATCATCGTCGGCCACCGATTCGATGCTGTCGTCCTTGGCAGCCGCGTCCGAGCGGGAGACGGTTTCAGCATCGCCATTGCCATCGGCCTCTTCGCTGGCTTCAGCAGCCGCGACATCTTCAACCTCTGCAACGGCGGTTTCAGCCTCGTCGGGATCGTTTTGAGCCTGAACCTCCTCATCCGCGGCTTGTGGTGCCGGCTCGACCGGTGCCTCAGCTTCGTCTGCATCCACAGTTTCGACGTCAAGGTTCTCGCCCGTCGTCTCCGCCTCATCATCAGTGGGCTCTTCTACAGGTGTCTCGGCGACATAATCCATCGGTGAGGTGCCCTCGGGAACTGCCAAATCAGCACCCTCTTCACCTTCATCCAGATCAATCGTTTCCATCCCGGTCGGCTCTGCCGACACCTCTATGGTCTCGACCACGTCATCGGATTTTACGTCAGCTGCCTTCGTCCGTGATCGTGAGCGCCGCTTCTTGGGCTTGGACTCTTCTGCCTCATCCCGTGCCTTCATAGCTTCGGCATAAGCGCGCTCTTCTTCCATAAGAGCTTCGCGGTCGGCGACAGGGATCTGGTAGTAATCCGGGTGGATTTCCGAGAAAGCAAGGAACCCGTGCCGATTTCCGCCGTAATCTACAAAGGCGGCCTGTAGCGAAGGTTCAACCCGAGTTACTTTTGCAAGGTAGATGTTACCTGCGAGTTGACGTTTATTTTCGGATTCAAAATCGAACTCTTCAACCTTGTTTCCGTCGACCACCACAACGCGGGTTTCCTCCGCGTGGGTGGCGTCGATAAGCATTTTTTTAGCCATGTTTCCTTGGTGCACCGCGCCAAATGCGTTGTCCTTACCCGTCCGGGGGGACAGGCGCTTTTGGGGTGGTGTCTTGTCAGGGCGATATCGGACGGCGCGCGGCAGGGTCTGGCGCTGTGGCCCCCTGCCCGTACACTCGATCGTTGCGCGCGCGTCATCGCGGTTCTTCTCCGACAGGTGCGGTATGCCGCGACCTGCCCATTTATTCCTTTCACCCGCGTTTGCGGGCTCAGGCGTTCAACAGCCCCACTGGGGCATAATCGGTCTGCTTTACCTCGTGGGTTTCATCACCATCCGCGACAAAGCAGCGAAACTCAAAAAAATCGGGGCTTAGGGGCATAAAAAACGCCCTGCCCGTTTCGACACCATAAAGGCAGTCTTGTGGAAAAGACAATGGGCAAACTGCGTAGCAACCTCGTGGACGCCATTGCGACCCCATCCTTCGACTAATAATGTCGCGGCTACCTTAAGCGCATAGGCTGATGCGTTACAGAGTGCCTCTCTCTTCAACTTACAGGTAGTCCGACCTTTGCAGGCTGTACTTTGCCATCTTCTCGTTCAATGTACGCCGCGGCAGGCATAGCTCTTCCATGACCGAAGCGATCGAGCCTTTGTGACGGCGCATGGTGTTATCAATCAACATCCGCTCGAACGCTTCGACATATTCCTTGAGCGGCTTACCCTCGGTTGTCATGACCGGCTGCATTTCCTCATGATCTGACATCAGCAGCGAAGCAATCGTTCCTGATCCACGTCGTGATTGCAGTACGGCGCGTTCGGCGATGTTGATCAATTGGCGCACGTTTCCGGGCCACGGAGCCTGCAGCAGTTGCGCCGCCTCCTGGGCGCTGACCTGCGGTGCGTCACATCCATATTCTTCTGCAAATTGCTCGCTGAGGCGCGTGAAAAGGGTCAGGATATCCTCTCCGCGCTGGCGGAGCGGTGGCATAGTGATGCGCAGCGCGGCCAGACGATAGAACAGGTCAGGGCGCAGCACGTCTTCGCTGGTCTTTCCTGCCTCTTGAAGGTTCGAAATCGCGACGATACGCGTCTCCGCCGGTGTACCTTGATCATTCATTACACTCAACAAACGCGCCTGAAGCGTATCGCTGAGCGCCTCAATGTCTTCCAATACCAAGGTACCGCCGCGCGCCTCTTCGATAGCGGGCAATTGCGCATCTTCGGGCATCATCGGCCCGAACAGGCGTTTGGAAAGCGCCTCTTCCTCCAGCGCGGCGCATGAGACCAGAACAAATTTCTTTCCGGCCCGGCTGCCCACTGCGTGCAGCGCATGTGCAACCAGCGTTTTACCCGTGCCCGTCTCGCCATCAATCAGAACGTGACCATCCGCCTGACCCAAATCCAGAATATCCTCACGCAAGCGCTCCATCACTGGGCTGGCGCCGATAAGCTTATTCATGATCTGAGTTCCGCCGGACAGTTCACGCCGCAGCGCCCGGTTGTCCAGCGTCAGGCGACGCGCGTTGCTGGCACGTTTCGCCAGTTCCGACATGCGATCGGGATTGAATGGCTTTTCAAGGAAGTCGAATGCGCCAACGCGCATTGCTTCGACGGCCATCGGCACGTCGCCATGTCCGGTGATCATGATCACCGGTAGCGTACTATCGGCACCCATCAGCTTTTTCAGCAGTTGAATGCCGTCCATACCCGGCATCTTTATGTCGGAAATCACGATTCCAGGGTACTCGGGCCCCAAAACTTTGAGCGCGTCTTCGGCGCTTGAAAACGTTTCGGTGTCATATCCCGATAAGGCCAGCCATTGGCTGATCGACTGGCGCATGTCCTGTTCGTCATCCACAATGGCTATCTTCATGGCTTGTGCCATAGTCAATCCTCGTTACTCAGCGGCCGCAAGGCCGTCGCTTCCCAGTATCGGCAGCTGCATCTCGAACACGGCGCCACCTTGCTGACTGTTGCGCGCGGTGAGCCGTCCACCGTGGTCGTTCACGATACCCGACGAAATGGCAAGACCCAACCCAACCCCGTCGCCGGGTTGCTTGGTGGTGTAGAACGGCTCAAAAAGGTTTTCGATATCTTCAATTCCGTAACCATTGTCGCGCACGGTCAACACCGCCATGTCGCCCGCTGCCAGTATGATCTCAACATCTGGATCCGATACAGATTTGGTGGCGTCCAGCGCATTCCGCAAGAGATTGACCATCACCTGTTCGATCCGCATCCGATCCCCCATCACTATGACAGGTTCTTCCGGCAAAATCTGCGTTATTTTGACGTGTCGCTGACGCAGCTGTGGCTCCATCATCGACAGTGACGACGCTAACGCTTCGCCAAGGTTTACAGGGGAAAATGCATCCGCACCCTTGCGAGCGTAGGATTTAAGCTGGCGCGTAATTGCACCCATCCGCTCAATCAGGCCGTCAATGCGGCCAAAGCTGGCCAGCGCCTCTTCAGGCCGGTTCCTGCGCAGCAGCAGCCGCGCGCCCGCAAGATACGTTTTCATTGCAGCCAACGGTTGATTCAACTCGTGGCTTACAGCCGCCGACATCTCGCCCAAGGCTGCAAGTTTCGAGCTTTGCGCAAGCGTCTGCTCGGCAACTTCCAAGGTCTTTTCGACTCGCTCCCGCTCAGCAATTTCCCGCTGTAGCCGTGTGTTCAATGCGCGAAGCTCTGCCGACTCGCGCTGGAACAAAGTCATCCGGAACGTCGCCCGGCGGCTAAGCGCATAGAAGGCCAGCGCCAGAAGAATCGCAAAGCCCATAATCTCAAGCGCGAGAACGCTGTTCACCCTTTCGCGGATCGACGCGTAAGTTGTGAAAGACGTCATTTGCCATCCTCGGAACGGTATGCGGGTTTCCATTCGCATCACGGCCTCGCCTTGCAAATAAGCGTCTGGCGGCAGCGCGGCCCAGTCGGTGGTTGCACGGATGGCACGCTGAATTGCACCTTCAGGCGGCTGTCGCAACAACGCCTCGTCTTCCTTGTGGCCGCGCCACTGAGGTTCGGTCGACAGAATGATGGTGCCGGTACTGTCCGCCACCATCACCGCATCTGAAATCCCTGCCCAGGCCAGTTCGAACTTGCGAAGATCGACCTCAACAACAATAACACCAAGGATTTCGGCATTCGCGTCGATGCGGCGTGAATAGACAAAGCTGTAGCCGCCCGACTCCTTCTCGATCACAGTGAAGATGGTTGCATTTGAACGTACTGCGTCAATGAAATAGGGCGAACTGCGATGCGCCTCGCCCAACCGGTTGCGATCCGTGGACGCGACAGAGCGCCCATCCCTGTCCAAAAGCATCAAAGATGCGGCACCGATTTCTTCGACAAAG
Organism: Ruegeria profundi; assembly: GCF_020171505.1. Taxonomy (NCBI): domain Bacteria; kingdom Pseudomonadati; phylum Pseudomonadota; class Alphaproteobacteria; order Rhodobacterales; family Roseobacteraceae; genus Ruegeria; species Ruegeria profundi. The sequence goes on along the minus strand of NZ_JAIUZS010000001.1, from coordinate 175,618 downwards.
GAAATCAGTCGTTGCGTTGACAGTGAAAAGTCACTGGATTGAAGCGCCGAAATCAACGTCGGATCGCGGGCAAGGAGTTGCGGCACAATCGAATTTCTACGCAGCTCGCTCAGCAGGTTACCCGAATACAGAGCCAGACGCAGTTCGGCCCGGTTACGGGTCGACTCGGTAAACCTGTCGGTCAAAAGCCGGTTCGTGATCCACACCGTTGCTACCGCAGCCACCAAAAGCGCGATAACAGCGAGACGCAGGCGCCACCCAAGGGGCGCGCCGCGAAAAGGATTTGTAAGATTAAACCCGCTTGAGCGTTCGTCGGAACTCATCCCCAGAAATTACGCGGGGATTGATGTAACCTCAAGTCACGCAGGTGCGAGAACACCCGATAATGCGCGGAACAATGCCGTTCCGTCAGTCCCACCATGACCCTCATCCGCTGCGCGTTCGGGATGCGGCATCATACCCAGAACGCGGCGGTTTTCGGAAAGAATGCCAGCAATGTCGCCAACCGAGCCGTTGGGGTTCTCGGTATAGGTGAAAGCGATCCTGTCTTGATCACGAAGTGAGGACAATGTCGCGTCATCTGCGAAATAGTTTCCATCATGGTGAGCAATCGGAATGCCCAACACATCGCCGGCATTGTAGCCTTGGGTAAAGGCACTGTCGCTGGTTTCAACCTTCAGACCTACTGTCTTGCAAATGTACTTCAAACCTGCGTTGCGCAAAAGCGCACCGGGCAGGATTCCGGTCTCGGTCAGGATCTGAAACCCGTTGCAGATACCTACGGCATAACCACCCCGATCGGTGTGTTCGACAACTGCCTTGCAGATCGGAGATTGTGCGGCAATCGCGCCGCAACGCAGATAGTCACCGTAAGAAAACCCGCCAGGGACCCCCACGATATCAATGCCCTGTGGCAGAGCGGCGTCCTTATGCCAAACCATATCAACCTCAAAGCCCGACTGTTCAAAAGCGACGGCAAGGTCCCGGTCACAGTTAGAGCCTGGGAAAACGATGACAGCAGCGCGCATTGCGGAGCCTCCGGTTAAAGGGATCAGACCAGTTCGATCTCGTAACGCTCGATGACCGTGTTGGCCAATAGTTTTTCGCACATCTCGGTGATGTCAGCCTCGGTCGAGCCGTCGGCCAGCTCAAGATCAATCACCTTGCCTTGGCGCACGCCTTCGACCTGATCAAAACCCATTGCGCTCAATGCATGCCGCACGGCCTCACCCTGCGGATCGAGGACCCCGTTCTTCAGCATCACATGCACCCGTGCTTTCATTCCTGCAACTCCAGCTAAGGGCCAAGGATTCAGGCCCGTTCCGTTGCGCGGGGGATAACGTGCCAAGCGTCATTCGACAACCCTCGTCCTTGCATTGATCGTGCTGGTTATTGAACTCAGTTCCCGCCCGTCAGCCCAGGAAATCGCGTATCGATGGCATTGAAGGTGCCAGTCAGCACCATTTCAACGGCGACAGCGACAAGGATGATCGCCATTACGCGAGTGATCACATTGATCATGGTCGGACCCAGAAACCGAGAAATCGGGTCCGCGAACAACAAACCCGCTCCGACAATCGCGCAGGCTATCAGCACTGCTGAACCCAGGGTCACAATCTCGGCCCCGTCTGAAAGCGTATGCGCAAAAACAATTGTCGTAGCGATGGTTCCCGGACCAATCGTCAACGGAATCGCCAACGGCACCACGGCGATATTACTCTTCTTGTTACGGCCATGCTCTGCAGCTTGCTGATCTCCTTTCGGCGGATCAGACGCGTTTAACATGGTCATCCCTACCCCAAGAATGATCAGCCCCCCGGCGATGCGGAACGAGGGGATGTCGATCCCAAAAATCGCCAGAATCTCTTCACCGATTACGACCGATATCAAAGCAACTGTCACGACGGTCCCGGTCACGATCAAAGCAACGCGCTTACGTTCGGTTGCCGAGTATCCTTCGGTCATGCTCAGGAAAATCGGAATACCGTATAGCGGATTAAAAATCGCCAGTAGCGCCGCAAGAAATTTCAGAAAAACCGCCTGATCAAACAATTCGGCCATGTTGGAACTGCCGTAAGTTGCACCTGTCCTGACAATGCGAAGGTCCAACCGCCCTGTCAAACCACAAGGGCAAAAGAAACGGGCGCCGTTTGCAGAAAACAGCGCCCCAAGCAGTTTGCGGTTGTTGATGGTCTAGTTGATCAGCGTCGGCTTTGAGACATTGCTTTTCGGCAAAACACCCAGTCGCCTCGCGACCTCGGAATAGGCGTCCGTCAGACTCCCCAGGTCGCGGCGGAACACGTCCTTGTCCAGTTTTTGACCAGTTTCGATATCCCACAGGCGGCAACTGTCCGGGCTGATCTCATCAGCGACGACCAAACGCTGATAGTCACCTTCATAAACGCGACCAATTTCAATCTTGAAGTCGACCAAACGGATGCCAACCGAGTACATCACGCCGCTCATGAAATCATTCACACGCAATGCAAGGCTCAGGATATCATCCATATCCTGCTGGCTGGCCCAACCAAACGCCGCGATATGCTCTTCTGAGACCAGCGGGTCCCCAAGCGCGTCATCCTTGTAGCAATATTCCACAATCGGGCGTGGAAGCTGCGTACCCTCGTCGACGCCCAGACGTTTAGACATCGAACCAGCGGCATAGTTCCGCACGATTACTTCCAGAGGCACGATTTCGCAGCTACGCACCAATTGTTCGCGCATGTTCAGGCGACGAATGAAGTGTGTTGGTACACCGATCTGGGCAAGACCGGTCATAAAGAACTCGCTCAGACGGTTATTCAGAACACCCTTGCCATCAATCACGTCTTTTTTCTCGGCGTTGAACGCAGTGGCGTCATCTTTGAAATACTGCACGATGGTCCCGGGTTCGGGACCCTCATACAGAATCTTGGCCTTACCTTCATAGATTTTCTTGCGACGCGCCATTAGCGACCCTTCCAGTCTGTCGAGAGGGAATGACTCCCTCCGCTTTGGCGTTCTCATAGTGCAAGCCCCCCTTTCCCGCAAGTTTACTGATCCAAGGGGCTTTGATGCAGCGCAAATCACTTGCGAACAGCTTGTCGTATGGTCATATCATCACCAAACAAGTTGTAACCCAAGAGGTCCCCTACCAATGACCACGTTTGACGAACGCGAAAACGCCTTTGAAGCCAAGTATGCGCATGACGAAGAGATGCAGTTCAAGGCGCAGGCCCGCTGCAACAAACTGCTTGGCCTGTGGGCCGCGGAAAAACTGGGTAAATCCGGTGATGATGCGGCAGAATACGCCAGGACGGTCGTCATTGCGGATTTCGAAGAGGCCGGCCACGAAGACGTGGTGCGCAAGGTCGCGGGTGATCTTGGGTCTTTGTCCTCGGCTGATGAAATCCGCGCCAAGATGGCTGAGCTTCTACCCGTCGCCAAAGCTCAGGTCTTAAGCGAGACAGAATAAGGGCTTAACACTGACCTCATGATCTTCATGAGATTTATGAATTTGATTTGACGCCCCGGTCATGAGACACGGGGTGTCTCTTCTTTTGACAGGCCATTTGCGCCTTTTTTTCGGAATACCCCAATGACAAATGCACTCAGCCGGCTTCTTGCGACTAACGATGTCATTCTCGCAGATGGGGCCACGGGCACCAATCTGTTCAATGTGGGGCTGCAGTCGGGTGACGCACCAGAACTTTGGAATGTGGATTCGCCAGACAAAATTCGGGCGCTGTATCAGGGTTGGGTTGATGCGGGCAGTGATTTGTTCCTGACCAATACGTTTGGAGGAACGGCTGCACGTCTAAAACTGCACGACGCACAGAACCGGGTGGCCGAATTAAACCGCATTGGGGCGGAACTTGGTCGGGAAATTGCTGACAAAGCAGGTCGCACTATCGTTGTTGCAGGTTCGGTCGGGCCTACAGGTGAAATCATGGAGCCGGTCGGAAGCCTGTCGCACGCGGATGCGGTTGAGATGTTCCACGAACAGGCCGAAGCGCTAAAAGAAGGTGGTGCAGACGTTCTGTGGGTCGAAACCATTAGCGCGCCCGAGGAATTTCGCGCCGCGACCGAGGCCTTTGCGATGGCCGATATGCCGTGGTGCGGAACGATGAGTTTTGACACCGCTGGCCGCACAATGATGGGCGTAACTTCAGCAGATCTGGCCAATTTGGTTGAAACACTTCCGAACAAACCTCTGGCCTTCGGCGCGAATTGCGGCACGGGCTCATCTGACATCATGCGGACGGTTTTGGGCTTTGTGGCTCAGGGAACGGACCTGCCCCTGATTTCAAAAGGAAACGCCGGAATTCCAAAATATGTGGATGGTAGCATTCATTATGATGGTACGCCCGACCTGATGGCGCAATACGCCGTGATGGCTCGCGATGCCGGGGCGACTATTATCGGCGGGTGCTGCGGAACGATGCCCGCGCATATGCGCAAAATGCGCGAGGCGCTTGATAGCACTCCGCGCGGGCCCAGACCGACGTTGGATCAGATATCCGATGCATTGGGGCCGTTTTCATCCGCCTCGGACGGTACTGGTGACAGCGCCGCCGCGCCCGAGCGGCGCTCACGCCGCCGCCGCCGCCGCGCGTAAGCCTCTCAGCGTCCTTCGAATTTCGGGGGGCGTTTTTCCATAAATGCCACGACACCTTCGGCGAAATCTCGGCTGCGCCCGCATTCGCCCTGCAAATTCGCCTCTAACGCCAATTGCTGAGGCAGAGTTTTTTCATAGGTTCCGCGAATGGCCTTTTTAATCGCACCAAACCCGGCTGTCGGACCGTTCGCGAGATACGCCGCACGCTTGCGCCAATGGGCGTCGAATTCAGCGTCAGGCACTGCCTCCCAGATCAGACCCCATTGATCTGCCTCACGCGCACTGATCTTGTCAGCAAACAAGGCCGCGCCCATAGCTTTGGCAAACCCCATCTGGCGCGGCATGAACCAAGTGCCGCCTGCGTCGGGCAACAGTCCAATCCGAGCAAACGCCTGCAAGAAATAGGCGCTTTCGGTTGCGATCACCACATCGGCGCACAGCGCAAGGTTCGCCCCTGCCCCCGCCGCGGCCCCGTTCACGGCCGCGATTGTCGGCACCGGACAGTTGTAGACCGATTCCAACATGGGCTCGTACTCATCGCGCAGCGTGCGCTCCAGATCCACCTTGCCGGTGCTGGACGCGTCACCAAGATCCTGCCCCGAACAAAAGGCCCCACCTGCCCCGGTCACAACAATCGCGCGCGCGTTCCGCGCGGCGTAGATCATGGCGTGTGTAACCTCGGCGCGCATTTGCACCGTCATTGCGTTCATCTTGTCGGGGCGGTTCAGGGTAACAACCGCCAAATCGTCCGTGATATCCAGCAGGATCGTTTCGTAGTCCATGAACCCCTCACCAAATCTGAGCTTTGGCGAACCTTGACCCAATTAGACAAGAAGGAAAAGATGAACCCTGGGTCAGTCTTTAAGAATTTGGCGCAAACGCTCTTGCTCGGCCTCACTAAGGGTATCTTTCTCACCCTCAGCCTGCACTTGTGAACGTTTTCGTAGAAAGCTCCAACCCATAACTGCCGCGATCAGCAGCATAATCGGACCTGCCAACCAAAGCATCAGGTTCGAGCCTGTGACAGTTGGCTTAAGCAGTACGTACTCGCCATAACGGTCCACTATGAAGGCAATTGCCTCTTCATCCGTGTCCCCGGCAACCAAACGTTCACGGACCAAAAGGCGCAGATCGCGGGCTAAGTCTGCATTGCTTTCATCGATGCTTTCGTTGCGGCAGACAAGGCAGCGCAAACCGGTACTAAGGTCGCGCGCCCTTTCTTCCAGCACCGGATCATCCAGCACCTCGTCCGGCTGCACCGCGAACAATGGCGACGCAATCAGCGACAGGACTAAGACCAGACGCTTCATTCTGCGGGCACCCCGCGCGCTGGCGTCTTGCGCGCCCCGGCTGCGACGCGGAAACGTCGATCCGACAGGCTGAGCAATCCACCCAGGGACATCAGGATACATCCGGCCCAAATCCAATTGGCAAAGGGCTTGATATAGGTTCGAACAACCCACCCTCCATTCGCTTGCTGATCACCAATCACCACATAGAGATCACGCAGGAACCGATAATCGATGGCAGCTTCGGTCGTGGGCATCTGCGCCACGGGGTAATCACGCTTTTCGGGATGCAGCGTACCAATGCTCCGTCCATCTTTTTCGACCAGCACGTCTGCTGTTGTAGAAAAATAGTTTGGCCCCTGTACGCGCCGCACATCTTCTAGGGTCAGAGTAAACTGGCCAACCTCGAACGGCTGACCGAGCTGGGCGACGCGAATATCCTCAACCTCCCACGCGGTCAGACCAGCAACGGCGAACATGGTCACTCCAAGACCGGTATGCGCAACCGCTTTGCCCCAATCCGCACCGGGTAGACGGAAAAGGCGCTTTAGGCTTCCGTTGCGGCCGGTTCGGCTCCACAAATCGAAAGCCGCCCCCATCGTGATCCAGGCACCAAGGAACAGACCCACCGGCCCCAGCGCGCTGCGGCCTGTCTGCATCGCCCAGACCAACAACGCCAGCGCAAGGGCCAGAATGAAGACATAGCGTAACGAATATGCTGTTTTCCCAAGCTTGCCACGTTTCCACGGCAGCATCGCACCCACTGGCAGCACTATTCCCAAAGCGACCATGAACGGGGTAAAGGCCGCGTTAAAGAATGGAGGACCAACCGATAGCTTCCGGTCAAAGGCCATTTCGGCAACCATCGGCCACATCGTTCCGACAAAGACGACAAAACAGCTAACGGCCAGCAGGATGTTGTTCAGCACCAGTGCGCTTTCACGGCTGACCATGCCGAAAACGCCTTTGGCCTCCATTGTCTGCGCACGGGCAGCGAATAACGTCAGCGCGCCTCCCATGAAGAACACAAGGATAAGCAGTATAAAGACGCCGCGTTCGGGATCGTTTGCGAAGGCATGGACCGAGGTTAGCAAACCTGAACGCACGATGAATGTACCGATCAGCGAGAACCCAAATGCGATGATCGCCAAGAGGATGGTCCAGCTTTTAAGAGCCTCTCGTTTTTCCACAACAATCGCTGAATGCAACAATGCGGCCGCCAAGAGCCACGGCATAAAGGATGCGTTTTCAACCGGGTCCCAGAACCAGAACCCGCCCCAGCCCAGCTCGTAATATGCCCACCAAGACCCAAGCGCGATACCGATTGTCAAAAACACCCAGGCCGCCAGGGTCCACGGACGTACCCAACGGCCCCAAGCCGCGTCGACACGGCCCTCAATCAATGCGGCCACGGCAAAGCTGAACGCCATGCTCAGGCCAACATAGCCCAAATACAGAAATGGCGGATGGAAGGCCAAGCCGGGGTCCTGCAACAGCGGGTTCAAATCGCGACCGTCAAAAGGTGCGACAACCAGCCGGTCAAACGGGTTTGAGGTGAACAGGATGAAGGCAAAGAACGCAACTGCGATCGAGGCCTGCACCGCTAGAACTCGCGCTTTCAAGGTCGGCGGCAGACCACCTCCGAAAAAAGCGGCCATTGCGCCGAACAGGGCCACGATAAGCACCCACAGTAACATGGACCCTTCATGGTTTCCCCAAGTTCCGCTGATCTTGTACAGCATCGGTTTGGCCGAATGGCTATTCTCGACTACGATCCTTAATGAAAAGTCCGAGTTTACAAAGGCCCAGACCAGTGCAGCGAATGAGAAAGCAACTAACGAGAATTGGATAATCGCCGCGGACTCGGCGAAACTCATCCAGCTGGGCCATCTTTTGGCGGCACCTATCAGCGGAACCACCGTCTGCACGATGGCAACCAAAAAAGCGAGGATCAGGGCGAAATGGCCAAGTTCTGTAAACATGGCCAAATGTATAATTCGGTTGGGCGGTGAGCTCCAATAACTTTCGCCCTTTTCAGACGACCATAGTGTCGCGGCTTATACGGGGCGCGAACGCCGCCAGTCGTCCAACGCGGGATTACGATCCGGGCGGCTCGCCCGTTCAGCCAACGCCACATCTGCTGAGCCGATTGCATCGCTGCGCATTGAGTTTATGGCGTGTAAGTTATCCATCACATCTGGAGTGCGCCGCATCGTGGCCGAGATCTCGCGTTGAAGGTCCTGCATCTTGGCTTGATGACGCGCACCGAAATAGAAAGAAACGATCACGCCCAGCAGCCACCACAACGGCTCGGGCACTAACGCAATGCCCTGCATTCGCGCTGCAAACCATAGCGGATCGACCATCGCAGCAACAAAAAGACCCAACGTGCCAAGCGCCATCGCCGGGCGCGGAAGGCGGTTCAACCCATCCATGAACCGATCAAACGGGCTCTTGTGCTGGGCCTTGAACTCATCACGGAACTGAACCATCGCTTGCTGTTGCAGTCCTAGGTCCCTCTCGGCCCCTTTTTCAGAGTTTTCACGAAATATCTCAACGGTTTCACGCACGATGTTGCGGTTACTACCGAAGAGAAAAGACAATACGTTGGCGATCAAACCCATGCTGCAACCCTTTGTTGAAACTCATCATGGCTCAGGTGATATTTGGACGAGACGAACTCCTCGGCCCTTCGAATCCAGCCACCTTTGCCACCATCCCGGCGGCGTACGTATTTGCGGGATGCAGGTCTAAGATCAGCCAGACGAAAATAGAAGTTGCGCCGTGCTACACCATACGCATCCCGTAGCGTGATCGGTTCGGGCTGCGCAGCCTTTTGACATGCTTGCGCCGTAATTGGACCGACAACCCCATCTACAGCAAGTTCATACCCCATCTCACGCAACAGAAGTTGCAGTATTTTGACAGCCTGTCCGCCAGCATTCACATACATATCGAAAACCGAGGGACGGATCGCCTCTGGCAGAAGGTTCAGGCGGGGCAACTCATAGTAGTGCTGGACAAAAATCTCTGTAGCCTCAGATTTACTGAGCATCCGCACATCTTTCGTGTCGATCACCCCGTCATTGGACAGGTCCAATCCCAAACGTCGCATCGTGTGAATGGTAACGCCATATTTCGTCTCACCGCCCGGGTCGTCAGGATCGTCGATAAACCCACCTTCACGCGCCACGATTTCGGTTGCTATCTGTCTTACCGTCTTCAATTCACCCTCCTTTAATTGTTGGGTGAACGCTGCTTCATTCCGGTTAAGGGTCCGAAAAAAGAAAGGGCGCTGCTTGTGCAACGCCCTCTCAAAAAAGATGAAGGTGGTTAACTACCGCCAGTTTCTTTGTAGACGCCTTGTTCCTTCAGGGCATCCACCACCTCTTTTGGCATATATGTTTCGTCGTGTTTTGCAAGGATTTCAGTGGCTTCAAAAACGCCGTTCACGTAAGATCCAGTGCCCACCATCCCCTGATTTTCTGAAAAAAGATCCGGCAGAACACCGGTGAACGCCACCGGTACGCTTTCTCCGCCATCGGTAACGACAAAGTGCACCGTCTCACCCTGTCCGCGCACGATCGAGCCTTCTTCAACCAGCCCGCCAATGCGGAACACTTCGGTCGGCAAAGGTGGTTCAGCAATCACTTGGCTGGGTGAGCGGAAAAAGTTGATACCGTCCCGCATCGCGTACCCAATCAACCCCGTCGACAAGGCCAAGGCCACAACGGCCAGCACGATGACTTGAATACGACGACGTTTCTTGAGCGTTTTCATACCGTCCTCACGGGAATAAGGGGGCCATCATCAAACCCGTTGTTTCATCCTCACCTAACATCAGGTTCGCGTTCTGCAAGGCTTGTCCACTGCTACCTTTTGTCAGGTTATCCAGCGCGCCGATTACGATTGCACGACGTTCGATACGGTCGCTGACGACGCCAATATGGCAGAAATTCGATCCTCGTACATGATGCGTGGAAGGTGTCTCGCCAAATGGCAACATCTGGATGAATGGTTCGTTTTCATAAGCGGTGACGAGTGTTTCATACACGCTGGCCGGATCGCCTTTTACGTAGGTCGTTGCCAGAATGCCCCTGTTGGCCGGCATAAGGTGCGGTGTGAACTGCACATGCACCGTGCGTCCGGCTAGTGTCGAAAACTCCTGATCGAATTCACCCAAATGCCGATGAGTTCCGCCGACAGCATAGGCGTTGTACCCTTCGCTCAACTCTGAATGAAGCAGGTTTTCCTTTAATGAACGACCAGCCCCCGACACGGCACATTTCAGATCCAGCACGATGTCATCCAAGTCAATAACGCCGCCTGAAATTAGCGGCCGCAGCACGTATTGCCCCGTCGCAGCATTACAGCCGGTCCCTGCAACCAGTCGCGCGTTTCTAATTTCATCGCGGTAGAACTCGGTCAGACCGTAAACGGCTTCATCCTGCATTTCCAACGCCGAATGTGGATTGCCGTACCATTTTTCATATTCTCCGGCATCCCGCAGCCGGAAATCGGCAGACAAGTCGATTATCTTCAGGTCTTTCGGCAAATCGCGAATGACTTCCTGACTGGTTTTATGCGGCAATGCGCAAAAACACAGGTCAATCTGCGAAAAATCAATCTCAGAGATTTTGCACAGGTTGGGCAGTGCCATGTGGCGCAGATGCGGGAAAACCTGTGCCATCGACATGCCCGCCTTGCGTTCGGCTGCCAAGGCAGTAATTTCCATGTTCGGGTGCTCGGCGATCAGCCTCACGAGTTCGGCGCCGGTGTAACCGGAAGCACCGAGGATTGCGATTTTATGGGTCATGTCAGACCTCTTACTTCATGGTGTCATCTGTCACGACCGCCGACGCGACGGTCTTTGAGTAATTGAAAGAGCGCAGCGGGGTCCTTGACCTGCGTCAGGCTGCCTGGAACTTGATCTGTCGTCGGAGGAACTGTGTCGCCCGATCGCTCACGAATTCCGGCTTGCCCGTCGTCAGGAATCCACCTTCGGCGTTACCCTGCATTTTTGGATGGCGCTGCAGGTAATCAGCAAGGCTTTCGGCCACCAGCGTGCCTTGGCTGAAAACCTGCACCGTTGGCCCAAGCGCGGCCTGAAACGTGTCGGCCATCAATGGGTAGTGCGTACACCCAAGTATAGCCGCCTGCGGTTCCGGCATTTTGCGTTTCAGCGCATCCACATGGCTCCGCACCAGTGCCTCGGCAAGGATCATGTCACCATCTTCGATCGCATCAACCACGCCGCCGCAGGCCTGTGCCTCGACATCCACACCGATTGCCCGAAATGCCAATTCCCGCTGAAACGCGCGGCTGGAAACGGTCGCGGGTGTCGCAAATAAGGCCACATGCTTGATGGCAACTTCACGCGGAGGGCTGTTGTCACCCCATTGACGTTCGGTCAGGGCTTCGATCAGGGGGACAAATACACCTAAAACGCGCTTACCCTCTGGCACGCCTTCTTCCTGCATTCGGCGCAGTGCGGCGGCACTGGCGGTGTTACAGGCCAGAATCACCAGGTCACAACCGCGGTTCCACAGATCGTTCACCGCGTGCCGCGTCAGCTCATGTATGTTTTCAGCGTCACGTACGCCATACGGCGCATGCGCACTGTCCGCGTAATATAGAAAATCCACGTCCGGAAGACGTTTCTGCACAGCGTCAAGAACGGTCAGACCGCCCAAGCCAGAATCAAAGATGCCTACTGCCATTTGCCCCTTTAGGCGCGATGCCGTTCCTCAAATTCATAGCCGTAGTCATAAGACTTTAACGGCGTCGGAGACAGCTCATACGTGGCTTTGCGCAAGAAATCCATCATCTTGCGCGTATCCTTGGCCAAAGGATCCAAAACTTCCCTACCGATGGGGTCGCCAATGACCACTCTGACAGGAGTATCCACGCGTTTTTTGAACTCTTTGATCAACAGACCCATGCGCAGAGTGTTATGCAAATGACTGGCGATCTGGAACAGGCGCGAGGTGTGGCCGTCAAAGAAAACAGGCACCACCGTGGCGTTCGATTTCGCAACCATCCGTGCCGTGAAGCCGCGCCAGCCCGGATCCATTGGGTGCGAGAAGGGTTTAACCGCCGTGCTTACCGTACCACCCGGAAATATCCCGATGGCCCCGCCAGAGCCCAAGTAATTCAAGGCTGTTTTTCGCGTCTCAAGGTTCAGCTTCATCGCGTCTTTCGTTTCATCAAACGAAATCGGAAGTATGATGCGGTTCAGATCTTCGGCCTTACGGAATACCCGATTGGCCAAAATACGGAAATCACCGCGAGTCTGAGACAAAATATGCCCCATCATCATCCCGTCCAGAATGCCATAGGGATGGTTGGCAATCAGAATCAATGGCCCTGTCTTGGGGATATTTGCCAGCGAGCCGCCAACCACATCCAGCGACAGACCGTATCGGTCCACCATGACCGACCAGAAATCACGCCCGTTCGCGACCTCTTTCTCATATCCGTCCGCGCGCTTGATCAGTCGCAGTCTGCCGGTGGTGTTTTCCATAAGTTTAATGACCATGCGGCCGCCCTTTGTTTCGGCGGAATGGGCATAGGAAATGTCCCGAGCGACATGACGGCGTGAGGGCATCCGAGTCTCCGAAGGTTGCTGCCGGCAAAATAGGGTCAGGCAACTATTTTGCCTAGGCATCGTGACAACCCTGTGACGATTTATTCAGCAGCAGCGCGCAGCTCCGGACCTCCGCCCTTGATCATACTCAGCAATTCTTCGCGCCTTTTGGCGGCCTTTGCCTCATTTGTCCGCAAAACCGGACCGAACCCCCGGATATCCAGCGGAAGTTGCGCCAAGGCGATCACTGCGTCGCGGGTTTGCGCATTAATCAAGGGCTCCACCTCTTTGAAATCACGCTCGTATTGCTTGATCAGATCACGCTCCATGCGTCGTTCTTCGCTATAGCTGAAGATATCCAGCGGTGTGCCGCGCAGGATTTTAAGCTTGGCCAGGAGCTTCATTGGCGTAAGCATCCACTCACCAAATGCGCGCTTTTTGGGGCGTCCATCCGGACCTTTCCCGCCCAAAATTGGAGGAGCCAGATGGAACGTCAGTTTAAAGTCACCATCAAATTCGGCTGCCGCCTTGTTACGACTGTCCAGCATCAGCCGGGCAACTTCGTATTCATCCTTGTAAGACAAAAGCTTATGATAGCCTTTTGCCACGGCTTCCCGGACCTGAGTATCGTCAAACCGGTCCACGAATGCACGATAGCGTTTGGCTAAACGGTTGCTTTGATACGCAGTCAGATGCTCGGCGCGATAATCGATCTTTTGATCCAGTGTTTTCGGCATTTCCGCCACATTGGGCTTTAGAATTGCTTCCACTTCGGATGGATGCAAAACCGCCCAACGCCCGATATCAAACGCGCGTTTGTTCCGTTCAACAGCGGTGCCGTTCAATTCGATAGCCTGCGTCATGGCGCTTTTGCTGATCGGCAGCAAACCCCGCTGCCACGCCGCACCAAAAACCATCATGTTAGAATAAATCGAGTCTCCCATCACCGCGCGCGCCAGTTCAGTCGCATCGAACAAAGAGACGCCTTCTTTCAACCGTGCCTGCAAGGCCAGTTCAAGCCGATCTCCAGGAATGCGGAAATTGGTATCGCGAGTGAAATCACCCGTTACTGTTTCATGGTTGTTGACCACCGCGCCGGTTTGTCCTGAACGTGTCAGGCCCAGTGTTTTCGCACCGGCCGAAACAACCAAATCACCGCCGATCAATGCGTGCGCCTCGCCGGTCGCAACGCGAATGGCGCTGATGTCTTCGGGTTTATTTGCAAGACGGCAATGGATATGTACGGCACCACCCTTTTGGGCCAGTCCCGCCATCTCCATCATACCTGCGCCCTTGCCGTCTATCTGCGCCGCCTGTGCCAGGACCGCACCCAACGTCACCACGCCGGTACCACCTACCCCGGTGATCACCACGTTATGCGTTCCTTCGATTTCCGGCAGCACGGGATCAGGCAGGTGAGGTAGATCAATCTCAGTCGTGGCTTCTTTGCGGATTTTTGCGCCTTCCAACGTTACAAACGACGGGCAAAACCCTTTGAGGCAAGAAAAATCCTTGTTACAGCTTGATTGGTCAATCGCACGCTTGCGCCCCAATTCGGTTTCTTTCGGAACAATCGAAACACAGTTCGATTGCACCCCACAATCGCCGCAGCCTTCGCAAATATCCGTGTTGATAAACACGCGCTTGTCCGGATCGGGGAAAGTACCACGCTTACGCCGGCGGCGTTTTTCGGCAGCGCACGTTTGCACGTATACGATAACCGAAACGCCCGCGATTTCGCGGAAACGCTCCTGAACCCGCATCAACTCAGCGCGTTCTGCCGTCTCGACACTTGAGGGCAGAGCCTTGAAGTTCACGTCTTCTTTTTCATCGTACACCACTGCCACGTGCTGTACGCCCATTGCTGTGACTTCGGCAACGATCCGCTCGGCGGTCAAATCACCTTCGTTCTCTTGCCCTCCGGTCATTGCGACGGCGTCGTTATACAGGATTTTAAAGGTGATGTTCGTACCCGCGGCAAGCGCGGCACGGATTGCTTGCACGCCCGAGTGGTTATACGTGCCGTCGCCAAGGTTCTGGAACACGTGTTTGGTGGTCGAAAACGGCGCTTCACCAATCCAGTTGGCTCCTTCGCCGCCCATCTGGGTGAACCCGGTTGTTTCCCGGTCCATCCACTGTACCATGTAGTGACAGCCAATACCGGCATAGGCACGGCTGCCATCCGGCACTTTGGTTGAGGTATTATGAGGGCACCCCGAGCAGAAATACGGCAACCGCGTCGCGATTTCTTCGGCGTTGTCGGCTCGGCGCGCCTCGGACAGCTTGGCCAAACCTGCGCGAACGCCATCCGTATCGCGGCCCTCTTCGATCAGGATTTCGCCCAGCTTCTCGGCGATCATGTTCGGATCAAGTGCGCCACGTGTGGGGAACAGCTCCTCGCGGTGCAAGGTTCCGGCCCCGCCTTTGTACCACCCGTAAACACGACGCCCCCGGCGGTCATCAAAGATGGCCTCTTTAACCTGAACCTCGATCAGCTTGCGCTTTTCTTCCACGATAACAACAAGGTCCAACCCTTCGGCCCAGTCATGGAAGCCGGACATATCCAATGGGAAAGTCTGGCCGATCTTGTACGTGGTAATCCCCAACCGCTCGGCTTCTTCGGCATCAATATTCAGCAGAGACATGGCGTGCATAAGGTCAAGCCAGTTTTTACCTGCCGCAACAAAGCCTATCTTGGCACCGGGTTTACCCCAGACACGCTTGTCCATCTTGTTCGCGTGCGAAAACGTTTCAGCCGCAAAACGTTTATAGTCGATAATGCGCGCTTCTTGCAGATGCGGTGTATCGCCCAACCGGATGTTCAACCCGCCTTCGGGCATACTGAAGTCGGGTACAACCAGATTCATCCGGTCTACGCTGCCATCCACGACCGACGTTACCTCGATCGTGTCTTTCATCGTTTTCAGACCAACCCAGACTCCTGCGAACCGGCTAAGCGCGAAGCCATAGATGCCATAATCCAGTATTTCCTGCACACCAGCGGGGCTGACGACCGGCATGTACATATCGACCAGCGACCATTCGGACTGGTGTAAAACGGTCGAGCTTTCGCCGGTATGGTCGTCCCCCATCGCCATCAGCACGCCACCGTGCTTGGCCGTACCCGCCATATTGGCATGGCGCATCACGTCGCCGGACCGATCAACTCCGGGGCCTTTGCCGTACCAAAGACCGAAGACACCATCAAACCTTCCATCCCCGCGCAGCCCTGCCTGCTGGCTTCCCCAAAGCGCGGTTGCGGCAAGGTCCTCGTTCAGCCCGTATTGAAAGGTGACGTCGCTTTCCGCCAGCCGTTTTTGCGCCCGCGTCATCTGCGTGTCCACTGCGCCCAGCGGTGAGCCACGATATCCAGTCACCAGACCTGCGGTGTTTAGGCCCGCCTGTGTATCCCTTGCCTTCTGCATCAGCATCAGGCGCACAAGCGCTTGTGTGCCGTTCAAAAGAACGGGGCTTTTTTCCAAATCAAATCTGTCGTTCAGCGATATTTGCGGCTGACTCATCAGACGTCTCCCCTCGTCAGATCAGTGTGCTCCATGTCCGTCTATTTTAGGTCATAATTTCTGACCTGTATAGTATTTATCCTCAGTATCCCAAGGATTTCAGAGTTTGAATGTAGAAGTTGTTACCTATTTCATATAGGCCTTCCGAAGGATAACGAAAGTTGCGGCGATGGATTGGGACAAGCTTAGGATATTTCACGCAGTTGCGGATGCAGGCAGCCTGACTCATGCGGGTGACAAGCTGAATCTGTCTCAATCAGCGGTCAGCCGACAGATCAGAGCGTTGGAGGAGTCGCTTGATTCGACCCTGTTTCACCGCCATGCGCGGGGGTTGATCCTGACCGAACAGGGCGAGCTGCTGTTTGATGCGACTTCGGCCATGTCGAAGCGCCTGGATGCGGCCGCAGCGCGAATCCGCGACAGTGAGGAAGAGGTGTTCGGGGTCTTGCGCGTGACGACGACGTTTGGTTTCGGCACGCTGTGGCTGGCCCCGCGCCTTCCAAAGCTCTACGAGCAATATCCCGATCTAAACATCGATCTGATGCTGGAAGAACGTGTGTTGGACCTGCCGATGCGCGAGGCGGACGTCGCCATTCGCATGAAAGAACCCAGCCAGGCGGATCTGGTTCGCAAGCGTCTGATGACGGTGCAAATGCAGCTTTACGCGACGCAGGAATATCTCGACACGCGCGGAGGTATGCTGACCTCGCTGGAAGACATCGAGCACCACCGTTTGATTTGCCAGACACCCGCGGCCCCGCAAGTTGGTGCCAGCGCAGCCATGGTTCGGCATTTGATGACCTACAACCCGGGCTCACTGCTGACGGTCAACAACTACTTCGGAGTCTTGCAAGGCGTATTGCACCATCTGGGTATCGGTGTCTTGCCCGACTATGTCACCCATGGGCTGCCCAATGTCGTTCCCATCCTGCCCGATATCGAAAGTGCAGATGTTCCTGTTTACCTCGCCTACCCAGAGGAGTTGCGTCATTCTAAACGCGTCGCAGCCTTTCGCGATTTCGTGCAGGACGAGATCATTGAGCAACGCAAACAGTTGAAGCTATTGGGAAAACTCTAGCTATGCGCAGATGGCATAGCGGACATGACCAGCGATCAAACTGAAATGTCTTGATCGTTAACAAACTGATCCCTAAATGAGCATTCGAAGGCGATGATGCCGAAACGCTCATCATCTTCATACCTCCCTGTTGGACTACGGCCGAGCTTAGTGCTCGGCCTTTTTTTTGCCTTTGGGCGACGCATACTGCGTTCAAAGGGCAAAACATCTATGATTCTCGGGCACTTATTCTTATGATCACGCAAAATTTATAAAGTTGTGTGTTCGAGGACAGATTCGATGCTTACTTCTGTTCGCCTTTTTCTGGCGATCTTTTCAGTTTGTTGCCTTTGCCATCCCGTGTCTGCGCAGGAAAATGAGGCGCCCAGCCCCACGGGCACGGTCAGCATTCCCCAAGATCTGACCCCGGAACAAGTAGATGATCTTGTCGCGCGCATGTCCGATGACCAGGTCCGCGCCATCCTGCTTGAGCGTTTGGACGCAGTTGCCGAACAAAACCAAGCCGAAGAGGCAGAGCGTGAAGATCCAATCACGGAAATCGGTGAAATATGGGCCGCAATGGTGGCTTCGTGGACTAACGTGGCGGTTACCGTACCGAATTTGTTTACCGCGCAGACACAAGCAGTCGACAATTTTTTCGGAAACTTCGGAGTAAACGGTGCCTTTATTCTGATTGGCCTGGTCCTGAGTATTTTGGCCGCCGGATACATCGCGGAAAAGCTTTTCGGCCTGCTTACCCGGAACTGGCGAAACAGGCCTGAACCGGCTGATGAAAACGATCTTTGGGGTGCGGTGAGCTATTTGTTCAATCGATTTTGCCGTGAGATCGCCGGTTTGGTCGTATTCTATGTCGTCATACGAGCACTGGGCCGAGGACTGTTAACGCCCGAGCAACTTACCTTCGCCGGGCCATTTGTGTTTTATTTGATTTGGATTCCTCGCCTCGGGGCGGCCGCTTCGCGGTTTATTCTAGCCCCTTCCAAGCCTCATTTCCGCCTGGTGAATATCGATGATCATTGGGCGAAGTACCTGTATCGCAATTTGGTCGGGCTTCTCATTCTGATCGGATTTACGCTGTTTATCCTTCGTTTTAACGCCTTGAACGGAATCACGGGCGACGATACGCGCATCGGTTTTTGGCTGAATGCTGCAATCCACATCTACATTGGCGTCATTGCGTGGACTGCGCGTGAAGGGCTGTCGCAGATGATGCTTGGCACAGATCCAGACCGCACAAAATTCGACGAAGAGGTGGCCCGTTATTACCCGTACTTCGCCATCGGGGTCTCGGCAGCCTTCTGGTTTCTTGTTGAATTTCTGGCTGCGCAGCGCGATCCGGCGAAAATTGCCCTGCTGGTTCAAGGGGCGCATTTCATCACCATGTTCTGGCTGTTGATCGCGCCTGCGCTGGACACCCTGATACGAGGGTTAGTGCGTCATCTGCAACCTCCGATGCAAGGTGAAGGTCGCGTGGCTGAAAGAGCCTACAAATCCACCAAGCGTAGCTATATCCGAATTGGCCGCGTTCTTGCGGGAATTGTAATCATTCTCATGATTGCAAGGGCGTGGGATTTTGACCTCGAAGAAATCGCAGGCGGCAGAGAAGAAGCTGGCGGAAGGTTAATCCAGTTCTTCATTATTATCGCTGTCGGGTACATCCTGAATGAACTTGTCTCTCTTTGGATCAATCGCCGTCTGGCAAAAGAGCAAACCGAAGCCGAGCAGAGCCCCGACGCCGAAGCCGGCGAAGGCGGTGGCTCGGGCGGTTCACGCCTTGCGACCGTTTTGCCCCTTCTGCGCGTGACGGCCCAAGTTGCCATCGCAGTGATCTTTGTCCTTCTGGCGCTTGGGGCGTTGGGTATCAATATCACGCCGCTGCTCGCCGGTGCCGGTGTACTGGGTCTGGCTATCGGCTTTGGTGCGCAAAAGCTGGTTGCCGATATCGTTGGTGGGATTTTCTTTCTTGTCGATGATGCTTTCCGGGTGGGCGAATATGTCGACGTTGGCGGCACCACTGGTACGGTCGAAAAAATCTCGATCCGTTCGATGCAACTGCGCCACCATCGCGGTCCCGTTCACACCATTCCTTACGGTGAGATACAAAAGCTGACGAATTACAGCCGCGACTGGGTCATCATGAAGCTGAAATTCACCGTACCCTTCGACACTGACCCCAACAAAGTGAAGAAGATTTTCAAGAAGATCGGGGCCGAGATGATGGCCGACGAAGCCTTCAAGGACGGTTTCCTTCAGCCCTTCAAGTCTCAGGGTGTGTTTGACTTCGACGACGTCGGCATGATCATCCGGGGTAAATTTATGGCCAAGCCTGGCAAGCAATTCACCCTGCGCAAAGAAATCTTTAACCGCGTTAAGGCCGCGTTCAATGAAAACGGGATTGATTTTGCGCGGCGCGAAGTTCGCGTTGCGATCCCCGGTTTGGACGATGCCGACCACCTGAGCGAAGAGCAAAAGGCCGCGATCGGGGCTGCAGCGGGCGAAGCTGTCAATCAACAGGTTGAGCAGCAAGCGCAGAAACCCGGCTCGGCACACGGCGCGCCGAAGTAACCCACGGGTCATTGCAAATAGTCAAAAGGCCGTTCCAAGGGCGGCCTTTTTCATCGGATTGCCGCAGGAAACCCGATGCGGTTGGTCTTAACCCTTTCCACCGACGCAGCCTTGCCCTAAAACGCGCGCAATCTCGGCCACCTTGAGAACAGGACAGACGATGCAAGAGCCCGCCATCACACCGGATCTGATTGCCGCCCACGGATTGAAACCCGAAGAATACGACATGATCCTTGAGATCATCGGGCGCGAACCGACCTTCACCGAACTGGGCATTTTTTCCGCCATGTGGAACGAGCACTGCTCTTACAAATCCTCGAAGAAATGGCTCCGCACCTTGCCGACCTCTGGCCCTCAGGTCATCTGTGGACCGGGTGAAAACGCCGGCGTTGTCGATATTGGGGATGGGCAAGCCGTTGTTTTCAAGATGGAAAGCCACAATCACCCCTCCTACATCGAACCTTATCAGGGTGCCGCGACCGGTGTCGGGGGTATTCTGCGCGATGTGTTCACCATGGGCGCGCGGCCGATTGCTTCGATGAATGCCCTCTCGTTTGGTGAACCTGACCACCACAAGACACGCCAGCTCGTCAACGGCGTGGTCGAAGGCATCGGTGGGTATGGCAATTGCTTCGGTGTGCCGTGCGTTGGCGGTGAGGTGCGATTCCATCCCGCATACAACGGCAACTGCCTTGTGAATGCCTTTGCCGCAGGTCTGGCTGACAGCGACAAGATTTTCTATTCGGCAGCGTCTGGCGTCGGTATGCCGGTGGTTTACCTAGGTGCCAAAACCGGTCGTGATGGCGTGGGTGGAGCAACGATGGCATCCGCTGAGTTCGACGACACGATTGAAGAAAAGCGCCCGACCGTGCAGGTAGGTGACCCGTTCACCGAAAAACGCCTGATGGAAGCCACACTAGAGCTGATGCAGACAGGCGCCGTAATCTCGATTCAGGACATGGGCGCCGCTGGCCTGACCTGTTCTGCTGTTGAAATGGGCGACAAGGGTGGTCTGGGCGTTCGTCTTGATCTGGAGAATGTACCCCAGCGCGAAGAGAACATGACAGCGTATGAGATGATGCTGTCTGAATCGCAGGAACGCATGCTCATGGTGCTGAAGCCCAAGCTTGAGGCTGAGGCCCGCGCCGTCTTCGAAAAATGGGATCTGGATTTCGCCATCGTTGGTGAAACCATTGCCGAAGACCGCTTTTTGATTGTCCACAACGGAGAGGTCAAAGCGGATTTGGTCCTGTCTAAGCTGTCCTCCACCGCGCCGGAATACGACCGCCCGTGGGTTCCGACACCGGCGGCTGAGGAGCTGGCCGAAGTGCCTCAGATCGACCCAATTGATGGCCTGCGCGCCCTGCTCTCTTCCCCCAACTATGCTGGCAAGCAGTGGGTGTACGAACAGTATGACACGATGGTGATGGCTGACACTGCCCGCACGCCCGGTTTGGGTGCTGGCATGGTCCGCGTTCACGGAACCGACAAGGCGTTGGCTTTCACCAGCGACGTAACCCCGCGCTATGTCCGGGCAAATCCAGTCGAGGGTGGCAAACAGGCGGTGGCCGAAGCCTATCGAAACCTGACCGCTGTTGGGGCCAAACCGCTGGCGACCACCGACAACCTGAACTTTGGCAATCCTGAAAAGCCCGAGATCATGGGTCAGTTCGTCGGTGCGATCAAGGGGATCGGCCAGGCCGTCGCAGCACTGGATATGCCAATCGTTTCGGGCAATGTCTCGCTTTATAACGAAACTGACGGTCAGGCGATCCTGCCGACGCCAACCATCGGCGCGGTAGGTTTGCTGAATCATACGGATGAGATCATCGGCACCGAAGTCCGCGAAGGTCACGTCGCGCTGGTAATCGGTGAAACTCACGGCCATCTTGGTCAATCGGCCCTGCTTGCTGAGGTTTTCAACCGCGAAGACGGGGATGCGCCTCATGTTGATCTGGACGCTGAAAAGCGCAATGGCGACTTTGTCCGTGAAAACCGCGAGTTGATCAAAGCATGTACTGATCTTGGCGACGGCGGGCTTGCCCTGGCGGCGTTTGAACTGGCCGAATCTGCCGGTGTCGGCATCCATCTCGACGAGGCGTCGACCGAGTTCCTGTTCGGCGAAGATCAGGCCCGCTATCTGATCGCATGTAATTTTGATCAGGCCGAGGCTTTGATGATCGCAGCAGGTCAGGCCGGTGTCCCGCTGGTGTCTGTTGGACGCTTCACTGGTGACACTGTCAAGATCGGGAACTCCGAAGCTTCGCTGACCGACCTTGCGGATACCTTCCGCAGCAGTTTTGCCGCAGCTGTAGCCTGAGATCACATCGCAACCGCATCGCGAAACCTGCGCACCAATTGCGTGGGTTTTGTGATTTTCAGACCCTCATCACACCCTTGCGCGCCTCGACCGGGCGCTCTACATCTTGGGAAAGACCTTCAGGAGTTACCTACATGCCGATGAGCGCCCACGAAATCGAACACCTGCTGCGCGAAGCCTTCCCGGATGCTGAGATTCAGGTTGGCGGGCATGACGGTGTTCATATGTCCGCCATGGTGGTGGACGAAAGCTTCCGCGGCAAAAACCGGGTTCAGCAACAGCGTGCAGTCTATGCCGCGTTGAAGGGAAAAATGGATGGCCCGGACGGGGAGTTGCATGCGCTGGCACTGACTACAAAAGCGCCAGAATAGTATGGACCTTGGACTAGGCACCGCGATCAGCTTCGAAGTCGCTATTGCCAAAACCGCGCTGTCAAATTGGAGCCGATCAAAAAATGATCCCAAGTCCAAGCAAGGTTCTCTTTCTGAAATTGGATGACGCACACTACAAGCAAACATTGACCTTGGCGGGTCCGAAGGTGGGCACTTCACGTACTAAAGTGACTCAGAGTCCCGCAAGATTATGCCAAAGCGATGATGCCTAAGAGCAAAGGAAACGCGAAATGACTGATGTGAAGACCCAAATTGACGATACGGTCAAAGCCAACGATGTCGTGCTGTATATGAAAGGCACGAAAGAGATGCCTCAATGCGGGTTCTCGTCGCGCGTGGCTGGTGTTTTGAACTACATGGGTGTCGAATACACCGACGTAAACGTGCTGGCCGATGAGAATATTCGCCAGGGTATCAAAGACTATTCCGATTGGCCGACCGTTCCCCAACTTTATGTAAAGGGCGAGTTCGTAGGCGGCTGCGACATAATCACTGAGATGACCTTGTCTGGTGAGCTGGACACGCTGTTTGACGATAACGGTGTTGGCTACAACAAGGATGCAGCCGACAAGATCCGCGAAGCAAACGCCTGATCAGCGGCTTTTACAGCCTTCCAAAACAACCTGTTCACTGGCGGCATCTGAACCTGTCGCCAGGAAACTGACGGTCGCGTCCCAGCCCTTCGAACGCAAAATGTATGTGCCAACGCTGCCATCTGATTCATAGCGGATGCCCGAGCCGCTTGGGACTTGACGCAGAGTGACCAACTGATTGTCTACTACCATCGCCGCTGCACTCGACCCGTCCGTCGTGTTGAAATAGGCAACTTTTAGTTCAACACCGTTCTGACAGGTGAACGTGACCGGCAGAATATCGATGTCAGCCGATGCCACCGTTGGCGGCAAGGCGAACAGCGCAACAACAACCGCCGGTTTCAGTGCGCTCATCCGCCGGACCTCTCCTCGATCACCGATGCAATCGCCTCCGCCCGAGCGGCAACCTCGGCCAGCGTATCCGTTACCGATGGTGGCACCACGGCCACCTCGAACCGCTCTGGTTCTGGTTGCGGCATGTTCTTCACAGCTTGCAATTCGGCCTCGACCTCAGCCAGCTTGGCCTCAAGCGCTTTGATCCTGTCATCCGTCCCGGCCACTTTATCGGCCAGCATCAGACCTGCCATCAGCAGCATACGCGATTCAGGCATACGCCCGATCTGATCGGACAAGATCTGCGCCTCATCATCCAGCATCTTGGCTGCAGAATACAGGAACGCCTCTTCACCTTCCTGGCACGAGACGTCAAAGCCGCGCCCACCGATTTGAATGGTCACCTCGGGCATTATTCAACCTCTCCTTCCGCCAGTTTCGCTTTGGACAGCAATGGTTCAAGCCGGGCAAGAACCGCGTGCGCTTCGGCCGCATCCGTCGCCTGCGCGGCGCGGGTTGCCTCAAGCTCGGCAACCGTTGCACGGTTTAGCAGATCAGCATCCGGCAAGCCGTCTTCGGCGGCTGCCCGCAACTCGTCAATCGACCGTCGTAGCTGTTCGTTCGCCTTGCGCATCCGCTGCAAATCGTCATCCAGCCGCGACATCGCTGCGCCGTGGCTTGACCGCTCGGCGCGTAGCATATCCAATTCGGCGCTCAGCTCGGTAACGCGCTCACTATCAGCCAATTCGGCCCGTAGACGCGCGTTCTCTGCCTTCGTCTCCTGAGTCGAGGCGGCGACGGCTTTCAACTGCGCATTCTCGGTTTTCAAAGCCTCAAGCTCGTCCTGGTTTTCAAGCGCCGCCTTGGCCTCAGCGAGTTCGGCGCGTGCGGCTTCGACTGCAGCGAGTTTTGTATGCGCTTCGGCCAGTTGTTCTCGCAACGCGGCGCTCTCAGGGTCGTCCGCCGGAGTCGTTCGCAGGCTTTCTAGTTCTGCGCGCATCGCGTCAGCTTCCTGCTCATGGCGTTCTTTCAATGCTTTTAGCCGCTCTTCCAACTGCGCATTGGCGATACGCTCATCCTCGAGCGCCGCGCGAAGGGCGTCATCGCCGCCACTTTCAGCCGGAGCCGTATCCAGCGAAGCATCTAATGAAGCATCTAACAACGTGTCGACGCCGGCCCCGATCCGATCCATCGCGGCAACGATACGGCGCTGTAATTCTTCGATCTGGCTCATGCCCCTGCCACCTCTTACCCAAGGTTCGTTTCTATTGCGGGATTATCCGAATCATTTTCGGCCGCAACTTGCCCTAGTGTATCCTAACGGTACTGAAAATACCCACTGTTTGCTTTCAACGACTTGGGCTGTTTTCTTGAACCATACTGTCATTAAAACGCGGGGTTCTGCTTGCACTTTGGGGGGTGAATGGTATTCAGCGGCCCATCTGCCTGTAATCCAAAGGAACAACGCCCGTGGACCTGACTGCGCTGCGCAATGCAAACCCTGAACACTGGGACAAAGCTGCGGCCATCCGCACCCTGACCCTTGACGCCGTCGCTGCTGCCAATTCCGGCCATTCCGGCATGCCGATGGGCATGGCCGACGTCGCGACCGTACTGTTCGAAAAGCACCTGAAGTTCGATGCCTCTGCCCCGAACTGGCCCGACCGCGACCGGTTTATTCTGTCGGCGGGCCACGGCTCGATGCTGGTTTATTCGCTGCTATATCTGACAGGTCATGCGGATGTGACACTGGAAGAGATCAAGAATTTCAGACAGTTGGGTGCAAAGACTGCGGGCCATCCTGAAAACTTCCTGATCAACGGTATTGAAACCACAACCGGCCCGCTGGGCCAGGGCATTGCGAATGCTGTCGGTTTTGCAATGGCTGAGGAAATCCAGCGGGCGCATTACGGCAAAAAGGTCGTCGACCACTACACCTACGTGATCGCTGGCGACGGCTGCCTTATGGAAGGCGTCAGCCAAGAGGCCATCGCCCTGGCCGGTCGACACGAGCTGAGCAAGCTGATCGTCTTTTGGGACAACAACAACATCACTATCGACGGCACAGTAGATATCGCTGATCGCACCGATCAGGTGCGCCGCTTCACGGCCTCGGGCTGGCATGTGATTGAGATCGACGGTCATGACCCGCAGGCGATCGATGCGGCCATCGTGCAGGCCAAAAAATCGAACAAACCAACGATGATCGCGTGTGAAAGTCATATTGCATTGGGTCACGCGGCGCAGGATACATCAAAAGGCCATGGCGCCCTGACCGACAAGGACCAGTTGAAAGCGGCTAAAGATGGCTATGGCTGGCCGCATGGCCCGTTTGAAATTCCTGCTTCGGTCAAGTCCGCATGGGAGTCCATCGGTGCCCGTGGTGCAACCGAGCGGGCAGCATGGGAAGAGCGGTTCGCCGAGCTGTCTGAACGTAAGCAGGCGGAATTCAACCGCGCATACGCGTTTGAAGTGCCCAAAAAGCTCGCCGGAGCGATCCGCGCATTCAAAAAGCAGATGTCGGAAGAGCAGCCGAAACTGGCCACGCGCGCCTCATCCGAGAAGGTTCTGAATGTTGTGAACCCGATCATGACCGAGACCGTAGGCGGCTCGGCCGACCTGACCGGTTCGAACAACACCAAATCCGCAGACATGGGCGTATTCCTGCCGGAGAATCGCAAGGGTCGCTACATCCACTACGGTATCCGCGAACACGGCATGGCCGCTGCAATGAACGGCATGGCCTTGCACGGTGGTATCCGTCCCTATGGTGGAACGTTCATGGCGTTCACCGACTATGCACGCCCTGCGATGCGTTTGTCGGCGCTTATGAAGATCCCGTCGGTTTTCGTGATGACCCATGACTCGATAGGCCTGGGTGAAGACGGCCCGACCCACCAACCAGTAGAACATCTGGCCATCTCGCGTGCAACGCCGAACACCTATGTGTTCCGCCCCGCGGATACCATTGAAACCGCCGAAGCCTGGGAATTGGCACTGAGCTTCAAGAACAGCCCCTCGGTCCTGTCACTGACGCGTCAGGGTGTGCCGACCGTGCGCACCCAGCACAAGACCAAGAACATGGTTGCGCAAGGTGCGTACGTGCTGGCAGAGGCCGAAGCCAAGCGTCAGGCCATCCTGATCGCCACGGGCTCTGAGGTTTCGCTGGCGATGGAAGCCAAAGCGATGCTTGAAGCCGAAGGCATCGGCACCCGCGTCGTCTCAATGCCCTGCATGGAACTTTTCGCGCAGCAAGACGAAGCCTACCGCAAACGCGTACTGCCAGCAGGTCCTGTGCGTGTTGGCATCGAGGCCGCTGTTCGCGCTGGTGGCTGGGACCGTTGGCTGCTGGGTGAGCGTGGCCGTGAAGCAAAAGCCGGGTTTATCGGCATGTCGAGCTTTGGTGCATCAGCCCCGGCTGGTGAACTGTACAAGCATTTCGGCATAACGGCCGAGGCAACAGTGGCCAAGGTCAAGGGTTTGCTTGGGCTTTAAGCCCGTTCAGAAAACAAGCAAAGGGCGGCATTGGTCGCCCTTTTGATTTGGAACCTAGTGCGCCTTGGGTGTCTTGGACAGCATCGGTCCAATCACCTTGGTTGCTACCGGGATCAAGACAAATCCCCACGCCAAACCAAACACGCCATCCATTGTGGCCTTTGATATCCACTCAACTGCCCCGACCCATTGTTCAGAAACCGAATGTCCAATGGCATAGGCCCAGTCATGAATGTGGTGCCCAAGCCAGGTAAAGCCTAAATCCTCCATCCCGTGGATGATGATCGACCCACCGACCCACAGCATTGCCGCCGTGCCTACAATCGAAAGAGTCTTCATGACGCTCGGCATCGCCCTGACTAAACCGCGCCCGAACCCCCTCCCGATCGGGGTCAGGGCATTCTGGGCCAAGTATAGCCCGACATCATCCATCTTAACGATCATCGCCACCGAACCATAGACGGCAATCGTTACACCAAGCCCAACCACTGCCAAGGTAGCCGCTTGCATCCAAAGGTTCGGTGCCTCAATAGCGGCAAGCGCGATGGTCATGATTTCCGCGGACAGAATGAAATCGGTCTTGATTGCACCTTTGACCTTTTGTTCCTCAAGATGGCCCGGATCCTTCACACTCATGTCTTCTTCGATTGCCTGACTGCCGTGCGGGAAAAGGACATGGAATATCTTTTCTGCCCCCTCGAAACACAAATACGAGCCACCAATCATCAAAAGTGGCGTAATCAGCCAAGGCGCGAAATTTGCCAGCAACAGTGCCACCGGCAGCAGTAGAACGATTTTGTTGAAGACCGACCCGCGGGCGATGCGCCAGATTATTGGTAACTCGCGCGCTGGCGCAAAACCTTGCACGTATTTCGGCGTGACCGCCGCATCGTCGATGATGACCCCAGCCGTTTTTGTGCCTGCCTTACCCGCCGCTGCAACCACGTCGTCCACCGAAGCTGCCGCCACTTTGGCAATGCCTGCCACGTCATCCAATAGGGCCAGTAGACCGCTCATCGCGCATCCTTTCGTGTCACCTGCCGCACTCGGACCCTACCCGATCTCACAGCTAGCGCAAGCGTTAGCGCAATCGCGTGAGGTTTGCGCTAACACCTTAAAAATATGCCGTTTTTAGTCTTTTGGGATTTAGAAATCACCGCTATACGGCCTGCAACGCAAGCGCATTTGGAGACGTCACATGACCATCAAGGTCGGGATCAACGGATTTGGCCGCATCGGCCGCTGCACCCTGTCGCACATCGCCGCGTCAGGACGTAACGACATCGAAGTGATCAAGGTCAACGCAACCGGCCCGCTGGAAACCTCGGCGCATCTTTTGAAATATGATAGCATCCATGGTCGCTTTCCGCGCGATATCGCCGTCAACGGCAATACGATGGATCTGGGGCGCGGCCCAATGGAGATGTTTTCGACCTACGACATGGCTGAGTTGGACTGGGAAGGCTGCGACGTCGTTCTGGAATGCACCGGCAAGTTCAATGATGGCAACAAGGCTAAGACCCATTTAGAGCGCGGTGCAGCCAAGGTTCTGCTGTCGGCGCCCGGAAAGAATGTCGATAAAACCATCGTGTTTGGCGTGAACCACAACACTCTGACCGCGAACGATAATATGGTTTCGAACGGCTCCTGCACCACGAACTGCCTTGCTCCGCTTGCCAAGGTTCTGGATGAAGGTATCGGCATCGAGAACGGTATAATGACGACAATCCACGCCTATACGGGCGACCAGCCGACGCTGGACCGTCGCCACAGCGATCTGTACCGCGCCCGTGCTGCCGCTATGTCGATGATCCCGACCTCGACAGGCGCTGCGAAGGCTTTGGGTGAGGTTCTGCCCAATCTGAAAGGTCGTTTGGACGGCTCAGCCATCCGCGTGCCGACCCCGAATGTGTCGGCGGTGGACCTGACCTTCCGCGCTGCGCGTGATGTAACGGTTGACGAAGTCAACGACATCGTGCGCCACGCCGCACAAGGCCCGATGCAGCGTGTATTGGGTTATGAACCTGCCCCGCTGGTTTCGACCGACTTTAACCATACCGAGGAAAGCTCGATCTTTGCGCCGGATCAAACGCGTGTTGTCGACAACCGACTGGTGCGCGTTCTGGCGTGGTACGACAATGAATGGGGTTTTTCGGTTCGTATGGCCGATGTTGCCGTGGCCATGGGTCGGCTTAACTAAGGGCGATTTGATTTCTTGAACCTTTTTGCCCCCTCAGGTTATCTGGGCGGGCATTTCCGTTTGGGGCCGCAATGACCAACCAAATCGCTATCTGGCTTGGCCTTTTGATTCTTGGTGGAATTATTTTAGACTTAACCATGTTTGGGTCCGAGCATTTGGTCTTCCTCGGCAAGAAGCTTTTTGCCTTTTTGGACTGGCTCGCATTCTGGCGCTGATAGATGTTTTACTTGACATTTCTGCCCATCTGGATTTGTTAGCGCTAACTCGTCAACAGCCGATATTCGGACGGAGCAGAACATGACACTAAAGCTGGCAATCAACGGATTTGGACGGATCGGACGCGGAGTTCTTCGCGCAGTGATGGAGAACAACCGTACTGATCTGGAAGTCGTCGCAATCAACGACCTTGGCAAACCCGAAATGAACGCGCACCTGTTTGAGTTTGACAGCGTTCATGGCCGTTACCCTCATAAGGTTACGCTGACCGACGAAGGATTGGATGTTGGTGCCGGCCCGATCCGTCTGACCAGCGAACGCGACCCCGAAGCGCTTGATTGGTCGGATGTAGATGTCGTTCTGGAATGCACCGGCGTGTTTCGCACGCGCGAAGCTGCGGAACGCCACCTGAAAAACGGCGCGAAAAAGGTTTTGATCTCGGCACCTGCACGCGGAGATGCGGCGGTTAAAACGATTGTTTTTGGTGTGAACGATCACGAACTGACAGCCGAAGACACAGTCGTTTCAAATGCGTCCTGCACCACTAACTGCCTTTCACCTGTCGCAGCCGTTCTTGACGCGGGCCTTGGCATTGTACACGGCAACATGACAACCGTACACGCCTACACCGCCAGCCAGCCAGTTCATGACACAGTAGGCAAAGACCCTTATCTTTCCCGCGCTGCAGCCCTATCAATGATCCCAACCACCACCGGCGCCGCTGCTGCAGTTGGTCTGGTTCTGCCGCAACTGGTCGGTAAACTGACGGGTCAGGCCATTCGCGTGCCCACACCGAACGTGTCGGTTGTTGATCTGGTGGCAGAGGTTTCGCGCCCGACCACGGATGAGGAGGTGAATGCGCTGTTTGTTGAAGCGGCTGCAAAAATCCCCGGTGTTCTGGCCGCCGAAAATCGCCCGCTGGTGTCGATTGATTTCAACCACGATTCACACAGCTCGACCGTGTCGCTGGCTGAAACCAAAGTCACAGATGGCACGCTGGTGCGTGTGTTGGCCTGGTACGACAATGAGTGGGGGTTCGCGAACCGCATGCTGGACACAGCGGCCGCAATGGGTGCCCTAGCCTAATCTCTCTCGCAGGGCTTCATTAACCTGGGGCGTGACGAATTTCGACACGTCCCCGCCAAGACGAGCGATCTCTTTCACAAGCTTTGAGGCGATGGCCTGGTGCCGCGCCTCAGCCATCAAAAAGACAGTCTCGATCGAGTCATCCAGTGCGCGGTTCATGCCAACCATCTGAAATTCATACTCGAAATCTGCAACGGCCCGCAGCCCACGTACGATAATTTGGGCACCCACATCACGGGCGCAGTCGATCAGCAGGTTTTCAAACGGGTGGGCAATAATCTCGGTTCCGGTCTGCTGCGAAAGATACGCGCACTCTGCCTCGATCATGGCCACACGCTCCTCCAATGAGAACAATGGCCCTTTGTCGCGGTTAATGGCGACTCCAATAACCAGTTTGTCCACCAAGGCCGAGGCGCGGCGAATGATATCTATATGGCCCAGAGTAATCGGGTCAAAGGTTCCTGGGTACAGAGCAACCCGCATCGCACTCTCCTGCGTCCTGGAAATTACGCGTCAGCAAACACAACTTTGCTGACAGCGCAAGAGGTCGCAAAGAAACCGGGCCTGTTAGTGCCCCATAATCATGCCCTGAAGGGCGTCTTTTTCCATAGCCAGCTCGGTCAGTTGCGCTTTGACCACGTCACCAATAGTCACGATGCCAATCAGCTTTCCGTCTTCGACAATTGGCATGTGGCGAAAACGGCCTTCGGTCATGCGGGTCATGATATCCTGCACGCTTTCTTGTTGCGTCGCAGTCATCAACTCGCGCGTCATGTAAGATTCGACCGGTTGGTTCAGACACCCGCTGCCGCTGGCGGCCAATTCTCGCACGATATCTCTTTCGGACAGGATGCCGATGGCCGTTTTGCCTTCATCCTCTGACACGACAACTGTACCGATCCGTTTTTGGGCCAGAATCTTAGCGGCCTCAGAAACCGTCGCTGTCGGGGCAACCGTAACCACCCCGTCCGTCGCCTTGGATGTAAGAATAGCCTGAACAAGCATATAAAAACCTCCGGAAAATAACGTACTGTTTTCCAAAGCGTTGCCGGAATGGCCAACCCTGTCAAGCGTCGGCTTCGGCCTCAAGTCGCGCGATCTCTTCCCGGATGCCCTGCATCAACGCTCCGGCAAAGCGGTTCAACCTTTCGTTGCGCTGATCCCCCTGATGCCGGACAAGGTAGAAACTTCGCGTCAAACTCACTTGATCCGTCAGGATTTTCCGCAGTGTTGGATGGAACGGCAAGGTAAAGTCGTGCGCTACACAGACACCGGTACCCAGCGAAACTTGTCGCAGCTGAACCGAAACCGAATTTGATGCAAGGACGACACGGTCAATGCCTATGTCGCTGAGATAGTCCAGCTCTCGGTCAAAGATCATATCCGGGATGTACCCGATCAGGCGATGTCCTTTCAGGTCCTCGACTGACCGAACTGGATCGTGACGATCCAGGTAGTCTTGCGCCGCCACCAAATGCAGTCTGTAGTCGCTGATTTTCTTGATTAGTAGCTTGCCAGCGGTTGGTGCACTAACGGTTATAGCCATGTCAGCCTCTCGCCGGGAGAGGTTGATGATTCGAGGCAGGGCGAGGATTTGGATATCCAAATCCGGGTTGGCATCGCTGATTTTCGCACAAACTTGCGGTAGCAAGTAGTTGGCGCTACCGTCCGGGGCGCCGATCCGTATCTGACCACTGAGTGATTTGGCAGAACCTGCAACGGCCCCCGCCGCCGCGCGCATCGCTTCTTCCGCATGCAAGCCGTGATCCAGCAGACGTTCACCCGAGGCGGTCAACACGTATCCTTGTTGTGACTTCGTAAATAAAGTTGTGTCCAAAGATGCCTCAAGCCGGGCAATCCGCCGCCCGACCGTGGCCGGATCTATCTTTAGGATACGCCCTGCGGAAGACAGGCTTTCCTCGCGTGCGACGGCCAGAAAAATCCGCATGTCATCCCAGTTCGGGGTCATGGAGTTCCTTTTGCATTTTTGCAAAGCAATTTTGAAACATTGCCTCTGTTCGTGCGATTTATGCAAGCCTATTCTAGCCGTAAATTATCGGAGGAGTTTTCGATGCAAGACCTGACACATTTCCTGAATGGCGAATATGTCGCTGGCACCTCGGGCCGGTTCGACGACGTCTTCAACCCGGCCACGGGTGAAGTGCAGTATAAATGTCCGATGGCAAGCGCGGCTGAAACCACAGCAGCCATAGAACAGGCGGCGATCGCACAGCCGGCATGGGGCGCGACCAATCCGCAAAAACGCGCGCGCGTCATGATGGCGATGGTCAACCTGATGAACCGCGACATGGACAAGCTGGCCGAAGCGCTAAGCCGAGAGCATGGCAAAACCCTGCCAGATGCAAAAGGCGATTTGCAGCGTGGGTTGGAAGTGATCGAATACTGCATCGGTGCGCCTCAGATGCTGAAGGGAGAGTTCACTGACAGCGCGGGCCCCGGTATCGATATGTATTCGATGCGTCAGCCTTTGGGTGTCGTGGCTTCGATCATGCCGTTCAACTTTCCCGCCATGATGCCTTTGTGGCACGTGGGCCCGGCGCTGGCCTGTGGTAACGCTGTTGTTCTGAAACCGTCTGAACGTGATCCCTCGGTTCCGCTGATGTTGGCTGAATTATTCGTCGAAGCTGGCCTGCCAAAAGGTGTCTTCCAAGTCGTAAATGGCGACAAAGAGGCCGTGGACACCCTGCTGGACAGCGAGATCATTCAAGGCGTTTCCTTTGTCGGTTCAACGCCGATCGCGCAGTACATCTATTCCCGCGCAACGGCGAACGGTAAGCGCGCGCAGTGTTTCGGTGGCGCCAAGAACCACATGATTGTCATGCCGGATGCAGACATGGATCAGGCCGCTGACGCTCTGGTCGGTGCTGGGTTCGGTGCTGCGGGCGAACGTTGCATGGCCGTCTCCGTCGCTGTGCCCGTGGGTGAGGAAACAGCCGACGCGCTAATCGAAAAGCTGGTGCCGCGGATCGAAAAGCTGAAGGTTGCGCCGTACACCGCTGGCGATGACGTTGACATGGGTCCCGTTGTGACCAAAGCCGCAAAAGAGCGTATTCTCGGGCTGATCAACTCGGGCGTCGAGCAAGGTGCGAAACTGGTTGTCGATAACCGCGATTTCAGCTTGCAAGGGTATGAGGACGGCTTCTTTGTCGGCCCCCATTTGTTCGACCACGTGACACCGGAAATGGACATCTACAAACAGGAGATATTTGGGCCCGTCCTCAGCACCGTTCGCGCTGGATCGTATGAAGAAGCGCTGAAACTGGCCATGGACCACGAATACGGCAACGGCACCGCCATCTTTACGCGCGATGGTGACACTGCGCGCGATTTCGCCAGCCGGGTTAACATTGGCATGGTCGGTATCAACGTCCCGATCCCCGTGCCGCTGGCCTACCACACTTTCGGCGGCTGGAAAAAATCCATGTTTGGCGATCTGAATCAGCACGGACCGGATAGTTTCAAGTTCTACACGCGCACGAAAACGGTCACATCTCGGTGGCCCTCGGGCATCAAAGAAGGTGGCGAGTTCAACTTCAAAGCGATGGACTGATTCCGGCGCTTAGCACAAAAGATAAACCCGGCCTTAAAACGGTCGGGTTTATTTTTGTAAATCCGCCCCTAAACATGCGGATTCACAAAAATTTCAGACTGCGAACTCTGGAAAATCGAGTCGATAACTTATATTTTACCGAGTTATTAACACTTGAGCAGTTCCTGAACCGGAGGCTAATTTGTCAAACCATCGAATGACTCGCCGCTCTGCTTTGTTGGGCGCTGCATCTCTTGTTGCGACGCCCGCAATTGTGCGTGCGCAAAGCACCGATGCATTTCCGCAGAGTGAAGAAGCCATCAGCACGCAATTGCCTGTGCGCAGAAACGTATCCTCGTTCTCACACCAGAACTGGCAGGATCATTTCAACGAGATTGGCGTTGGTTGTTTGTTGGCTGATATCACAAGTCGCGCGGTGCATTACTGGGGTTCGGACGGGACGTACAAGCTGTATCCCAGTTCCGTACCGATGAGTGAGGAACTGACAAAGCGCGGCTACACCAAAGTTGTGCGCAAGACCGAATATCCAAGCTGGACCCCAACCGCGTCCATGCGCGAACGTGATCCGTCCCTGCCCGTCCGCATGGAAGGCGGCGATCCCGGAAACCCGCTGGGTACACGCGCGATGTATCTGGACTGGCCTGCTTATCTTGTGCATGGCACCCACGACACGCGCAAGATCGGCCGTCAAAGCTCTTCTGGCTGCATAGGCCTGTATAATCAGCATGTTGAGGAGTTGTATCCTCTGGTGCAGATCGGAACCCAGGTCAGATTGGTCTGACAGAAAAAGCCCCGGCCAATTGGACCGGGGCTTTTTTGTTTGCGCAGGAGTTACTCTGGCAGGATCACAGCGTCGACCACGTGGATCACACCGTTGCTGGCCTCGATGTCAGCCTGAACCACCTCGGCGTCATTGACCTTGACGCCGCGCTTTGCATTGACGCTCAGACGGTCGCCCTGCACAGTCAGGACCTGCGCACGCTTGCCCGCGATGTCGCTTGACATGACTTTGGCCGGGACGACGTGATATGTCAGGATTTCAACCAATTGATCCTTGTTCTCGGGCAAAAGCAACGTTTCTACAGTGCCCTCGGGCAGCGCGGCAAATGCTTCGTCCGTTGGGGCGAATACGGTAAACGGGCCATCCCCTTTCAGCGTATCAACCAGACCGGCAGCCTGAACAGCAGCGACCAAAGTGTTGAACGAACCTGCCGATACGGCGGTGTCCACGATATCAGCCTCTTGGGCCTGTGCAGGCAGTGCAAGGGCAAGTGCGGCGGCGGCGCCCATGAATGTGCGACGGAACATTGCTGTTGTCTCCTCTCAGCTTGTTACGGAAGGGAGTACGGGCATTTTGCCGCAGTGGATCACTATTTGATCAATTTTCCTTTACCTGAAACCAGAGACTCTGCGCGCGACCCTCGTTGAGGAACGGCAATGCCTTGACAGCATCGGGCCGGTCTTGTTGCAGATAATATCCCGGCCACAGCATTGAATAGAATTCGGATTGCAACAAGGCGTGCAGAACATACTGCTCGCCCCACCCTGGACAATCATAGAAGAAACGCTTGGGGTATTCGTAAGGCAGGAAAACATCGTGGACATGGATGACGACACCCGGTTTCAACGATGGAATGATGCGGCAGAAAAGATGCGCAACATCGTTGCTGATCCGAACCACGTGGCTGGAGTCAATGAACAGCACGTCGCCTGCCTCAAGTTGTTCGAATACGGCCGGATCGACGTCCTCTAGCCGTTTTTGTTCGAATTGATCGACGACATGGGCGATATCAGCCCGCGGATGAGGATCAATTGCAGTTATCTTGGTGTCTAGCGCACCGTCAATAATCGCCTGCCGGGTCACTCGGGTTGAGTTGCCACAGCCAACCTCGATCACCCGTTTGGGTTCAAACCGACGTATCATAAGATAAAGCGCGTCAGCATCCGGACTGTCGTAGTACCCGTTACCCGGACGATAGCCTGTCTGATTTCGCGCAGGGTCTTTGAGAGCCATCAACGCATCAGAGTGGCGTGTATACTCAGCAACGATCTGGCTGATATCAAACCCATTCATCCCCGGCGACAGGGCATAGGCCGGGCGAGTCAATCCGCCCGCTTTCTCAAAGGCCTCAAGCCTGGCGCGCTCTTCCCGCTCAACGGCCTTGTCAACCAGCTTAACCCCCAGTTCATCAAGGGCGTCGTTGATCTTTGGGAATTTTCTGGGTTTCACGGGCGGCTCCACTTTTCGGTACGCCTTTTCCTTACCGTTGCTTGACCGGGCTCTGCAAGAAGTGCGGCGCCAAACGCTTGGCAAAACAGAAATTTGCGTATTCACTGGTTGGAACGGAAAAAATCGAGGGCAGCCATGCAGCAGGAATTCACATTGGGTATCGAGGAAGAGTATCTGCTGGTCGATCGCGACAGCCTTGAACTCGCCGAAGCGCCTGAGGCCTTGATGGAAGCCTGTCAGTCAGATTTTGAAGGACAGGTCAGTCCCGAGTTTTTGCAGTGCCAGATCGAAGTCGGTACCCGACCCCATACTACTGTGGACTCAGCCCGCGAAGACTTGAAGCGCCTGCGGTTTTGCGTGGCCGAAAGGGCCGCTGAATTCAATCTTGCTCCAATTGCCGTGTCCTGCCATCCATTCGCAGACTGGAAGAAACAGCATCATACCCGGAAAGATCGCTACGACGCGCTTCATCATGCCCTTGGAGGCGTTGCACGGCGCATGTTGATCTGCGGCATGCATGTTCACGTCGGTGTCGAGGACCCTGCCCTGCGCGCTGACCTAATGCCTCAGCTCTCGTATTTTCTGCCGCATCTGTTGGCGCTGTCCACGTCTTCGCCGTATTGGAACGGAGAGGATTCGGGCCTGTCATCCTACCGCCTGACGGTATTCGACAACCTTCCGCGCACCGGGTTACCTCCGGTTCTGGCAAGTTGGGCGGATTATGAACGCACTACTGGTATTCTGGTCGATCTTGGCGTGATTGAGGACACTACCAAAATCTGGTGGGATCTGCGGCCGTCTCATCGTTTTCCAACGCTGGAAACGCGCATCATGGATGTACAGCCAAGGTTAGAAGACGCCCTGTCCCTGGCGGCAATGGTGCAGGCGCTGACACGTATGCTGTGCCGTTTGAAAGATCGCAACCTCCGCTGGAGGCACTATGATCGATTTCTTATCGGTGAAAATCGGTGGCGGGCGCAGCGCTATGGGGTTGGCGAAGGACTGATTGATTTTGGCGACCGTTCGATCAAGCCAATGCCCGAGTTGATGGGAGAATTAATGGGCTTGCTGGCCGAAGATGCCGAAGCCCTTGGTGCCATGACAGAATTGGCGCGGCTGCAGCAGATTGCGCAGAACGGAACCTCGGCAACCCGACAACGCCGCGCCTATGCCGAAGCCGCAGCGCGGGATGAAGACCCCGGAAAAGCCGTCGTAAAGCACCTGATAGACGAGTATCATCACGACCTTTAAGCCCCATTTGCCAATGATTGCCGGACCTGCAAAATTTCTGTAAGGATTGCGAAATAAACACTCGTTCAATTCATCCGGCAGCGTGGGAGGCAAGCCTTGGATTTTGCACTGACAGAAGAGCAAACCGCAATCTTCGACATGGCGTATGATTTCGGACAGGACAACATCGCCCCATTTGCTCGCCAGTGGGAGGCCGATGGAACCATCCCCAAGGAGCTTTGGCCGCAGATTGGCGAACTGGGTTTTGGTGCTCTTTATGTGTCCGAAGACAGTGGCGGTTCCGGCTTAAGCCGTCTTGATGCGACCCTTGTGTTCGAGGCTCTTTCGATGGCTTGCCCCTCGGTCGCGGCATTCCTGTCGATCCACAATATGTGCGCCAAGATGCTGGACAGCTTCGCCAGCGACGCGCTGAAATCTCGCATCATGCCGGACGTTCTGAGCCTTAATACAGTGCTCAGCTATTGCCTGACCGAGCCGGGTTCGGGCTCAGACGCTGCGGCGCTGAAAACCCGCGCGGACCGTACCAATGAAGGCTATACCCTGAACGGGACCAAGGCGTTCATCTCAGGTGGCGGGTATTCCGACGCCTATGTTTGCATGGTTCGCACCGGTCAGGACGGGCCAAAAGGTATCTCAACCGTATATGTCGAGGATGGCACACCCGGCCTTAGCTTTGGTGCACTGGAACAGAAGATGGGTTGGAAAAGCCAGCCCACGGCGCAGGTGCAATTCGATGACTGTCACATTCCATCCGGAAACCTGGTCGGCACCGAGGGCGACGGGTTCAAGTATGCGATGATGGGTCTGGACGGTGGGCGGCTGAACATCGCGTCGTGCTCGTTGGGTGCCGCGCAAGCTGGGCTGAACATGACGCTTCAATACATGTCTGAACGCAAAGCCTTTGGACAGTCCATCGACCAATTCCAAGCGCTTCAGTTCCGGCTGGCCGATATGGAGATTGAGCTTCAGGCCGCCCGTACATTTCTGCGACAGGCCGCGTGGAAGCTGGATCAGGGCGCACCAGACGCGACAAAGTTCTGCGCTATGGCCAAGAAATTCGTGACCGAGACAGGATCGAAAGTCGTCGATCAGTGTCTTCAGTTGCACGGCGGCTATGGGTATCTGGCTGATTACGGTATCGAAAAACTTGTCCGCGATCTGCGCGTCCATCAGATCCTTGAAGGTACAAATGAAATCATGCGGGTTATCGTAGCCCGACAAATGCTCGCTGACCGCTGAGGACACTATGCCCGATATCGAAATATGCACCACTGGTCGCGCAGGACGTATCACACTGACGCGTCCAAAGGCATTGAACGCGTTGACCTATGAAATGTGCATGGCGATCGACACGGCTCTGCGCAACTGGCGTGAAGACGACGGTGTGGATCTGGTGATTATGGACGCCGAAGGCGACAAGGCTTTTTGCGCTGGCGGAGATATTGCCGAGCTCTACGAAACGGGCATCAAGGGTGACTACGATTTTGGCCGAAAGTTCTGGCGTGACGAATACCGTCTGAACGCGATGATTTTTGAGTATCCCAAACCGGTGATCAGCTTCATTCAAGGCTTCACAATGGGTGGGGGTGTTGGCATAGGGTGTCACGGCAGCCACCGTGTCGTTGGCGAAAGCTCAAAAATCGCACTGCCAGAATGCTCGATCGGACTGGTTCCTGACGTGGGCAGCACACTGATGCTGGCACTCGCCCCCGGACGTTTGGGTGAATACCTGGGCACCACGGGCTATCGCATGGGACCAGGAGACGCCATTTTCGCAGGGTTTGCCGATCACTTCATCCCCATCGCAGAATGGTCTGACCTGATCGAAATGCTTGAGGCCTCAGGCAACGCGGAACTGATCAAAACACACGCCAAAACGCCGCCAAAAAGCGAACTTAAAGATCAACAGCCCGAAATTGACTCCTATTTTGCTGGGGAAAGCCTGGGTGATATCCTAAACACTCTGTCGCATTCAGAACAGGAAACTCCGGCTGAAATACTGAGGTTGATGGGACGCAATTCGCCGCTGTCCATGGCCTGCATCGTAGAGATGCTGCACCGGCTGCGCGGCCCAAGCCTGACACAGCGCAAAGCGTTAGAGCTTGAATACCGATTCACATACCGCGCCATGGAGCACGGAGATTTTCTGGAAGGCATTCGCGCCCAGATCATCGACAAGGACCGCAGCCCGCGTTGGCAGTATTCGGATCAGTCCGTGCCCGCAGTGGCGGTGTCAAAAATGCTCCAACCTTTGGGCCAGAATATGCTGACATTTGAGGAGACCTAAGAGATGAAGATCGGGTTTATCGGCCTGGGCAATATGGGCAATCCCATGGCCACCAACCTTGCCAAAGCCGGGCATGACGTGACCGGTTTCGACATGGCAGATGTCGCCGTTGAGGGTGTCACCCTGGTTGGATCAGGCGCCGAAGCTGCTGCCGACGCCGAGGTTGTTATCACCATGCTGCCAAACGGAAAAATCCTGCGCGCAGTCGCGGATGAGATCATCTCCGCGATGCAGCCCGGCGCGGTTTGGATTGATTGCTCGACAGTCGACGTCGATAGCGCCCGCGCAGTTGCGGATCAGGCTCAGAACGCTGGCGTCCTTGCGGTTGATGCACCGGTTTCGGGTGGAATAGGCGGTGCGGCCGCGGGTACGCTGACCTTTATGGCCGGTGGCAGCGAAGAGGCTTTTGCCAAAGCCGCCCCCTTGTTCGACATAATGGGCCAAAAGGCCGTTCATTGCGGCGAGTCCGGGGCCGGCCAGGCCGCTAAAATATGCAACAACATGATTCTGGGCGTCACCATGATCGCCACGTGCGAGGCTTTTGCCCTTGCTGACAAGTTAGGGTTAGACCGGCAGAAGATGTTCGACGTGGTCAGTACCTCTTCAGGCTATAGCTGGACAATGAACGCCTATTGCCCTGCCCCGGGCGTTGGCCCTCAAAGCCCTGCGGACAACGACTACAAGCCCGGATTTGCCGCCGAACTGATGCTGAAGGACCTGCGACTAAGCCAGCAGGCCGCTGAAAGCTCGGACGCCGATACGCCGATGGGACAGGTCGCGACTGCGCTGTATGAGCAATTTGTGGAATCTGAGGGCGGTGCAGGCGAGGACTTTTCTGCAATGTTGCCACGGTTTGAAAAGCGCAGACGAGGTTAGACAACCTGCGTGAGCGGCCTCTTGCCCACGGGGTTGACCACACAGGAATCTACAGCCATCTATCTTAGTCACGACGCTCTAGCAAAGGAAAGTTTGATGTCGCGTGTGCTAACGATTTCCACGGCAATTCTGGCGCTTGCGCTCGGCTCTGGCATTGCCGCGGCTGGCAACGGCAAAGGTAAAGCGGGGCATTGCCCTCCTGGGCTGGCAAAGAAAGCTGTTCCGTGTGTACCGCCTGGTCAGGTGAAAAACCTGTATCGTACAGGGGACTACATCAACCGCGACTATCGCTGGATCAATGATCCGTACCGATATGGTCTGAACCGTGGTAGCTACATCCGTGCCGGCGATTACGTCTATCGCGTCGACCCCGACACACGCAAAGTTCTGAACTTGATCGGCGCGGTGGCTGACATCCTCAACTGAGGATTATTCTCCTATTCGGCAGCAACCCGCGCGCCCTCAAGCATCTGTTTCAGATATCGTCCCGTGTGGCTGCGATCCACTCGCGCGACCTTTTCGGGCGTCCCGGTAGCCACGATCTCACCACCGCCATCACCACCCTCGGGCCCGATATCAATGATGTGGTCCGCCGTTTTCACAACGTCCAGGTTATGCTCGATCACGACAACCGTATTGCCCTGATCGACCAACTCGTGAAGCACCTCTAACAACTTACGCACATCCTCGAAATGCAGCCCGGTTGTCGGTTCGTCCAAGATATACAAGGTCCGTCCGGTTGAGCGTTTCGAAAGCTCTTTGGATAGCTTCACCCGCTGCGCTTCACCGCCTGACAAGGTCGTCGCTTGCTGACCAACTTTGATATAACCCAGACCGACCCTTGCAAGCGCGTCCATCTTGTCCCGGATCGAAGGTACGGCCTTAAAGAACTCCTGCGCGTCTTCTACCGTCATATCAAGCACATCCGCTATGGACTTGCCCTTAAACTTGATTTCAAGCGTTTCGCGGTTGTACCGCGCGCCTTTGCAGGTTTCGCAGGTGACATAAACGTCAGGCAGGAAGTGCATCTCGATTTTAATGACGCCGTCGCCCTGGCACGCCTCACACCGTCCACCTTTGACGTTGAAACTAAAGCGGCCCGGCTTGTAACCGCGCGTTTTAGCTTCGGGCAAACCGGCAAACCAGTCACGGATTGGCGTGAAAGCTCCGGTGTAAGTCGCTGGATTTGATCGCGGAGTTCGGCCGATAGGACGCTGGTCGATATCAATGACCTTGTCCAGATGTTCCAGACCTTTGATCGTTTCACAAGGAGCCGGAGTTTGCCGCGCCCCGTTCAAGCGCATCGACGCTGTTTTGAACAAAGTTTCGATCGTCAGCGTCGATTTTCCACCGCCAGACACACCAGTCACGCAGACAAACTTACCCAGAGGGAAATCGGCAGTGACGTTTTTTAGGTTGTTCCCTGTCGCCTTAACGACCGAGACTTTTTTCCCATTCCCCTTGCGCCGCCCAGTCGGAATCGGAATTTCACGCGTACCGGCCAGATATTGACCAGTCAATGAGGCGGCATCAGATGATATGTCGGCAGGTGTACCCTTGCTGACCACCTGACCGCCATGTACGCCGGCGCCGG
Organism: Ruegeria profundi; assembly: GCF_020171505.1. Taxonomy (NCBI): domain Bacteria; kingdom Pseudomonadati; phylum Pseudomonadota; class Alphaproteobacteria; order Rhodobacterales; family Roseobacteraceae; genus Ruegeria; species Ruegeria profundi. The sequence continues at coordinate 133,538 of NZ_JAIUZS010000001.1, read as the reverse complement.
GACCAATATCAAAAACGTAATCAGCCTCGCGGATAGCTTCCTCATCATGCTCTACCACGATCACGGTGTTGCCCTGATCGCGGAGGTTTTTCAGAGTGCCAAGCAGGCGGTCATTATCGCGTTGGTGCAACCCAATTGAAGGCTCGTCCAGCACGTACAAAACGCCGGTTAGGCCCGACCCGATCTGACTTGCCAAGCGGATGCGCTGGCTTTCCCCACCGGACAACGTACCACTTGAACGTGAAAGTGTAAGATATTCCAACCCCACATTATTCAGAAAGCCGAGCCTTTCGCGGATTTCTTTCAGGATGGCCCGTGCGATTTCGTTCTTTTGAACGCTTAGGTGGTTCGGCGCACCTTCGACCCAGGCCAAGGCCTCTCTGATCGACATTTGAACCACCTGCCCCACGTGAAGCCCGGCTATCTTTACGGCCAGCGCCTCAGGCCGAAGCCGGTAGCCGTGGCAGGTACCGCAAGGGCGATTGTTTTGATAGCGCTCGAATTCCTCACGAATCCAGGCGCTGTCCGTCTCGCGGTAACGGCGCTCCATGTTAGGAATGACGCCCTCAAAGTTGCGCGTGACCTGATAGACCCGGCCACCTTCATCATAGCGAAACTGGATCTCTTCATCGCCAGAGCCACGCAGGAATACCTGCTGTACCTTCTCGGGCAAGTCTTTCCACGGGGTGTTTTTGTCAAATTCGTAGTGCCGAGCGATAGCTTCGATCGTTTGCAGGAAATACGGCGACTTTCCCTTGCGCCAAGGTGCCAATGCCCCATCGTAGAGCTTCAACGTTTGGTCAGGGACCACAAGCCGTTCGTCAAAAAACAGCTCGACCCCCAACCCGTCGCAGTCCGGGCACGCACCAAAGGGGGCGTTAAACGAAAACAGGCGGGGTTCAATCTCGGGGATCGTGAAGCCGCTGACAGGGCAGGCGAAGTTCTCGCTGAACGTGATACGCTCTGGGTCGCCTTCACGTGGTGCAGTCTCCAGAACCGCAATGCCATCCGCAAGGTCCAGAGCGGTGCGCAGGCTGTCGGCCAGCCGCGTCTCCATCCCGTCGCGAACGACAAGCCTGTCGACCACAACATCAATATCGTGGCGGAATTTCTTGTCTAACGTTGGCGGTTCGTCAAGTTCGTAGAACTCACCATCCACCTTCACGCGCTGGAAACCCTGCTTGCGCAGTTCTATGAATTCCTTTTTGTATTCGCCCTTCCGGTCGCGCACGATGGGCGCCAAAAGATAGCCACGCGTGCCCTCCTCCATCGCCATGATCCGATCGACCATGTCTTGCACCTGCTGTGCCTCGATCGGCAAACCGGTCGCTGGGCTGTAGGGCGTGCCGGCACGTGCGAACAAAAGACGTAAATAGTCGTAAATCTCGGTTACTGTCCCAACCGTCGAACGCGGGTTTTTCGAGGTTGTTTTCTGCTCAATCGAAATCGCCGGGGACAAGCCGCTGATATGATCCACATCCGGCTTTTCCATCATATCAAGAAACTGGCGCGCATAGGCCGACAAGCTTTCGACATAGCGACGCTGGCCTTCCGCGTAGATCGTATCGAATGCCAGTGACGATTTACCCGAGCCAGACAGCCCGGTGATCACCACCAACTGATCGCGCGGAATATCCACGTCGATGCCTTTGAGGTTGTGTTCACGCGCGCCGCGCACTTCGATATTCTTCAGCTCAGCCATTTTGGCCCCCAACACACAAGTGTCTTAGAGATAGGCGAGCAGCACCGAGTCTCCAACAGAAAAGTTAGAACAAAGTGTGAACGAACGAATTATTGCCGACATCTCCTGACAACGTGATCCATATCCGATCAGGTTCCCCGCAGGAGGGGTTAATATCTGACCATATCTGAAGAACGTGGCGCGGTTGACGGGGCTCGAACCCGCGACCCCCGGCGTGACAGGCCGGTACTCTAACCAACTGAGCTACAACCGCGCATTAGGGTCTATGTCTGATCCATTGGCCCGGATCAAAGGCTGGCAGCGATGGCGCGGTTGACGGGGCTCGAACCCGCGACCCCCGGCGTGACAGGCCGGTACTCTAACCAACTGAGCTACAACCGCCCGCTGCCCGTTCGTTGCTGAACGTTGGGGTGTATTATGGCTACGCTTGCACATCGTCAAGCGGCGTTTTGAAGTTTTTTTGAAGAACACAAAAAATGTTTCCCAACTTGGACACTGACTTCTTGGAAACTTGTTGTTGCCTGAACGGCTGCGCAGCCACCCGCAGGGTTTGGAGCCTCCAGTGCCTTGGCTCAGAAAACTCTGAGTGCGCGTTGCCCCGGTGCGCCAAATCGAACCAACTTGGACCTTCCCGCGGTACAGAAACTCCAAACAACGTCCATTCCCGGTTCGCAGGCTAGACCGCAAGCGATGGTGGCTTAACGTGCAAAACCTTTAAAGTATTGATTGGCCAGATTGCGTGAGCATGAGACGAAACCATTCCTCGCAGCCAAAGATATCGTGCAATTTTACTTGCACCAGAAAGCTTCGCCGTGGAACAATCTGAACAAAAAAAGAGCTGTGGTTTCCGAATTTGTTACGAGACCCGAAGCGTGAACAAGCAACGCTGCCCCTTCGCTGTGTTTTAACGGATGGAATTGAAAGAATGTCAGTTGTTAACGAGCTTTATCCGGGTGCCAATTTTACCGGTTACGAGTACCTGGACGGAATAATATGGGGAACCTCGTGGAACATCGGAACAAATGTGGGGGGGCCAGCCGGCACTATCACCTATTCTTTTGCGGATTCTTCAGTTCAGGGTTTCGCAGATTTTTTTGAGTATGAGAAACAAGCCTTCCGCGAAGCAGTCGCGGTCATTGAAACGTTCATCCCAATTGACTTTGTCGAGGTTGGTTTCCTTGCTCCTCAAGGGACACCCTATTACGAGAACATCTCGTGGGGTTTGGTGACCACCGATGACCTTGGTGGCGCGGCGGGCTTTCACCAGATTCCGGGCGACACGCCCCCGTATCAAGAGGACTTTGGTATCGACACCCTGTTCGGGTTGTTCGCATATGACTCACCTTTCTTTAGTCGGGAAGCGCTCGCCAAAGGCGGTGAAGGGTTCGCAATCATCCTGCACGAAATCTTGCACGGCCTTGGCCTGGCACACCCGCATGACGCAGGCGGAAGTTCAACGATATACGATGGTGTAACCCAACCCTTCAATGACTACGGAACGGATGGTCAAAACCAGGCCGTGTACACAATCATGTCGTATAATTCAGGCTATCCGCAGAAAGTCCCCCTGCCCTCGTTCAAGTTCGGCGGCGTGGCGTCACCCATGGCGCTGGACATCGCGGCGCTTCAGGCGATTTACGGAACTGCTGAGAACAATACCGGCGATAATGTGTATTCTCTGAAAGGTTCCAATGCGCCTGGTACTTACTGGAAAGCAATCTGGGATACAGGTGGAACAGATGCAATTTCGGCCAGCGGCTTGTCGAAAAGCGTTCTGATCAGCTTGAAGGCAGCTGATCTGGAAGGCCATGATGCCGGGGGATCGCCTTCGTATGCCTTTGGTGTCAGCGGTGGTTTCACGATCGCCAACGGGGTTGTCATCGAAAACGCCATCGGAGGAAACGCCGGTGACTTCCTGTACGGCAATGATGTTGCGAATTTGATGATTGGCAATTCGGGCGATGACACGGTTGCTGGCGGCGACGGAAACGACACCATAAAAGGCGGTCAGGGAAACGACTATCTGATTGGTGGTCAAGGCGATGACACGATTACGGGCGGTGCTGGATGGGACAATTTCGTCGTCAAAGACAGTGATGGCAACGACACCATAACAGGCGGCGAAGATATTGATACGCTCTCGTTCAACGGTTCTGTCGGCGCAACCGTCGACCTATCTGTCACGACGGCTCAGAACACCGGCTACGGCATTGATACAATCAATTTGGTCGAAAATGTCACTGGTACTGCTCAAGACGATCAACTCTCAGGCGATGATCAGGCAAATACCCTTATCGGAAGCGACGGATACGACACACTTGTTGGTCGCAAAGGCGCGGATCTGCTGAAGGGAGGCGCTGGTAAGGATACCGTTACGGGCGAAAACGGCTGGGATACCCTAAGGGGCGGTAAAGGCGCTGACACCATTGACGGCGGAAACGGCAATGACACAATCTTCGGCGGCATGGGGATCGACCTGATCACTGGTGGCGCTGACGTGGATACGATGACCGGTGGCGCTGGCACGGACACCTTCGTTTTCAACGACATCACTGACAGTGGCGAAAGGGGGGCCTTGGCCGACAAGATCACGGACTTCACTCAGGGCGAGGACAAAATCAATCTAAGCGCAATCGACGCCAGCAGTGTTCTTGGTGGCAATGAAGCCTTTATTTTTAATGGAGAAACTCCGATCAGCTCATCGGATGAAGGCGAAATCTACTACGTAAAGCAGGATTATGCCAACAACGACTTGGATCAAACGCTGGTCTATGTCGATACTGATGGCGACAGTGACGCGGAAATGGTTATCAAACTGGCGGGTCTGCATGACCTGACCGAAAACGATTTCATTCTTTAGAACCAGACCCGTATACGAGAGGCAGCAGTTTCGCACTGCTCGTTGTCTGGTTTGAGCCACTTGAAGAATTGGGCTCTTGGCGCTCTTGCAAGCCCTCCAAACTCTATGTATTACGCGTCCTTACGGGTGATTAGCTCAGTGGTAGAGCGCTTCGTTCACATCGAAGATGTCAGGAGTTCAAATCTCTTATCACCCACCATTTTTCCGGTATTCGCTTTCTGGACGCACCAACATTTCGGTGAGGCCACACTGCCTAACTTCTCTGCGATTTGCAGATAGTTGAACGATCACTTCCGCATTTGGTCGGTTGATACGAAGTTTGTTCTGCAAACACGCTATCGAACACGTTACGTTTCCGACCGCCAAGTGTTGTCACGGAAAGAGCTCAAAAGCACAGAAACGAAACAGATCGCGAGCTTTCGGGAACAAAAAAGGCGGGGATGAACCCGCCTTTTCTTTGTGTCAATGTGCTGTCTGAGACGGCCCTGACTTCTCCGCCGATTTGGCCGCAGCCGCGGCAGCCTCTTCTGCCGCCTCGTCCCATTCGACAGGCTCTGGCACGCTCACCAAGGCGTGCTTGAGAACCTCGGAAACATGTGTGACAGGGATAATTTCCAGCCCTTCCTTAACGTTGTCCGGTATCTCGGCCAGGTCCTTTTCGTTTTCCTCTGGTATCAGCACTGTTTTGATACCACCACGAAGGGCCGCCAGCAGTTTCTCTTTCAATCCGCCAATCGGCATCGCATTGCCACGCAGAGATACCTCTCCGGTCATGGCAATGTCTTTCCGCACCGGAATGCCAGTCAGCACGGATACAATCGAGGTTACCATCGCCAACCCGGCAGAGGGACCATCCTTGGGCGTTGCTCCATCCGGCACGTGGACATGGATGTCCAAAGAATCGAATTTCGGTGGCTTCACTCCAATCTGGGGCGAGATCGACCGAACATAAGACGACGCCGCGTCAATGGACTCCTTCATAACATCGCCCAGCTTACCGGTGGTCTTCATCCGCCCTTTGCCGGGCAGCTTCAGCGCTTCGATATGCAGCAGGTCGCCGCCCACCGAGGTGTAGGCCAGGCCGGTTACAACGCCAACCTGATCATCCTGCTCGGCCAAGCCGTAGCGGTACTTTGGAACGCCAAGAAATTCATCAAGATTTTCGGGAGTCACTGTTATGGACTCGGCCTCTTTCTTGATGATCTTGGTCAGCGATTTACGGGCCACCTTGGCGATCTCGCGCTCAAGGTTTCGTACACCTGCTTCGCGGGTATAAGTGCGAATGATCTTCTGCAACGCCTCGTCTGTCAGTTCAAATTCCTTGGCCTTCAGACCATGGTTTTTAACCTGCTTGCCGATCAGGTGCTGTTTTGCGATCTCACTTTTTTCCTCTTCGGTGTAACCGGCCAGCGGAATGATCTCCATCCGGTCCAGCAGTGGCCCGGGCATGTTGTAGCTGTTGGAAGTGGTCAGGAACATCACGTTGGAAAGGTCATATTCGACCTCAAGGTAGTGATCCATAAACGTGTTGTTCTGTTCCGGGTCCAACACCTCAAGCATTGCCGAGGCAGGGTCGCCGCGGAAATCCTGGCCCATCTTGTCAATCTCATCGAGCAGGATAAGCGGGTTCGTGGTTTTTGCCTTTTTCAACGACTGGATGATCTTGCCGGGCATCGAGCCGATATAGGTCCGGCGGTGGCCCCGAATCTCGGATTCATCACGTACGCCGCCGAGCGAGATACGAATAAACTCGCGTCCCGTGGCCTTTGCCACCGACTTACCCAAGCTTGTTTTACCCACACCCGGCGGGCCTACAAGGCACAAGATCGGGCCTTTCAACTTCTTCGAACGTTGCTGGACAGCCAAATATTCAACGATCCGTTCTTTGACCTTTTCAAGGCCATAGTGATCGGCATCCAGAATATCCTGCGCGCGGCCAAGATCTTTTTTAACGCGGGATTTATTGCCCCACGGCAGCGACAGGATCCAGTCCAGATAGTTGCGCACAACCGTCGCCTCAGCGGACATCGGGCTCATGTTGCGCAGCTTTTTCAGCTCACCTTCTGCCTTTTCGCGCGCCTCTTTCGACAGCTTGGTTTCAGCGATCTTGGCTTCCAGCTCGGCCACTTCGTTCGAGCCGTCCTCGCCATCGCCCAGCTCTTTCTGAATGGCCTTCATTTGCTCATTCAGGTAGTATTCGCGCTGCGTTTTCTCCATTTGGGACTTAACGCGCGTTTTGATCTTTTTCTCGACTTGCAGAACCGACATTTCGCCCTGCATCAGGCCATAGACCTTTTCAAGCCGCTCGCTAACGCTGAGGGTTTCCAGAAGTTCCTGCTTTTGCTCGACCTCAATACCCAAGTGGCCCGAAACGAGATCAGCCAATTTCGCCGGTTCCGTCGTTTCCCCGACAGCGGAAAGGGCCTCCTCAGGGATGTTCTTGCGCACTTTGGCATAGCGCTCGAACTCATCGGCGACTGTGCGCAGCAACGCTTCGGTCGTGGTTACATCGCCTGGAATTTCAGTCAGATACTCTGCACGGGCTTCGAAGAACTCGTCGTTTTCCAAAAACTCGGTGATCTGAACGCGCGCTTGTCCTTCAACAAGGACCTTCACGGTACCATCGGGCAATTTCAGCAGTTGCAGGACGTTCGCCAAAACCCCGGCGCGGAAAATGCCGTCGGTCGTCGGGTCATCGTCGCCCGGATCAATTTGGCTGGACAGCAAAATTTGCTTGTCGTCCTGCATCACTTCTTCCAGCGCGCGGACGGATTTTTCCCGACCCACGAACAGCGGCACGATCATATGCGGGAAAACCACGATATCGCGCAGCGGAAGTACGGGGTACGAAGAGTTAAGGGGCTCTTGCATGCTCAATCCTTATCGTTGGCAAGATGGCTCTGATCCCTTCTGAGGCAACCTTTGGCCATCTCCTGTCTTGGACGATAAACTTGGGGCCGCGATGCCCTTTTTCAACCTTACCGCCAATTGTCAGGAGTCAGAATGACCCGAGCTTTTCCGGACTGCAAGGCATCCGGTGCATATATCCACCGAATTTAACAAAATGGGTCAACTGCTCGCGGCAGAAAATGTCGTGACAAGCTCGGTTTGCTTGTTCGCGTCCATATTCGACGTTTCGAAAAGGAATTCATCTGATTTGGCGGGTTCATCTTGCGTGTAAACCCGCAGGCAGTTGGATGGCTTAAAGGAAAACCAAGGCCGAAACGAATATACCGTCACAGCGGCTCAATATCGCCCTGCGCTCTCTGCGCATGGAACTCTGCTTGCCATGCCTCAAAGGTTCCAGCGGCAATTGCGTCGCGCATGCCCTGCATGATTTCTTGGAAATAGTGCAGGTTGTGCCAAGTTAGCAGCATTCCTGAGATCATCTCATTCGAACGGAACACGTGGTGCAAGTAGGCGCGCGAGTAATTCGAGCATGCCGGACACGAGCAGTTTTCGTCCAACGGTCGCGGATCGTCCGCATGGCGAGCGTTCTTGATATTTACCACACCGTGTCGAGTGAATGCTTGCCCAGTGCGGCCTGAGCGCGACGGCAGAACACAATCCATCATGTCGATCCCGCGCGCGACCGCGCCGACGATGTCGTCCGGTTTGCCAACACCCATGAGGTATCTCGGCTTATCAACCGGAAGGAAATTTGGTGCGTAATCGAGGCAACCAAACATGGCATCCTGCCCCTCGCCCACAGCCAGACCACCTACGGCGTAACCCTCAAAACCGATCTTCCTAAGCGCCTCGGCACTTTCTTCGCGTAGGTCTTGCTCTAGCCCGCCCTGCATAATGCCAAACAGTGCGTGGCCCGGACGATCCCCGAACGCTTCACGCGACCGCTCGGCCCATCGCATCGACAGACGCATCGACTCCGCAATTCGTTCCCGGTCAGCGGGTAAGGCAGGACATTCATCGAAGCACATCACGATGTCCGAACCCAACAGCCGCTGAATCTCCATCGATCGTTCGGGTGTCAGTTCGTGTTTTGACCCGTCGATATGTGATTTGAACGTCACGCCTTTTTCAGTGAGCTTTCGCAACCCGGCCAGCGACATGACCTGAAACCCGCCTGAGTCTGTCAAAATGGGACGTTCCCAGTTCATGAATTTATGCAGCCCACCCAGCCGGTCGATCCGCTCGGCCGTTGGTCGCAACATCAGATGATAAGTGTTGCCTAGCAATATATCTGCGCCCGTTGCGCGAACGCTTTCGGGCATCATCGCTTTGACCGTCCCCGCAGTGCCGACGGGCATGAAAGCCGGTGTGCGTACTTCGCCGCGTGGCGTGTTGATAACGCCCGTTCTGGCTTTGCCGTCGGTGGCTTTCAGGTCAAAGGAAAAGCGCATAGTCATCTGGATGCCTCGGGGTCACTGAGCCCGGCAGCATTTGCCTGATCTGCCGGGTTATTGCAACCCAACGGTCCTGGCGGTGCGGCATTCGATTTACCTGAGCCTTATCTCTGCCGCTATTGTATTTCAAACCATTTGAACCCGCGCACAAAACAGGATGCAAAGCAGTCACAATCGTTAACTTCCGCCGTGTATCTACCGCGTCAATGACTTGTATTTACCCCCGTTTCCCTCATACCGAAGTTGAATTTGTACGACTCAACTCATAAATGTATACAACAGTACACAAGAAAGAGGGCAGATATGACCGAAGACCAGATTGTTGGATTGTTGACGTCAAACATCATTTACTTGCTGGCCGCGGTCCTGATCGTCATTGTCATCTTCAAAGGTGTGAAGATTGTTCCACAGTCTGAAAAATTCGTGGTCGAGCGGTTCGGGCGCCTGCACTCGGTGCTTGGCCCCGGCATCAACTTTATTGTTCCTTTTCTAGATGTTGCACGTCATCAGATATCTATTCTGGAACGTCAGCTTCCAAACGCGACGCAGGACGCAATCACTAAGGACAACGTTCTGGTTCAGATCGATACATCCGTGTTTTACCGCATTCTCGAACCGGAAAAGACAGTGTATCGTATCCGTGATGTGGATGGTGCCATCGCAACAACGGTCGCCGGCATCGTGCGGGCGGAGATCGGTAAAATGGATCTGGACGAGGTCCAGTCGAACCGGTCGCAGTTGATTGCCCGCATTCAGGAAAGCGTTGAAACAGCGGTCGACGATTGGGGTATTGAAGTCACCCGGGCCGAGATTCTGGACGTCAATCTGGATCAAGCTACGCGCGATGCGATGCTGCAACAACTTAACGCCGAACGCGCCCGCCGTGCACAGGTGACCGAAGCGGAAGGCCAAAAACGTGCTGTCGAATTGCAGGCTGATGCCGAGCTGTATGCGGCCGAACAGTCGGCCAAGGCACGCCGCATACAGGCGGACGCCGAAGCTTATGCAACAGGAGTTGTTGCTAAGGCCATTCAGGACAATGGCATGGAGGCCGCGCAATATCAGGTTGCGCTGAAACAGGTCGAGGCGCTGAATGCATTGGGGAATGGTAGCGGTTCGCAAACGATCGTAGTTCCCGCCAACGCGCTAGAGGCCTTTGGTGACGCATTCAAGATGCTGAAAGGAGGTAAATAATGGCTGATCTCTTCTGGATGACCTGGTGGATCTGGCTAGCCGGGGCGCTGTTGCTCGCCATACTCGAGATCGCCCTGCCCGGCTTTATCTTTCTAGGCTTTGCAATTGGTGCTGCTTTGACTGGTTTGCTGCTTCTCATACCTGGCATTTCACCGTCACTGCCCGTTTTGTTGATGATTTTTGCGGCGCTGTCGTTGGTCGTCTGGTTGCTCTTGCGGCGCGTATACGCCCTGCCCCGTGGTCAGGTGAAAACTTTTCGGCATGACATAAACGACTAATCGCATCTGATGCTGTTCGATAGCGGTATTGCACCACTGGACGCTGCCAAAATCCTTTACTATATAACTCAGGAAACAGATCCGAGGCACGAATGACTCACCCGAGTGAACAATTGGAAGGCACGCCGCTGATCGCGCCCTCTAGCGTTGAGCACCCCCTGTACGATTCAGTGGTAGAAGCCTGCCGTTCGGTTTTCGACCCTGAAATCCCGGTGAACATTTATGATTTGGGTCTGATCTATACTATCGACATCACCTCGGAAAACGCGGTGAAAGTCATCATGACATTGACGGCACCTGGCTGTCCGGTTGCAGGCGAAATGCCAGGTTGGATCGTAGAAGCGATTGAGCCCGTCGCGGGCGTCAAAGAGGTTGACGTTGAACTAACGTGGGAGCCGCCCTGGGGAATGGACATGATGTCTGATGAGGCGCGTCTGGAGCTGGGCTTTATGTAGCTTCAGTGCGCCAATCGGTTCCAGCATCAGTTGGGATTTCGAACAAAATTCAATACTAATAAAGTTCGATTAAAGTTTAAATACAGTGTATTGCGTGCCGCAATTGATCTTTATTTCAGACGCACGTCCATCCAGAGCCTTAACATAGTCGTCTGATAGCATTGACAAACGCTTTTGTTCAGTTTCAGTCACCAAACCCAAAAGCACACCCGCTGGCGTGATTACGACCACATTTTCAACCTGCTGATCCTCGGTATGCTTTTTTCACCTGCTATCACTTGCAGTCAGTGTAACAACTTTCAAAAATAATGACACGTTATTGTTTATAAACGTAATTTTTGATTATGCTCATATCTGAGCACCGACCCATTTCGTAAGATTTATTGTGCATTCAGCGAAGGTCAGCACGGTAAAAAACGCAACAGCTTTCCCGGAAGCACAGCAAAAGAGAACAGAGCACCCCAGCTATGCCTTGAGCCTTCGCGGCGTCGATACTAGATTAAAGGCAACGCGCGACAACGGAGATCGAAATGTTCGGCATTCCCGGCAAACAGGCCGTAACCATTACGCCCAAGGCGGCAGAGCAGATTGCCCGGCTGATGAAGTCAGGCAACCATGCGGGCTTGCGTATTGGTGTCAAGAAAGGCGGCTGTGCTGGCATGGAATACACCATGGACTACGTTGACGAACCCGACCCCAATGACGAGGTTGTCGAGCAGGATGGAGCCAAAATCATCATTGCACCAATGGCGCAGATGTTCCTGTTCGGGACTGAAATCGACTATGAGGTCTCGCTGCTAGAATCGGGCTTCAAGTTCCGCAACCCGAATGTTGTCGACGCCTGTGGCTGTGGCGAGTCGATCAAGTTCGATGAAGGGCTCTCCTCCCAACTTTAAGACACCTGCAGATGCAGGTACGTTTCTTTGAAACGGTGTGTAAGGTGTTCGCCTGCCAAAATTCTTTCACCCGATCCGGGCGGTGCCACATTGGTGTCGTAGGACGGGTTAAAGAATAGCGGCACGGATAGCCGCTCCTCAGCCCCGCCAACCACCCGGTGCAAGGTGGCTTTGACTTGGCCACCCGTCCAGAACTCTAACATTTCACCGAAGTTTACGACGAATACCCCAGGTTCGGCTTCAACCGCTTCCCATCTGCCGTCGGGCATCTGAACCTCTAGACCTGCGGTTCCATCCGTGGCCAACAAAGTGAGGCAACCATAATCCGTATGCGCGCCGATGCCGAAATCGCGCGCTCCGGCCCAAATCGGACGTTTCGGATAGTAGTTTCCCCGCAGCAAAGCCATGGGTGGCTCGAAAGCGTTGTCAAAACTGTCAGCCTCGCGCCTTAGTGCCACGGCGATTGCCCGTAACACTCGCATGGCCACTACGCTGGCGTCCTTGAAATAGGTCTGTATCGTCTCTTTGAACCCGGGCGGCGATTGCGGCCAAAGGTTGGGGGCATAAACGCTCAGATCGGAATAAGGACTACCCGCAGGCAGTTCAAACCCACAGTCGAACACTTCCTTATAGTCCGGATTGGCGTCCGGATCGACCTGTTCGGACTGCGGCGCGCCCCAACCACGGTTGGACCCGGTTACCGACATATCGACCTTCTGCTTTTCCACTTTTGGCAGATGGAAAAAATCACTGTAGGCCGTAAGAACTTGGCGTACGCGATCACCATCCAATCCAGTATTCGAGACCGTCAGGAAACCTACCTCAGCCACGGCGTGCAGTAGCTTTTGTAACTCGTCAGGATCGCGCTGATCCAATTTCCTCAGATCAAGGTTGTTGATCATTTTTTCCAGCCAAACTTTCGCGCGGATACTGCCGATTTGGCACTCACTGTGCAACCACAATTGTCAGGCGTTACTGGCGGTGCTATCCGGTTCCACGACATACGAAATTCACGGAGATCGGGATATGAGGCGCAAGCTTGCGGCTGGAAACTGGAAGATGAATGGCACCTCAGCGGCGCTGAGTGAGCTAGAGGCTTTGGCCCGGAATTTCCCCTCCTCAGATATCGACATATTGATCTGCCCGCCGGCCACACTGCTGCATCGCGCCGCAGGTATTGTTCGGGAAACGAGCGTTTCAGTTGGCGGGCAGGATTGCCACGCAGCGGCTTCGGGCGCACATACCGGAGATATCAGCGCTGACATGCTGGTCGACGCGGGGGCAAGCGCAGTCATCGTGGGCCACTCTGAGAGGCGAGAGGATCACGGTGAACAAAATGAAACCGTTCGGGCCAAGGCCAGCGCGGCTATGGGTGCAGGGATAAAGGCGATTGTCTGCGTCGGCGAAAGCCTAGAGCAACGTGAGACCTCCAAGACACTGGATGTTATCGCTGATCAAATTGAAGGATCGATACCGGACCAATCAACAGGTGATAACCTAGTAGTCGCGTATGAACCAATCTGGGCAATCGGCACAGGCAAAGTTCCATCACTGAGCGACATCCAAGAAGTTCACGATTTCATTCGCACCTTGCTGGACCAACGTTTCGGCAAAGAAACCGCCGAATCTGTGCCTCTGCTTTATGGCGGATCAGTCAAACCTGACAACGCCTCGGATATTTTTGGCGTACCGAATGTGGACGGTGCGTTGGTCGGTGGGGCCAGCCTGAAAGCTTCGGACTTTTCGGACATCGTCAAAGCTCTGGAAGCAGCCTGATTTTTTTGTTCCGGACACCACGCAGGAAAACAAGGCTTTTGCTTGATTGATCCCAGTCGTCGCAGTGACGGCTGGGTTTGTTTTTGTGACTATGCGAGTTTCATGGCCAACAGGCCCGATACAATCAGTACGGCGGCAAGGACGCGTAACGGCGTAACAGCCTCACCCATGAAGATCGCTCCGACCAGAAACGCGCCGACTGCACCGATGCCGGTCCAGATAACATACGCAGTGCCAAGCGGAAGTGTGCGCATCGCCATCGCCAGCAATCCGAACGATCCGATCATGGACACGCCCATGACTGCGGTAGGCCAAATTCGCGTGAAACCGGCAGATTGCTTCATGGCAACTGCCCAAACAATTTCCAGAAGGCCGGCAAACAACAACAAAATCCAAGACATGAGAACACCTGTTTATCTTTCGGGTCGTCCCGAATGATTGCCCGTTATTGGGAGGTCGTCCTCAGCCCGTAAAGTAAGCACTCATCGCCCGGCTTCAAGGGCGTGTTGCCAATCCCATTGAGAAACTGTCTTGCAAAAAAAGCTACGTACTCGGTTATTTCAACGGCCACAGAGATGAATAAGGCCGAGCCCTTTTCAGGACCCGGCCTCGTCTTCAGCAGGTCAAGCCCGCTAATTCGTTACGATTTCCGGCCCCATGAAGGTATTGGGCAAGAAAGTCGAAATCCACGGTATGTAAGTCACCATGATCAGGAAAACGAAGAGCACGGCCAGGAACGGCAGCGCCGCCTTGACGACGCTCATCATCGGCATGCCCGCCACGCCCGATGTCACGAACAGGTTCAGACCAACCGGCGGCGTGATCATCCCAATCTCCATGTTCACGACCATGATGATACCTAGATGGATCGGGTCGATGCCCAACTCGATCGCAATGGGGAACACCAGCGGCGCCACGATGACCAACAGGCCCGAAGGCTCCATGAATTGACCACCGATCAGAAGGATCACGTTCACCACGATCAGGAAGGTAATCGGCCCCAAACCAGCGGACAGCATGGCATTGGCGATATGCTGGGGCACCTGCTCATCGGTCAGCACGTGTTTCAGGATAAGCGCGTTGGCGATGACGAACAGAAGCGTGACGGTCAGCTTGCCCGCCTCAAACAGTGTATGCTTCGTATCCGGGTGGAAAAAGGCCGTGATCAGTGCGTAGGGCTTCTTCATCAGGGACAAGTTGGCAGCGCCATCCTCGGTGCTGAGCGGACCCATGTCCTTGTAGACAAAACTTGCGATGAAAAAGGCGTAAACAGCAGCCACGGCTGCGGCCTCTGTCGGGGTAAAAATCCCGCCATAGATACCGCCCAGAATGATCACAATCAGGAACAGGCCCCAGCCGGCTTCTCGTGCTGAGACAAAGATCTCACTCCAGCCCTTCCAGTCACCTTTCGGCAGGTTCTTGACCTTGGCCATGACGTAGATAGTTATCATCAGCATAAGCCCTGCCATCAGACCTGGGATGACACCAGCGAGGAACATGCGCCCGACCGAGACCTCAACGGCGGCTGCGTACACAACCATCACGATCGAGGGCGGGATCAGGATACCCAACGTGCCCGCGTTGCAGATCACGCCCGCCGCGAACTCTTTGGAATACCCCACCTGCCGCATCCCTGCGATCACGATGGAGCCAATGGCCACAACAGTCGCCGGAGAAGACCCGGACAGCGCCGCAAACAGCATACAGGCAAACACACCGGCAATTGCCAGGCCACCCGGCAGGTGCCCCACGCAGGCAATCGAGAACCGGATGATCCGCCTTGCCACCCCCCCGGTCGTCATGAAAGACGAGGCCAGAATGAAGAACGGGATCGCAAGAAGGGTGAAGTGCCCTTCGAACGCTTCGAACAGCGTACCCGCGACGGATGCTAGAGAGCTGTCAGAGTAGATCAGCAGGAACAGGGTCGAGCTGAGGCCCAGAGCCACCGCAATCGGAACACCGATCAGCAACAGGCCGATGACCATCGAGAAAAGAAGTATCACGTCCATCAGTCATGCTCCCCTTGCTGCGCGCGTACTTCTTCGATCTCGTCCTCGACTTCGTGGCTGGCGACCAGACGATCCGTCTCGCCACGCCAGATCTGAACGGCGACCTGCGCAAACCGGATCACCAGCAGCAGCATCGACAAGGGCAGGATGAAGTAGGGAACAACCTTTGGGAGTTTTTCGTAGGATTCGCCGTAGTTGATCATGTCCTCCAAAAATCGCAGAGGAGCGACCATGGGGATGTCATCAACCTCGTAAAAGCTCTGACTACGTGCGTCGACATTAAAGCCCGTCGGGAACCAGCGGCCCGATGTTGGCGGAAGGTCGGCAAACACCGCCCAGTAGTCATAGGCGCCCTTCAACATCAGCAGTGAGAATACGAGACAACAGCCAACCGCGATCAGCGCCAAGATACGTCTCGGCGCTGGGGCCAACATGTTCAGGATTGCGTCGACTCCCAGATGCGCGTGCTTCTTCACCGCGTAGGACGCACCGAGCAACACCAGCCAGCCAAATGTGAACACTGTAAGCTCAAGCGCCCACAGGATATTCGAGTTGAATACGAACCGTGCGATCACATTGGCAAATGTCACAGCCGTCATAAGGCCCAACAACAACGCAATCAGGGTTTCTTCGATATGGTCGACCAGCCCGCCTTGGCCGGATTTCGCACCAGACATCCCTCTGTCCCCGCATTTTTATTGTGAGAATAATAGCGGGCGGACCATTATCTGGCCCGCCCGGCCAGCGCGTCGATAACTCCCCAGTCTGGGACGCGCGGCCTGAGCCGGGGGTTTAGAACCCGGCGTTGATCGCCTGTGCCGCGTCGATCTTATCCTGACCAACGTCGTCGGCGAACTTATCCCAGACCGGCTTCATCGCATCCACCCAAGCCTGACGTTGCTCTGGGGTCAGTTCACGAATGACGCCGCCTGCTTCGGTGATCGAGGCCTTGGCCGCTTCGTTCACTGAGAAGGACTCTTTGTTCCGCATCTCGGTCACTTCGCCAAGAATGGTGAGGAATTGTTCGCGAACCTCCGGTTCAAGGCTGTCCAGCCAGTCAACCGAGGTCACGACAAGATAGTCGATGATGCCGTGGTTGGTTTCGGTAATACCGTCCTGCACCTCAAAGAACTTCTTGCCGTAGATGTTCGACCAAGTGTTCTCCTGCCCGTCCACGACGCCCTGTTGCAGCGCGCCGTACACTTCCGAAAACGCCATCTTCTGCGGGCTACCACCGATGGCTTCCATCTGCGCCACCAGCACGTCCGAGGACTGAACCCGGAATTTCAGGCCATTTGCATCAGACGGATCAACCAGCGGTTTGTTTGCTGACATCTGCTTCATGCCATTGTGCCAGAAGGCCAACCCTTGAAGGCCGCGGCGCTGCATGCTGTCTTTCATGGCCTGCCCTTCGGCTGACGCCTGGAAAGCGTCCACAGCGTCGATGTTCTTGAACATGAACGGCAGGTCGAAGAGGCGGAATTGCTTCGTGAACTTCTCGAATTTCGACAGCGAAGGCGCAGCCAGTTGCACATCACCCTGCAACATCGCCTCCAGCACCTTATCGTCGTTGTAGAGTGTGGAGTTCGGATAGACCTCCATACACATCACGCCGTTCATTTCATCGTTAACGCGCTGTTCCAGCAGTGAGGCCGCAATGCCTTTAGGGTGCTTGTCGGTGTTCGTCACATGCGCGAACTTCACGACAATTTCACCATCGTCACAGGCCGCAATACCTGCGGTTGCTGTTACAGTCAGAGCAACTGCTGTTGCAGCCGTTGATAGGAATTTCATCTGTCTTTTCCTCCCAGACTTCCAAATCTGTCATTCGACGCATCCTTGCGCCGCATGCCGGGAAGTGAAACGAATCAACCGTCACGGCTCAACGATTTGTTTGACCGTCGAAAGCATTTGTTTTTATCTATTAAAAATAACGTGTTATTTGCGTTTTCTCAGGTTCTTCCGAACCGAACGAGAGGCGTTGTGCGAAAATCCGCACAGGTGATGAGACACTTGTGCGGAATTTCGCACTCTTCCCGAATCATTCACACAGAATCACGTTTTTTCTTTGATGCACGACCGCAGGCCGCGTTAGCGGGCTGCCACGCCCAACACGTTTTGACGCATGATAATGCGGCAAAAAGAGGCGGGAGAGGTTCTGCTCATCGTCGATAGTCTTCGGGTCGGATCTGATACCGCGCCAATTTATCATAGAATGTCTTGCGCGGCAGTTTGAGCGCCGTTGCCGCATCCGAAGCTTTCCCATTATGACGCCCCAACGCCGCAATCAGTAAAGACCTCTCAACCCGTGCCATCTGCTCGTTCAAACCCAGATCAGCCGCTTGCGACACCTCTTCCGGCATTCCCAACACAAACCGCATCGCCGCCGACATCAACGATCGCGCATTACCTGGCCAGTCGCTGGCCATAAGCAACGCAAGATGATCCGAGGTTATCTCTGGCTCCGAAATACCGGCTTGTTCAGCCGCTTGCGCAACATAGTGACGAAACAGAACCGGTATATCCTCGGGCCTTTCAGCCAAAGACGGAATGCGAACGCGCATAACGTCCAACCGATAGAACAAGTCCGCATGAAACCGCCCTTCGGCTGACATTGCGGACAAGTCCGCCGTTGTACCCGCCAGAATACGCGCACCCACGCCCTGCTCAACCAACTCCAGCGCTGCATATTGCGTTGCTTCGGGCATGGCCGAGATTTCGTCCAGAAAGAGTGAGCCCCCGGCAGCGTCTTCACAGATCTGTACCAGTTCCTTGGCCGTCAGTCCGGACGAGGGCCGCTTTACAAACGGTC
Organism: Ruegeria profundi; assembly: GCF_020171505.1. NCBI lineage: Bacteria > Pseudomonadati > Pseudomonadota > Alphaproteobacteria > Rhodobacterales > Roseobacteraceae > Ruegeria > Ruegeria profundi. Next base: position 115,192 of record NZ_JAIUZS010000001.1, on the reverse strand, counting down.
CCAACCCCTGAGGAGACATCAGATGAATGACCTCGGCCACTTTTGAAATCCCACTCCCCGCAGGGCCAGTGACCAGAACTTCGGCTCCGGTGGGGGCAACAGTGCGGACACGGTCCCGCAACGCCTCTGCTTGCGGCGACAAGCCGAACAGCATGCGCGCAGCGGGGTCTCCGCGTTCAAGTTCATGTTTCAGGGCGCGTTGCTCAAGAACTTGTGCCCGCGCCGAGAAGGCCTTGCCGAGCACGTCCAGTAGGTCAGCCGCCGCGCATGGTTTCTCAAGGAAATCAAACGCCCCCTGCCCCATGGCGCGCACAGCCATTGGGATATCGCCCTCACCAGTCAGCAAGATAACCGGAAGGTCCGGGTCCACCTCATTTGCATAAGTCAAAAGGTGAAATCCATCCCGCCCGGGCATGCGAATATCCGATACGATGACACCGGGGAAATCCGCACGAATGTGATCCTTGGCCGCCACGAAAGACCCAGCCGTCACCGGAGCGTAGTCGGCCAGTTCCAGCGTCTGCGCCAAAGCCTCGCGCACAGCAGCGTCGTCATCGACCAAAAGAACCTTGCGCGTCATGCCGCTTCATCTTCCTGATAACTCTCAAGCTCTACGGTGAATTCGGCCCCTGTTTGGGCATTGGCGCCGCGAATCTTGCCGCCAAAACTTTGCACCAGACCATAAGAGATCGATAGGCCCAGCCCCATCCCCTCGGACGATCCAACGGCCTTGGTCGTGTAAAACGGTTCGAACAGCTTTTCTGTGTTTTCGATGCCCGGACCGATGTCGCGTACCGTGACAGCCAGTTTTTTCCCGTTTTTTACTGAAATGCTTATAAGCCGTTCGTCCTGCTGGCTCATCGCGTCTGCGGCATTGTTGATCAAGTTTACAAAAACCTGAACCAGCCGCACTTCTCCACCCCAGGCAAACACCGGGTTGTTCGGGGGTTGCCAGTTCATCTTTACACCCTCGGACTTCAACCGCGCCTCTGTCAGTTCGACCGCCGTGTCAATGACCTGTACCAGATCGACCTTGCCCATAGGTTCGCTTTCATTCCGCGCGAAAGCACGTAAGTTTTTAATAATCCTGGCCATCCGGGCCGCCATATCAGATATTCGCCTGAGGTTTTCCGAGGCCTTTTCATCGCGACCACGCGCCAGAAACGCTGCCCCGTTATCAGCAAATTGCCGGATCGCCATCAACGGTTGGTTCAGTTCATGACTGATCCCTGCAGACATCTGGCCCAAGGCGCTCAACTTTCCTGCCTGAATCAGTTCCTCTTGCGCATGTTTCAGCGCAGCCTCAGCTTCTTGCCGTTCATGAACCTCGCGGCGTAGTGCGGTGTTTGCGGCGGTCAGGGCGCGTGTGCGTTTTGCGACCCTGCTCTCCAGAACAGCATTCGCCTCGGCCAGTGTCCGCCGCCTCTCAGTCGCCAGAAACAAAAGTGCGCCAAACGCCAGACAGATCGCGGCAACAGTGGCGGCTTGCAGGCCCGCCAACCGACGTGCGGGCGCGACATCCACAAGCACCTCGGCTGTCATGTCAATCACGGGTAGCTCCAGCATCAGGTGCAGCGCGCGGTTGGGTAAGTACCGGCCCCAGTTCAGCTTCCACAACTCGTGCGGCCCCACCCAGGTCGAGGCGAAATCGACATCGGCACCCTCTGTTGGCACAAGACCTTGTTGCCCTTCGACCCGCCGCCAGAACAAAAGGTCTGACCGGTTTGAGATGAAAACAACCCCTTCACCATCAATAAAGAACACCGCCTCGGTACTGCCCCGCCAGGTCTGTTCGACGTCTTGCACATCGGCAATCACCATTACCGCGCCAATCACACGCCCCGCCGCATCAAAGGTCGGTGCCGCGTAAGAGTAAATCCTGTCACCGCTGATCGGTACCACACCATGAGCGCTGCCTAATGCCCCCTGCATGGCGCGCCGAAAAGCCAGGTCGTCAGCCATATTTCGCGAAACCAATGGTTGCGCAGCCGCGAGGACCTGCCCTTTAGGGTCCAGGTAGATCATGTTGACCGCAGCCGTCTTGTCGGCGACATCCAACAAGACCGCCTGCGCCCGCCTTCGTTGTTGCGGTGTTACAAGCTGTTGCAAGACCGGATGGCTTGCCATCAACACTGCCAGTTCCTGATAAACCTGCATTTGTGTCGTCAACCGGTCCGCGGCCAGTTCAAGGTCTGCCTCGGCCTTTTCGCTTAGCTGAGACAAGGCCTGTCGATACCCATAAGACCAAACACCGGCGGACAACAGTCCGACAGCAACCAGAAAACCCAGGATCACCAAAACCCTCTGCATACCCTAGGGTCTTGCATTCGACGCGCCGCATGGCAAGTCTGCCTTTCATGAAGACAGTGCTTCAATCCCCGGTCGATCCGGAATTCGTCCAAGATCCCTATCCATTTTACCATTCGGCTCGCGCGCACGGGAATCTTGTGTATTGGGAGGACTACCGGAAAGTTGCCGCTGTTTCCCACAGAGCTGTGCAGGCCCTGCTTAAGGATCGCCGCTTTGGTCGAGAGGTCCCTGATGAATTTCAGCGACCTGCAGCCGCGCACCTTGCCCCTTGGCTAAACGTTGAGGCACATTCCCTGCTTGAAGCCGAGCCACCCCGCCACACCCGGTTACGCGCATTGGTTATGCGCGCGTTCACATCACGCGGAATTGCAGCGTTGGAGCCGTCTGTTCTCGATCTATGCAATACACTGATCGATCGCTTTCCAAGCGACCCTTTTGATCTGCTGGACGCATATTGCACGCAAATCCCCGTGATCACGATTTGCCGGCTGTTAGGGGTTCCGGAACAGCAATCACCCGACCTGCTCAGGTGGTCTCATGCGATGGTGGCGATGTATCAGGCCAGCCGCACGCGCCAGACCGAGGACGAAGCAGCCACTGCGGCGCAGGAGTTCACAGCCTTTCTGAGCGACTACATCGAGAAACGCCGCTCTGACCCACAGGACGACTTGATTACCCGCCTGATCGAAGCTGAAGAAGAAGGTGAAAAGCTATCGCGCGATGAACTGGTGGCCACCTGCATCCTGCTTTTGAATGCAGGGCATGAGGCGACAGTACACTCCTTAGGTAACGGTGTGAAAACGCTCCTGCAGCTAGGACTTGATCCCCGCAATTGCGACATTGATGAGTTGGTCGAGGAAATCCTGCGTTATGACCCCCCGTTGCATATGTTTACCCGCTACGCATATGAAGACGTCGAAATCTATGGTCACAGGTTCAAACGCGGTGATGAGGTCGCCTTATTGCTGGGGGCCGCCAACCGTGATCCGTCAGTTTGGAATGAACCGGATGTGTTTGATCCAACGCGCCCGGTCGTCACCAATACCAGCTTTGGAGGCGGCTTGCATTTCTGCGTCGGTGCCCCTTTGGCACGACTAGAGATGCGCTTAGCCTTGAAGGTTCTTTTTCAGCGGTGTCCGAACATCCGCCTGAGTGCTGAGCCGAACTATTCGAACACCTATCACTTTCGCGGGCTAACGCGCCTGGTGGTTCAGGCGTGACTGGCTTCAGTTATCGCTGAGTGCATTCAGCGGCAGCATGGTGGTGGACTTGATCTCTTCCATCGACAGCAGCGCCGTTACGTTATGAACCCGCACCTCAGAAATCAGAGTCTGGTAAAACTCATCATAGGCCCGTGCATTCTTGACCCGCACTTTGAGGATGTAATCAATGTCCCCAGCCAGCCGGTGCGCCTCTTGTACTTCAGGCCGGTCCTGCAAGGCCTTGAGAAACTTGCGCTGCCATTCCGCCTCATGCTCTGACGTCCGGATCAGAACGAAGAATGTGGCTTCGAATCCCAGTGCCTCGGCATCCAGCAGAACCGTGTGCTGACCAATCACCCCGGCCCCTTTGAGCTTGCGAATTCGATTCCAGACCGGTGTCTTGGAACTGCCAACTTGGGCTGCTATTTCGTCCAGCGATTGGCTGGCGTCGCGCTGAAGCTCGACCAGAATTTTCCGATCTGTGTCATCAATCCGCACCGACATTCCAAATTTCCCTTCGTTTCGAAACCTGCGTCCTTCAGACACGATATAATAGAACATTTGTTCTTATTTATACGCTCATATAGCGCATAGGTGGGAATATTTCCTATATTGCGGGTTAAGTCAAACAACGTGGAACGAAACATGCAGGTCACGCAATCACATGATGTCACAGGGCACGTCGACTTTGTCGGCGCGGGACCGGGTGATCCGGAATTGCTGACACTCAAAGCTATAAAAGCGTTTGAAAGCGCCGATGTCGTTCTGCATGATCGCCTGATCAGCGCCGAGATCCTACAACTGGCCGGAAAAACGGCAGTCCTGGTCGATGTTGGAAAGGCAGGATTTGGACCATCCTGGAAACAGGAAGACATCGACGCCCTGCTGGTTGATTACGCCTCAAAAGGTCAGCGTGTCGTGCGCTTGAAGTCAGGTGATCCAACTGTGTTTGGACGCTTGGACGAAGAGATCGAAGCGGTTGAGGATGCTGGCATCCCCTGGCAGATCGTTCCCGGTATCACCGCGGCCTCTGCCGCTGTTGCCAGTATTGGTCAAAGCCTGACACAGCGCGGCCGAAATTCTTCGGTGCGTTTTCTGACCGGGCATGACATGAAAGGTTTCGCCGATCACGATTGGAACGCCTTGGCACGTCCCGGCGCGGTTGCAGCGATTTACATGGGCAAGAAATCGGCGCGGTTCATCCAGGGTCGCCTTATCATGCACGGTGCGGATCGCGCCACGCCCATAACCTTGGTTGAAAACGCCTCTCGCCCTGATCAACGCATTCTGGCCACTGATCTGGACAGGTTGTCCAATGACCTGAGCGCCGCCGAGATGGATGGCCCCACTCTCACGTTTTTTGGCCTCGCGCCGCGCCACGCGGTACAGGCCCTGACTGAATTCAAGAAGGAGCACGCCTGATGCCCCGCACATTTACCCCCAAGGTGGTCACCGCCAACGATCTGCTGGAAGGTGACGTAATTTACCTGACAAGTGAAGACCGCTGGACGCGCGACCTTGCTGAGGCCGAACTGATCACGGATGAGGCCCATGCGCAGGTTCGCCTTTTGGATGCACAGCGCCAGACCAACATCATTGTTGGTGCCTACCTCGCTGACGCGGTAGCCGGCGATAACGGCCCCGAACCCACTCATTTCCGCGAGGACTTCCGCCGCACTGGCCCGTCCAACTATGCCCACGGCAAGCAGGAAAAAGCAACGCAGCCCCGGGCCTGACCTACGGCCCCCATTCTCCTCTTCAAGGCCCCAAGGTTTCGGGGCTGCAACTAAGGACAGCTAGACATGTATCGCTACTCCGAGTTCGACACAGCCTTTCTGGAAGAGCGCAACAAACAGTTCCGCGCACAGGTCGAGCGCCGCATTGACGGCTCGCTCACGGAAGATGAATTCAAGCCCCTGCGCCTGATGAACGGCCTGTATCTGCAACTGCACGCTTACATGCTGCGGGTCGCAATCCCCTATGGTACGCTATCCAGCGCGCAGATGCGTCAACTGGCCCTGCTGGCCGAGAAGTGGGACAAGGGCTATGGCCATTTCACCACCCGTCAGAACATCCAGTACAACTGGCCCAAGCTGAAAGACGTGCCGGATATGCTGGACGCACTGGCCGAGGTTGGTATGCACGCCATCCAGACCTCGGGCAATACGATCCGCAACGTGACCGCGGACCACTTTGCCGGTGCCGCTGCGGATGAAGTCGCAGACCCCCGCCCCTATGCCGAATTGCTGCGCCAGTGGTCGACCGATCACCCGGAATTCCAGTTCATGCCGCGTAAGTTCAAGATCGCCATCACCGGCTCGGAAAATGATCGCGCCGTGATCAAGGCCCATGACATCGGTCTGCAACTGATCGAACGCGACGGCGTTCTGGGCGCCCGCGTTATCGTCGGTGGCGGTCTGGGTCGTACACCCATGATCGGCAAAGAGCTGTCCGAGTTTGTCGCCTTTGACGACCTGCTGGCTTACCTGGAAGCAACGGTTTCCGTTTGGAACCAGATTGGTCGCCGTGACAACAAATACAAAGCGCGGATCAAGATCACTGTCCACGAAAATGGCATCGACACCATCCGCGCCAAGGTGAACGAGCGCTTCCTTCAGGTGCGTCCGCAGTTCAAAGGTGCCGACATGGCCCTGCTGGAAGAGATCAAGGGTCACTTCGCCCCGCCTGCCTTCCGCGAAGGTTCGGTTGCGTCGTTCGAAAGCGCTTACACCAACGATCCGGTGTTCCGCTCGTGGGTCGACACGAACATCGCGCCGCACAAAAATGCCGACCACGCAATCGTTACGATCTCAATCAAAAAGCACGGCGCGACGCCGGGCGATGCGACGGCTGAGCAGATGCGCGTGATGGCAGACTTGGCCGAAGAATTCGCCTATGACGAATTGCGCATCAGCCACGAACAGAACGTGATCCTGCCGCATGTCCATAAATCGGACCTGCCCGCGATACACGCGAAACTGAAAGAGCATGGATTGGCCACCGCCAATATCGGCCTGATCAGCGACATCATCGCCTGCCCAGGTATGGACTACTGCGCGCTGGCCACGGCGCGTTCAATCCCGGTTGCACAACAGATCGCAACCCGTTTTGATGAGTTGAAGCTGGAACACGATATCGGTCATCTGAAGATCAAGATCTCGGGCTGCATCAACGCATGTGGTCACCACCACGTAGGTCATATCGGAATTCTTGGTCTGGATCGCGCAGGCGTCGAGAATTATCAGATCACGCTGGGCGGTGACGGTACCGAGACGGCTGCTATTGGCGACCGCACAGGTCCCGGATTTGCCTATGACGAAATCGTGCCCGCAGTGGAGCGCATCGTCGACACGTATCTGGAGCAACGCGAAAGCGGTGAGGAGACATTCCTGCAAACCTATCGCCGTGTAGGAATGGCGCCGTTCAAAGCGGCCCTCTACCCCGAGGCGCAGGCCAATGCCGCTTGACCTGATTCAAACGGAACTGGGCAAAGACCGAAGCGAACTGACCGAAAAGGTCGAGGCGCTGAACGCTCAGTTCCGTCACCACAGCGCCCATGACGTGATGCATGGTGCCTTGGACGAGATCGAGCAATTGGCGCTGGTCTCAAGCTTTGGCGCTGAGTCGGTCGTGTTGCTGCACATGGCTGCGGTGGTCGACAAGATGACGCCGGTTTTGTTCGTGGACACCCAGATGCTGTTCACCGAAACGCTGGAGTATCAGCAAGAGGTCAGCGAACGTCTGGGTTTGAAAAACGTTCATATCATCCGCGCCGAGGATGAGGACATTCAGCGCGATGACCCGTATGGTGCCTTGCGGCTTCGGGACACGGATGCGTGCTGCAACCTGCGTAAGACGTTCCCGTTGCAGCGGGCATTGGCGGGGTACGACGGCTGGATCACCGGTCGCAAACGGTTTCAGGCTGGAACACGCGCCGCCCTGGAATTCTTTGAGGTCGAAGACGGTACCGGCCGGATCAAGGTTAATCCGTTGGCGCATTGGGCCCCCGAGGACGTGCGCGCCTATATGGATGAAAACAACCTGCCCAGGCACCCGCTGGTGGCCAAAGGATATCCTTCGATCGGCTGTGCGCCCTGCACCTCGCCGGTCAAAGAAGGCGAAGACCCCCGCGCCGGACGCTGGCGCGACCAGAACAAGGAAGAGTGCGGCATCCATTTTGTCGATGGCAGGATGGTGCGCGCCGGAGAGAGAACATGAATGTAATCGTATCGGATGACGGGTTTGCACCCGATGACTGGACCGATGGTTTTGTAACACTGGATGACGCCGCAAATGATCTAGTGGCGTTGGATGTGACCTCGGATACCGACCCAGATGAACTGGTTGATCGTTTAGGTAATGCGAAAATGGTCCGCGTGGATTTTCCGTCATCGGCAGATGGGCGCGGTTTTACCATCGCCCGAATCCTGCGCCTGAAAGGATATACTGGCCGCCTGCGCGCCAAAGGCCACATTCTGGCCGATCAATACGCAATGGCCCGTCGTAGTGGTTTCGACGAGGTTGAAATCGACAGTGAACTGGCCACTCGTCAGCCAGAAGAACAATGGTTGGCGCGTGCCAATTGGAAAGACCACAGCTACCAGGCCCGCCTGCGCGGCTAAGGCCGCGTCTGCCAACTTGCAAGGCAACGTGGGGGCATATGCCCCCTTTTCCTGACTTGGATCAAAGTTTAAACGGAGATGTCGGTTTACCCAACTGGCAGTGAAACGATGACAGAGATGAAGCCCGTGACCGAAGCAACCGCCGTAAAGGCCCCCGTCCTGCCGGACGCTCAGACCGTTACCGACGTGAAACACTGGACTGAAAGCCTGTTCTCGTTCCGTGTAACGCGCCCAGCAAGCCTTCGGTTTCGCTCGGGTGAGTTCGTTATGATTGGTCTGCTAGGCGACAACGGTAAACCGCTGCTGCGCGCATATTCGATCGCGTCCCCGTCTTGGGACGAGGAATTGGAGTTCTATTCGATCAAGGTGCAGGACGGTCCGTTGACGTCGAAACTGCAACACATAAAACCGGGTGACCAGATTATCCTGCGCCCCAAGCCCGTGGGAACATTGGTACATGACGCCCTGCTGCCCGGTAAACGGCTGTGGTTCTTTGCAACCGGCACCGGCTTCGCGCCTTTTGCCTCGTTGTTGCGCGAGCCGCAAACCTATGAGGATTATGACGAGGTCATCATTACCCATACCTGCCGGGAAGTGGCCGAGCTGGAATATGGTCGGCAGCTGATCGAAAACATCCGTCAGGACGAATTGCTGACCGAGTTGATCGGTGAAGGCTTTGCCGACAAGGTCCGCTATTACCCAACGACCACGCGGGAACAAAGCCCCAAGATGGGTCGCATCACCAATCTGCTGAAAGACGGCACTGTGTTTGCCGATCTCGGTATCGAAGGCGGCATCACGCCAGAAACCGACCGGGCAATGGTCTGTGGCTCATTGGCCTTTAATCTGGACATCAAGGAAATCCTTGAAGAGTTCGGCCTGCGTGAGGGCGCGAACTCTGAGCCCAAGGAATTCGTGATCGAAAAGGCCTTTGTGGGCTGATCCGTTCGCGCGGGCCGCCAAATTGATCGTAGCCCGCGCATAAACCCGCTGCAAAACAACAGATTTCCTCTGTTTAGACGCGGATGGCGCTTGAATCGGGACGCGGGGCGGTCTAGATTTCGGGCTCGAAAATTCTGCAATCATCAAAGGAATGAACCCATAGCTCGCAGACCCCACAACGCGCCGCCGCAGAGAGAAACCGGACCGCGCGTCAATGAAAAAATCCGTGCCCCCGAAATTCGCCTGATAGGCGCTGATGGTGAAAATGTCGGGGTGGTTCATCCCGCCAAAGCCATGCAACTTGCCGCAGATGCGGGGCTTGACCTGGTTGAGATTTCGCCGAATGCGAACCCTCCGGTTTGTAAGATCATGGATTTCGGCAAGTTCAAGTATGAACAGCAAAAGCGTGAAAGCGAAGCACGCAAAAAGCAAAAAGTCATCGAGGTGAAAGAGGTCAAATTTCGACCCAACACCGACACGCATGACTATGACGTCAAGATGAAGAACGTCTTCAAGTTCCTGGAAAAGGGCGACAAGGTCAAAGTCACCTTGCGTTTCCGTGGCCGTGAGATGGCGCACCAGAACCTGGGTCGTGAGCTGCTGGAACGCGTGGCCGAAGACATCAAGGATCTGGGCAAGGTTGAAAACATGCCCAAGATGGAAGGCCGGCAGATGATCATGATGATCGGGCCGCTACCTCAGAAGTAACGTTCTGACCGACCGTTTCTTTCAAAGCCCCCTATTTGAGGGGGCTTTTTTCGTGACAGTATCGGGGGCCACTAGATAACGGCTGTTATTGCCTTGTTCAGTTTCCCAACCATCTCATCGACCTGTTCGTCTTCGATAATAAATGGCGGCGCCAGAAGGATGTGATCGCCCAACCGTCCATCGCGCGTACCCGACATCGGATAGCAAATCAGCCCTTCGGCTAATGCGGCCTTTTTGATCTTTCCCGCAACGCCATGCGCAGGATCAAACGGTTGTTTGGTGTCGCGATCCGCAACCAGTTCAATTCCGCGGAACAAGCCCCGACCCCGAATGTCCCCGACATTCGGATGCTGCCCCAACGCGGCCTCTAACGCGGATTGAACCTTGTCCCCCATAACACCTGCCCGCGCAGGCAGATCATGCGCGGTCAGTTCACGAACCACGGCCAATGCCGCCGCCGTTGCAACAGGATGCCCGATATAGGTGTGCCCGTGCTGAAAAAAACCTGACCCGTCACGGATCGCATCAAATATACGACTTGTGCACATCATCGCACCGATGGGCTGATACCCGGCCCCCAACCCCTTGGCGATACAAAGAATATCCGGTGCCACCTGATCGTGATCGCAAGCAAACAGGTGCCCCGTTCGGCCCATGCCGCACATCACCTCATCCAAAATCAAAAGAACACCGTATTGATCGCAGATTTCACGAATTCGCTTATAGTATCCTTCAACCGCAGGGACCGCGCCCAAAGTCGCACCAACAACGGGTTCTGCCATAAACGCCATCACAGTGTCAGGACCCAACCGCAGGATTTCGGTTTCCAGTTCATTGGCCACGCGCTGACCATAGTCAAAGCTACTTTCACCGTTCGGCTTCTCCGCGTATTCATAGCATGGCGCTATGTGAGTCATTTCGATCAACATCGGCGCGAATTGCGCCCGCCGCCACGCGTTGCCTCCGGCGGACAAAGCGCCCAGAGTGTTGCCGTGATAACTCTGCCGCCGCGCGATCACATGTCGCCGCTCGGGCTGACCGATCTCAAGAAAGTACTGCCGCGCCAGCTTTATCGCCGCCTCGGTCGCCTCAGACCCGCCCGAGACGAAATACACCCGGTCTAGATCACCAGGGGCGTGTTCAATCAGCAAGTCGGCCAGTGCCTCAGCCGGCTCCGAGGTCATAAAGCCGGTATGGGCAAAAGCGATCTTTTCGACTTGATCCTGCACTGCGCGGATGACCGATGGGTTCGAGTGACCAAGGCACGAAACCGCCGCATCGCCGCAGTCCAGATAACGCCGACCCTGTGCATCGATCAGGTAACACCCATCTCCGCCCGCTGCGACCGGTAACTCTGATTTCGTGTGACGTGGAAATACGTGACTCATTTGACTGCCCTTTCCAACATGGCAACAAGCGCCGACACCGACGCAGCATTGTCTTTCCAAAAATTTCCGTTTTCATCAGTCAGGCTGTTTTCGAACCCGACGCGAACGTCGCCGCCCTGCTTGGCAGCATATGTCAAACACGCATGTTCTTGCGGGCCAAAAGCGCACACCATCCATGGCGACTGGCCTTTGGGGAATTGATCCAGGTCGTGCGGGCACGATTGCTGACCGGCCGCATACCGCCCCAAGACAAAGATGCACTCCGTCTGTTCTTCGCGCACAATCCCGGCCTTCGTCCATTCCGCCAGCAAGGCGGCATCTTCTGAATCGTACAGGATATGCTGAATCCGCGTTCCCTGCGCAGCACACAGGCCATATACCCGATCAGCGAGATCCGGTGACCGCGCTATCTCTCTTATCGAAACCGAGGCCCAATCGGGGCATACCTTCTCAAGACAGTCGATTTGGGCGGGAACATCGTATACTCCGGCAGCCTCAGTCGTGATTTGCAGCTCGAGTTCGGGAACGGCCCGCCGTAACGCAGCCACAGTTTCAACGTACCGAGCGGGGTCAAGGGAATGCCGCCCCTCTGCATCGCGAATGTGCAGGTGCAGCCCGTTTGCGCCAGCCTGAAAACAAGCGCGCCCAGTTTCGACAATCTGATCAATGGAAACAGGAAGCGCCGGGTGATCTGTCCGCCCGCGCCGCGCACCTGTCGGAGCGACCATAACATATGGGCGCCTGGCGGATTGTTTTTCTGATCGCGAGTCCGACATTCAAATTCCTCTGGTCAACTTTGCCCCATCTAGCGCGCCTTACGTTGTTTTTTACTTGCTAATTTCAAAACATATGTTTTTTTAGGATCATGGATATCACCCCGAATGAAGTAACTGATCGTCTGCGGCGTAACATCGAAGACATGCCCACAGCCCTGCAGGCGGCTGCAAAATATGTTATCGACCATCCCGGCGATTTCGGCCTGAACCCAATCCGCACGACTGCGACCCGGATCGGGGTAAGCTCAAACGTTCTGGTCCGACTTGCGCAGCGTATGGGGTTTGACGGGTTCGAAGCCTTCCGCTTGCCCTTTCGCAATGCGCTGGTGACGGATCGGGAAAACAGCTTGGGCCAGGATTGGCTGAACGCTCTTCAGTCCGAAGACACCTTTGGTACTGCACAAGCCAAATTGGTACAAAACGAACAAAACGTGGTCACACGATCCCTTCGCCTTATGAAGCCTGAAAATGTGCGTTTGGCTATTGAGCACATTCTGACGTCAAGACGGTGTTTCGTGACGGCAACGCGCGCCAGTTATGCGCTGGCCTATTACTTTTCTTACACGGGTCGCATGGCCCATCCGGGTATCCAATTGGTGCCGCGCCACATGGGCTCTGCAACAGATGATCTGTTGGATGCGGATCAGCAGGACTGCCTGATTGCCATCACCGTGCACCCCTATTCTGCGGACACCATCCAGTCCATGCGTTTCGCGAAACAGCGGGGGCTGCGCCTGATCCTGATTTCAGACAGCGACCTAATCGCGCCCGGCGTCGCGCCCGACATTGCCTTTACGGTCAGCACCCGCGCCTTGCATTCGTTCTCTTGCTTTACCGGCGCTATGGCCGTTCTGGAGTGTTTGCTTGGGCATCTTTTCGACGCCGGAGGCGAGGCGGCGCGACAACGGATCGACGCCTATCAAAAAGCGCGAGAGGATACCGGCGCGTATTGGCAACCCTCCAAGCCCCCAAGGCTGCGCCAAACAAAAAAAAGCCCCGGTTCATGACCGGGGCTTAGAACCATTTAATGTTTCACATGCAGGCTTGAACCGCGCGTTTTGTCATCACACCAACAAGATGCGCACGATAGTCTTTGCTGCCGTGCAAATCACCGATCATGTTGGCCGGATTGATGCGCAGGTCCATCAAGGCATCCGGGCGGAATTCTTTCGTCAGTGCCTGCTCGGCCTCGGTCCAACGGAAAACACCATCTTCACTCGCCCCTGTCACGGCAACGCGAACCCCGTCAGCGAAACGTGCCAAATACACACCAACCAGCGCAAATCGTGACGCGGGCTGCAGGAATTTCTGATAGCTTGCCGCTTGCGGAACAGGGAACCTCACTGACGTAATGATCTCCCCCTCGTCCAGCGCGGTTGAGAACATCCCCTCAAAGAAATCATCCGCCGCAATCTCGCGCGTGTTCGTGATGATCGTTGCACCCGATCCCAACACGCCCGCCGGATAACAAGCTGCCGGATCATTGTTGGCTATTGAGCCGCCAATCGTGCCGCGGTTCCGAACCGCCGGATCACCGATCTGACCTGCTAGGGCTGCAAGCGCCGGATAGCTGCCCGCTGCTTCTGATGCGACTGTGGCATGGGTCGTCGCTCCGCCAACTGACACCGAACCATCGTCATTCACGCAAACACCCTTCATCTCTGCAATCCCGCTGAGCGAGATCAAGGCCGAGGGTGCAGCCAACCGTTGTTTTAACGTCGGGATCAAGGTCTGCCCACCCCCTAACGCCTGTGCATCCTCGGCCCCCAATGCGGCAACCGCATCAGCAATGGTCGAGGGCTTTTCAAACTCGAAACTGTACATTTCGTTTTTCCTTCCCGAAAGACGCGGGTCCGTCTTTCATCTGGCTAAAAATATCCCGAGGGTCCGGGGGCTGGCCCCCGGTCCTCCCTCTCCACTCAGCTGTTCATTGCCGCCCAGACGCGCGACGGGCTAACCGGCATATCAATGTGGTCCACTGATTTGCCACCCGAGTTCAACGCATCCAGTACCGCATTGACCACCGCAGGCGGTGAGCCGATCGCGCCAGCCTCACCACAGCCTTTCACGCCCAGCGGGTTATGGGTACACGGCGTCTGGCTGGAATGATCAACCTCGTAGAACGGAACATCATCGGCGCGCGGCATCGCGTAATCCATGAAGGACGCGCTGAGCAATTGCCCATTCTCGTCATAGGCGCAATTCTCCAACAGCGCCTGGCCGATCCCCTGACCGATACCGCCATGCACCTGACCGTCAACGATCATCGGATTGATGATGTTGCCGAAATCATCCGCCGCAGTGAACTTTTCGATGGTGACCTGTCCTGTTTCCGGATCCACCTCGACCTCACAGGCATAGGCACCAGCAGGGAAGGTAAAGTTCGCCGGATCGTAAAATGCGGTTTCCTCAAGCCCCGGTTCAACTTCCAAAGGATAGTTATGCGGGACATAAGCGGTAAGGGTCACATCACCCCAAGCCACCGATTTGTCGGTGCCCGCAACGCTGAACTGACCATCCTTCAGCTCAATATCCGCCTCTGACGCCTCCAGCAAATGAGCCGCGATCTTCTTGGCCTTTTCGATCACCTTCTCGGTCGCCTTGACCATGGCCGAGCCGCAAACTGCGAGGCTACGCGACCCGTAGGTACCCATACCAAACGGGATTTTCGAGGTGTCGCCGTGCACGATCTCAACCATCGACTCGTCAATGCCGATCATGTCCGCCACCACTTGCGGAAAGGCGGTCTCGTGCCCTTGCCCGTGGCTATGCGCGCCGACCATGACGCTGATCGAACCGGTGGCGTTGACCCGCACTGTCGCAGCATCATACAGACCCGCACGGGCGCCGAGCATACCAACAATGTTCGAAGGTGCGATACCGCAAGCCTCAATATAGCAGTTGATGCCAAGCCCACGCAGCTTGCCCTTTGCCTCGCTTTCCGTGCGACGCGCAGCAAAGCCTGCCAGATCGGCGGCAACTTCAAGCTTGTCCATCGTCCCATTATAGTCCCCGGTGTCATAGGTCAGCGCGACCGGCGTGTCATAGGGGAACTGAGTTATGAAGTTCTGACGGCGCAGCGCAATCGGATCGACCCCAAGCTCACGCGCGGCTTTGTCTACAACACGCTCAAGCTGAAAGGTTGCCTCGGGCCGCCCGGCTCCACGATAGGCATCAACCGGGACCGTATTGGTAAACATCGCCTTTACGTTCACCTGGATGACCGGCGTTTTATAGTTACCTGCCATAAGCGTGCCATGCAGCCAAGTCGGAACCGAGCTGGAGAAGGTCGACAGGTACGCGCCAAGGTTGGCATAGGTATTGGTGCGCAGACCGATAAAGTTGTTGTCCGCATCCAGCGCCAGTTCGATTGTGCTGACATGGTCGCGGCCTTGTGCGTCCGACATGAACGCCTCGGACCGGCTGGCGGTCCATTTCACCGGACGCCCACAGGCTTTGGCCGCAAAGGTACAGAAGGCTTCTTCGGCGTAGTGGAAAATCTTCGTACCAAAACCACCGCCCACATCAGGCGCGACAACACGCACCTTATGCTCAGGCAGACCAAGGACAAAGGCGCACATCAACAACCGGATCACGTGCGGGTTCTGAGACGTCGTGTAAAGCGTGTAGTCTTCGGTTCCCCGATTGTACTCGGCCACCGCCACACGCGGCTCCATCGGGTTGGCGACCAGACGGTTATTGACCAAATCCAACGTGGTTACATGCGCGGCGTTGGCAAAGACCTCATTGACCTTATCGTCGTCCGCCTCGCCCAGCTGCCAATCATAACAAATGTTGTTTTTCAGATCGTCATGAACCAGTGTCGCGCCGTCCTGCGCCGCGGCTTTCATATCCAGCACGGCTGGCAGTTCTTCGATATCCAGCTCGATGGCTTCGACCGCGTCGCGGGCCTGTTCAAGACTATCGGCCACAACGGCTGCGATAGGATCGCCCACGTGGCGCACTTTTCCCTGCGCAAGTATGGGGTGCGGCGGTTCCTGCATCGGCGCGCCGTGTTTGTCAGTCACTTCCCAGCCGCAGGGCATTCCACCTACGCCTTCGAAGTCTTTGCCGGTGAATACCTTGACCACCCCGGGCATGGCTTCGGCTGCGGACGTATCGATTGACTTGATCCGGCCATGCGCGATGTCAGACCGCAGGAAATGCACATAGGCTTGGCCATGTACGTTGATGTCGTCGGTGTAATTGCCTGCTCCGGTCAGAAAGCGCACGTCCTCGCGGCGCTTGGAACTGGCTCCGATGCCACTGTCTTTGGGCATTGCTTGTTCTCCTCCGATAAACGGATGCTCATGCACCCTATGTCATTCCACGGGCATTTTCTCCTACGCCCGCAGTGGCATCATTCGGCTGCAATTCTGCCTGCGTCCTGACCGGATGCGGCCATGATCGCCTTAACGATATTGTGATACCCGGTGCAGCGGCACAGGTTGCCTTCAAGGTACTTGCGAATTTCGGCTTCGGTCGGGCGCGGATTTTCTTTCAGCAGGGCTGCGGCGCTCATCACCATGCCCGGTGTGCAAAATCCGCATTGCAGACCGTGATGATCCTGAAACGCCTGTTGTATGACGTTCAGCGATCCGTCTGGATTGGCCTGCCCTTCGATGGTGCCCACATCGGCCCCGTCAGCCTCCAACGCCAGCATATTGCATGACTTTACCGCCTCGCCATTCACATGCACCACACATGCGCCACATTGCGCGGTGTCACATCCTACATGCGTGCCCGTCAGCGACAGGTGATCCCGCAGAAAGCTGGACAGCAGTGTCCGGCCTTCGACGTCACCGCTCACGGATTTTCCGTTCACGGTCATTGAGACCTGTGTCATTCGTTCCTCCTAAAATGAAATTCTCCCTTGCCCGAGTTAAACACGGGAATTTTCGTTTGAGAACAAAAATATTTAGGGATTGCTTTGACTGCTTGCATACTTAACGGCCGAAAGTAACGCGGAGGCAGACAAAGGCAAATTATCGCCGCGACGCGCGCGGTTGTGGCCTGGTCGGAATCTCTTTCAGAAGACCGCCCACCCCCATCGCGGCGATGTCGGCACCCGTTGTGTCGATCCCACAGGCGACACGGGACAGGACCCAATCGGCCCCGTTCAACGCCGGGGACCGCGCGCAGCCCGGCAACCCAATCACCGGTCGCTGCCCGAGCGACCCAAGAAAGAGCAGATTGCCCGGATCGACCGGCATGCCAAAACGGTCCACATGCCCGCCTGCGACTCGCACAGCCTGGGGCGCAACATCCGATACATCCGAGGTTGCGGAGCCTGTCAGAATCATCAACACGTCGCCCTGAGTTTCGGTGACCGCGTTTGCAAGTGCATCGGTCACATGGGGCACGATGCGCACATCGCTCATCTCCATGCCCAAGGCTTCGACCCGGCCACGGATCGCCGCGATGCCCTTTTCGTTAGACGGCCCTCCGGGAATATCGGTTACGATCAGGCCTGCCTTTTTGTAGACCGGCGTAGCAAGGCGAATGGCGTCCTGCGCAAGCCCAGCGGCCTGCAGCACATCCCCCTCTGGGACGGCGTAAGAAATAACCTTGATCGTCGCGACCATGCCGCCGGTGGTCATCTGTTGGTACTGCGGCACCGTGGCAACTGTGATCATTGGGTTGACCAGGTTGAAGGCTTCAAGCGCGGAAACGTCCAGAACCGCGACACCCGGCCCCTCTGCCAGCAGGTTAACACGGCCCGTGAACGGCTTCGTCACCTTCAAGGCAGCACCCTTTGCGTCTGGCACCAACGCGTCAGCCAGCATTCCGGCCGCCTTGTCTTCGTGACAATCTCCTGGGTCAAGCTGTGCAACTATTACAGTTTCATATCCCGCTGCAGTCAGACGCGCCTGATGTTCAGGCGTCAGAACAATCCCTTTACGCAGCTTCGTGTCCCCGGCTTTCACGGAATGGGCCAGAATGGCCCCGCCAGCCTGATCAATGGGAACAGGGCCGAACTTCACGCTTTACCTCGTAACACGGCAGTCATCTGCGCCAGAATGGCGACAGCGATTTCCGATGGATCTGCAGCCCCGATATCCAATCCGATTGGGCCATGAATACGCGCGATCTGGGTGTCGGTGAAGCCGGCCTCCTTCATCCGCTCGATCCGTTTTGCGTGCGTTCGTGTCGATCCCAAGGCACCGATATAGAAAACGCCCGCCTCAAGCGCGGATTGCAACGCCGGGTCATCCAGTTTCGGATCATGCGTCAATAACACCACGGCAGTACGCGCGTCCATGCCAAGTTTGGCGACCGCTTCATCGGGCCAATCCGTCAGAATCGTCTCGCCGGGAAAACGGCTGCTCGATGCGAAAGCTTCGCGCGGGTCAACGATGAACGGATCATAGCCCGCGATTCGCGCCATCGGCACCAACGCCTGCGCAATGTGCACTGCACCGACGACAATTAACCGGAGCGGAGGGTTGTGGACGGCAACGAAAGTTTGACCATCTTCCTCGAAACCCGAACGATCCATGCGCAGGCGATCCGGATAGGCATTGTGATGCAAAGCCCGGTGGCCGGTTTCGATGTTCACCTCATAAGCCACAGGCTCACGCCGGGCGCGGGCCTCGACCAATTCGCGCAGCATTGGTTCGGGCAGTACTGTGCCGACCGGTTCTACCAGAACACGGATCGTGCCCCCACAGGCCAGCCCCACGGCAAAGGCGTCCTCATCGCTGACACCAAATTCCAACAGACGTGCTTCGCCTTCATCGATCGCCTCAAGCGCTTCAACCACGACAGCGCCTTCGACACAGCCCCCCGAGACCGAGCCTTCCATACGGCCATCCCCGCCGATCACCAGCTGGGCGCCAACACGGCGCGGCGCGCTGCCCCAGGTCTCAACAACCGTAGCCAGCGCAACCGGCTTGCCGTCGCTGTGCCAACTCAATGCGGTTTCAGGGCCATTGTCGAATCTGTCCATTGCACCCTCCCGAAACGTTCAGGTCCAACATAAGCAGGTTTGGCCGGATGAAAAGGAACACTGGCTTTCAACTGTTTGCATGGGCTCAAAAAATCCAAAGTCTAGGCGCTTTTCAGCTTAGATTTTCTTCGGTCTCGCAAAGTATTGATTGCCAGATCATGCGATTCTAGCCTTCATACGATCATCAGTAATTCTCGTATTCATATACTCATTTCACAACAGGGAGACAGAGACTTGAAACGTGTGTTCACTCTCGGAATGGCAATCGGCCTGCTGGCCTCAAGCGCAGCAAACGCGGACACGTTCCTGCGTTACGGAGAAGTCGAAGGTTGGAAGGTCTTCGTGGACCAAGACAAGAAAACCTGTTTGATCGAGGCCGTAGATGACGCAGAAAACGTGGTTCAGATGGGTTTGACCGAAGATCGAAGCGTTGGATATGTGGGCGTCTTTACTAAGGCCGAGACCGACATCAAACGTGGCGAGACCGAGGCCGTGGCGATTCTTTTAGGTGATAACGTTTATGTCGGTGAAGCAACCGGCATGAGGGGCAATATCACCAAAGGATACTCCGGCGGTTATGTTCTGTCTGACGATCCTCAATTCGCGGATGATATCGCCAAGCAGAAGGTCATGGTCGTGTTCCCCGAGAAGGAATTCGCGTTCACCGTCGATCTCACCGGTACGTTCAAAGCCATGGAGATGGCACGCAAGTGCAACGAAGAACAACTAAGCTGATGTTCCCCCCGAAAGCGCGGTCATAAGCCGCGCTTTCTCACCCATATCATCAGGTTTCGAGATGACGGCGGCCAGACCTTCCAATGAAGCAATAGAGTGCCCCGCGCGAAAACTGTCGACATGCGGCAACATCGCAGCAACACCATGGGCCTTTGGCGCAAACCCATCCCAACGCAAGAGCGGGTTAAGCCAGATCAGGCGCCGCGCGGAGAGGTGCAAGCGCTCCATCTCTTTCCCAAGCGCATCGGGGTCGCCCCGATCCAAACCGTCCGAGATCAACAGCACGACCGCACCCTGTCCCATAACCCGGCGCGACCAGTCGCGGTTGAACGCATGCAGACACTCCC
This sequence comes from Ruegeria profundi, assembly GCF_020171505.1. Taxonomy (NCBI): domain Bacteria; kingdom Pseudomonadati; phylum Pseudomonadota; class Alphaproteobacteria; order Rhodobacterales; family Roseobacteraceae; genus Ruegeria; species Ruegeria profundi. Next base: position 95,213 of record NZ_JAIUZS010000001.1, on the reverse strand, counting down.
CGATCCGTGTTCCCCCTTCCCAATCCTGCGCCTCGGCACCGGCTGCGGCAAGTGCTGCGTCAACGTCGCGCTGTTGCAAATGGCGGGTGATATTGGTCAGACGGGTGCCGAAGGTGAACGCATGTACCTTGGCCCAACCTGCACCTTTCGCGTTCGAGACAGTATGCAGGAAATGCAGGATCATCCGACTGTATTGGCTCATCGACCCAGAGATATCGCAGAGCACCACAAGGTTTGGCCATCGCGGCTTCGGCTTGAGGCGCGCGATATCGCGAAGCTCACCACCCTGACGCATCGCCGCGCGCAAGGTTCGGGCACGATCAATCCTATGACCCAAATGGCTGGCCTGACCGCGCCGTGACTCGATGGGTTTCACCGGCAGCGTTAGTCGCGCCAGCATCCGTTTGGCCTGCGCGATCTCAGCCGTGCTCATCTGTTCGAAATCCAGACTACGCAGGCGCTCTTCGGACGAGGCGGTCTGCGAGGCATCAATTTCTAACTCTGTCTCTTCTTCCTGCTCGGACGCCTCTGGCAGGTCGCGTTCCACACCTTCAAGCAAAGCCTCGGCCGCGCGCTTTTCCGCGGCGTCAGCCTTTCGGTCTTCCTGCACACCACGGATGGCGGGCAGCATCATGGACATCATATGCTCAAGATACCTCGGGTCGCGCCAATAGAGGCGGAACACCTGCGCAAACACAGTGCGATGCTCCGGACGGTTCACGAAACAGGCGTGCAGGGTCCAGTAGAAATCTGTCTTCTTGGTGAAACCTGCCGCCTGGACCGCACGGATCGCGTCAACAACCCGCCCGGTTCCAATGGGTAAGCCAGCCTTCCGCAAGGCGCGTGCAAAATGGGTAATGTTCTGCGCCAGCTTTGGGTTGTCAGGGATATCCAGCGCAAGCTGCTCAGCCATCAAACTGGTTCCAGGTCGGCTTTCGCCTGATCCAGAATCCGTTTCGCCTCAGACCCTTGCAGTTTCTGAATGTCATCCTGATACTTCAGGATCGCACCCAGCGTATCGCCAATAACTTCGGGGCTGAGGTTGATCACATCCAGCGCAAGCAGGCATTTCGCCCAGTCGATCGTTTCGGCGACACCGGGCTTTTTGAACAGATCTTCAGTCCGCAGGCGTTGAACAAATGCAACCACCTCTCGGCTAAGCGCCTCGGCAGCTTCAGGCGCGCGGGCGTGGAGGATTTCGATCTCACGGTCGAAATCGGGGTAGTCGACCCAATGATAAAGACAACGGCGTTTCAGCGCATCGTGAACCTCACGCGTCCGGTTCGACGTCACGATCACGATAGGCGGTTCAGGCGCTTTGACGGTACCCAGTTCTGGAATGGTGACCTGAAAATCACTGAGGGCTTCCAGCAGGAAAGCCTCGAACGGTTCATCGGTTCGATCAAGCTCATCTATCAACAGGACAGGTGCGCCATTTTCATCCGGACGCATGGCTTGCAAAAGCGGACGTTCGACAAGGTATTCGTCGGAAAACAGCTCGGACTGTAGCGCACCGCGATCAGCCCCGCCTGCAGCCTCGGCCGTTCGGATCGCCACCATCTGCGCAGGGAAATTCCATTCGTACACCGCCGAGGATGCATCAAGCCCTTCGTAGCACTGCAATCGGATCAGGCGCCGGTTCAACCCTGAAGCCAGCGCCTTGGCGATCTCGGTTTTGCCGACTCCAGCCTCGCCCTCCAGAAACAGCGGACGCCCCAATTTCAGCGAGAGGAACACGACGGTCGCCAAGGCGCGACCGCAGACGTAGCCCTGCGTCCCAAGCATTTCCTGAACTGCGTCAATAGAATCTGGATGTGTCATGTCATGTCTCTCCCTCGGCACAAAAGGTCACGGCAGCACGCGTGCGTCAAGACCACCCTCTTTCCGGGACGTACGGTGATCCAGCCCGACGACAAGGGGTTTTCGGGACACGGCCACTGTGCTAGCGGATGCGGCATGACCGATAGCATCACGATCCGCCGCCCCGATGACTGGCACTTGCATTTGCGCGATGGCGCGATGTTGCAGGCCGTCCTGCCCGAAACCGCGCGTCACTTTGCCCGGGCAATCGTTATGCCAAACCTCGTTCCACCCGTTGTGCGTGGCGATCAGGCGGCGGCCTACCGGGATCGAATCATGGCGGCCCTGCCCGCCGACATGACGTTCGAGCCGCTGATGACACTCTATCTGACGGAAGACACCGACGCCGAGGACGTGGCCGCCGCCCATGCGAGCGGTTTGGTCAAAGCGGTCAAGCTCTACCCGGCCGGCGCAACGACCAATTCACAGTCGGGTGTGCGTGATTTCGACAAGGTCCGTTCGGTGCTGGATAAGATGGCAGAGATTGGTCTGCCACTGTGCGTTCACGGCGAAGTCACGGACCCAGAAATCGACATTTTCGACCGTGAAGCTGTGTTCATCGACCGCGTGCTTGACCCTATCCGCAAAGCCACACCGGGTCTGCGTGTTGTGATGGAGCACATCACAACCAGCAACGGCGTCGAATACGTCAAAGCCCACGAAGCGGATCTTGGCGCAACCATTACCGCGCATCACCTGATCATCAACCGCAACCACATTCTGGTGGGCGGCATCAAACCGCATTACTACTGCCTGCCTGTTGCGAAGCGAGAGGATCACCGCCTTGCGCTGTTGGCTGCCGCGACCTCGGGTGACAAACGGTACTTCCTGGGCACCGACAGTGCGCCGCATACGGACGACAACAAAGAAATGGCTTGTGGGTGCGCAGGTTGTTTCACCGCGACCAATACAATGTCACTGGTGGCCGAAATGTTCGACCGTGAAAGCGCGATGGATAAGCTGGAAGGGTTCGTTTCGTTGAACGGTCCAGCGTTTTATGGCCTGCCGGTCAACGAGGAAACGATCACGCTGACCAAAGGCGAACCGGTGGAGTACCCCAGCAAAATCGAAACCGGCGACGGTCCGGTCACTGTATTCGACCCGGGCTTCCGATTGCACTGGCGCGTCGTTTAAATCGCCAGCATTTTTGCCAGATCGCGGGCGCGGCCTCCGGTGCGCAACATCGACCAGATCGCATCCGCCTCTTCAGCACCGATCAATTTGGACGCTTTAGACCGAACCCTATCCTCACGATCTGACAGCGCCACCGGAGCCAACAGATCATGCGTCGCCTCAAGCCGGGCGCCATCGCGACGTAACAGGGTTACTTGGGCCTGTGTTTCCGACAGGGTATCGTCAGCCTCAACCGAAACCCGGTCGCGCAACGACGTCAGCCGGGGATCGGCGCAGACCTTTTCCAAGTAACTGGCAGGCACCCCCGTATCGTAACCAAGCGCTTGCATCGCGATGACGGTCCGGTAGGAAAACTTGGCACCTAATCCTGTGGTCGGCGCCATTTGGTTGCATACGCTCATCCACCTTGGGTGGGTCTTTATCTTGATTTCAGCCACTTCCGGTTCAGCAATGTCCAGATCGCGGGCGGCCTCAAGCGCCGCGTGCAAGCCGTGACAGCACGCGTGGAATTTGTGGCTGACGTTTTCGAACAGCCACTCATCACCCAACCCGTCCAGGGCCGATTTTAGGTCACCCTCACCCTGATGCGTTGCGCCAAAACCGTACTGCCCTTCGAGTGCCTCCATTTTGGGTTCGAACCCCCCAGCAATCAGCAAAGCAGCTTCGACCCCGTTCGAGGCTGCAAGTCCCGCATTGTACGGTTTACCCATCGTCCCGAACTGAACCTTTAGGCCCGATGCACGGGTTGCGGTCAGGCCCAGAACCTTTTGCATCTGATCCACGTCGAACTGCAGAATGCGTCCGGCAGCAACGGCAGCCCCGAAAGCACCTGCCGTTGCGGTCTGATGAAAGCCAGCTTGATAGTGGTTGCGCCCAAGCCAAAGACCCATACGGATTGAGACCTCCATTCCCACCAGCGCGGCCTCAAGGAAATCAACAAGGATGCGGTCATCCGATTCGCTCAGAGCCAATGCGGCAGGCAGAATGGCCACCGATGGATGCCCAATATGCGCAAAATGCGTATCGTCGTAATCTAGCGCATGAGACACGGTTCCGTTGACCAAAGCCGCCCCACGAAGGGGTGCCGCACCACCGCCGAACAGATGCGCCTGCGCGGTACCTTCCTCGGCCAGCACAAGACCTCGCACAGCTGTCGAAACCGGCTCAGTGACGCCGGCCCGACCCACTGCGATCCAGTCCAGAACGGATAACGAGGTAACGATCCGCGTTTGCAGCGTTGTCTCAACAGCACCAGCGGCAAACGTGGCAAGAGATAGGGAAAAATCGGTCATGAGCGCAGTCTAGCGCCCGGTAAACACGGGTAAAGCCCTAGCGGTACAAATCCGCGGCACGGGTCTCAAATGCATGTACGATCCGGTGCATGGCTTCGTTGAATACAACGCCGATAATGCCCTGAAGGATGGCGTTCTTGAATTCAAAATCGACATGGAACGAGACGTTGCAACCACCGTCGGGCGCGTCTTCGAACTGCCAGTCGGATTTCATGTATTTAAATGGACCGTCAAGATATTCGGTGTCGATCTTCATTTGATCGGGATAAAGCGTCACCCGGCTGCCAAATCTTTCGCGAAATACCTTGAATGAGATGATCAGGTCCGCCTCAAGGACGTGCGCCTCACCCGCCGCATATGTCCTGCGGATACGCGCAGCGGCGCACCAGGGCAAAAACTCGGGATACTTCGCCACGTCCGCAATCAAATCGTACATCTGCTGAGCTGTGTAAGGCAGGTGGCGCGTTTCCGAATGAGTTGGCATGGCTTCCGGTATTTGCAGGTGACAATAGCGCGTCATGTCGTATGTTGCGCGCCAAAGATCAAGGGGGCTGCGATGACGGACCGCGCATATGTGATAGATGAGATGATCTCGGCCAAGGCCATCGCCGCCCGGATAGAAGAGCTGTGCCGCGAGATCAGCGCCGAATTCGCCGAAACGGATAAACTGGTCGTGGTTGGTTTGCTTCGTGGCAGCTTTGTCTTCATTGCTGACCTCGTGCGCGAACTGGACCTGCCGATCGAGGTCGATTTCCTTGAGGCCTCTTCTTACGGCGATTCGATGGAAAGCAGTCGTGAGGTTCGTATACTCAAGGACTTACGTGGCGCAATTGAAGGGCGCGACGTTTTGGTGGTCGAAGATATTGTCGACACCGGCCACACGCTCAACCACGTGACAAAGCTGCTGCGCAGCCGGAAACCGGCTCGGTTGAAATCCATCGCACTGCTGGACAAACCCAGCCGGCGCGAGGTTGATTTCCGCTCAGACTGGATCGGGTTCGAAATCCCGGACGAGTTCGTTGTGGGCTATGGCATCGACTACGCGCAGCGCAATCGCAATCTGCCGTTTATCGGCAAGGTGCGCTTTACCGGGGACTAAACGGACCCAGCACCTGCTGAATGGCCGCAAGGAATATCCCGGTTCCAATCGAAATCAAGGTATCAGGAAAATCGTAATCCGGGTTGTGCAGTTGCGGGTGGTCCACCCCTGCCCCCAACCAGAACATTGCTGCCTTTGCGTCTTTCCCGAATTGTCCGAAATCCTCGGAAAATTTTTGCGGGCTGGACGTAAGCACACATGGCACGTTCGTTGCAGTACATGCCTGTCGTAGAATGTCGCCAGCTTCGGGCGCATTTACACAAGCCTCAAAGACGTCTTCATAAGTGATCTCATACTCAAGACCTTGGTCCGAGGCGGTATGCGCAACAAGCGCCTCGGCCTCTGCCATCAAGCTTTGCATACGCGCATCGGCAACGGCTCGAAGCGTAACCCATAGCTCAGCCCGACCCGGCGCTATGCCAAAAGTTGGCTCACCAAGGGTCGCATGAGTCACGGTGGTAAGCGCAAAGTCTGCGTCCAAAGGCCCGCCCTTTCCCAAATCGGCCAATTTCGGCATCAACAACGCCAAGGCTGCTGCCGGAGACACACCATCTTGCGGTGCCGCGGCATGCGACGTTCTTCCAGTCAGAACCACTTTCATCCCGCGCGACGCGCAATTCGCCGGGCCCGCGCACAGCTCGACCTCACCCAATGCCAAGCCCGGAAGGTTATGGAGCGAAAAAACATAGTCCGGCTTGATCTGGGAAAACTTTGGGTCCTTGCGATAGGCAATAGCGCCGTGCCCGGTTTCTTCAGCTGGCTGGAAAATCAGAACGGTTCGGCCTTTCGTGGGGCGATTTTGACCAAGCTGCTCGGCCACGCCCAGGACAATTGCCATATGTCCGTCGTGCCCACACAGATGCCCGTTGCCCGCAACGCGTGAGCGATACGCCAAGTTGGACAGTTCCTGTATCGGCAAACCGTCAAGCTCGCACCGGATGGCAACGGTTGGTCCGTCTTTCCCACTGTTGTAAACACCTGCCACGCCGTGACCGCCGATGGATGTCAGCACCTGATCGGCACGAAGCGCACGTAGTTCGAGCGCGACCTTTTCGGCCGTTTCTTTTTCTTGCCCCGAAATCTCGGGAAATTGGTGAAGGTCGTGGCGCAGTCGTATCAACCGCTCCGCTGCTTCCGAGTTCACCCTTGGTCCAATTTCTTCTGACGCGCTTCGCGCAAACGCGCAAAGTCATCTCCGGCGTGATAGGATGAACGGGTCAGAGGCGTTGCGGACACCATCAGGAAGCCCTTGCCGTAAGCCGCTTTTTCGTAAGAAGCAAACTCTTCGGGCGTGACAAAACGGTCAACTCCATGGTGCTTCGGGGTTGGCTGCAAGTATTGACCGATCGTCAGGAAATCAATGTCTGCTGCGCGCATATCATCCATTACCTGCCGAACCTGTTGTTCGTCTTCACCCAAGCCAACCATGATGCCGGATTTGGTGAATATTGACGGGTCCAACTCTTTCACCCGTTGTAGCAACCGCAGCGAGTGGAAATAGCGCGCGCCGGGGCGTACCTCGGGGTACAGGCCGGGCACTGTTTCAAGGTTGTGGTTGAAAACGTCCGGCTTTGCTTCGACGACTACCTCCAAGACCGCAGGATCACATTTCAAGAAGTCCGGAGTCAGAATCTCAATCGTCGTCTTGGGCGAACGGTGTCGCACCGCGCGAATGGTCTGAGCGAAATGGTCGGCGCCGCCATCATCCAGATCGTCCCGGTCAACCGACGTAATGACGACATGATTCAGACCAAGCTTTTGCACAGCATGCGCAACTCGGCCAGGTTCAAAAACATCCAACGAATCCGGACGGCCAGTCGCGATATTGCAGAATGTGCAGCCACGAGTACAAATCTCGCCCATGATCATCATGGTGGCGTGACCCTGACTCCAACATTCGCCTACATTCGGGCACCCGGCCTCTTCGCAGACGGTGACCAAATTGTTTTCCCGCATGATCTTGTGCGTTTCGGCATAACCCTTCCCACCGGGCGCCTTCACACGGATCCATTTCGGCTTTTTCGGCTGCGCATTGTCCTGACGATGCGCCTTTTCGGGATGACGTTGTTCGGGGATCTTCAGATCACGCACGGTTGGCTATCCTGACTTAGGGTCGTTTCGCTTTGACATAGTATAATCCGCAGCCATTAGCTACACCACCCGTGCATACCTGCCATAACAGCGCAGTTCGCAGTTGCGGCATATCTCTATCAAAATGGTCATAAATATTTGCAGATAATCATATTTATATATACTCAATTTCATTCGCACTTGCAGCATTATTCGCGTTGAAGCCAGTTTAGAACTCTTTTAAACGGCGGGGCGAAGACTAGTGAATCACAGGAACATGAATATGAAATCCGGTACCAAACTGCCCGACGTAACCTTTCACACCCGTGTCCGTGATGAGGCCATCGAAGGCCAGAATCCGTTCCGTTGGGAAGACAAGACCACCGCGGATTACTTTGGCGGCAAGCGCGTCATTCTGTTTTCGCTGCCCGGTGCCTTCACTCCTACATGCTCGACCTATCAGCTTCCGGGGTTTGAAAACGGCTATGCCGAGTTCAAGGAAAAAGGCATTGACGAAATTTACTGCATGTCCGTCAACGACAGCTTCGTCATGAACAAATGGGCAAAGGATCAGGGTCTTGAAAACGTCAAGGTCATCCCGGACGGTTCGGGTGAATTCACCCGCAAGATGGGCATGTTGGTCGACAAGGACAATCTGGGCTTTGGCATGCGCTCCTGGCGCTATGCAGCCATCGTGAATGACGGTGTCGTTGAAGCATGGTTTGAAGAGCCCGGACTGATGGACAACTGCCCCGAGGATCCATATGGCGTGTCCTCACCGGACAATCTGAAAAAGCACCTGGACGAAGCCAACGAGCCGGCTTTGGCCTAAGCTTGTAGCCGACCTGCTGCTCAAGACCCGCCGCTGGCGGGTCTTTTCGTCTTTAGGCCTGCGCGGCAGCAACAAAACCTTCACTAACTTGTCGCAGAACCTCAGGTATCAAAAAAGATCAAAGCCCCTTAACGCGATCAAGCAGATCACCCTATCATTCGGTTTCGTTCCGACTGGCTTTCGTAGTGCCGCTTGAGCCTTTGTAATGCGATCCGCAGCACGATCTTGCCTGAACGCGCTGACCAGCCCATGCGCTTTTCAGCAAGCTCCAACCCCTCAAGATAGCAACAGCACCGCAGCGCCACGTCGCTTAGCCCCGGACCAAGATCCGACAAAGCGTGCTCAACGCGTTTACGTGCATCTGAGGCCCCTTGCCCGCCGTGCGAGTCGGGCCCGAAGCTGCCGCGCCCGCCTGCTGTCAGGAAGTGATCCCAATTCTGCGCGACCTGAGGGCCGATCTGCGCCAGCTCGAAATCCTCGCGCAACCGTTCACCTGCGGCTACAAGCGTTTCATCCAAAAAGGGTTTGCCATCGCGGTCGCGCCTGCGTGCCAATGCGATCAACGGGCTTTCCGCAGCGTAGTAGCGAATGCGTCTTGACCGCTGTGAGTTTGCTGTCACGCTGTTGCCTTGCGCAAATTGCGACTGAAACGGTGTTTGTGCCTCGGACATGCCGAACTCATTGCGTGCACGCGCTTTGTTTTCGTCATCCGCGATCAATTGGCTGAGTGCGGAACGCCCCGATGACGAAATCCGATACCTTGAGATACGACCGGGATTGTCACAGGAAATCCAGTCTTTCAGGGCCAAAGCCTGCGCGATCCTGCAATCTACCACCGCCGTTCTGGCTGTACCCCCCTCGCCCAAGTCGCGTACGACCACAGCCTTGTCCATTTCTTCGGCGACCGCCAGGACCGCCCCTGTTTCGCACAATCGTCGCAGAATCCGCAACGCCTCGCGGTTGAATTCCTCGTCCTTTGCAGCGGCGGATTCTTCCTGTGTCACATGAAACGTGCTGCCCAATGCGGCTGGTGTTTCGGCAAAATGCTCTTGGGCTAAGGACTGCAGCGCGGCATCCACCAACGGATCGTCCCGGCGTGTTTCTATGCGCCTGATCTGCCTGAGTATGGTCGAAGCATGGCACCCTGCTGATCGCGCAATATCGCGGATCGATTGGCCGGTTTCCGTGTGGGCAAGATATCTTTGCGCCCCCTCTGGTACCCAAGCCGGAATGGTGAAAGCCTCGTTGTTTTGCATGATTACTTGCCCTTGTCGACCCAACAATCTGTTCTCAATCGCCCCCGGTAAATTTGTTAACCAATTCTAACTAGAGTCGCGTTCGTTACTTGTTCGTTAACCCGCGGAGACAAGTGCCAGATTTGTCTCAAATTCATAAACACTCATGAAGCCAGAGTGCGGCGCGATCCCAATCAAGGCAACACCCGTTTAGGTTGTGCAACATATAGGGGTAAATTCACTCTGACTAAGGAACCCCGAAATGCAGGACCTGATGACAATGATTACGACCCTTCGCCGCCCCCGCCTGTTGGCACGGGCTGCAAAAATAGGGGCGCAGGACTATGATCGGGATCGGTACCTACAACGCATTCTCGGCTACGGGTCCATGCCCTCTACCGGTTCGGCGCTGGTACGACTGTTGGAAATGGAACGAGAGGTCAACGCACAGCGTCTTGAGGAGGATGCAGCCTATTCGCTGGTCCGTCATCTTGATCTGCTGATCGCGTTGCTGGGCGAGGCGCGGCTGTTTCAGGCCAGCCGCGCCGCGCAGTATCAATGATCAGGTGAAGGCATCCGGCATGGATGCTTTCTTTTCCGCCACGTATTCGTGCAATGCGGCATTGATGGCCGGGTCGATTTGCGGCTGCTGATAATTGGCCAGCAGACGCTCGACCCGCGCGGCGGCCAGTTGCCGCGTGTCGCGCGCGCCTTCGTCTTCCCAGGTTTCATAGGGCTTGTAGTCCAGCAAGTCTGTTTTCCAGAATGCTTCCTTAAAGTTCGCCTGAGTGTGGGCGCAACCAAGATAGTGACCGCCCGGGCCAACCTCGCGGATCGCCTCCATAGCCTGCGCGTTTTCATCGTAGGCCACACCTTTGGCCAAACCATGCAGAACGCCCAACTGGTCGGCATCCATGACAAACTTCTCGAAATCGGCAACCAGACCGCCTTCGAGCCACCCGCACGAGTGCAGCATAAAGTTGACACCTGCCATCAGCCCCATGTTCAGCGAGTTCGCCGTTTCATAGGCGGCCTGCGCGTCGGGCAGCTTTGATCCACAGAACGAACCCGCCGAACGGTATGGCAGGTTCAGGCGACGCGCCAACTGACCCGCGCCATAGGTAATGTGCGATGCCTCGGGTGTGCCGAAAGTCGGCGCGCCGGAGTTCATATCGATCGAGGTCACAAATGCGCCGAAGATCGCAGGCGCGCCCGGGCGGATGATCTGGCTATAGGAAATGCCCGCCAGCACTTCGGCCAGAACCTGCGTCAGCGTTCCAGCAACCGAAACCGGGGCCATTGCACCGCCGACAATAAACGGTGAAATGATGCAGGCCTGGTTGTTTTTCGCATAAACCTCAAGCGCCCCCATCATCACGTCGTCAAACGTCATCGGAGAGTTGATGTTGACCAGCGAAGTTATCACCGTGTTTTCTTGAACGAAGTCTTTGCCGAACAGTATCTCACACATCTCAACCGAGTCCTGCGCCCGGCTGGGATCTGTGACCGACCCCATGAATGGCTTGTCCGACAAGGTCATGTGCGCCATCAGCATATCCAGATGACGCTTGTTCACGGGTATGTCCGTAGGCTCACAAACGGTTCCGCCCGAATGGTGCAGCCATTTGGACATATACGCCAGTTTCACGAACTTGTTGAAATCGTCCATGGTTGCATATCGACGACCGCCATGAATATCGCGCACGAAGGGCGGACCATAAACCGGTGCCAGAACAAGGTTTCGGCCACCGATAACAACGGATTTCTCCGGGTTACGGGCGTGCTGGGTGAACTGACTGGGGGCGGTTTTGATCAGCTCGCGCGCCAGTCCGCGCGGAATGCGCACACGCTCACCATCAACATCGGCGCCGGCATCCTTCCACCGCTTAAGGGCATCCGGATTGTCGACGAAGTTAACGCCCACCTCGGCCAGAATGGTCTCTGCGTTGGTTTCAATAATCTCCAAGGCTTCTTCGTTCAGAACTTCGAAATTTGGAATGTTCCGTTCGATGTACTTCGCCGTTTCGATGCGAACTGCGGTGCGCTCGGCGCGGCGGGCGGCGCCACCGCCGCCTCTGGCTCTGCGCCGGGTGTTAGCCTCTGCCATGAGAAAATCCCATCTGATACTTCGTTTGGAGGTTGTGTTACAGGACTGCGCCACGCGCCAGCATATGATTTACGGCGCTCTGGGGGGAAAAGCGACATGGGCGCAGCATCTCCAAAAACTTTGACCGCCATGAGCACTACGGGCATGATAATGCAATGAAGACCCAAGATCAGGCAACATCGCCATCTGAAACTGTGCGCACGACCCTCACCGCGGCCGAGATCGGTGCTGTCGCACATCTGTACCGCGGAGAGGTGTACCGGAGCACATTGTGGCGTACTCGACTGGACACAACGACGAACTGGGCCGTTGTTACGCTGGGTGTCGCGCTGTCGATCTCGTTTTCTTCCCCTGAAGCTTCGCCGCTGCCGTTGGTATTGGTGGGCGTTTTAATCATCCTGTTTCTGATGCTTGAGGCGCGGCGCTATCGATACTTCAACGTCTGGCGTGCGCGTACCCGGTGGATGGAGACACATTTCTATGCACCCATGTTGATGGATGGCGATCTGCACATGGAAGAAAACTGGCAAAAGGTGCTTGCTCAGGACTATTTGCATCCAAAGTATCACGTCGGGTTCTGGGTTGCTGCCGGGCGACGCATTCGCAGAAATTACCTGTGGATTCTCATCATTCAGGCATTGGCGCACATTGGCAAACTGGTCGTTCATCCAACTCCGGTAGGGAGTTTCCGCAATTTCATTGATCGCGCGGATATCGGGCCAATTCCGGGCGAAGCCATCATCGGCATTGGTATACTTTACGTCGGATCGTGGAGCGCCCTTGCCATCTGGAGCTATCGCGTCGACCTGCGCCGCGCCGCAGAGCGCGGAACGTCGAGTTCGGATTCTATGGGTTGAACCCGGTCAAAGATCTTTTCGCATTGCGACCGAGTTTGCGTCGACCTCCGTCTGAACCCAACCAAGATGCGAATAGATCGCACGCGTGTCCAGCATCAGGCGATGGGTGCGCAGTTCCATGTGGCTGCAATCACAGTCTTTTGCCACGTCCTCAACTTTCGCCAGTAGCTGTGCGGCAATCCCCTGCCCTTGCGTCTTTGGCGAGACGGCCAAATTGATAACTTTCATCGCCGTGTTTTTTCTGGCGAATATCACCACGCCTACCAATCGCTCACCTATGCGGGCCAGAAGCACGTGGTGATCCGCAATCTCCTGCGCGATGCCTGCCGTCACATCGGGCAGATCATCTATAGTTTCCCGCGCCTTGGCATAAGCCGCAGATATGCAGTCAACTATCGCCTCGACGTCGTTCTGCGTTGCATCCATGAAACGAATGGCCGACATTCTTCATTCTCCCTCAGCATTGCGCTGAAAACGCCCTCATAACGCTTGCACATACCCGCCACGCGACCTAAGAGCCAGTCATGAGCCAGACATCCCATGACCGCCTTCTCATCATCGACTTCGGCAGCCAGGTGACGCAGTTGATTGCACGTCGCCTGCGCGAGTTAAACGTATACTGCGAAATCCATCCCTATCAGAATGTCACGATGGACTTTGTGCGCGACATGGCGCCCAAGGCCGTGATTTTCTCGGGCGGGCCGGACAGCGTCACGCGCGAAGGATCCCCGCGTGCTCCGCAAGAGATTTTTGATTATGGCGTGCCAATCCTTGGTATCTGCTATGGCCAACAGGTGATGATGCACCAATTGGGCGGCAAGGTCGAAAGTGGCCACGGCACGGCTGAGTTCGGTCGGGCATTCGTCACTCCCACCGGTGATCTGGACATCCTGAACGGTTGGTTCGCCGACGGAAATGAACAAGTCTGGATGAGCCACGGTGACCATGTCAGTCAAATCGCTCCGGGGTTCGAGGTGTTCGGCACCTCGCCAAATGCGCCCTTTGCAATCACTGCCGACACGGACCGCCATTTCTATGCAGTCCAGTTCCACCCCGAGGTGCATCACACACCCAAAGGCGCAAAACTGTACGAAAACTTTGTCAAACTCGCCGGTTTCAGCGGTGACTGGACAATGGGTGCTTACCGCGACGAAATGATCCGCAAGATCCGCGAGCAGGTCGGTGACAAAAAGGTCATTTGCGGCCTGTCCGGCGGCGTCGATAGCTCGGTCGCGGCGATCCTTATTCACGAGGCGATCGGGGATCAGCTTACTTGCGTATTCGTGGACCACGGCCTGTTGCGTAAGAACGAAGCACAGGAAGTCGTCGGCATGTTCCGCGACAACTACAACATTCAGCTCATTCACGCCGATGAAAGCGAGTTGTTTCTGGGCGAACTAGACGGCCAATCCGACCCCGAAACCAAGCGCAAGATCATCGGCAAGCTGTTCATCGACGTGTTCCAGAAACATGCCGATACGATCGAGGGGGCCGAGTTTCTGGCCCAAGGCACACTCTATCCGGACGTAATCGAGTCTGTGTCGTTCTCGGGTGGTCCGTCGGTCACTATCAAGTCACACCACAATGTGGGTGGTCTGCCCGAGAAGATGGGGCTGAAACTTGTTGAACCCCTGCGCGAGCTTTTCAAGGACGAAGTGCGTGCCTTGGGACGCGAGCTTGGCCTGCCCGACAGCTTTATCGGCCGCCACCCCTTCCCCGGACCGGGGCTGGCGATCCGCTGCCCAGGCGAGATCACGCGTGAAAAGCTGGACATTCTGCGCGAGGCGGACGCGATCTATATCGACCAAATTCGCAAACACGGTCTTTATGATGAGATTTGGCAGGCTTTCGTGGCAATTCTTCCGGTTAGAACCGTCGGTGTGATGGGCGATGGGCGGACTTATGACTATGCCTGCGCATTACGTGCCGTCACGTCCGTCGATGGCATGACCGCCGACTACTACCCGTTCAGCCATGAATTCCTTGGCGAGACCGCCACGCGCATCATCAATGAGGTCAAGGGCATCAACCGATGCACCTATGACATCACTTCGAAACCTCCGGGCACGATCGAATGGGAATAACTATAGCGTGGCTTCGTCGCGACATTGTTTGTTTAAACCCCGCCAGAAACCCATAGATTGCACTTCGGATTCCCGAGTGCCCCTAAGGCAGGAAGATGGACAGTAGCAAACCGCAGATTGGCAAGGCCGCGCTTTGGATGACCGGGGCGATTGCCTCATTCTCCTCGATGGCCGTTGCTGGTCGCGAGCTCAGCGTAACGCATGACACGTTCGAAATCATGTTTTACCGCAGCTTGGTGGGCATATGCGTCGTGGCCTTGTTTCTGACGCTGACACGGAAATGGACGCAGGTCTCGACACATAGGTTAGGGCTTCACGGAATTCGAAACTTGATTCACTTCACGGGACAGAACCTTTGGTTCTACGCCGTGTCCGTGATTCCACTGGCACAGGTTTTTGCGCTGGAGTTTACCCAGCCGATTTGGGTTATTCTGCTGTCGCCGCTTTTGTTAGGTGAACGGTTGACCTCGGTACGGGCTCTTTCCGCGCTGATCGGTTTCGCCGGTATTCTGATCGTTGCAAGACCCGGCGCTGTCCCTTTGAATGCTGGCGTTCTGGCTGCGGCACTTTCGGCGGTTTTCTTCGCTCTTACAACGATTTCCACAAAGAAATTGACCCAATTTGCCAGTATCGGCTGCATTATGTTTTGGTTAACTGTTATGCAAGCGGTCCTTGGGCTGATCGCCTCGGGCATCGACGGACAGATTGCTCTGCCGACACTTAATACAGCACCCTTCCTTATACTTGTCGGTCTCGCGGGCCTGTTGGCGCATTACTGTATCGCGAACGCTCTGGCCATCGCCCCGGCAACCGTGGTTGTCCCGTTCGACTTTGCCCGCCTGCCCACAATCGCGGTGGTCGGCATGATTCTGTATCAAGAACCGCTGGATCACTGGACGCTTTTGGGGGCCGCGGTGATCTTTTCGGGTATCTTTCTGAACGTCCACGCCGAGAATCGTAGCAGATTAGCAACAGATTCGGGCCACACTCACCGCTGATAACGCACCGTCACTAGTTGACGGTAAGGTAAAGCTTGAGAAAGTATCGAGCACGAAAGACAAGGTCGATCATCACCACTCGGATTATCGGACCGAACTTACAGGACAAGTTTAGGGAGGACATAATGAGAAAAGCGCTATTGCAGGCGTGCGCACTGAGCGTTGGGGCAACAGGAGCGTATGCGGGCGGACTAGACCGCAGTGGTCAGGGCGTCAACATTCTGTTTGAAGAGGGAAGTGTCGTTCAATTGCGTCTAGGTTACGTAAACCCCGACGTGAGCGGTGAACAGAACGGCGTACCGTCAGGGAATGTGACAAACGACTTTTTCACACCTGGCTTGGCTTATAAACATTCGTTCAGTGAGCGTGTGGACTTTGCTTTGATCTACGACCAACCGTTCGGCGCAGATATTGAGTATCCTACCGACTATCCTCTGTCTATCAACCCAGTTCCGCCTGCCATCGGCGGTCGTACCGGTGTCTTGGCCGCGACAGCAGACGTCGATGCGATTACCGCACTTCTGCGGTACAAATTCGACGGTGGCTTCAGTGCTATCGGCGGCATTCGTGCTCAACGTGCATCGGCAAACGTTACTGTACCTATTGTGGCAGGGTACGAGTTTGACGCCGACGCTGAGACCGATTTCGGTTATGTCGTAGGGGTAGCTTGGGAACGGCCCGAGATCGCCGCACGCGTGTCGCTGACATATAACTCAAAGATCACACACAAGTTTTCGTCAACGGAATCCTTCAACGTTGCCAATCCTCCAATCCCAGCCGCGCTCGCATCATTCGAAGACACGACCGAAGTCGAAACACCCCAATCGGTCAATCTTGATTTCCAAACTGGCGTCGCTCCAAAAACGCTTCTTTTCGGTTCCATCCGCTGGGTTGACTGGCCTCAGACTGTTTTGGCACCAGAGCAGTATGTAGGTATCGTCGGCGACAACCTAGTTGACTACGAAGACGAAACCTTCACCTACACTTTGGGCTTGGGTTACCAGTTCTCAGAAGAATTCTCCGGCGCGGTATCAGTAGGCTATGAAAGAGATACCGGTTCGATCGTTTCAAACCTTGGCCCGACCAATGGTTTCTGGAGCCTTGGAGTCGGCGGCACATACTCGATTGAAAACGCCCAGATATCGGGCGGTGTACGCTACACCGATGTTGGCGACGCGACCACCACTACTGGTGGCGAATTCAGCGGCAACAGCGCGTGGAGCGTTGGTTTCCAGATCACCTATTCTCTGGGCTGAACCAAACTCAAGTAAAACGTCAAACCCCGCCCAACCGGCGGGGTTTTTCTTTTAGCAAGTTCCGGGTCGAATAGTTGTGCCAACAATGCAAAGACGGGGCATGGCTGCACAAAAACACTTATCCCCAAACGCTTGGGTCGAACTTCTTTTGCTGGGTATGATCTGGGGCGCGTCGTTTGTGTCGATCCGGATCGCGCTGGATACGATTCCGGTGATGACATCGGTGTTACACCGCGTCTTCTGGGCCATGCTGGTGCTTTGGCTGATTGTATTTGCCAGAAGATTGGTCATTCCACGCAGTCCACGCGTTTGGGCGGCTTTTTTGGTTATGGGGCTTCTGAATAACGCGATTCCGTTTTCCCTGATGGCATGGGGGCAGCTTTACATCGAAGTTGGCCTGACCTCGATCCTCAACGCGATGACTGCCATTTTTGGAGTCGTCACAGCAGCGATTTTTTTCAAGGATGAACAACTGACCCGATCACGAGCGATAGGTGTCGCGCTTGGGTTTCTCGGGGTCGTGATTGCGATTGGGCTGCGCAATTTCGTCTCGTTCGACCTGCAGAGCATGGCTCAGCTTGCCATAATTGTCGGTACCATATCCTATGCGCTGGCCGGAGCGTGGGCGCGGGTAACCCTGTCTGATCTGCCCCCTGTGGTGGCCGCAGCCGGGATGCTAACCGGTTCAACCATTTTAATCCTGCCGCTCACTCTGATTGTTGATGGAGTGCCCAGTCTGGACCTGCCCCTGATCACATGGTCGGCGATTGGCTACTATGCCCTCATCGCAACGGCTGGCGCCTATCTGTTGTATTATCGCGTTCTGAAAATGGCCGGAGCGGGCAACCTCTTGCTGGTCACGCTGATTATTCCACCCGTTTCCATCGTTCTGGGCGCAGTTCTGAGGGATGAGACCCTTCCCCTGCAAGCCTATCTGGGTTTCGCAATCCTCGCGCTGGGTCTGCTGACCCTAAACCGCTCAAGTGCCCGAGATTGACCTCGCCCGCTGCCCGTTTTAGCTAGGTCGGAAAAAGGGATAGCGGACGATGATTTACAGTTCGGCAAAAGACTGGCGCGATGCGCCGCGTAAGAAAGTTCTTTTCTTTGGTATGTCGGGTCTGGGCAAAACCTATGTGTCGAACGTGCTGCGCGACTCGGGCGATTGGTTCCACTACTCGATCGACTACCGTATCGGCACCCGTTACATGGGTGAGTACATCGCAGACAATGCCAAAGCCGAAGCGATGAAAGTCCCCTTTCTGCGCGACCTCTTGCTGACGGATTCGATCTTTATCGGCTCGAACATCTCGTTCGAGAACCTGACACCGGTAGCAGCCTATCTGGGCAAGCCCGGAAACCCGGCGCTGGGTGGGCTTGAAATCTCGGAATATCGCCGCAGGCAAGAACAGTTCCGGCAGGCAGAAATTCACGCCCTGCTGGATACCGAATACTTTATTGACCGGGCGAAACGCCTTTACCAGTATCCGCACTTCATCTGCGATACGGGTGGGTCGATCTGCGAATGGGTTGAGCCGACAAACCCCTCGGATCATGTTCTGTCTGAACTGTCCAGCCGAACCCTGATGATCTGGTTACAGGGGGATGATGCGCACACGGCTGAATTAATCCGCCGCTTTGACAAGGCACCTAAACCGATGTCCTATCAGCCCGAGTTCCTGACCAAGGCATGGAACGATTACCTGACGCAGAATGCCTGCCGGGCCGAAGATGTTGACCCTGACGCTTTTATCCGCTGGACCTATGCGAAGGCGCTGGCACATCGTCAGCCGCGCTATCGGGCGATGGCGGACAATTGGGGTGTGACAGTTTCTGCGGATGACATGCACAAAGTTCGTGATGCCGCTGATTTCGATGAGTTGATCGAACGCACCCTTGAGACCCGGAAAAACCGCGCTTAACTAACGCTCCTGTATCGTAACATCAAAGGCTTGCTACCTGATGCCAATCAAGATCCCATCCGACCTACCCGCATTTGACGTACTCTCGAAAGAGGGTGTCATGGTCATGGCTGAGGATCAGGCAATGCGTCAGGATATTCGCCCGCTGCGGATCGGATTGCTGAATCTGATGCCCAAGAAAATTCAGACTGAAAACCAGTTTGCGCGCCTGATTGGTGCGACGCCGTTACAGATCGATCTGTCCCTGATCCGCATGACCGAACACCGCACCAAGAACACCGCGGCCGAGCATATGGCCGAATTCTATCGCCCCTTTCAGGAGGTGAAGACCGAGAAATTTGACGGCCTGATTATAACCGGCGCGCCGATTGAGCATTTGGAGTTCAACGACGTCACCTATTGGGACGAAATGCGAGAAGTGTTCGAATGGACGCAGACCAATGTCCATTCAACCTTTGGCGTTTGTTGGGGCGGCATGGCAATGATCAATCACTTCCATGGCGTCAAGAAACACAAGCTGGATGCCAAGGCATTTGGATGCTTTCGTCATGCGAACCTGGACCCTGCCTCGCCGTTCCTGCGTGGGTTTTCGGATGACTGCGTGATCCCTGTCAGCCGCTGGACCGAGATGCGACAGGACGAGATTGATGCCGCAGATGGTTTGGCAACACTGCTGGGCAGCGACGATGTCGGGCCCTGCCTCGTCGAAGACCCGGCGCACCGTGCGCTGTATATCTTCAATCACTTCGAGTATGACAGTGATACGCTGAAACAGGAGTATGATCGCGACATCGCAAATGGCACGCCCATTAACGTGCCGATCAACTACTACCCGGATGATGATCCAAGCAAGACACCGCAGAACCGGTGGCGCAGCCACGCCCATCTGCTCTATGGTAACTGGATAAGTGAAATTTACGAAACCACGCCTTATGACATCAGCCGGATTGGCGTCGAAAAAACCGATCTGAGAGCCTGACGCAGTGATACGCGTCGGCGTCATAGTTCTAACGCTTTTGGTGTTGCTATGGGCAGTCGCAGTCTGGCGCGCATCACGGAACGAAGCCCGCGCTGAGTCGGCCTTTCCACCCGAAGGTCGGATCGTTGACGTGGACGGGCTCGCAGTGCACGCGGTGGTCATGGGTAAAGGGCCGGATGTCGTCCTGATCCACGGGTCCAGCGGCAACACACGCGACATGACGTTTGCGCTGGCGCCAATATTGGCTAAGCGTTTCCGCGTGATCGCATTCGACCGACCCGGATTAGGTTATAGTTCCGGCTTTAACCCCGATGGGGAAACCATTGTTCAACAAGCTGAAATTCTCCAAGAAGCTGCCGCTCTTCTAGGTGCGGAAAAACCCATCGTCGCCGGGCAAAGCTACGGCGGGTCTGTTGCGCTTGCGTGGGCTGTGACACGGCCGGACAATATCTCTGGACTTGTCCTGATCGCACCCGCAGCAATCCCGTGGGAAACACCGCTGGATCGGTTCAACGCGTTGGCATCAACGACGGCCGGGCGTATAGCCGCCCTGCCCCTGATCACCGCGTTTGTACCCGATTGGTACGTGTCCAAAGCCTTGGACCAAGTATTCGCCCCACAATCCGCGCCGGAAGGCTATGCCAGCCATTTCGGTCCGGGCCTATCCATACGGCGCTCTTCGATGCACGCAAATGCCAAACAGCGCGCCAATCTATTGGAAGAAGTACGCGCCTTGCAACCTCGGTACAAAGAAATCGATGTCCCGACCGAGATCGTCCACGGTACAGCTGATGACACTGTTGGGCTGGGCTGGCACTCTCATCGTCTGATTGACGAGATACCCGGCGCCGAGCTTATTGAGCTGCAAGGTATCGGGCACATGCCCCAAGTCGTTGCAGCACCTGAGGTTGCCGCCGCGATCGAGCGCGCCGCACAACGGGCGGGTTTGCGTTAACCCCGCCCCTAATCCATAGTAGGACTTGGATTTTATGGCGAGGTGACACATGGCCCGTTCCGAAAAAGGTTCCATCGAAAAATATTACAAAAAACACGCGCCAAAAGAGGTGCGCCTGGCCATTGAGAAGTCGTCAAAAGACGACATTCTGAATCCTACATATCCTTACAAAGAAAGAATGAAGCGCAAGGACTACGAAAAACAGATGGAGCGTCTTCAGATCGAACTGGTCAAGATGCAATCCTGGGTTAAAGAGACCGATCAGCGCATTGCCATAATATTCGAAGGCCGGGATGCTGCCGGAAAAGGCGGCACAATTAAACGCTTTCGTGAAAATCTTAACCCACGTGGCGCGCCGGACGTGGCGCTTAGCAAACCGTCGGATACTGAGCGAAGCCAATGGTATTTCCAAAGATACATCCCACATCTGCCTGCTGCCGGCGAAATCGTGTTCTTCGACCGCAGTTGGTACAATCGAGGTGTTGTTGAAAACGTATTCGGCTTTTGCACTGAAAAAGAGCGTGAGCGTTTTTTCAGGCAGGTCCTTCCGCTTGAAACAGGTTTCGTCAATGACGGGATAAAACTGTTCAAATTCTGGCTGAATGTTGGTCGGGCGGAACAGTTGAACCGCTTTCTGGCACGCGAAACGGACCCACTGAAGCAATGGAAGCTAAGCCCAATTGATGTTGAGGGATTGAACAAATGGGACGAGTACAGCCAGTCGATTTCGGAAACTCTTACCCGTTCCCACTCGGCATTCTGCCCATGGACCATTGTTCGCTCTGACGACAAGAAACGCGCGCGGTTAGCGGCTATTCGCACAGTTTTGCATGCCTTGGATTATGACGAAAAAGACGAACACGCGATTGGCCCGGTCGACCCCAAAATCTGCGGCGGGCCAGAGATCTGGGATGCATGACTGGGAGTGGACGATCAGCTCTGCACGAATTATGTCCGGACTCCCGAAGGCTTAAACAACAAGGGCACCTGAAACAGGAATGACAAAACGCGGGTATCACCACGGGAACCTGAAACAGGCCCTGATCGAGGCGGCCCTGTCTCTGATCGAAGAAAAAGGCCCAACCGGCTTTACCTTGTCGGAAGCGGCGAAAACAGCTGGTGTAACACCTGCCGCAGTCTATCGTCATTTTCACGGACGCGAGGACCTGATAGCCGAGGCTGCGCGTCAAGGGTTCGAGATGTTTGCGGACCTGATGCAATACGCCTATGACAAAGGGCAGCCCTCGGCCCTGGCCGCGTTCGAGGCGACAGGCCGCGCCTATCTGGCATTTGCCCGAAAGCACCCCGGCCATTACATCGCCATGTTCGAAAGTGGTATTTCGGTGAACCGTACGCCCGAGTTGTCACTTGCGGCGAACCGGGCGAAATCCGTTCTGGAGAAGGCCGCTGCTGACCTGTCTCAACACATCCCGCCCGAAAAACGCCCACCAGCCTCGATGTTCAGCGCCCATGTCTGGGCCATGAGTCACGGCGTAGTTGAGCTATTTGCCCGAAACACCGGCGCGAGTTCTCCCTTTCCGCCCGAAGATTTGCTGGAATCCGGCATTGGCATTTACTTGCGTGGTTTAGGGCTGGTACCGCAAGACGACTGAGGATCAGAACCTGCTTTTTCGCATAGGCACACTCAGACCCGAAGAGACATTAATCAGGTTCATCTCACCCATGCCCTTAATATCCACACGCCCGATGTCCGAGACCTGAAACTCGTCAATCAGCGCGTATTTCATTTCTTCCGGGGCCACGATATGCATAGGGTTTGCAAAGACTTGCAATCGCGCGGCAATGTTCACTGCGGGGCCGAAGACGTCATAGACATATTTCTGTATCCCCACCACTGATCCCACGGCAGCACCCATGCCCAAACCGATCCGGGCTTGCCACTTGTGAGGGTGGCTTTCATTCCTGCGCTCAAGATATCGAAGAAACCGCACGGCGCAATGCGCCACCGCCGTGGCATGGTCCGGTGTCGGATCCGGCATGCCGGAGACGGCCAGATAAGCGTCACCAATTGTCTTGATCCGCTCACACCCGAACTGTTCAACGATACGGTCGAAAGCAGTAAAGATGTCATTCAGTTCACTCAGCGTGACCGTTGGATCAGTTTTGGCCGCAAAATCGGTAAAGCCGACAAAATCCAGCATCACGACCGAGACCTGATCATATAGCTGCGGGGTAACAACGCCGAAGGTCTTGAATTCTTCGTACACGGCGCGTGGCATCAGGTTCAACAACAGGCGTTCCACGCGCTCTTTCTCACGCTCCAGCTCACGCGTGTTGCGTTCGACCATGGTCGAGTAACTGTCGATCATGCTTTCCAACTCGCGGATGCGGGTGATGTTTTGGCATTCAATAACCAGTACCTGCTCGGATAAACCGCTCGCGAGCGAGACAGTCGTCGCCAGGATAAGGGTTCTCCGCTTTGGTTTGATCTGCAATTCAACCGAGTACCGAAGCCCCGATTGCTTCACGTCATCCAGCTCTCGCGAATCCAGAGATGGCAGCAGGTCCAAAAGCGTTTGCCCCTTTTCCGGGGTTCCGAACCAATCACTGAAAGGCCCATTTTGAAAAACAAAGCTAAAATCCGAGGCCCGCACAACCGCAACCCCGACCCCTATCGCACGAAGTAATTGTTCATTTATGGCGAGAATGCTCATGCCGCGTCACGGGTGACAATGATCGAGCGTTTTGACTCGATTGCGTTCAGCGCGGTCTTAATATCTGGGCCCTCCATCCCGTGAATGGACAAAGCTTCGGTGAAAAGCTCGACCATTTCGTCAAAATCGGCATGCGAGATGTTCAGATTTCGATGGACCGCCTCAATCCTTTCGTCGCTGAAAGACGCAGGCCCCCCAACCAAAGAAGAGACGAACTTGGTTTGGTGATCTATTAGGCGCGGAATGTCGATATCTTCAAAATGGCCGCCGATCTGGTCAGAATCCAAGGCCATTTCATAGAATGTCATCACGATCCGGCTGATCGTTTTGAACCCGCCGTATCTTTCGTAAATTGTCTGACCCACGCCGCACACCTATGCGTTAATCACAAACAACACTATGAGTTTATATCAAAAGAGCAAATTTGTTAACGCTTGCACGCAGTTTAGCTGAAGAAAGCCCAGTTGCATGCAAAACGGTTGGGATGACTAGTTCAAACGCCTAAATCATCGGCGCAGGGAATAAACCCGATAAAACCGCCCTGCGCTTTCAAGCGAGATTCGCCACCAGCGCGCCAATACAGCTTGCGCCGAGCGGCCCGCAACTCGCGCCGAATTCGGAACCACATGGGTCCTTTGTCCAAGCCACTATTGGTTTTCTGATCTTGCGACCTCTCGCTGATCTTGACGGGCTCTGCTGTTTGGTCTTGCTGCTTCGACCAAATCACCTGCACCCCAACAGCCGGGAAACACTGATATATTTTCCAATTTGGGCGCGGCAGAGAAATAAAGTCGTCAAGGTGGTCCGAATATTTCTCTGACCATGACAACAGTTTGCGACACGCCGCTTGCGTCACAATGTAAGCAGCCGAGCTGGGTGCCATTTCAAGCATCGGCCGAACCGGAACATCCGCGATGCTCTGCAACGGACCGAACCGCATAGAGCGCGGCGAGTAATCCAGCTTGATAAGGTCGAAATCCGCCCCATTGCTTAACAGCGCAGCGATGACCGCCCCGGACTCAGCAGACATTTCCACGTCATCTTCAAAAATGGCGACAGCTTTCAACCCCTGATCAACGACAGTTTGCCAAAGCGCACGATGACTTTCGAAACAGGCGACTTCGCTTTGCGTCAGGCCCCAACGCGTGCCGGTTCCCGGAACGTACCCGTTGCCGTCCAATGCGCCGGTCTGCTGCCCGTCGACTGCGCTGAAACGCTGCGCGCCGACTAATCCGGTCAGAGTGAACTGATCCTGCATAAACGCGGCCCGTGCAGGGACCCGATCCAGGTTGATAAAATACACACCTGTTTGCGATGGCAGATCGTATTGTCCCACGGCACGTCCTTTCAAACACTGTCGTCAGATACACATCGCCAAACCGGACAATCAACCCCACCAACGGCAAAGTCAGCCCTGATTCATAAGATCACGGACCAAGGCTGACTAATTATCGACCGGTTAGATCAGGCACTGATCGTGTTATGTTCGGGTCCATAGGGGAACCTGGTGATATTCTCTGCGCCATTTTCGTGCACAACAAGAATGTCATGCTCTCGATAGCCACCAGCACCGGGTTCGCCCTCGGGGATCCACAACATCGGCTCGATCGACACAACCATGCCGGGCTCAAGAACAGTGTCAATATCCTCACGCAGTTCAAGCCCGGCCTCGCGACCGTAGTAGTGGCTTAGAATTCCGAAGGAGTGACCATAGCCGAACGAACGGTATTGCAGCAGGCCCTCCTCCGCGAAAAACCGGTTGATCTCGGCGCAGATACCCGAACAGGTTGCACCCGGTTTAATCAGACTCAGACCCAGCTCATGCGCAGCGATATTGGCCCGCCAAATGCGCAGGCTTTCCGCGTCGGGTTCGCCCAAGAACAGAGTCCGTTCCAGAGCCGTGTAGTAGCCCGAGATCATGGGAAACGTGTTCAGCGACAGGATATCGCCCTTTTGCAGCGCGCGTTTTGTAACCGGGTTATGCGCACCGTCAGTATTCAGACCGGACTGGAACCACACCCAGGTGTCCCGGTACTCAGCATTCGGATAGGCGCGCGCAATTTCCGCCTCCATCGCGTCGCGTCCGGCCATGGCGACCTCAATTTCCGTAGCGCCCTCGCGAATAGCCGCGTGAATGGCTGCGCCGCCAATATCCGCAGTATTGGCACCACCCTTGATCAGATCAATCTCTTCCGTCGATTTCACCATGCGGGAGGCCATCGTGTCGGGTGCGATATCCAGCAGTTCCGGCCCGCCCAACATGTCCAGCGCGGTGTCGCGCATAGCCAATGACATATGGTCAGCCTCGATCCCTATGCGTCGAGCCGACCCCAATAGGCTCCCAACAGCGCGCCAGTAATTGTTCCGCTGCCAGTCGGTATAAATCACGTTCTCCCCGACCGAGCGCCGCCACGGCTGTCCCGCGTCGATATTCGCGGACACCGTGGTGCAGCTGTCCTGCGTCACGACACATCCATAGGGTCGGCCAAACGCGCAATACAAAAAGCCCGAGTAGTAAGCAATATTGTGCATCGATGTTAGCAACACCGCCGGGATATCGCGTGCCGCCATCGTAGCGCGCAGGTTAGCGAGACGCCGTGCATATTCCGCTTTGCTGAAAGGCAAAGGCGCCTTGTCGCCATTGTGGCGCGTGAAAAATTCCGGGCGATTGTTCAGGTCGATCATCTGGTCTCTCCTCAATGCCGGACAGGCACCGCCCGGCCACAAGTCCCGGCGTTCAGGACAAGCGGCCTCGGGAACCGAGAGCCATGCACTCCGCCCTTCGCCACGACGCCATCGTGGCCGGGATGCATGAAGAAATCGCTAGATCACCTTGCGAGTCGCGTCAAGCCGGGCTGAGACCACGCAGACGTTCTGACCGACGCCGCAGCAATTCAACTGTCGTCAGCAGCGCGATCGAGATCACCACAAGGATAGTTGCAACCGCCAGAATGGTCGGGCTGATCTGTTCACGAAGGCCGGTAAACATCTGCCAAGGAAGTGTTTTCTGGCTGGCAGAGCCTACAAACAGAACCACCACAACCTCATCAAACGAAGTGATAAAGGCAAACAGACCGCCCGAGATCACACCCGGCAAAATCAGAGGCATCTGGATTTTGAAGAACGTACGAACCGGTCCTGCGCCCATATTGGCGGCAGCCCGTGTCAGCGATTGATCAAACCCGACAAGAGTGGCCGTTACAGTGATGATAACAAACGGAATGCCAAGAACAGCGTGCGCCAGAATAACCTTGACGTATCCGACAAAGTTCTTGTCCATCCCCAGCGTTCCTTCAAGAAAACGTCCGATGTCACTGTAGAAAAAGAACATACCTGTGGCCGAGATAATCAAGGGAACGATCATGGGCGAGATAAGGATACCCATGATGGCCCGACGCCCCGGCACGTGCGATTGGCTTAGGCCAATGGCTGCAAGTGTTCCCAGAGACACAGAGATAACCGTCGCAATCGGCGCAATGATCAGCGAGTTCTTGAAGCTACGCTGCCACTCATTGTTGGTAAAGAAATCCTCGTAATGCTTTAGCGAATACCCTTCAGGGTCCAGTCGCAGCATTTCGGGCGTAAAGGTAAAAAAGTCCTGTGCGTTGAAGGATAGCGGCAGAACGACAAGGATCGGTGTTATCAGGAAAACGAAGATCGCTCCGCAGACTACGCGGAACAAATAATGTCCGAAAACCTGACGACCGGTCAGATATGGCAGCAGTTTCTGGCGATAACGACCCTCGTACAACCAGAAGATAAAGAAGGCAAAGAACCAGCCGACCAGCAGCCCGATGACCAATCCAGTGAATCCGGCAAAGAAATATCCAGCCGCCGCCAGTCCAAGGATCGTAATCCAGCGTGCAACGCGTTCATTGTCGAGCACCGCGATATAGACCCAAGCAAGTCCCGCCATCAGAACCGCGCCCAATAGGATGCCCAGCAGGACATTGCCCTGCCCGGCACCGACAAACATGCCAACGAACCCTCCGGCGATGGCAACTGAAGGCAGGACCATAGACAGCGGCTTGCGGGATATTGGTGTGAGTGCAGCCATGATCTTTACCCTAGTTTAACGTTATCGATGCCGACAATCTTGTCGTAACACCAGTAAAGCAGGAGAACGACCGCCAGCAGGATCGTCCCCAAAGCCGCCGCCAATCCCCAGTTCAGTGAAGACGAGATGTGGTACGCGATCCGGTTCGAGATAAAGACACCCTTGGTGCCTCCCACAATCTCGGGCGTGATGTAGTAGCCGATGGCCAGAATAAACACGAGGATCGATCCGGCCCCTATGCCTGGTATGGATTGCGGGAAGTAGATCCTCCAGAACGTCGTCCAGTTTGTTGCGCCCATCGACTTGGCCGCGCGAGTGTAGGATGGCGGGATCGTCTGCATCACAGAATACATTGGAAGGATCATGAACGGCAGCAGGATATGCGTCATCGCTATGATTGTACCGAACTGGTTGTTGATGATTACAAGCCGCGCATCATCTGCAACAAAGCCTAGCCAGACCAGAGTTTCGTTTATCACCCCTTGTTGCTGCAGCATGACTTTCCACGCGGATGTTCGTACCAGAAGCGAGGTCCAGAAGGGCAACAGAACCAGGATCATCAACAGGTTCGAAACCCGCATCGGCAACGTCGCCAATAGATACGAGACCGGATAGGCCAGCAAAATACAGGCACCAGTAATGACAAGAGACATAAACAGTGTACGGCCAAATAGTTTGACCAGAATCTGCTTATCTTCCGGCTGCGCCCTTGGCCCCTCGGGCGTGCGGCGCATGTCGATGGCATTCAGGAAATAACCATTGGTGATTGGAACCGCGTGCGTTTTGATCGTACGCCAAGTCTCAACTTCACCCCAGCCTTCGTGAATATCTATCAGCTTTTCTTTGAACGGTGCATCAGCTTCGGGGTCCAAACGTCTGATGTTGCGGCCAGATTTACGGAACATCGAAGACATACCCGTTTCTTCGTAGTTCAAACGCGTACCAAGCCGTGTATGTTCTTTAGCCTCAACAGCAGCAATCATGTCTTTTACGAAAGCCGCATACAGTGCTTCGTCCGGCAGTTCCCCGCTGTCAGCATCCCAGTTTCTAAGCTCGACCACTGTCAGTGGGAGTGTCTCGGAAACAATACCATTCTCAACTGATCGGAACAGCATCGAAACAATCGGGATCACAAACGAGAGCAAGACAAACAGCAACAAGGGCGCAATCAGGGCCAGAGCCCGAACTTTGCGACGTCGCAATGAACGCGCCAGCGATTTTTTCAGAGGCGTGCCATCCGCGGCCAACATCGGGCCGGATTGAGTAGCGTCAGTCATCTGCGTCCCTTGATTTTTGGTGGGTAGGGGCCAAGATAGGCCCCGACCGTGCATTTAATTACCGGCTTATTGTGCCAGCCACGCCTGGAATTTGGCGTCGATATCGTCGCGATAGTCTGCCCAGAACTCGTAGTTGTAGAGGAACGTGTTCTTCGCGTTGTTAGGATCAGTCGGCATATGCGGAGCCATGTCGATACCAAGCTCAGCGTGCTGACCTACCAATGGTGCCGACGACGCACGTGCCGGACCATAGGAGATGAACTTGGCCTGATCCGCCAGACGCTGAGTGTCGGTTGCGAACTTAACGAACTCTTTGACACGCGCCAAACGCTCTTCGCTCAGACCGGCTGGAATGATCCAACCGTCAAGGTCGAACACCTGCGCGTCCCAGAGCATTTCGAACGGCTGGTCTTGCTCTTCAATCGCCGAGAACCAACGGCCATTGTAGGACGTGCCCATAACAACTTCGCCATCGGCCAAAAGCTGCGGCGGCTCAGCAGCAGCGCCCCACCATACGACCTGATCCTTGATTGTTCCCAGCTTGTCCAACGCGCGCTGCTGGCCCTCTTCGGTCGCCAGAACGTCATAGACATCGTCCTTTGCCACGCCATCACAGATCAGCGCCCATTCCATGTTGTTAATCGGGCGCTTTTCCAACGTCCGCTTACCTGGATAGGTTTCCATGTCGAACATGGCACAGATCGAGTCAGGCGCTGGTGCCCCATCTGGCAGCAGGTCGGGTCGATAGGCCGCCGTTGTCGAATAAACGATCTGCGGAATGAAACAGTCACTGACCAAAAGATCGCCGAAGTCTTCTGATGCCGGAGTACCATCCGGTGCCGCTGCCAGCAACTCGTCCGGGTCGTATTCCATCGCCAGACCTTCGTCGCACAGGCGGATCGCGTCAGCAGCCACAACATCCACCAGATCCCAGGTGATGTTACCGGCTTCGTTCATTGCGCGCAGCTTGGCGACCGCTTCGGGCGAGCTTTCGTCCCAAACGATCGTCAATCCCGGGTTCATCTCCATGAAGGGTTCAGCGTAAGCCTTTGTTTGCGAGGCTTGATATGCGCCGCCCCAGGAAACTAGCGTCATCTCCTCGGCCATTGCACTGCCTGCAATCGCAGCAACCGCACTGGCTAGAAGAGTGGATTTTGTTACTTTCATAGTAAACTCCCTATTACACCCGTTAATTTTAACCAAAAGACCGGAGCACGAGGCAACCCGATCATCAGATTATCCCACACGTGCGGGCAGAGCGTGCGGGTGAGTCTTGGCTCAGGCGTCCAGCGCCCGGCAGTCCTTGGCCAGCCAGCCGATCTCGACCTCCTGACCTGGGCTCAGCTTGATCGCATCCGGAGCGTTGCGGGTTTTGATAATGAAATCATCATTCCCTGCAACTGAAAGACGAAAGCGGAACACATCGCCCATATAAATGAACTCTTTCACCATTGCTTTCAGTGTATGCGCATCGGCGTGCAGACGGTCCTTGTTGAATTCCACACGTTCGGGCCGGATGGAAACCTTGGTCCGCTCACCCGCAGTATGAACGTTCACCGGCTTGGCATCAATCTCAGAGCCATCATCAAGCTTCACAACGCAAGTGTCGCCATCGATTGACTTAATAACCCCATCTAACGTGTTGTTTTCGCCAATAAACTGCGCCACGAAGCTGTTTTCTGGCTCTTCATACAGAAGGTCCGGCGGTGCCAATTGTTGAATTCGGCCGTCATCGAATACGGCAACACGATCTGACATGGTCAGCGCTTCGGTCTGGTCATGCGTCACGTAGACGGTAGTGATCCCAAGCTCATGCGCCAGACGGGTAATTTCAAACTGCATGTGTTCACGCAGTTGCTTGTCCAACGCGCCAAGCGGTTCGTCCATCAAAACCAGCTCGGGCTCAAACACCAGTGCGCGGGCAAGTGCAATCCGCTGCTGCTGGCCACCGGACAGTTGCGCCGGGCGACGGCTGCCAAAAGCACCCATCTGCACCATGTCCAAAGCGCGTTTGACCTTTTCTTCGCGCTGATCCTTGCCGATTTTCCGCACCTCCAACGGGAACGAGAGGTTCTCGGCCACGGTCATATGCGGAAACAGGGCGTAGTTCTGGAACACCATTCCGATCCCGCGCTTGTGCGGGGGAATGTTGTTGATCGGGCGCCCGTCCAACATAATCTCTCCGTACGTGGCTGTTTCGAAGCCCGCCAGCATCATCAGGCAAGTCGTTTTGCCGGACCCTGACGGGCCAAGCATGGTCAGAAACTCACCTTTCGGCATTGAAAGGTTAAGATCTTTTACAACGAGGACTTCACCATCATAGGATTTTTGGACACGCTGAAACTCGACGAACGCTGCGTCATTGGTCATATACCGACTTGGCTCCCTGTGCGGTCTCTTTGGTGTTCGGTGTACCCGAATCTCAAGACCCATTGGCGTTATTCAATGGCATGCAGGGTGCGACCTGCAACCAATATTTGATAGTAGGGTTACAGATTAGGCAGCCGAAATGCAAATCGAGGCAGTAACCGCCTCTTCACTTTGCTGAGTTCAGTTGCCGCATATGCCATGCAAGGCTTTGATTGCTGGACAAAACAGGCTTTCCAAGCCGTTCCTGAACCTCAGGAATGACATCAAAAGTTCTTAAATTCGTACAGCTTATAAAAACAGCTTCAACTTGTGAATCCGCCCCAAGTTTAAGCGCAGCGTCTACAACGGATTGCCGTGAAATACGTACGACCTTCGATTCCTCGGCCTCTCCGAATGAGCCAAAAACATCCATCGAAACGCCGTTTTCCGCGAAAGCCCGTCGAAGGGGTTCGTTCACCTCTTCGATATACGGCGAGAGCAACGCAAATCGCGCAACGCCCAAGTGGGCTGCATTTGCAGATGCCGCCCGCAGTGGATTGGTAACCACGGCCGCGTTGCACGTGGATTGAACCAAGCGTTCGACCTGATCTGACCCAATCACCGAACTGGCAGAGGTGCACCCATAGCCAACAACTCTGTAAGGGCGCGCCTTCGGCAAAAGGTCTGCAGCCGCTGGTAAAGCCATCTTCATTTCTGACAGGGAATCCGTAGTAACACTTTCCCCGCTTGGTATTCGTGAGACGTAGATTGGGCAGGCCATATCCGAAAAATAGGCGCTGAACTCAGGCTCGATTGTTTCGTCGGTTTGCAAAACGATCAAACCCATTGGCGTGGCGTTTGGATCATCCTCGTCCAGTATGTAGGGCAGATAGCTCATATCTGTGGCAGCTCCGGACCTGCGCGGGGACTGATACAACGGGGTGCCCCATCGCCTATGGCGATGTTTTCTTCGTGGACCAGGATTTTGTCGCCGACTGCAATGCCGGGCTCTAACGTCAGGACCATACCAGGTTCCAAAACCGTATGATCAGAGGGGATCAAAGAGGGCCATTCGGTAAGTGACATTCCCAACCCATGACCCAAGCGCCCCGCGCCGGTATCGCCGCTGTTGCGGGACAGGATCGCGTTCATGACATTAAAAAGATCAGCGACCGTCGCCCCCGGGCGTGCCGCTTCAAAAGCCGCGTCAGATGCTTCGATGAGCGTGGCGTAGGCGTCCCGGACCTGGTTTGTCGCCTGACCGACGGACCAGTTGCGGTCGAAATCGCAAAAATAGCCGTCCCAAACCAAGCCCGTATCCAGCATCAGAACATCCCCCGACCTTAAACCGGTTGCACGCGCCGGAGATATCACATCGGTATATCCCCCCTGCTCTGCCCCGCCTGCAAGATACGGCACCCAATCGGCACCTTCGTCAAGGCACAGCATTTGGAACCGGCGGAACACCTCATCCAGTGCTACACCCTCGCCAGCTATTTCTGGCACGCGCTGAAAGGCCCGCCCCGCGATGGCACATGCGGTTTCGATCTTGGCAATCTCCGCAAGTGATTTGACCATTCTGAGCGCGCGAACAATGCCTTGATCACTTCCCAAACGCCGAGTGCCCACCCCCCGCTGCAACCGATGAAAATCACCCAGCGGCATGCGAACATGGGTTTCGTGCCCGTCTGGTATGCCGATCACAGCGTCCGCCGGGCAAATCTCGGTCAGGGTGTCGACCAAAAGGCTGACGCCGTCGTCCGTTAGATCAGGCGCGCTCCAGGTGCGGATATCCTGAACCCAGGTTTGCGCCATCAACGCGGCGCCGATGGACGGAATGACGGCGATGGGTTTGCCCGTTACGGGCACGATCAGAAACCAAGGGCGCGTCGGGCTTTCCCAGAACCGGGTCAGGTAGCCGGAGAAGTAACGAACCTCTGGCTCGGTCGTCAACAAAAGCGCCGAAAGCTCAGCCTGAACCATTCGGCTTTGCGCGCGTTCGACCCTTGCTTGAAATTCGGACGTTTCAAACCCCCTCATTCCGCGGTCTCCGACAGAAAGCACAGCACACGCGCGTTGGGATCGATACCCAATGACTTACGCACGTCGGGGTTCATAACAGCGGCAACCCCTGCCCCACCTGACGCGGTCGTAGCGATACCCGCGGATGCCATGGCCGGCAGATGCTCGGTCACTTGCTCATCGGACAGGGTCAGGAAACTATCGGCGTCCCGCGCCAAACCGTTCAACGCAATAAGCGATGGCTCTTTGCAATCCAGCCGCCCCATCACGCTGTCAGGTCCGTCGGCAAAAACGCATGCCCCAGCCTCAATGCTCGCTTGTAGCGCGGGGGCCGCATCGGGTTCGACCACTATGATCTGTGGCGCATCGCCCCAGACCGTCCGCACATAGGCCGCTACTGCCCCGGCCAAACCGCCGACACCGGCCTGTAACATGATATGGCTGGGTACCTGCGGGCATTGATTGCACGCCTCGGCGGCCATTTGCAGATAGCCCTCCATCAGCGTGTGCGGCAGATCATAGTACCCCTCCCACGAGCTATCCGAAAGCAATATCCAGTCATTGTCTTCTGCGGCTTTGCTAGCGGCTTCCATGCTGGCGGCGTAGTCTGCACCCTGTCGGACGACCTGAGCATTTTGGGCGCGCAAGCGATCAGCAAAGCTCTCGGGTACCGTATCTGCGATGTACACCACGGCATTTGCCCCGAAAATTCGAGCACCTGCAGCGACGCTAATCCCGTGATTGCCTGCACTGGCCGTGACATAAGTGCGACCTGTAAGAGTGGTTTCGTTCGGGCTCTCACTCCGGTCAGCCGCATGGCGGGCAATGACATAAGCCGCCCCAAG
Organism: Ruegeria profundi; assembly: GCF_020171505.1. NCBI lineage: Bacteria > Pseudomonadati > Pseudomonadota > Alphaproteobacteria > Rhodobacterales > Roseobacteraceae > Ruegeria > Ruegeria profundi. The sequence goes on along the minus strand of NZ_JAIUZS010000001.1, from coordinate 61,311 downwards.
TGCCTTGAAAGACCCCAAGTTCATGCGGCCACGTTCATCCTTAACCCAAAGCGCGCCCACATCAGCCAGGCCGTCGATAGAAAGCAAGGGCGTCTCTGCCGCTGCAGGGCATTTCTTGAGCAGATCAGCGACACGTCCCGCGTTAGTCGAAGGGTAAGGTGCTGCCTCAATCAGTTTCTGGCCGCCACGGTGTGGATTGGATACGATTTTCAAGTGAACGTCTTTCCCCTGTTGCCCAGTGACGTGACCGCATCCGTCAAGTTCTGTCAACACAACACGTTCAACTACCGGAGCAGCCTGCGGTCCACGCCAACCCGGCCTTCACGCATCAGAATACGACCGCAGATTGACAAAGACGCGGGCCGCCATGGCCGCCGCCGGGCTGGATGCGCTGATTGTCGACGATCCGTTAGTCATGAATTGGCTGAGCGGGTATGACGGCTGGTCTTTCTGTGTTCATCAAGGCGTTCTGGTGCTGTACGACCATGACCCAACCTGGTGGGGTCGTAACCAGGACGCCAACGGCGCCCGCCGTACAGTGTGGATGTCGGATGATCGGATTCACGGCTATGCCGATCACTACGTGCAATCCACCGTTTGCCACCCGATGCAGGATCTCGCAGCCTTGATCCGCAATTGCGGGTTGGAAACGGGCCGTATCAGCGTTGAGCTGGATAACTACTATTACACGGCCAAGGCACATCTGCCCTTGATGGCAAGGCTGCTCGTATCTCGGAACATGTGATCGACGGGGATTTGGAGCGGATTGAACCGGGGCTGCGAAAGAATGAGTTGGTCGCGCAGATTTACCATAATGCCATTCGGGCGTGGGCGAAGATTGGGGGGGACTGTGCCGCGATCATGCCTTTAGATCTGGGTACTCGAAGTGCACAAAGACTTTTTCGAGCACGCCACCCGTTTCATTGGTCCCGAACGGCACAGCTCAGCCCTGATGATTGTAAGAACGCCGCGCGCGGCCATGGTCGATCCTGCAGGCGCACAAGGCGGATGAGTATAGCGAGATCGAACAGCTTGACCTGTGTTGCCGAATGCTCAACCGCCTTGGTCGTCGTCTGATCGCCTAACTGGTACCGTGCGAGCGATCGTAAGCCGAGCGCGCCGGATGCACATGCGCCGCGCGTGCTTCCTCTCCGGGGTCATAGAGTTCCATCACAAGCGGATAACAGGCTGCCGCATCCGACGAATGCTCGGACGAGCAATCGCCACCGGGACAAGCGGACAAACCTACGATCAGGTCAATCTCGGCATAGAACTCAAGATAGTCACCGGGTCGAACCGGGCTGGCCTTCATGAAATACTGCCCCGTGTCGCGGGTGAAACCAGTGCACATGAATACGTTCAGAACGTCATGTACAAGCATCTCAGCTTCGTGCAGCGGCAGATCGCAATGGCCTGACAACGCGCGGGTCAGGTTGGAGTGGCAGCAATAGTGATAATCATCGCCCGATAACAGCCGCCCCGTATAGGGATCGCATCGCGTGCCGATCACATCATGGACCGAGCCGCCGAATTCATCGAACCCGTACCAGTCCAGCGTATCATCCACCGCGGTCGCCATCGGGCGCATGTTTGGAAAACTCGACCACATGCGATCTCCGGACGACAGATGCGTCCCGTGAAGCGCGCGGGTTTTACCGGAATAGAAACGTTCGGTCAGGTCGTGCGTGTGCCACATGTTCAGATCACCGACCTGTGGGCCATCCACTGATACAACCCTGATGAATGCACCCGCTGGGACATCTATACACGCGGCATCCCGTGGGGCCACCGTAACCTCAGCAGTCTTTCGCGCACCCTTCCGCAAATCAGAAAGCGCACTCAGATTCGGTTTCTCCAACGTCTCGGGCGGGTAGCAAACAACCGGTGGGATCGCCTTTCGAGCATCGGCATCCGTAGGGGCCGAAAAGTTCGGTTTTTCTAGTTTCATCAGCACAACCTTGTTTTCGCAAAGGCTTATCGCATCGCAATCGGATTCGCCATCGGCTCTCGCGTGGTGTTGATACGGGGCGTCTGAGTTGGGTTCTCGAGGCTCTGTCAGAAAAGAGGCGCCTCTAAAGTCTGATTCAGACAAATCGATGTCGCATCCGAGCATACCCAAAGGCTACAAATTATTGGATTGTGTCGAAAAAGGTCCGATTCATGCGATATTCCGGCTTCCGAGTCATCAAAGAGGCGCTTACCGGCCACAAGGGTTGGAAACCGGTCTGGCGTGAGCCCGAACCCAAACCGCACTACGACATCGTTGTTATTGGCGGCGGTGGGCACGGCTTGGCGACGGCGCACTACCTTTCCAAGGTGTACGGTCAACGAAATGTGGCTGTGGTTGAAAAGGGCTGGATCGGTGGCGGCAATGTCGGGCGGAACACGACGATTGTCCGCTCAAACTACATGCTGGACGGCAATGAACCGTTCTATGAGTTCTCCATGAAGCTTTGGGAAGGTCTTGAGCAGGACCTGAACTACAACGCGATGATGAGCCAGCGCGGGATTATCAACCTCTTCCACACCGACGGTCAGCGCGACGCCTATATACGTCGCGGCAATGCGATGATCCTGAACGGTGCCGATGCTGAGCTGTTGGATGCTGACCAAGTCCGTAAGGAGCACCCATATCTGAATTTCGACGACGCTCGATTTCCGATCAAAGGTGGATTGGTTCAGCGTCGCGCTGGTACTGCCCGACATGACGCGGTGGCTTGGGGATTTGCGCGCTCTGCGGATATGCACGGCGTCGACATCATCCAAAACTGTGAAGTGGCTGGTTTGCGGATCGAAAACGGCAAATGCCTTGGCGTTGAGACCACTAAAGGCTTTATCGGCGCCAACAAGGTCGGCTGCGCAGTCGCTGGAAGCTCAGGGCGCGTGATGAGCATGGCCGGACTGCGATTGCCCATCGAAAGCCATGTACTTCAAGCCTTTGTCTCCGAAGGTCTAAAGCCGGTTCTGCCCAGTGTTATTACCTATGGCGCAGGCCATTTCTATGTCAGTCAGTCCGACAAGGGCGGGCTGGTTTTTGGCGGGGACATTGACGGCTATAATACCTACGCGCAGCGTGGGAACTTGCCGGTAGTCGAGGACGTCTGCGAAGGTGGCATGGCGCTGATGCCTATGATCGGCCGCGCCCGCTTGCTGCGAATGTGGGGCGGCGTGATGGACATGTCGATGGATGGCTCGCCCATAATCGACCGCACCCCGGTCGAGGGGCTCTACTTCAACGGCGGCTGGTGTTACGGCGGGTTCAAGGCGACCCCAGCTTCGGGCCATTGCTTCGCGCACTTGCTGGCGCGGGATGAGCCGCACCCGGTTGCAACGGCCTATCGCCTTGATCGGTTTCGCACCGGGCGGATGATCGACGAAAAAGGTGTGGGCAATCAGCCCAACCTGCACTGAGGGGGACCGATCAATGATAATCAACCATCCCCTTTTGGGTCCGCGGGACGCATCGGAGTTTACCTATCTGGGCGACGCATCCCTGATTGACCGTCCCGATTGGCAGGCCGAAAACGCGTCTGAGGCGTTCTATGAATACGGCTATCTGCGTGACAACCCTGCCGGTGAGCATCAGGAGCTTTGGTATCATGAGGCCGGTGATCGATCCTGGCTGGTTGTCACGCGCAACACGCTGACGCATGAGATTTCAAGGGTGGAACTGGCCCGCGATGTGGCCCGCGCACGGGGGCGATCCAAATGACGCAGAGCAACAGGCTTGGTGGTGGTCAGATCGACCGCAACACCTCTCTGACTTTTCGGTTCGACAATCGCAGCTACACCGCGCATCCCGGCGATACGCTAGCCTCGGCCCTGCTGGCCAACGACGTAAGGCTGATCGGGCGGTCCTTCAAATACCACCGCCCAAGGGGTTTGCTGACCGCAGGGTCCGAAGAACCCAATGGCATGGTCGAACTCCGCACCGGTGCCCGGCAGGAGCCAAACACGCGCGCCACGACCATCGAAATGTTCGATGGGTTAGAGGCGCGGTCGCAGAACCGCTGGCCCAGTCTGAAGTTCGACGCCTTGGCGGTGAACGATCTGTTTTCGAACTTCCTTTCGGCGGGCTTTTACTACAAGACCTTCATGTGGCCCGCTGCGTTTTGGGAAAAACTGTACGAGCCGGTGATCCGTCGCGCGGCTGGCCTTGGATCACTTTCGATGGAGGATGACCCAGACGAGTATGACAAAGGGTTCCGTCATTGCGATCTGCTGATCATTGGTGCGGGACCTGCCGGTCTTATGGCGGCTTTGACCGCCGGGCGCGCTGGGGCAGATGTCATTCTGGCGGATGAGGATTTTGCCCTTGGTGGGCGTCTGAACAGCGAAAGCTTCGCGGTTGGTGATCACAGCGCCCCAGACTGGGCCGCACAGGCCGTGGCCGAGCTGTCTTCCATGCCAAACGTCCGGCTGATGCCGCGTACCACGGTGATTGGCGCGTTTGATCACGGGATCTACGGGGCGGTTGAGCGAACCGGAGATCATCTGCCCACCCTGCCCGATGGTAAACCGCGGCAAATCCTGTGGCGGATCTATACGCAAAAGGCGCTGCTGTGCGCCGGGGCAACGGAACGCCCGATTGCATTTGAGAATAACGATCGGCCCGGCATCATGATGGCGAGCGCGATACGGACCTATGCCAATCGGTTTGCAGTCACGCCGTCGCAGCGTGTGGCAATTTTTACCAATAATGACGACGGGCACCGGACTGCCGCTGACTTGCACGCCAAGGGCGTTAAGATCGCCGCTGTTGTGGATGCGCGTGAAGACGCGCCCGGCAGCTATGACTACGAAGTTCTCAAAGGCGCGCAGGTTACTGATACCAAGGGGCGCTTGGGACTGACCTTCGTTGAGGTGACCTTGTCCGACGGCTCGTCCCGCACACTGGATTGCGGCGCGCTGGGCGTGTCCGGAGGATGGAACCCAAACGTCCACTTGACCTGCCACCAACGCGGACGCCCGATCTGGAACGACGATCTGGCAGCTTTTTTACCTGGTGCGGACCTTCCCGTTGGCCTTTCGGTCGCTGGCGCGGCAAACGGGGTGATGACGACACATGGCGCGCTGAAATCCGGCGCGGAAGGCGCGGCCACCGCGCTGGACCTCAAAGGTGCCCTGCCCGATCTGCCAGAGGCCGAGGATGCTCCTGTCAAACAAATGCCTTTCTGGTACGTTGAAGGGTGCAAACGCGCCTGGGTGGATCAACAGAACGACGTGACCGTCAAGGATGTGAAGCTGAGCTACCAAGAAGGTTTCCGCTCGGTCGAGCACCTGAAACGCTATACTACGCTGGGCATGGCAACGGATCAGGGCAAAACATCGAACATCACTGGTCTGGCAATCATGGCCGAGGTCGCGGGAAAGTCGATCCCCGAAGTGGGTACTACTATTTTCCGTCCGCCCTATACTCCGGTTCCGATTGCCACGTTCGCCGGTCGGATGAAGGGGCAAGAGTTCCACCCCACCCGCCTGACGCCGTCGCATTATTGGGCCAAGGAACGCGGTGCTGTGTTTGTCGAGGCTGGCAATTGGCTGCGGGCGCAGTGGTTCCCCCTGCCCGGTGAAACTCATTGGCGGCAGTCGGTCGATCGCGAAGTTCGCCAAACCCGGGCTTCGGTTGGGGTTTGCGACTGCACGACCCTGGGCAAGATCGACGTGCAGGGCACCGACGCCGCCGAGTTCCTGAACCGCATCTATGCCAACGGCTTTGCCAAGCTGCCTGTGGGCAAAACCCGCTATGGCCTGATGCTGCGCGAAGACGGCATGGTGATGGATGACGGCACTGCCGCGCGCATGGCCGAGGATCACTTCGTCGTCACCACAACCACGGCCAACGCCGTAAGCGTTTATCGCCACATGGAATTTGTACGCCAATGCCTGTATCCGGACATGGACGTGCAGTTGATATCAACCACCGAAGCCTGGGCGCAATACGCCGTCGCCGGACCCAACGCGCGCAAGCTGCTGCAAAAAATCGTGGACCCTGAGTTTGATCTTTCAAACGAGGCATTCCCGTTCATGGCCTGCGGCAACATTACGGTTTGCGGTGGCCTACGGGCGCGGCTGTTCCGTATCTCGTTCTCGGGCGAGTTGGCCTATGAGATAGCCGTGCCGTCGCGCTATGGCGACGCGCTGATGCGTCGTCTGATGGCCGAAGGCGAAGAGTTCAACGTCGTGCCTTACGGCACAGAAGCATTGGGCGTAATGCGCGTGGAAAAAGGGCATGCGGCCGGGAATGAGTTGAATGGCACCACCACGGCGCTGAACCTTGGGTTGGGCAAGATGGTGTCAAAGAAAAAGGACAGCATCGGCTCGGTCTTGTCCGAACGTGAGGCCCTGGTCGAACCGGATGTGCTGAGGCTGGTGGGGATCAAGCCTGTGCAGCCCGAAGACAAGATTACTGCGGGCGGGCATCTGATGAATGCTGATGGCCCTGTCGGTGCGGCCAATGATCAGGGCTATGTCACCTCGGCTGTCTATTCGCCGATCCTCAAAAGCAATATCGGTCTTGGCCTTGTGAAGAACGGAGCCGAGCGGCTGGGCGAAAAGATGCGCCTCGTCTCGCCGCTGACCAATCTGACGGTTGAGGTGGAACTTGTCTCGGCCCATTTCGTCGATCCTGAAGGAGAGCGTCTGCGTGCATGATCTTGTTGCGATAACCGCCCTTGGCGGAACCGAGCCGCGCGTCGACACCATCGGCAGCGTCACATGCACCGAAGTACCGGGCGTGGCCCTTGCCTCGGTCGCGTCACGAATGGGAAAAGAAGACAAATCTGCCAAGGCGTTGGCAAAGCTAATTGATGCGCCTGCGCCAGAGGTTGGCCGTTGGGCCGGGGCGTCGATTTGTGCGTTCTGGGCCGGGGTCGATCAGTGGATGCTTGAGGCTTCGTTTGACACGCACGAAGATCTTGCTGATCAAGCCAAGAAAGCCTTGGGTGATGTCGCCTCAGTCACCGAGCAGACAGACGGTTGGACTCGGTTTGATCTGACCGGCACCGGTATCCCATCGGTTTTGGAGCTGCTCTGCCAGCTTGACTTACGCAAGATGACCGACGGCAGCGCAGCGCGGTGTTCAATCCACCATATCGGCTGTTTTGTCCTGTGTCGGACATCCGAGAGCTACAGCATCTACAGCCCGCGATCCTCGGCCGGGTCGCTGCATCATGCCGTTGTAACAGCGATGCGTTCAGCTTTGTGAGCCGCAGATATGGCTGACAGCAAAGGAACATCAACACCAACTCTCAAGTTATTGTTTTCACAACAACTTTTTCTGGCCATTAGCACAAATTTCTTGCGGCCATGACTGCCAAGTCGGCAATAGTTAGGCCACTGACGATTAAGGTCACTTAAAGCTTACGAACCAACACAAGTTGGCAAAGGTACGGGCTGAGCAGACCGGAAGAAAACTCACAATCGGTCTGCTTTCGTTAGGCTTTTGCCAAATAGCCTAAAGCTGGAACGCTCTGGACATGCGCGCCCTGCGACGCGCGATTGACTTCTGAAAAGCCCACTTGCTGAACAATGCAAGTGGGAACATCACACGTTCCCCAAGCCCGTCGATCACGACCAGCTTTCCGCCCCGCTCTTGCGCGCGCACGATATTTTCAAAACCCATGTCACCAACGACAATCTGGCCCCGTTCCAGGTCATCCATCAGCTCCAAAAACTCGTCGCGCAGGCGTTGAGTCGCCGCCTTATCTTTCCGAACAGCGAGTTTTTCAGCATGCAACGTCGTCGCAAGCTTTCCATCCGGGCCAGTCAGCTTTTCTACTACAAGGGCCGGACCAGATGAGGTTGGCGCATATCCCATAAACCGCGCCAACCGCTCGATTTCAGGGCACCCGCGGTGCAACGCGGCTAGATACTCGTTCGCCTCACGGTTCCACTGCCGCAGATTGCCATAGCGCCACTCTGCATAACGCGGCACCGCGTGTTTTCGAATAGACTCGTCCACCCGGACCTTCAGCAACGCCCCTTCGATCTCAGGGTGTTGAAAAATCTTGTAATTGCGGCTTTCGCGCAGGGGCGTCAGGCCACTCAGGTCAATCATGTCGGTCAAGTTCCATTCTCACAAAGCTGCGCCCGTCGGCGTGCCAGATGCTGAAATCAGATGTTTCTTAGATCGTTCTTGTTTCTGTTACAAATAACATTTCCTGTAGGGCAAACCAGACCCTGGAAAGCCGCCGCCTGACATGAAAACCACGCTATAGCTTAATCGGACAAAAATCTGGCCCAAATTGCAGGACCACCTCTCACATGCTTGGCCCGGTCATAAATCTCAATGAAATTGAACCTCAGCCTTGCAAAAATGAGCTTTATTTCCGCAAGCTACGTAGCTTTCTTCTTAGTCTACCAAGTCATTCGGGCAGCAACGCTGCCCGAACGTTTCGCTGGCTCAATGCAATAGGTCGAAGCGATCAGCGTTCATCACCTTGGTCCACGCCGCCACGAAGTCGCGTACGAATTTTTCGGCGTTGTCGTCTTGGGCATACACCTCGGCATACGCTCGGAGGATCGAGTTTGAACCAAAGACAAGGTCCGTACTGGTCGCCGTCCATTTCACGGCTCCGGTTGCACGGTCACGTATCTCATAGGTGCCATCTTCAACCGGATGCCAACTGTAACGCATGTCCGTCAGGTTGACGAAAAAGTCGTTGGTCAACTGGCCTTCGCGGTCGGTAAACGCACCGTGCTTGGAACCGCCAAGGTTTACCCCCAGCATACGCATGCCACCAATCAATACAGTCATTTCAGCGGCCGTGAGCCCAAGGAGCTGAGCCTTGTCAAGCAACAGCTCCTCTGGTGCGACTGCGTATTTTTCTTTCTGCCAGTTGCGGAATCCGCAGGCGAGCGGCTCAAGCACATCGAAGCTTTCGGCGTCTGTCTGCTCATCAGACGCATCGCCGCGTCCTGGCGAGAAAGGGACTTCTACATCAAGGCCAGCCGCCTTGATTGCGTGTTCAAGACCCACATTGCCGGCGAGCACGATGACATCGGCCACCGATGCACCAGTCTCGGCCGCGATCGGCTCCAGAACATCCAAGACTTTTGCGAGGCGCTCGGGCTCATTGGCGACCCAGTCTTTCTGAGGTGCCAGCCTGATGCGGGCGCCATTTGCGCCACCTCGCTTGTCAGACCCACGGAAAGTCCGGGCGCTGTCCCAAGCCGTCGCGATCATGTCAGCTGCCGAAAGACCGCTCGCTTCGATCTTGGCCTTCACGGCATCCGTGTCGTAGGATGTAGAGCCAGCCGGGATTGGATCTTGCCAAATCAGATCCTCCGCCGGAACATCCGGACCGTAGTAGTTCGCCTTAGGTCCCATGTCGCGGTGGGTCAACTTGAACCAGGCACGACCAAATGCGTCCGCGAAATACTCTGGATCAGCGCGAAACTTCTGGCAGATCTCGTTGTAGATTGGATCAACCTTCATCGCCATGTCGGCATCGGTCATCATCGGCATCCGGCGAACAGAGGGGTCTGTCGGATCGATCGGCATTTCGTCTTCGGGCATGTCGACCGGCTTCCACTGGTTGGCTCCGGCGGGCGATTTGGTCAACTCCCATTCGTAGTCAAACAGATAGTCGAAATAGCCCATGTCCCATTGGGTCGGGTGCTTGGTCCAGGCACCTTCGATCCCTGAAGTGAAGGCGTTTGTCGCTTTCCCCTCCATTCCGGGGTTGTCCCAGCCGAACCCTTGGGCATGAACGGGGCAACCTTCAGGTTCTGCGCCGATATGGGCGTGATCACCTCCACCGTGCGCTTTGCCGACGGTGTGACCGCCGCAAGTTAGCGCTGCGGTTTCCTCATCGTTCATCGCCATGCGACCAAAAGTTTCACGCACATGCAGGGCAGTACGTGCTGGATCAGGGTTGCCGTTAACACCCTCGGGGTTCACGTAAATCAGACCCATGTGAACTGCGGCCAGCGGATTGTACAAAGTCGACGTGTCGTCCAGATCGCCATAGCGGTTTTCAGACGGCGCGAGCCATTCGTTTTCCACGCCCCAGTTCACGTCTTGCTCGGGGCCCCAGATGTCTTCGCGGCCAAAAGCAAAGCCGAACGTTTTTAGCCCCATGGATTCATAGGCCATGTTGCCAGCCAAGATAATCAGGTCGGCCCAGCTGAGTGCATTTCCATATTTCTTCTTTACCGGCCAGAGCAGTCGCCGCGCTTTATCAAGACTCGCGTTGTCCGGCCATGAGTTCAAAGGTGCGAAGCGTATATTTCCCGACCCGGCACCGCCGCGACCATCACCCATTCGATATGTACCAGCGGAATGCCATGCGAGCCGGATCATCAGGCCGCCATAATGCCCCCAATCTGCTGGCCACCAGCTCTGACTGTCTGTCATAAGGGCTTCCACGTCGGCTTTGACGCCTTCATAGTCCAACGCCTTTACGGCTTCGCGATGGTTATATCCCTGATCCATCGGGTTCGTGCGCGCACCGTGCTGATGCAAAATGTCCAGATTCAGTGTTTTGGGCCACCACTTGGTGACGCTGTTACCTAGCCCGGTATTGCCACCGTGCATGACAGGACATCCGCCGGCAGGATCAATATTGTTGCCGTCCATAGTTCTCTCCCTGGAGTTAATTTGCGTGGAGCGCAGAGTTTGGTCTTCAACTAGAACAATTCTAACTACGACTCGCAATAAACTCCAATTGGATATTCAAAAGGTTCTGATAAGCTGAACTCATGATAGCGGTGACCCTAAAACAGCTTTGGTACTTCGACGCTTTGGCCAAGCAACGAAATTTCGGTCGGGCTGCGAAAGCCTGCTCTATATCGCAACCTGCGTTGTCCCTTCAGATTAAGGAGTTGGAAGCCCTGTTCGGCGCGCCGCTGGTCGAGCGACTGCCCCGCGACATCCGCCTCACTCCGCTGGGCGAAGATTTGCTCGAAAAGGCGCGGCAAATTCTGTTTTCGGTGGACGAGTTGGAAGACCTTGTCCGCGCATCGAAGGACCCGTTGGCAGGACGCCTACGACTTGGAATCATACCTACGGTCGCCCCTTATTTTCTGCCGACCATAATTGCTGCGTTGAAAAGCAAGTTTCCCAAGCTCGACTTACTCCTCCGCGAAGCGATGACGGCAACCCTGATTGAGGAAATCCAAGAGGGCGGCATTGATCTTGCGGTTGTGGCCCTGCCGATCTCGGAACCAGCACTTACGGAGTATGCCCTTTTCGAAGAGGAATTCGTGCTTGTCCGCATGCCGATGGATGCAGATAAGCCCGTCCCAAGCCCCGAGACACTGAGAACGATGCGCCTGCTATTATTGGGGGAAGGCCACTGCTTTCGCGATCAAGCGCTTTCGTTCTGCCAATTTGGTGAAAACAAACCCAGTGAATTGATGGAGGGAAGTTCCCTGTCAACGCTGGTTCAGATGGTCGGCGCTGGCATGGGAGTTACTCTGATCCCGGAAATGGCCGTTGAGTTAGAGACGCGATCTGCCGACGTGTCGGTTGCTCGGTTCCCGCGCGCGCGGCCGTCTCGAAAAATCGGCTTGGTTTGGAGGCGGACAAACCCTCTGTCTGATCAACTCATGCAAGTTGGTGCTGTGATACGCGCGTCAAGGGATGGTGAAGTCTGAAGCGCTCGGCAGATGAAGTCTGGCGACACCGGGCACCGGTATATGGTTTTTTGCATAGTCCGCCCTGCGAGCGAGGGCTCTTTGCCGGGGTCCAACCGATTTCTAAATCGGCGACCCTTTTGTTAATCGATCTCCCTCAACAACCACTCCGCCCGCTTTACGCTCTCTTGCGCCGTGCCGAGTTTTCGGACCAACCGGGATTTTCTATCACTGTTTTTTTCTGCATCAATTTCAGCCTCAAGATCCGCTGCCTTTTTGCGCAACTTCTTAAGCACTTTTTGAACATGACTGGGTTTAATTTTCTCTGCTTTGCCAGCCTCAAGGCGCGAGTTGTACTCCGCCAGCTTTTCGGCAAGTTTTTTCAATGCCATCTGAATACTCCTCGCAGATCGCTCACGCTTGCAGAATGCTACTTGCTTTCTACGACTTTCCTGTGACGCTTTTTGGAACTGGCCTCATTTGATGGCTTGTCATTCTCCGATCTACTCTCACCGAGTTCTTCTTCTTCCAAGGCCAGTAGCCGTTCGACCTCGGCCATTGCGTTGTCTCGCTCGATATAGAAGGTTCTTGCAGCTTCGATCAGCTTTCGCATCGCGCTATAGGCGTAGTCCGAGTCGTTGAGGAATGAAGTTGCCGCAGCAGGCGTAAGCTGGCCTTTCCGAATAAACTCTTCGACACGGCGCGCAGCAGTCTGGGCGTCTTCTTCGATTTGTGCACGTTCCTGATCAAGCCACAGAGTGCTTCGTTCCTCGGGGTCCGTCTCTTCCAGCTTCTGAATTTCGACCAGTATCCTCGCTATTTCGGTGCGAAGACCATCATACAAGTCAGTCGCGCTGCCGGTGGGCCTTACCGTATACCGTAAAACGTTCTTTCGCAGGTGTTTGACGGACTTGACGGCTTGCACGATGTCGCCGGAAACATCCCGCAGTGCATAGACCCGTTCCGCTACATCTGGTTCGACACGTTTTTCACCGACCCGCGTCGAGAACTCTACAATTGCGGAATAGAGGGTCTTGATCTTGCGCTGGTAACTTTCCTCAATATCCATGTCAGTCGGGGTTCGGCTGTTTCGAACCACCTCTGCAACGCTTTTCGCGCCAAGAACATCCTGCCGATGAAGGTTCAGGCCATGGAGGATTACCGTCATTGCGTTGTCGTAGAGGTGCAAAACTTCTTTTCGAAGCGCAATTTCAAGAGTCTGCGGGAAATCGTCGACTGCATCGTTCAGGTAGCGCGGTTGACTGACGTCTGGGGTTGGCTCGACAATACTTCTCTCAAGAAAGGTGATCAGCCTTTGCATCAAAGGCAGCATAAGCAAGACACCGAGTACGTTGAATATCGTGTGGAACACCGCCAACTTCAGAGTGTAGTCCTCGGCACCGATGCCGACGGCACCACTTATCAGGTCAACCAACTCACGCAGCGGAACGATGCAAACCAAAGCGACCAGCGCCGTGGCTGTATTGAAGATCAAGTGCGCCAATGCGAGGCGCTTGCCCTGAAAATTGGCACTGATCGAGCCTATGATCGCCGTAATCGTGGTGCCAATATTTGCCCCGATCGCCAGGGCCAGTGCATTGTCATAGCTTATTTGCGAGGCGGCGAGCGCAGTGAGCGTCAGCACCATCGTCGCGTGGCTCGACTGCATTATCACTGTCGCGACAGTACCCAACAGACAATAGACCAGCAGCCCCCAAAATCCCGGCAAGGCAAATCGGATAAGGTCCACTTGGTCCTTGAACGCGTCGAAACCCTCTTTCATGTAGTGAATACCCAGGAACAAAAAGCCCAGACCACCAAAAACGTAGCCAATCCCGCGCAGGACCTTCGACTTCTGAAAAACGAGGATGATGCTAATACCGATGATCGGCATCGCATAGCTGGCGATATTCACCTTCAAGCCCAGACCAGCGACCAACCACGCACCCGTTGTCGTCCCGATATTGGCCCCGAAAATGATCCCTACCCCACCGATCAGAGAAATGAGGCCAGCACTCAAAAATGAAATCGTGATGACCGAAACCAATGAGCTGGATTGCAACAGCGAAGTAGAGACGAAGCCAAACAAAAGAGATCGCGAAACGGATTTTGTCGCACGCTGAAGCATCCGTTCCAGTGTGCCGCCGCCAAGCAGCTTGAACCCGTCTTCCAGCATCAGCATGCCGAACAGAAAAATGGCAATGCCGGCTGCAATTACCTGCACGTCAGGACTGGCCCAAAAGGCAATTAGTATCGCGCCAATTGCGACCGGAAGATAGTACTTGATCATTCAATCAGTCCAAAAAGCTTGGATCACCATAACGCTCATGCCCACGATTGACGACCGACATGCCTCATTGATTCAAACTATGGCGCAAAATCTCTGCTTGCCCAAATTGTTTGAACTGATCTGCTCCTTTAACTCGGTCTTAAACGTTTCGGCCAAAACCTGAAATGCAGAGCATTCCGAATGCAGCCTGGATGTGTTTCATCTTGATTGGCAGGATGTATCATGTCAGCACCTTTGCCATCAGCGCTTCGGGCGCAGACTCAGAAGTATATTGAAGAAGGGAAAAGTGGGCGAAGGGCGATCGTTCAGTCGTTGACTGAGGCTACGAAAGCCATCTGCCCGCCGCAGTCTGATTTCTTCTGACAAGAGCTGTAGAACCGCTCGAACATTTTTTGTTTATGATTTAGAAACTAACAGGCGCTACCAGTCTTTATTGATCTCCCGAAGGCATCAATATGACACCAATAACCGGGATTCACTGGGGTGTTCGCAATATGTTCTGCCTCCATCGGTTAACATAGCTTCAGTTTTTTCGATATTTTTCGCACTCAGATATTCAGGTTCAAAAAATGGAAGACAACATTAGGAAATTCGGTTTTCGACTTATGTCGTTGGTCATCTCTCAACCAATGTTTTCAAACACTAAATTTGTCAGAGAAAGCAACCTGAAGGCTGCTGAGCAGAAGCGCATTGCTGACGCTCTGCAAAAGATCGCAAAATCCAAGAGGAATACGCCTCCATGGTGTTTTGTACCAGCGACTAAAAATTTGTCCGGAAACCGCAGGAACCAAAGCCGAAAGAGGCAGCGTAGTCCTAAGTGGGCACACTTAGTTGAAACGACCCGTCGGCCCACAATCCATTCCAATCAGTTGCCCAAAAGCTCGGAAGGCTAACCAAGCAAGCCGTTGGTAAAGACCGACACAGGGGCTGGTTTTCCGCTAGGGTCGCACAAGCGGCCGCCGTCTGGTTTAGTAAAAGTTCCGACCCGGAAGACTGAACAACTACTGGCTGGCGTCGGTAGGATCGGCGGTTTGGTTTTCGATTTGTTACAGAACGCCCCCTGTCCCAGAACCGACGCCCCCGATAGCACCTGAGCCGCGACGGGATTGCAATTGTCCGCTGCGGATAACATTGCATGCAAACAGAGCAACGCGCTATCGGGTGTCAATGGTCATCAAAGATCAAAGCCGCGGCGATCCTTGGCTTCCCCGGTGTCTGACTGGATTTATTACTGACGGCTGTGTGTTTTTTCCTAGCCGTCGGTTCAATAATCTTTTCTTGTTAGACTGTTTATCGGGCCTCTTGCTCACGGCACGACTTTTGCGCCCGCTCAGCGCCTTGGCAAGGGCCGCGGTAAGATCAGTGTCTTCGGGATCAAGTTTCACTGCAGCTTCGGAAACAGCCACGGCCTGATCGGCCATATTAAGCTTGGACAGAATCCGCGCAATGTGCCGCAAGAGGGTCGATGCGTGATATAGTGAATCCAGCCCACCGTTGCTATGACGTCCCGCTTCCATTGATTGCGCTTGTCGCGCGATCATGGAACGTCCTAACCGAAGCCAAAGCTTGGGCGATTCCGGATTGCGTTGCAACGCTTTTAGGAAAACCCGAGACGCGATGTCATGATCGCCAAGCTGGGCAAGCGTGTACCCATAAAAATAAAGAACGTAAGGTTGGTTCGAATCCGATTTCAGAATCTGAGAACACCCGCGCTTAGCGGCCGCAAGATCGCCCTCTCGATAAAGCCTGAGTGTGTTCTTCCAGACGTATCGAAGGCAGCCTCGTTCCAGCTTATCCCCCATGTTCCGGCCAAATTTGGTTACAATAATCAGCGACCTGAGATGTCGCTCTTCTGAGCAAAAGGAGTACTTGTATGGCTCGTTCCCGCGCAAGAAATCATACTGCTGCATGCCTTGGGAAATTGCGTGCCGGATGGCATATGCATGTGTAACAAGACCCGGTGAGAGCGGGCCTTTGAACGAGGTGTCACGACCGCCGATATGGAAATTGTAGGTCTTTTTCTCGTGATCCACAAAGATACCAAGCGCGCAAAGCGGGTTGTCATTCTGCCAGAGAATGGGGAAGAAAAGCGTGTCTGTAAAAAAGGCTGAACGCAGTATCCGACGCGTCGTGTGCTGAATGTTAGGCAGTTCGTCGCCTTTGCTCTCTCCCCACCGTTCGGTCCATAGCCGGTTCAATATTTTAATGTCCCGCTCAAGCGTTTCAGCAGTCGTGTGTGTGAAATAAAAGTTTTCTGATCCTTCTACTTGGCGCAAATAGCGCCTGATCTTGTGGCGGGTGTTTGAACTGACGTTCTTTGCTAGATACTCATCCCAATCATCGGGGAGCAAGGTGTAGGGGCAAATTCCAAGGTTGATACCGTTTTCGTCGTGCATACCAAGAGACTTGAGCTCAAGAACCTCGCCGGAAAAGGCGTTCAGGAAAATTTGTAATCTGCGTTTGGAAGTCGGGGTATACCGAAGCCGAAACCGCCGCCAATTCATCCTGTTCAGCATGTCCGCAAAAGCTACAATGGCTTTCTCTTCATATTCCGGATTGCAGATGAAGCCGTGATAATCCGAGACCCCGGCTCCGATCAGGTCCACCTCGTTGTAAAAGCCGTTTTTATCGTTCTTGGTGTACAGTCGGACAGGTAGAAACGCGACAAAATCGGAACTTTCATCGGCTTCTCGAACACCGATGACAAAGCCGCCGCGCCCAATGCTTTCTTTGGTTCCGAACAGCCATTCATGTGACAGGAAGTAGCATGCCTCTGGGTCTGACTTGTACACGGAGTGCCATTGCGTCTTCAGATTGACAATTGCCTGCCAGTTTTTGATCAACTCTACCTTCATTGCTTACCCCCAAGAGCTTGCGTCGAAAACAAAGGGGGTCGAAGAGAGGTCTCCTTCAAATGCACGAGGGCTTGGAATTTCATCCAGCGATCAAGCTGGACAAAACAGGCTTTCAGGGGGCGGTGCGAGGCAAGGTTACGGACTTGCCCAAAGCTGGCCCAACGGGGCTTTTCACTGAAATCAACCCGTTCAAAAGCTTCAATTCTGATTGCGGGTCCAATTTTCACCGCGATCCGTTGCTTCATCTCGTTACCCAAAGACGCAGCTGCGTCAAAAATTTTTACATTCAAACAATTAAATTTGGGCGCTTCTTTAAGGCAAAAATGTGGCGCAGATGACGATAGAACGCTGGTAATATTTCCGTATTGTGCTCGATTTTGGGACTGGACAAGTTATTGTTTACCTAAAGCAAAAAGTACAAGCATTGGTAGAGTTCGATACGAAACTTTAAACACCAGTTTGGTTTGCCCCCCATCGGGTGGTTCGGGTCAGTTGCGAGTGCATGGATGGCTTGCGCTGCTCCCCTACCTTGGATCACCGAGAAATGCTGATGTCCGGTTTTAAGCGGCTCAAGTAGAAGCACAACAGGCGTCAAGGGTCGCGAGGCGGTGATATCAGATTGCTAAGGCTGAGCGGCGGAAAGCTGGGACATTGAAGCAACTAACAACGGCTGAATGGGTCGCCACAAACCTTTGCAACCCTCCTGGAGAGCGATGACTTTGCATTGTCTTTTCTTGCTATAGGAAACGGAGATGACTGTTTTCAGTTCGATTGGTGAGACCTTTGCACGACCTCTGGTCCAAACCCCGCGCGACCACTCGCTTGACGGCGCCATATGAACGCATTTTGTCCGTGATGAACCGCTTGGGACTGAAACCAAGTCGCTTCATCAGGCGGTGCAACAACCTCTCTGCCGCCCTTTTGTCCTGTTTCGATTGGAGGATTTCGTCCAGTACGACGCCACTCTAATCGACCGCGCGCCAAAGCCAATGCTGGCGACCTGAGATACTCACGGCGACTTTACCCAGATGCCAGATATCACTTGAACGGCCGTGCCGCTGCCGGAAGTTTCGAGCTATGGCCGGCCCGAACTTGATGACCCGACGCTGTACAGTTTCGCAAAACACATCGATCCCGCGCCGCAGCAACAACGCCTCAACTTCCCGAAGGCTCAGATTGAAGCGAACGTATAGTCACGCCGCGCGCGCGATAATCTGAAGAGGAAGCTGATGGCGTTTGTAAGGCGATGACTTCATCGGTGTCACCTACGCCCAACTGCGGGCATAAGCAACCGAACGAAAGTTAATGTGACAATACCCTTTCCAGTCAAACGGTTTTGCGCGGAGTGATTGATCCACCAATGCGGTGTAGCATGACCTCCAACGCGCGCGGCTGCGCATCCTCGCCATTGATGGGCAAAAGATCCATCGGGCAGCAGGAGATCACCACCACGGCATCCATTTCCGCACGAAATAGCACATGATCGCCAGCGGCAGAGACTGGGGCCCGCCACTCCATCGCTCCCCCTTCGACGACCGGCGTGTTCATCCAGAGGTTCAGCGGGCACGGCACCGATGACGGGCGCAAACCGATTGCCGCCAGCGCCATGCGCAGATTGTCGGTGCAATTGTCGTGATATCCCTGATGCCCAAGTTGGGCATACCGGTGAATATCGCAAGACGCGACAAGTGTGTCGTGAACACCGGGTGAGGTGTCCTCGACCAAAGTCAGGATCGGGCGGCGCCTGTTGGTCACCAGCGCATCGCCAGGGTGAGGCGAGATGCAGCGCAGCGTGGGGCGCAAGTGTTCCATCGACAAATATTCGTTGCAATCGCCTTCGGCAAAAGCCCAGAAGTCTCCGATCTGGCAGCCGTCGCGATTGATGACCGACAATAGCTCTCCTTTTTGTACGCGAATTGCCCGCCCCTGACGGGCTGGGATCGTATAGGTTTTTTCCGGGCTTAGACGGCCATCAGGCGCCAGCGTTTCATGAGCGCTGGGGTTTTCACCATCGGGCCGCGCGGCATCAAAAGGCGGATAGGCGATATCCATCATTCTTTCTCCTGCAGGACGGGATGACCGTAGGGGGCTGCCGGTTCACGGTGCGGCTGCCAAGACCCTTCGGCTTCCAGCTTTGCGACATAGGCAGCGATCTCTTCCAGCGGCGCAAACCACACGTCACGGTGCGCCAGCACATCTTCGAGCCACTGCTCCACCACACGCCAGCGAGCCAGCCGCCCGGTCAGGAACGGATGCCAGATGCCGATCCAGAGCCCTCCGGCCTCGTATTGTGCCTCAAACTCGTCGAACGACGCTTCCAACCCGCGGCGCGGCGACATCACCGACATCTTGTAACCGATCTCGTCAAAATGCGCGAAAGGTGGCCAGTCATCGCTGCCCCAATGCACCGGTAATTCGAACAGAGATCCGTTTGCGGTGTCGATCCGATAAGGCAGATCATCTGCCATCATCGAGCTTTCATAGGTCAGTCCATGCTTCACGGCGAGCGACAGCACTTCAGGCGTGACATTGTAGACCGGGGCGCGATAGCCGCGCGGGGTGTTGCCAGTCATCTTGCGGTGAACGTCAAGCGCCCGCTCGAACCAATAGGTCTGTTCATCGGCGCTCTGCTCGGCAGGATCTTCATGAAGATATCCGTGGTGGCCGATCTCATGCCCACCGGCCATGATCGCCTCGACCGTCTCGGGGTATTGTTCCATCACCCAGCCGGGCATGAAGAACGACTGCTTGAGCCCCAGCCGCCAGTAGGTTTCAAGAATACGCGGTACACCGGCATTCGGGCCATAGCGGCCCATGCTGATCGGATAAAGACGGCGGTGCCCGTCGTTCGGACGGGCAATGTGGATCAGGCTGTCGGCATCCACGTCGAACGTAATCGCACAGGCACAGCGGGCGCCGTTCGGCCATCGGATCGGGTTGCGGATCATGTCAAGGTTTCCTTTTGCATCAGCAGTGTTTCGACCATGGCCGCAGTGGCCAGCAATCGGCGGTCGCTGTCGAGCGCCTGCGATCCTGTCCGGTGCAGAGCGCCCAGGGTATCGTCGAGAACCAACCTCATGCAGCCCTCACCCTGGGGCTCGATCCCGATTGTCGCGTACTTTCCAACAGAAAACCGTCGTCGGGGTGCCAAGACGCATAGACCCGCGCCCCGATGCTTGCGTCCAACTGCTCCAGATCCCGCTGCTGAAGCTGCGCCACAAGGCTGTGACCCGACGCGGTTTCTAGGTGCAAATTGACGACAGCCCCGGCAAATTCCTCTGAGATCAGAGTGCAGGCGATTTCGTTTTCGCCCCAGCCCGGTTCAACCGTAACGGAGATCCTGTCCGCCCGAACGGCCAGATCCGCCGTGGCGCCTTTAGCCAGCCCGGCGCCGGGGGCAAGCCGGACTTTGCCGTCCGGTGTGTCGAGAAAGCGTTTGCCATCCTCTTTGTCTGACACACGGCCTTCCAGCAGGCTGATCCCGCCGACGAATTGCGCGACAAACTTGCTGCGGGGGCGCAGGAAAATATCCTGGGGGCTTCCGATCTGTTCGACCCGACCGGCGTTCATGATGACCACGCGGTCAGCAAGCGAGAAGGCCTCGGAATGGCTGTGGGTGACATAGACAAAGGTGATGCCAAGCTCGCGTTGCAGCTTTTTCAACTCGCCCTGCATCTTGATCGCCATATGGGCGTCGAGGGCCGAGAGCGGTTCGTCCAAAAGCAGCACCTTGGGCTCCAGCACAAGGCTGCGGGCCAGGGCGACGCGCTGGCGCTGACCACCTGAAAGACGCGCGACATTGCGATCCGCATAGCTGGAAATGCCCAGCCGCTCCAGCCAGTCATCGGCGCGACGTCGGCGTTCTGCCCGGGAAACCCCGCGCATCTTCAGTCCGAATTCGACGTTCTCACGCACGGTCATGAAGGGAAACAGCGCCAGACTCTGCCAGACCAGAGGTGTTTCCCGCTCCCACACGGGCAACTGGTCGATCCGAGTACCCGCAAGCGTGATCTGGCCGCGGTTTGCGGTTTCAAGGCCGGCAAGCATGCGCAGGGTCGTGGTTTTGCCACAGCCTGACGGACCCATGATTGCAATGAACTCCCCCTCGGATATATCCAGCGAAAACTCTTCGACGGCGACGAAGCGCCCGTAGGACTTGGCAAGCCCGTCCAATTTCAGATGCGCGTTGGTCATTGTGTCTCCTCCTTGGACATGGCACCGCCGCTTTGGCTCAGGACCACGGCAAGGGCGATCAGAACCAGTGTCAGCGTCACGGAAAAACTCATTGTGCCGATAACGTGGATGGTCGGGTCAACTTGACCCTGAAGCGTGTTGAGAACCGCAACCGGAATGGTCTGGTTCAACCCGCCCGTGAACCATGAGATCACGTATTCGTCGAACGACACGGCAAACGTGATGAGGAAGGCGGCAAGAATGGCAGGCAGCGTATGCGGCAGCACGATGCGGATGAGCGCGGAATACGGCTGCGCGCCGAGGTTTTGTGCTGCAATCTCAAGCGTCTCATCCAGCTGTGCCAACCGCAACCGGCATATCGCCATCGCAAAGGGTGCTGCAATCACGACATGGGCGGCGACCACGGCCATCAGCGTGCCTGCGATACCGATACGAGAGAAAAAGGCCAGCATGGCCAGCCCGAGGATGACCAGCGGTACCGTCGGCGGCAGCAAAGCCAGGGCCAACACGGCCTTCTGGCCAAAGAACCTGAAGCGGTAGTCCGCATAAGCTGCGGCAAAGCCTAGTGCCGTGGCGATCAACGCGGTGAGCCCGGCAACCGTAAGACTGTTCCAAAGGGCCTCCAGCATGGCGCGGTCTGTTAGGACTTGCGTATACCATTCGGTACTGAACCCAGACATATTAAGGCTCGGGAAGCGGTCGGCGCTGAAGGAGAACAGGACCGCTGAAAGGATCGGCGCGTAGAGCAGCAGGAAGACCACTGCGAGCCCGGCGATCCAGAAGGCTTTTGGCAAGGAATGTTTTAAATGCGGGGGCATATCTTATCCTTTCTCGCGGTACGCCCAGAGGACGGTTACGAAGGCGGTGACCAGCAGGCTGGCAATCATCAGCAGCGATACAACAGCAGCACGTGGCCATTGCTGACCGGCTCGGACAAGGTCCGTCACGAGGATCGGCAGTGTCTGAAAAGTGCCGCCGCCCAAGTAGGCTGCGCTGACGAACTCTGCATATGACAGCAGAAAGGCGAACAGCAGTCCCAGTGTCAGACCGGGCCGGGCAGCCGGTAGAATGACGCGAAACAGGATCGCGCCCGGTCGCGCACCAAGGTTGGCCGCAGCAGAGATTTCGGTCCGGTCCACATTGGCAAGCGCGATGGTTTGCAGGATGAGCACGACAGGCAACGCCAGCGTCGCGTGGCCGATAAACAACGCGAAATAGGTGTTGAGAAGGCTTTCCCCATTTCCGCCAAACGCCTGAACAATGGAAGAGATCACGCCGCCTTCGGCAAGGAACACCTGCCAGGAGTAGATACGGACAAGATAGCTGGTAAAAAACGGTGCAATCGCAAAACCCAAGAGGATCAGTCGCTGGCGCGGAGTGGCAACAAAGGCCATCGCGTAGGACGCTGGAAAGGCCAACAGCGAAATCGCGACCGCGCTGAACAGCGACAGCCCGTAGCTGCGCCAGAAGCTGGCCCAGAGGAAATCCAGACCCAGAACATAGCGCCATGCCGACAGCGTTGCGTCCGGTGTCAGCCGGTAATTCACCACCGACCAGAAGGAAATCGCCACCAGCAAGCCGAGCGGCACTGCAAAAAACAAAAGCAGCCAGACGGGCAGCGGCAACACCCACAGGGCCTGCCAAGCGCGTTGGAACAGGGATTGGTACCGGCGCCCCGAATTACGGGCCGGGATAGCAGGGAAAGTCATGTCGGTATCTCCGATAGGGCTGCGGCCCCCGCTACAAAGCAGGGGCCAGACCTACATCAGGCGTTTTTGTAGCGCGTCCAGGCGTCGTTCCAGGTTTCCAGCGATTGCTGCACCGGAAGTTCCCGCAAACGGATACGCCCGGCGCGGATTTCATCCAGCGCGTTCGGCCCGTTTAACACCATGTTCTGGCGCTGTGCCTCGCCCGGTTGTTCATCGTTCAACCGAGCCCAACCCGCCTTTGTGGGAATCATGGCCGGATAGGCCTTGAGCGTGGCGGTTTTCACCTGTCCTTCCGGAGACATCATGTATTGGATGAAGGTCCGGGCCAGATCCTGATTTTTGGAGCCTGCGCCAATCGACAGCGACTCGGTCCATTGCAGGCCGCCTTCTTCGGGGATGGTCGTGGTGACATCAGCACCATCGCGGGCCAGCACACCGGTGATCCAGTCGCCGATTCCGGGGATCGCGGCAACCTCACCTGAACGCAGCGCGGACAACATGCCGCCGTAATCATAGAACCCGCGCACCTGAGGCCGGAGCGACATCATCGTATCGGTCAGTTCCGTCCAGTGTTGTTCGTTGAGGTCAAACGGCGCCGCGTTGCCATTGAGAAGGCTCAACGCACCCAGGTTGGGCAGATGCCAGTCGAAATGGCCGATCCGACCCTCATGTTGGCTGTCCCACATACTGCGGTAGCTGCGGGCTTCCGCTTCGCTCATCGCGGCGCGGTTGTGGGAAAGCCCAAGGAAACCGAACCGTAGGAAAACCGCATAGGGTTCGCCGCCGAACCAGTGGCCCCGGAAATTCTGGAACTCCGGAAAGAAGTCATCAAACGGGTAGTCCTCGGCGGCCAGCGGCTCGATGAAACCCGCCTGCTGCAATTGCACTACATATTCCGCATCCGCCAGGACCACGTCGTAAGTTCCCGCTGGAGACTGTGCAATTTGTGCCAGCATCTGGTCACCGCCGACATACTCTTTGGCGCGGATGCGAACATTGTGCGCTTCTTCAAATGCGCCGATCACGTCGGGGTCGGCATGGCCGGCCCAGGTGAGCATCGACAACTCGCGTTGACCCTGTGCGCGCAGAACGGTTGGGCTGGCGAGCACTGCCGCGGCAGCAAGCCCCCCCTTGATCAACCGCCTCCGTGAGGTGATAATGCTGTGTGTCATCTCTTCCTCCTTTTTCATCTCACGAGTTTCAGAAAGAGCGGGCAAGAAAACAAATGACCATTCCTCAGGCCATGCTGAGATATTTTTTCGCAAATGAGAGATACCATGCGTAAGCTACCGCCGCTAAACGCAATTCGCGCCTTCGAGGCAGTCGCTCGGAGGCTTAGCTTTGCCGAAGCCGCGGAAGAGTTGGGCGTCACTGCCACCGCCGTCAGCCACCAGATCAGGCACTTGGAAGCCTACCTCGGCTTCCAGCTGGTCGAGCGTCGCCCCCGCCAGATCACGCTCACCACTGCCGGGCAGGAGTTGTCCCCCAAGCTGCAGATGGCATTTGATACCTTGGGTGAGGCGTTCGAGATGCTCGACAAAGACGTCGAACAGTCGCTGGTCCGGATCACGACCACGCATGCGTTTGCAGAACGCTGGCTGGTTCCGCGCTTGGCAGATTTCTTCGACAAGCACGGCGAGGTCAGGGTCGAGGTTGAAACCGATGATGAGGTTTTGGACTTGCGGACTGACCGGTTGGATTTGGCGATCCGATATGGTTCGAAGGACGCCACAAACGAAGAAACGGAAGTTTTGTTCTGTGACCACTATGTCCCCGTCGGCCTGGCGGAGTTTCCGGACATGGGTTTGCAAGACAGTCGGCTCTTGGGGTACCGCTGGCGCAATCCGGACATGTGCGGCCCAACCTGGGAACAATGGTTCAAGGAAGCCGGGGAACCGTTCCCGTCGGACCGCATTACCCGTTTCAGCGATGAAAGTTCGGCATTTAACGCGCTGGATCAGGGGTTGGGGCTGCTGTTGTCCAGCAGCGCACTTGTGGATGAAGGTCTGAGCTCAGGCCGCTACCGGCAAATCCCCGGTCCCATGCTGCGTGGATTTGCCTACACTCTTGTGCTCAATCCGCTGGCGCGTAACAAACTCGGCGTTAGGAAATTCGCCGATTGGGTTAGGCAAGCTGCCAAACCGATATAAGCCCAATGGGCCTAAACAAGAATCTCACGGGACAGCGAAAGCCCTCCAGGCGCTTATCTGATTTCATTGCTGGCTTAGATCGAAAAGGGTGAACTGTCGCTAAGGTTAATGCTGTCGCGCATCTCCGATGCTACGTAGACTTAGTGAAACAGCAAGAGATTTGCGTCTTCAGTTTACCCTTCTAATCGATTATCGGATTTAACGTTTCGGAAAGAGGTGAGCTATAGGATTAAACTCTTCTTGACTTGCGTTTTTGTGACAAAGCTCTTCAGGACTTTACCTTCGTGATCCAGTGCTCGTCACGGATAGTGCCATTCGCCGTTGATTTTCCTGAACATCTCGTCGGGATGCCATAGCGAGATGGCGATGGGTTGGTTTTGCCAAGACGCTACGGAACTGCCCTCCCCGTCTCACGCAAGTTTCACTGCTAGCGAAAGACCGACAACCCATCGAAGCGCATTCCCATTAAAATGCCCTTGCTGCGTTTGCCCGATCCTTTCCCCGAAAAGAGAGCAGGTTGCGCGAAGGATCTGGCCGCTGGCAGTGCGTTTCCGGCATCATCCACATTGATCGACCGGCTCCACAGAGGGGTAACGCTCATAAGAGGACCAGGCTGCACTTGCAATGCGGACAGGATAGCGTACTCGCGGCGCATCTGAGGTCTCCATACCGCGAGCCCGACATAGGCCACGAACCCATTTTCGCCCTCGTCACGAGCGATCGTGATTGGGCTGGCAAATTCGGCATGCGTGGCGTGTTTTCGCATGTCCGGTTCCAAGCAGTCTAGGGGCGCTAAGCTAAGGTCTGGCGCGATGACACCCTCACGGTAAGAAGCTTTGACGAACAGGTGCATCATTATTCTGTTCGAAACAACAAGCGTATCACTTACCGGGTCGAGTGCCGGTGCAGCGGTCACCTTTGCGTCTCCTTTTTCCCTAAGTATACAATGCCACTGATGTGTAAGGGCATCTCCGTCATCACGTATGGCGCTAAGCTGAAAGGCATCCCGCATTCCGTGGCTGTTCCGCAGGTTTGACGGGTATTCGTTGGTGAAGATCACGAGTTTCCCGTCCTCACGAACACGCGCGCAAGGAGAACCACCAACCTTTCGATCACCGACAGAGCCGACAACGACATATGTCGGCACATCCTCTTCCGATACGAATTCAGGCAAGTGTTCAACAGCCCCGTTCGCAGCCCGCGAAACTTTCAGACGAAACAGGGCAGTAGGAAGTGCTTGGGGCGACGCGACCTCGGTCTCTGGCGAAAACTTTGCCTGAAGGTAGGCGTGATCGCCATGAACAACTATCGACTGCCGAACATCAAACCGCCCCTCAACAACCTTTCCTTCATGGAGCACTTTTGTTTTTAGGTCCACGAGGTCGATCGTTTGACCGGACAGGGGATCGAGTTTCACTAAATAGCCGTTGCGCGTTCCGTACAGCAATTCGTTGTCCGTTGTGTAGCGCAGGCAACGTGGTGTTCCATGGCCGCGCGCGGTCGAGCCCAATTCACTCACGATATCGGCGGTCTCACGTTTCCAGATTGTCTTGCCGTCCAGACCAATACACCTGATCTCAGCGCGGTTGCCTACAAATATGCAGCGCAGCGTACGCCCGTTCGAGAACTTGAGCTTTGCAAGCAGCGCACCGCCGATGAATCGACCTCGCAACCCATCCTTGATGGCCGGAAAGTCACCCAGGTCAGATTGCCAAATGACCTTGCCAGTCTGAAGGTCGATTGCTTCTAACGGCACCTCGTGTGGGCTGTCGAACACCGCAAGGGCATAATCCGTGGCAGTGTACGCCCCAAAATTTGCCCCGCCGCATTTTGGATCTGGCTTGGTTTCAATGTCGCGAATTTCCCTCAGCGGCGTCAACGGAACGTAAGAACTATCCAACAGATTTCCGTGCGCCATAGGAAAGCCCTGACCGTCCGGCTCAATAGCTACCAAGGATCCCCAGCTCCCATTGAATCCCTGCGGGAGTTCCGGCTCGGGAATGGGATCGTCTGCGTAACCGAACCGCCGCGCCAGATTTACAACGGCCGGTACAAAGCCTTCTCCATCGCCTCGCCAAGGCAGACGCGCAGTCAGTGGCACTCTCGGCGGTGAGAAAGGTCGCAGAGTAGGATCCGCCAGGAAACCCGGATCATTTCCGAGCCTGGCGTTCGGGGGGCCTTCAGTGGCGAAAGGAGAACGCTCAGGATGCAACATCGCTTCGATTGCAAGGTCGGAGTCGTCGATATTCAGCCAATTGGCGATCTGTTTTAAAACGGGTTCGGGTTTGGCCAGCAAGTCCTCTCCCCTGACCGTTCGGTAGCTTTCGCTGGGAAGCGACGCGAACAATCTGTCGATCCGATCGTGTACATCAAGCCAATGGAATTGCGGGTCAAGAGTCGGCGGGTTCGTGCGCCGATCCCACCCGCTCGACCCCCAAGCCTTCAACCCCTCAAGATACCATTCTGTCGCGACGATGGACTTGCCGTTCGAGTACGGATGTCGAGCGATGCGGATGTATCTGGCGTTCGGAGCGATCCGCCTCAAACGCCTGAGACAGGCATCTGTGGTCGAATGAAGGGGGCTCTTGTCGACGATTTGGCGAGGTCCCAGAAGGCCCTCAACGTGTTCGTAAACATCTTGGGTGGACATGCCTGAGCGCGACCGAAGCCACGCATCAACCTCGTTTACCGATTCAACCGTTTGTTCGCCGTGATGCAAATGTGCCAGAAGCCGAAGGACACCAGCCGGAAACGCATCCATGCCCGGGAGTATCCGATACCACCTTTCCACCGTATCAGCCGTCGCAAGATTGGTTTCGGGAAGACCGAACAGCTCAGGATGTTGGCCAATCATCGACCCGATCACAGAGGTGAATGACCGCCCGGGCCCAAGAATGAAAATCGGTTCACGCATTCACGTCATTCGCACCTCTTTAAATATCCGATCAACGCGCAGCCGTGGTAAGAGAACACTGATCAACGACTGCTGAAAAATAATAAGGCTCCAGCGGATCATCTGTACTTGTCAAAGAAGCGGATCATTGCGCTGCCACCATCAATATCGGTGCGTGCCGGTCCCAGCCCCCTATTCTCACCGAAGCGTGTAGGCTTGGCGCCAGGCCAGTAGTGGCCTTGTCCGGGGTAAACACAGAACAGTGTCTCGCTGGCATCTTTGCAACCGGAATAGCGCGTACAATTCGCCCCCTGAACCAAGCTACTGCTTTGCTTTTGTTCGCAATTGCCGAGGCGAACCCAGTAGTCAATATTCTGCAGCACCGAGGATCGATTCCCAGCAGTCTCGATCACACTTTCGCCACCTCTGAGAGGCGCAACAGCGTCCAACTCGCCGTGCAGATGGAGCAATGACACCGTGTGCGCCGGATTACAGCTGGACTTGTTCATCGTGTAAGCACCGGCGTAAACGGAAAAGGCTGTAATGCGGTCCGGTGCTGAACAAGCTATCCGATACGCCATCAGAGCACCGTTTGAATACCCGGCCAGAAAGACTTTACCGTTGTGTGGAATTTGTTTGCCGATTTCATCTACCAGCGAGAGAATGTAGCCGACATCGTTGATTTGCCTTCTTTGAGCCGCCGCACAGCACTCACCAGCATTCCAGCTGCGTCGGACTCCATCCGGATACACGACTACGTAGTTGCTGGAACCGTCTTGAGAATGCAGGCGGCTCGTTTTCGCCATGATTTCACCAGTAGCAAAGCCCGGGTGCAACGCCACGATGATCGGCCAGCCCGCTTGTGGTGACGTACCGTCCGGAACATAAGCTTTAGCCGTACGCGTAACCCCATCAACCTTCAGCTTGAAATCGAGTTGGCGCGCGGATGCTTGCGTAGCCAAAAGCGCAAGCGCTAACGCTATTAGCGCCAACGTAAAACGCGGAAATGCATCTCGAAGTCTGGCGCTTGATGACAGCTTGCTAATCTGTTTCATATCATCAACTCCAATACACCAGCATTACGAGGAAACGTCCGATTGATGTATTCGATGCAACTCGGGTGCCTGTCGACGTTGGACCCGATCAAACGCGGACACTGCTGGTTCGTTTCCTGATCTAGCCTAGAGGCTGATTTGAGAGCACAGCTGCCGCCGATGCTAAAAAATCAATTCTCCGGGCCCAGGTCACCTTCGATAATCTGATCTTCGAACCCGCGAAGGTTGTCATCAATCGCGCCATTTTGGGCGGCGCGCGCACGAAATCCTGCTTGGGTACTGACAAATCGTGGCGCGCCAAAATGTCCACCGCCCTGATTGGCGTCCTGTTGCCTGCCAAACTCTGTCGCAGAACCTGGTCCTTGCGGCCCATCAAATCCAGCTCGTGCGTTCGCTCCGGCGCGTCTGCGCGACATCAGCCAAAGAAAGAATGCACGTCGTCTTCCCGGGCCTGCATTGCCCTGTTGCGGCCCGACCCAGTCGTCACCGCCTTGACCAGCCGGAGTACTTTGCCCGCCAAAGCCGCCGCCCGCGCCTTGGAAACCACCGCCCTGGGGTTGCCTGCCGCCGAAGCCACCTGCGCCCGCGCCCGGACCAAAACCACGTCCGCCAAAGCCGCCGCCCGCGCCTTGGAAACCGCCGCCCTGGGGTTGCCTGCCGCCAAAACCGCCTGCGCCCGCGCCCGGGCCAAAACCACGTCCGCCAAAGCCGCCGCCCGCGCCTTGGAAACCGCCGCTCTGGTGTTGCCTACCGCCAAAGCCGCCTGCGCCTGCGCCCGGGCCAAAACCACGTCCGCCAAAGCCGCCTCCCGCGCCTTGGAAACCGCCGCTCTGGGGTTGCCTACCGCCAAAACCGCCTGCTCCCACGCCCGGGCCAAAACCGCGTCCGCCAAAGCCGCCGCCTGCGCCTTGGAAACCACCGCCCTGGGGTTGCCTGCCGCCAAAACCGCCTGCGCCCGCGCCCATCCCAAAACCACGTCCGCCAAAGCCGCCGCCCGCGCCTTGGAAACCACCGCCCTGGGGTTGCCTGCCGAAACTACCCGGCGTTGCCCCTGCGAACCGACGCGCCCCTCTGGCGCTCCCCTGAGTTCCGATACTGCTGTCGAATCCGACATAGCCTTGTCCTGCCGCGCCAGATCGCAGCGCTTCAGGGTCTATAGGCTGGTCTTCATCAAAATCATTTTCCGCTGAATCATTGTTCATGTTTACGACCTAAAATGACTTGGAACTGCTGACAGACTAGCAAGCAGGCGGCTATTTGGCTATCCATGATCGCCAGACATGACACGCTTCGGCGTGGATTCGAGTTGCCAGTAGCCAAGTATTAAGTGATCTGAGGACAATTTGATGAACTCATCATTAGGTTTCTTGACCGTGGTTTCCGGATTACCGCGCTCTGGCACGTCCATGATGATGCGCATGTTGGAAGCCGGGGGCATTCCTCCGGTCACCGACAAATTGCGTCGGCCGAACGATGACAATCCGTTGGGCTACTACGAATTCGAGCCGGTAAAAGATTTGCAGAAGGATTCTAGTTGGGTCCCGGGGATGCACGGCAAGGCGCTGAAAATCATCTACAAACTCGTCTATGATCTTCCGCACGACGTACCATATCGGATCCTATTCATGCAGCGCGACCTGGCCGAGGTCGTACGATCGCAGGAAAAGATGCTGGAACGCGAGGGGCTGGATAGCGGCCGAGAACAGCGCCAAACGATCATTCAGCTGTTTCAGTCCGAGGTCATCAATTTCCGAAATTGGGTAGCGACGCAGCAGAACATCGAAATGCACGTGGCGGACTACGGAAATATCCTGAAAGACCCATTTGAGGAGGTTACCAAAATCTCCGAATTTCTGGAGGCTGACCTCGACAAACACGCGATGGCGCAGGTTGTCGATCCCGCGCTTTACCGAAACCGGGAATAACCGGTCTGCACCTACGGGATCCACCCCCAAATCTCTATGAGGAAGAACCGCACGAGCAAACGCGAATAGGCTTCCCAAACCCGCATCTCTTCGCCGTCGATCTTGGCATATCCAGTCATGCCCGGCCGGAACAACCCATTCTCATTGGACATGAATGTTTTTATACGCACGACCTGCCCGAACTCTTCGGTCTCGGCGACAGGTGCGATGGCCGAGACCACGCCCTCACGTTCTTCGTCCGGCATTGCCCAAGCCTTCAGTCGTACCTTTTCACCAACCTCAATCAGGCTCACATCTGCCTCGGGCACCTTGATTTCGGCGCGTGCGACGGTGTGGTCTTCGATTTCCATCAGCAAATCGCCGGTTTCCAGGAATTGTCCGGGCACTGGCTCTTCACTTTCAAAGACAACGCGCCCGGCAACCGGTGCAACAATTTTTGTATAGCCGAGCTTAGTTTCATTAAAGGCCAGCTCCGACTGCAATCGGTTTACATCGGCCTGTACCATGGCTATTTCGGACGCTTCAGCTTCTGCAGCAACCCGGTTTAGATTGGCCTCGGCTGACCGCAATTCGGCCTTTGCAACGTTGAAGTTGCTTATCGTACGTTCCGCCTGAGAAGTGGGAATTGCACCTCGTTCCAGCAGTTTCTGGGCCCGATCTGCTTCGGCCTCCAAGAACGGCAGTTCGCTCCTGATCCGCTCAATCTGTTCTATTGCAACCTGGATTTCTTCCTCGGTCGCGCCCTGCTCAAGACGCTCCAGTTGCGCACGAGCTTTCGCAAGTTCGGCCCTTGTCACTGCCAGAGCATGTTCTTCACGAACACTGTCCTGCAGGGCTAAGATGTCGCCACTTTCTACGATATCGCCTTCTTCGACCATTACGGCGGTCAGCTCGTTTGGCACGCGCGCCACAACCTTAACCCTGTCATCGGCAAGGATCACGAAGTCGCCGCCTGATTGGTAGTTGTAGGGAAGAAAGGCGACGTAAATTGCGCCCAAAACCAGCGATAGAACCACTATTCGACGCAGCCAGATTCCGCGTCGGTTGTTCTTTGCTTTGGTGCCATAAACGTCGGGTAATGGCCGGTAGAGCGTTATCCTCCGGCTCGGCACCTTTGCGGGAAGCTGGTTTTGCACTCTCTCCGGTTGCAACCCAGTGGGTATCGGCACAGGAAGGTTCTGCCCGCGCCCTGCCCTCTTGGACGCGATGGCTTCCGCCTTTTTTTCTTCAACCATTTCGGCCATGACTTGTTGACGGATACGCTTGCTGCGGCCGCGTGTTACAACGAACCAGGCTAGGATCAATGCAATGAGGCTGAGAAATACAATGACTCCTGTGCCACCGAAACGAGCTTCTAGCATTGTCGAAACATAAGCCGCGACAAGCGTCACCAGGAACGCTGACGTAAGCAGCGAACCAATGCCATAAAGGATGAACGTCCAGCGTTCGCCCGGTGTTTCCGGCCCAAAATTTTTGCGCCGGACGCCAAACAGGTAAGCCATTGAACGTTCTCTCAACATCGGCTGATTGAAACACACACACATCAACCGATAACCTTCGCCGTTGATGAGAGGAAAACCACATATCAAAAAAGATAAGAGTCCGAATTGCCCGATTATCGCGGCGATTTGAGAAAGACTGCTTCCCGACTGACGGGTGAATGCCCAAATCAATGTGCAAAGAGCGAAAATCAGAAAACGTGTTCGTAAAGCAGAGGCATAGACTTGTATTTTTCCATGGCGGTCCAACTTGCTGACGCCAATCATATCGATTGCGAACCGCGGGATGAGAAAGAACAGAAAATTAATGCCAAAGCGTTTTACGTCGCTGCCGTTACGTTGCAACACAGCCCCGATTACAAGACGCGACACAAGACTAACCGTAAGCATCGAGAGCGCCAGAATGCCAATGATGCCAACAACCCGGCGCGACGCGTAAATGGTATCGAGCACCTCGTCCAAGCGATGAAAAATAGCAACAATGGCGAATATTCCCAGCGGAACGGTGATACCCGCGAGGATCGAGGCCGCGAAGCCAAAAAAGCGGTTCAGAAAACGTAACAGGCCCGTTGGATCGAACAGAACAATGTCCATGTCCTTGATCTTCGGCTGCTCTTTCTTCGCCTGTTCAAAACTCTGTTGGCGCTCGGTAACAGCATCGTTGGCGATCGCGTAGCGTTTTGAACTTGTACTTTCTCTTGATATCTGCGGCTTGGCCGGAATGTCCTCGACACCGACCAAGTCTTCATCGCCGAATATTCGGTCTTCGAAACCGTCGTCGTCATCCCAGTCAAAGTCAGTATCATCAGAAAAGATGTTTTCGTCTTGAAAATTATCCGGCTGAACAGTGGCTCCAAGCGCCCCGTCCTCTTCATCAAGCGTCCAGTCGCTGACCGCGAGGTCACTGTCTTCTATTGAATCTTCCGCTGCGACCTTCATTGACTGAGCCAAATTAAATGGAGGCTTCTTTTCAGAATCCAATGCCGCGACCAAAATACCGTTTTGAACCATCTGTTCCGCAAACTGCGCAACTGTCGAAGCATTAACCACAATTCGAAAGTGCGAACTCAGCGCTGTCGCCAGGCCTTCGTGGGAGAACCCTTTTGTGAGCCCATTCAGCAGAAAGAACTCTTCTTCTCCCATCCGATATAGCGCGCCGGTCTCGGTGTTCTTAACGAATGCGACCACGCCGTCACTTCCGGCATCCGAAATCAAACTTACAAGCGCATTTTTTCCTAATTGATATCGCCGGGAGCCGTCGGCATGTTTGTTGACAGTAGTATCAATCGTTGTCATCTATACGCTCATACTACGTTAAAACTCGTGTTAAAGACGCCTACTTAAACGAACCAACATGCCCTACGAAGGCTTGGGATATTGAATAATTTACTGGTGCATTTTGTATCAGAACACCGGTAAAATCCGAGCCTCCTGCACTTATTCATTGCAGAGTCTATCTGACTCCCCCATCAAGGCAAGCTTTTCCCCGAACCTCACCCAGTACGCTTGTTTTTTGGCCTCGAAATCCGTCATAAATACAAAGGCTTCTTTCGGTAAACCGCCGTTTTTTTACGGGAGATCAAAATTTGAGACCGTTTCTTAGTGGCCGCGTCGTATTGGTGACCGGAGCCAGTCAAGGGCTTGGAGCAGCAACTGCACGGGTTATGGCGCGTGCCGGGGCAGTTGTCGTCGCCACTGCACGTGATGCCGCGGCACTTGATCTAGTTGTTCGCGGAATACGCGATGAAGGTGCCAAAGCTTTGGCAATTGCTGCGGATGTGTCCGATGAGGCAGCAACTGAAGCGCTCGTTTCGGAAACACTTGATGCGACCGGTAGAATTGACAGCCTTATTAACATCGCTGGTTCGGCAGAAACCATTGGTCAAAAGCTATGGGAAACACCACCAGAAACCTGGCAGAGGCTCTGCGCGACGAACATTACCGGTGCCTTGAACCTAGTCAGACATATCGTTCCGCCCATGCAGGCACAACATTGCGGACGGATGCTTTTTTTATCGTCGCCGGCGACGTTTAGTCCACAACCTGACACCGGTGCATACGCAGCGACCAAGGCGGCTGTTAACCAGATGGTTCAAACGCTCGCACTTGAATTGAATGGCACCGGCATAACAGTGAATGCTTTTAACCCAGGTCCGATCGATACGCCTTTGTTCGGGCAGGTTTCAGAAACGCTGGGGCGCAACGCGCCAAGCGCAATGATGACTTCGGTCGCACGACCGCCCGAGTTGGCCGCACGGCTTTTACTGTGGCTGAATGCACCTGAAACAGAAGGTTTGACGGGCGAATTCGTCCAGTGGAACAATCCAAACACACTCGACGCGATGGATCATTTCCTGCGAGCCTACCACATTGGTAAAACTAGCTGACCTCAGGAACAGGTACGGCAAGTGTCATCTCGACGAGGGCCTCGCTGACCCGCCATAGATGTGCGCATGCGGCTGGATCGGTCGTTGCAGAAGCGATCTCAACCTCTTTGTCCTGATCCATGTATATCCCTGTCTTGGCACGCAGATCCTGATCGATGATCAGGTTTGCGACGAAACTTGCCGATTTTTCAGGCGATATCATGCGATTGCGCGCACGGTTGAATACCGCAAGTTCAGGCCGATCCTTCAAATCATTTCTATTGAGTATCTCGGTGCGAACGGCACCAGGACTAATGGTCAAAACCCTTGGTCCATTCCGATCCAAACGCTGCGTCAATGCATTGGAGAACATCATCAACGCAAATTTTGCACGCGCATAAGCCTCCAGCGGCTGGTAATTGGCCGATGAGAACAGATCGCCGAAGTCCAGCCCGGATCTTCTGTGGGCTTCCGAACAGAGATTGACGATGTGCCCTTCTTTGGAAATGACCTTAAGAATGCGCGTCGTCAGGTGAAAGGCGGCCAGATAATTCACGGCGAAAGTGGCTTCAATCCCTTCCGGTGTCATAACCCGCGAACCAAATAACGCCCCGGCGTTGTTAAAAAGCGCGTGGATGTCGGTATGGCGCTTGACCAGAGCCTCAGCGAGCTTCTTGACTTCGGATGATCGGGACAAGTCAGCGGCATAGAACTCTCCCGGAGTGCAGGTCGGCCGGTCGTCGAGTTCTTGCAGCAAACTGGCGCCAGCTTCGGTATTTCGGCCAACCGCGACAACATGCGCCCCGAGTCTTGAAAGCTGCACGGCCAGCTCCCGCCCAATTCCAGAGGTTGCTCCGGTCACGACGCAGACCTTCCCTTCCAGCGGTTTGCTTCGCGTCTCAATTGCAGCGATGACAGCGGGCAACTTCGGCGTGTTGTCTGCGACGTGACCCTCCCGGCGCAAGTCAAAGATAATCTCCTGCGCACATTCCGCTAGTGAAGACCAAGTGCTGCGCTGCGGCCTGAAATCCAGAATTCGGCTCGCCTTGTCAGTGGCGAATTTCGGCTCCTCGAACGGATAAGACGGACGGACTCGATCTTCCGTCGCGTTCGGATCCGATAAAAGACGGCCAAGTCGCTGCAATTCGGCGACCAACACGTCCGGAGAGATTGCCGTCGTTTCAGCAATGTTAAAAATCTGTCCGCTGGCGCTTGATACACGCATGGCCGATACAAGGGCTGAACACAGATCGGCCGGATGCAGTCGCTGAAAAGCACCGGGCAAGCAGGCCTTCTTTCCCTCGATCATAATGGCCCGCAACTCGGAAAGTGCATCGGGGTCCGCCCGATCATAAAGCATTGGAACCCGTAAAGTGACCCGTTCCAGATTGTCATCTGCCGCCGCGAAAAAGGCTTTCTCAATCCGGACAGCAAAGCGTGCTGCTTCGGACGCCGTCTCGTCGTCCTCGTGGATCGGTGCAGTTTCCCGGATCGTACCGTCGCCCGACGCCGTGTCAGAATAGACGACCGTGTTGCTCAACAGAATGGCCCGGCGCACACCCGCGCGCGCGGCTGCGGACATGATTTCGGTCATCCGCGCTTCCACCTTTTCGTGCGGCAGGTTCGCACCGGGATGGAGAATAAATACTGCATTGGCTCCGGACAAGATTTCGTCGATCCCGTCGATGACCGGTTGACCAGCCAGCAGTTCATGCCGGTCCACTTTGTAATGCAACGGTTCCAGCGCGGCCTGCAACATAGCGCCGAGCGTCGATCCGCGATCCAATATAACGACCTTCATGCGTCCACTCCGAATTCAACGCTCCGTAATCTCAGAATCTATTCCACCTGCAGATAAGCTGGGAAATTCGCAGCCGTGGAATGATAGAACTCCAGCCTTCCGAGAACCTCCCGGATGCAGTCTTTGGCTGTCATGCGCGCAGACCAACCGGCCGCGCGTAGTCTGGCCGGATAGAACTTTGGCAAACCAACGTTGTTTTGCGAGGCTATTTCGGCATAAGGATTGTCATCACGCCCGACATTCATGATTTCCCACATTAATGAGACAACGTCATAGGCCGTGATTGGCTCATCGCTTGCCACTAGCATTCTTTGATTGCGCAGGTCGGGATGCTCTGCAGCCAACAAGGCCGCGCTGCCGATGTCGACCCCGTGCGTCCACTGCATTGTGTCCCACATACGGCGCAAGGTTTCAGCCGCTTCGGCATTACGGATCAACTGCGTGATCAGGTTCTCGACAAATGGGCTTTTCCGACCAGAGACGATCGTGGGCCTGAGCATCGCGTAGTCAAACGCGCCGGTCTCGGCTGCCTCAAATACAATATCCTCCGCCCGTATCAGACTCTCACCCAGTGCCTGCTGCGCTGGGTTGCCATGTGCTTCTCTTGGTGCGTCGTCAGTCAGAGGCCAGAGATTCGGCGTTCGATGCGGCACGTAGACGTTGTTGGACGACATCATCACCAGCCGGGAAACCTTGCCACGGCAGGCATTAACCAAACTGCGTGTTCCCTCGACATTCACGTGGTCCAGGATTTCCGCATCAATGGCAGGAGGCGGGCTGATCAATGCGGTATGAAAGACCAACTCAACATCTTTCAACGCCTCATTCAGGGCCACCGGGTCGGCGAGTTCACCTGGCGCCATTTCGATCCTGTCACGATAATTAATGCGGTGCATCGAGTCCGGCAAAGCGAAGACACGGACCTGGTGGTCTGTCCGCATCAATGCTTCGAGCACGTATTGACCCACGGCTCCTGAAGGTCCGGTAACAAGTACTTTCATCTCAACTGCCACATCTGGCTTGACGGTTAACGATACCCCAAATCATCCGTTGTCTAAATTGGGTTGGAACCCTCCGCCGCCACTATTACGTGCACCTCGCGCACGGGCCATAACCATTCGCTGGCGCATCGTGCGCCGCCGTTGGCGCCTCTGAGCGCGAGCTTCCAACTGTTCCTGGTTCGGACCTTTCTCTGCCTGCCGTTCTGCGCGTGCTTTTCTTGCCTCCCGCAGAGCGTCGAATTCGGCGATGTATAGCGCCAGTACTTCTTTGTTATTCTGCGACACTTTTTTCAGATCAGCCTTGGCAAGGTCGACCCTTTCCAACGCAGACTGCCCATCGCGGATGTGCATCATCGCTGCACGATAGCTGCGCTCAGCGGCATCACCTCTGTCCTCTGCAGCAAAGGCATCTCCATGAAGACGCTGCACGGCTCCCCGTAAGACAGGGCGGTTAAGTTTGCTAAGAACTTCGCGCGCCGCCTCCAGATTCTTCTGGGCGATCAGTGCCCGTGCAAGCGAGAGCCGGGCATTGGAATTTCGACGACGCCCCTTCTCTTTCCCTACAAGCTCGGTGAGTGCTGCTTCTGCTCCTTGATAGTCCTTTTGCGAGATTTTCAGTTCTCCCAATCGTTGCAGCAGCAGCGGATTCCCCGCTTTCTTTGCAAGCGCCGCTTCGACAAGTTTGATCGCCGAAGGGTAGTCGTCTTCACGCTGTAGCAACCTTGCAAGTTGCAGCGTCGTCCGCGGGTCTGCCGGGTTGGCTTCCAGCGCGAATTTCAGATGCGCCTTAGCCTCGTCATAACGGTCCTGTCGCGCCAGCACCGAAGCGATACGACGGCGAACGACCGCCGATTGCGGATCAGTTTCCAAGGCGCGGTCAAGTACTTCGATAGCCGCATCCGGACGCTTTTGCTGCTCATGCAGGGACGCAAGGCCGCTCAGCGCCTGTATGGAGGTTGGATTGAGGTCCAGCACCTTGTGGAAGTTCTTTTCCGAATATGACGGGTCGTTGCCCTGCATGCCAACATAAGCCGCAAGCAACGGGGCCAATCGGTTCTTCGGATCTGTTTGCATCGCCTCTTCAAGGATATTGGCCGCTTCATCCAACTGGTTCTGCCGCATATAGCTGATCGCAAGCATCACCCTCAGACGTGTATTTTGCGGTTCATGCTGTATCATCCCAATCAATTCGGACTGAGCTTCTGCGACACGACCATCAGCCAATAGCCCGCGAATGAACCGCACTCGCTGACGATCGTTTTGGGGAACTTGGGCAACTCTTGGCTCCCATTGTCCTTGCTGGTTCATAGTGGGCATCATACTTCCTCCTTGCTTTTGCTGGCGGCTGCTGCCGGCCGAAGTCTCAATGAATTGGATTTCATCATCTCTTTTGCCCTTCCCGCACATTGCCGGTTTCAGGACCAAACGATGACGTTAACGGGTCGCGCGCCATGGCAAGACCACCGATCCCGTATTGGGTCAGGAGCGCTGTGTGTCCCGCTTCGTATCGGGGAGTGGGAAGGTCTCCGTCCGACTGCGCGGCCTCAATTATTTCTCGCAAACCTTCGAAAGTCGTAACATTTGGATAGAACCCAAGGTCACGTTTCGCGTTAGAAATGTCGTATTGCTGCACGTATCGACTCCAGGTTCGGGTCTGGTCGGGCACCAGATCTTCGCGCACAGCAGCGCCGATCGACACGCGGGTCAAACGTCCGATCGCACGATAGGTCACGACATCCGGTCCAGCGACGTTGAAGACGTTGCTTTTTGCGCTCTCTTCGAAGCAGGCCCGCAGTATCGCCTCGACAGCGTCTGTCACATGGACGAACTGGCGCTGTTGATCCCCTTGCTGTCCCTTGCCAAAAAAAGGCGCCGGAGCAGAGTCTCGCACCATTTTATCAAACATCGGATCGCCGACACCATAAACCAGGGCGAACCGTAAAATGGTCCCTGCATAGCCATCATGTTTGGCGTAATGCCGGACAAGGTTTTCGCCCGCGATCTTGGACATTCCATAGTCGGCGAGATCGTGACCACCATCTATGCGCAACGCATGAGATTCGTGGATCGGCCAGTCTTTCGGACTGAACTGGTTCTGATAGACAGCCACAGAACTGCAGAAAACAAACCGCTCCAGCACCGGCGAGTCCGAGCAGGCGCGCAACAGGTCATGCGTACCCTGCACGTTCGTCGCGCGAAGTTCAGGTACCGTGCAGGACCCGGCCAAACGCGCCGCCATATGGAGAACGATGCGCGCGCCCTTTACCAACCGTTTCAGCGCATCCACATCGGCCAAATCTCCGACGATCAATTCAATCTGATCGCTTTCCGGCAACTCCGTCTCTGTGCCTGCAAGAACCAGGCACCGCACCCGATAGCCGCGCTCCAACAACTTCGGAACCAGATGCTTGCCGATGTAACCGGTGCATCCGGTAATCGCGAAGTCCACCTCGGTAAAAGAAGCGGGCTGTTGATCCGAGGACTCCACCGTGATTTTCGCGGCGTCGGGCACAGTGTAGGATTCATGGCTAGTATTTCCGAGGAAAACCTCCGTTCCTCCATCGGGGTTTTCATGATACTCCCATCGCGATGCAAAGCGCGCCGGGCTTAAACCCCCGAACGGGTTAGCCGTGCCAACACACAGACCCACGGGTGTCGAGACCATCGTTCGCCCCCCGTAATTATAGGGGTTGTTCATCCCGTTTATTGTGACCGGGACCCACGTGATCCCATCCTTGGTCCGCCAAAGCTCAAAGCCGCCGCCGATCTGGGCGAGCTGCTCGAAACCGATACCATTCACAAGTCGCCGCGATGTGGGCGATGGCCGGTGCGCATACTGCAGAAAGACGCTCCAATCGAAGGTCGAAACATACAACCACCCGTCATGCACGCACATCCGCCAAGTGTAACCTGAAAACAGGTTGTCAAAGCCGGGCCCGATCCCAGAGAGCGGGTATTTAATACCGTCCGGCGTCTCGCGCGGCATGCCGACCAGCAGATCCCAACTGTCATCTGGCCAAATCCGGATAATCTCGCCCGCGCCCGGCCCCACCAGATTGGTGCGATCATATCCGCCATTCTGGATCGAACTGCCGACATACAAGGCCCCGTTGAACTCGCACATGCCCATTGCGATTTCCGACAAAGGCCCCCGGTACGCGCCACGGTCTATAACCTTGCGCCATTGCAGTGGCCCGTCACCGCAAGGTGGCGTGGTCCAAATCTGGTAGCCTTGAAAGTGATTGAAAGTGCCTGCGTAGAGTTGACCATTCGCCTGGGTCATCATGAAGACGCCATTGTTATTGGGATCGCCAAATCCCACGTCCATGGCCACTTCCCAGTTTCCGGGCTTGGGATCTCTTGAACGCTTGATCACGCCAGTTCTGTTTGAATTGAATTGGATACCCTCACCCGCAGGCGGGGCATATAGGTAACCGTCAAAAGAAACCAACTCGCGGAAGGTCGAAATCCTGTCGTTGCCGATCCCGGGTTCGGATGCTGGCTCAAAATTCAACCCGTCTTCGGATCGCAAGACATGGGCTGCGCACCCACGCAGCACTGTTGACATCGTTGAAACGTACAGCACGGGTTTCGGGTCAGAATCCCCCTGAAAAACGGTCATGCCGCGATACCCTAAATCCCGTGGTGCAGGCTCACCTTGCTTGCCCGGGATCATCGGTGAACGGTACGCCATCTCCCATGTGTCTTCACCAGGTGTCCAACGCCAGATTTGGCCCTGCATATCCAAGTCTTGCACTTTTGGAGGTACGTCCACGGGCCAGGGATCCAGTGCAGGCGGATCAATCGGCGGGAAAAGTCTGAGCAACTTAAATGAGTTGCGCGTCATGCCGCAGTATAGACGCCCTTCGAAAAAATCCATTCCGTGGACATAAGCATTGTCGGGATCACCAATGCCGTTCTTGGCCAACTGGCGGAAATTTCCGCTGTTCAACCCGTCGCCGCTTCCGGCAGTTGTGTCGAATGAATTATCCTTAGCCACGGTCATATTCCATTGACTGATCGGCCAACTCTCTACGCGAATGAAATTGAACGCTTGGCGCGGCTGTTTTCGGCGGGTTCGCGATCAGATCAGTAAGCCCGCGCGGCTGAAGAAGCGGGAAATAGTGACCTCCTGATACTTCGTGATTGGTCGCATTCGGCAGGTGTTTCAGCAATGCGTCCCGGGTTTGGTGGTAGCCAGACTTTTTGCCGTAAATTATGTGGACGGGTGTCTCGAGTTTCCGAAGCGCTGCGCTCGTTAGCACGCTTGTTGCATAGAACTCTTTCCAGGCATGTGTTGTTGCCATCAGTCGCCGCCAGCGCCGTATGGCGTTGGAATTGTGCTTTGTCGGCATCCAGCCACGCCCGTACTGCCCGCGTTGCATATTTGCGAGGGTGTCTTCCGGCGCTTCCGCTATTTCTTCAAGGAAAGCCATCGCCACCATCGGCCAGTCGCCCTCTCCTTGTAGGCCCTTCAATTTCAACTTCTCTTTAAGAGCCGACCATTTTCTGAGATTGGGAGTATAAGTCTGAGCCTGCAAGGCTGGGACCCAGGCATCTGCAAGAGTGATGCGTATGATCTTGTCTCTGGCCTGAAGTGCTGCGGCCAGCGCAATGGCACCGCCATAGCTATGTCCAACAATATGAATATCTCGCAAGCCCAGATGGTCTGCCAAGGCAAGAATGTCTTTTGCCAAATCATTTGCGCTGTAGCCCCGCTGGGTCATGCCTGACAGCCCATGCCCGCGCAGATCAAGAGCTGTGACGCGATGGTTCTTCGCTAATGTGAACGCCAGAGGACCCCACCAGAACCCAATGCTTGAAAACAGACCGTGGACAAGCAGCAAATTGGTCCCGGAACCAATTTGCTGATAGTGGAGTTTTGTTCCGTCTATTTCTATGCGTGGCATGGTATCATCACAAATATCCAAGCGCTTTAAGACGCGCTCTAATCTGCTCTTCAGCGTCGCCGCTCAGAGTTTCGCTGCTGTCTGTTCCAGATTCTTTGCCGGCGGTATCGGAAATCTCTGGCACGTGAGTCGCGACATATGCAGGATCAAAGAGGTCCGTTCCCACCCGGCCCTCGAAGCTGCTCGGAATATCGAGGCCCAAGGAATAGAGCACCGTCGGAGCCACATCGACGATGCGCATAGGTTCGACCCGTCCAGATGATTTGATCGCCGGGCCGCTGGCAATAATGACACCATCCGGGTGATGCGTTGCATAAGGGATTTTCCGGTCCTTGACCGGCTCATCCGCGCGCAACACAGAAAGAAAGGAATAATCCGCCATCTGCAGGGTCAGATCAGGCGCCCGCGCGCTCTCTGTTCCGGGGAACGCCATCTCGCGTGTGAACACATCACGAACGACCGGTTTTCCAGAAGCGGAATCAACAAGGCTCTTCAGCTTGGAAATCAGATCATCGCGAAAGGCTTCATATTGCTCGGGGGGTACTCCGTCCGGATCGTTTTCCGAAGCTACTCGGATGAAGATTGCATTGCTTGAGGAACTGAGCGCATAGGCTTTGGTTGGGCCCCAATCGATAAGCGTTGTCGCTTCAGTATTTTCATCAAGTGCAACACGCCCTTGATTGTCCAAAGGCACATCGGGTTTCCATTTCAACAAGCCCAAGCTTTCCAGCCAGCTGTTCGCATAGAAAATCCGCGCACCAGACCGCGTAAACCCATGATCCGAGGCAATGATGACGCTTGCCTGATCACCCGCTTTTGCAACCATCTGGGCAATATAGTTATCCACATCACGGAAATACTGCAGCGCCAAGTCGCGCGCCCTGACCGAACTCTGAGATCTATAGTCGCCACGCGTCGCCGGATCGATGAGGTGGTAGCAGAGGTGCTGAATACGGTCGACCCCATCAAAAAGAACGGATGTCAGTTCACTCGGCACGCGTTCCATCAGCTTGAGAGTGATCTCGAACCAGCGTCGCTCGCGCGTAATGTGGAACTGAACCCAATCCTGCAGGTCATTTTCTGCGAGCCCCTGCACGGCTTTTCGCTCGTGCTGCCAATCAGTCGACATCTCGCGTGCTTTGAAAACGCCTTCTTCTTTCAGCATTTTGTATGTTTCGCGGGGATAGATTGCACGGCCAAGATAGGACCACGGCACATAACCCGGGATGACCACACCATCGATCGGTTTGGCCGGGAACATGGTGGGGTAGTTCAATGTCGTGACCCGCATGCCTGCTTCGGACGCGATCTGCCAGATTGTTGGCACCTTGAGATCGGCGGATGTGGTAAGGGTGTAGGTCGGCGTGCTGTTTGTCCGGTCCACCCGGATAAAGTCGAATACGCCATGGTTGCCGGGTGATCGCCCAGTCATGAGCGTCGCCCAAGCAGGCGGTGTGAGGGGGTGCATTGTCGAGCGCAGAATGCCCCGGCTACCACCTTCCATCAACCGACCGAGATTGGGCATTACGCCTTCGGACACAAGCGGATCGAGGATATCATAGGTCGCCCCATCCAGACCGATGAGCAGCGTTTTGACATATCTTTCAGGCATTGCTCACCTCCTGACCGGCAGATGCCGCGACAACGCCGTTGAGAATGTCGCTAACCTGCATGTCCACCAGAAGCCGCTCGGTTTCACGCAGGTGTTGGAACAACCGCTCCTCAAGATTGAAGTGCTGCTGCAGTTCCGAGATGAGATAGATCAGGCTGATCGACTCCACGCCCAGATCCACCAGTTTGGTATCGGCGGTGAATTCAACCGGCTCCTCCTCCAGGTCCTCTGCCAGATCATGGAAAATTTCGCGCATCGCAGTCTTGGCCGTTTCAATGGCAACTGGCATTGGACTCACTCCTTTTCCTTTATTCGATGTGTTTCTGCGAGAAGGGCGATCACGACGCCTGACCTTCCGTCCTCAACGAAACGGACTTTCAGCGGGTCGGTGGTGCTGGGTCTTTGCACAATGGCATAACCCTTCGCAGTGTTGAGTTGCGTGATACGTGCGCCCTGCCCCATCGCCTGTCGCAAGGCGCGCAAGCAGGAAATCGCAGATGCGCGAAGGTTTGGCTCGGGCGGCAGCAGGTCCACGTCAGCGGCACTCAAATCCGCCGTCTTTCCATCTGCGGCCAGGCTGGCGACCCCCATGTACAGGTTGGCATATTCGCCGGGGTCTGTCGCGACAGCGACAACCGTCTGCCCGACACACGCGCTCACGATCCGCGGAGCTGTCCCCCAGTCCGCAGGCCAGCCCGCTGCCACGCGCATTTGATTGTTAGAAATATTTTCAATCTCGATGTCCGCCGGACATAGTCCCGAACTTCGCCAGGCGCGAACGGCATC
This sequence comes from Ruegeria profundi, assembly GCF_020171505.1. NCBI lineage: Bacteria > Pseudomonadati > Pseudomonadota > Alphaproteobacteria > Rhodobacterales > Roseobacteraceae > Ruegeria > Ruegeria profundi. The sequence continues at coordinate 16,685 of NZ_JAIUZS010000001.1, read as the reverse complement.
CTTGGCCGCGACCCGTTGGCGCAACCAGTCGAACCTTTCGGTTTCCGAGCTGCTATGGGCGCGCAAAATCGCCGCCTCGCTGTCTGACAGGACGAGCCCAGCCAACACGCCTGCCCAAATTCCTCCGCTGTTTGCCAGCAAACCGTCGCTAATGCATTCCGTGATCACGATTTTCAAACCGTCAAGCGGTGCGGCCTCAATGATCCGCGACAGCGCATTTCCAGCAGGGTCCAACCGTGCGTGGAAGAACGGATCCGGCAGGTTAAAGCGTTTGTCCCACCAACCCTTGATGCGGCACATAAGATGTCCGTCTGCCGTCACCACATCAATGTCGGACCGCATCTCGTCGGTATTCAAAAGCTTTATATCACAACGGCATGTCGCCTCTTCGTCAGGGGCAAGCATCTGGCGGAAGATCTCAACGTGCTCCACACGGAACGGGAAAATGTGAAAGGCCGTATCCAATTGGTCCGCTGACCAGACACCAACCAATTGACCGACGGCATCCAGCGTTATGGCATCAATTTCGAATTCCGGGATGCGCGTGGCGGCAAGAAGATCGTCTTGAGGCAACCCGATCAACACACCTTCGGCAGCGGTGGGTGTAGCAACATGCATAGACTTCACGGCCTGCAGGCGCGGCCCGTGAAACATTATGCGCTGATAGACATCCTTCAATGACCAATGTGCTCCTACCGTGCCTTCGAAGGCAGAGGCTGACGCTGTAGGCGCAGGCGCGTAGTTTGCGGCCAACTCGATATCAGCTTCCGCAATCACCGGACGCAGGACCGGACCTTGAGCATCGCGAATGCGTGTCCGGATGATCGTTTTATCGCCGTCAACGGTCAGATACTCCGCCGTGACCTCAAGTTTCCGCGACAACGGCTTTTCAACAGTGATCCATCGCGAGGCGCGCACTTCGCGAAGACCCACGACCCTCAGACCTGGCCGTAATGCAGCGGCGGCCTCGGCCAACGCCTCCATCGTAAAGGTGAGCGGCACAACGCTCAGACCATGTCGATCCGGATCATTCACCGAAATTGCGCGGCCAAACGCGTGATCGGCAAGATAAGGCGCAATCTGGTGATCGAGATGGATAAGCGCGCGCAGCGACCGGGCGTCTGCGCTCACATCCACCTCGCTCAGCATCGGGAAACGGTCGCCTGCATTGGGCGCAGCGCTCTTGGGCTGCGTGTTCCCTCTTGCGAAGAAGGCCTGCATGACGTTCTGTTCCGTCTGCATCATCTTGATTATCGTGTCAAAATAACCATCGATCAGGGTCTCAAGCGGCGATGGTGCGGCAGGTGGCCCGTCGGGGGTGATCTTTTCAGGCGCTTGCTGGGCTTGCCGTTCACGTGCAGGAAGCCGGCCTTCGCCCAACGCCATCGGCTGCAAACCCATCTTAAGCGGTTTCGCATTACTCTGCACGTTTTCCGCCGTGCCAGAGAGCGCATCCAGATCAAGAGGCACACCCTCGGCAAAAAGCTGGGCGGCCAGATGATGCAGCTGGCTGAGCCCCTGCCGCCCGACTGTATCGGCAGCTACGGTCACATGCGGTTGTTTGCGCAGCACGTCCCCGACAAACGACGTCAGATTGTTCCGCGGACCGCATTCAACAAAAATACGCGCGCCGTCGTCATACATGCGCCGTATCGTGTCCTGAAAACGCACCTCGCTGGACCATTGAGCGGCCATCCAAGACTTTATGGCTTTGGAGGTATTCGGAAACGGCTTGGTGGTCAGGCAGGAATAGACCGGCAGCTTAGGTGCGCGGATGTCAATTTGACTCAGAAATTCTTCGAGCCGCCCGCTAAACGGTGCGAATGCAGGACAATGATAGGCGCGACCAAAAGGCAATGTATCGCAAAAGCCGCCAAGCGACTTTGCCAGTTCAGGCACCCAATCCGCAGCCTTGGCACTTGTTGCGACGACCACCTGCTGTGCCGCACAGTTATCCATGCCAAGAAAAACGTCATCGCGGCCCTCAAGCGCAGCTCGCAACTTGGTCACATTCACCGGCCCGATCGTGAAGAGCGTGCCTTTGGCAATCGCGTCATCCCGTTCGGCAGCGGCAAAAACCGCGTTCAGATCGCGTATATCCTTTTGAAGGTGCGACACATCCTCATGCTTGGTCACGCCAGCCGCCGAAAGTGCCGCATATTCTCCTGTTGAGTGGCCGAGTAACATGTCTGGCTTCAACCCGATCTGCTGATACAGAGTGGCCATCGCCATATTGGCCGCGTAGATCGCCTCCGGCCCCACATCCATCCGCCAAAGATGATCGTCCGACGGTGTCTCCAGCGGTGGCGGGAAAAACACATCGCTGACGCGCTGCCGACCCGTTTCACCGGGATAGGCTCCGTCCACGATATCGAACCACTCACGCATGCGCGGAAAATGCAGCATCAGCGGGGCCAACATGTTGCGATACTGGCTGCCCTCGCCCGGGAACAGGAAGGCGACCTTGCCTTTTTCCGCAAGCGGCTCAGCAGACATATATGCACCGCGCCGGTCGCGCAGGCGTTTCCGGCCTTTCTGCAGCGCCGCCTTGATCTGATCGAGACGAGCAAGGATATCTTCCCGTGTGCCGCCTGTCACGGCCATGCGCACCTGCCCGGCGCCGGTCTTCGCATTCAACGCGGCTGCACAGGCGGTCAAGTCATCGGCCTGGTGAACCTGTCTTGCGACCGCCTCGATCAGAGACAGCGACTGCTCCTGATCTGGCGCAGCCATTGCAATTATCTCAGAGGGACGTGACACCGCTGCCTTTGGTTCCGCTGCCCCGCGATATTCCTCAAGGATCGCGTGCGAATTGATCCCCCCGAAACCAAACGCATTCACGCCCGCGCGTCTGGGCGTTTCGCGCCCGTGGATCCATGGACGTGCTTCGGTGTTGAGATAAAACCCGGTGTCATCAAGACCCAGGTCGGGGCTGGATGTATCGATCAGGGTTGGTGGCAAAACCCGGTGATGCAGCGCCAGCGCGGCTTTGATCAACCCAGCAGACCCCGAGGCGGGCAGGCAATGCCCGATCATTGATTTGACCGACCCTATGGCACAGCCCTGTTTCATATCCCCGAATTCAGCCTTCAGCGCGTCAATCTCGGTCGCGTCACCAACGCTGGTTGCCGTACCGTGCGCTTCGACCAATCCAACCGTATCCGGTGCCACGTTCGCCGACACATAGGCCCGCCGGATCGCAAGACGCTCGCCTTCGATGCGGGGCGCAAGGATCGACATGCCCTTGCCGTCGCTCGCCACACCAACGCTGCGCACCAGCGCGTAAATCCGATCACCAGCCAATTCGGCATCGGACAAACGCTTTATGCACAGTATGCCGACGCCCTCTGCCAGCAGCGTCCCGTCTGCTTCGGCCGAAAAAGGCCGGATTTTGCCCTTGCGCGACAATGCTCCCAATTGGCAGAAAATTTGATAGATCGGGGCTGGGGTTGACGCATGAACACCGCCAACAAGCGCCATGTCGCAAGAACCCGCGCGCAGGTCAGCAACACCGCGATCCAACGCCACGAGGGAGGAGGCACAGGCAGCGTCGATAATGTAGTTGGCGCCCCGAAAGTTCAGCCGATTTGAAATTCGGCCCGTCACCAGGTTTGGGACCAGCGCGGCCGCCATCTCTGAATTAAACGGCGGCAGTGATGCTTTGAGTTCCGCCTTGAGCGCGTCGGCCTCTTCATCGCCGGTTTCGGGATGTAAGGTGCGCAGGATGTCGATCACCCGATCTACCATCACTCCGTGCTGGACTACATTTGCAAATCCGCGATTGATATAGGTTCCGCGGCCCAGGATCACCGCCACCCGATCACCGGGCACAGGGCGCATCTCGAACTGCGCATCCTCGACCGCGTCAGCCGCAATCTCCAGTGCCAGAAACTGGTCCGGCTCGCCGCCATCGACAGAGTTTGGCATCACGCCATGCCGCAAGGGATCGAACCGCGCCAGATTCCCGAGAAACCCCCCCCGATTGGTGTAGACGCGGTCATTGGCATCGCTGTTCGGGTCCAGGTATTGCGCCCCGTCCCAGTCTTCAGGCGCTTCTGTGACGGCGTCGACCTTGTCCACAATATTGCGCCAAAAGGCTTCCTTGTTTCGGGCTTTGGGATACACGCATCCCATGCCCACAATCGCGATGGGTTCGCACACCGTGTGCGCAGCTTGAATATCGGGCCTATCCTCTTTCATTCGGCGGCCTTGATCGTGTCTTTTGACTGGAGGTCGTCAGTCAGATCGCTGGCCCAGGGACCAAGACCCCAGACAACTTCAGGCACACGATCGGTATCGCTAAGGATCTCGGCCTCGAGCGCGCGAATTCCAAGGTCAGGATCAAGCGCCTCAATACCCAATGCCTCAAACTGCGCTTTGACCTCGTCCGAAACCATGCCGTCACTGTCCCATGGCCCCCAGCTGATCGCGACAACACGACCTTCCCAAGCTTGATCCAGACGGCGGGCCAGCTTTGAAACAATCTCATTCGCGGCACCGTAATCGCCCTGCCCGCGGTTACCGAAGCGCCCCGCAACTGATGTGAAGAACGCGCAGAACTTGACGGTTTCCGGCTGCAGGGCCTGCACAAGGGTAAAGGCGCTCTCGGCCTTGGTGGCCATGACCCTGCGGTAGCTGTCGAGTGTCTTGTCGATGACCAGTTGATCCTCGATCAAACCCGCACCGTGGATGACCCCGTCTATGCGACCATGGGTGTCGTAAATCCCTTCGATCAAGTTGGTCAACGCTGCACCGTCCCGCACGTCGCACTGATGGTATTCGACCTGCGCCCCGGCCGCTTTGAGTGCGGCGATATTGGCACGGATTTCACGCGCCTTCAGAAGAGCACGACTGGTACGCTCAATTTCGGCAATGGTGACTTTCGCGCCTTCTGCCTTAGCCTGCTGCGCCAGATGAGCTCGCAGGGCCATCGGGTCGGTGATGGCCGCCGTTTCACCCGCCTCCTCTGCATCAGGAACCGGAGAGGATCCTGCGACGACAAGGCGAGGCTGATATTTACTTGCCAGCCAAAGCAAACACCGCGCTGTGATCCCGCGCGCGCCACCTGTAACCAGTACAACAGAACCCTCGCCCAGAAGATTCTGGTCCTTCGCACCCCCGATCAAAGAAATCGGACGCGGTTCGGCCAAAAGTTCGACACGCTTACCATCAACCCAACCAATCTCGACCGCGTCATCCCGGCGCCCGGCTTCGTCGCAAATGGTACCAGCAATGTCTTCAGGCCCGTAAGTCTCCGATACGTCGACTGCACGGACATGAGCCGCGGCCCATTCCTTGTCGAGGGTCTTGAGAACACCAACCGGTCCCCCAGCCGTCGGGTCCAGTGTGGTGTTGTCATCAAACCCAAATGAGCCACCCATGCGCGTTGCCACGACCATGACCGCATCAGACCGGGTCGCCAGCGCCGGACCAACCACCGACAGGATCACATACAAGCTTTCGGTCGACGAGCGCACCTGCGCCATCAGGCGCTTGGCCTCAAAAGGCACTTCGTCAGCAGAGAACAGTGGCGCGCAATGCAAAATACCCGCAACGCTATGACCTTCGGTCGCCGACGCCACATCTTCGGGCGTCAGACCTTCAACTGGCAAAACAATCGGCACGCCGCCCGCGCCCTCTATAAGCGCGGCCAGAGCGGTGGCTACCCCCTGCCCGTCCTCGGTAATGACATAGGTCGCCCCGGATGAAACCCATGGTTTGGGGTTCACCACTGATGTGGTTGATGGCACCATGACAAAGCGGCGCGTTTGTCCGTCCATATAGCTTGGCGCAGGCAGTGCGTCCTCTACCGCGGAAACACTGGCAGCTTTAGGTGCATCGCCGCTTACGGCATCCACCACCTCCATAAACCGCGTTACAATCCCATCCACGCTCCGTTCGCGTGCTACCGGGCCCATAAGCTCGTGTGCCGCTTCACCCGCTTCGGCGAGGAAGTGCAGGCGCAGGCTGGCCAGAATCTCCACCCGCTTGATGGAGTCGATGCCCAGATCGGCCTCAAGGTTCATCTCGCGGCCCAGCATTTCCGGTGGATAGCCTGTACGTTCGGAAATCAGTTCCAGCAGCTTTTGGGCTACCCCTTCCGGTTCAGGATACGACGAGACTGAGTCAGCCTTCGCCTGAGTGAGCGTGGCCGCCGCAGGCGCATCGCCGCTGACGGCATCTACAACCTCCATAAACCGCGCCACAATTCCATCCACGCTCCGTTCGCGTGCTACCGGGCCCATAAGCTCGTGTGCCGCTTCTCCCGCTTCGGCGAGAAAGTGCAGACGCAGGCTGGCCAGAATCTCCACCCGCTTGATGGAGTCGATGCCCAGATCGGCCTCAAGGTTCATCTCGCGGCCCAGCATTTCCGGCGGATAGCCTGTTCGTTCCGAAATCAATTCCAGCAGTTTATGGGTCACTTGCTGCGCGTCGCAGGAAGTCACGTCCGGCGAAGGTGTCGGATCTGCATGCACCGCGATAGTTTCAGCCGCCCGCGGTTCCGACGGTTTCGGCTCAACCGTTGACGGCGTTGGAACTGGCGTGATCGCGATGTCGGGCTGGTTTGTGGCAGGCGCAGCAGCACCGCCCAGCAACATCTGCATGGTCGACTGGTGGCTTTCGAGCATCTGCGCCATGAGCGCATGGTGCTTGCGCATAACGTCCACTGCTGCTTCGGAACCCTGTCCAGGGATCGAAATCATCGGCCTTGTGGCAGGCTCAGGAACCGGAGCAGGCGAAACGGAAGGAGAAGGTGGTATCATCACGGTATCGTCTTCGATCCGGGCCGCTAATCCGATGCGCGAAACCTCTGTTCCCGCTGGCCGAACAGAGGCCAGATCGACCATCCAAAGCAATCCGTTTTCTGTTTCTTCTTCTGACTTCCAGTTCACGACATCGACGGATGTACTCGCACGATCCTTCCACAAGGCACCGAGGTCGAGCTTTACCCCCGCAGCGCTCATCGCGCCTAAAGCCGCGAGGAACTGGTGTACGCCGCTCCGCCCCTCAACATCGGTCGCGACCGCCAGATGGCTCTTGTCGCCCAGAATGCGCTTTGTGAGGCGCGACAACACTGCGTTCGGCCCCACCTCAACAAACAACCGAATGCCGCTCTCGTACATTGCTTCGATACTGCCCATGAAACGAACTGGTTGCGTCAGGTGTCGTGTTAGTGTTTCGGCCACAGCCTCGGCATCTGGTGGGTACGTGGCGGCCGTCTCATTGGCAAACACTGGCAGTTTCGGTGCGGTCATGGGCGTATTGGCAATGGCCCGGGCCAACTTGTCCCGCGCAGGAGCTACGAAATCAGAGTGAAACGCACAGGCGACCGGTAAACGGCGCGCAGCAATTTCAGCCGCATGCAGCGCGTTTTCAACGCGCGCCAGGTCATCTTCCGCTCCTGCCAGCACCGTCTGTCTGGGAGCGTTGTAATTGGCGAAGGTTATGCCAGTCAGATCAGATACCGCTTCGCGGACCTCGTTTTCAGACGCACTCACCGCCGTCATCGTTCCGAGATCGTCGCCACCCTCGCTAATCATGGCGTCACCGCGCGCATGCGCCAAAGACCACAGTTCTCGCTCACCAAAAGCGCCCGCCGCGCTCAGCGCCGACAGTTCACCAAAACTGTGACCGGCCACGGCACCCGCATCCGCTCCGAACGCCCTCAAAAGTGACAGTATACCGCTTGAGATGGCTCCAATCGCAGGCTGTGCCACGTCCGTACGCATCAGGCGTTTCACCTGCGCTGATTTCTCAGCCTCCGACATTGCGGGGCGAGGGTAGATCTGATCGGCAAAGCTCACATCGAGTAAATCGCGCAAATGTTCATGTGCCGCATCGAGCGATTTGCGCATGGCCGGGAAGTACATAGTCAGACCGGCTGCCATGTTGGGATATTGCGACCCCTGCCCCGGAAACAGGAACGCAATCTGATCAGTCTTCAGCGGTTCACCTTGCGCGAAATAGGCGCCCAGCGGATCAACCTCGCGCACATCCTTCGCACCTGTTTCTAGCGCGCCCGCCGCAGCAACAATACGCGTCGCTGCATCGGCAAGCGAGCTTGCCACCATAGCAAAGCGGGCACCGGCACCCGCGTCAAACCGCGCCGCAAGGCTGGCTGCCACGTCGCGCAAAGCCCACGCCTCTGTCTCGAAAGCGGCGGCCGCCTTTCGCAGGTCCGTCACCAGAGCCGCTGGGTCGTCTGCCGAAAACAACAGTAACTCATGGCTCCAATTTTGTCGGACCGGGGCCTGATGCCGTGGCAGGTATCCACCGTCATATTCCTCGAGCACGGCGTGGAAATTCGTGCCGCCAAATCCGAAAGCGCTCACGCCCGCCCGCCTTGGGCTGGTTCCGGTTTTCATCCACGGCCGAGCGTCGACATTTGGATAAAACGGACTTTCCTGAAAGTTCGCGGTCGGGTTAGGCTCGACCACATGCATGGTCGGCGGCAAGATGCGGTGGTGCAGCGCCAAAGCCATTTTGGCCATTCCGGCACAGCCAGCCGCCGCCTTTGTATGGCCGATCATCGACTTGACAGATCCGATCGCGCAGAACTGTTTGTCAGCGCGCGTGGGTCCGAACACGCTGGTGAGGCTTTGAACTTCGGTACGGTCACCCACGATCGTCCCCGTCCCGTGGGCTTCAACGAGGCTAACGCTTGACGGTGAAATACCCGCCCGCTCATAGGCTCTGCGCAACGTTTCCTGCTGCCCTTCCGGCCGCGGAGCCGTCAGCGAAAGATCGCGCCCGTCTGACGCACCTGCCACACCGCGGAGAACGGCATAGATCCGATCGCTGGCTGCCTCGGCGGCCTCTAACGGGCGCAACACCATTGCCACCAGCCCCTCAGAGATTGCAATTCCATCCGCACTGGCATCAAAAGTCCGGCACCGGCCACGGGCGGACAACGCCCGTGTCTTGGAGAAAGCGACGAAATCGAATGGGCTCATGAACGCATCGACGCCCGCAACAATCACCATGTCGGATGTCCCGGTCTCAAGCTCGCGTACACCGGTCATCACTGCCGCGAGGGAAGATCCACAAGCTGCATCGACAGTGAAGTTCACTCCGCCCAGATCGAACCGGTTCGCGACGCGACCCGCGATCACGTTCAGTAAAACCCCTGGAAAACTGTCCTCGGTCCATTGCGGTAGCCGCTCGGTAACCGCCTCGGGCACCTGTCCCAAAAGTGCCGGCAACGTTGCGCGCACCGCATATTGTTGACCCATCGGCGCTGCGCCGCCGCCTACGCCAATGATGACGGACGTGCGGCGCCGAAGTGCAGCGTCCGGGATTACACCGTCTTCGAACCCGGCGTCCTCAAGCGCCTTTCGCACGAGTTCCAGCGTCAGCAACTGTAGCGGTTCGACACTGGTCATCGAATTCGGTGGAATACCGTAGCGGATCGGATCAAAAGGCATCTCATCCACGAACCCGCCCCAGCGGGAATAGGATTTATCTGGCGCATCCCGGTCTTCGTCAAAATACCGGCGCCAGTCCCACCTTCGCTCGGGTACCTCGGTGATCGCATCCACCTTGTCGAGGATGTTTTCCCAGAACTGAAACTGATCCTGCGCTTTCGGCAAAATAGTCGAAATGCCGGTAATCGCGACGCGTGACCCCGGGCCTTCGACGAATGCTTCCTGTCGCGGCGCCTCCGGCACGGCCTCTTTCAAATAAGAGACTGCCCCATCGCAGACGTCCGCGTGTAAATCGGCAATAGTCGACGCGCTGTCGCGCAGCGACGCCAATTGTCCGATCATGTACACCCCTTGCCGTTCCTGATCGGCTTCGGGTACTTCGATGTATTTTGCTGCCCCATCGACTTTTCCAAAGTTCGGGTTACGGTCGATGCCTTTGGAGGCGACGCGAGACCTGCCGACATTAAACCGCTCGAGCGCATCTTTGACATCTTCGGCCTCGACACCTTCAGCCAGCAGTCGGGCCTTTTCGCTTTGGAATTCGTCCGCGATCGCGCTTCGGACCACACGGGTCGCATGGCCAACACCGGATTCCAGTAGCACGGTTTCACGCGCACCCAGAACGAGGTCCTGGTACCGCTGCACCACCGCGCCTGCGGCGACGGCCTCCTTTGTCAGGATGTAAGCGCTCCCCATGAGAACACCGACTTCGGCGCCCTGCGCCACCGCGTCGACCGCAATTGTGGCAACCATCGCCGAGCTGCATGCGTCATGAATGCCTCCAGCGAACAAGATCTGACAGTCCATTGGATCGCTGCCGTAGAATGCGCGCAACGCGTCCATTGCCTGTTGCCACAAAACCGCACTCGACCGAGGACCTACATGACCACCACATTCCCTTCCTTCAAAGATGAAGCGCCGCGATCCCTGCTCCAGAAAGACTTTGAGTAGCCCCGGTGATGGCACATGCAGGAACGTCGGGATTCCGGACTTTTCGAGCCTCAGCGCCTGATCCGGCCGCCCACCCGCGATCAGGGCAAAGTTCGGCGCGTTCCGCAGGATGATCTCCAACTGCTCTTCGCGCAGCGCATCATCTACAAAGCCCAGCACGCCTACTCCCCAAGGCTTATTGCCTAGCAATGCCTTGGTTTCAGTGACAAGTTCGTTGGCCTCTTTGCCCCGCATGAGCGCAAGCGCAATAAATGGCAACCCACCGCCATCGGCAACGCAATCAGCAAAGGCCGCGCGGTCGCTTACCCGGGTCATCGGACCCTGCATTATCGGAAACTCGGTACCCAGTTTCTGTGCAAGAGTGCTGTTACGCGCCAAAGCACGCTGCGCATGCGCCGAGGCGATCTGGTCTTTGGAACGCGCCAACAGATCATTCAAAGCAGCGCCCGCTCGCCCATATTTTTCAAGCATCGGCTTGGCGAAACATGCATCCTGACCCACCAGCCAGACACCACCGCCAGTAACCGGGTCCAAGAGATCTGCTACCGCTGCAGCGAGTGCGGAGGGGTTGGCATCTGCCACTTCCTTCACTGAACGTGCCGGGGGGTGATCAGGCCGCCAGAACAGCCGGTAGCCGACATTGTCTACACCCGCGACGTGAAGCGTCTCGCTGCCATCGAAAGCTTTCAGCGCCCGGTGCATCGGTGCAGGTGTCAGGGCCTCATCCAGCAGCGCAAGGGGCCAATCCAATGCAACCCCTGCCGCACCAGCCAAGCGAAGCGCTGCAACCGTATCCGGCCCGACGCCACCGTGTACGATGATCGGCAAATCGGTAACCTGACGCAGCGCCTGAAGAAGGATAAACGCCGTCTCGTCTCCGCTTCGCCCGCCGGCTTCATGTCCCTTGGCCAGCCAGCCGTCTGGGGCAAGGTCGGCCTCCAAGGCAATTTGCGAACGCGAAACAACTTCGACCAGCACACGAGTTTCGGGTGCCTCGGACCTCAGCCGAGCGATCGTCCCGCCAGTGGCCTTCGCAAGCTCTCCGACAATTACAATCGTGTGCGGAGCCCCGTCGCACAACAGATCCGCATCCAGCGCGGCGTCGAGACCCACCGACGTGAGCTTTAGCCCCCATAACGCTGGCGCAGCCGCACGCAGATCGGAGACTGCGGTCAAAACGTCCAATCGCGTTGGATCAGCATATTCAAGGTCAAGGCAGCCAACATGTTTCGCCTTGCACGCGGCATGCGGTACTTTTGATCCGAGGTAGTTTGGGATTGAAAACCCAATGACTTCAAAACTCTTGTCCGTCAAATAATCAAGCATCGGTCTCAACTCCTGGCCCGCGCTTATTCCGAACCACCTACTAATAAATCAGCGCAAAGCTACGCGTAGATCGCGTTCTGTCAGATTACCGCTCCAGAGAATTACTATGAGCGGACCTTGGCTCGCGTTGATGACATCCCTGAACCCCCACGGTCCGGGCCCACTCAGAAGCCCCAAAAAAACTCAAACCAGCCACGCTATCGAAATAAAATTGTCGATATCAGTGTCGCAGCAACATTTTACCAATGCTCTGGTATCTTCTAACGCAACTTAATACGTTTTGTCTAGAATGCTGCAGATGCGAAAAGACCTCATGAAGAATACAGAAACCGGGAAATCCAATCTTTTCAATTCAATACAAAAATGCACTCTGCAAATCGTCGTGACAGACGCCGCGATGGTCGTGTTTAAAAACCGGCCCGATGATTGCACTCTTGGCGTGAATGCCTAGGTTTTGAGCACCCCTCATTTACCTGAGGTAACCCAATAACCGTTTTTCAACGAATCGATTCGCGTCTGAGACGCCTGAAATCTCAATCGACCGGACCGGTTTCAACGCGCGGAAGATACCGTCCCAGTTTAATGACTGAATTGAGCAAGCATCCTGACCTTCGCCCGTCAGCCACCAACACCACGATGACCAGTAAGGTCCCGAAAACGGTGTTTAACGTCCTATGCAACACGACAGTTAAATCACATTATCAGTGACACTAAGGCCGTCTGAGAGTTGAGTCGTTGCACGGAGTAAGAATGTCGTCGAAACCCCAAGGTCAAAGAGAATTTTTCCAAAAGAACGACAAAGGGCGACCTCCGTCGGCGTTCTGGTCGCGCCTTAACCGCGATGAATGACAACAGCAGATCGAAAGCTGTTACTGACAGGCTGGGTCTACTCAGTCGCCTCGTATCCAGCGACGTAACCGTCGTGGAACGCTTCGGCGCGACAGCTTGGGCGGGCTTGGATCAGCGCTATGCGTCGAACGTTCAGCGGGCAGTGCCCAAACGTCAGCGTGATCACATGGCCGGCCGGTCTTGCGCGCATGCAGCTTTGGCCCGGATCGGACGTGATGTCCCACATCTCGGGATCTTGCCTTCCGGAGCACCTGACTGGCCGGAAGGTGTACGGGGCACAATCACGCACTGCAGCGAGTACGTCGCGTGTGCCGTCAGCGAAAGATCTCAAACCGAGTGGCTAGGTATTGATGCTGAACCCGCCGAACCCATACCGGCAGAGGTCGCGCAGATAGTTGCGCATGGGCATGAACACGAGTGGATTTCCCGCGCACCTTTGAACGGACGTATTCTTTTTTGCGCCAAAGAGGCGGTGTTCAAAGCTTGGTACCCCGTACGCCAAACCTCTCTTGATTTTGCAGATGCGTTATTGGAATTTAACGCTGAAGATCAAACGTTTAATGCACGCATACTCCTTGACGGCAGTTTGAACCTGCGCGGGCGCTGGGATGTAAGCGACGGTATTATCGCTACAATCGTCGCTCAGGCAGAACCATCATGAAGGTTTTGCAAGACGAATTCGAACACGTCTCTGTTTAGCCTGTAAGCCTGTCTTTTAATTCGTGCCGCTACCAATTCACTCGGAGAGAGTTGGGACACCAGCACGCTTCGGCGTGCTTTGGGCAACAAACAAGACCGACGACTTCGAACCAGCGAAACAGGAATTGCCTCCAAACTCGCGAAGCCGCGTGCCTCACTGCAAACTGGCAGTGCTCTTGATTTCTTTCCTCGGTCCTTTAGGATTTCAGCAAGAACTGTGCAGTGAAGAGTGAACAGAATCGGTTCCTGCGGTCTCGGGCTTCAATCGAAACGGAGACACCAATGAGCACAAGTTTCTCGCGCATATACTATTTCGGGGACAGTCTGACGGACGTTGGAAATGCCTTCAAACTTCTGACCTCGGTTCTCAGTTCGTTTATACTTTCCGACTTGATCGAAAGGTTCGGAGAAGTCGTGCCGCTCGCCCAGTTGCAGGCGCTGAGTGAGAGGATTTCCGAGCAAGTTATTTTGACAAACTTTCCCGAGTTCGGTAGCGAGCGCGCGATTACAAATGCTTTCACACATCCCGAATACACCGCCACGCTAGGCGGGTTCGAGGTTGAAAACTACGCTTTCGCGGCCGCCAGAACCATTGGCAGGGATGTTCTGGAAAACATAATCGATCTCGAAACTCAGATCGATAACTTCGAACGGAACGCGATCGCAGGCGTTCCAAAAGGCTCTGCCGGCGTTATTCTGATTGGCGGCAATGACCTCAACTCCCTTGTCGACCAGGCCGAGGCGCAAGAAGGCGCCACCGTTGAAGAATTGTTTTCGCTTCTGGGTTCGGAAGTCGATGACATTTTGGCGGAAATCGGCCAGGCATCCGCCAGGCTTACACAGGCCGGTGTCGAAACTGTATATCTGGCCACCCTGCCGCCAACGGGATTGTTTCCTGAATTCGACAGTTTATCAATGGTCACCCAGGAATTTGCTGGGCTGCTGGTCGATACCTTCAACGAGGGTCTCGCTGCGCTGGTGCAATCCCAGACCAATGGTGGCAACGATGTTCGCGTGCTGGACTTCTTTGCAGTGACGTCTGCCCTTCTGGAAGATCCGGAGAGCTTTGGGATTGTTGCCGACAAACTCGACCTCTTGATTGACGGAAGCAGTTTTGACAGCGATCAGGTTCTTGCCTGGGACATGCTGCACCCGGCGGAAACGGTGCATCAGCTTTGGGGGGCATATTCCGAGTTCGTCTTTCGCGGGGGCGACACCGTACTGCTGGACGATGACGCGTCGGTTTTCAATTCAGGTTCCGGACCGGACGGGGTTTTCGGGATGGGTGGCGATGACCGGATCAGCGTCGGACCAGGAAACGATGTGGTCTTCGGAGGTACTGGAAACGACATCATCAATGGTGGCATCGGAAACGATATCATTCAGGGCGGGCGTGATGACGACACCGTGTTCGGCGGCCCAGGCGATGATATTCTGGGTGGCGGTGCTGGAAATGACGTTTTAGTCGGCGGCGATGGTCGTGATGTCATCACGGACGGTCTTGGCAGCGACATCGTCTTCGGCGGTGCGTCCGACGATATCTTTGTCTTCATCGAACCCTCTCTGATCGGTGGGGATGAAACACCTTCGAGCGATGTTTTTGTTGGAGGCAGCGGTCAGGACACCCTTTATCTCGTTCTTGATGAGGCGGCCTATTCCGAATTCGTTGCCAATTCCGATGACCCGTCTAAACTGCTGGCGCAGTTGGGCATTACAGTGGCCGGGGTCGAGTCCATTCTTGCCATCGAAGGACGTCAGTCCATTGCAACCGAACTTTCCGCATTCGATTGGTTCCTTGAAGCCGACTATTGGGGCGTGATATCCGCGCCTTCCTCTGCGGATTTGGTCGCCTAGTTTCTGCCGCCCCACCGTTTGCGTTTCTATTTCTTTTCCATAGTCAGGTCGGACGCATTCGAACCAGTCTACGCTTGGACAGCAATACCTCCCGTTATTCGGCATTGCGGAGCGGTAGCGGAAAGCGGGCGTACGGCATCACCGCCAGGCGAATGGATTCAGGGCCGGTATTGAAATAGCTAAATGGCGATAGGTTGTTTAGGAGCCGATGCATCCTGTCGACGTGGACGCGCTGCGCGCTGATCCACTGGGTTTAGGGCAGATCGCTGCCAAGAACCTTCGGGGGGAGACCGACTCCCGACTGGCGGCAGCTTCTGTGGGAGCAGTGAGATTACACCCCGTGGGATCGGAACCCGGCCTTGCGACCCTTCTTTTCCAGAGGCCGCCGCTTACCGAATATCCTCAAGCGCCCGGCCAGATCTGCCTGATCAGGAAAACACGGTGAACCCGCTGCTGGGTGCTGCCAGACGAATTCGAAGCAGTCTCCACAAGGACAGCGACACTGCCCGTTATGTCGCGCCGAGACCGCGCCACTCAGAAAGAGCAGCGGAACGGTTGAGTTTAAAATTGGGTCGTGAGTGAAGGCTTCTTTCCGAATTGAACAGGTTGTAAATTGAGGCGTGGACGGCGGCGAATTTCTGCAAACTTCGCATGCGCCGGAAGCGAAGCATCGCCCGCTCTCGTAGTCGGAAAGGCAGATGAGAATTCTCTGCTCGATTGTTCAGCCAACGGCCCGTTTCCTGCCTGCCACCTGCACCGATCTCCTTCAGGGCCGCACCGTACGACCGTAGCAGGTCCGTGACGATAACCTCAGGTCGACCGTGTTTGCGCATTGTTTTCTTTAAGAATTTCAGCGCGGCTTTCTTGTCACGTGTCTTTGTGACGAAGCTTTCCAGGATTTCGCCTTCATGATCGACAGCCCGCCATAGATAATGCCGCTCGCCGTTGATCTTCACGAACATCTCGTCCAGATGCCAGCGCCACTTGCTAGATTTCATGCCCGCAATCCGCCGTTTTCTAATCTCTGACGCGAACATTGGACCGAACCGATGCCACCAAAATCTCACAGCTTCATGGCTCACATCGATGCCGCGTTCATGAAGCAGGTCTTCCACATTGCGGAGCGACAGCGGAAACCGCACGTACAGCATCACCGCCAGGCGGATTATCTCACGGCTCGTTTTGAAATAGCGAAATGGGTCAGGTTTGGTCATCCGATGAAACTACGAAGCCGCCCTGCCCGCCTCAAGCTGATTTGCTCTGACAGCGCCCGATCGTATCTACCTCGACAACACGCATCTGACGTTCTGGCACGCGGATGCTGCTGAAGACGGTAGTCGCCCTGAAGACTATGGCGTTGCGTTCTCCAGCGCATGGCTCATCGACAACAAGTGGCTGCCGTTTTTCCGTGCTGGCGCTTCAAAGGGCGAGGCTGCTTTGTATGAGAAGTCGGTTTCTTTGGGGGGTGCTGTCAGACGAATTCGAACCAGTCTCAGTTTGCCGCGGAAACTGCGAACCTATCCGGAACAAAGTTGACGCCACTCGGCGAGAGCAGCGCTGCGGGTCAGCTTGAAGATGTCT